>CAWASR010000024.1:0-75869 GCA_963784805.1 uncultured Alphaproteobacteria bacterium
GGGTCTGACGCCGAATCTCGATGATCGGATCCCGACATCGACTCACGCAAGCGCGAACCCGCGACTCGGGCGCTGAACTTTGGGACTTTGCCGAACCTCAATCGTCGCCGTTTTCGTTCGGATACACGCCGCGCAGCACTTCCTCAAAGTGATCGCGAACCAGCCCGGTGCAGCCGCAGGAGCGCGCCTCCAGCTCCGCGCGACGGATGACGCGAATACGCCCGCGTCGCGTTTTCAGCACGCCATCATCTTGCAGCCTGCGCATGACGCGGCTCACGTAGCTGCGGCCTACGCCGAGCAGTCCGCCGAATTGCTCCTGTGTCAGCACGACCTCGTCGCTGCCGATACGGTCAAGCGCCGCCAATATCCACTTCGCGGTTCGCTGCTCGATGGAATGTGTAGCGTTGCACGCAGTGGACTGGAAAACCTGCGCCAGGAGGCAATCGGCGTAGCGCGCAAAGAGATGATTCAAGGTCGAAGACGTCCCTTTCAATCTCTCGAGCTGAGACGAACCAACCATCAGGAACTCTCCTTCGGATTGAACCAGCGCACGCGCATAGGCCGGCAATCTGCCTTGACTGACAACGCCGCCGATCGCGCCTTCTCGTCCGATCAGAGCGGTTTCGACCCCGCGGCCGTCCGCAAGGACGACGCGAAAAGACACCAAGGTTTGCCCGCACGGAAAGTATGCGTAATTCACGGAATCCCCGGGCTCGTAGAGGACGTCGCCGGCAGCATGTCGCGTTCGGCCGAGAGCTGGAGCCAAGAGCTCGAAATCATTCGGCTTTAACGCGCGCAAAAGATTGTTTTCCGCCGCCATGGAACGGATGTTCTGTCGGGGTGAATTGGCGTTTCGCATCTCGGGCTCCTCGTCTCAAACGACCATCAACGCATGCGCGAGCCTTGTGTTCACTTGGGAGCAGAAGGTTTTTCTCGAAACGTTACAAACGGGCATTGCGGCCGGAGCCGGACCCCAATGAAACACAACGAAAGGGGAAAAAGGCGCAACCCGCCGCGCGCCTCGGCACACACTTCAAGGATATTTCGCATGACATCGGGGACGATCAACTCGGCCGCTTTCGAGCGCACGCTCTCCGGCGCGCGGCCCCTCACTGGTGGGATTCCGGAATGGTCGGCGGCGTTGCGGCCGTTTCGCGCGCTCGCAGCAAGCTTGTCTATAGTTCTCGCTGGACTTGGCGCATGGAGCATATTCGGCGTTTTGGATCGCTGGTTGGGGTGGCAGGCGTCATCGCTGCTTGCGCTTGTGTATTTGACCGCGATTGGCGCTCTCCAGGCGTTGCTGATACACCGCTTTTCGGCGACCTATCGGCGTGGCGAGACTGAAAGACTCGAGGCGTTGCGACTGAGCGCGCAGCGCCAAACTATGCTGGCCGAGGCCCGGCACCGCATCGCCAACAATCTTGCGACAATTTCCGCGATGTTGGACCTGCAGGGGCGCGAGCTTGGCGATTGGGTGGCCCAAAACGCGATCGAAGCCGCCGCCGGACGCATCCGGGTCGTCGCCGAAATCGACCGCATGTTCAATCGGCTGTCGTCGGACGACGCGCGGATCGACGATGCCGTCGTCAGAGACCTTATTTCAAGGTGCATTGCCGCGGCTGGCGCGGAGGAACGAGTCCGATTCGAAACGTCGATCGAGTCGATCGATTTGCCAAGAAGCGCGGTGTTGCCGGTGGCGTTGGTTATTGGCGAATGCGTCAACAATGCGTTGACGCATGGCTTTCCCGGCAGCGCGTGCGGCACGATCGCGATTCGCCTCACGGCCGCCAACGACGGGCGATCGAGATATCGCCTGATAATCGACGATGATGGCCTGGGGCCACCGGAAGGATTCGATTCGAGCGAGGCGCGAAGCGCGGGCCTGATATTCGTGAATTCGTTCGCTCGGCAGATCGGCGGATCGTTTCGGCTGGAAGGCCGGTTTCGCGGCGCGCGATCAGCGCTGACGTTTTAAAGTCTCGCAGCACGCCCGTCCAACAACGCCGCGAAACCGCCCGGATTCGGTTCAAACGCAAGTCCATGCCTGCGCGCGCTTTCCATTCTCTTTCTTCAAAAAGAGATGGCCCTTTCGCTTTCCTCGGGCGCGGATCCGGCGGACGGGAACATTCGCCGACCCTTTTGGTTTCAATCTCAGGGTTTTGGCGCGCAATCCGCCAACCCGAAAAAGGGAGTTCGATCTATGGACTGGAATCGAGTTCGAAGGAAACTGGAAGCAGGTCAAGGGTAAGGTCAAGGAGCATTGGGGCAAACTGACCGACGACGATCTCAACGTCATTGACGGCAAGCGCGACCAGCTGGAAGGCAAGATTCAGGAGCGCTACGGCATTCAAAAGGACATCGCGCGCAAGGAGATCGACGCCTGGTTCGGAAGGCAGAACTGGCGCTGAAGCTAGCGGGCGCCGGTCCGTGGTCGGCCGAGCCTCAGTTTGCGCTTTCAGCCCTTTGGATCGCCGCGCAACCAAGATGAGCGCGGCGATCCGCTAATCATTCACCGAGAAAATGCGCGGCGATTTCTCGGCGCCGCCGCGTGCGCCGATGCTCAAAGAGATAGATCCCTTGCCATGTCCCCAAAGCGAGCCTGCCGTCGATGACGGGAATCGCGAGTTGGACTGCCGTCAGCGACGCACGGATGTGAGCGGGCATGTCGTCGGGCCCTTCGTCGCCGTGCAAATAGCGCCCCGGTTCCTCAGGCGCCAGCGCTTCAAAAAACGACTCGAGATCGGTGCGAACCTCCGGCGCGGCGTTCTCCTGAATGAGGAGACTGGCGGATGTGTGGCGGCAAAACAGCGTCAGCAATCCCGATCGCGCCTCGTTGCGCTTGAGCCAATCCGCAACTTCGGTCGTGATCTCGACGAGGCCGCGACCTGACGTCGCTATCTTCAGAATCTCAGCGGTCTGACGCATTGCGGGGGCGCCAACTGCGGGAACAATCGCGCGATCGCGACGTTGTTGGAACCTCCGCGCGAGCGGCGGCAGAGCGAGGGGTGAAAATACGTCTTCTGATTTTCATTACTCTCATCGTCCTCTTGATCGGCGCTTTTCCCGCTTGGCCCTACAGCGCCGGCTGGGGCTATTATCCGGTCGGAGGCTTGGAAACGATCCTGATCATCCTTCTCGTTCCCGCTCTACTCGGCTTTGTCCAGCACGCTGACGAAGTGGACGGAGATCCCGCATTCTTCAAGAGGCGGCGGATCGCGCCGCCTCTAGCCAGGAGGGATCATCGAGACCGCCACAACGAGCGACGCATTGAAATCGCGAGTCGAGAAAGGGCCGCCAGCGTCATTTGCCGGCGATCGGCGTTTCGCCGCGACTCGGTCTGGACCGCGCGGGGAGATCGTTGACGCCAACGCCATCGCGGCGCCGGCGACGGCGACAAGCGTCGCGACGCGCTTGATTCCCAAGGCTTGAACGATCTCAACGCCGGCCGCGACAATGAAGGGTCCGCAAGGAGGGATGGACGGGCCTTCCGGCGCGCAGTCGCGGCTCGCCTGGCTACGGGCCGCGACATAGGTCGCCAACAGCGCCAGCGCCATGACGAAAATATTGGCCGCAACGGACAGACAGACGTCAAGCACGCTGTAACGCTCCATCACGAAAACGAAGGTCGCGGCGCAGTTAAAGCCCACTTCCCACGCGGCGGCCGCTACCGTCGCGGAGGCCAGGGCGTTGAAAAACATACCTGCAACCGTGCTTTGCCGCCGATCGCCAATGCACTATCGACGCCAGGTCACGCCGATCAGAAATCCGAGCCCGAGAGCGAGCGCGACGGTCGACAGCGGACGCTCTTCGATGATGTCCTGCAATGTGTCGCCGATTGACGAGGCCTGTGTCTGCGCCGCGCTGGCCACGGCGCCGACGCGGTCGGAAGCGTCGGAGGCCATAGAGTTGACATGCGAGCGGGCGCTTTTCAGTCCCCGCCTCGCCTGGTTTTGCGCAACGGAGCCGATGTCGGTCGCGGCGTCCGCGATTTGACCCGAAAGATTTCCGATTGCGTTCTTCATCTCGCTCATTTCCTTCTCCAGGCGGGCGAAAGCGTCATCGTTCGAAAGATCCGGCGCCGCGTCGTCCGGCGCCGCGTCGCGTGGAAAATCGGCGGTCATCTTTTCCTCCGGAATATTCCTGCTCATGGGAAACCCACGTTCGTGGCCGAAGGTTCCCGGCCGACGCGATTTAGCGTTCCTCGCCGTCGTAGAGGCGTTCCCTCAATATCAGCGCGACGATCAATATCGGCGACGACAGCAACGCCCCGATCGGTCCCCACAGCCACGTCCAGAGCGCTAGCGACAGGAGAACCGCCAGAGCGTTGAGCTCAAGCTGGCGGCCGATGATCGTCGGGGTGGCGAACTGCCCCTCGGCGATGATCAACAGAGCAAATCCCGCCGCGGGGAGGAGGCCGAGGGCGAAGGTCGGCGCGTCCACGAGTCCAACCAGCAGGAGAACCAAGAACATCGCGAACGGTCCGAGGATCGGGATAAAGTTGAGCGTGGCGGCCAAGGCGCCGAGACCGATCGCGTGCGGCGTTCTGGTCAAAGCGCAGATTACGGCCGTGATTGCCCCGACGCACAGGTTGATCACCGTGACGGTCATCAGGTAACGCGCCAGTCCGGCCTCGATATCGTTGAGGATTTTCAAAACTGTCAGGCGCGAATCGCGGCTGGCGAACGTCATGACGAGGCCGCGACGCAAGTCCGGCCATTTAGCGATGAAGAGCAGAAGCACAACCAGAAAGTACAGAAAACCCGTGATCGGCGGCAATAGAAAGGAGAGCGTCGATGGAACCCAGGTGATACTGGGCAGAGGGAGCGCGGCGGAGTCGGTTTTCGGGTTCTCCCCCATTTCCCACATGACGCGACGCCAGAAGTCGGCGAGGCCGTCGAACGCACGCAGCTTTTCTTTCAACGCCGCGGCGAAATCCGGCAGGCCCGCCGCTAACTCGGACACGCGCGGAACAATCAATGTGATCACGAAAGCGATGATCAAGGCGACGCTGCACACGAGCAGCACCGCTACCAGCGGCCTCGGCACATGAAGCGCCTCGATCCTTCGCGCCGCCGGTCCCAGCATGACGCCGACAACGAACGCCGCGACAGTCGGCAGCAATACTTCCCGACCAATATACAAAACGAAACCGATCGCGATCGCCGCCAGGATCGCGAGCGACCACGCCGAGATTAGGCGAAGCGGCGCCGTCGGGCGCTCGGCCCCAACCTCTTCCATCGGTGCGACCGCTCCCGGACGACCTTCACGCAAAAGTCCCTCCCCGCCTCCCGGCGCGCGGTCCGCGCCACAGCGGCCAACTGGACCCAACAGGCGAGCGATCGAAACGTTCCCTGAAGCGTGCGGATTATCGGGCGTCCGAGAAACGGAAGTTAGCCTATTTCCCCCGCCCCGTCGCGGCGGCGTCCGATCGGCTGGCGGCGCGCGCGGCGTGGGTGCGCGCGCCGGAATCCGGCGCATTGAGCTCCATCAGCTCGGCGAGCTTGGCTCGGGCGCGGCTGAGACGGCTCTTGATCGTCCCGATCTCCACGCCGCAGACCGCCGAAGCTTCCTCGTAAGAGAGCCCGCTCGCTCCGACCAACGTCAACACTTCGCGCTGCTCCGCCGGAAGCCTGACGAGGGCCCTGCGAAAATCCATAAGATCGAGATGGCTCTCCTGATTTCCCGCTACCGCGATCCCACGCGAGAAGACGCCGTCACTGTCCTGGACCTCGCGGGCCCGCTTGCGATATTGCGAATAATAGACGTTGCGCAGAATGGTGAACAACCACGCGCGCATGCTCGTTCCCGGCTGGAATTTGTCCGCGTTGCTCCATGCCCTGAGCAGGGCCTCCTGGACGAGGTCATCCGCAAGCGTCATGGAGCCGCACAGCGAAACCGCGAACGCCCGTAGGCTCCGGATTTCGCTGACCAGCTCGTCCTTGAAACTGCCTTCAGCCATCACGGCCGTCTTGGGGCTTCGAAGATCGCTCCCTGGCTTCCAAAAGATCCAGCAACTCTAAGAATTTGTCGGGAACCGGGGCACGGACGAGATCGTCGTAGTGTTGCCTCAGCGACCTTCCGATCGCCTCTTGCGAGCGGGCGTCGAGACCGCGGCCTGCGCCCACGCGGGACTTTCCCGCCAAAGCTGAGTCTGTCGCCATCTTCGCCTGCTTGCCCTCGCCGCCATTCGGGTCCGGAGGATTATTGTTCGCCATTGGCCGATCCGCTCGTGAGTGCAAAAGGCCTGTCGGCGCGCCTATATCGAGCCCTCGCAACGGCGTCGAGCGTGGAGCGCCGGCCGGCGGCGCCGGTCGCTCAATGCGTCCGTCTCATGAGCCCGAACAGCGCCGAAACCGCAAACGCGACCAACGCCACGACGAATATGGGCTTCGCCGCCACGATCGCGGTTCCGGCGACGCCGCCAAAGCCGAGAACCGCGGCGACGAGCGCGACAATGAGAAAAGTGATCGCCCAACCGAACATCTCTCAATCTCCGTTGTGGTCTGCTTTCCGTGCTCGCCTCTTCAAACGCGCCGCGCCTGCGATAGGTTCCCGTCGCGGGCTCATGCCCGTCAGATTCCCAGGCGTCTTGCCGCGCCCTCGCCTTCGTTTCTCCTGCTTGTCGGTGTATTTCGAATTGTCGCCGCGCGGCATCGCTGGCCTCCTGCGCTGTCGAAAGGAAAACCGACCACGAGATGAAGGGCTCCCCCGTTTGCGAACGGCGCCGCGGTCATGAGCTCGGCGACCCCTGAGCCGATGCGCCTCTGCAAATCGGCAAGACGCCCATTGGTCTCGGCCTTCCAACGCCTCCATAGCCAGCCCAGGCCCAATGGCGCCCATGCCGAAAAACTTCCGCTGAGGATCTCTCGATCCGCCGAGGCGACGAAACTCCCGAATTTGGCGTGGAATGAGCAAGGACAAGCACTTGACAAAGGGGACGCGAGCCCCCAGATAGGGTCATCGAAATTCGGCCGGACGAATCTTGCTTCGAGCGACTTTAGGTCGCTTGTTCTGACGAACTCCCTCCAAAGATCGAAGTGATAGCGGCGCCGGTTCGCGGGGCCGTGTCTAATGTGCGCATCCGAAAGGGATCGTCATGTCGGTAGGTACTGTAAAATGGTTCAATCCGCAAAAAGGTTTTGGCTTCATTCAACCCGATGACGGCGGCAAGGACGCCTTTGTTCATATCAGTGCGGTTGAACGCGCTGGGATGAACGATCTGCGGGAAGGCCAGAAAATCAGCTTTGAGCTGGTGACGGATCAACGCTCGGGAAAGATGTCGGCCGACAACCTCCGAGCCGTCTGAGCGAAAAACGGCGGACTGTCCCGAACGTCGACCGCGGATGTACCGGCGGCGACGGCGACTGGTCCGCTCCGTTCGCAGGACGATGGGAAGGGTCAGGGTTTCTCCTGGCCCTTTTTCTTTGGAGTCAACGGGAGCGAGAGCATGGCATTGCATAAGTTCGAGATCGGGCAAATCGTCGACTTCGACGCCCGGTTCGACTTCGAAAGAAGGATCGTGCCAACTCCGAAAACCAAAGGACCCTACCAGGTCCTGCGCGTGCTCCCCGCGGACGACCTCAAGCCGCAGGTCTATCGCATCAAGAGTTCCTGCCGAACCTTTCGAACGCAACGCCGAAGAATACGAAATCGTCGCGGTTGAATAGGCGCTGAGCCGCTTCACCTGACGCGCGTGTTGTTCGGGAGCCCGCGCTTTGATCGGCGGGCGTCAATGGAAGCCCCCGTTTTCGCGCGAACCGTCTCGATATCTTCGCCGACCCGCCGCGCCCGCACGATCTTGGTTCCTGGCGCGGCCGAACTCCCCCAAGCCGAAGGGCGGCCACAGGTCCCGACTGTAGCTTGTTCATTTCGAGAACAACGAGGCTAGACCGCCATCGACCCGATGTCGTCGCGCCTCCCCTTGCGCCGGCGGCCATAGGCCGTCCACACTTCGCCCTGAAATTCGTGAAGGGAGGAACGGCATGAAGCGCATGGGCATGGTGATCGGCATCAAGCCGGATCGGATCGCGGAATACAAGCGTACGCACGCGGCCGTCTGGCCGGAAGTCCTCGCCAGGATTTCGGCCTGCAACATCCGCAACTACACGATTTTCCTGCGCGAGCCCGAGAACCTTCTGTTCGCCTACTGGGAATATCACGGCGACGATTGGGCCGTCGACGCCAAAAAGATGGCGGCCGATCCGCGCACTCAGGACTGGTGGGCGATCCACGACCCGATGCAGGCGCCGCTCGCCACGCGCAAAGAAGGCGAAAGGTGGGCGATGGCCGAGGAAGTGTTTCATCACGACTGAGGCCGGCGCCCTTGCGCGCGGGGCGTCTGATCTTCCGCTGACCAGCGACGATTCTAGGAACGATCGTGGGCGGATATACGGTAGACGTGAACCTGGTAGCCCCTATCGAAGGCGCCGCTGAATTCGCCGTTCGAAAGCCGCAGCCGCCGCTCTTCATCGAGCGCCTCGACACGGGCGTTCGAAACGCCCTCGATCGAGAATGTGACCGCGCCCGTCTTGGCCGCCGTCGATCCCGCGAACAGGTAGAGTTCGCCGTCGTATTGCTTGAGCATCGTCGCGACGGGGACTGCCCCGGACAAGGTGATGCGACCCTCGATCGTCGGGCTGTTCAAGACCGGAGCTAGGCGTCTTACGAGTGCGTTCGTGTCTTTCACCGCTTGCACGATTTCCGGATATCTGAACAGGCCGTCCCCGCGGAACCCGCCGGTCCATTCGTGGGCGAAGTAGACCAGTCCATTGGCGCCTTGAATGAGCGCGAGGAGGGCCTCGGACCGCAACTGGTCAGGGGTGACCCGCGACCGGGGCGAATTGATATGCGTGGTTTCGATGATCGCCCAAACGCGTTGACCGTTCCGCGCCGCAGCCCGCAATCGCTCGACGCCGCGCGAAGGAGCGTCCAACTGACCGGCCAGCGCGAGCGTATCGGAGGCGACCGGATAAATGTCGAAGGAAAGGATGTCGGCGCCGATCGCGGCCTTGACGTAATAGTCCAAGTCGCCCGTGCAGCGTCCCCGTCCGCGCCAGCTCGGATCGGCCACGCCGCGACCAAAATTAAGGAAGACGGGCCGGGTCGGATCCATGGCCTTGATCGCAAGCGATCGCCGGGCCACCTCGCCCGCGGGGATGCACGAGCCGTCAAATCCCCAAATAGAGGATTGGGCGTTGTCAGGCTCGTCCCCCTGCATCCAGCCGCGGATCATCTTCGCATTGGGCGACGACAACCCCACGCGGTTTTGAGTCGCGATAACCGGCATCCTGTTTCTGGCGAGCTCGGCAAGCTGGTCCTCCGTCGGACCTTTGTAGAGACCGACGAACAGGTTGACGCCGATCGCGCGGTATTCGGGCGCAAACCTCGGCGATTGCAGCCAGACGCCGATCGGAAAATACGACGGATCGGTCGGAAGGCCGTTTGCGTAGGCCGCTCTTTGACCTTGCTCCGCCGCCGTCGCCGGAATTGCCGCCGAGATCATGGCCGCGCCGCCGAGGAATGCAGCCGCCAGAAGCGCGCTCGCCGTGAGCGTCATGCCCGATTTAGAAGCCACGACCAGACCACATGCTTCCAGACTTTCGGTTGGCGACAACGATCGAGGGACGCAATCATGGCGAGGATGCGGTTCGACCGGTTGCGCTCTCTATCCCAGTCGCTGTTCCAACTCATGCAGGACCCGGTAGCACGGCAGCACCTGACCGACGCTGGCATTGGGCTCACGGCCCTCACGGATGGCGGCGAAGAACTCGCTGTCCTGCAATTCGATGCCGTTCATGGATACGTCGACCTTGCTGACGTCGATCTTCTCGTCCTTGCCGGTGAAGAGATCGTCGTAGCGGGCGATATAGGTCGCTGTGTCGCCGATATAGCGGAAGAAGGTGCCGAGCGGTCCCTCGTTGTTGAACGACAGCGACAGGGTGCAGATCGCGTCGTTGGCCGCCTTCAACTGGATGCTCATGTCCATGGCGATCCCGAGCGTCGGGTGAATCGGTCCCTGGAGCGCGTTGGCTTTGACGATCGGCGCGCCGCATTGATAGGCGAAGAGGTCGACGGTGTGGGCGGCGTGATGCCAAAGCAAGTGATCGGTCCATGAGCGCGGCTCGCCCAGCGCGTTCATGTTGGTCCGGCGGAAAAAGTAGGTCTGCACATCCATCTGCTGGATGTTGAACTCGCCCTTGAGAATTCGCTTATGGACGAACTGATGGCTCGGATTGAACCGGCGAGTGTGCCCGCACATGGCGACGAGCCCGGTGCGCTTCTGCATCGCAACAACCGCCTCGGCGGCTTTGAGGCTGTCGGCGAGGGGAATCTCGACCTGCACATGCTTGCCGGCCTCCAGGCATTGCAGCGCCTGCGCCGCGTGCATTTGCGTGGGCGTCGCGAGTATGACGGCGTCGAGGGCGGGCAGCCTGAGCGTCTCGGCGAGATCGGTCGTAACGTGCCCAACGCCGTATTTGGCGGCGGTCTGCCTGGTCTTCTCGAGTTCGCGGCCGACCAGCGAGACCGCCTCGACCCCGTCGATCAGCTTGATCGCGTCGAGATGCTTGAGGCCAAAGGCGCCGGCCCCCGCCAGCGCGACTTTGATCGTCTTGACCATGAATGCTTCCTTCGGGCGCGCCTCAGGCGGCGTTTTCCAGGATGAGATGGCCGACGGCGGTGTTCGACGCGGGGACGTGAAAGAAGCGGTGGACCACTTTGGGCTTTGGCCCCCCGGCGACGTCGGCCATTGCGCCGCGCGCGATCAGCCACATCACCAGTTCGATGCCTTCGCTGCCCGCCTCACGCACGTATTCGATGTGCGGCATCTGGGAGAGACCCTTCGGGTCGGCGATCAGCCGGTCGAGGAACCTGTTGTCCCACTCGGCGTTGATGAGGCCGGCGCGCGGGCCCTGCAACTGATGGCTCATGCCGCCGGTGCCCCAGATCTGAACCTTTAGAGGTTCGTCGTAGCTCTCGATCGCCCGCCGGATCGCCTGGCCGAGCGCGAAACAGCGCGCGCCCGAAGGCACGGGATATTGCACCACGTTGACCGCGAACGGTATCACCGGACAGGGCCATGCCTGCGGCTGGCCGCACATGAGGCTCAGCGGCACGGTGAGGCCGTGATCGACGTCCATCTTGTTGACGATGGTGAGATCGAAATCCTGCTGGATCACCGACTGCGCGATGTACGCCGCCAGCTTCGGATGGCCGATCACCTTGGGAACCGGCCGCGGCCCCCAGCCCTCATCGGCGGGCTCGAACTCCGGCGCCGTGCCGATGGCGAAGGTCGGAATGAAGTCGAGGCTGAAGGCGTTCGCGTGATCGTTGTAGACGAGGAAGATCACGTCCGGCTTGTGATCGCGGAGCCATTGCTTGGAGAAGTCGTAACCCTTGAATACCGGCCGCCAGTAAGGCTCGTTCGACTTGCCGAGATCGAGCGCCGCGCCGATCGCGGGGACGTGCGAGGTGTAGACGGAAGCGGTGATCGTGGCCATGTCAGGCTCCCTTCTTCTGTCCCGCCGCGCCCTGCGGCTGGCGATGCGCCTGGGCGTCGCCGCCTTCGCCGACATGGCGGTTGCCCTCGATCGAGCGGCCGCCCTTCACCATCATGTCGCGGTATTCCTGTTCGGTCATGCCGGTCATGCTGCCCGCCATCTGCTGGAAGCTCTTGCCGTCGGTCGCCCCGATCTTGGCGAGAAAGTAGATGTTGCCGCCGAGCGAGATGCAGCGGTTGAGATCGCGATCGAGGACCGCCTGCTTCTGCTCCTCGCTCATCGCCCATTCATCCAGGTACGCGCGCTCGTCGGCCTTGAACCGCGCCCGGTTCTCCGCCTTCATCAGCGACATGCAGAACTGGTTGAGCCAGTAGCCCCGGCGCGATTGTTCGGCGTCGAAAATCGTCGTGCCGGGAACGTCGAGATAGGGTTTTTCCAGCGACATGGTCCGCCTCTCCTCAATTCCGGGTCCAATAGAGTCGTTTTGGATTATCGACCAGCAGCTTGCGCTGCAATTCACGCGTCGTTGCGATACGGGGGATGAAGTCGACCAGCAGCCCGTCGTCCGGCATATGGTCCTTGAGATTGGGATGCGGCCAGTCGGTTCCCCACAGCACGCGGTCGGAAAATTCCTCGATCACGCGCCGCGCGAAGGGAACGACGTCGCGATAGGGGTCCTGTTCGCCGTTGAGCGCCGGCGGACCGGATACGGAGAGGCGCTCTGGACAGGAGACCTTGCTCCAGACGTTCCCGTGCTCGCGCATGAACCTGAGAAACAGCGAGAACTCCGGGCCGTCGATCGGCTTTCCCACATCCGGGCGGCCCATGTGGTCGACGACCACGGTCGCCGGCAGGGCGGTGAAGAAATCCCAGAGTTCCGGCAGGTCGGCGGCCTCGAAATAGATGACGACATGCCAGCCGAGCCTGGCGACGCGGCCGGCGATCTCCATTAGCTCGTCTTTCGGGGTGAAGTCGACCAGGCGCTTGACGAAATTGAAGCGCACGCCGCGCACGCCCGCGCGGTCGAGCCGCTCCAACTCGCCGTCGCTGACCGCGCGCCTCACCGTCGCGACTCCGCGCGCCCTGCCGGCGCTGGAGAGGCAGGCGTCGACCATGGCGCTGTTGTCGGCGCCGTGGCAGGTCGCCTGCACGATCACATTGCGGGAAAAGCCCAGCTGGTCGCGAAGCGCGAACAACTCGGCCTTGCTCGCGTCGCAAGGCGTATATTTTCGCTCTGGCGCGTAAGGAAATTCAGAGCCCGGCCCGAACACATGGCAATGCGCGTCGACGCTGCCCGGGGGCAGCCGGAAACGCGGGCGGCTTGGCCCATCGAACCAGTCGAGCCAGCCCTTGGTCTTTTCGAATGGCCCGCTGACGGGCTTGACGACATCGTTCACGGAACGCGCTTTCAGTCGATGTATTTGAGCCCCGCTTTTTCCAGCGGTTCGCGCATCTTGTACATATCGAGGCCGAGCACGCCGGAGGCGAGCTTGGCCCGCTTGTCGGCTTCATTGGCCTCTCGCGCGGCGGCCGCGTCTGCGGCCTTCCTCGCCCAGGCTGCCGGCACGACCACGACGCCGTCATCGTCGGCGACGATCGCATCGCCAGGATTGACCATTGCGCCGGCGCACACGATCGGGATATTGACCGAACCGACCGTCGCCTTGACCGTGCCTTTGGCGCTGACGCATTTGCTCCAGACGGGGAAACCCATTTCGGTCAGGGTCTTCGCGTCCCGCACGCCGGCGTCGATGATGAGCGCGCGGGCCCCGCGAGCGATGAAGCTGGTCGCCAGCAGGTCGCCAAAATAGCCGTCCGTGCATTCGGCCGTGATCGCGGCGACGACGATGTCGCCCGGCCGGATCTGTTCGGCAGCGACATGCATCATCCAGTTGTCGCCCGGATGCATCAGCACCGTCACCGCCGTTCCTGAAACCGAAGCGCCGGCATAGATCGGCCGCATGTAGGGCTTCATCAGTCCGACGCGGCCTATCGCTTCATGCACGGTGGCGACGCCGAGAGGCGCGAGCGCGTCGACCGAAGCGCGCTCGGCGCGTTCGATCCTGCGGCGGACGACGCCGAGTTCGGTCATATTCCTCTCCTACCGGCCTTTGGCCTTGAGCGCCTTGTCCAGACGAGGGTAGACTCGCCGCGCGTTGCCTTCATAGACCTTGTGGCGTTCCTCGGGGCGAAGATTTCCTGTCGCTTCAACATAGCGCTTGGTGTCGTCATAATGATGGCCCGTCTCCGGGTCGATCCCCCGCACAGCTCCGATCATCTCGCTCGCGAACAGGATGTTGTCGACCGGGATCACGTTTGTCAGCAGGTCGATGCCCGGTTGATGATAGACGCAGGTGTCGAAAAAGACATTGCGGAGCAGATGTTCTTTGAGCAGCGGCTTCTTGAGCTCCTGGGCCAGTCCGCGATAGCGGCCCCAGTGATAGGGCGCGGCCCCTCCTCCGTGCGGAATGACGAAGCGCAGGGTCGGGAAGTCCTTGAACAGGTCGCCCTGGATGAACTGCATCACCGCGGTGGTGTCGGCGTTGATGTAGTGGGCGCCGGTGGTGTGAAAACAGGGGTTGCAACTGGTTGACACATGCACCATCGCCGGGATGTCGTGCTCGACCATCTTTTCGTAGATCGGATACCAGTGGCGGTCGGTCAGCGGCGGGCTCGTCCAGTGGCCGCCGGACGGATCGGGATTGAGATTGATCCCGACGAAGCCGTAGTCCCCTACGCATCGCTCCAGTTCCGGAACGCAGGATTTCGGGTCGACGCCGGGGCTCTGCGGCAGCATGGCCGCGCCGATGAAATTGTCGGGGAACAGTTTCGAGACCCGATGGCAGAGCTCGTTGCAGATCGACGCCCAGGTCGAGCTGACGGCGAAATCGCCGATGTGGTGCGCCATGAAGCTCGCGCGGGGCGAGAAGATCGTCAGATCGCAGCCGCGCTCCTTCATGAAGCGCAACTGGTTCAACTCGATCAATTCGCGAAGCTCGTCGTCGCTGATCTTCAGCTCGCTGACTTTCGGCGCCGCGGCCGGATCCTTGATGCCGGCGATCTGACGGTTGCGCCACGCCTCCAGCGCCTTAGGGGCGGTCGTGTAATGGCCGTGGCAGTCGATAATCATCTGGAAGCTTCCTTGGTCACGAATTCAAACACCCCTCAGGGGCGATTTATGGCGGCTCCATGCCGTAACGGCGTTTTGTGTCGCGGGATTCAGCCGAAGCGAGATACGCAACGAGAGCGCTTGCGGCCTCGCGGTCGGCGGACGCGCTCGACACCCCGGCCGAGAACACGGTTACGGCCTGAATCTCCGGCGGCAGAGAACCGACGATCTCAATGCCGGGTTGGCCGATCAGTTCGCTCAATTGCTGAAACCCGAGATCGGCCTCGCCGCGCGCGACCAGACTGGCCACCGGAACGCCCGGCGAAGCGACAAGCGCGCGCCCCAGCACAGATTCGGTCACACCCCATTTTCCGCCCAGCGCCTTCAGGTGATCGCCGCTCGGACCGGTCGAATAGCAAATTCTTCGCGCTTCGAGCATGGCCCGCCTGACGGCCTGTTCGCTTTCGACGCCGGGTCGCGGCGAGCCGGCGCGGACCGCCACGGCGATCTCGGATCGCGCGAACTCCACGATGCTGCCCTTGGCGATCAGGCCTTCGGCCTCCAAACTCTCCATGACTCTCGACGCCAGCACGACGACATCCGTCGGTTCGCCGGCCCGCAACAATTTCGCCGCTTCGACGCCGCCCATGGATCGGATCTCGACCCGTATCCCTTTTCGCAGCTCATAGTCTCGAGCCAGATCGGCCAGGATGTGTCGGGTCGCCATAGACGAAAGGCCCGCGATCCGGCCACTCATCTTTGTCTCCGCGTCAGGAGGCCGAACGAGTTTGCGTCTCCGCGCGGTCTGGCCCTCCCGGTCTGCAAAGCGAAGGGCGCGACTGCGGCCAGCTTGGATGCGCCGCCGCTCATGCATAGAGAGGGAACTGCCGTCTGGGACGTCTTCGTCATCGAGTGCCGTTTCCTCCCTTGGCGGGCGAGCGGCGCAACGCGAGCACGGAGCGAAGCGGCCCCAGCGCGTCGATCGACCGTCGGGCGCGCATCGCCTTCGACCGGCGATTGCGCCCGGGAGGCGGATATTAGCCGGCCGGCGTCGACCCGCAAGCGGGCCCGCCCAAGTGTGGCCGAACGCCCGTCACCCAGGCGAGTTCGCGGTCTCCCCGGCAATCAGGGACTTGTGGTCCGCTTCCGGGAGACGCAAAAGTGGGCGCGACAGAGAGGGGCGCATGCAGGGTTCAACGATCGTCAGCGGCTCCATGGCTTTCATCGGATTCGGCGAGGCGGCGCGGGCGTTTCTCGACGGCTGGCGGACGATTTCCGGTTTCGCCGCGCGGGTCGCCGCTTATGACATCAAGACCGATTCCCCCGACCCGGAGGCGCGAGCGGCCAAGCGGGCCGATTACGTCGCCGCCAATGTGATTGGGGCTTCGAGCGCGCCCGAGGCGGTCGCGGGCGCCGAGGCGGTCTTTTCCGTAGTCACCGCCGATCAGGCGCACGAGGCGGCGCTGGCGGCGCTGCCAGGCCTGGCGAAAGGGGCGTTGTTCTTCGATTGCGACTCCTGCGCGCCGCAGACCAAGGCGCGGACCGCCGAGAAGGTCGACGCAGCGGGCGGGCGCTATGTCGACGTCGCGGTGATGGCGCCGGTGCGCCCACTCCTCAACCGGACCCCGCTCCTCATCAGCGGGCCGCATGCCGTGGCCGCGGCGCAGACGCTCGCCGCGCTCGAGATGCCGGCGAAGATCCATGAGGGACCCGTCGGCGCCGCATCGGCGGTCAAGATGACCCGCTCGATCATGATGAAGGGGCTCGAGGCGCTGGTCTGCGAATGCGTGCTCGCCGGGCAAAAGGCCGGCGTCATCGAGACTGTGCTCGATTCGCTCGACGACACCTATCCCGGCTTCGACTGGAAGAAGCGCTCGGCCTATATGCTGGAGCGGGTGATGACTCACGGCGTCAGGCGCGCCGCGGAAATGCGCGAAGCGGCAGCAACTGTCGATCTGCTCGGGCTCGACGGCGCAATGTCGCGCGCTTCGGTCGGTTGGCAGCAGACAATCGGCGAGCTGGGTCTGCGCTCCACAGCGAGCGAGGCCGCTGACTATCGCGCTTTGGCCGAGAAAATCCTCGTTCGTCTCGATCGGCGGGAAAGGCAATGAGGGCGAGCCGCCGGCCCCCCTCTTTCGCTTCGCCTACGGGGAGGCTAACGTCGCGCGGAGATTGCAGGATTCAAGAATCCGACGATCGCGGTATTTGCGGGAACGGCCGCGCGCGCCGGCGCCGCGCGTGGCGGCCTTACGGGAGGAAGATTGATGCGTTTTAAACGCTGGATGCTGGGCGCCGCCCTCGGCGCCGCCTTGCTCGCCGCCCCGGCGCTCGCCGACGACAACACGGTCACCATCGGCTTGATCCTGCCGATGACCGGCCCTTTCGCCTCGACCGGCAAGCAGGAACGCGCCGCCGCCGAACTCTACATGCAACAGCACGGCGACACGGTCGCGGGCAAGAAGATCGTCCTCGAGGTCAAGGACGACACCGGCGCCCCGGACGTGACCAAGCGCCTCGCCGAGGAACTCATCGGCAACGACCACGCCAAGGTCCTGATGGGCTTCGGTCTGACGCCGCTGGCGCTGGCCGCGGCGCCTGTTGCGACGCAAGCGAAGGTCCCCGCGATCGTCACCGCCGCCGCGACCGCGATGATCACCGAAAAATCGCCCTATATCGTCCGCACCTCATTCACCCTGCCTCAGGCGTCCAAGCCGATGGCCGAATGGGCGCTGAAAAACGGGATCAAGAAGGTCGTCACCCTCGTCGCCGACTACGGCCCCGGAGTCGACGCCGAGAAATGGTTTAGCGACACCTTCGAGAAGGGCGGCGGAAAGGTGACGCAAAAAATCCGGGTGCCGCTGAAGAACCCGGATTTCGCGCCCTTTCTGCAACGGGTGAAGGACGACGCGCCGGACGCCGTGTTCGTCTTCGTGCCGTCGGGACAAGGCGCGGTCTTGATGAAGGAGTTCGTCGAGCGCGGGCTCGACAAGTCGGGCATCAAGCTGATCGGCACCGGCGACGTCACCGACGACGACCTCATCGCCGGCTTCGGCGATGCGGCGCTCGGCGTGATCACGACCCACCATTATTCGGCCGCGCATAATTCGCCCGAAAACAAGGCCTTCGTCGCCGCGTTCGAAAAGGCCAACAACGGCATGCGGCCGAATTTCATGGCGGTCGGAGGCTATGACGGCATGGCGCTCGTCTACAAGGCGCTGGAAAAGACCAAGGGTGACGCGAGCGGCGAGGCGCTGATCGCCGCGATGAAAGGCATGAGCTGGATGAGCCCGCGCGGGCCGGTCTCGATCGACCCGGACACGCGCGACATCATCCAGAATATCTATGTCCGCAAGGTCGAGAAGGTGGACGGCGCCCTCTACAACGTCGAGTTCGAGACGATCCCCAACGTGAAGGATCCCTACAAGGCCGCGAAACACTGATCGGCGAGGGGGCCTTATAATGCGATGATCGGCTCGCGCCCCCGATGCTGACGATCCTCTTCGACGGCGTGGCCTACGGCATGTTGCTGTTTGTGCTCGCGTGCGGACTTTCGGTGACGCTCGGCTTGATGAATTTCATCAATCTCGCGCACGGCGTCTTCGCGATGGTCGGCGGCTACGTGACGGCGCTGATGATGAGTCGGCTCGGCGCGCCGTTCCTCGTCACCCTGCCCGCGGCTTTCCTTGTCGCGGCGATTCTCGGCGTCGCGCTCGAGCGCACGCTCTATCGGCGGCTCTATGGCGCGAGCCCGCTCGACCAGGTGCTGTTCACGATCGGCCTGGTGCTGATGGCGATTCCGATCGCCGGCTTCTTCCTCGGCGACCAGCCGCGGCAGGTCAATCTGCCGGACTGGCTCAACGGGCGCATCGACTTCCATGGCGTCGGGATCGGCGTCTATCAACTCTTCATCATCGTCGTCTGCGGCCTTATCGCCGCGATCCTGCAGGCCTTCCTGGTCAGGACCCGGTTCGGCGCGCAATTGAGGGCGGCGGTCGACGATCCGCGCGTCGCCGCCGGTCTCGGCGTCAACGTCGACCGCATTTTCGCGATCGCCTTCGCCGTCGGCAGCGGCCTGGCGGGCCTGGGCGGCGCGCTGGCCGCTGATGTCGTCGGCGGCATCGATCCCTCATTTCCGGTCAAATTCCTGGTGACCTTTCTCATCGTCGTCACCGTCGGCGGCGTGAACGGAATCCTGGGCGCGTTGTTCGGCGCGCTGCTGCTCGGGGTGCTCGACGTCGCGGGCAAATATTACGTCCCTTCGATCGGCGCCTTCATCATCTACGGCGTGATGGTGGTAACCCTAATCTTGCGCCCGCAGGGCCTGTTTGCGCGCAGAGAGGGGCGATGAGCGCGGCTGAAGCCTCCGCGACGGCGGGGCGCCTTGCCGCCCACCTCCATCGCCGGGCGCGCTGGCGCTGGCCCGAAGTCTTCTTCTGGCTCGCCCTGCTGGCGGCGATTGTCGCCACGCCCTCGCGCGCCGCGCTCTTCAATGAAATCCTGATCGCAGGCCTGTTCGCGCTATCGCTCGACCTCATTCTCGGGCTGACGGGGATCGTCTCGCTCGGCCATGCCGCGTTCTTGGGCCTCGGCGCCTATACCGTGGCCATTCTCGCGACCAGGGGTTTGGCTGATCCTATTCTCGGGCTCTTCATCGGCGCCGCGGTCGCCGCCCTGGTCGGGTTCGCGACCGCGCCGCTGCTGCTGCGCGGCGCCGATCTGACGCGGCTTATGGTGACGCTGGGCGTGTCGCTGATGCTGGGCGAACTCGCCAACCGCATGAGCTGGCTGACCGGCGGCGCCGACGGCCTCAACTTTTCGATCGGACGGGTGCTGGGCCGCTACCCGATCGACTTCACCGGACAGCGCAACGCGGCGCTCTACAGCCTCGCGATTGTTTTCATCCTGTTCGCCGTCGCCCGACGCCTCGCCCAGTCGCCATTCGGACTCGCGCTCGCCGCGATCCGGGAGAACCGGCTGCGCGCCGGCGCGCTCGGCATCGCGACCAGCCGGCGCATCATCGCCATCTACGCCGTCTCGGCGGCCTATGCCGGCGCGGCCGGCGCCCTGCTCGCCCAAACCACCCAGATCGTGTCGCTCGATCTGTTCGACTTCCACCGCTCGGCCGACGTGATGCTGATGCTGATCGTCGGCGGCGCCGGCTATCTCTATGGCGGCCTGATCGGCGCCGCGCTGTTCATTGTGCTTCGGGACGTGATTTCGGCCGCGACGCCCGAATATTGGGAATTCTGGATCGGGGCGCTTCTGGTCGCGCTGGTTCTGATCGGCCGCGAGCGGGTCCGCGAGACCGTGGTTCGCGCCGCCTCCGTCGTCTTGCCTGCAACCAAGAGCCGAGGCGCGGCGTGACCGCGCCGGCGCTCGAGGCGCGGCGCCTCACCCGGCGCTTCGGCGCGCTCGCCGCCACCGACGACGTGTCTTTCAGCCTGCAGCCCGGCGCCCGTCAGGCGCTCATCGGCCCCAATGGCGCGGGCAAGACGACGCTGATCAATCTCCTGACTGGGGTCGTGAAGCCGACCGAGGGTCACGTGATCCTGCAGGGCCGCGACGTCACCGCGCTGGCGCCGAGCCGCCGGGTGCGGCTCGGCCTGTCGCGCACATTTCAGATCAATCAGTTGTTCCCTCATCTGACGCCCGCCGAGTCGCTTGGTCTTGCGATTTCGGAGCGCAACGGATCGGGCGCCGATTTCTGGCGCGTGGCCGGAACGCGCCCGGCGATCGTCGCCGAGATCGAGGCGCTGCTGACGCGCTTCGGCCTCGAGCCCGAGATGGACCAGCCGACTCACAGCCTGCCCTACGGCAAGCAGCGGCTCCTGGAAATTGCGCTGGCGCTCGCGACCCGCCCGCGCGTGCTGCTGCTCGACGAGCCCGCCGCGGGGGTGCCCGAGGAAGAACGTCGGGACATTCTCGCCGCCCTCGCCGACCTTCCGTCGGAGGTCGCGATCCTTCTGATCGAGCACGACATGGATCTCGTGTTCAATTTCGCCGACCGGATCCTGGTGCTGGTCGCCGGACGGCTCCTCACCGAGGGCGAGCCGGAGAAGATCGCGGCGGACGAGCGCGTGCGCGCGGTCTATCTCGGCGAGGACGCGGATGGCTGAGCTGTTGCGGGTCGAGAATTTGATCGCCGGCTACGGCGAGGCAAGGGTCCTCCAGGGCCTCAGCTTCGCGATCGAGAATGGCCATTCGCTCGCGCTGCTCGGACGCAACGGCGTCGGAAAGACGACGCTGATCGACACCCTGGTCGGCGTGACGGATTGCTTCGGCGGGCGAATCTTCATCGCCGGCGAGGACGTCGCGCCGCTTCCGCCGCACCAGCGCGCGAGGCGCGGGGTCGGCTGGACTCCGCAGGAGCGCAATATCTTCCGCTCGCTGACGGTCGAGGAGAACCTCACCGCGGTGGCGATTCCCGGTCCCTGGACGATCAGGCGAGTCTATGCGCTATTTCCGCGTCTCGAGGAACGGCGGACCAACATGGGCCGGCAATTGTCGGGCGGCGAGCAGCAGATGCTGGCGATCGGCCGCGCGCTGGTTCTCAATCCGCGCCTGCTGCTGCTTGACGAGCCGACCGAGGGCCTGGCGCCGATCATCGTCGACGAACTGCTCCGGGCCTTGCGCGAACTCGCGCGCGAGGGCCTGTCGATGATCATCGTCGAACAGAAGCCGAAAAAGATCCTGCCCTTCACCGATCACGCGATCGTGCTCGACCGCGGCTCGATCGCGCACGCCGCGCCGAGCGCCGAACTTCTCGCCGACCCGGCCGCGCTCGACGCCCATCTGACGGTCTCGACGAAAGCGTCGGGGTGAAGGGACTTCGCGCCCGCCGTCATTTCTCGCCGCCGCGCGGCGAGGGGACGCCGACGCGAATGAGGCGCGAGAAATCGGGGGAATCGTCGGCCTTGTCGGCGGCCTTGTCGATTCGGGCCAGCGCTTTCAGTTCAGACAGCGAATAGTCGGTATCGAGCGCGCCGAGGTTGTAGAGATAGCTGGGAAGATAGCCATTGACGATGAGACGCCAGTCGAGCGGCAAGGTTCCGCCGGCGGCCCGGATCATTCTCGCCACCGCAGTCGTGCAGTTGGTGGTGATCGAATTGTAGAACGCGGGTCTGGCCGCGAGCGCGTTCGAATCCTCGACATATTGGATGAGAAGCACGCGGGCCTCGTCGGGCGGCGTCCGCAGCCGATAGAGCCGGACGTCCTCGCGGCGAATATTCGTGCGCAGCCGAACAATGTCGCGCTCGGTCGCGGCTATGACGACGACGGGACTGGTCTTGAAGGCGTCGGCGACGGGCGAATAGACGCCGTTTCTCGCGCGCCTGACCTCGACCGACCAGGCCAGGAAGTCGCCGCCATCAAAGCCGAAGCTGAGAATGAGGTGGGCGATTCGGGGTCCGGACCAATAGGAGAGAAAAAGGTCGAGCGTGCGCAGCTTGGCGAGGTCGTAAGTTCGCCTGCTCCATCGCGGGGTGAAATCTTTGTCGCTCCTCCAATCGAAGTCGCGCACGTCCGAAAGCGTCAGAATGTCGCCGTCGAGCGCGCCGGTCGTCTGGCGCGCGACGTCGGGCGCCCAGTCGCCGTGCGCCGGAGGCTTGATCCCGGCCCACCAGATCAGCAGACCGCCGAAGGCCAGCGCAAAGACGACCAGCGCGGTCAAGCCCCGGCGAGAAAACACCGCCGCGATTGTCGCAAGCCCGAAAACAATGAACAGACCCGCGCCGAGCGCCCTGAAGCCTTCCGGCGTCGGGAGCCTGAACCACAGGGCGAGCGCGGCCCACAGGCTGAGCGGAACGATGACCACAGCCGAAACGAGGCCGGCGCCGATGCGTATGCCCCAACCTCGTCGCATCGCTCGCCCGCCCAGCCCAGCCCATCGTCGGACACCGTAGGACAGGCGTGCGCTTCGGGGAAGCCGGCGGAAAGGCTCTCATACTGCGAGGAGATCGAAGGGGGATCGTGGAATCGCGAGTTCAAACGCTGTTGACGCGCACCGCGATCGCCTCGCTGGTCGCGATGCGCCGGCCTTGTCGGCGCGTCGTATGACCGAAGCGCGCAAACATCAGCGGCGGATCGCCCGCGGCCTTACGTTTTCACGCCAGACCTTCGAACGGCTTTCACGAATTGCTCCGCGCCCCGGCAAAGGCGCTGAGCCAAGAAAGACTAACGGTCTGTGGTAGTTAATTGGTGCCGCAAGGAGGATTCGAACCCCCGACCCCATCATTACGAATGACGTGCTCTACCAGCTGAGCTATTGCGGCCCCGCCGACCGGGCGCGCGACGTCGCCGCTCGATCGCGCCGCTGTGTATGCCAGTTTGCGGCGTCTTGGCAACTCGGCCGGCGGGCCGGCGCATGTCGAGCGTCTCCGGCAGGTCGTCGGCTGGCGCTAGGAAGGCGGCGCGAGGTCGCGTACAACCTCGGCGCGGACGTCCGAGGGGCGGCCGGATCAAACTCGGGAAGGAGCGCCGCGATGGCGGGACGATTGGCGGGTAAGGTCGCGTTGCTGACGGCGGCGGCGGCGGGCATCGGTCGGGCGACCGCTGAGGCGTTCGCGCGCGAAGGCGCCCGCGTCGTCGCCACCGACATCGACGCCAACGGCCTCGCCGGGCTCGACGCCGATAGGCGCAAACTCGACGTTCGCTCGACGGCGGAAGTCGCCGCGCTGGCGCGCGAGATCGGCGCGATCGACGTCCTGTTCAACTGCGCCGGGTTCGTGCACCACGGAACCGTGCTCGACTGTTCGGACGAAGACTGGGATTTCTCCTTCGATCTCAACGTCAAGTCGATGCATCGCACGATCCGCGCCTTTCTGCCGGGGATGCTCGAAAAAGGCGGCGGCTCGATCGTCAACATCGCCTCGGGCGCCTCCTCCGTGCGCGGCATTCCCAACCGCTATGTCTATGGCGCCTCGAAGGCCGCGGTGATCGGCCTCACCAAATCGGTCGCGGCGGATTTCATCCGCAAGGGCGTGCGCTGCAACGCCATCTGCCCGGGCACGATCGAGAGCCCGTCGCTTGAAGGGCGCATCGCGGCCCTGAGCCGCTCCAGCGGCAAGCCGGTCGAGGCCGTGCGCCAGGATTTCGTCGATCGCCAGCCGATGGGCCGGCTCGGCAGACCGGAAGAAGTGGCCGCGCTCGCGGTCTATCTCGCCTCCGACGAGAGCGCGTTCGCGACCGGGCAGGCCTATCTCGTCGACGGCGGGTTCGCGCTTTAGAGCTCCGATCGAGAGGACCCGTCGCGCCCCGGCCCCGCTCAGCCGGGGCCGAGCTCCGCCGACTGCCTCCACAGATTGACTCCGCCCTCGACCGCATGGCGATCGATCTCCTTGAGCTCCTCGGCGGTGAAGGCGAGCTGGTCGAGCGCCTTCACGCCTTCGGCGACCTGTTCCGGTCGGCTGGCGCCGATCAGCGCGGAGGTCACGCGGCTGTCCCTCAGCGCCCAGGCCAGCGCCATTTGCGCCAGCGACTGTCCTCGCCGCCTGGCGATCGTGTCGAGTCCGCGCGCGCGATCGAGGTTCTGTGGCGTCAGCAGCGCCTTGTTGAAGAAGTGGCTGGCGGTCGCGCGGCTGCCCGGCGGTATTCCGTTCAGGTACTTGTCGGTCAGCATCCCCTGCGCCAGCGGCGAGAACGCGATCGCGCCGATTCCTTCCGTCTCGAGCGCGTCGAGCAGCCGGTCGTCCTCGATCCAGCGGTTGATCATCGAATAGCTCGGCTGGTGGATGAGGCAGGGCGTGCCGAGCCGTTTGAGGATCGCCGCCGCCTCTTTCGTGCGCCGCGCGTTGTAGGAGGAAATCCCGACATAGAGCGCCTTGCCCTGACGCACCGCGGAATCGAGGGCGCCCATCGTCTCCTCGAGCGGCGTCTCGGGATCGAACCGATGGGAGTAGAAAATGTCGACGTAGTCCAGGCCCATGCGTTTGAGGCTCTGATCGAGGCTCGCGAGCATGGATTTGCGGCCGCCCCACTCGCCGTAAGGTCCCGGCCACATCAGGTAGCCCGCCTTGGTGGAAATTAAGAGTTCGTCGCGAGCCGAGCGGAAGTCGTTGCGCAAAATGTCGCCGAAGGCGATCTCCGCCGAGCCGGGCGGCGGTCCGTAGTTGTTGGCGAGATCAAAATGCGTGATCCCGAGATCGAACGCCTGGCGGCAAATCGCGCGCATCGAATCCGCCGACTTGTCGAAGCCGAAATTGTGCCACAAGCCCAGAGAAATCGCCGGCAGTTTCAGCCCGCTGCGGCCGCAACGGTTGTAAATCATCGAATCGTAACGGGTCGGCGAAGGCGTATAGGGCATGCGGGCTCCCCCCGTTTCGGCGATCCGCGTGAGATCAAGGCCCCGCGCGCGACTGGCCTCTGTCGCATCGGGTGTAGCCGCAAGGCGCGCAGGAGATCAAGGTTCTGGACTTCCCGCCACGCGCGCGATCGGCGCCGCCCCGCTCCGCCAAGCAAACAATGACCCCATCCGCGCTCCTTCCCGCCTTATATGATGTGAACTGGCGCTGCGCATTGCCTCCGGGCGCGCCCTCCCTCTAGGGTGCGGCGGAAACCGGCAAGGAGACTATGGCGTGAAGATCGGCGGGCGCGCATATCGGACGATTTGGCTCAACGCGGACGGATCGAGCGTCGACGTCATCGACCAGCGGTGGCTGCCGCATGAATTCCGGATCGCGACGCTGCGCGGGCTCGACGACGCCGCGACGGCGATTCGCGACATGTGGGTGCGCGGCGCGCCCCTGATCGGCGCGACGGCGGCCTACGGCGTCGCGCTCGCCATGCGCGACGATCCGAGCGACGCCGGTCTCGATGCGGCGTGGGAACGCCTCCACGCGACCCGGCCGACCGCCATCAACCTGCGCTGGGCGCTTAACGCCGTTCGCGCGGCCCTGCGGCCGCTCGCGCCCGCCGAGCGCGCCGCCGCGGCCTACGAGGAGGCCAGGCGCATCGCCGACGAGGACGTCGAGATCAACCGCGCGATCGGCCGCAACGGCCTCGACATCCTTCGCCGTCTGGCCGCGCTGAAAAAACCCGGAGAGCCGGTCAACGTGCTGACCCATTGCAACGCCGGCTGGCTGGCGGCGGTCGACTACGGCACCGCCACCGCTCCGGTCTATCTTGCGCTCGAAGAGGGCCTGGCCGTCCATGTCTATGTCGACGAAACCCGCCCGCGCAATCAGGGCGCGCATCTGACCGCCTGGGAGCTCGCCAATCACGGCGTCCCGCACACGCTGATCGTCGACAACGCGGGCGGCCATCTGATGCAGCACGGCCTCGTCGACATGGTGATCGTCGGCTCGGACCGGACCACCGCCGACGGCGACGTCTGCAACAAGATCGGCACCTATCTGAAGGCGCTGGCGGCGCGCGACAACGCCGTGCCCTTTTATGTCGCGCTGCCCTCGCCGACGATCGACTGGACGGTTCACGACGGGGTGAAAGAAATTCCGATCGAGGAGCGCAGCGCCGACGAAGTGGATTTCGTTCAGGGCCGGGGCGAGGACGGCGCGGTCACGCGGGTCAGAATCTCGCCGGAAGGCGGCCGCGCGGCCAATCCGGCGTTCGACGTCACGCCCGCGCGCCTGGTGACCGGCCTCATCACCGAACGCGGCGTCGCCGCGGCCTCGCCCGAAGGCCTGAAGGCGCTGTTTCCAGAGCGCCGATAGGGGCCCCCGTCGATGGCGACGACATCGCGAGCCTCGGCGAGCGGCTCTGTCCTCTCGCGGACGGCTGTGTAGACTGACAGTCCCGGGTGGACTTGGATCGAGGGGGATCGCAGCTATGATTCGGCCGCTTCAGGGATTGAGCGTGGTCGAGTTCGAGGGCATCGGCCCGGGACCGCTGGCGGGGCGCATGCTGGCCGATCTGGGCGCCGACGTCGTCGCGATCGTTCGCCCGAATAAGCCGGCGATCGGGAACCCCGAAAACAGCGGCGCCGACGAGCCGCTGCGGCGCGGAAAGCGGACGGTCGCGCTCGACCTCAAGCGCTCCGAGGCGGTCGAACAGGCGCTGGTGCTGGTCGAGAAGGCCGACGCGCTGATCGAGGGCGCCCGGCCGGGCGTGATGGAGCGTCTTGGCCTAGGCCCCGCCGACTGCGCCAATCGCAACCCGCGCCTCGTTTATGGCCGCATGACCGGCTGGGGCCAGGACGGTCCGCTCTCCCAGGCCGCCGGCCACGACCTCAACTATCTGGCGCTGAGCGGCGTGCTGTCGCTGACCGAGCGCCCCGGCGCTGCTCCGATCGCGCCGCCGACCGTTCTCGGCGACGCCGGCGGCGCGCTCGGCCTCGCCTTCGGCCTCATCAGCGCGGTCTTCGCCGCCGGCCGCACCGGCAGGGGATGCGTCGTCGATTGCTCGATCGTCGACATCGTCGCCGCTTTGAGCGGCATCGCGCTATGGGCGCGCGGGCAAGGGATGCTGGACGCGCAGAGACCCAGCATTTTTCACGATTCGCCGTTCTACGACGTCTATGCCTGCGCCGATGGCCGATACGTCAGCATCGGGGCGCTCGAGCCGCAGTTCTACGCGCTGCTGATCGAGAAGCTCGGCCTTGCGGACGTCGATCCGAAGGCGCAATACGACATGGCCGCCTGGCCGGCGCTCAAAGCGCGTTTTCGCGCGCTGTTCGCCAGCCGGCCGAGCGCGCACTGGCGCGCGCTGCTCGAAGGCGGCGACGCGTGCTTTGCTCCCGTGCTGAGCCTCGCCGAGGCCGCCGCCCATCCGCAGAACGCGGCGCGCGGCGTCTACCGGCTCGGGCCCGGCGGCCAATTGGACGCCGCCGCCGCGCCGCGCTTCTCCCCGCTCGGGTGAGGCGGCCGGGCGCGCCATTTCAGGATCGAGGACGCGATGTCGACCCACGCGATGCCGGAGACGCTGGAGTTTCCCCATTCCGCGCCGCCCAAAACGGGCGAGACGATCGAGATCCGTCCGGGCATATTCTGGGCGCGGCTGGCGCTGCCGTTCCGGCTCGACCACGTCAACGTCTATCTGATCGAGGACGGCGACGGGCTGGCGCTGATCGACACCGGAATCGACGACGAGCGCACCCGCGCCGCCTGGGAGGCGCTGCTCGCCGGGCCGCTCGCCAGGCGAAGGCTGACGCGCGTGATCGCCACCCATTTCCACCCGGATCACGTGGGCCTGGCCGGGTGGCTGTGCGAGCGGTTCGACCTCAAACTGGCGATGAGCCAGACGGAATATCTGATCGCGCTCAACATCCGCCTCGACCCGGCCGCGCTCAAGTCCGAGCCCTATCGCGGCTTCTACCGCTCGCATGGCCTCAGCGAGGAAGGGACGGAGACCCTGCTCGGCAACGGCCTGCAATATCTGCGCATGGTGTCCGCCCCGCCGCGAACTTTTCTGCGCCTGATCGCCGACGACCGGCTGACCATCGGCGGGCGCGAATTCGAGGTGATGACCGGGGCCGGCCATTCGCCCGAGCAGGTCATGCTCTTTTGCGCCGCCGACAATCTCATCATCTGCGGCGATCAGGTGATGGCGAAAATCTCGCCCAACGTCAGCGTCGAGGCGATGGACCCGGACGGCGACCCGCTCGGCGCCTATCTGCGCTCGCTCGGAAAGCTCAAAGCTGCGTTGCCCGACGACGTTCTGATCCTGCCCGGCCATAATCTGCCGTTCGTGGGCTTGAAAACCCGCGCCGACGAACTGATCGCCCACCACGAGGCGCGCTGCATCGCAATTTTCGAGGCCTGCCGGGTCGAGCCTCAGACGGTCGCCGAACTGGTGCCGGTCATTTTCGGGCGCAGGATCGAGGACCCGCACCAAATGGTGTTCGCCTTCGGCGAGGCTCTCGCGCACGTCAACTTCATGCTGCGCCGCGAGCGGCTCCGCGTCGCGTCGACATCGCGCGGCCTGGCGCTCGAGGCGGCGTGAGCCGCGGTCGAACCGCCGTCGGGCCGCCGTCATTGCGAGCGCATGCGAAGCAATCCAAAGCCGCCGCTCCGCCCTTCGATCCCCTAGATTGCTTCGTCGCTGCCGCTCCTCGCAAGGACGCGAAATTTCGGTGACACGACCGTCTTTACCCTGTTGATTGCCAGCCTCTAACGTCAAATTGTGCTCGAACAGGGACTCCAGGATGTCGTGACCGGCCGACGACAGCGGCCGGACGCCTCAGGCTACGAGCGCCAATGTGCGGCGGGCGATCCGCCGCTCTTCATCGGTCGCTATCGCCCAGATCGAGACAGGCGAGTCGTCCGTGCCGATCCGGTTTTCGCCGCGCGCATTGCGTTCGGGGTTAAGCACATCCGCAGGCGATCGAATCCTCGTTCGCTGCTCCGATGACGAGGGCTTTTCGCCCGGCGAGAACTGGGCGAATGTCTTCTGCGGCCATCGAATCGTCTTTCAAGAAATCGCGGCGGATGCGGACTTAAGGCGCGAAGCGGCGACCATCACCGCCACAGCGCAGGACGCCAGACGGCTGAGCAACGAGTCCGCGCGACTGGTCAGGATGATCGGGACGCGAGCCCCCAGCACGATCCCCGCGGCGTCGGCCTGCGCCAGGAACGACAAACTCTTCGCAAGCATATTGCCCGCTTCGAGATCGGGAACCACGAGAACGTTGGCGCGCCCCGCGACCGGGGATACGATCTTCTTGATCGCCGCCGCCTCCGGACTGATCGCATTGTCGAGAGCGAGCGGGCCATCGAGTAGAGCGCCCGTTATCTGACCGCGCTCCGCCATCTTGCAAAGCGCCGCCGCCTCGATCGTCGACGGCACCTTACCCGTCACCGTCTCCATCGCGCTGAGGATTGCGACCCGCACCTCCGACTCGCCCATCGCGTGGGCGAGATCGATCGCGTTCTGGACGATGTCGACTTTCGCCTCGAGATCGGGAGCGATGTTGACCGCAGCGTCCGTGATGATGAGCGGGTAAGGATGGCCCGGCACATCCATGATAAAGCAATGGCTGATGCGACGAGCGGTTCGAATGCCGGTCTCCATCGACACGACCGCGGCCATCAGTTCATCCGTGTGCAGGCTGCCCTTCATCAGCGCCTCAACCCGCCCTAAAGTGACCAGTTCCACCGCCCTGGCGGCGGAGTCGTGACTGTGCTGCGACGCGACGATCTCGATTGCTCCGATGTCGAGTTCCGCCTGCGCGGCGACAGATCGCAACCGTTCAACCGGTCCAACCAGAATCGGCTCGATCAGGCCGATCCGCTTGGCCTCGATGGCGCCATGAAGCGAAACATCATCGCAAGGGTGCGCAACGGCGACTTTGATCCTTGCCTCTCTTTGCGCGGTCGCGATCATGCGATCGAATTTCTCGTGCGGAACCGAGGCGACCTGATCCATTGTCTCAACCCTTCGCAAATTATCGGTTGTGAGCGATCGGCGTCGGCGACCCGAGCAGCGTCTCGATGCGCTCGAAGCGCGCCTTGCCCTCGCTTTGCGACACGCGCCGCCGTCGCAAAGCGCAACTCGTCGGCAGCGTCATTGCCGCCGAACGTGCGGATGTCGGCCAAAGTGCGCGCTTCCAAACGGAAGAGATATTTTCCCCGGCGAGATCAGGGTTGAAGGCAATTACGCCGACGTCCGAGATGACAGCCTCATGAAGGCCCGGCGGCGCCGCGACCTTGCCCGAAACAAAGATGCCGAGATGGCCAATGCTTTCGTGCATCGTATAGATGATCGTCTGGCCATTGGCGACGATTTCATTCACGTCGTCGTGCAGATCGAGCAGCCAGTCCTGCGCCTGCTGAGGCGCCCGTGATGTCGTCGCCCCACGAGCAAAAGACCACGATCGGCGAACTGATGTCGCCCAGATCGATCCGCGCTCCGTCGCGCATGCGAATCTGGCCCGAGGCCAGATTGTCGCCGACGAACAGGTTTTCCGCAATCCACTGCATTTCGCCGATGTTTAACAACACCGGGCCGCCCCGCCAGGTCTCGAACTCCAGGAAGCGCTCCCGTTCGGTATCGGGCGGTTGGGGCGCCGCCCTTTTGCTGAAAATCAATTTTCGTGACAATCACTTTGAGAAAATCAGAAGCCGTGTTATGGTCTCCCTCGTCGCTGGATCGAGGCGCGCCTGCCGCGCCGAGGGCAGCGACCGCTTCAAGCCCTCACGCGGGCGAGTTGACACGCTAGAAAACGGCGAGGGGCGCGAAGACTTAAGCAGTCGGCATGGTTTGGGGCTGGCGCCTCGTCTGCTCGGATTCGAGACCGGAATCGGTTCCGAGCGGACGCCCATGCCGGGACGTCTTAAGCAAAGCCCAGTCCGGCTCCCGGTCCTTGTCCCCGTCCGCGAGGACGATCCGGGGGCTTAAGCGCAGCTCACGGGTCTCGCGAAGGCAAGCGGTCGCCGAATTGGCCCTGAATGGCGCCGCAAACGATTGAAAAGACGCAATCCGCGACCCAAAAAGGCGCCAGCCCCTAGCGGAACTTAAAAGAACGGGTCGGGGGTCGAGAGAGGGACGGAACTTCCAAGCCGGGTGAATTCGGGCGGCGGATGAAGCCACAAGCCATTGTCACCCCGCGAAAGCAGGGCTGCGCGTCCAGCAACCATCGCTTTCGACCCCGTCCTGGGCCGATGCGGCGGCCCCTGGATGCCCGCGTTCGCAGGCATGACAACGATCGAACGGCCGGCCAAAGTTGCACAATTTTGCGCCTGAATCATTGAAAACATGGAGTCGCCCAAGAGACCGACGCCGGGTTGCGTCGATAGTCGAGCGAACCGCCTTGTGCGGCGTTCAACGCCGGGGTGTCTTAATGGGATAAGCCCGCAAATCCGGCGCTCCGCGGCGAATTTCGGGGCGGCGCTAAACGAGAGCGCAAGTCTTTGAAAAGACTGACCGCCGTCGCTAAAGCGGCGCTAAAACGGTCCTCAGCCGAACCGCAGAGAGAGGCCGCGCTTGCCCGGGCGCGTATCCGCTCGGGCCGATTTCGCCTCACGCCTCGATCCTGCGCCGCAGAAAGAGGACGTAGAGCCCGGCTGCGGTCAGCGACGCGACGCTCATAACCAGGCCGATCGAAAGCGGCGAGGCGTCACGATAGAGCGCGGCGCCGAGCGCGCCGCCCAGGGCGCCGAACAGCATTTGGGTCGCCAGCAGCACCGCCGAAGCGACGCCCGCGATCTCCGGCAGGGGTTGAACCGCCTCGTGCGCGGCGTTGGGGTAAACGAGGCCGAAGGAGGAGATGTAGACCATCACGATCGCGGCGTCGATCAGCGCCGATCCGGCGCCGGTGAGGCCGACCGCGAGCAGCGCCAGCGCGGCCAGGGTGAGCGTGGTCAGTGAGGCGTCGAGCATGGATTTTGGCCGCGCATGGCGGCGCAAGAGCCAGTTGTTGATGGACGAGCCGACGATGACGCCCGAGGCCGTGATCGCGAACAGGCCCGCAAAGCCAGCCTTCGACACCCCGTACCCTTGCATGAACAGAAGCGGCGACACGTTGACGTAGGCGAACAGGCCGGCGAAGACCAGGCCGTTGAACAGCGAAAAGCCGGTGCAGAGCGGATTGGCGAGCGCCCGTTTGTAGCCGGCGACGATCGTCGCCGGCCTGAGGCTCCGGCGCTTCTGGAGGCCGTGAGTCTCTTCGAAATATCCGATGCAAACCGCGATGAGAACGACCCCGACGCCGGTCAGCGCCAGATAGATCGTCCGCCAGCTCCCGACGCTGAGAATCGCCGCGCCGAAGGTGGGCGCGATCAGCGGGGCGACGCTGAAGACAAGGGAAACCGCGGCGATCGCCAATCGCGCTTCCCTGCCCTCGAACAGGTCACGGATGATTGCGCGCGGCAGAACGCCGACCGTCCCTGCGCCGACGCCCTGGATCAAACGAAACGTCAGCAGCGCCGCGATCGAAGGCGAGAGCGCGCAGCCGGCGGCGCAGATCGTGAACAGCGCCAGGCCGAACAGCATGACCGGCCTGCGTCCGAAACGATCCGCGAGCGGGCCGACCAGAAGCGGCGCGGTTGAAAATCCGGCGAGAAAGATCCCGATCGTCGCCGCCGCCCTGGCCTGATCCGCGTGGAGATCGGCCTCGACGAAGCCGAGGCTCGGCAGCGCCATATCGATCGACAGCGGCGGCAGCGCCGACAGCGCGGCGAGAAACAGCGTGAAACCGAGCGCGTGAGAATTGATGCGCATCGGTCAGGAGGGCGGCGACGAACAACCTCGCGCTCGCCGCCGCAAGGTAACCCTGACATTGTTCCGGTCCATGCGGCGCTATTAGCACGGTCCCGCGCGGACGTTGCGCGATCTGTGAGATTGCTGTGCGCAAAATCCTCCGGCATAAAGCGTCCAACAGGCCACGACGAAGGGAGCGGAACATGATCGAATATGGGCACTTTATCGGCGGCAAGAACGTCGCTGGCGCGTCAGGCCGCACGGCCGAGATCTTTCAGCCGATGGACGGCACGGTGCGCGCGCATGTCGCGCTCGCCTCCAAGGCCGAGGTTCGGGCCGCGGTCGAGAACGCCAAGGCGGCGCAGCCCGCCTGGGCCGCGGTCAATCCGCAGCGCCGCGCCCGGGTGCTGATGAAGTTCATCGACCTGATCGCAAAAAACAACGACCGGCTCGCCGAGACGCTGGCGCGCGAGCACGGCAAGACGATCGCCGACGCCCGGGGCGACATCCAGCGCGGCGTCGAGGTGGTCGAGTTCGCGCTCGGGATCCCGCATCTGATGAAGGGCGAATACACCGACGGCGCGGGACCGGGAATCGATCTCTATTCGATGCGCCAGCCGCTCGGCGTCGTCGCCGGCATCACGCCGTTCAACTTTCCGGCGATGATCCCCTTATGGAAACTCGCGCCGGCGATCGCCTGCGGCAACGCCTTCATCCTCAAGCCCTCGGAACGCGATCCAGGCGTGCCGATGGGCCTCGGAGAACTCTTCGTCGAGGCGGGCGGCCCTCCTGGCATCCTCAACGTCGTCAACGGCGACAAGGAGGCGGTCGACGCCATTCTCGACGACCCCGACATCCAGGCGATCGGTTTCGTCGGCTCGACACCGATCGCGCACTATATCTATTCGCGCGGAACCGCGAGCGGCAAGCGGGTGCAGTGCTTCGGCGGCGCCAAGAACCACATGGTGGTTATGCCCGACGCCGACATGGACCAGACGGTCGACGCGCTGATGGGCGCCGGCTACGGCTCGGCCGGCGAGCGCTGCATGGCGATCTCGGTCGCGGTGCCGGTCGGCCAGAAGACCGCCGATGACCTCGTGAAGCGTCTCATTCCGCGCGTCGAGTCGCTGAAAATCGGTCCATCGACCGACTCTAGCGCCGACTTCGGCCCGCTCGTCACCAAGGCCGCGCTCGAGAAGGTGCGCGGCTACGTCGATATCGGAATCAACGAGGGCGCGAAGCTCGTGGTCGACGGGCGCGGCTTCAAGATGCAGGGCTACGAGAACGGCTTCTATCTGGGCGGCTGCCTGTTCGATCACGTGACGAAGGACATGAGAATCTACAAGGAGGAAATCTTCGGCCCCGTGCTTTCGGTCGTGCGCGCGCATGATTACGGCGAGGCGCTCGGCCTCTGCAACGACCACGAATACGGCAACGGCGTGGCGATCTTCACCCGCGACGGCGACGCGGCGCGCGACTTCGCCAGCCGGGTCAAGGTCGGGATGGTCGGCGTCAATGTGCCGATCCCGGTGCCGGTCGCCTATTACACTTTTGGCGGCTGGAAGGGCTCGGGCTTCGGCGATCTCAACCAGCACGGGCCGGATTCGATCCGCTTCTACACCAGGACCAAGACGGTCACCGCCCGCTGGCCCTCAGGGATCAAGGACGGCGCGAGCTTCACTATTCCGACGATGAACTGAAACGCGCCGCCGGGACGGGGGCGCGGGGAGAAGCGCATATTCCTCTCCCCGCGCCGCGAAGTAAGGATATGCAGGCTCGAAACATCACGGGGCGCGGCCGAATTTAATTTCGTTTCGCCGCTTTAACAAAATCAGATATTGTGCTGTCGTTGTTCTGATTTACAGAACCTGTCGACGATCATGGTCTTTTGTCGTCGACGGACGCCCCGAGGGCCGCGCGCCGCCCTCCGGAGGACGTCCCCTGGGGCCGGAATCGCGACCGCGGCCGGCCAAGTCATTGAGAAGGCCAAAAAACGGCAATAGAAGGCTATTCCGCTGAGTTGGCATGAATGACGTGTTGGCGCCGCTTCCGCTTCGTTCCGGCGCCATGTCGGTTTGGGATCGGCCGCCGCTTGCGCGCGGGGCTTGGCGCGTCCCGTCAAGAGCCTTGCGCCCTACGACGCTTCGGAATTCGAGCGGGATCGAAGCGTTGAAGGCGCAACTCTAGAAGCGAAACAGCACGAATCCCGGTCCCGGAGAGTCGAACCGGTTCAGAAGCCGCTCCTGGCCGCGCATGCCGGTGAAGGTTCCTTCATTAGGCGTCGGCTGGTTGAAGGTGTCGGTCACATATTTGTTATGCGATCCGACAGTCGCAGCCGTTCCGGCCGTCAAGTAAGACTTGCCCGGCCGAACGGTGATCTGTCGACCGGCCGCGGCCTGACGTTTCGCCGGCCTGTGGGCCGTTTGCGCGCTCGCGTCCGATGGCCAGGCGAGCGCGAGCGAGAGCAAAACGGCGCCCAGAAGTTCAACAGAACGAACCATGCTGCTTTCCTTGCGCCCGGTAACACGCTCGACGACAATAGCGACAATGTTCCGGGACGCGCGCTCGCGGCGCCCGGCTGAGGCGGGCCGCCCGGCCCCAAGATCAGTGCCGATACGGAGTCGCCGTGCGGAGGTCAAGTTTGAAACGGTCGTCCAGCTTCGGCGCCGATTGTCGCGGGCGGAAACCTGGGGCAGTCTTGCGCGATCCGCGCCATGAAGGAACCAGAGCCGGAAACTTGCGATGTTCGCCCTGACGCCCGATCACCTCGCCGTGCGCGACATGGCGAAGACCTTCGCCGACGAACGCATAGCGCCGAACGCGCTTCGCTGGGACGAGACCGAGCATTTTCCCGTCGACGTGCTGCGTGAGGCGGCCGCTCTCGGCATGGCGGCGATCTATGTGCGTGAGGAGCACGGCGGCAGCGGCATGACGCGGCTCGACGCCGCGCTGATTTTCGAGGCGCTGTCGACCGGCTGTCCCTGCGTCGCGTCCTTCCTGTCGATCCACAACATGGTTTCCTGGGTCGTCGACCGCTACGGTTCGCCGGAATTGCGGGCCCGCTACCTGCCGCGGCTCGCCAGCATGGAACTGATCGCGAGCTATTGCCTGACCGAGCCCGGCGCCGGCTCCGACGCCGCCTCCCTGACGACGCGCGCGCGCCGCGACGGCGACGACTATGTGCTCGACGGCGTCAAGCAGTTTATTTCCGGCGCCGGCGCGAGCGACGTCTATCTGGTGATGGCCCGAACCGGCGGGCGCGGCGCGAGCGGCGTTTCGGCTTTCATGGTCGAGAGCGGCTCTCCGGGCCTGAGCTTCGGCGCGATCGAGAAGAAGATGGGCTGGCGGGCGCAGCCGACGCGGCAGGTGATCATGGAAGGCGTGCGCGCGCCAGCGGGCAATCTCGTCGGCGCCGAGGGCGAGGGCTTCAAGATCGCCATGGCCGGGCTCGACGGCGGACAACTCAATATCGGCGCCTGCTCGATCGGCGGAGGACAGGCGGCGCTCGACAAGGCGATAGCCTATATGCGCGAGCGCAAGGCGTTCGGGCGGCGAATCGCAGATTTTCAGGCGTTGCAGTTTCGTGTCGCCGACATCGCGACCTCGCTGGAGACGGCCCGCTCGATCCTGTGGCGCGCGGCAAGCGCGCTCGACCAGCGCTCCCCCGAAGCGACGCGCCTGTGCGGCATGGCCAAACGGGTGGCGACTGACGCCGGCTTCGAGGCCGCCAATGACGCGCTCCAATTGTTTGGCGGCTACGGCTATCTCGCCGACTACGGGGTCGAGAAGCTGGTGCGCGACCTTCGGGTGCACCAGATCCTCGAGGGCACTAACGAGATCATGCGCGTGATCGTCGCGCGCGGCCTGATCGAAAATTGAGCGCGAGGGACATACGAATGGCGAAACTCGCATTTCTCGGTCTCGGCAACATGGGGCTCCCGATGGCCGCCAATCTCGTCAAGGCAGGCCATGCGATTCAGGGCTTCGATCTTGACGACGTGGCGAAGACGGCGGCCGCCGCATCAGGCGTCTCCATTTCGGCCAGCGCGCGCGAGGCGGTTGCGGGCGCCGACGCGGTCCTGACCATGCTGCCGGCCGGACGCCACGTGCTGGCGAGTTGGGCGGATTTCCTCGACGCCGCGCCCAAGGGCGCCCTCGTCGTCGATTGCTCGACCATCGACGTCGAAAGCGCCAAGCGCGCGCACGAGGCCGGCGCCGCGGCGGGCGTGCTGACGCTCGACGCGCCGGTGTCGGGAGGCGTCGGCGGGGCGACCGCCGGGACCCTCACCTTCATGTGCGGCGGCTCGGACGAGGCGTTCGGGCGGGCGAAGCCGATCCTCGAAAATATGGGCAAGCGCATCGTCCATTGCGGCGGCGCGGGCGCGGGACAGGCGGCGAAAATCTGCAACAACATGATTCTCGGCGCGACCATGATCGTGACTTGCGAGGCCTTCGCGCTTGCCGAAAGGCTCGGCCTCTCGGCCCAGGCGCTGTTTGACGTCGCTTCAACCTCGTCGGGACAGTCCTGGTCGCTGACGAGCTACTGCCCGGTTCCGGGTCCCGTCCCTGCGTCCCCCGCCAATCGCGAATACAAACCGGGCTTCGCCGCCACCCTGATGCTTAAGGACCTGCGGCTGGCGCAGGAGGCGGCTGCAGGCGTTGGGGCCGCTACGCCGCTCGGCGCCGAGGCCGCGCAGCTCTACGCGTTGTTCGTCTCGGCCGGCCACGGCGGCGACGACTTCTCAGGAATGATCAACTTTTTGCGCGGCGCTCGCGGCTCGGCGAAGGAAAAGTGAGATTCGATGCATAGTTTTTGACCGATAAGGCGGTTCGGGGTCCGATATCGAGCAGGTTGCGAGGTCGGCTCGGGACTTTTTGACGGGGGCGTGGTCCGATCGGGGCCGACGCTGGCGCCGGCGACGCAGACGTTTGGAGCAAGCCGATGCACGTTTCAATGTCCAGGTCCTTTGTCGTCGCGCTGGCGACGCTCGCCTGTCGGCGACCAGCAGTTGACAGCAACTCCGGCCGCCGCTCAGTGGCATGGCGGCGGCTGGCCAGCGGCTCCAACAGTGGCGGACAGTGGCGGAAAAGAAATCGAGCTGCGGCGCCCGGTCGCCCATTTTTGATCAAATTGCGACCGGAGAATAAGATGACGAGATGTGTCGGGCGTCACTGCGCGCGGCACTGCATCGGCGTACAGCCGGTGTTGTGCCAAGTTAAGGCTCAAGGCGGTTTGTGGAGGCGGAAAATGCGTAACTCGGTTTCCAAGACGATTATCGCCGGGGTGGCGGCGCTGGCGATGTCGGCGGGAGCTATTTCCTCGACGGCGCCGGCTGCGGCCGGTGAATGGCATGGCGGCGGAGGCGGCTGGCATGGCGGCGGAGGCGGCTGGCATGGCGGCGGAGGCGGCTGGCACGCCGGTGGCTGGCATGCCGGCGGTTGGCATGGCGGCCGAGCCTGGCATAACGGTTATTGGCGTGGCGGCCGTTGGTACGGCGGCTGGTGGGGGCCGGCGGCAGCCGCGGGCCTCGCAGCGGGCGCACTCGCGACCTCTCCGTACTGGGGCGGCTATGCCTACGGCAACGGCTGCTGGGCCTATCGGCCGATCTATGATGCCTACGGCCGTTACCTCGGCCAGCGCTACGTGAATATCTGCTGACCGGCGCGCCGCGGAGCGCGCTAGTCGGAATTGATGAAGGCCTCGCGCGGGCGGGGAATTTTATTGCTTGCGCGCCTTCCAGAAGGCTCCACCCGTCAGCGGCGCCGGAACGCCGGTAGTGGTGGGAAGGGATAGCGGCGCGCCGCGCCGCGAGCGCAACGCAAGATAGGCGAAGCACTGGGCCTCGACGCCGTCGCCGTCGAGGCCGATCGTCTCGATCGGTTCGACGGCGACCTCAAGCCTGGCGGCGAGCTGGCGCATTAGGACTGGATTGCGCCGCCCGCCGCCGCTGACGAGCCAACGCGACGGCGGCTCCGGAACCAGCTTCAAGGCCGCAGCCGTCGCCTCGACAGTGAACGCGCTCAGCGTCGCCGCTCCGTCCGCGTCGTCGAGCCCATCGATGCAGGCCGCGGCGGCGCTGAAGTGGTTGCGGTCGAGCGATTTGGGCGCGGGGCGCTCGAAGTAGGGGTCGCCCATCAGCGTCTTCAGCGCCCCAATATCGACTCGGCCGCTTGCCGCCAGCGCCCCGTTCTCGTCGAAGGCGAGGCTGCGGCGCCGAATAAGGAAATCGTCGATCAGCGCGTTGGCGGGCCCGGTGTCGAAGGCGATGATCTCGCCCGCAGCCCCGAGATAGGTGACGTTGCCGACTCCGCCCCAGTTGAGGATCATCAATGGCCGCGTGAGCCCGGCGGCGATTGCGGCGTGGTAGAGCGGCGCGAGCGGCGCGCCCTCGCCGCCCGCTGCGACGTCTGCTGAGCGGAAGTCGCAGACGACGTCGATCCCGAGCGCGGCAGCCGCGCGCGCGCCATCGCACAGCTGACGCGTCAGCCTCGCCCGGGGCAGATGCAGGATGGTCTGGCCGTGCAGGCCGACGAGCGCGACGCTCTCGCGGCGAATCGCAAACCGCCTGAGGAAGGCCTCGACTGCGTCGACATGGGCGTCGGTCACCTGGCGCTCGAGGTCGACTTGCGGCTTTTGCGCCTCGCTCGGATCGGCGACGACCGCGCGCAAACTCCTCGCGACGCGCCCCGGATAGGGAAAGGTCGCACCCGGTCCCGTCTCCACGCGCGCCTTGCCGTCGCTGCGGATCAGCGCCACATCGATTCCGTCCATCGACGTGCCGCTGATAACGCCGATCGCGGTCTGCAATTCGCCCAGACCTTCGCTCATCGGGACTCGGTCTGATGCGCGCCGGGCGCCCACAGGACGTCGGCGGCGCCGCGATCATTGGCGGCGCGCGCGGCGACGAACAGGTAATCGGACAGGCGGTTGACATAGGAGAGCGCGGTTTCCCCAATGCGCTCGCCTTCGCTCGCGGCCAACGCCACAACGCTGCGCTCGGCGCGCCGGCAGACGGCGCGCGCCTGATGCAAAGCGGCCGAGGCCGCCGAGCCGCCCGGCAGCACGAACGAGCGCAGCGGCGCGAGATCCTGATTGAGCACGTCGATGGCGCGCTCCAAGGCCTCGACCTGCGAAGGGGCGACCCGCAGCGCCGCGCCGGGCGCCTCGTCCGCGGGCGGCGGCAGGCAGAGGTCGGCGCCGAGATCGAACAGGTCGTTCTGGATTCGCGCCAGCATCGGCTCGATCGCCGCCAGCGCCGCGTCGTTCGAAGCGCGGGTCGCAAGCCGAGCGAGGCCGATTGCGCAATTGGCCTCGTCGACGTCGCCGACGGCGACGATGCGGGGATCGGTTTTGGGGCGGCGCGAGCCGTCGCCGAGGCCCGTCTCGCCCTTGTCGCCGGTGCGGGTGTAAATGACGTTCAGTCGAACCATGGTCCCCTCGCGGTCCGGGCGCGGCGAATCGCGCCGGCCGCCGTGAGCTTCCGCTCCTCCGCCTATCCCGGCTGAAGGCGCGCGTCCACCCGAGGCGGATTTGCCGCCGGCGTTCGCTGAAGCGCCGAGCGCGCCGACGCGACGGTGTGGCAGCGCCGGTGCGGGATGCGGCGCGTCCTCAGTTTGGGCCTTTCCCGCAACAACTGCCGTCTTCAATTCGTCGCCATGGCGATGCGGCCTTCCCGCGCCGCGATCCCGCAGAGCGCGTCGCGCCGTTCCGACCTCACTTCCGCGGCGACGCTGTTCTGACATTCGCGTTGGTGTCGAGCGCTTTGAAGTTGGTGCTGCCGCTCGAGCAGGAATCGGCGGGGTTCGTCGTCGTGACGACCGCAATCGTATGCCGCCGGCTGGCGGGAAAATTGGCCGGCGCGCAATAGACGAGCTCGTGAGAGAAGCCCTTCGCCGTCACCTGAAAGGTGTTCGCGACCTCCTGGAACAGCCGCGGATCGGCCGCGCTGTGGCAAAGATAGAGCCACAGCGTCGCTTCCGCAGCGAACTTCTTGCGCACGTCGTCGAGCGTGAACGACGTCCCGCCGACCGTCATCGAAACGGAGCCGCTGTTCTGCCCGACGTCGCCCCATGTCTTGGCGAAGGGATCCAGAATCGCCTTTGCCGCCAACACCTGTGTCCAGCCCGTGTCCGGCTTCTGCGCGAGAATGACATTGCTGCCGTCGGCGAGAATTTCCCCTTGAAGCGCAATCAGGCTGGTCGAGCCGTGCGAGAAGAAATTGAGCCGGCTGATCTTCTTCGGCGCCTTCACGATTTTCAGCAGAAAATCCCAGGTGTCGGCGATCGCAATGCTGCCGGACCCCGCCACCGCGAGAAAGTCCAGGGTGCTCGGGAACCATTTGTCGGCGTGAATCTGTTGCAGCTCTTTCTGCGGGGTCCAACTCGCGGGCTTCGGGAAGTCGCCGACGAGGCTGAGCTCCTGCGTGGCCGCCGGCCCAGTCCGCAATTGTTGCGGCGGCACGAATCCGATTGGGCCGGGTTTGGCGCCGCTGCCCTGAAGACCCGGCGGGGGCGCAAGCGGCGTCAACGAGGCCGGTCGGCCGAGGGGATCGGCGGGCGTGGATTCGGCCATGGAGCGCGGCGCCTCGCTAGCGTAATCAGGCGAATGATGTAACTATTTTGCTGGGGCGTAAAGCATTGCGGCGCGCAACCAAACATCAGGAGGACAGATCCTCATGGCTGACAATCCGACGCAGGACGGGCGGACCGGAAAACTCGCGACGCCGCTCGGCAAGGACAAATTGTGCCTGACCCGCTTCGAGGGAACGGAAGCGATGGGCGAACTGTTCGAATTTCGCATCGAAGCGGTGAGTCCGGACCCCAATATCGATTTCAATCCGGCGCTCGGCCAGAATTGCAGCGTTCACCTCGAGACCGCGGACAGCGTGAGCCGCGATTTCAGCGGCATTCTCATCGAGGCGCGGTGGATTGGCACGCGCCTCAACCTTCACGTCTACAGTCTCGTCCTGCGGCCCTGGCCGTGGCTGCTGTCGCTGCGCTCGGACTGCCGCATCTTCTCGAACATGTCGCCCAAGGACATCATCAAGAAAGCTCTAGGCGACAGTGCCTTCGGCCCGATCGTCGACCTGATGTTGGAGGAATACCCGACGCTGGAATACACGGTTCAGTACCGCGAAACCGATCTCAATTTCGCTCTGCGCCTGATGGAGAAATATGGAATCTATTATTACTTCAAATTCGACAAGGGCGACGGAAGTTCCCCCAGCAAACACTCTCTGGTGCTCGCCGACTCGACCACCCACGAAACTCTGCCCGCGCCGGCCTCGATCCTCTATCTGCCGCCGACCGCCGTTGGCCGCCGCGACATCCAGCAGCTCAACACCTGGAGCCGGATGCAGGGGATGGCGGCGGGCGTCTTTCAGCTCAACGACTACGATTACAACAAGCCCGACAAAGACCTTCTGGCCCACCGGTCGTTTCCCTACCCCTATGACAAAGGGAGCTTTGTTTACGACTATGCCGGCGGTTACGACGACAAGGATTTCGGCGAGCGGCTCACGCAGGTGAGGCTCGACGCCGAGCGGCATGGGGAGCGCTGCACCGCCGGCGGTTACGCACCGTCGCTGACGCCGGGATTCACGATCCAGAGAACGTCCACCGACGGAGACCCGCAGGACGAAAACTACCTGATCCTGCGCTGCAGCCATTGGTACGGCGATCAGGCCTACGCCTCGGCCGGCGCCGCAGCCGGCGATTCCGACGGTTCCTATTCGGGGACCTTCGAACTTTCCCGCAGCTCGATTCCCTATCGCATGCCGCTGCGCACGCGACGTCCGGTGATCATCGGTTCGCAGCCGGCCAAAGTCGTCAGCCGGGACAATCAGGAAATCGACGTCGACAAACTGGGGCGCGTGCTGGTCGAATTCTACTGGGACGCCCCGCGCAGCGGCGGCAAAACGCCGTCGCGCCGGGTGCGCGTTGGCCAGTTCTGGGCGGGCGCCGTTCGCGGCGTCTTATTCATTCCCCGCGTCGGCGACGAAGTGATGGTCGAATACGAGAACGGCGACCCCGACCGGCCGATCATCGTTGGGTCGGTCTATAACGGCAACAACACAGTGCCTACGAAATTGCCAGACAATAAGACGCATTCGGGAATATTGACCCTATCGAGCCCGAATAGCCCCGAAGGTTACCACATGCTGTTGTTCGAGGACAAAGCCGGCCAGGAATTCGTCAAGCTTCGCTCGCAGAGGGACCTGATGTTCAAGGCCCTCCGCAACGAGCAGCGCGACATCGGCGGCAGCCAAACCGAGAATGTCGGCGGCGACGAGACCATCAATGTCGGCGGGCCTACGGGCGGCGGGAATTTCACCCTCAACGCCTTCCAGACCGCGACGATCAATGTCGGCCCGGCCGGCGCGGGAACCCAGATCAAGATGGACGCGTCGAGCATCACGCTGAGCGTCGGACCCGGCGGGGCGGCGGCCCAAATCCGGATGGATGCGAGCGGCGTGACCATCAGCGGAACGATGGCCTCGCAGTTGATGGTCCAACCCTCGGGCATTCAGACCATGACCCCGATGCTGCTTTTCGCATATGGGCCGGCGACTTTCGTCGGGCCGGTCACGATTCCGATAGCCAACATCGGAGCCGGCACGGTCGGCGGCGTCATGCCGCTGGTATGAGGAACCGCGAATGTCCTCGCGCATCCGCTTCGCCGCCGCGCGCAACGTTTTCGAGGCGTTTCCGGACTTGAGCTACGCCGCGGCGCCGCCCGCGGACGATTCGGCCCCGCTGGACTACGCGCGTGCGCTTCTCGCCTCGCCTCGCCCGACCGACGCCATCGTCTTCCTCGCCCATCTGTTGCCGCGCAGGGAGGCGGTATGGTGGTCGGTCCAATGCGTTCGCGCCATGCTGGGCGCAAGCGCCGACGACGGGGCCCTTCGCGCCGCCGACGCCTGGGTGCGCGCGCCGGAGGAAGACCATCGCAACGCCGCCCTCGCCGTCGCCAACGCCGCGGATCAACGCGCGGCCACGACTTGGCTCGCCTTCGCCGCCGCCTGGTCGGGCGGCAGCATCACGCCTCCCGATCAAAAGCCGATGCCGGCGCCGCCCTCGGCTTGCGCGAAAGCGGCGCATGCGGCGGTCCTCATGGCCGTGTCAGCAGGCGATCCGCTCGGCGTCGCGCAGAGAATCGCGGCCTGCGCGCAAGCCGGCATTCGATTTGCCGACGGCGGCGAGGCGACGGTGATTATGGCGCAGGCGTCGCCGACGCAGGGGCCCGCGACGACCTTGCGCTGAGACATGCTAACTGATCCTCGACTTCCTGGAGAATTATCCGATCGCGATTGACCGGCTCAGGGCAGCGAATGGACGATCACCGGCCCCGCGGTCGCGGTCGCCGACCCGATGACCAGCGGTCCGAGATTGTCTTCGATCCAGGCCAACGCCCGCCGGTTTGATTCCTCAGCCTCGGCGACGGTGTTGAAGATGCTGATGGCGGTCACGGTGTCGTCCGGCGCGTAGATCACGTAGTAGCCCATGAACCCAGGCACGCCGCTGACGATGGGGACGGCGCCCTTGATCCGCTCGGCGAGTTCGTCCGCGGTTCCCGGCTTTGCCTTCACCTGACGAATGGCTGCGTACATGACATCCTCCCGCCTTGCCGCCTCAACACGACGGCCCTCCGCAACTCAATTTATCGCTCCTCGGCTGAGACCGCCGCCGAACCTCGAGAGCCATTCAGCCTCGTTCGCTCGCCACGGGCTCCTCCGGCGCAGCGGAACGCGCCCGCGCGCTCGGCAGCATCTTTTTCACCGCGCTCGATGCGGCGACGACGCCCCGATTGGCGAAGGCCTCGTGGTTGCGCTCGATCTCGTTCAAGTCATAGAGATAATTGACCATCAGGCCGCCGGACTCGGCAAGCGCCTTTGGCGAAAGGTCGCCCATCCAGTTGATGCGCTCCAGCCGCGCGCCGTTGCCGAGATGAAAGCGGGCGACCGGATCGGCGACCCGCCCATCCGGACGCCTGGCTTTCAGCAGAAAATAAGCCGCCAGCGGCTCCAGCGCCTTGCGCAGCCGCGCGGCTGTCTCCGGCGCCGTCGGCCATCCCTGGTCCGAAGCCAGTTCGCGCGCCGCCCTCGCCAGGGATTCGACAGTCGGATCCTCGCATGCCTCCAGCCAGGACCGTAAGCCCGGAACCGGCGACAGCGTGACGAAGGTCTCGATCCTCGGCAGCTCACGCCTAATCTCCTCGACCACCTGTTTGATGAGAAAATTGCCGAAATTGACGCCGGCGAGGCCCTGCTGGCAGTTGGAAATCGAATAGAACGCCGCCACCCGCGCCTTTTCTTTCGCGAGACGGGAGCGCTTTTCTGCAAGCAGCGGGGCGATCGCCTCCGGCGCGCTTTGAGTCAGCGCGACTTCGACGAAGATCAGCGGCTCGTCGATGAGCGCGGGGTGAAAGAACGCGTAGCAGCGGCGGTCGTCGGGATCGATGCGCCGGCGAAGATCGTCCCAGTCGCGGATTTGGTGCACGGCCTCGTAGCGGATGATCTTTTCCAGGACCGACGCCGGCGAGGACCAGTCGATCCGGCGCAGAACCAGAAAGCCGCGGTTGAACCACGACCCGAACAGATGAACGAAATCCCGATCGACGACGGCGAGATCGCCGTCCTCGCGCGTGAATTCGAGCAGTTCGGCTCGCATGGCGACCAGGGCGGCGGTGCCGCCGGGCGAGCGATTGAGACGGCGGAACAGTTCCTGCCGTCGCGGTTCGGAGGCGTAGTGAATTTCGCTCGCGGCCGCATTGTCGCCGTTCGAATCCCATCGCGCCAGCGCATCCCCCATCCGCTCGCGATCGGGTCCGAATTCCTCCGCGAGCGCGCGAAAGACCGCAATCTTGTCCGAAGCGTCGAGGGCCCGATAGCGGCGGAGAAATTCGCTCGCGAGCGCGACCCCCGAGGCTTCGCCGCGTCCCGTCAGCAGAGCGCCGCCCATTGCGACGAGAGAACCGGCGCGGCCGTCCGCCTCCTTCGGCCACGGCGTCAGTTTAAGGACCGAGCGCCCGCGATCGGCGATCGAGGCCAGAAGATCGGAAAAGAAGGCGTTGGTCATGCTCTCTCGCCGAGTCGGCCCCTGAACCGGGCGGCGGCGCAGCGCCGCGTCGACGGTTCACGAGGGATTGTCATCCGCGATCAAGCGCAAATCAAGGCGGCTTCAGATCGGCGGCGCGGCAAACCAGTGAGCCCAGAGTTCGCGCAGGCGCAGCGCCCATGCGAGATAGAAGCCAAGGGCGATGAGAAAGATCAGCGTGACCGAGCCGAGCGTCATCAGGACGAAGCTGAGCGCGTCGCCGAGCCTGGCGGCCAGACGGCGCTTCGGACGGCCCTTCGGCGCCGCGGCGCCGGGGGCGGACGCAGTCGTCTCGTCCTCGACCCGCGTCGGCGAGCGCTCCGCGCCATTCGCAATCGACCAGGCCCGCGGACCCCTGGCGGGGCCGGCCTGCGTCTGCCGGTCGCCCGGATCGGCCGTGGCGAGCGCCCGCTCGCGCTCGACCAGCCGGCGCGCGACATAATTGGTGACCGCGGCCGCGATCTTGTCAATCGACGGGCTTTCCGCGATCAGCACCCTGCCGTGCCGCGTATCCTGATAGAAACGATAGGTGCGTCGGTCGTGCGCCATGTCGACGAAGGCGATCATGTCGATGAAGAGGCGCGGATGGTCGCCCGGCGCCAGCGCCAGATCGAACAGATCGACCCCCGGCGGCGCCTCGCCGACCACCGGCTTCAGCGCGCTTTCGAGCAAAGCCAGACGGGCGCGCTCGATCTCGTTGAGATCGGTGATCGCCTCGGCTCGCTCGGCGTTTTCGACCCGCGCGCGCCTGACGGCGGCCGCGAGATCGGACGGAGGCGGGGGAGCGCCCGACGGCTTCTCGTCCTTGGTGTGGGTTCCCAAGAATTCCTGAACCTCTGGCGCGCGCCCTAAAAACTCGCCGGAACGTCGGCCGCAGCTTTGGCCAAGTTAACGCAATCGTCGCCGACTTCAAATCGCGAGACGCCATTGATCGTCAGCCGCCGATTGCCGATAATCAAGTCTTCCGCTGGTCGCGGCCGTTCGCGAAAGGAGTTCAGCGATGAGCGCCGCCGATCTGATCAAATTCTCGCCCGAGGTCGCCAGCGCGCGCGCTGGCCGCAAGCCGCTGGTGGCGCTCGAATCGACGATTCTCACCCACGGCATGCCCTACCCGCGCAATGTCGAAACCGCGCGCGGAGTCGAGGAGGCGGTTCGCGCGATGGGCGCGGTCCCGGCGACGATCGCCGTTATCGACGGCGTACTCAAAGTCGGCCTCGATAAAACCGAGATCGAGCGCCTCGGCCAGCTCTCCGGCGGCGTCGTCAAGGCCTCGCGGCGCGATCTGGCCCTGGTCGCGGCGCGCAAAGGCTCGGCCGGCACCACGGTCGCGGCGACGATGTTCGTGGCCGAGCTGGCCGGAATCGAAATCTTCGCCACCGGCGGCATCGGCGGAGTCCACCGCGGGGCCGAGGAGACGTTCGACATTTCCGCCGATCTGGTGGAGCTCGCCCGCACCCGCGTCGCCGTCGTCTCGGCCGGCGCCAAGTCGATCCTCGACATCGAGAAGACCCTCGAATTCCTGGAGACGCAGGGGGTCGCGATCGTCGGCTACCGCTGCGACGAGTTCCCCGCCTTCTACGCCCGCTCGTCCGGCTTCAGGCTGGAGCACCGTTGCGACGGGCTGCGCGATCTCGCCCGCATGATCCGCCTGCAGCGCGACATTGGCCCGGGCGGCCTTTTGATCGCCAATCCGATCCCCGAAAGCTTCGCGATGGAGGAGCGCGCGATCGAAGAGAGGATCGTCGAGGCGGTGGCGCAGGCCAAGGAGCAGGGCGTCGCCAAGAAGGAAGCGACGCCGTTCCTGTTGAAGCGCGTCGTCGAGCTGACCGGAGGACGCAGCCTCGAGGCCAACATCGCGCTGATCGAGAACAACGCGATGCTCGCCGCGCAGACGGCGGTCGAGCTGGCGCGGCTTTAAGGGCCGGAGCGTGGAGCTCGCCCCTTGCCGGCTGCGACGGGCGAACCACGGCGACGCTTGACCCTTGACCGTACTACGGCTAAGCCGTATATGGATGAGTGACGGACGTTTCCAATGGGATGACGCGAAAGCCGCCGCGAACTTCGCCCGTCACGGCGTCAAGTTCGATGACCGACGAGGACATCCATGCCGCGGCGCTTGCCGATCCGGACGCCCGGCCGCTGACGCCGGAACGGCCCAAGCATATGAAGCGGTCGCCGCAGGTGAAGGTCATCCGCCGCGCGCTCGGCTTGTCGCAGGAAGAATTCGCGGCGCGGTTTCGGATCCCGCTCGGCACGTTGCGGGACTGGGAGCAGGGACGCAAGGAGCCCGACGCCGCCGCCCGCGCTTACCTGGTGGTGATCGGGCGCAACCCGTCCGCGGTGAGCGAAGCGCTGCAGCCGATGACGTGACCCTGCCGACGATGCGCCGGCGGCCGGCAAACATCCGAGCCCGATCTCGAACGCGGGAGTAGGCTAGAGATGTCGACCTCCGGAGGATCAGCGCCGCGCGGTTCGTCCCCCCGCGTCCTCGTCATCGGCGACGTGATGACGGACGTCATCGTCCGCCCTGAGGGGCCGCTCGCGCGCGGGTCGGACCGGCGGGCGTCGATCGCGTTCGAGCCGGGCGGGTCGGCGGCCAATCAGGCGGCGTGGCTCGCCTCCTTCGGGGTCGATGTCGATTTCGTCGCCCGGGTCGGCGCGGCGGACGTCGGCCGTGAGACGGCGCGGCTGATCGGGATCGGCGTCCTGCCGCGGCTTGTCGGCGACCCGCATCGCCCGACCGGCCGGCTGGTCGCGCTCGTCGACCCAAATGGCGAACGCAGCTTCTTCACCGACCGCGGCGCCAACGAGGCGCTGTCGGCGAGCGATATTCCCGACGCGCTGATCGCCCGCGCCTCGATGATCCACCTCTCCGGCTATTCCTTCTTCGCCCCCTCGCCCCGCGCGGCGGTGCGCCACGTCATGCGCCGCGCAGGAAGAAAGCCGATCAGCGTCGACCCGGCGTCGGCGGAGTTTTTGCGCGAGGTCGGGCCGGAAAGCTTTTTCAAATGGACGCGGGGCGCGGCGATCCTGTTCCCGAACGAAGAGGAGGCTGCGGTTCTCGCCGACTCGGACGACCCGCAGACCCAATGCGCCTTTCTCGCCGCGCGTTATCCGCTCGTCATCGTCAAGCGCGGCGCCTTCGGCTCAGAGGCGGCGGAAGGCTCGCGGCGCTGGCGGACGAAAGCGCCGAGCGTCGAAGCGATCGACACCACCGGCGCCGGCGACGCCTTTGTCGCCGCATTTCTCGCCGCGCGACTGCAAGGCGCGGAGATTCAGGCGGCGCTTGAGCGCGCCGCCGCCGCGGGGGCGGCCGCTTCAACGTTGGTAGGCGGAAGGCCGAGGTCAACTCATGATCACCCGGACTGATACGAACGTTCAGTCCGACTGATAGACTTGCGGCGGGCGCCGCCTATTCCTATCTTCGTGATCAACGCGGCGTCCGGCCAAAGAACTTGTTGAGCTTCGTCGTTCCTGGATCAGGCGACGGCGGCAGTATTTCGGTAGCCGCAGCCATTGTATTTCAACCTGGGGGCTTTCCATGTCCATCCGACCCGTCAAGAGCGTCGCCCAATCCCGGCCGACCATGGAGGGCGCGGGCGTAAGACTGCGCCGCGCCTTCGGCTTCGGCGACACGTCCGACTTCGATCCGTTCCTGATGATGGACGATTTCCGCGGCGATCGGCCCGAAGACTATCAGGCGGGATTCCCCTGGCATCCGCATCGCGGCATCGAGACCATCACCTACGTGCTGGCCGGCAGCGTCGATCACGGCGACAGCCTGGGCAATCGCGGCAAGCTCGGCGCCGGCGACGTGCAGTGGATGACCGCCGGCAGCGGGATCATGCATCAGGAAATGCCGACCGGCGACGCGAAGGGCCGGATGCACGGCTTCCAGCTCTGGGCCAATCTGCCTTCCCGTCTGAAGATGACGAGTCCGCGCTACCAGGACGTGCCCGCGGCGGCCATCCCCGAGGTGGTCGACGACGACGGCACGCGGGTGCGGGTGATCTGCGGTGAGTTCTGGGGCAAAAGCGGGCCGGTCGACGGCGTCGCCGCCGAGCCGCGCTATCTCGACGTGTTCGTGCCGCCGGGCAAGCGCAAGCGCCTCAAGGTCGAGGATTTCCGCCAGGCCTTCGCCTATATCTTCGAAGGGTCGGCCAGTTTCGCCGACGCCTCTGAGCCCTTTGGCGTATTGCGCGAGGCCGAGGTCGGCGGCGAGGACGTTCTGGTGCGCGACGCCGTGGGAAATCGCTCGCTCGTCGTGTTCGGCTCGGGCGACGAGATCAGCGTCCAGGCGGGCGATGAGGGCGTGCGCTTCCTGCTCGTCTCCGGAAGGCCCTTGCGCGAGCCGATCGCCTGGCACGGGCCGATCGTGATGAACACCCAGGCGGAAATCCGCCAGGCGCTGACCGACTTGCGAACCGGCGAGTTCATCAAGGCCGCATAGGCAGGATTTCGGAAAAGCGGACACTGGTTTGCCGATATAAGTCCTGCTTCCTCAAGGGACTCCAGGCACGGCTTCGTTGGCTTGCCAACGAAGCCGTGCTTAGGCGCAGCGCCCTCGATTGAAATAGAGCTGTCTGACGGGCGTCGGCAGAGCGATCCAGGGGAAATCGCTGATACACGCAATTTTCCAGAGCGCAGCCGTCTTTTGTTTTTTCAAAAATCGCTTTGAGAAAATCAGAAGCCGCGTTATGGTCTTCCTTGTCGCTGGATCGAAGCGCGCCTGGCGCGCCGAGGGCAGCGGCCGCTTTCAAGCCCTCACGCGGGCGATTTGACACGCTCAAAAACGGCGAAGGGCGCGAAGTCTTAAGCAGTCGGCATGGTTTGGGGCTGGCGCCTCGCCCGATCGGATTCGAAACCGGGATCGGTTCCAAGCGGACGCCCATGCCGGGACGTCTTAAGCAAAGCCCAGTCCGGCTCACGGTCCCTATCCCCTTCTTTGGGGGATGATCCGGGGGCAATCGCAGCTCACGGGTCTCGCGAGAGCAAGCGGTCCACGAATTGGCCCTGAATGGCGCCCAAGCGATTGAAAACATTGGATCGCTTACAGAAGTGACGCCCCATCGAGCTGCCTCAGAAGCGCTTCGGGCCATTGCGCCTCTACATGCGGCCGGAAGCGGTCGCCGGTCCGCGCCATCACGCACGCGAGCCCCGCAAACAGCACCGCCGCCGAGGGCGGAAGTCAGTCGGTCGGCCTGGTTTTTCTTGGAACATTTTTTGGCGCCGCCCGGATAACGCAACCTGCGGCCGTGCTTAGGTCGCGCGCTCAGCGGCCGCCCGGCCGGATCACCGGCCGAGAGCCTCAGCGTAGACGCTCAGAGTGTCCCGAGTCATGCTTTCGATCGAATAGTGTTGGGCGACATGCGCGTGCGCGCGGCGCCGGGCCGCTTCGCGCGCCGACGCGCCCAGTGTGAACGCGGCTTCGATCGCTTCGGCCAGCGCGGTCGCGTCGTTAGGAGGAACCAGCCAACCGGTGCGCGCGGCGGTTGCGGCGTAAGGCGGCGCGGCGATGATTTCGCGCGCCGGGCCGACGTCGGAAACGATTGTCAGGGCCCCCATCGCGGCGGCTTCGATGATCGTGCGGGTCACGCCTTCGCTTTCGGTCGCCGGAAAGACGACCACGGTCGCGCCGATGAACGCCGCCTGCAGATCGCTCGGGGCCCCGGTCCGCGCAATCAGCGAAGCGACGCCGCGCTCGGCGGCGAGCGCATCCAGCTCGCGGGCAAAGGCGGGTTTGGCCCCGTCGCCCGCAATCACGAAACGGACGTCATCGACGCCACGGCCCTTGATCAGCGCGGCCGCCTCGATCAGCGTTCTCTGACCTCGGCCAGCAGCGAGCCGGGCGGGCGCCAGCACGACCCGCACATGCGCCTCAGCGCCCCAGGCCTCGCGAACCTTGGTCACGCGTTCGCGGCCGACGCTTTCTCGGCCAAGTCGAGAGAGGTCGATTCCCGGCCGCACCACCCTGAGCCGCGTCCACGCGGCGGGGAAGATCTCGGCCGCGCGGTCAGCCGCGTATTGCGATGGCGCGATGACGAGATCGCCGTCCGCGACGGCCGATTCGAAACTCGTGCGCCTGGATGAGCCCGCGCCCGCGCCCACGAAAGAGGTCACTGTCGCGCGCTTCAATTTGCGGCAGGCCCCGAGCGCCGTCCACGCCGCCGCTCGCGAGCGCGCATGCACGAGTTCAACCCGTTCGGATTCCATGATTCGCGTCAGACGCCGCACGTTGAGCGACAAGGCGAGTGGATTCTTCGTCGCCGCCGGAAAGGGGACATGGAGGCCCCCGACCGCGTGCAGCTCGCTCGCCAGTTGGCCAGGATCAGAGGCCACGAGCGCGCGTGCGCCGGCTTCGACCAGGGCCTCGGCGACCGCGAGCGTCGAGCGCTCGTCGCCGCCGGCGGCAAGGGGGGGTACGATCTGGAGGATCGTGCGGCCCGCGAGCGGGGCGTTCGTCCCGCGTCCAAAGGGGGAAAGCGGATCGACGTTCACGCGCGAATTCGCAGCGAAGAGAGAGGCGTCGCAACGAAGGCCCGATTGACAGCGGCCGCAAGCCCAGCCAAGCCGTCGACGTCGCTTGCGTCGAAGCTGCCGCTGGTCAGAGCGCGATCGGTGGGACGCATCATTGGGGCGAACTGATTTTGTCGAACGTGCAGCCGCAGAATTTCATCGTGGGGAATCCCCCGAATCAACGGCGTATCGCCTTTCGCCGCCGCGCGCCAGCGCGAACCGGGGCGCCGGGGCTCATTTGGCTGTGCGGTTTTCGCTCCGACATGAATTCGACCAAGGCGAGCGCGCTCGATGCTGCGGCCGCGCAGCGGGGCCTCGGACTCCTGCGCTTCGACTATTCAGGCCACGGCGGGTCCGACGGGCGAATCGAAGACGGCACGATTTCGCGCTGGCTCGAGGAGACGCTTGCGATTGTGCGAGCCGAGAGCGTGGGTCCACAAGTGATTGTCGGCTCGTCGATGGGCGGTTATCTCGCGTTGCTCGCCGCGCGCGCGCTCAATGGGGCTGGCGAGGCAAATCGGCTCGCTGGGCTCATCCTCATCGCGCCCGCGGTCGACTTCACCGAGGCGCTCATCTGGGAGCGGGCGTCTCCGGATGCGCGGCGCGCGATCATGGAAGATGGCGCATGGCGCCGGCCCTCGGCCTATTCCGAGGAGCCGGATTGTTTCACTCGCGCGCTGATAGAGGACGGTCGCAGCCACCTGCTCCTCGGCGGCATGATCCGCACCCATTGCCCCGTGGTCGTCCTGCAAGGCATGCGCGACGAGGACGTGCCCTACGACCACGCGCTCGCGCTGATGGAGCGGCTCGGCGGCGATCCCGCGACCCTGACGCTGATCAAGGACGGCGATCACAGACTGTCGCGTCCGCAGGATCTGCAGCTCATGATCGACGCGCTGGGGCGGTTGGTCTGAGCGCTCTGAAACGCGCCGGGGAGAAACCCATCAATCGCCTGGGCGTGGCGGACTTTACTCCGACGCCGCCCCGAAGCGGTGCAAGTTCGCGCCATGGATCTTGAGCCATGTCTCGGCGCGATCTGTTTCGGGGAACGCCCGGCGCACGAGTTTCCAATAAAGCGGCGAGTGATTCATATGCTTGATATGCGCGACTTCGTGCGCAGCGAGATAGTCGAGCACGAACGGCGGCGCGAGAATCAGACGCCATGAGAAATTGAGCCCGCCCGTCGACGAGCATGAGCCCCAGCGGCTGACCGTATCGCGCAGGACGATGCGCTTCGGCGTCACGCCGAGCTGCTTGGCGTGGCGCGCGACCGCGGCCTCGATATCCTTGCGCGCCTCGCGCTTCAAAAAGTCGGCGACTCGGCGCGGCACATGCGGCCGCTCCCCGGAGACGCAGATCAGCGGCCCGCGCTCGCCCCTTTCCACCCAGACGACTCCGCGCTGGCCTGGCCGATGAACGATGCGATGATCGACGCCGCGCAGCGGAGCGGTCGCGCGCGGCTCGAAGGCGACTGGAGGAGGAAGCCTCGCGAGCCTCACGCCAATCCAGGCAGCGTGGCGCTCGGCGAATTCCCGCGCGGCCTTGAGCGAAGAGCGCGCCGGCATGGTCAACAGAACGTCGCGGGTCGCGGCCCGAACCCGCAAGGTGAAGCGGCGCGATGTGGCGACGCGTCTCAACGCGACGCGATAGATTTCGCCGCCATGGGCAATGTCGAAACGCGCCGAAAGGTCCGGCGCTTGGCGCTCGAAAAGACGCAGCATTCCGCCAAGTCCCGTCACGGAGGGGTTAACTTTGCCTTTGCCATGGAGCCAACGCCCGGCCCAAATAAATCCTAATCCAGCACTAGCCTGAGTCGCCAGCCATTTTAGTGGAAAAAGCGAAGCCGTCTCATCCCAAAAGTAGCGCCGGTCGCGGTCCCGGCTTCAGCAGGACTGGAAGCCCGGCCGCGACCCAGACGACCGCGTCGCAGACCCGGGCGACCCCCCGATTGACGTTGCCCTGCCAGTCGCGGAAATCGCGGCCGAGTCTGTGCTCGGGCACAACGCCCATTCCGACCTCGTTGGATACTAAGACCGCTGGGCCGCTGAGCGAGCCGATCGCCTCGGCCAGGCCGGCGATCTCGGCCTCGGGATCACGACCTGCGATCATCAGGTTGCTGAGCCACAGGGTCAGGCAATCGACAAGAATGATGCAACCGGGGCGTGCGCTGAGCGCCAGCGCCTTGGCGAGATCCAGCGGTTCCTCCAGCGTAGTCCAGCCCGCGCCGCGGCTCGCCTGGTGGCGCGCAATGCGCGCCGCCATTTCGGCGTCCCCCGCCGAGGCGGTCGCCAGATAAATCCGCTCGGAGGCGGCGGCCTCGGCCATGTCCTGCGCGTAGGCGCTTTTGCCCGAGCGAGCGCCGCCGAGAACCAGTGCGGCGCGAGCCCTGGACTGACACCCTTCATCCATTCCTTGTTCCCCCTTACTTGCCGCCCGCGGCGCTGGCCGAGCCGATGGACCGCGACCCGAAGGAAGCGCGGCGCTCTACCCGGTAAAGTCGACCGGGCTGACTCCCGGCCCGCAGATCAGAAAGCGCTCCGTCGGCATCCACCACACCTCGTTCGGGCGATATTTGTCGATCGCCTTCCAGTCGAAACCGCAATGGCGCCGTTCCAGCCATACGACGCGGGCGGCGTGTTGGAGGAGCATTTGATCAAAATAGCCTCCGGTGAACGAATCCCCAATGATCATGATCGTGGGGCCAGGCCTGTCCGAGGTCTCCACGTAGTCGCCGAAAGGGTCCGAAGTCAGGAGCTCCTTCGTCCCCGAGGGCAGGGTCAGGTTTTCGCTCTGCTCGGTCACATTGTCTTCGACGCCGAGCAGCCGCGCCAGATCGCCGCCCTTGCGCGTGGTCAACGGCCCGAGCGCGGATTTGGGATCAAGTCTCCAGTCGGGATGGGAGTCGGCTTCCACGATGGCGTTGAACCCCGCCAGCGCGCCCCGTGCGGTCCAATGAGAGTCATGCATGAAATACGCGGGGCCTTGCGCTCGCGCCGCTCGCATCGCCGGTCGCAGGTCGACGGTGGGAACGCCGAGCGCGGCGAGTTGATGGAGGAACAGGTCATATTCGGTCAGCTTTCCGCGATTCTGCGCCCAGTCAGGGAGATCGGCCTGATAAATCGTCGCCGAATTCGGCGGCACAGCGACGAGAAATCGGGTCCCGCGGCGCGCCAGAGCCGCCTTGATCCGGGCAAGCAACGCCGTCGTATCTGAAATCGCCTGGTCGCGCAGAACCAGTCCGGCGCTCTGGCGCACCATGTCCTCGCCGAGATAGAACATTCGTCCGTCGCGGCCGACGAGGACCGAGTCGTTACCCAGGCCGAGCAAGGGCTTGGTCAGATCCTTGTGCGCGCGGATCATTGCCTGCCGCAGCCCGAAATGATCCTTCAGGAAGTCGTCGGTGCGCCCCGGCAGCGCAAGCCAGTCCCCGCGCGTGACGGGAATCCGCGGCGCCGGCGCGAGTCTACGTCCTTCCTTCAGGATCGCAGCCGGACCGTCAGGCCGCACAATTCCGACAGTGAGCGGCGTGGCGAGGAGCAGAAACGCCAGAACGGCGAAAAACCGACGATATCGCAGCAGCATGTCCGATTACGACTGGATATGCGCAATCGGACAATCGCGGCCGGCCAAGACAGCGATCGGCGACGGAATCATCATCAATGCCCCGCCTGCGCCGCGGCCGACGCACTCAAAAAGCGAACGGTAGGTCAGATCAACTAACAGATTCGGACCAGATCTGACTCGCTTCATCCTTTGAAACCGATCGGACGAGCGCCCGGGTCGCAAATCAAGAAACGCTCCGTCGGCGCCCACCAGACTTCATCCGGATGAAATTTGTCAATCCACTTCCAATCGAACCCGCAACGATGATGATGCAGCCATATGGCGCGCCCGACATGCTGGGAGAGCATCAGCGGGAAGTAGCCTGCGGTGAACGAATCGCCGATCACCATGATCGTCGGGCCGGGCTTCCCGGTGGTGACGACATGGTCCGGCATCACCCCCTTCGACAGGGCCCTGTCGGTTCCGATTTGAGCGATCGTCAACGTTTCCGCTTCCTCGCTGACGTCGTCCTGGACGCCGAGAATGCGCGCCACATCGCCGCCCTTGCGCTTCTCGGGCGGCCCGATCGATGTCGCGGGATCGAGGCGCCATTCGGGGTGGCCGTCCGCCTCGACGACGGCATCGAATCCGGCCAGTGCGCCGCGCGGGGTCCAGTGCGCGTCATACATGAGATAGGCTTCGCCCTCTGATCGCACCGCTTTCATCACCGGTCGCAGGTCGACCGTCTTGACACCGTGCGCGGCCAGATCCTGGAGCAGGAGATCGTACTCCGTCTTTTTTCCATTGTTCTGCGCCCAGACTGGAAGATCGTCCTGGTAGATGGTCGACGAATTCGGCGGCACCGTCACCAGAAACCCGATTCCGCGCTTCGCGAGCGCGTCGCGCATCGAGACGAGCATGGCGGCCGTCTCACCCACTCTCTCGTCGCGCAGAACGAGCCCCGCGCTCTGACGCACCATCTCGTCGCCCAGGTAGAACAAGCGTCCGTCGCGACCGGTCAAGATGTACGGGTTGCCCTTAAAGAACACTGGATGGGTCAAATCCCTGTGCAGTTTGATCATCGCATGCCGCAGGCCGAAGCGGTCCTTCAGAAACGCGTCGATCTGCCCGGGCAGCGCGAGCCAATCCGTCAAGCTCTCGGGTGCGGACGGCGCCGGCGCCAGCCTACGCCCCTCCTTGAAGACCAGTTCCGGGCTGTCTGGCAGGATCATCCCCCAGACCAACGGCGTCGCGAGCAGGAGAAAGCTCAGCGCGGCGAACCAACGACGATAACGGCGCAGCATGCCGGTTCAGTCCGCGACCGGAAAGAGGCGGTTGTCGCCGCCCGGTCCAGGCGCCGGCGCCGGAGACCAGAACTGCTGGCGCACGTTAGCGCAACCTCGCGCTGCGGTCGACGAAGTTGAGCGGCCTCGCGCCCGGCTCGCAGTAAAGTCCGCGCTCGGTCGGCATCCACCAGACTTCATCCGGGCGAAGCTTGTCGATCCAATTCCAATCGAACGCGCAATGCCGATAGTGCAGCCAGATGGTCCGTCCGGCGTTCTGCGACAGCATCGGGGCAAAGTAACTTTCGGTGAAGGAGTCCCCCAACACCAGAACCGTCGGCGCAGGCTTGTCGGAGTCGAGGGCATATTCGGGTGTCGCTCCCCCCGACAAGACTTCCGCTTTTCCTTTCGACTTCAACCGCAACCCCTGGACGGTCTCTATCGCCCTGTCGTCGACGCCAAGCATGCGGGCGAGATCGCCGCCCCTGCGAGTGGTCGGCGGCGCCAGCGCGGTCTGCGGGTCGAGCCTCCAGTCCGGGTGGCCGTCGGCCTCGACAATGGCGTTGAAGGCGGCGAGCGCGCCGCGGTAGGTCCAATGGGTGTCGTGCATTAGGAACACATTCCCCCCGGACCGGGCCGCCATCAGCGCTGGCCTCAAATCGATCGCCTTGACGCCGCGCTTAGCAAGATCCTCAAGAAGCAGGTCGTACTCGGTGGTCCTGCCGTGTCTCTGCGCCCAGATCGGAAGATCGTCCTGGTAAATGGTGGAAGAATTCGGCGGCACGGCGACAAGAAATTTGACGCCCCTCCGTTTGAGTTCGGTCGCCATCTGCGCGATCAGATCGGCGACCTCGGTCACCTTTTCGTCGCGCAGCACGAGCCCGGCGCTTTGACGCAACATCTTGTCGCCCTGATAAAACATGCGTCCGTCGCGGCCAATGAGAACGGCCGTGTTCCCTCTGGCCAGCAGGGGTTTGGTCAGATCTTTGTGCAGCCGGATCATCTTTCCGCGCAACCCAAAACGATCCGCGAGATAAGCGTCGACCTGGCCGGGAAGCGCCATCAATCCTTCCAAGCTCTGAGGTCGCGCGGGCGCTGGAGCCGGCCGACGCCCCTCCCGATTGATGATCGAAGCCGGGCCGTCGGGCGCAATAATTCCGGCGAGCAGCGGCGTCGCCAGCAGCAGGAACCCTAACAGGGCGAAATATCGTCGGTAGCGAAACAGCATGTCCCGTCAGAATTTGAAATAGAGAAACGGGCTATAGGCGCCGGCCGCGACGGTCACCATCGAAAAGATCAGCAGCGCGAAGGTTACGCCGGTGTCGGCCGCGGCGCGCAGGACGAGCGGTGGCGACCATCGGGGGAGCCATCGTGGCAGCACCGCGAGCCCGCAACTGATGACGAGGGTCGCTAGCGCACGTTCGCTCAGCGCGTCGTGCATGTCGAAGCTGATTTCGGTCACGCCGTTTCGTCCCACCAGACTCGCAAAATAACCGAGCGCGCTGGTGAGGTCAGCGGCGCGAAACAACACCCAACCGCCCATGACGGCGAGGAGCGCGTAAAGCCAACGCGCCCAAGCGGGGATCCGGGCGAGAAGTGACCGCAAGCCAAGTCTTTCGACAACGAGAAAAGCGCCGTGCCACACGCCCCATAAGACGAAGGTCCAGTTCGCGCCGTGCCACAGCCCGCATAACAGGAACACCATGACGAGATTGCGGTAGGTCTGAATATTGCTTCCGCGGTTGCCGCCGAGCGGAATGTAGAGATAGTCGCGTAGCCAGGACGACAGCGACATGTGCCAACGGCGCCAGAATTCCGTGATCGACAGCGACGTGTACGGCAATCGGAAATTGCGGGGGAACGTAAAGCCGAGGACGATGCCCATTCCGATCGCCATGTTCGAATAGCCGGCGAAATCGAAATATATCTGGATCGAATAGGCCGCGAGCCCGATCCACGCCTCGATCATCGAGCGATGGGGGACATGATCGAACGCGACTTGGGCCAAGGGGGCGACCACGTCGGCGACCAGCACCTTTTGCGCCAGGCCAACGATGAAAATGCGAGCGCCGACTGAAGCGTGGGATAGCGATAGCCTTCGTGCGTCGAGCTGACGGGCGACCGTCTTGTAGCGAACGATTGGTCCGGCGACGAGTTGGGGAAAAAGCGAAATATACAGGGCGACATCGATCGGATTGCGATTGGCCTTGAATCGCCTTCTATACACGTCTATGATGTAAGATAGGCAGTGGAAGGTGAAAAACGAGATCCCAAGCGGAAGTTCGATCTTGGTTTCCCAGACGCTGTGCCCGAACGGGGCAAGCAGCGAGTTGAAATTGGCGGTGACGAAATTGGCGTATTTGAACACTCCGAGAACCAACAGATTCCCCGTCACCGCGACGGCGAGCGCAAGTTTGCGCGTCTTTCCGGTGTTGCCATCGATCAGGATGGCGGAAACGTAATTAAATAAGATGGAGAAGAGAAGGATCGGCAGATGTCTCGGTTCACCCCACGCATAGAAGACGAGAGAGAACGCCAGCGTAACAATATTCTTGCCGAGAATTGTCGGAGTTAGAAAGTAACTCGCGATGAATATGGGCAGGAAATAAAACAGGAACGTGATCGAGGAAAACACCATTACCGGCTCGCACTGCCTCTCTCATCCATCGCTGACGTGTCGCGGTTCGCTTTCGGGGCCCAAGGCGAGCTCGGCGCCGTCAGCGCGCATCCGCGTCCATGCCTATAGCCTCCGCGGCCCGCGCCGCAAACCTCCCATCGACGAAAATGCATTGGATGGCGCCGAGAAGGTGGCGAAAGCCCCGGCCCGCCTGAAGTTCTATCGCCGCCATTCCACCCTCAGCGCCTCAAGGCCGCGAAAGTGAAAGGCGTCGCGGACCCGCGGCGGCCCAGCGAGCCGCAATCCGGGCAGACGCTCAAAAAGGATCGGCAGCGCTGTCGCCATTTCGAGCCTCGCCAGCGGCGCGCCAACGCAGAAGTGGATTCCGGCGCCAAAGCTGACAATCGGATTGGGCGCCCTGCCGGGTTCGAAGGCGTCGGGCCGCGCAAAGCGCGCGGGATCGCGATTGGCGGCGCCGAGCAACAGGCCGACCTTCTGGCCCTTCCTTAGGCTGACCCCGGCATATTCGACATCTTCGAGCGCATAGCGGGTGAACAGATGCAGCGGCGGGTCGAGACGCAGCAATTCCTCAACGGTCGCAGCGGTGCTCTCTGCGGTCGCGAAGGCGCGGTCGCCATCGACGCCAAGTTCCAGCAACGTCTTCACGGCGTTGCCGATCGCGTTGACAGTCGCCTCGTGTCCTGCGTTGAGCAGCAGAATCGCGGTCGAGACCAGCTCGTCCTCGCTCAGCCTCCCGTCGTCGCTTTCCGCGATCAGAAGCTGGCTGATGAGATCGTCCCGAAAATCCGCGCGCCGCGCGCGAGCGTAACCGCGAATGAAGTCGGCGAACGCTTGCGAAGCCTCGGCCGCGCTCTCCTCGACCGCGCGCGTGACGCCGAATTGATACATCGCGACCATGCGGTGCGACCAGTCGAGAAGTTGGGGCGCCATCTCTTGCGGCACGCCGAGAAGATCGGCGATGACGGCTACAGGGATGGGCGCCGCGAACTCGGCGATCAGGTCTGCCGAGCCTGGTCGCGAGAAGGCGTCCACCCGTTCGCGCGCCAGGGCTGCGATGCGGGGCCCGAGCTTTTCGATCTGTCGCGAGACGAAAGCGCGATTGACGAGATTGCGGAGCCTTGTGTGATGGGGCGGCTCCAGCTCTAGAAGCGAGCAGCGTTCGATCGCATCGAAGGGGGCGAGGTGGGGCGAGGGCTCCGCCCAGCCAAGCGCTTTGCGACTCATGACATGCAGAATCTGCCGTCCGAACCGGCGGTCGCGCAGCAGCGCCGAGACATCCGCGTAACGGGCGAAGCACCAGAAGCCATAATCCTCCCAAAAGAAAACCGGGGCCTCGGCCTGAATCGCGCCATATGCGCGATAGGGATCGTCGAAGAATTCCGAATCACGCGGACTAAGGGAGACACGGCGGCGCGCGGCGTCGATGATCGGCGTCATGCCGGGCCTTCTAGCCGAGCGGATAGACCGCCTCAACGACATCGTTCCCGCCATTGGATCCTTCCTGGGCGGGACGGCGCGCAAGACGCTTGGAGGCGAGGGTTTCGAGCGCGACCGCGACGCGAGAGAGAGATCGTCGGCAAACGCCGCGGCGCCGACGCCGCGCAGGCGCGCCGGCTTCGCGCGCCGCGTTGACTTGCGCCGCTCGGGCGCCAAGCCGACGCTTCTCAACCGCCGCTCCTGCTCGGCCCGCAAATAGATCAATATCGAGTCCGCCGGGCCCACCGTCTGCCGGACGCCGACCCAAGCCACGAAGCACCGCCGGAACGCCTCAGCGTCGAGCGTGGCTCGGCGTGCCGTTGACGAACGGAAGGAATCGCCGCAGCAGGGCGAGCTTCTTCTGGCCGAAACGCGCGATGTCGGAGAAACCCTTCGCGCCGGCCGGAACCGCCAGCAGCGACAAGAGCAGGATCTCGTCGAGCCGATAGGCCACCTTTCCAGGCTGCCGACGGTCGGGCATATCCTTGAAACGATCCAGGAAAACCGTCGTCTCAAAACCCGCCGCCGCCATCGCCTCAAAAGCGTCCATCGTCGTCCTTCCGCCAATCGAATCAACGGAAATCGACAAATTCAGCACTTTGCGCGTTTGTCACGAACTTCTTCACCCGATCGCCTCCGTCCGGGTGAATTTGGGTTGACATAGTTCAATCAGCACCCCAATTGATGCACTATTAGCTCATTATTGTGGCGGGAGCGATTGCGCATCCGCGAGACTTGGGTTGCGCGATCTTTTGCTCTGCTCGGTGACTGTCCGTCGTCGCGCGTTTTGCGTCGCCGAACGGGGGGCAACATGACATCTGATCGGAAGTTGCCTTCGACCAAATTCAAATGTCTCCCGCCGAAGTCAAGCGGTCCCTCGTCATCGCGGGTGTTGGCGACCCGGCGTCTTTCGGGACCATCCCCGGCGGCGGGCTGGGTCGCCCGGCTTGCCTCCACAAAGGCCCGCGCGCCGACCCTGCGGGTATTGGCCGCCGTCTGGTTTCTTCTCCTCCTCGCAGCCTCGTTCAGCACGGTTGAAGGCTCCATTGCGGACATCGAGGCCGGCCGGACCAGCTTGGGCGACGCATGGCCGGCTCTGCTTTCTCGAGGATGCCTCTTTGCTTTTTATGCAGTAGTTTTTTGTATAATCACTCTCCGGCCTGAGCCGATCAACCGGGCCAGGGGGTTGGCCCCGGTCCTAATCACCTTCGCCGGCACATATGGCGCGTGGCTCATTCCCTTGCTGCCGCGAGGTCCGGAACTCCCCTCGCTCGCCGTGGCGTCGGCGGCGATCCTCCTCGTCAGCGGAACGCTGACGGTCTATACGCTGCTGTACCTGGGCCGGTCGTTCAGCCTGTTGCCCCAGGCGCGCAAACTCGTCACCAGCGGCCCCTATGGCATTGTCCGACATCCGCTGTACCTCCTCGAGGAGGCAGCGATTGTTGGCGTCCTGTTGCAATATGCCTGGTTCGCGGCGCTGCCTTTCCTGGCGCTGCACGTGAGCCTGCAGATCCGGCGGATGCAGTTGGAGGAAAAGATCCTTCTAAAAGCCTTTCCGGAATATGCGGCGTACGAGCAACGCACCGCGCGTCTCATCCCTGGCGTCTGGTGACGTCGTCGCATCGCGCCAAAAGGCCCCCGCTTCCCGAGGCTTTGGCGGATGGTCGATCCAGAGCGAAGCTTCCGGACCATCTCGCCAAGAAGCTGCTGCCGGATCGGAATGGCGGCACGCCCGACAATCGCCCGCGCCGCCAGGCTGACGGGCTGTCATGGGGTTCCGAGACTGCGCTCGATGCTGACATCATGTTCGCATTGGTCGGGCTGAATACTGACGGAGCCCGGGAATTTGAATCGGTGCGACAAAATGTCGCAATTGTGAACGGGCGTTAATTGATTATGTTCATAGTATTGCGAACAACCCGGGACCGACCGCCCTAGGGTTTATATAAAAGATGCTGAAGAATTATTGAAAGGTTGTTGTTGTAACGTTCTGTGATATTTCAAGCGTCTCTGCGGCAAATAGCGATAATCAAGCTGATGAGACTGTCTATATATTGAGTGATAATGTTAGAGAGCCGCGATTCAAACAACTCAATTTTCGGTCATGCGCCCATAGGGCGCCCTTTATCCAAGGGGGGCCCTGTGGTCGCGATAAAAGAATAAAGAATAAAGAATAAAGAATAAAGAATAAGGAGACTAAAATGCGTACGATACATAAAACTTTGGTTCCCGTTGCCTTTGAGGATGGGATGTTCGCTGGCATGCGCGCTCGCAGCAAGAGGGTGGCGCGCTGGCTGTCGGTCGAGTCCGAAAGCGGGGTCACCGCGATCGAATATGGGCTGATCGCCGCGCTGATTGCCGTTTTTATCATTGCTTCCGTGACAATTGTCGGATCCGAGCTGGCGGTAGTTTTCACGAAGCATTTCAACTGCACTTCAGTGCCTCCTGATTAAGGGTTGTGACCGAGCGGCTGACCACCGGAAGGAGCGGTTTTACCAGCAGGCGGCGTAGCAAGACTGGAGTGGCTCGGAATGGGCTTTTATCTTCCCATTCAAATGGCGTCTTGGCTCGCCACCTTGGTTGTGCTCGCCATCTCCGCCGGAATGGACGTGAGAGACAGGCGGATCCCGAACGAGCTGGTCGCGGCGGTCGCCGCAATCGGCTTGGCCCAGGGCCTGATCTCGAGGCCCGGGGCGCTCTGGCTTAGCGTCGTTTTCGCCGCCGCCGCGTTTCTGGGACTCGGGATCCTCTCCCATCACAGGATCATCGGGGGAGGCGATGTGAAGCTTCTCAGCGCCGTGACGCTTCTCGTGCCGCCAGCCCGCGTTGGCCAGCTTCTGATCGACGTCGCGCTCGCCGGCGGCGTGCTCAGTCTGCTCTATCTCGCCGCGCACTTCAGTCTGAGGACGCGGTCCGCATCGCCATCCGGCGCGGCGCAAGTCGCCGGGCCGGTGAGCGGACTGGCTCTCGCGTTGAGGAAGGAGCGAGTCCGGATCGCCGACGGCGGTCCGATGCCCTACGCCCTCGCCATTTTCGGCGGCGTCTTCGTGTACGCCGCGAGGGAGTTGCCGCCATGTTATTTCGCACTGTCCTGCTAGCCCTAGGCGCCGTTTTCGTGCTGATGGGCGGCGTCGTCCTTTACGCATGGTATGCCCAAAACAGAACGACTCGCGTCGCGGGCGAAGGCGGCGTCGCAAGCAGCGTCGAGAATCGAGCGTCGGTGTCGTTGTTGACGGCGGCCCGCGCGATCCCGAAGGGGACGTTGTTCCGACAGGAGGATTTCAAAACGACGGTCCTGGGACCGAAGGAGCAGCTTCAGCCCGGCAATCTCGCGCCCGGCGAGGAGAAAGATTTTCTAGGCGCGCTTAGCCGGAGCGATTACGCGGAAGGCGAACGCCTGATCGCCAGCAAATTCATCAAGCCCAGCGATCGCAGCTTCCTCGCCGCGGTGCTCAAGCCAGGGCTCCGCGCCATAACGATCTTTGTCGACGCGGCGCAGAGCGTGGCCGGTTTGGCGTTGCCAGGCGATAACGTGGACGTGATCCTGATTCAAAGCTTCGACGACAAGACCGGCGCCGATCTCAGGCACCGGACGGCGGCAGAAACCGTGCTGCACGGCGCACAGGTGATCGCCATCGACCAGACGCTGACCCCGCCCGCCGGCATCGCCAGCGCCGCCAGAAGTGTGAATACCGAGGCCCGTATTCCAAAGACGGTCACCCTCGAGGTGGACGAGCGAGACGCGGAGAAGCTCCTGGTCGCCGCGAAGCTTGGCACTTTCCAGCTTACCCTCGTGCCCCTCGAAGTCGTAGCCGCAGACACGCCTGCGGGAAGGGTCAGCGACGCGCCCCCGGTCTGGGCGTTTGGCGCAAAGCGCAAAGCCAAACCCGTTTGGGCGTCGGACGTCTCGGTGGCGCTCGACGAAGTCGCGAAAATGCAATCGAAGCCTCCAGCAGCCACGGCAGCGCCGGCAGCGGCGGCGCGCTCCCCGTGCCCTCCCAAAACTGGCAGCACCCTCGACAAGTCCGTCCGGTGCGCGCCTTCGCCCCTCACTTACTACCGCGCCCCTGCGGCTCTGCAATCCCAACCGGCTGGGGCCGCGCAGCCGGGGCAGTCGCTGAACATGCGTTCGGCGCCTGCGCCCGGGCAAGAGGAAGAGCCGCAATGAATGATTTGTCCACCGCCCCCCTTCTGCCGGGACGCCTGGCGGCGTCGACCGCGAAGGTTTTCGTGACGGATCAGACGTCCGAGGACGTGCTCCGCCAAGCTTTGATCGATGTTGGCGTCAATGACGCCGAGTTTACGAGAGGTACGGTCGAAACCGCAATCGCGGCGCTCGCAAAGCAGGCGTCGCCGCGACTTCTTATCGTGGATCTTACCGGCATTCAAGATCCGTTCGCGCGCATCGACGAGCTCGCGGCACGGTGCGAGCCGGAGGTCGACGTCGTGGCGATTGGCGACCGGAACGACATCATTCTTTATCGCCAGCTCAGAAACCTCGGCGTGACCGAGTATTTCTTCAAGCCCCTCTCACGGGATTTGGTCAAACGCGTTTGCAATACCATTCTGAGCGGCACGCGCGAGGACAAGACGGTCGACCCGCGCAGCGGAAAACTTGTCTTCGTTCTGGGTGTGCGCGGCGGCGTCGGCGCCACCACGATCGCGGTCAACGCCGCTCTTCGCCTGGCAAACACGGGGCAGCGCTGGGTGATGCTCGTTGACCTGGACATGGAGTGCGGCGATGCGGCTCTCCAACTTGGCGCCATGCCGACCAGCGCGCTGCACGAGGCGGTCGAAAAGCCCGAGCGAGTCGACAAGCTGTTCCTCGAACGCGGAACGTTGCATGCGGGCGAACGCCTCGACCTGCTGGCGAGTCTCGAGCCGCTGGGCAGGAGCATCGCGCTGAACGATGTCAACCTTCAGGCGCTGATCGACAGGCTGCTTCAGCGTTATCGTTTCGTGTTCATTGACCTGCCGGCGCCGATTGCCGCGAACCTAATCGAAGTGCTGCGCCGGCCAAGCACCTGCGTCCTGGTCAGCGACGCCAGCCTCTCGTCGGCCCGCGACTTGGTTCGCTGGCGCGATCTGCTCGGACCGAACTCTCCCAATCGACGCACGACGCATCTGCTCAACAAGGGCGGAGCCGACGGCTCTCTGCCGGAGGCCGAATTCGTTGGCGCGATTGGCCGGGCGCCCGACCTCACGATCCCCTATGACCGAGGCATTGCGGCCGCTTCAACTCTCGGAGCGAAAGCCGTGCAGAAGTCCGCCGTCCTGAACCGCGGCCTGGGGAACCTGCTTCGCGACCTGGCGGGTGAGGCGGCGGAGCCGCCGAAGTCTGTCTTCAGCCGGATCTTTGGTTAGTCATGGCGCAATTTGGCAGAAAGGCCGCCGACGACCTGCTCCTTGCAGAGCCCGCGACCCCGGCGACATCGGTGGCGCCGGCGCCGCCGCGAGCCGCGGAGCCGGCGGCGACCGCCACCGTGCGGCCGGCCGGGAGGACGACGGCGTCCGAGGCGAAAGACTATATCCGCGATCAGATTTTCGCGCGTGTCGATCCGCTGGTCGCAGTGCGGATCAGCAAGCAGGAGTTGACGGATTTCGTCATCAGACTGGTGGCGGAAATCGCCAACGAGCGAAAGATCCTGCTGAACCACGACGAGCAGCACGCGCTCGGCGGCGACATCGTCGACGAAATGATCGGACTCGGGCCAATCGAGCCGCTGTTAGGCGATCGGTCGGTCTCCGACATCCTCGTCAACGGAGCGCGAATGATTTACGTGGAGCGGCGCGGCAAGCTGGAGCTCTCCAAGCTGCAATTTCGCAGCAATGCGCAGGTTCTCCACGTTGCTCAACGCATCGCGTCATCGATCGGGCGGCGCGTCGACGAATCGAGCCCGATGCTGGACGCCCGATTGGCGGACGGCAGCCGCGTCAATGTGATCATCCCGCCCCTCAGCCTCAACGGACCATGCATTTCAATCCGTAAGTTTTCAAGAGGCATGATGGAGTTCGCGAACTTTGTGACCAACGGCTCCCTCTCGCCCCAACTCGCAGGCATGCTGGAAATCGTCGCGCGCTGCCGTTTGAACATTATCATCTCCGGCGGCACGGGCTCTGGCAAGACAACCCTGCTCAACGCCCTCTCGCGCATGATCGACCCGAGCGAGCGCATTATCACTATCGAGGACGCCGCCGAACTCCAACTGCAACAAGCTCACGTCGTCTCATTGGAGAGCCGCCCTCCCAATGTCGAAGGCCACGGCGAGATCTCCCAGCGCGACCTGTTGCGCAATTCCCTTCGGATGCGGCCGGACCGGATCATCGTCGGAGAGGTTCGCGGCGCCGAGGCGTTCGACATGATGCAGGCGATGAACACGGGACATGCCGGCTCGATGTCGACCATCCACGCCAATACCGCCCGCGACGCATTGGGACGCATCGAGAACATGATCTTGATGGGAAGCAGCAATCTTCCGATGCGGGCAATTCGTACGCAGATGGTCAGCGCGCTGGACCTCGTGGTGCAAACCGCGCGCATGCGCGACGGCGTACGCCGGGTTACCGAGGTTGTGGAGGTCATCGGACTGGAGGGGGAAATGATCACCCTCAGCCCGTTGTTCACCTATAACTACGAGGGCGAAAACGCTGACGGCACCTTGCGGGGGCGCTTCGTATCACAACAGTCCCGGCCACACTTTTACTCGCGGATTGAGTATTACGGATTGGGTTCCGCGCTGCTGCGAACGCTGGGAGTCAAGGAGGAAGAGGTTGACCACTAGCGCCCTGCTCCTGCTTACCGCGCTTGTTCTGGTGCTCCTCGGCGCCGGCATCCTCACGGCGGCGCTGAGGGCGCGCCGACGAAGCCGCCTGGCGTTGGAAGGGCGCATAAAGCTCGTTGCAGGCGCCATGGCGGCTTCGCCGGAGACGGCTGACGAGTTCGGGGGCTTGCTAATAGAGGGAACGAGAAAGTTCGATGCGCGCGTCCAGCGTGTCTTTACAATTGGTATACGCCATAACTGGGCAATGCGGACGGGCACACTCACGCTTCTGTTGACGGCGGGCGTCGCCGGCAGCGCCGCATGGCTTCTGACATCGCGCGTCTTCCATTTCTCTCCGTTGATTTCCATTGCGGCATTCCTCTCCGCAGCGTTCTTCGCGCCGCGATTCTTGCTCTCCGGGCAGCAAAAGCGGGCGGAACGCAAATTTTCCGACAGGTTTCCAGATGCGGTCGACACCGTCGCCCGCATGGTCCGGGCGGGTCTGCCGATCACCGCGGCGGTGCGGACCGTCGCCGTCGAATCGTCGCCGCCGGTCAGCACTGTGTTTGGCGCGATCGGCGATCAGGTGAAAATTGGGGTTCCGATCGAAGACATCCTCGACCAGAGCAGCGCGAAAATCGGACTTCCGGATTACCGCTTTTTTACCGTGGCGGTGGGTTTGCAGTATTCAACGGGCGGCAACCTTACTCAGACGCTGGAGATTCTTTCCGATATCATCCGCAAGCGGCGCGCGACGCGCATGAAGGCCAAAGCCTCTACCGGCGAGATTCGCATTACCGCCTATACGCTCGCCCTGATACCGGTCGTGACCACCGGGGCGCTGCTCGTCATTCAACCGGGCTATCTTGTCCCTTTATGGACGGATCCGCGCGGCCATTACATCATGATGATCGTCGGCGTGTTGCTGCTGATGGCGTATTTTTCTGTGCGCGCGATGATGCGCAGCGTGACCGACGGCTGATGGAAATTCGATCATGATCGAGGCGCAGTTCTGGAACTCTGTAACGACTTCGGACCTTATGGCGCTCTCCGGCATCGTCGCATTCTTTGCCGGCGGCGCAGCGCTGATCGTCTCCACCTTTCCGACGCACAGCGAAGCGCTGGCTCAGCACGTCAAGCTTGTGTTTCCCGCAAGCGGCGCCAAAACAAAGTCGAAAGCGGCCGGAGGTGTGCGTCCTTTGGCTTCGCTGCAAAAGCTTCCTTCGCTCGGGGGCGGGCTGTCGGAGGCCGAGCACAGGCAGGTCATCCGGCTGCTGTGGACCTTCGGCGTGTCGGCCGATCGCGCGGTCACTTATTTTCTCGCCATCAGGCTCATTCTGTCGGTGGCCCTCGGCGCATCGGCGGCGGTTTTCGCGGGCAGATATTTCGTCGCTGCCGCGGCGCATTGGCAGTTGCAGCTGATGGCCGCGGCCGTGGGCGCCGTCCCAGGATGGCTCATTCCGATCCTCTTCGTCTCTCATAAGCTGAAAAAACGGGCCAAAGCCATCGGATCAGGGCTGCCGAATGCGCTGGAACTGCTGGTGGTCTGCGTGGAGGCTGGCCTGTCCCTCGAGGAGGGGCTTCAACGGGTGGCCCACGAACTGCGTGAGTCGCAACCGGCGATCGCAGAGGAACTGGCAATAACCTGGGCTGAAGTCAATATTCTGCCCGATCGCGTTCAGGCGCTCGTCAATCTGGCGAATCGAACCGACAATCCGAGCGTGCGGTCGGTCGTCAGCATGCTGTCCCAGAGCCTGCGGTTCGGAACCCCGCTCGCGCAGTCGCTCAGGGTGGGTGCGAACGAGATGCGCAGTGACCAAATCACGCGCCTGGAAGAACGTGCGGCCAAGCTGCCGGCGCTCATGACCATTCCGGTGATGCTGTTCATAATGCCGACGATCTTTCTAATCATTGGCGGGCCATCGGCGTTGCGACTGATGGACATGTTCCGTCACTAGTCGCCCGAGTCATTCAAAATGGGGGTAGAGCCTTCTGAGCTTTACGCGGGCGTCGGCTGTCATGAATCGCCAATCGGCCTTGGCGTGGTGTTTGTTGCGATAGGCCTGCCAGGCGGCGACCTCCCTTCAACGACGCGCGCGACCAGATGCACTGACCAGGCTCCGATCAACGGAAGCCTCGGAAGGCCGAAGTGTCTGGGTGGTGTATTCCTGCAACACACTGAATTAATGTGGAATAATTTGCTTCAGCGACGAGAGCTTCCAATTGACTTCTGCAGATTGCAGGTGACAATAGAGTAATGGGTTTGCCGCTCGCCGAATCGCTTAATGGTCGGTGTTTACAATACCGAATACAATCAATGCAACTGCGGAAGTTGTCTTGGGTGATACGATCGATGTCGGAAATACTGTCGGGTTACAAAGTTTGAGCGCCGCCTCGAGGGGCGATGGGTTATAGTGCTGGATGCGCGGTGTGTTCCGCAGAGTGGCAGGCAAGTTGCGGCCTGAGATACGTATGTTGAACCGGAAATACTCGTCTTGCGAGTCCTGCGGCGCCGGTTCTTGGGTCGCGATCATCGCTGATGGGGCGCGTCATTCAAAAAGCCGCGTTCTCGTTCCGTTGACCCCACGTTGAAGGGCTAAAAAGCGCCGAAATCAGAGCATTCCCAACATTCCCAAAATGAGAGGATTCATAGAGCATTCCTAAAATGAGAGGATTCATGAGGTGGGGGTCGGGAATCGTATGGAGGCGCTTTCCCGGCCGAGTCGGAGCGGCATTAGCCCTCGTGGTTTCCGCAACAGGAATCTGCGGCCCTCCTCTTGCGCACAGCCAAGAACCCTCGGCGGTGCAAGTGCATCACTTCACAGTCACGCGTTACAAATCCATCACATACCGGTCGCCAATTCCGTTTGCTTCTGCTGTTGCCGGGAATACTGATATCGCAGATGTCCTGCCGATGTCTGATCGGCAGCTCTACATTCAGGGAAAGAAAGTCGGCACCACCAATGTCACTCTGTACGATCAAGACAAACATTTTGTCGCGGTGATCGACCTGGACGTGACTCTCGACATCAGGCACATCAGGAGGGAGATACTATCCGGCACGAATAGCCGCGGCATCCGGGTCTCCGTCAGCAAGGGCCAGATCATCCTGAGCGGCGAGGCCAGGAACGCCGTGGACGCCGACCGTGCGGTCTCGATCGCGAAATCGTTGGTGACGACGGACGACGGCAGGGAAGTGGACCCGGACAAGGCCGCCAAATACGTCATCAACGCCATGCGCGTCGCCCCTTCGCAGCAGGTGATGTTGCGGGTCCGTTTTGTCGAAGTGAGCCGCAGCGCCGAGCGCGACCTTGGAGTGAACTGGTTCGGCGCGAACAAGGGCCAAACGGCCGGCGGCAATATCGGGAGCGGCCTTCCCGTTCAGGTTGGTCAGAGTCCGGATGCAACTCCAGGCGGAATACCGCTGTTCAAGACGCTTGGAACATTGGTGCCAGGCGGGCTCTCGGCCGCCGCGGCGTCGTCCCCCTTCGGCGTCGGCCTGATCCGGCTCGCCGGAGGCAATGCCGATCTGCTCATCTCGGCGCTGGAATCAAAGGGCCTTGCGCGCCGGCTCGCGGAGCCGGATCTCGTCGCGCTTTCCGGCGACACCGCAAGCTTTCTGGCGGGGGGGGAATATCCCGTGCCATCCGTTCAGTCTTCGTCGGGCACTGCTCCGGTCATCACCACCCAGTACCATCCTTACGGCGTGCAGTTGACCTTCATCCCGACCGTTCTCGCCAGCGGCATCATCAACCTGCGCTTGAACCCTTCGGTGAGCGAACTCGATTACAAGAACGCCGTGGTGATTTCTGGCACCGCCATACCGTCGATCACCAAGCGGGAAGCGCGTACGACCATCGAACTGCGCGACGGCCAGAGCTTCGCTATCGCCGGCCTTCTTCAGTCGGACAATTCGCACGACGTCAACCAGTTGCCGTGGATCGGCTCGGTGCCGATTCTCGGCATGCTGTTCAGCAGCAAGGCGTACCAGGCGAAAGAGACCGATCTCGTGGTGATCGTCACCCCTCATCTCGTCGCGCCCGCCGCGCCGGGTCAGGTTCTGGCGACCCCGTTCGACAAGGAACTACCGTCCAACGACTTCGATTTTTTCGTGATGGGAAAGCCGGAAGTGCGCAAGCGATACAACAAATATGTGATATCGGGCGAAGGGGTCGTCGGACCCTATGGCGACATCATGCCTCTCGACTCGAAATAGGGGAGCGGAAAGATGACTGGGAAGACTCGAATGACGAAGCTGACCGCTTCCGTTGGGCTGATTTTCCTGATTTTTTGCAGCGCCGCGCGGGCGGGCGATTATCCGTTTCTGGACGGGTTGACGCGATATGTTGAAAGAATAGACACTCTGTCTGTCGCATCGGGCGACGCCGAAGACGTGAACGCGGTCACTCAGATCATCGATCCCTGGCCGCTCTACGCCAGGGACAGACGCATTCCCGTCAATGGCCGGCGCATGGTCGGCGCTGTCGATCGCTACCAGAATCCAAACCGGCTCGGCGCCCAGGCGCCGACTCTGGCTCCAATCATTGCGCCGACGTCGCAAGGCGGCGGCTCGGACCAGGGGAGCGCAGGCATGGGAGGCGGGGGCGGACAATAAGGGGGATGCTGCGACGGACCTTGATCCGCCCGACTATGGGCTCCATATGCGCATAAGAAAAACGATGGCGCGTATCCTTCTTCTAGGGGCCGCCGGATTCTTGGCAGTCGAGCTCGCGGCATGCGTTAGCGATGTGCCGTCGGTGGCGAGTTTAGAGACGTCGCCGCCGACCGCCAACGTCGACGACGCCGGAACCACGCTGACGATCCAAAATCCCGGGGACGCAAAGTATTATCCCTCGGATGAACCGTTGCGTCTGGGGCAGGAATATTTTAACCGCGGTATTTACGGAGTCGCGCAGCAATATTTTCAAGCTGCGGTGGAAAAGGCCCCGCGGGACGCACGCGCCTGGGTCGGACTTGCAGCCAGCTACGACCGCTTGGGGCGTTTCGATCTGGCTGACCGCGCCTATCGCCAGGCGATCAAGCTTGTCGGAGCGACCACACAAATTCTCAATAACCAAGGTTACTCATATATGCTGCGCGGCAATTTGACTGCCGCCCGTGAGAAATTCAACGAAGCGTTCCAGCGCGAACCTGACAATCCTACGGTCTTGAACAACATCATACTCCTGAATGGAAGCTACCGATTCATCGAGCGTCATCCCTAGGCGCCATCCAATTGGACTAGGGTCCGGACCCATAAAGTGGTCGGCATGGGCAATGGGTTGTGATTCACGACTTCCGAAAGGAAGCGTGCATGATTCGGGACCAGTTTTGGCTGACGGACGAGCAATTCTCGAAGATCGAACCGCATCTTCCCACCGACACCCGCGGCAAGGCGCGGGTTGACGATCGGCGGATCATAAGCGGCATCGTTCACGTGCTGAAGCCGGGCGGGCGCTGGATCGACGCGCCGCCCGAATACGGTCCCAGGAAAACCCTCTACAACCGCTATGTGCGCTGGGCGGCCGAACCGGCGCATTCGCAGCATCTTTCCGCAACGCCCGCAGTTGGTGCAATCCGCCAGTTCATAGGACCAATCTCGAACGTCTGCTCCGGGTCGATTTACGACGTTCGCCCCGATTGTTTCAAATGGGGGGAGATTTCATCCTGAGTCGGCATGACTCGGTGCCGACTCATTACGGCGCCGACGGCCCGCGGTCCCTGGGCGCCCGCTGTCGATCGACGATTTGCTGCCGATGGCGACATTCGCTTCCTGAAAAGCCGAACCTGTGATAGGATCGCCTTGGCGACGAACCCGGCCGCTTGTCCCGCCCGACGGCGGGACGGGTTTGGCGGGCATCGAGGAGCCGGAGAAAAAAATCATTTGGATTCGCGACTAAACTCTTGAAAACGCTCAATTCGCGGAAGGGAATCATTTGGATTCCGCTTCCTCTGGCTTGGGTTTCGCTTCCTCTGGCTTGGGCTTCGCTTCCGCTGGCTTGGATTGGCTTCCGCCGGGCTTGGCGGACGGGCGCAACAGACGCTTAGCGCAGAGCTGCGGCAAATCGATCAGGCAACCAATCCGGACGCGCTAGCGGCGCTGGCCGAGGCTGTCGGAGCTCAGCCGGTTATGGGTCCGGACCCTAGTATTACATCACAACCGCGTGGCGTGAAAACCGCGCGGTCGAACTACGCGGCGAGGCAGCAGTGAAGGCAGTCGAACTGGCCGGACCGATTGTCAACTTAAATCGGACGCCGTTGAAACTCAGTTGACTATTGCTATTGTGAAAAACTGGGTAAATCTATGACGTTTCGGTGGCACCGTTTGAGCAGGAACTGAGATGCTCGCACCGCGACGAACGCGATAGCAAATCCGCTGAGCACGTCCACGGCATAATGCGCTCCCTCGGTGGGGACAGACGCGGCCATCAGTAAGTTTAGAATGAGTATTGGGAAGAATAAATTGCTCCCACGCGCCATGTTCACAAACAGGACCGCCAACACTGTATGAAACGATGGAAATGTGACGATGCCTTGCGGTTCACCTATTGTTATCAACGTGTGTGCTCGTAATGCGAGAATCTCTGCTTTCCATGGCTCTATCTTACCAATACCATACTGAGACCATGCTCCAATTGCAGGCAGCAAAAACATTATTGGTGCGATCACACAAATTGACAGCATCGTGGCCAGCAATAGTTCCTGAACGCGCCCGGGGTCACGGTATGAAAAATAGAGAAATAGAATGAGGCCCTGCACCGGAATACTATAATACGCTAAAGCCAGCACCACATGCAATCTTGGACTGGCATTGACGAAATTGAACCATGCTAACCAGTCGAAGCCTAGGTCAGCGTCCGCCTGGCTGAGAAGTGCGTCAGCCATGGGAAATGGTGATGCAGCCATCGCAACATAAGTTAAAACAGCGCCGAGATAGCTGAAAATTACGATTTCTGCACCTGCATTGGACATATAGGCTATGGAGGGTGATCGTCGCCGATAAAGTAAGTATACGCCGTAAAGGAACAGTCCGCCGACAAAGGGGGGCCACGCCCCCCGTCCAGAAATTGTCAGCCCTGTTCCGGCTAGCAGCAAGCAGTCAGCCGCGCCTACCGCAGCTACAATCGACCAAATCAACGTATGCGCTTTCATACCTATTTGATAACAGGTTCCGATCTTGAATAGGACGAACTGCCCCATCCGCTCGAATGGCTGCTCATCGAATGGCCCGAGGGCGAGACGGAGCCGACGAAATATTGGCTTTCGACCCTGCCCGAGGACACCCCCATCGAAGCCCTCGTCGACACGACCAAACTGCGTTGGCGCATCGAACGCGACTACGGGGAACTGAAAAGCGAACTCGGCCTCGCCCATTTCAAGGGCCGGGGCTGGCGCGGCTTCCATCATCACGCAACCCTGTGCATCGCCGCTTATGGATTCCTCATCCGCGAACGAGCGGCGATTCCCCCCTCTGGCCCCCGGCGGCGCGAAACGTCTCGCCTATCCATCCGTCCCAGACCCCAAGTCGCCGCCGATCCGACCCGAGCGACACGTCGAAAACCCGATCGCGACGGTGCGCCGAAACCTGATCATCGCGCTCGCCCGAAACCTCACACGCTGCCCGTGTCGCCATGCCATGCCACTAAAGCCGCCCTACCGAGGGCCGTCGTGACGTAGTAGAATTAGCAGCCCTTCAATGTGGCGCATCCATTTTCTGCTCAATCAAAACTTCAGGCTTTCCTATCTTCGCTCATCCGCCAGTCGTTTCGATTTTGCCAACTTAGGCATCGAGTATTATGAGCATCCATCAACCATCTTCACCCAAAACGATCCATCTGGCCGGATTCCAGCGAGTTGGATGGA
>CAWASR010000025.1:0-141932 GCA_963784805.1 uncultured Alphaproteobacteria bacterium
CGGGATCGCGCGGCTAAGGCCAGCCCCGCCATTTTCGGCCGCATTTTGAGGGATTTCAAGCGGTTGCGGCGACAATTCGTTCCGATCGCAACTCCCAAGCTGCCGGTTAGCGGGCGAGGGGTAATCAGGTCGCGGCGCCGGGAAAGAAAATATCGCATGCTCCCCTTGCGGGACGGAGGAAAAGATATATCTTCTGCAAGACATATCTTGATATGTCTTGACACCACAGGAGTAAAACAATGTTCTTTCGTCATTTTGACGATCAAATTCGCCACGGCTGCGGCCATCACAGTTTCGGGCCCGGGTCCTTTCGCGGCTGGCGGGGACGCGGCGGCGGGGCCGGCGGGCGCGAGCGCCGGATGTTCGACGGCGGCGAGCTGAGGCTCGTGATTCTTGCGCTGGTGGCTGAAAAGCCCCGGTACGGCTACGAGATCATCAAGGACCTCGGCGAGCGGGTCGGGGGCGATTACAGCCCGAGCCCGGGCGTGGTCTATCCGACGCTGACAATGCTCGAGGAGATGGGCTACGCTACAGCGAGCCAGGACCAGGCGGGGCGCAAACTCTATACGTTGGCCCCCGAGGGCGAAAAGACCGTCGCCGAAAACAAGGCCCAGATCGACGCCATTTTCGCCCGCTTCGGCGACGACGACGAACAGCGGTATGCCCGGTTCATTTCGGTCAAGCGCGCGATGCTGAACCTGCGCGCCGCCCTTCGCGTTCGGCTGCGCGGCCGCGCCGCCACGCCGGAGCAGATCCAGGCGGTGGTCGACGCGCTCGACGCCGCGGCGAAGACGATCGAGCGGATCTGATCCGGCGAAGCCGCCTGACGTCTCGGCGCCGCCTGGCCGCGATTGACGGCGCAAGTTCTGGGCCCCCGTTCGATCGCACCGCCGCAGCAGCGCCTTCGCGAACGCGGGATCCTGCAACGCCGGGGAATCCTGCGGATTTCCTCGGAGCTTTCGACAGCCTTGCTCTCGCGAAGCTTGAGGGCGGCGCGCGCTCCCGGCGCATGACGGACTTCCGATCGGCCAGGCGGCGCAGGCGCCAATCCGCCGCCGCCGCATGATCTCCGCGGCGGGTCGTCGCAAAAAGGCGTAGCCGGCTCGTCAGGAGCGCGCTGACGCCCTGTCGCACTTTTGTCTGGAGCCAACACGCGCGGGCCGGCGTTCCGCAAAGTCGGGGCCAGCAACCGACGGCGTTGTGTCCCGAAAGTCACGCCTTGCAAAAAAAAATCCAGAGTTAGCGGTTGCGAATCTCGTCGCCATTGTGTCAACGTTGTGGCTTCCGTAAGGTAAGCTAAGCGCAATGATTCGAACGTCGGGAATGGGGACTCATGCGGGCAGCATTGATAGCAGTCGCGACCGCGCAGGTACTTGCAATTGCAACGGTCGCGATTGCGCAGGAGCGCGCGCCCGCCGGCGCGTCGGGGGAGTCGAAGCAAAAGGCGGCGTCGAAGGCCGGGGCCGCGGCGCCGGATCGGACGACGGAGACCTTCGGCGACTGGTCGATCGTGTGCTCGGCGCCGGGCGCCGGCGCGAGCCAGAAGGTCTGCGAGGTCGACACCTCGGTGATTGTGCGCGGGCAGTCAGCGCCATTTTCGCGAATCGCCATCCTGCGCTCGGGGAAGGACAAGCCGGCCCGCGTCATTGCGCTTGTCCCAGTCAATGTCTCGATAGCGCCAGGGGTCAAGATCGAAATCGACGCGGGAAAGTCCGCGATCGAGCTGCCTTTCAAGTCATGCGTTCCGTCGGCTTGTGTCGCCGAGGCCGAATTGAGCAAGGAAGAGATCCAGGCGTTTCGCGCGCCAGCGAAGGCGGCGGGTCAACTTACGGTGGTCGACGCCTCGGGCAAACCCGCGACGCTGCAACTGTCCTTGCGCGGGCTGAACGAGGCGCTCGAAGTCTATTTCAAACAGCAGGACAAGTGATTTTGCGGGCGTGACCGGCGTGTTCGTCAAGTGAGCGGGGAAGAACAGATGGGGCGGAGCGAAACGATTCAGCGAAGGGCCTTGAGTGGCGGCTTCCGCTCCTTTGGAGCTATCGGGAAGCTTGCGGCCGGTATTTTTCTCGCAATCGGCTTCTTGACGCTGATCGGCGCCGCTCCGGCCGAGGCTGGATGCGTTCTGAACGGAACGACCTACACATGCACCGGCGACCTTCCGGGATCCTGGAATTTCAACACGTCTTCGGGCATCAACGATCTCGAGATCAACAACGTCACCACGGGGCCCAGCCAGACCAGCTTGCAGGGGGTTGGGAACGCTCAGTCGGGCAGTGGGGCGAGCGGCCAAGCTCAATATGCATGCCAGATCACCGACACTGGCGCGAACCCTTCCGGCGCTTCCTGCGCCATCAATAATGCCGTTCAGCCTCCGACCTGCACCCCGACCAACGGCACCAATCAGACGGCGGCCTGCGTGGCGAGCGCAACGTCGCCATCAGGAACCGGTCCCTCCGGGAATTCTGGTCCGATAGTGACTGTCCGTGTCGTCGCGCCGACGAGCGGCGCGGTGACCGTGGGCGGCGCCAGCGCAATTAGCCCGCCCGTCGCCGTCTTCGGCATCTCCACCGGGTCAAAAGGCGGCAACGGCGGCGGCGCCACACTGATCGGCGACGGCGGCAACGGCGGCCCCGGCGTCGACGGCGGTCCTGTGACGGTCGGTTTCACGGGCCAGTTGGTCAGTGGAAACCAGGGCGGCCTTCTGGCGCAGACTGTGGGCGGCGCCGGCGGCGACGGCGGCAGCGGCGGGTCCCTCGGAGGCACCGGCGGGAGTGGCGGGCCGGGCGGATTCGGCAACACTGCGACGGCCAATTTCGTCGCCGGCTCGATCACCCTCGGGGGCACGGGCGACGTCGGGATCACGGCGATCAGCCAGGGCGGCAACGGCGGCAGCGGCGCCGGCGGCGGGTTCTTCTATTCAGGCGGCGGCGGCAGCAATCCTGCCGGTCAGGCCGGAACGGCCCGGGTCAATACCGCCCCCGGCACCTCGATTTCGACCACTGGGGACTACGGCATCGGCATCGCCGCGTACAGCATCGGCGGCGCCGGCGGCAGCGGCGGCGGCGGTTTCGGCCTGTTCTATTCGGGCGGCGGCAGCGGCAGCACTGGCGGCAATGGCGGGACAGTCGACGTCACCGCCGCCAGCAACATAACGACTTCTGGTCAATCCGCGTTTGGCATTATCGGCCAGTCGATCGGCGGCGGCGGCGGCAACGCCGGCAGCACGTCGGGGATTGTGGCGCTCGGAGCGTCTGGGCAGGCCGGCGGAGACGGCGCAACAGTCCAAATCAGGAACGCCGGCCAAATCACGACGTCTGGATTGTACTCGATCGGAATTGTCGGGCAATCGATTGGCGGCGGCGGCGGCAACGGCAGCGGAGCCGGCGGTCTGGTTGCGATCGGCGGAAGCGGCAGCGCCGGCGGCAACGGCGGATCCGTGACGATCCAAAATTTGGGCGCGGTCAGCACGATTGGAACGCAAGCTTTCGGCATCGAGGCGCAGTCGATTGGCGGCGGCGGCGGCAACGGCGGCGGCTCCGGCGGCCTTGTCTCGATCGGCGCGAGCGGGAGCGGCGGCGCGAATGGCGGCGCGGCGCAAGCCGACAACTTCAACGCGGTCACCACCCAGGGCGACTACGCGACCGGCATTCTCGTTCAATCCATCGGCGGCGGCGGCGGCAATGGGACGTCTTCGGCCGGCCTCGTGGCGATCGGCGGCAGCGGCAGCGGCGGCGGCATTGGCGGGCAAGTCACGGCTTCGAACTCGGGCCAGGTCACCACGCACGGCTTCTTCGCCGATGCGATCGAGGCGCAGTCGATCGGCGGCGGCGGCGGCAACGGCGGGAGTTCGGCCGGATTCGTCGCCCTGGGCGGGAACGGCTCGGGGACGTCGACCGGCGGCGTCGTGAACGTGACCAACGAAGGATCGCTTTTTACCTACGGTTCCAGTTCGACCGGCATCCTGGCGCAATCGATCGGCGGCGGCGGCGGCAACGGCGGCAAGTCGGGCGGCGTGTTCTCGTTTGGCGGCTCCGGCGGCTCCGGCGCGAACGGCGACACGGTCACCGTCACCAACGGCGGCAATATCACCACGGGCCTTACTGCGGGCTCGACCCAATCGCCGGGCATCCTTGCGCAGTCGGTCGGCGGCGGCGGCGGCAACGGCGGCGGGGCGATTTCCGCCGGCCCGCTCGCGGTCGCTTTCGGCGGCGGGGGCGGCGAGGCGGGCAACGGCACAACGGTTCAGGTGCTGCGCGACAATTCCAACGCGGCGCTGGCGACAGCGTACAATATCGTGACGTCTGGCGAAGCCTCTTCGGCGATCATCGCGCAGTCGATCGGCGGCGGCGGCGGCAACGGCGGGTTCGCTGTGGCCGCCGGCGTCGGCGGTCCATTCAGCGTGGCCATTGGCGTCGCCGGCGCCGGCGGCGGGGGCGGCAGCGCCGGCAGCGTCGAAGTCGACACCAAGGGAGCGCTGCAGACCCTTGGCGGCAGCTCCGACGGCATTCTCGCGCAATCGATCGGCGGCGGCGGCGGCAACGGCGGTTTCTCGGTCGCCGCGAGCGTCAGTCTGGGAGTCTCGGCGTCGGTCGGCGTCGGCGGTTCGGGCGGTACGGGCGGCGGCGCTTCCACCGTAACCGTGTCGAGCCTCAGCAGCATCACGACTTCCGGGGTCAGTTCTTCCGACATATCGGCGCAATCCGTGGGCGGCGGCGGCGGCAACGGGGGCTTCGCCGTGGGCGCTTCGGCGGGATTGGTCGGGGTCGGGGTCGGCGTTGGCGGCTCGGGCGGCAACGGCGGCGCGGCCAGCGACGTGAGCGTGGCCAGCGTAGGCAACGATGTGACGCTCGGCGCGAACTCGACCGCGATTTCCGCCCAGTCGATTGGCGGCGGCGGCGGCAATGGCGGATTCGCGGTTGCCGGCTCGATCGGCGCCGGCGGGGTCAGCGTCGGCGTCGGCGGCCACGGGAGCACGGGGGGCGTCGCAGGCAACGCAAGCGTCGACAGCTCCGGCGCCGTCATGACTTCCGGCGACAATTCCGACGGCATTCTTGCGCAGTCGATCGGCGGCGGCGGCGGCAATGGCGGGTTTTCGGCCGCTGGATCGATTGGGATAGCCGGGGCCGTGTCAGTCGGCGTCGGCGGGTCCGGCGGCGGCGGTCAGAGCGCCGGCAACGCCAGCGTCTACGCCGACGGCGGCGGGCAAAGCCTCTCTGTGAACGGGTATGGTTCCGGCTGGACGCTGGTGACCGAGGGCGCGAATTCCGCCGGCGTCGTCGCGCAGTCGATCGGCGGCGGCGGCGGCAACGGCGGCTTCGCCGGAACCGCGGCGCTTTCCGGGGGCCTGAGCATCGGGGTGTCGCTCGGAGGCTCTGGCGGAGGCGGCGGCAACGCCGGAACGGCGCTGGTCGAGAGCGGCTACAACCGGCCGCTCCCCAACAATATCCTCACCCTCGGCGATTTCTCCTCGGGCGTCATCTCCCAGTCGATCGGCGGCGGCGGCGGCGACGGCGGGTGGGCCGGATCGCTCAGCGGCGCCATCGGCCCGGGCGGCGCGGTCGCGGTCACCTTGGGCGGCTCGGGCGGCAACGGCGGGCTCGGCCAGAACGCGAGCGCTTACAGCGTCGGCAATATCACGACGGCCGGCAACGTGTCGGACGGCGTCTTGGTTCAATCGGTCGGCGGCAGCGGCGGCAACGGCGGCATGAGCGTCGCTCTCAGCTTGACCACCGGCACCGTCGCCGGGGCGGTAGCGATCGGCGGCACCGGCGGCGGAGGCAATAACGGCGCAGCCGCGACCTTGTCCAGCAACGGCGAGATTCTCACCTACGGACAGCAGTCGAACGGCCTGTTCGCGCAGTCGGTCGGCGGCGGCGGCGGCAACGGCGGCTTTGCGGGCTCAGGTTCCCTGGGGGTGGTCGGGGCGGCGGTCTCGGTCGGCGGGTCCGGCGCCGGCGGCGGCAACGCCTCGAACGTCAACCTCACCAATATCGGCGATATCACGACTACCGGCAATCAGGCGAGCGCGATCATCGCCCAGTCGGTCGGCGGCGGCGGCGGCAACGGCGGCTCGACGATCGGCCTGGCGTTCGGAGCGGCTGGCGTCTCCGCCGCGGTCGGCGGCGGCGGCGGAGCGGGCGGCAGCTCGATTTCCGGCGACGCGAACCCGGTCGTCGTCGTCAATTCGACCGGCAACCTGACGACGGGCGCCGTGGGGACGCCGGGCGGTTCAAACAACGACGCCTATGGCATTCTCGCACAATCGATCGGCGGCGGCGGCGGCAACGGCGGCTTTGCGGGTTCGGCATCGCTCGGCGGGTTGGCGGCGATCGCGGTCGGCGTGGGCGGGACAGGCGGCGGCGGCGGGTCGGCCGGCGCGGTGCAGGTCACCAGCGCCGGCGATATCTCGACTGTGTTCGACAATTCAAGCGGCATCGAGGCGCAGTCGGTCGGCGGCGGCGGCGGCAACGGCGGCTTCAGCGTCGCGCTGAGCGCTTCGGGCTCGTTTGAGGATATCGGCGGTTCGGTCGCGGTCTCCGTGGGCGGCTTCGGCGGCGTCGCGGGAACCGCCTCGGACGTCGCGGTCACCAGCACCGGAACCATCCTGACCCAGGGTTTCAACTCGAACGGCATCGAGGCGCAGTCGATCGGCGGCGGCGGCGGCAATGGCGGATTTTCCGTCGGCGCTTCGGCCTCGATCGGCCTCGTCGGCATCGGCGTTTCGGTCGGCGGCTTCGGCGCTGGCGGAGGCGCGGCGGGAACAGTGGCGGTCAGCAGCTACGGCGCGGGCCTCAACGTGCTGCCGACGGCCGGACAAATCACGCTCGAGACGACCGGCAACAATTCGAACGGCATTCTCGCCCAGTCGCTTGGCGGCGGCGGCGGCAACGGCGGTTTCTCGGTCGCCGGCGGCGTTGGCCTGGGCGGTGGGGGCCTCGGGGTTTCGGTCGGCGGTTTCGGCGCTGGCGGCGGGAACGCCAGCACGGTCAGCGTGACCAGCTACAACAACATCTTGACCGTTGGCGTCAACTCGAACGGCATTGCGGCGCAGTCGCTTGGCGGCGGCGGCGGCAATGGCGGATTCTCGGTCGCAGTCGGGGGCGGCGCGGAGTTTGGCGGTTCGGTTTCGGTCGGCGGTTTTGCTCTGGACGGCGGCGGATCGGGCAGCACGGTTGCGGTCGGCAGTTTTGGAACGATTCAGACCATCGGCGACAATTCGAACGGCATCCTCGCGCAGTCAGTCGGCGGCGGCGGCGGCAATGGCGGCTTCTCGGTGTCGGGGGCGATTGGCGGATCCGCGGGAATCGGCGCGAGCGTCGGCGGTTTTGGAGCGAACGGGGGCGTCGGCGCGGGCGTCACGGTCAATAGCTACGGCGCCGGGAGCGGCGTGTTGCCAACGTCCGGCGTTGCGACGCTTTACACGGCCGGAGCCAATTCGAACGGCATTCTCGCGCAGTCGATCGGCGGCGGCGGCGGCAATGGCGGTTTCTCGGCCGGCCTCGGGGGGGCTGGCGCCGTCGGCGTCGGCGTTTCCGTCGGCGGCTTCGGCGCGGGCGGCGGGGCCGCGGGCACGGTCGACGTGACGAGCTACAACAACATCGTCACAAATGGCTTCCAGTCCAATGGCGTCGAGGCGCAATCGCTCGGCGGCGGCGGCGGCAACGGCGGCTTCTCGGTCGCGGCCGGGGGCGGCGGCGAGTTTGGCGGCTCGGTTTCGGTCGGCGGATTTGGCGGCGGCGCCGGTTCGGCGAGCGCGGTCACGGTCGATAGTTTTGGTACGATCGCGACCTTCGGCGGCAATTCGAACGGCATCGAGGCGCAGTCGCTCGGCGGCGGCGGCGGCAATGGCGGATTTTCGGCGGCGGCGGGGATCGGCGGAACGGCGGGCGTCGGCGTGAGCGTCGGCGGTTTCGGAGCGGGCGGGGGCGATGGCGCGGGGGTCACGGTTGAAAGCTACGGCGCCGGCTTTGACGTGTTTCCGACGACCGGCGCCGCGACGCTTTACACGGCCGGAGCCAATTCGAACGGCATTCTCGCGCAGTCGATCGGCGGCGGCGGCGGCAACGGCGGATTTTCCATCGGCGGCGGGGCGGCGGGCACGGTCGGCATCGGCGTTTCAGTCGGCGGTTTTGGCGCGGGCGGCGGAGCCGCCGGGGCCGTGGACGTGACGAGCTACAACAACATCGTCACAAATGGCTTCCAGTCCAACGGCATCCTTGCGCAGTCGCTCGGCGGCGGCGGCGGCAACGGCGGCCTCTCGGTCGGGGCGTCGGCCGGGGGCGACTTCGCCGGTTCTGTTTCGGTCGGCGGATTCGGCGGCGGCGCCGGCAACGCCAGCACGGTTTTGGTCGATAGCTTCGGAACGATCTCGACCCTTGGCGACAATTCCAACGGCGTCGCGGCGCAGTCGATCGGCGGCAAGGGCGGCAACGGCGGCATGTCCGTGGCGGGGGCGCTCTCCGCCGGAACGGCGGGCGCCGGCCTGAGCGTCGGCGGTTTTGGATCGGGCGGGGGCGCCGGCGCGGGCGTGACGGTCGCCAGCTACGGCGCGGGCCTAAATGTGTTTCCGACGGCGGGGGATACGACCCTTTCCACGGTTGGGGCGAATTCGAACGGCATTCTCGCGCAGTCGATCGGCGGCGGCGGCGGCAACGGCGGCTTTTCCATCGGCGGCGGCCTCGCGCTGGGCGGGGCCGGCATCGGCGTTTCCGTCGGCGGTTTCGGCGGGAGCGGGGGAATCGCCAGCACGGTCGACGTGACCAGCTACAACAACATCGCCACAACGGGTTTCCAGTCCAATGGCGTCGAGGCGCAGTCGCTCGGCGGCGGCGGCGGCAACGGCGGGTTCTCGGTGGCTGCCTCGGCCGGGGACGATTTTGCCGGCTCGCTTTCGGTCGGCGGCTTCGGGGGCGGAGGCGGAGCAGCGGGCGACGCCACCGTCAATTCATTTGGCGCCCTGCTGACGAACGGCGAGGCCTCCAACGGCGTGCTCGCCCAGTCGATCGGCGGCGGGGGCGGCAATGGCGGCTTCTCGGTTTCCGGCAGTTTCACCCTCGGCCAGGCCGGCCTCGCCGCCAGCCTCGGTGGATTCGGCGGCGGCGGCGGAACGGCGGGCAATGTCATCGTCGACAGCAACCTTGGCACGGCCTTGGCGAATAACAATGCGACCATCGAAACGACGGGGCAGAGCGCCAACGGCATCGAGGCGCAATCGATTGGCGGGGGCGGCGGCAACGGCGGCTTCTCCGGAGGCTTCACGGCGACCGCGGGCGCCAAGGCGTCGCTGTCGCTTAGCGTCGGCGGCTTTGGCGGGACCGGCAACACAGCCGGGTCCGTGACGGTGGGGAGCATCGACAACATCCTCACTGAGGGCCAGGGATCGAACGGCTTTCTCGCCCAGTCGATCGGCGGCGCGGGCGGCAACGGCGGCTTCAGTTTCGCCGGGACGCTGGCGTTCCCCGAAGGCAACAGCCTGAACCTGGCCGCGTCGCTCGGCGGTTTCGGCGGAAGCGGCGGCGACGCCGGGACCGTGGGCGTGTCTTCGACGGGAACCGTCTTGACCGAGGCCAATCTGGCGAACGGCCTGGTCGCGCAATCGCTGGGCGGCGGGGGCGGCAACGGCGGGATCAGCGTCGCCGGCAACTTCGATTTCGCCAGCCAGAACAGCGTGCCGTCGATCACGGCTTCCGTCGGCGGTTTCGGCGGTCCCGGAGGCACGGGCAATACCGTCACGGTGACGCGCGCCGGCGACACGATGACGATGGGCGACTATTCCATCGGCATTCTCGCAGAGTCGATTGGCGGGGGCGGCGGCAGCGGCGGGCTGAGCGTCGCCGGTTCGATCGGCGGGACGGACGCGAAACAGATTACCGCGTCTCTCGGCGGTTTCGGCGGCGCCGGCAGCAACGCCGGGGACGTCAACGTCATGAACACAGGGAATATCACGACGGGCACGGAGTCGATTCAAACTCAGTATGTGATCGTCCCTGGCGACCCATTCGGGCCGACAGAGCCCGGATCCCCGACCGAACAGGTCAAGGTTGTCACGGGATTTTATTCGAGCGGCATTCTCGCGCAGTCGATCGGCGGCGGCGGCGGCAACGGCGGGTTCGCGTTCAGCGGGTCTGTTGGCCCGGTCGGCGAGAAAACCAGCGTCAACCTCGGTGTCACGGTCGGCGGTTTCGGCGGCTCCGGCGGATTTGCTGGCAATGTCAGCGTGGCCGACGCCGGCCAGATCACCACGTTCGGCGACGAGGCCAACGGCATCTATGCACAGTCGATCGGCGGGGGCGGCGGCAACGGCGGATCTGCGATAACGGGCCAGATTGCAGCGGGCGACCCGAATTCGGGCGGCAAATCGATCAATGTCGCCGTGTCAGTCGGCGGATTTGGCGGGAGCGGCAACGTTGCGGGCACGGTAACTGTCGACCAGACGGGCGGGATTGCGACTTTCGGCGCCGGCGCGAACGGTATTCTTGCGCAGTCGATCGGCGGAGGGGGCGGGAGCGGGGGAGGCGCGAACTCGCTGTCGCTACAGCTCTCGACAGCTTGCACCAACAGCACTGTCGCCAAGGTCAGCTCGTTGTGCACGCCGAGCAAAAATCCCCCGAGCGTCAACGTCCAGGTGGACGTCGGCGGTTTCGGCGGCCAGGGCGCCGACGCCAACACCGTGACGGTCGTCAATGGCGCGGCCGGGGCGGACAACGCCATTACGACGCCCGGAGTAAACAGCCCGATCACGACGCAGGGCGATGCCTCGTCAGGCATTTACGCGCAGTCGATCGGCGGAGGCGGCGGCAACGGCGGGCAGGCGATCGTAGGCCTCAACGGCGCTTTCCCGAACGCGAACTATGTCAGCACTGGTTTGTCGGTTGTGACCGGGTTGTTCAAGGCAAATACGTCGTTCCTTTCGGCGCTCGGCAAGATCACGCTTGGCGGGTTCGGTGGCGACGCTGGCGTCGGCGGGGCGGTCAACGTCACCAATTACGGCGTCATCAATACCGGCTTGAACAACAATGGGGTCGTGACGGGAAATTCGTCTTACGGAATTTTCGCTCAGTCGGTCGGCGGCGGCGGCGGCTCGGGCGGCAATGCGTCCTCTGGCTTTAAGGGTCTGGCGAGCGTTGGCGGCTTCGGCGGAGCGACCGGCGACGGCGGCGCCGTCACGGTGATGAATTACAACGGCGCGAACATCACAACGCTTGGCGTCGGCGCCGATGCGATCATGGCGCAGTCGGTCGGCGGCGGCGGCGGCGATGCGGCCATCGCCGGCAACAATGCCGCGCCGCTGCTCTTCCCCGTCAGCGCGTCAACCGTGCCGGTCAACGCTTATTGCCAGCCGCCGGCGACCCCCGGGGCGCCGCCGATATGCGGCGGGTCTGGGACGGTCGGGTCCAATCCAAACGACGATGGCACCGTTCCGTCGGTTCCCGGCACAGGCAACGGCGGCACTGCGAGCGGCTTGCTGGCTCTAGGCGGGTTCGGGGGCGCTTCCGGCAACGGCGGCGCGGTGACCGTCGATAACGACGCCATTCTGCAGACTTCGGGCGATCACGCGATGGGCATACTCGCGCAATCTATTGGCGGCGGCGGCGGCAACGGCGGCGGAACCGGCCTCTCGGTCATCGCGGTCGGCGGTTATGCTGGCGTTTTGGGCTCGACCGGCAACGGCGGCGCGGTCAGCGTAACGAATTCCGCAGATGCGGTAATTTATACGCAGGGCATCGGAGCCTATGGCATCGAGGCGCAATCGGTCGGCGGCGGCGGCGGCAATGGCGGCGGTAACTCGGAAGCGGCCGCTGTCACAGTGGGCGGCGAGGCTGGAAGCGCCGGCAATGGCGGTCACGTCCAGGTCGTCAACGACGGCCAGCTGATCCAGACGATGGGCGACAATGCGATCGGCATTGTGGCGCAAAGCATCGGCGGCAGCGGCGGCTCCGGCGGCGGGTCGTTTCTGTCGTTGGTCGCGATCGGCGGCAGCGGCGGCAGCGGCGGCGCCGGCGGCGAGGTGGACGTAACCAACAACGGGATTATCGTGACCGGATCAACGGTGAACGGCACCGGCAACGGCGCCGACGCCATACTTGCGCAATCGATCGGCGCAGGCGGCGGCCTCGGCGGCGGCACGAGCGGGCAGAATTCCATTACAATCCCAGTTGTCAATGTGACGGTCGGCGGCGGCGCGCTCTTTGCGTACGGCGCCAGCGGCGGCGGCGGCGGCGACGGCGGCAAGGTGGCGGTCGACAATTCGGCAGACCTCCACACCTTCGGAGACCGGGCGAACGGCATTGAAGCGCAGTCGATCGGCGGGGGCGGCGGCGAGGGCGGCCTCGCGACCGGCTTGATCGCCGTCGGCGGCGCCGGTGGCGTGGCCGGAAATGGCGGAGTCGTCGAAGTCACCAACGAGGCGGGGACTCAAATCATAACCGAAGGCGTGATGTCGAACGGCATATTGGCGCAGTCGATCGGCGGGGGCGGCGGCAACGCAGGCGGCGTGGGAACCGGCATAACCCTCGGGTTTGCGACCAGCGTTGGCGGCAGCGGCGGCGGCGTCGGCTCCGGCGGCGACGTAACGGTGAACAGTGGGGGAGAGATTTTCACCAACGGCGCGGCCGCTCAGGGGATTATCGCCCAGTCGATCGGCGGCGGCGGCGGCAACGGCGGCAACGCGGGCAACTTCAATCTGCAGAATCTGTCGAACTCGCCAACGCCTGGCGTCGTCATCGGCGGCAACGGCGGCGTCGGCGGCAACGGCGGCGCCGTGAGCGTGAACAACTCCTTGACTGGCTCGATTGTCGCCAACGGCGTGAATTCAACCGCGATATTTGCTCAATCGATCGGCGGAGGCGGCGGCACCGGCGGCTATGCGGCGGCGGCCCCACAGCCGATCGCAGGTTCGGTGTCGGTGGCGGTTGGAGGCAATGGCGGAGCAGCGGGCAACGGCGGCGCGATTGCGGTGTCCAACGCCGGAACGATCACGATCAACGGCAATGACTCGCTCGCCATTCTGGCTCAGTCCGTAGGCGGGGGCGGCGGGACTGCCTGGGGCGCGCTCGGCGCCGGAGCCGTTCCGGTTCAGTTGGGCGGCCAAAATGGCGCCAACGGCGTCGGCGGCGTCGTGGCGGTCACCAACTCCGGCTCGATTTTCATAAACGGCAGCAATTCGATCGGTCTGTTTGCGCAATCGGTCGGCGGCGGCGGCGGCCTGGTTGCGCCCGGCGGCGGGGCGACGAGCGTCCAGACGCAAACGGGGGGCGCCGGAAATGGCGGCGCTGTGACGATCGATAACAGCGCCGGGTCGATCGTCATAACCGGTCAAAACAGCATCGCGATCTATTCGCAGAGCGTCGGAGGCGGCGGCGGCGCGGTCGGATTGAACACCGATCCTCCGGGGCAAGTGGGCGCGTTCCTGTTCTCCGGCGCAGCCGGCGGCGCCGGGGCGGCGGCGGCCACGATAATAAACCAGACCGGGAGCCTGATCGCCACTGGCGCGAATTCGATCGCCATGGTCGCTCAGAGCGTGGCGGCAGGCGGCAACGGCGACATCACGCTCAATGTCCTGAACGGGAAAGGCGCGACCAGCCTGCTCCTGGGCGGCCTCGGCAACGGAGCGGGCGTGAATATTCTCAACGGCGCCAACAATGTTCTCAACAACGCTGGCGCGATCACCGCAATTGCGACTATCCCGGCCGGGCTGCTGAACGGCGGTTCGATTGCGTTTTCGGCGAATGACGGCACGATTACCGTCACTCCGCCCGGCGGCGGCCCAGCGTCGACTTACTCGGGCGCTGGGGGATACGCTATCCTCAGCGGCGCGGCCAACGAACGAGTCGTCAATACCGGGGCGATCGTCGGCTCGGTCAACCTGGGCGCGGGCGTCAACAGCATCGACAACAAGCCGGGCGGCTATTTCAACTCTGGCTCAGTCGTTTACGTCGGTCCCAACAATCTCGTCACCAACGAAGGCCTTCTCTCGCCCGGCGCCTTCCGGAATATTTTAACCACCAACATAACCGGCAATCTCCTCCAGACTGCGACCGGCGCCTATGGCCTCGACCTAAATCTCGACCCCTCGAACGATCTTATCAACGTGAGCGGAACCGCGGCGATGTCGGGCGTTGTTCTGGTCAATCTCGTCAATCCGCTGACTGCTCCGGGTTTTGCGAAGCCGGGAACGCACGAGGTGACGATCCTTTCGGCCAAGGGCGGCGAAACCCATCCCGGATTGACGCTGCAGGCGTTCAATACGGTGGCCTCGAATTACTCGCTCGTCTATCCGGGCACTCAGAACATCGATCTGCGGTACGTCATCAACTACGCCCCGACCGGATTGACGCAGAACCAGCAGTCCGTCGGCAATGCGGTCAATCTGATTCAGACGTTGCAGCAGTCGCCGGCGTTCCGGCCGATCGCAACGAATCTGTTCTATCTGCCCAACGTCGCAACGCTCGGCGTCGCCTATGACTCGCTCTCGGGCGAAGGCGTATCGGCGACCGAACAGACGGCGTTCGGCGCCACCGACTTTTATTTGTCGACAGTCAACAACCAGATGCAGCGTTGGGTTTCGGATGTTTGCGGCGACGACGCCACGAGCAAGACCCTTTACGAGCAACCGGTCTCCCCGCTGCCGACCCACAAGGGTCAGGTCATTCCGCCCTGCATGACGCAGCGCACCTGGCGCATATGGGGGACTGGATTTGGCGGCGGCTCGAACTGGCGTGGCGATCAGATTGTAGGCTCGGCGACCGCCGACCAGCATACCTGGGGCTTCAGCGGGGGCCTTGACTACCAGCTCATGCCGAACGTGTTGATCGGCGTTTCCGGCGGCGGCGGCTCCTCGAGCTTCGGGGTGACGAACCGCGCGACTTCAGGTCAGGTCGACGCCTTCCACGGCGCGCTCTATGGCGCGTGGCGCAACCGTGGGTTCTACGCCACCGGCGTGTTGTCATACGACAGCTTCAACAACTCCGAGTCGCGCGTCGCCTACATCCCCGGGGTCGTTCTTCCAGCCTCCCAGTTCATCGACGGGCGTTATTATGTTCCGGGATTCTATGAGAAGCCGCACGGAAACTTCCACTCGCAGTCGCTGAGCGGCTACGCGGAGGCCGGCTACCAGGCGATGTTCGGTTCGTTTACCGCTACGCCGTTCGCAGGGTTGGAGTTCGCAACGCTGCATTCGAGCGCATTCACCGAAAACAACCAGATCGCCCCGAGCGTCATCGGACTGTCCTACGGGGCCAGAACGATCCAATCGCTTCCGAGCTTCCTTGGTCTCCAGCTCGAGACCAAGGCCAGTCTCGGAGGCGACATGAACCTGGACGCCTGGGTCCGGGCGGCGTGGAAGCACGAGTTCGACACCGGCCGGTCGATCGAAAGCTCCTTCATTTCCGCGCCGGGGTTCGACTTCACGATCCAGGGGGCGCGGCCGCCAAGCGACGCGCTGGTGACAAGCGTCGGCCTCAAGCTCAAGATCACCAAGAACGCCGCAATATTTGGGACCTTCGATGGTCAGTTCGGCTCCGGCGCGAATTCGTATGGCGGAACGGGAGGGCTGGTCGTTTCCTGGTGAGCGCAAATAATCGTTGCGTGCAAGAGCGCCGCGGGTTCGCGCGCAAATAGCGGCAAGGCAGGGCTCGACATGCGCCTGGCCGGCCGGTCGCGATTGAGCCTCGGCTGGCGAATCTCTGCGGCCGTGGGGATTCGGCGATTGGCCGGCGCGGTCGAACTTGCTTAGATGGCGGCGCTCTGCGCGCTGTCGCTGCGCGCCAAGACTTCGCCTGCCGCCAGACCCGGATGCCGCGTTTCAAGCTCATTCTCGAATATGACGGCGCGCCATTTGTCGGCTGGCAGCGGCAGGAGAATGGCGTCTCGGTTCAAGAAACGCTGGAGACCGCCATTTTCGCCATGACTGGCGAACGCGCGATCGCGTACGGGGCCGGCCGCACCGACGCCGGCGTGCATGCGATCGGCCAGGTCGCGCACCTCGACCTGACGCGGGCATGGGGCCCGTGGCGTTTGGGCGAGGGGCTCAACGCCCACCTCGTTCCCAATCCGGTCGCTGTCGTCAGGGCCGAGAGCGCGGCGTCCGATTTCGACGCCCGTCACGGCGCGAGCGGGCGCAGTTATTTTTATCGAATCGTCAATCGCCGGGCGCCCCTGACATTCGATCGAGGCCGCGCCTGGCGGGTCAAGCCGCGGCTCGACGCCGAGGCGATGCATGAGGCCGCGCAGGCGCTCGTCGGCAGGCACGACTTTTCGACCTTTCGCGACGCGCAATGCCAGGCGAAGTCGCCGGTTCGCACCCTCGATCGGCTGGAGGTGCGACGCGCCGGCGACGAGATCGTTGTCGAGGCGAACGCGCTGTCGTTCCTGCATCGACAGGTGCGATCGATGGTTGGCTCGCTGGTCGATGTCGGCGCCGGACGCTGGAGCGCTCGGGATCTCGAGGCGGCGCTGAAGGCCGCCGACCGCAGCCGCTGCGGCCAGGTGGCGCCGGCTTGCGGCCTCTATCTGGCGCGGGTGGACTACGAGGCGAAAGCGGCGAAGTAACGCTCGAGCACCCGTTCGTAGACGCGCGCAAGCGCGCCGAGATCCTCGAGCGCGACCCGCTCGTCGACCGCGTGGATGGTCGCGTTGACGAGGCCGAACTCGACCACCGGGCAGAAGTTCTTGATGAAGCGCGCGTCGGAGGTTCCCCCGCCCGTCGACAGCGCGGGCCGCCGTCCGGTCACCTCCTCGACGGCGCCGGCGACGAGGTCGGTGAAAGGCCCGCGCCGGGTAAGAAAGGCAGGCGCGTTGGTGGGGTCGAAACTCAGCGCGTGACGCGCGCCGCCGGCCGCCGCCGCCACCCTGCGCGCGATCTCGGCCGACAAGGTTTCCGCCGTCCAGAGGTCGTTGAAACGAATATTGAACACGAGCCGGACCTCGCTCGGAATGACGTTGGCGGCCGGGTTGCCGACGTCGACGCTGACGACTTCGAGGTTCGAGGGCTCGAAGTCGGCATCGCCCTCATCGAGCGGCGGCGAGAACAGGGCCGCCAGAATGGGCGCGAGCGGGCGAATCGGATTCACCGCGATCTGCGGATAGGCGACATGGCCCTGACGGCCGTGGATGGCGAGCCGTCCGGTCAGCGAGCCGCGTCGGCCGTTCTTGATCGTGTCGCCGAGCGTGGCGACGCAGGTCGGCTCGCCGACGATGCAATGGTCGAAACGCTCGCCCCTGGCCCGCGCCCATTCGAGCAATTTGACCGTGCCGTTGATCGACGGTCCTTCTTCGTCGCCGGTGATGAGGAAGCTGACCGAGCCCGCGAACGCGCCCCTGGCGATGAAGCCGAGCGCCGCGGCGACCGCCGCGGCGAGGCCGCCCTTCATGTCGCAGGCGCCGCGGCCCCAGAGTTGGCCTTCGGCGACCGTGGCGGAGAAGGGGTCGAACCGCCAGCGCGCGAGGTCGCCGGGCGGCACGACGTCGGTATGGCCGGCGAAGGCGAGATTGGGCGCGGCCCTGCCGAAGCGGGCATAGAGATTGGCGACGTCGGGCGTTTCGGGCGCCGAGAAAGCGATGAGTTCGGCCGCGAACCCGGCGTGAATGAGGAGTTCGCGCAAGTAGGGCAACGCGCCCCCGTCGGCCGGCGTCACCGAGGGAAAGGCGATGAGAGCGCGCGCGATCTCAAGCGCCGAAGGCGGGGCGGCCGCCATGGGGTCAATTTTTTCCCGTGTCGTCCGGCGGCCCTACCGGGGCCGCATTTCCCGCACCGGCGCCGCCCACAGCAGACCGGCGTCATAGATTGGCGGCTCGGTGTTGGACAAGAGATTCCACAACCCGGCGTTTGGGCTGCGCTTGAGCGCCTTGACCAGCACGCGCCCGTCGGCGAGGCCGCAGACGCACATGCGGCCGACGAGGCTGTCGTCCGGCGGATCGCGGATGTCATCGTAGAAGACGAGCCAATTTTCGAATAGCGCGCCGAGCGAATGGCCGCGGATCTGGACCGCCACCGTCGTGGGGCGGGCGCCCACGGGCGCGTCGACCTCGTCGAATGGCCCCTGCCCGTCGGCGTAGAAATGCGCGATCGCCCCGGCGCCGACATAGCCGACCAGCGGCGCCTTGGGGGCGACGGCGGGGCCCTGGCCGCCGCCGATGAGACGCGGCGGCTCGATGCCGAGGTAGTTGGCGACGATCGCGATCTCGTCGGCGCGCAGGCGCCGGTGCCCGTTGAGGAGATCGGTCACGGCGGAAGGCGAACGGCCGAGCGCCCTGGCGAGGCCGCTTCGGGTTTTGCCGGTGTGCTTGAGGCCGGCGCGGATCCAGTCGACGGTCACTTTGCAAGTCTCCCCGTTTTGCAGCGAAATCTCGCCGCGGAGCGGCGCGCTCATATTCCGACTCACGAGCGGGCCGGCCACCCGCATTTACTACGTTTTCTGAAATCCGCAATAAAGAAAATCAGAAAATTGACTTAGCGTTCTGATTTCCACAATATAGAACATAACAAGAACAGTTGACGACGGCCCGCCGCCGATCAGCCGCCCCCTAGTTCCTCGTCGCCAAGCGTTTTGTAGCTGGGAGTTCGTAATGACAGCGTCACCGTCGCGCCGCCGCCCGCCACGCAAAGACACCCAACGGGGGGACGCGATCCGCGCCTGCGCCCGTCACCTCAAGGATCTGCAGCGCTTTCACGCCGGGCCGCCCCAGGACGTTCGGGTGGATATGAGCCGGCCGCCGCGCTTCCTGACTCCCGAACCCGCCAGTTCGTACTGCACCTCGCCCGCGGCCCTGTGCGCGGATCTCGTCAAATGACCGGCAAGACCTCCCGGACTGCGACCGCGCGAACGCGCTCCGCGCCGCGCGACAAGACCGTGTCCGGCGACGAAAGACTCGACGCGACGCCGGAGCGCCTCGTGCGCGCCAGAGAGGCGGGGCAGAGTGCGACCCGCGACGCCACCCGGCTGCGGCGCATAGTCGACCCGTTCGACACCATGCGCGCCAACCGTCTGCTGGCGCCGCACGATTCCCGGCTCAACGACATCCGGTGGCTGATCGGCGAGTCCTTGCGTCGCACCCACCATCGGGCGCGGCTCGACCTTCTGCGCGCGGTCGCGCCCGATCGCATGGCGACCAGCGGCTTCGGCCCCCGCCTCGGGCTGCCGGAACTGGAGGCCGCGCTTCACGCTCGGGACAAATTGCGGAAGGCCGAGGACAGAGTCGGCCCGGCGTCGTGGCCAATCGTCAGCCGCATCGTGATCGAAGGCGCAGGCGTGCGCGACTGCCGCGGCCTCGTTCCCGAGATCGCCACCCCCTGGCGCGCCGACGCTGTGGTCTCCGACCGCCTGCGGGTGGCGCTGGACCTGCTCGGGGATCTTCTGGGGGTGACGCGCGGGCGGACATAACAGCTGCGCCGAAACTCTTATCAAAATCATAGACTTAGCGAAGGAGAAGCTGCGATGTTGAAGCTCATCGAAGGATCGTGCGCGTCGTTTTTCCCGAGGGAGATGGACGCGATGTTTCGCAACCGGGCGCAGACTTTTTCCGAGCGCCTCGGTTGGGACGTCGTGGTCAAGGACGGCTACGAGCGCGACGCATTCGACGAGGCGAACCCGCTCTATCTGGTGTCGGTCGATCCCGACAGCGAGAAATATTGGGGATCGCTGCGGCTCCTGCCGACGACCGGGCCGAACATGCTGCGCGACGTCTTCCCCTGTTTGCTCGGGGAAGGGCAAGTCATTGAAAGCGCGACCATCTGGGAGAGTTCGCGCATCTGCGCGGTCGCGGTCGAGGGCCAGCCCGAGCGCTCCAGGACCGGCGTCAACATCGCGCTCAGCGAGCTGCTTCTGGGGATCGGCGAAGTCGCGCTGATCGCTGGATTGACCCAGATCGTCTCGGTGTTCGACGCCCGAATCTTTCGCGTCCTGAAAGCCGCCGGCTGCAATCCCCAGCTCATCGGGCGGCCGCAGCGCATCGGCGGCACCATGTGTTACGCCGGATTGTTCGACGTCGGCGAAGGCCCTCTGCAAGCGTTCCGGGATACGCTCGGAATCCACGATTCGGTTCTGGCGCCGGACGCGAAAGAACTCGCCTTCGCGTGAGCGGCGAGGCCCTCGCTCGGCAACCACGCTCGGGAGAAACGCGAAAAGGCGAATCGCCAACGTGCGCCTTCACAGGATCGAGGCCGAGCGACTCGCGCGCCGGCCGCGTCCTCGCCTTACGAACGCGCCGCCCCGCTCCGCGCAAACACGCGCGCTTCAGCGCCTCCGTAGCCGGCAAATCCCGGGGCGATCGTTTCGCCTCCCGCGGGCGCCGGCTTGCGGAACAGGTCGGAGCGCAGCGCCGCCGGCGTCTCCCGATAGCCCAGGCGCCGGGCGGCCGTCTCGAAGCGTCGCCGGATCATCCAGGCGTAAGGCCCGGAACCCGAAATCGGCCGGCCCTCGATGGGGCCGCTATCCGCGTCGTCGGCCATCGCCTGAATCCGCGAGACCGCGCGCTTCAGCCGGTCGGGATAGTGGGCGAGCAGCCTTTCGCGGAACGCGTCGCGCAGCTCGGGCGCCGGGCGCAACACCGCATGGCGGGCTTCGCGCGCTCCGGCGTTAAAGGCGCGGGTGAGGATCGTCTCGATCTCGGCGTCGTTGATCGCGGGAAGGATCGGCGCGATCAGGACGCCCGCCGGCACGCCGGCGTCGTTCAGCGCCTCGATCGTCTCCAGCCGCCTCTGGGGCGCCGGGGCCTGCGGCTCCATTCTGCGCGCGACCTCGCAATCGAGCGTCGGCGCCGAGACGAAGACCTTGACCAGCCGGTCGCGGCCTAACGCGCTCAAGATGTCGAGGTCGCGCAGGATCAGATCGGACTTGGTGACGATGCTCACCGGATGGCGGGCGCGAAAAAGAACCTCCAGCAGCGAGCGGGTGATGCGAAAGCGCCGCTCGATCGGCTGATAGGGATCGGCCTTGGCGCCGAGGGTGATCGGCGCCGGCCAATATCCGCTCGCCCCGAGTTCCCGTTCCAGGAGTTCGGGCGCGCCATCGTTGGCGACCGGGCGGCTGGCGAAGTCGATTCCGGCGGGACGGCCGAGGTGGACGCAGCCGGGGCGAGCGAAACAATAGAGGCAGCCATCCTCGCAGCCGCGGTAAGGTTCGATCGACCGGTCGAAGACGATTGCTGGCGACGGGTCGCGGGGGATGCCCCCCTTCTGCCCGTCGAGAGTCTCCGCGTTCGCCGACGGCGCGGGCGCCGCCTCGCGCGTCGATCCGTCTTCGAGAGTTCCGCGCCGCCGACCGTCGAACCGGCCCGCGAGCTTGATTCCCGCTCGTCGCCCGCGTCCCAAACCAGCCGAAAGAAGACGCGCCGCAATCGTCGCCTGGTCATCGCGCGACTCGGGGAGAAAAGAACCGATCACGATTGGGGTCATGAGGAGGTCCCATGTCGGAGGCTGGAACAAAGCATGAACTATGGGATAGCCCTCGGCCATCCGCGCGTCAAGTCCGAAACTGGCGATATTGCCGTTGAGCCCGCCGTCGCCTTTTTCTTGGCGCTGGCCGCGGCGTCCCTCGGCGCCTAGAGCTTCGCGCCGACAGCGTTGGTCAAAGCTTCGTCCCGTGCGAAAGCAATCATCGTCCCCATGGAAGGATCAAATTTACCGGTTACCTTAGAGCATAGGCTGATGAGCTCGATGCAAATGCCGATCAATCGATGAGATTCAGCAGCTGTTAGGGTAACTTCTTGAGCTATTGTCTTTGATGCTTGCGGCTTGCTGATTTCGTTGGTGTCAGTCATTTTCAACTCCCAGCCAAAGCAATTCCCCCAACGTCAGTAAGCTCCTTTGATGTTCAGATTACAATATTCAGATGTGTGGGGGCCAAAGCGTGACGCCTAACAGATTTGTGGAGGCTAAAGTGGGCACGGTCGATGGCGTGCATGCCGCGACGGAAGAAATTGACATCCCCGCGCGAGGTCGTCCCGCTGCTTGAGCATAGGCGCCTGGGGTCGCCTTGCACAACATCGCGCCAATCCGGACGGCTTCGGTAAAATGCCGGTGTCGACACGTTCCGGGCCGACAGCCCGCCGCCACTGTCGATAGCGATTCCTGCCGATTCCGACATTTGCTTCCTGAAAAGCCGAACCTATGTTAGGATCGCCCTCGTGATCAAACCGGCGCCGCTGGTCCCGCCGGCGGCGGGACGGGTCTGGCGGGGGATGAGGGACAGGCAAGAAAAAACTATTTGGATTCGCGTCTAAACCATTGAGAAGGCTCAATTCGTGGAAGGGAATCATTTGGATTCCGCTTCCGCTGGCTTGGATTCGGCTTCCGCTGGCTTGGGTTTCGTTTCCGCGGGCTTGGATCTCACTGCCGCCGGGCTTGGGCCTCGTGGCCGCACGATGAGCCATCCTCGGATGGCCTCGGTATAAACCGGGAACGACGAGCCCGGGGAGCGCGTTACGCGACGGACTGACGATTCGGATGGGTCGAGGCCGGGGGCGACCGGGCGGCCGCGGGATTCCCGAGCGCGGCGCCGTTCTTCGCGCCCTGTTCAGACGCAAAGGCGTCCTGTGGTCAAGGATGCGTCAGCATGGAGGTTGATCATGCTTTCGCGCATTGTCACCGGCGGCTCTCTCGCAGCCCTTGTTGGAGCTTCGATGCCGCTTGCGGCGTCATCCGGCCCGTCGGCCGCTTTCACGCTGCCTTCGCCGTCGTTTGAACAGTCCGCCGCCGAAGCGGGCGTCGTACCGGTCTGGCGGGACCGCTGGGGACGCTGGCGTCCGAATGCCTGCGGCCCGCGTCCGTGGCGCCTGTAGGGCAGGGGCTGGCGCCGCCCCTATGCCCTTCGGCCGGTTCGCCATTGCTGGATCGATCGCTGGGGACGTCGTCACTGCGCGTGGCGAGAGCTGAGGCGCGGTTGGCGAGCCGACAAATCTCCGCCTAGTCTTGCGTCTTCGCCGCCAGCTCGTCTGAGACCTCGACGTTGGCGGTGACGTTCTGGACGTCGTCACTGTCCTCGAGCGACCCGATCAAGCGCAGGATTTTTTCCCCCGCCTCATCGTCGACGGCGACCGAGGTCTGCGGCCGCCAGGCGAGCGAGGCCTTCAGGGGTTCGCCGAACCTCGCCTCCAGCGCTTTCTGCACCTCGCGCAACGCCTCGACGGAGGTGATCACCTCATGCTCCTCGGGGCCGAAGGCGACATCGTCCGCGCCCGCCTCGATCGCCGCCTCGAGCATCGCGTCCTCGTCGGCGGCCTTGCGGTCGAAGACGATGAGCCCGACCCGGTCGAACATGAAAGACACCGCGCCGGTTTCGGCGAGCGAGCCGCCGGCCTTGGCGAAATACGAGCGCACTTCGCCGGCGGTGCGGTTGCGGTTGTCGGTCAGCGCCTCGACGATCACCGCCACCCCGCCGGGAGCATAGCCTTCGTAGCGAACTTCCTCGTAATTCTCACCGTCGCTGGCCGAGGCCTTCTTGATCGCACGCTCGATATTGTCCTTTGGCATGTTCTCGGCTCGCGCCGCGAGAACCGCCGCGCGCAGGCGCGCGTTCATCGCCGGATCGGGCAGGCCGAGCTTCGCCGCCACGGTGATTTCGCGCGCGAGCTTCGAGAACAGCTTGGAGCGGATCGCGTCCTGCTTGCCCTTCTTGTGCATGATGTTCTTGAACTGACTATGGCCGGCCATAAATCGCCTCGATCGATGCGCGCGCGCGCAGGGGCAGGTATGAAATCGGCGCCCCCTATACCCCGCGACCAGGAATGTGGGAAGGCGCGACGCGCCCGCAGACAACGCAAACGGAATGGTCAAAACGACATGCCGCTCGCCGCCATCGCCATCGCCCCCGGCGTCGATTACTTTCCCGGCTTTCTCGACCGCGCCGCCCAGGCGGCATTGCGCGAGGAGATTTCAGCGATCATCGCCGACGCGCCGCTCTTTCGCCCATGCATGCCGCGCACCGGCAAGCCGTTTTCGGTGCTGATGACCAATTGCGGGCCGCTCGGCTGGGTCTCGGACGAAGGCGGCTATCGCTATCAGGCGACCCATCCCGACACCGGGCGTCCCTGGCCGCGAATGCCCTCGTCCCTGATCGACGCCTGGGCGGCGATCGCCCCGGGAGCTCCGCCGCCCGAAGCGTGCCTGGTGAATTTCTATAAATCCGGCGCTCGCATGGGACAGCATCAGGACCGCGACGAGGACGACCGTTCCGCTCCGGTCGTGTCGTTGTCGCTTGGCGATACGGCTCTGTTTCGGGTCGGCGGCCTCGCGCGCGGCGAAAGGACGCGCTCGTTCCGTCTCGAATCGGGCGATGCGATGGCGCTCGGCGGCCCGGCGCGGCTCGCGTTCCATGGCGTTGATCGCGTCATCGCCGGTTCTTCGACCCTGCTCGCCGGGGGCGGCCGGATCAGTCTGACGCTCCGGCGGGTGACGCGCGCGGCGGACTAGCGCCTATTTCCCGCCGGACGCGGTTTCCTCCCTGGGCGCCGATTTCGGGCCGCCCTTGGAGACGGCGACCATCGCCGGGCGCAGCACCCGGTCGCCGATCGTCCAGCCGCTTTGCGCCACCTGGTTGACCGTGCCCGCGGGAACGGTGTCGTCGGGCGTCTCGAAAATAGCCTGATGGAAGTTCGGATCGAATTTCTGACCCTTGGGATCGAGCTTTTTGACCCCGTGACGTCCAAGCACGGCCTCGAGGTCGCGGGCGGTCAATTCGACGCCCTCGATCAGCGATTGAAGCGGCGGATCGGCGCTTGCGCGCGCAGCCGCCGGCACATGCTCCAGCGCGCGGGAGAGATTGTCGACCACGCCCAGCAAGTCCCGGGCGAAAGTCGTGACCCCGTAGGTCTTGGCGTCTGCGACCTCGCGCTCGGTCCGCCGGCGCAGGTTTTCCATTTCCGCGAGGGTCCGCAACAGGCGGTCCTTCAGCTGGCTGTTCTCGGCGTTCAGCGCCTCGACCACCGCGAAGGCGTCGCGCTCCGCGGTCTCGGCTTGCGCGCTTTCGGCCGCCTGGCCGGGTGATTCAGCGCCATGCTCGGCGTTCGTAGCATTCATGGTCGGATGAGCCCCTTCGATTTGGCCACGGATATCAGCGCTGACGCAGCAAAAATCAAGCTGGCGCGCAACCGAACGCCGTCTCCCGTCGGCGCCGTGTTATTTGGGCGCGAAGTCCGCCAGCAGCCGCCGCTTGATCGCCGCCTGCCGCGCGGACGCGTTGATCTTGAGCCCGGTCAGATCGGTCACGTAGAAGGAATCGACCGCCTTTTCGCCGAATGTGACAATATGAGCCGACCCGATGTTGAGTTTGAGGCTCGACAGCGAGGCGGTTAGATCGCGCAGCAGGCCGGGCCGGTCGAGGCCCGAGACCTCGACAACCGTATAGCGGCGGGAAAGATTGTTGTCGATCATCACCTCCGGTTCGATCGCGAAGGCGCCGCGGCGGACGTCGCGCGCCCGGTCCGGCGGCGCGATGTCCGCCAGCCGGATTTCGCCGCGCAGCGTCTTTTCGATCGTCGAAGCGATGCGCCGGCCGCGGCGCAGCTCGTCCTCGTCGAGGTCGAAGGCGCGGGAGAGGAAAATGGTGTCGAGCGCGAGGCCGTCGGAGGTGGTGAAAATCTGGGCGTCTACGATGTTGCCGCCGGCGGCCGCGCAAGCGGCGGCGATCCCGGTGAGCAGTCTTGGATGATCCGGCGCGACCACCGTCACGTCGGTGACGCCATGGAAGGCGTCGGTCGACACTTCCGTCGCCAGCGACCGCACCTCTGCGGCCATCGCGTGCAACAGTTTGGCGTGGGCGACCTGTCGCGCCGGCTCCACTTTGAGCCAGTAGGCGGGATAGTGGCGCTGAGCGTAGGCGTCGAACTCGGGATCGGACCAGCCCGGCAGCGCGCGGCGCAACGTCTCCTGCGCCGCCTCGACCCGCGCCTTGCGGTCGACGGCGGAATGGCCGCCGCCGAGCACGACCTCGGTCTCCCAATAGAGCGTGCGCAGGAGCTGGCCTTTCCAGCCGTTCCACACGCCCGGCCCGACCGCGCGAATGTCGCAAACGGTGAGCACGAGCAGCATTTTCAGCCGCTCCTGGGTCTGCACGATCGCGGCCAGCGCTTCCGCCGTCCGCGGGTCGGAGAGATCACGCCCCTGGGCCATGTTTGACATGATCAGGTGCTGTTCGACGAGCCAGGCGACGTGTTCGGCGCTGGCGGGGGTGAGGCCGAGCCGAGGGCAGAGTTTGCGCGCGATATCGCCGCCGGCCTGCGAGTGGTCTGTCCCGCGCCCCTTGGCGACGTCGTGCAGAAACGCCGCGAGAAAGAGCTCGGTGCGGTGCGTGATGCTATGGCAGATCTCGCTCGCCAGCGGCAGGTCCTCGGTGACGCGTCCCGATTCAATGGCGCTGAGCGTGCCGACCGCGCGCAGCAGATGCTCGTCGATCGTGTAATGGTGGTACATGGAGAACTGCATCATGCCGACAACCCGGCCGAAGTCGGGAATGAACCGGCCGAGCACGCCGGCCTCGTTCATGCGCCGCAGGGCGGTCTCGGGCGCGTGGAGCGAAGTCAGGATTTCGAGAAACAGGCGGTTGGCTTCCGGGTCCGCCCGCAGATACGCATCCACGCGTTTCAGCGATTGCGTGACCAGCCTCGTCGCATCGGGATGGATCGGCAGATTCGAGCGCTCTGCGACCCAGTAGAGCCGGATCAGGTTGACCGGATCGCGCTCGAAGGCGTCGGCGCGGATGACGTTGAGGCGGCCGTTGTCGACTTTGAAATCCTTGGCGTCCGCGATCGCGCGGGGGCGCCGCCTCAGCCGTCTGACGAATCTGTCGAACGCCGGCGCCCGCTTCGCGTGGCGCTCCTCGAGCGCCGCGCACACGATCGCCGTCAGGTCGCCGACGTCCTTGGCTACGAGGAAATAGTGCTTCATGAAGCGCTCGACGTCGGTCAGCCCCGCTCGCGTGGAATAGCCGAGCTGACGGGCGATCGGCCGCTGCACGTCGAAACTGAGGCGCTCCTCGGCGCGGCCGGCGAGAAAGTGCAGCCGACATCGCACCGACCACAGGAATTCCTCACAACGGCGAAACAGCGCGAACTCGCGGGGCGAAAACAACCCGGCGGCCACCAGCTCATGAGCGTTGCGCACGCGGTACACGTATTTCGCGATCCAGAACAACGTATTGAGATCGCGCAATCCGCCCTTGCCGTCCTTCACATTCGGCTCGACGAGATAGCGCGACGCTCCAGCCCGGCGCACGCGCTCCTCGCGCTCGGCCAGTTTGGCGGCGACGAACTCGGGCGCGGTCCTGGCGACGATTTCCTTGTCGAACCGCGTCTGCAGCGTCTCGAACAGCGTCCTGTTCCCGCTCAGGAATCGCGCCTCGATAAGCGTGGTGCGGATCGTCATGTCGGCGCGGGCCTGCTTCAGGCAGTCCTCGACCGTGCGGGTCGCATGGCCGACCTTCTGCTTCATGTCCCACAGGACATAAAGCAGCGCCTCGACCGCCTTCTCGGCGCCGGGGGCCGGCTTGGCCGGCAGAAGAAACAGGAGATCGATGTCCGACTCAGGCGCCAGCATGCCGCGCCCGTATCCGCCGACCGCGACGATTGTGGGCTGCGCCCAGCTCCCGCCTGCCGGCGCGAGCCAGCGCGCGCACAGGTCGAGAGCGACGTGAAGGAGGTCGTCGATCAGGGCGCTCAGCGCCTCCGCGCATGTTCGGCCTGTTCCGCCCGCTTCCAGCGCCCTGCGCGCCTCGCTCCGGCCTTCGGCCAGCGCCGCCTGCAACGCCGCGATCGCCGAGCGGCGAAACGCGGCCGTGTCGCCGGAATGGATCTCGCGCAGCGCCGCCAGCTTTTCCAGAAGTCCCGCCCGGTCGAGCCCCTTCCGCGCGGACGGCGCGAGGTGAACGGACCGCGAACGGCTTTCGGCGACGGGGGCGTTTGCGACTGACATCGAAGGTATATTTCCCTTCCGCTCCGCGCCCGCAAGTCCCGTGGACGGGTTGAAGAATACTATCCGCGCCCGCGCTTGGCCTCGATCGCATCCCAGATCGCGACCGCGAGATCCGGTCCGCCGAGGTTCCTGATCGCGCGGATCCCAGTCGGCGAAGTGACGTTGATCTCGGTCAGATGGCCGTCGATCACGTCGATGCCGGCGAACAAAAGGCCGCGCCGTTTGAGCTCGGGGCCGATCGCCGCGCAAATCTCCCGTTCGCGCGGCGTCAGCTCGGTTTGCTCCGCCGCTCCGCCCCGAACCATGTTGGAGCGGATGTCGTCGCTCGCCGGCACCCGATTGACTGCGCCACCGGCTTCGCCGTCGACGAGAATGATGCGCTTGTCCCCGCTGGCGACCCCCGGCAGAAACTTTTGGATGACCCAGGGCTCGCGCCAAGTGGTGGAGAAGAGATCGAACAGCGAACCGAAATTCGGGTCCTGCGCGCCGACCTTGAACACCGCGGCGCCGCCGAAGCCGAAGAGCGGCTTCATCACCACCACGCCGTGCTCGGCGCGGAAGGCCTCGATCGCCGCCCGATCGCGGGCGACCAGGGTCGGCGGCATCAGCTCCGGGAATTCCATCACGAATAGCTTTTCCGGCGCGTCGCGCACGCCGCGCGGATCGTTGACGACCAGCGTCTTGGGATGGATGCGCTCCAGCAGATGCGTCGTTGTCACGTAGGCGAGGTCGAACGGCGGGTCCTGCCGCAGCAGCACGACGTCGACGGCCGAAAGGTCGACGAGGCGCGGATCGCCGAGGCTTGCGTGATCCCCCTCGACGTCCTTTACCTTCAGAGGCTCGGCCATGGCCTCGACCCGCGAGCCGGTAAGTCGAAGCCGGTCTGGCGCGTAATGCAGCAGGCGGTGACCGCGCGCTTGCGCCTCGAGGAGTAGGGCGAAGGTCGAATCGCCGGCGATGCGGATTCGCGCGATCGGGTCCATCTGCACGGCGACGGTCAGGGACATGGGCGGTCCAGTCGAGGACTAAAGGCGAAGTCTGGCGGGATCAGTCGATCTCCAGCCTATACGCGGACGGGGCGTGGCGGGGAAGGCGGCGCGGCGCGATGAACACGGCGTCGCCCCGAAGGGTATGGCCCGCCGCCCAGGGGTTGCGTGAAAGCCAGACCCGCGCGGCCCGGGCGATGCGCCGCCGTTTGGTGGCGCCGATCGCCCCGGCGGCGGCGTCGATATCGACGCGCGCCTTGACCTCGACGAAGGCAATCGAACCGCCTCTTTTCGCGATCAGATCGATTTCGCCGCCTGAGACTGCGAACCGCCGGGCGAGAATCGAATAGCCCTTGAGCCGCAGCAACAGCGCCGCGATCAACTCGGCCTTGAGGCCGAAACGATGCGCGCCGCGACGGCGCTTCGTTCGCGCGAGGGGGCTCCTGCCGCTCACCGCCGCGCGCCCGCCAGAGCCAGCGCCCTCGCATAGACCTGCCGGCGCGGCAGGCCATGCCGGGCCGCGATCGCGATGGAAGCGTCCTTGACCGATAGCGTCTTCAGAGCCTCGACAAGGTCGCGATCGAGGGCATCGGGAGAAATCGCCGGCCGCGCTTCGGCCGGGCCGACGACGATGACGATCTCGCCCCGCGGGGCGGCCTCGTCCGCATATTCGGCGGCGAGCGCGTCGAGCGCGCCCCGCCGGACTTCCTCGTGCAGCTTGGTCAATTCGCGCGCGACCGCCGCCGGCCGGGGCCCGAGTTCGAGCGCCAGGTCCGCGAGCGTTCCGGCGAGCCGGCTCGGCGCTTCGTAAAAGACGAGGGTTCCGGGCGCGGCCGCGAGCGCATTGATTCGCTCCCGTCGCGCGGCGCGCCTGGGCGGCAGAAACCCTTCGAACAAAAAACGGTCGGTCGGCAGGCCGGAGACGCAAAGAGCCGCGAGCGCGGCTGAGGGGCCGGGCGCGGCCGTCACGGCAAGGCCCAGCGCCACCGCCTCGCCGACCAGCTTGTAGCCGGGATCGGAGATGAGCGGGGTCCCGGCGTCGGAGATGAGCGCCAGCGCCTGACCTTCGGCGATCCGCCGCAGCGCCCGAGGGCGCGCCTCTGCGGCGTTATGCTCGTGGTATGGCGAAAGCGGGGTTTCAATGCCGTATCGTTGGAGCAGGATTCGCGAAACGCGCGTGTCCTCGGCCAGGATTGCATCGGCGCCGGCCAGAATGGCGAGCGCCCTCAGGGTCACGTCGGCGAGATTGCCGATCGGCGTTGAGACCACGTAGAGGCCGGACGCAAGCGGCGGCGCCGGGACCAGCGCGCCATGGATCAGGTATGTCCGATCCGGGCGCGGATTCCCCATGGGCCCGGAGGTCGGAGCCCTGTTCGCCGCCGCATTCGCTCTCGCGGTCTCGGTCATGCCTGCGCGCCCGGACAAATGAGGTCTTCGACGACGGTTCGAGTGACCGACGACATAGCCAAGCGGAAACGAAAATGCCACAATTTCCGTGGAAGGCGGGCGAATCGCCGTCGACGCCGGCGCTCGCCATTTTCCGATGGCGGGAGCCGCGCCCGCGCAGGAGGTCGTGATGAAGGACTTGGCTCAGCCGTCGGAAGGTCGGACTTATCTGACCAGACGGGCGGCGCTTGGCGGCGGTCTCGCGCTGACTCTTTCCGGCTGCAATTCGATGGGCGTCGAAATGCCGGGCGCTGGTCTGGGAAATCAGGCCGCCTCGCCAGTCCCGGCGGGCGGACCGCTGGTCGGCGAAACCTTGGGGACAGGGCCGATCCGGGTCGGGATGATCCTGCCGCTGACGCAGAACGGCGCGCCGAGCCCTCTCGGAACGTCGATGCGCAACGCGGCGCAACTTGCGGTGGACGAATTCGCGGGCCCTTACATCACTTTGATGATTCAAGACGACCAGTCGACCGCGGATGGCGCGGCCCAGGCCGCTCAAGCCGAATCCGGCGCCGGGGCGGCGATCTTTCTCGGACCGGTGTTCGCCAACGACGTGCGCCAGGTCGCCTCGGTCGCCAAGGCGGCGGGAAAGCCGGTCATCGCCTTTTCGACCGACGCTTCCGTCGCCTCTCCGGGCGTCTATCTGCTGTCGTTCATGATCGAGGATTATGTCGAGAGGATCATTCAATTCGCGGTCTCCAAGGGCAAAATGTCATTTGCCGCGCTGGCGCCGCAGAGCGACTACGCCAACATCGCTCTGGCCCGATTCCAGGAGACCGCCGGGCGGCTCAACGCCCGGGTCGTCGTCGTCGCGCGCTATGGGCCGGGCCAGCCGGGAAGCGCGGTCCAGCAAGTCGCGGCCGTGGCCACCCAGGTCGACGCGCTGTTCATCCCCGAACAGGCCGGAGGAATGCCGGCGGTCGCATCCGCTCTGGGCGCAAACAACATCAAGACGCAGCTGCTCGGCACCGGTGTTTGGAATGACGCGCGGGTGCTGCGGCTGCCCCAGCTTCAGGGCGCATGGTTCTCCGCCCCCGACAACGCCGGATTCAATGCGCTCGCGCAGCGCTACAAGGCCAAATTCAATAGCCAGCCGGTGCGATTGGCGACGCTGGCCTACGACGCCGTGACGCTGACCGCCGCGCTCGCCCGCGGCGGCTCGGCCGATCCTTTCAGCCAGAAAGCGATGACCAGCGTCTCGGGCTTCAACGGCGCCGACGGCGTGTTCCGGTTTCGGCCCGACGGAACCAACGAGCGCGGCCTGGCGGTGATGCAGATCAACAACGGCGCCGCGACCGTGATCAGCCCGGCGCCGCGCAGCTTCGCGGCTGGATGATCGGCCTTTGCGCCAGCGCCGGCAGGGCCGTCAATGTCAGTCGTAAAGGCGGCGCTCGCCTATTTCGCCGCCGTTTTCGCGGTCGGATTTGCGGTCGGGGCCGCGCGAGTGATTTGGCTGCAGCCGCGCGTCGGCGAAACCGCAGCGGTGGCGCTGGAAGTCCCACTGATGATCGTGGCTTCCTGGATCGCCTGCGCCTATGTCGTTCGTTGGGCGAAGCCGCCGCCAACCGTCTCGGCCAGGCTGGCGATGGGCGGCATGGCGCTGGCCATGCTGCTCAGCGCCGACGCTTTGCTGGGCTCGGCCGGATTTGGCCGCTCGTTCGCCGAGCAATTGGCGGCCTATCAGCGCGCGCCCGGCGCGCTCGGGCTGGCGGCGCAGTGCGTGTTCGCCCTGTTGCCGCTCGCCCAGCGAGAGACCGGCGGCTGAGACCCGGCCCCCGCGCATCATAGCATGCTGGGCAGAACGCGGTCCGGCGGGCGGTGGCCGTCGACGAAAGTCTGGATGTTGATGATGACCTTCTCGCCCATGTCGGCGCGGCCCTCGTGGGTCGCCGAGCCCATATGCGGAAGCAGCGTCACCTTGCCCTTTCTGGCGAGCGCGATCAGCTTTTCATTGACTGCGGGGGCGTGTTCAAAAACGTCGAGGCCGGCGTTGGCGAGTTCATCGGCCTCGAGCATTCGCACCAGCGCATTCTCGTCGACCACCTCGCCGCGCGCGGTGTTGATGAGGATCGCCTCGGGCCGAAGACGCTTGAGCCGACGCGCCGAGAGAAGATGAAAGGTGCCGGGCGTATGCGGGCAGTTGACCGAGACGAAATCCATCCGCGCCAGCATCTGGTCGAGCGAATCCCAGTAGGTCGCCTCCAGCGATTCCTCGATTTGCGGGGCGACCCGGCGGCGGTTGTGATAGTGGATCGACATGCCGAACGCGCGGGCCCGGCGGGCTAGGGCTTGGCCGATGCGGCCCATGCCGATGATGCCGAGCCGCTTGCCGGCGATCCTGCGGCCGAGCATCCAGGTCGGCGTCCAGCCGCCCCAATGCCCGTCCGGAATGATCTGCGAGCCCTCCACCAGCCGGCGCGCGGTCGAGAGGATCAGCGCCATCGTCATGTCGGCGGTGTCCTCGGTCAACACGCCGGGCGTGTTGGTGACGGTGATGCCGCGGCGTAGCGCGCTGGTGACGTCGATGTGGTCGACCCCATTTCCGAAATTGGCGATAAGCTTCATCTGCTCGCCCGCCTGGGCGATCATCCCCGCGCTGATCTGGTCGGTGATGGTCGGCACGACGACGTCGGCCTCGCGCATCGCTTCGACGATGTCGGCCTGGGACATGGCCTTGTCTTCGAGGTTGAGGCGGGCGTCGAACAGTTCGCGCATCCGCGTCTCGACGAGGCCGGGCAGTCGCCGGGTCACCACGACAAGGGGTTTTTTCTTGCTCATGAGCGCCGCCCTTTATCGCCCGCGCGGCGCCGCCGCCGCCCCGATCTCAACCATTCGCGCGCGGGATTTCAACCGGTTTAAGCCTCATTAACGACGCGCGCGGCAATTATCTGCGCCGGCGTTCGCCACAAAGGTCGCAAGCCGCTAGCTTGCCGGCCTCTCTACCAGAAGACTTGGCAAAGACAAGGACGGCCAGAGGGCTGTCGGGGAGCCGGATATGAATGGAGAAAGTCGCCGCGCCCGCTCGACCGGCGCCAACCGTCGCACGGCTCTGGCGATCCTCGCCTTTTCGCTGGCGCCGGGGCTGGCGCTGGCCGATCCGCTCGGGCCGATCGGGCCGGTCACCAAGCTGCCGCTGCCCCGCTACGCCAGCCTGAAGGTGGATCGGGTCAATCTGCGCGAGGGTCCCTCGAAGGACCATGCGATCAAATGGGTGTACGAACGGGCCGGCCTCCCGGTCGAAATCACCGCCGAATTCGAAATCTGGCGGCGGGTCCGCGATTCGGATGGCGTCGAAGGCTGGGTTCTACATTCCCTGCTCTCCGGACGGCGCACCGCGATGGTGACGCCGGACAAGAAGGGCCAAAATTCGCGGATCTATGCGCGCCCTTCCGAGACCGCGGCTTTGGCGGCGACCTTGCAGGCGCGCGTCATCGTCAACATCCGCCATTGCGACGGCTCCTGGTGCCTGGTCGACGGCGACGGATTCAAGGGCTATATCCAGCAGTTCAAGCTTTGGGGCGTATACCCCAACGAAAAGATCGACTGAGGCGGGACCGGCCGCCGAAACGAGGGCTCAACTGGTCGGCGTGCGCGTGCGGGGTGAAGAAGGTCTTGGCCGGCAGGCGCGCCGTCTGCGGCTCAACACGCTCATTGGGCTGCGCTGGCTGGCGGTCGCCGGACAAACGGTCGCGATCCTGATCGGCGCCTACGGGTTCGGGCTCCAATTTCCGATTTTGGCCTGCTTCGGTCTCGTCGCCAGTTCGGCGTTGCTCAATCTTGCCCTGCGCTGGCGCTATCCGGTGAGCACGCAGCTCACTGAACGCGGGGCGACGATACTGCTGGCCTATGATGTCGTCCAGCTCGCGGGGCTCCTCTATCTGACCGGCGGCGACGCCAACCCGTTCGCTATCCTGTTCCTCGCGCCGGTCACCATCGCCGCCACCTCGCTATCGTTGCGCCGCGCGCTCGGCCTGCTGGCTTTGGCGCTCGTCTGCGCGACCATGCTGGCGCGATGGAGCCTGCCCTTGCCCTGGATCGACGGCCGCAGCCTGCCGCTGCCGCCGATCTATGTTCTCGGACTCTGGAGCGCGCTCGGGGTCAGCGCCGCGTTCGTAACCCTCTACGCCTACCGGGTCGCGGCGGAAGCGCGTCAGACCGCCAGCGCCCTGACGGCGACCGAACTGGTGCTCGCGCGCGCGCAGCATCTCTCGCAAATCGACGGTCTCGCCGCCGCGGCGGCGCACGCCTTGGGAACGCCGCTGGCGACCGTCGCCCTGATCGTGCGCGAAATGGCGGCCCACCCGCCGCCGAGCGAGAGCTTCGGCGACGATCTGCGGCTGCTCGAACAGTCCGTCGATCGGTGCCGGTCGATCCTGGGCAAGCTTACCGCCCCGTCTGAGTTGACCGACGAGGAAATGGAAATATCGAGCCCGGTCGAACTGGCCGAAATCGCCGCCACGCCGCACCGCCTCCTCGGCGTCTCGATTACGGTCGAGGGCGAGGGGCCCGAACCTGCGCCGACGTGCCCGCGCAATCCCGGCCTGTTGTACGGCCTTGGCAATTTGATCGAGAACGCGGTGAGTTTCGCCGAAAAGGCGGTGGTCATTCGCGCGAGCTGGACCAGATCGACGGTCAGGATCGTCATCGCCGACGACGGGAGAGGATTTCCGCCCAACATTCTGGCGCGAATCGGTGAGCCCTACCTGTCTCAGCGCGAGGGCGCGGTTCGCAACGAATTGGCGGGAGGCGGAATGGGCCTCGGTCTGTTTATCGCCAGCTCCCTCATCGAACGGTCCCGCGCCACGCTTCGGCTCGCCAACGCCGAGCCGCCCGCCGCCGGCGCGATCGCCACGATTCAATGGTCGCGCGCCGCCTACGAGCAGGGCCGGCGGGCCGAAGAATGACGCAGACGCCCGCCGCGCGGCGGAAACCGGTATAGAAGGGCGCAATGACAGACCAAGACCCACCACCCGGCCGATCGTCGAACCGGGAACTCAGCCGAGCGGACGCGCCGGAAAGAACGCTGCTCGTCGTCGACGACGACCGGATCTTCTGCGAGCGCCTGGCGCAGGCGATGGCTTCGCGCGGCTTTATCGCGCGAACGGCGGTCAGCGTCGCCGAGGCGCTGGCCTCGATCGCGACGGCGCCGCCCGAATTCGCGGTCATCGATCTGAGGCTCGGCGACGGCAGCGGTCTCGAGGTCATGCGGGCGCTGAAGGCGCAGCGCGCCGACGCGCGCGGCGTCATCCTGACCGGCTATGGCGCGATCGCCACCGCCGTCACCGCCGTCAAGATCGGCGCCTTCGACTATCTCGCCAAGCCCGCCAACGCGGACGACGTCGTCTGCGCGCTGACGGCTGAACGTCTCGACCGTCCCGCCGGGCACGCCCCCCCGATGTCCGCCGACCGGGTGCGCTGGGAGCACATTCAGCGCGTTTACGAATCCTGCGAGCACAACGTCTCGGAGACCGCCCGCCAGCTGCACATGCACCGGCGCACCCTCCAGCGCATCCTAGCCAAGCGCGCGCCAAAATAGCGACGACCGGCCGCCGCGGGGAGAACGCGTCGGCGGCGCCGCGCTATCGTCCGACGGGGCCCCGACCCGAGACTCGCCCGCGGGGGCCGGTCGATAGGGAAAATCATTCCAGGCCAAAGGAAGAAAAGGAAAACCAAAAGGGAAGAAAAAGAAAGCCAAAGGGGAAACAAAGGAAAATAAAGGGGAAGGAAAAGAAAACATTTTTCTTCCGCGAATTGGGACTTTTCAAGGGGTTAAAGCCGATTCCAAATTAAAATAACCTTCCTGCCCCCGCCGAATGGCGAGCCCTTGCAAATGAGCCGCGCCAGACGACGATCGCGCCGTCTGGCGGCTCTCGAATAGAAAAACATGAATTCGCCCGCCGGGCAAGAAAATGTCGCTCTTTTCAGAAGGCCGCAGCTGTGCCGGGAGCGCGGCCCCCATCACAAGGCGTTTCGATCGAATGGAGCGATGCTCGAAAACCTCAACCGCGCCGGCGGCCGACCTGTGGCCGCAGGCAACGTCCTCAACCGCTGTCGCAGCCGCCCATTGAGCGGGCTTGCCGGCCGCTGCGCCGAGCGCTCCGCCACCAGCGCCGAGGCCAGACGCGCCCTTTTCGCGCGCATCGCCGCCTCGATGAAGGTCAGCTCGACCAGATCGCACTGGGCGAGGCTGCCGCCGCAGCGATGCGAGATATGGCGCACCCGCTCGAGCCATTCGACGCAGGCCTCGTACTCGCCTTCGGCGAAGGCGCGCAGCGCTTCACAGAGCGGCGGCGCGAGCTCATCCTCCGGCAACGACGGCGAGGATTGGCCGCGACCGTCTGTGCGCGGAAGCGACTCGAACGCCCGCGAGGCGGCGGCAGCGCGTCCGACGGCGACGAATGCGATGATCGCGTGGATGACGGTGAAGGACCGCGCGCCGGCCAGCGGCTGCTTTTCCCAGCGATCGGCCAACAGCCGCCAGCGTTCCCCCACGTCGATGTCGCGCAGCCGCATCCGCCATAGCAACGCCGAAGCGTCGACGAGCGCGTTGACGTCCGAGGCGCAGCCGCTCGCGATCTGTTGGTCGTAGGCCGCGAGCGCGGAGATCGGATCGTCCGCGTCGAGATGAAACAGCGCCCGGTGCCAGGCGAGATGCGCGGAATATCCGGTTCCTTCGATCCAGGCCGGCTCGGTGTCGGCGAGGAAGGCCAGCCCCTCGCGCGCGCGTCCCTGCATTTCCAGCACATGGGCGACGACATGGATGGCGCCGGCATGGGCGGGCTCGAGGGCGAGGGCGCGGCGCGCCATCCTTTCGGCGCGACGATACTCTCCGTTCTCCTCCAGTCCGAAAGCGTACATCGCAAGCACGCTGGCGTAGCCCGGCGCTCTGACGCTCCACTCGGGCAGCGCCTGGGCGATCCGATCCCGCAGCATACGCCGCCGGCCCAGCCGAAAATCGAGCGCATGGGCGACCGCGAGCGCGACAATGTCGCGGGGCCGGTCGACGACGATCGCGCCGTAAAGCTGGAGCGTCAGCGCCGCATCCCCCATAAGCCAGGCGCGAGCCGCCGCAGCGTGGCGGCGCGCCGGATCATTTCTGTCCGGGCGCGCGGCCTCGATTGCGTCCACGCTTTTGGCGAGCGCAATTCTCACGGCGTCGGAATTGTCGTCCGCGCGCACGATGAGCGCCAAGCGCAAGCAATGACCGAATGCGCAATGAGGGTCATCGGCAAGCGCGCGCTCAACCTCGAGCGAGGGATTCCCCCGATGCGTGAGCATCAGCTCGAGCGCGCGTTCGCAGCGCGCCAGCGAGCCGATGGCCGCGTCAGCGGCGACAGACCCGATGGCGCGAAGTCTGACGATTGCGTTCATGGCCTATCCATTCCCTGACTTGGTCCGATGTTCTGGTTCATGCGGAACAGGTTGCCGGGATCGTAGCGGCGCTTGATCTCGGCCAGGCGGCGATAGTTCGCGCCATACGCCTTCTCGATCCGGTCGTTTTCGTCTTCGGGCATGAAATTGACGTAGACGCTGCCCAAGGCGAACGGCGCCGCGGCTTCGAAAAATCGCCGAGCCCAGGCGACGCAGGCCGAATCGTCCGCCTTATCCCGCCAGCGCGTATGGACGTTCATGATGAAGTGGGCGTCGCGGTTCGGCCAGGCGGTCGCATTGGCGGGAACGCGCGTCATCGCGCCGCCGACATGGGCGATGAACAGCTCGCATTCGGGCGACGGCAGCGTGCCGGCCGCATCGACGATGACCTTGATCGCCGCGTCCGTCAGGTCGGCGAAGTCGTGGCTCTTCCAATAGTTGCGGGCGCCGGGGGTCAGCAGCGGATCGAACGCCGTCTGCCAGCCCGCAAACGGGTGGGGAGAGATCACGTCGGCGATCGGATTGCCGAGCGCGCGCAGGGGTTTTAGGACCTTCTCGCCTTCCTTCATGTCGCCGGCGTAGCAGGCGGCGAAGATCAGGACCTCCTTGCCGTGCCATTCAACAGGGAGGAAGGGCAGCGGCGGCGCCTTGCGCATCACCGCCCAGACGGCGAGTTCGTCGGGCGCCTCCTTGACGATGTGGCGGAACTCGGCCAGCAGCGCGGGGGCTTTTTCGAGCGGATGCACCACCAGACCGGACAGCACCTCCGGGCCAAGCGGATGGAGCTTGAACTCGAACGAGGTCACGACGCCGAAATTGCCGCCGCCACCCCGCAACGCCCAGAAAAGGTCAGGGTTCTCCGCCTCGCTGGCGCGAACCAGCCTGGCGTCGGCGGTGACGACGTCGGCTGAGATCAGATTGTCGATCGTCAACCCGAACTTGTGGGTGGTCCAGCCGAAACCGCCGCCAAGCGTGAGGCCGGCGACGCCTGTGGTTGAATTGATGCCGAGCGGGGTGGCAAGCGCGAACGCCTGCGCCTCCTTGTCGAAGTCCGCCAGCGTCGCGCCGGGCTCGACCCGGGCCGTGCGAGACGCTGGGTCGACGCGGACCGATTTCATCAACGACAAATCGATCAGCAGGCCGCCGTCGCAGACCGCATTGCCGGCAATGTTGTGGCCGCCGCCGCGCACCGCGACCAGCAGATTTTCGTCGCGCGCGAGCTTGACGGCGTTGATCACGTCGGCGGCGCCGAGGCAACGCGCAACCAGCGCCGGCGATCGGTCGATCATGGCGTTCCAGATCGTGCGGGCGGCGTCGTAGCCGTCGTCTCCGGGCAACGCCACCGGGCCGCGCAGCTTGCCGCGGAAGGCCGCCAGAGCGTCGGGAGAAATCGTCCTGGTTGACGCGTCGAGGGTGCGGACGGATAAATCGGTCATGGTTTCTCTCCGTTATCGGCTTTTTTCAATCAATGTGTTTTTGAATCGCCTTGCAGCGATCGGTAGTGCGGGCAAGATTTCCCACATCCTTTCGCCTTGCGGCTAGTTCACGAACTGAATCGCGCCCGGTACAATTTCTGAACTGGCGTCCGTCGTCCTCGGCGACTATCTGACTGACCGCCGTGCGATCACGACGGCGTGATCAGGGAGGCCCTCATGGTGGACAGTGGCTACAAACAATTCTGCCCGGTGGCGATGGCGGCGGAGATCCTCGGCGCGCGGTGGACCCTGGTTCTGCTGCGCGAGCTCGTCGCCGGCTCCACCCGCTTCAATGAACTGAGACGCGGCGTGCCGAGAATGTCGCCCGCGCTCCTGTCGAAGCGTCTGAAGGATCTGGAAAAAGCAGGCATCGTCACCCGCTCTCACGTGACCGGCGAGACGGACCTGTTCGAATACCGCTTGACCAAGGCGGGTCGGGATCTGGAGCCGATCATCGAGACCGTCGGCATATGGGGGCATCGGTGGATCGAAACCGAAGCGTCGCTCGGGAATCTCGATCCCAATCTTCTGATGTGGGACATGCGGCGCAACATCGATCCCACGCCCATGCCTCGCCGCCGAACCACCATTCAGGTCATTTTCAAGGATCTTGAGGAAGCGCGCCGAAACTGGTGGCTGGTGGTCGAGCCCGGCAAGGAGGTCGATCTGTGCTCGGTCGATCCAGGGTTCGACGTCGATCTCTACCTTTCGACCGATGTGCGGACCATGACCGAGATCTGGATGGGCTACGTCACCGTCGCGCGCGCCAAGGAAGAGGATCGGCTCGCCATGACGGGAAGCCGGCAGCTCGAAGCGGAGATTGGAAGCTGGCTGAGGCTCAGTCCATTTGCGAAAGTCGAGAAACTGGTCGCATAGGCGATTGCCTTCGGCCGTCGCTTGCCGTTATGCCGGGGGCGACGGTCTGGAGGCCATGGCGAATGGATATTGAAGACATCGCGGAAGAAGCCTTCCAGGTCCTGGGGACGGGCCGCCAGGTCGCGCCGTTCACCTCTCGTCGCCCCGATTTCGGACTGGAGGACGCCTACCGCGTCGCCGCCAAGGTCCGGGCGAGGCGCGAGGCGCGCGGCGAGCGGCCCATCGGGCGCAAGATCGGGTTCACCAACCGGACCATCTGGGCCGAATACAATGTCCATGCGCCGATCTGGGGCTATGTCTACGACCGCACCGTCCACGACCTTCCGACAGGGGGCATGGACGTTTCTCTCAGCAGTCTCGTCGAGCCGCGAATTGAGCCGGAAATCGTGTTCGGAATGGCGGCCGCGCCGGCGCCCGGCATGGACGAAATGGCCCTGCTGGGCTGCGTCGGTTGGGTCGCGCACGGGTTCGAGATCGTGCAGTCGATCTTCCCAAAATGGATATTTCTCGCCGCCGACACCGTCGCGGCTTATGGCCTCCATGGCGGACTTTGGATTGGGCCGCGCCATGCGGTCGCCTCGCGCGCCGGCGACTGGGGGCGCGAGCTATCGAGCTTCGAGATCGACCTTTTTCGCAACGGAGACCTCGCCGACCGCGGCCGGGCGGAGAATGTCCTGGACGGCCCGGTCCACGCGTTGCGTCATCTGGTCGAGCTCATCGCCGGCGATGCTCACCATCCGCCGCTCGCCGCCGGGGAAATCATTACGACCGGAACGCTGACCCGCGCCTTTCCGGTCGCGGCCGGCGAGGTCTGGACCACCGAGCTGACCGGCGTTCCACTCGAGGGCGCGCGCATTCGCTTCATCTGACCGGATCGGCGCTCGCTTCCGCGGCCTGGGCGATGAGCTCGAACGAGCGCAGCCGTTTGGCGTGCTCGTAGACGTCGGAGACGACGATCAGTTCGTCGGCGCCGGTTTCCGCGACCAGCGCTTCGATGCCCGCGCTGACCCGCTCGGGAGAGCCGACGATCGAGCGGGCGAGCATCCGCATCGCCTGCGCTTTCTCCATCGGCGACCAGTAGCTCTCGATGTCGTCGATCGGCGGCTGGCTCAAGCCCCGCGCGCCGCGGAAGATGTTGGCGAACGACATCTGCTGGGTCGTCGCCAGTCGGCGCGCTTCCGCGTCGCTCCCGGCGGCGATGATGTTGACCCCGACCATCGCGTAGGGACGGTCGAGCTGCGCCGACGGCTTGAACCGGCTGCGATAGATCTCAAGCGCGGGAATCAGCAGGTCGGGCGCGAAATGCGACGCGAAGGCGTAAGGCAGCCCCAGCTCGGCGGCCAGCATCGCGCCGAAATGGCTCGATCCGAGGATCCAGAGCGGCACTTCAGTTCCCGCCGCCGGCACCGCCTGGATGCGCTGGCCGGGAACGGCCGGGGCCAGGAACGCCTGAAGCTCCAAGACGTCCTGCGGGAACGCCTCTGCGGCCTCCGGCGTGCGCCGCAGGGCGCGCAGGGTGAGCTGGTCGGTTCCGGGGGCGCGGCCGAGCCCGAGATCGATGCGGCCTGGATAGAGCCGCGCCAGCGTGCCGAACTGTTCGGCGATCACATAGGGCGCGTGGTTCGGCAGCATGATCCCGCCGGCGCCGACCCGGATGGTTTTGGTTCCCGCGGCCAGATGCGCGAGCACGATCGAGGTCGCGGCGCTGCCGATTCCCGGCATGTTGTGGTGCTCGGCCACCCAGATGCGCCGGTAGCCCCACGCCTCGGCATGGGCCGCCAGGTCGCGGGCGTTGTCGAGCGCGCCGCTTGCGTCGGTCGCTTCGGTGACGCGGACAAGTTCGAGGATGGAAAGGGGCGTCAAGCGCGCGCTCCGGGATCAGACGGTTTTTGGGGGACGGCCGACCGGAGGCCCGCCGCCGCATCCGCGTCGAAAAGCGGAGGCCAAGGCTATATGGGGCCGATCATGACCGTTACGCCAGACCGTTTCGCTCCGTCCGGCCGCTCTCGACGCTCATGGCGAGCACGCGGCTGATCGCGGTCAAGTCCAGCTCCGTTTCGCTCGACCATTGATTGAAGGCGGCCTGAATCGCGGCCAGATCGCGCTTGCCGCTCGGCGGTTTGGCCAGGACGCCTTCCCGGATCAGGGCGGCGACCATGTCGGGCGTGGCGACGAACGCGGGCTTGCCGATCGATCTGAGGAATCGCTTCGCCGCGTCGCCGCCGAGATGGCTGGCGCGCTTCTTCAACACGTCCAGAAGGCCGACGTAGTCGGCGTCCGGCCAGTCGGCGAAGAACCGGGCGGCGCTTCCATGCTCGGCCGCGAGGTCCATGAGAAAACGGGCGTTGACCTGGACCGCCCGGATTTTCGCGCCGTTGCGGACGATGCCGCGATTTCTCATCAGCGCGTCGAAACGGTCGTCGGTCATGAACGCGCAGGCGCGCGGATCGAACCGGTCGAACGCCGCTTCGAACGCGTCCCATTTGGCGTCGATCACCTTGCTCGAGAAGCCGGCGTTGAAGATGCGCCGGGTCATCGCCGCCAGCACCCGGTCGTCCGGCATGGCCGCGATCGCGGCCGGCGGCAGCGAGGGAGTCTCGGCCAGGATCTTTTCGAGCGCCGCCGCTCCGCCTTTCCGCTTCGCCGCGACGGCGAAGATCTCGTCGAAACTCCTCATCGCCCCGCCCTCGCGCGTGTCCCGCCGACAGATATAGAACTCAACCCGGGGACACGCGAGCGACGCGCGGCTGCGGGCCTCGCGCCGCTCACGGCGGGCGCGTGGGGCCGAGGCGGCGCGGCCAATCGCGAGGAAGCGCAAAGCGGCGGGCGACCGCTACTTGTCCTGTTGAGGCGCTCTCGCGGCGGGTTTGGCTTGGCCGCCTCCTCCTTCTGGCGCCCGAACTCCTCCGGCGGCGCTGGGACCCCGATCGGTATCGACCGCCGCCAGGTTTCGCCGCCGCCAGGTTTCAATGCGCTCGATCGGTCAGGTTCAACTGCCGAGCCGGACGGTTTCGGGCTGGCGCAGGCCCACGAAAAGGACCTGCGCCACTCGATTTAAACTACGTCTCTTCCACTTCGCCCGCCGGGCAGCAGCGATACTGCTGAGATTTTTCCAGCAGATCGATCTGCTTTTTGAGAAGCTGATTCTCTAAGTCTTTACGCGTAGCCTCGAGGTCCATCAGCGTCTTCAGCTCCGGCTCGCAGATGTCGCAATCGTCCAGGCACCCCTTGACAAGCATGCCAGGGGTCGGCAGCGCCATGGTCTTTTCAAAGCCGAGCGCTTGCTTTGCGGCCTGAGAGACCTGACCTCCAACCTTATCCAGCAGACCTTCCTTGACGAGGTCCTGATCCACTTGTTGAAGGGCGGCCTGCCGGAGGTTCACCGGGATTGGCCCCTGCTGCCCGAAAGTTGCAACCGAGCGGAAAATCAGGTTCCCCGCGGCGGGGGCGGTGGGCCCCTGTTCCACTGCGACGCTTGCGAGCGCTCGCTGCGCCACGTCCAGGCGGTTGGAACCCGTCGCCAGCACCGCGGTCGAGCGCACGGCGACTCCCGTCGCCAGCTTGGGAGGGTTGAGCGCGACCCCCGTGGGCGCCAAAGGATCGTCCACCCGGCGGTCGATTCTCACGATTTCAAACTTCACCGTTTGGCACTTGTTGATGCGATAAAAGAGAAACGTCACGGCGTGACAGTGGTTGGGGTTGGAGAAAGTGCGTGAGGCCGACTCGTACTGGTCGTCGGATTCGCCCTGCTGGTGACTGCGGGTGGCCACCTCGCCGATCGAGGTCGAGGCCGCAGCCCGCGTGCTCACCTCCATGTGCTGCTGCAGCGACTCGGCGTGCTGACTCAGGGAATGCGCCACCGAACTCGCGGAATTGGCGTCGTAGGAGCTGCCCGAGGCGCCGCCGCCGATGCTGAAGAAGCCGAGGTCGATTCCCAGCCCCCCGCCGCCGCTCACAGACGAAGAGCTGAAAGAAGAGCTGGCGTTTGTGGTGTCGAGCAGGCTGAGATTGCTCATCCCATACGCCATGCCCGCCGCGTAGTACGATTCCTCCGATGTCGTCTCGTTGAGGTACGAGAGCTTCGACTCGCTATCGAAGCTGAACCGGGTGTGCCGGTCGCTTGAAGTGAGCCGCACCTTCTCCCCCGGCAGAAGCGTCGTGCTATAGGCGAGGTCGCCCAACGCAAGCGGACCCTGGCAGCGCGTGAGCCGGTAGTGAAGGGTCACCTCGACAGGCACCACCTGACGCTGGTCCCCGGCTGCGACCAAAGGACGAAACGGAAGCCGGTAGGTGAAGTTGAGCACATCGCAGACCTCGCAGGGTTCGAGCTGCGGGCAACACCCGACGGTCGCGGGAGTCGCAGGAGTGTCTTTTTCAGCAGTAGGTTGCTTGGCCATCTTGAATTTCCTCCTCTGAAAAGCATTTTTCACAAAATCGGCGCAGAACATCCAGCGCAGAGATACGAGCCTGCACTAGACACTCATTAGTCTATCTGACTTCGGCCTCGAACACAGCGGGCTTGTACCCGTTGATAGTATGAATTTGCAGGCTTCTTTAGGCCGAAATTCCCCAGATCGCAGCGCCGACCAGATTCAGAATGCGCGCATAGCGAGACCTTGACAAGACTGAAAAGTCGTTGAGACGCCGCCGTGGCTTGTAGATTTGCTTCGGCTCGGACTAAACTCGGAGCCGCACGCCGAGGAAAGCCACATTTCTGCCATCAAGACGCACGTTTCCAAAGTTTTTTCATGGAACGCCTGGGAAAGCGAAGTCGTTACGCTGGGGCTTCCGCCATGACCCCGTCGAGCCAGGCGATGAGGTCGCGGGTCGCCTCGTCGCGGTTGGTCTCGTTGAGGGTCTCGTGCCGGGCGCCCGGATAGATGCGGGTCGCAAGCCTGGAGAAGCCGGCGCCTTTGAGCGCGTCGATCAGGCCCTGGATGTTGGCGCCGACGGGATCGTCGCCGCCGGAAAGCACATAAATCGGCAGGTCCTTGCGGATGCGCGACAGGCGCTCGGGCGCGATCAGGCCGGGCAGGGCGTCGAGCAGGTCGACCGCGAGCTGGGTCGTGAACGGGAACCCGCACAAGGGGTCGGCGACATAGGCGTCGACCTCTTTCGGGTCCCGCGACAGCCAGTCGAACGCGGTGCGCGCCGGCTTGAATCGCTTGTTGAAGTCGCCGAACATCATCTGAACGAGGAGCGCGCTCTTGCCGCGCTTGCCCAGACGCAGCCGCTCGGCGCGGGCGATCAGGCGTCCCGCGGTCGCGATCGCCGGCGGCCTGCCGTTCGAGCCCGAATAGACGACGCCGGCAAGCGCGTCCGAATGCCCGGCGACGAACTGCTGGCCGAGGAACGAACCCATCGAATGGCCGAGGAAGACGATCGGCTTTCCTGGCTGCTCGGAGGCGATCAGGCGGTTGAAGGTCCAGAGATCGCCGACCGCCTTGTCCCAGCCTTTCTCGTCGGCGAAATGGCCGAGATCGGCCGCCGCCGCGCCCGGTCCATGGCCGCGATGGTCGCTGGCGTAGACCCCGTAGCCGGCCGCGTTGAGCGCCGCCGCGAGGCGCGCGTAGCGGGCGCTGTGCTCGGCGAGGCCGTGGGCGATCTGCACGATCGCGCGCGGCGAGCCGCCGGGCAGCCAGCGCCGCCCCAGCAGACGCGCGCCGTCTTCGGCGTCAAACGTGAACTCGTTTGCCGGCATTTCCCGCCCTTTCCCCGCATCCCGCGCAGCCTTCAGCCCGCGCGAGCGATCAAGGACCGTAATTTGAGGCAAAGCAAGCCCGACCCAACGATCTGCAGAAGCTATCGACGCTCGCCCGATTGCCTCTTGCACGCTTTGACGCCAGTGCTAGGATCGAACGGTGCGAGATGGAGGGTGTTCATGCGCTCGAAACTCATCGGACTCTTGATTGGCATAGGATTGGCGGCGGTGGTCGCGCCCGCGCTCGCCTGCAACTTCCACACGACATCGGCGTCGAACGGCGCGGCGGCTCAGCAGACGGCTGACGCGCAGCCGGCGGACTCCGGCGCGAACTGACGCCGGACTTTCAGCTCCGCGATTTGAGGGCCGGTCCCGGACTCCGAGAGCTTGGGCGGTTACGCAAGCGTCCACCGTTGAGACTTGCGTCCCTGCGGCCCATCAGCGCGCCAGCCGCCGACGCGAGGGGCCGTCGAACTCCGGGAGGTGTTCCGCCGGCGAAAGGTGACGGCCAGGCGGAAATGCACCATAATCAAGGCCTATTGAATGGGGCCGACGTCGCCTCGGCCCGCGGACGCGCGTGCGGGCCGCGAAGCCGCGCTGCGCCGTATGAACGGGAGACGCATGTACGCCCAGGCGCTCAACGCCAAGGAACTTGCGCCGGCCAGGGCCGAGGATCCCGGCAGGCTCGCCGCCTTTCAGGCGCGCATCGACGCCGAGGAGAAGATCGAACCCAACGATTGGATGCCCGAACAATACCGCCGCACGCTGATCCGCCAGATTTCCCAGCACGCTCACTCGGAAATCATCGGCATGCAGCCGGAGGGCAATTGGCTGACGCGCGCCCCGACGCTGAGGCGCAAGGGCCAGCTCCTGGCCAAGATCCAGGACGAGGCGGGACACGGCCTCTATCTCTATTCGGCCGCCGAAACGCTCGGCGCGTCGCGCGAGGAGCTTTACGATCAACTGCTGTCGGGCCGAGCCAAATATTCGTCGATCTTCAACTATCCGACCCTGAACTACGCCGACATGGGCGCGATCGGCTGGCTGGTCGACGGCGCGGCGATCATGAACCAGATTCCGCTGTGCCGCTGCAGCTATGGGCCTTACGCCCGGGCGATGATCCTCATCTGCAAGGAAGAATCGTTTCATCAGCGGCAAGGCTACGAAATTATGATCGCGATGGCTCGCGGCACGGCCGACCAGCGCGCGATGGCGCAGGACGCGCTCGACCGATTCTGGCAACCCTCGTTGATGATGTTCGGCCCGCATGATTCCAACAGCCCCCATTCCGAGCTGTCGATGAAGTGGAAGATCAAGCGCTTCACCAACGACGGCCTCAGGCAGAAGTTCATCGACGCAACGGCGCCGCAAGCGCGGCATCTCGGCCTGACGATCCCCGACCCCGAATTGCGTTTCAACGCCGAATCCGGCCATTGGGAACATGGGCCGATCGACTGGGACGAATTCGCGCGCGTGGTCGGCGGCGACGGGCCGTGCAACCGGCAGCGCCTCGCGCATCGCCGGCGGGTCGAGTCCGAAGGCGCCTGGGTGCGCGAGGCGGCGGCGGCCTACGCCGCCAAATCGCGCGCGCGAGCAGACCGCGCCGCCTAGAGCGCGCGGCGAGGGAATGGCGATGGCCGAGCCGGCGACGCCGCTGTGGGAAGTTTTCATCCGGCCGCGAAACGGTCTGGCGCACCGCCATGTCGGCTCGCTGCATGCGCATGACGCCGAAATGGCTCTGCAGAGCGCCCGCGACGTCTACACAAGGCGCGGCGAAACCCTGTCGATCTGGGTCGTCCCATCCTCGGCGATCGTCGCTTCCGATCCGGGCGAGAAGGACATGATGTTCGAACCGACGGCATCGAAAATCTATCGTCATCCGACCTTCTACGAAGTGCCGGACGACGTCGGCAACATGTGAGGACGCCCGCTGATCCATCCCGCTTCCCCAGATCCGCGCGCCGCATGGCTGATGCGTCTCGGCGACGCGTCGCTGATCCTGGGCCATCGGCTCAGCGAGTGGCTGTCGCGCGCGCCGACGCTCGAAGAGGACATCGCGCTCGCCAACCTGAGCCTCGACCTTATCGGCCAGACGCGCGCTTTCTATGCCCGCGCCTGCGAACTCGAGGGCGGCGTGCGCGACGAGGACGCGCTCGCCTATCGCCGCGCCGAGCAGGACTACCGAAATCCGCTCATTGTCGAGCAGCCCAATGGCGATTTCTCCGAGACGATGGCGCGCCATCTCATCTTCTCCGCCTACGCGCTTCCGCTTTATGAAAGGCTCAGCGCGTCGAATGACGGCGAGACCGCGGGCGTCGCGACCCGCTCGGCGCGGGAGACCGCCTATCATCTGCGCCACGCCGGCGAATGGATGATCCGCCTTGGCGACGGCACGGCCGAAAGCCATGCGAAGGCGCAAGGGGCGCTCCACGGGCTCTGGCCCTATGTCGCCGAGTTGTTCGAGGCCGACGATCTCGACCGCGAGGTCGCGGCGAGCGGCTTCGGCGTCGATCCTTCGGGCTTGCGTTCGGATTTCGACGCCGCGATTGGCGACATTCTCGCGCGAGCGACCTTGACGACGCCCGCCCATCGCTTTGGCCAGCGCGGGGGAAAACGCGGGCTGCATAGCGAATTCCTCGGCCACCTTCTGGCGCAGATGCAATTTCTGCAGCGCGCCTATCCCGACGCCCGGTGGTGATCGTGCGCGCCCAGACCTTAAATCGCGCCGAGGCCGCCAATCACGCCGAATCCGCCCGCGCCGCCGCGGCGCGCGTAACCGATCCGGAAGTGCCGGCGCTCACCATCGACGATCTCGGAATTCTGCATGAGGTCGAGGTCGACGACAATGGCCGGGTGACGGTCACGATCCTTCCGACCTATTCAGGATGCCCGGCGATGGGCGCGATCGCGCTCGGGATCGAGGCCGAGCTCGCGTGCGACGGTTTTGACGATGTGCGGGTCGTCTTGACCAACACGCCGGTCTGGACCACCGACATGATGAGCGAGGTGGCGCGAGAGAAGCTGCGCGCCTGCGGCATTTCCCCGCCCGAGCGGGGGTCCGGCAGGCGCGCGCTGTTTGCGCCTTCCTCCGACGTCGCCTGTCCGCGTTGCGGCTCGAAGGAGACCGGGCGCGTCTCCGAATTCGGATCGACCGCATGCAAGGCGCTCTGGCGCTGCCGGGCCTGCCGCGAGCCGTTCGAACATTTCAAATGCGTCTGACGGGGCGCCCTTGAGCCGGTTCCACCCGCTCGAAATCATCGACCGGCGCCAGGAGACCGCGGACAGCGTGTCGCTCGCCTTCGCCGTGCCGGAGAGCCTTCGCGCCGAATTCGCCTATCGGCCGGGCCAGTATCTGACCCTGCGCGCGACGCTGGGCGGCGAGGAATGCCGGCGCTCCTATTCGATCTGCTCCGGCGCCGACCAGGGAGAGCTGAGGATCGCGGTCAAGAGGGTCGAGGGCGGACGCTTCTCGACTTTCGCCAATGACGCGCTGCGCCCCGGCGCGCGGGTCGAGGCGAGCCCGCCCGAGGGCCGCTTCACCGGCGAGATCGGCGCCAACCGGCATTTTGTGTTCTTCGCCGCGGGATCGGGGATCACGCCGGTGATGTCGATTGTCCGCTCGGCGCTCGCCGCCAGCGCGCACGCGCGCGCGACGCTCGTCTACGGCAACCGCACCGCCTCCAGCATCATGTTTCGCCAGGCGCTCGAGGAGCTGAAGGACCGCCATATCGGCCGCCTGGCGGTGTTCCACATACTGTCGCGCGAGTCGCAGGAGATCGACATCCTCAACGGTCGCATCGACGGCCCCAAGATCGCTCTCTTGGCGAAAACGATCGTCCCGCCGGGCGACGTCGACGCCTATTTCCTCTGCGGGCCCTACGGCATGATCGAAGCGGGCCGTGCGGCGCTGATCGCCGCCGGGGTCGAGCCCTCGCGCATCAAGGCGGAGCTGTTTTCGACCGACGGCGCGCCGAAGATCGCGCCCCAACCCGCGCCGGCGCCCCATGCGGCTGAGGGCGAGGTCCAGATCGAATGGGTGCTCGACGGCCGCACCCACAAAATCGTCGCCAGGCCCGGCGAGCGCGTCATCGACGCGACCCACCGCCAGGGCTTCGAAATCCCGCACTCGTGCACAGGCGGCATGTGCTGCACCTGCCGGTGCAAGGTCGTCGAGGGCGAGGTTGCGATGGACGTCAATTATTCGCTCGAACCTTGGGAGCTCGAGGCCGGCTACGCGCTCGCCTGCCAGTCGCGGCCGCTGACGCCGCGGGTGAAGCTCGATTTCGACGCCGTGTGAGCGAAAATGGTCGGCAGGCGGCAGGCAGTGGGGAAGGGTCTATTTCCTGCCGCACGTCACGCCATCGGCCTCAGGTCCACCACCCGCTTCGCCTTGCCCTGCGATCGCTCGACCGCGCCCGGATCGACCACCCGGACCGCCACCGTCACGCCGATCGTCGATTTGACGTGATGCGCCAGGCTTTCCGCCTCGGCGTCCCGCTCGGCCGCGCCGCCGGCGTGCGGGCGCGCCTCGACGACCACCGTCATAACGTCCAGGCGCCCGGCGCGGCTGAGTTCGATCTGGAAATGCGGCGAAAGGCCCTGACGCGCGAGGATTTGCTCCTCGATCTGCGAGGGAAACACGTTGACGCCGCGCAGGATGATCATGTCGTCGCTGCGGCCGGCGATCTTCTCCATCCGCCGCATCGTTCGGGCGGTTCCGGGCAGCAGACGGGTCAGATCGCGGGTGCGGTAACGGATGACCGGCATCGCCTCCTTGGTCAGCGAGGTGAAGACGAGTTCGCCGATTTCGCCGTCCGGCAGCACGGCGCCCGTCTCGGGGTCGATCACCTCGGGGTAGAAATGGTCCTCCCAGATCGTCAGCCCGTCTTTCGTCTCCACACATTCGCAGGCCACCCCAGGCCCGATCACCTCGGAGAGGCCATAGATGTCGAGGGCGTGCATGTCGAAGCTCTGTTCGATCTCGGCGCGCATCGCATTGGTCCACGGTTCGGCGCCGAAAATGCCGACCTTAAGGCTCGATGCGCGCGGATCGGCCCCCGTCTTTCGGAACTCGTCGAGAATGGCCAGCATATAGGACGGCGTCACCAGGATGATGTCGGGATTGAAGTCCCGGATCAGCTGCACCTGGCGCTCCGTCATGCCGCCAGACACGGGGATAACCGTGCAGCCGAGCTTCTCCGCGCCGTAATGCGCTCCGAGACCCCCGGTGAACAGCCCGTAGCCGTAGGCGACATGCGCCTTCATGCCGGCCCGTCCGCCCGCGGCGCGGATCGATCGCGCCATGACGTCCGTCCACATTTCGACATCGGCCATGGTGTAGGCGACGACGGTCGGCTTTCCAGTGGTCCCGGAAGACGCGTGGACGCGCGCGATTCTGTCGTGAGAGACCGCGACCATGCCAAACGGATAGCACTCGCGCAGATCGCTCTTGGTCGTGAACGGGAATTTGGCCAGGTCGCTCAATTCGCGGCAATCGCCGGGGCCGACGCCGGCCGCGTCGAATTTGGCCCGGGTGTGGGGAACGTTCTCATAGGCGTGGCGCAAAGTCTGTTTCAGGCGCTTGAGCTGCAGCGCGGCGAGTTCGTCGCGCGAAGCGGTCTCGATTCTGTCGAGGTCGCTTTTTGCGGGCGCAAGATCGAGCATGGCGGCACCTTGGAAAGAGTTGTCGTCAGAAAAATCCGCCGGCCACGGTTCGGCTGTAGCCGCGGAACTCGGCGATCGCCGCGCCGGTCTCGTCGCTGACGCTGACGTCGTAGACGCCGCTGCGCTGGACTCGCAGCACCTCGCGCGCGTCGGCTTTCAGACGCGATCCTTCGCGGCCCGGCTTGAGATAGGCGATCGAGCAGTGCTGGGCCACGCAACGCTGGTTGTAGCTGTTGCAGGCGTAGGCGAAGGCGGTGTCGGCGAGCAGGAAGATGAACCCGCCGTGGACGATGCCGTGACCGTTGGTCATCGCCCTGGTCGCCGCCATCGAAATGGCCGCCCGGCCGGGCCCGATCGACTCGAGCTTCATTCCATGGGACTGCGCCGTGACATCGTCAGCCCACATCAGCTCGGCGGACTTCCTGGCGATCTCTTGCGGGCTCATGGGCTAAGCCCGCTTGGCCCTGAAGTTCGCTGGCCTCTTCTCCAGGAAGGCGCTGACGCCCTCGACATATTCGTCCGACGCGCCGGCCTCGCGCTGAAGATCGCGCTCCAAATCAAGCTGCGCGTCGAGGCTGGCGCCGGGCGAGGCGGCGAGCGCGCGCTTGATCAGCCCGAGGGCGTGGGTCGGCCCGTCGGCGAGGCGCTGGGCGAGCTCGCGCGCCGTTCCCATCAGCTCCTCGTCGTCGATCGCGCGATGGATCATGCCGCAGGCTTCAGCCTCGACCGCGCCGATCGGTTCGGCCAGCATCATCAGGGCGCGCGCGCGCGCGTCGCCGACCAGGCGCGGCAGAAACCAGGTGCCGCCGGAGTCGGGCACAAGGCCGATGCGCGCGAAGGCCTGCAGGAACTTGGCCGATTTCGCCGCCAAGACGATGTCGCAGGCGAGCGCGACATTGGCGCCCGCGCCGGCCGCCCAGCCATTGACGGCGCATACGACCGGCTTGGGCAGCGCGCGCAGCGCGCGGACCAGCGGATTATACCGTTTGTCGAGCGACTCGCCGAGGTCGGGGCGGCCCTGGCCGGGCGCGAGCCCGCGTTCGCTGAGATCTTGCCCGGCGCAGAAGCCCTTGCCGGCGCCCGTCAGCAGCAGGGCGCGGCATTGGTCGTCCGCCTCCGCCCGCGCGACCGCCGCCGCCAGCGCCGCGTGCAGGGCAGGGTTGAAGGCGTTAAGGCGCTCGGGCCGGTTCAGCGTCAGCGTCAGCACGCCCCTGTCGAGCGACTGCAACAGGACGGGCGGGGAAGCGTCGGCTGCCGGGTCCAATGGCGTCCTCCATGGCTGTATCCCGCCGTCGCGCGACGGCGGCTTTCCCCAATATTGACTGAACGCTTGGGCAAAAATAAAAGCCTAGGCATGGCCCTACGAACGGTCAAGGCAGGCGGTCAGCGCGGATCTTCGGCCCCGTCGCGAGGGCCGCAGCGAGCGCGCCAATGAGCCGTCGGCGTCGCAAGCCCGGCTGCGGCGCCGCTTCCCCCGTTTGAGTCCCCCTAAGCCATGACCGCCGAAGCTTACATCTGCGACTATGTCCGCACCCCGATCGGGCGCTACGGCGGAGCGCTGGCGAATGTCAGAACCGACGATCTCGCCGCGGCGCCGATTCGCGAGCTTGCGCGGCGGCATCCAGGCCTCGCGGAGCGGATCGAGGAGGTTGTCCTCGGCTGCGCCAATCAGGCGGGAGAGGACAATCGCAATCTCGCGCGCATGGCCTCGCTTCTGGCCGGCCTCGATGACGCCGTTCCGGCCGTGACGGTGAACCGGCTGTGCGCTTCGGGGATGGACGCCGTCGCGGCGGCGGCCCGAGCGATCAAGGCGGGCGAGATCGAGCTTGCGGTCGCGGGCGGCGCCGAGTCGATGACCCGCGCGCCGCTGGTGATGGGCAAGGCCGAGGCCGCCTTCCAGCGCTCGGCGGAGATGTTCGACACCACCATCGGCTGGCGCTTCGTCAACCCGAGGATGAGGCGGCTCCACGGCGTCGATTCGATGCCCGAGACGGCCCAGAACGTCGCCGACGAATATGGCGTGTCGCGCGAGGATCAGGACGCCTTCGCGCTCCGCTCGCAGCAGCGCGCCGCCGCCGCCCAGGCGAACGGAGCGTTCGACGAGGAGATCTTCGCCATCGAGGTCAGGGACCGCAAGGGCGTCGCGACCCTTGTTTCCCGCGACGAGCATCCGCGTCCGCAAACCACTCTCGAGGCTCTGGCCAGGCTCGGCGGAATCGTTCGCGCCGACGCGAGCGTGACCGCGGGCAACGCCTCCGGCGTCAACGACGGCGCGGCGGCGTTGATCCTCGCGTCGGGCGACGCCGCCGAAGCGCATGGGCTGACCCCGATCGCGCGGATTCGCGGCTACGCCAGCGCCGGCGTTGCGCCGCGCCTGATGGGGGTCGGCCCAATCCCGGCGGTCAGGAAGCTGTGCGCGCGGCTCGGGCTCGCGCCCTCCGGGTTCGACGTGATCGAACTCAACGAGGCCTTCGCCTCGCAGGCGCTCGCTTGCCTGCGCGGGCTCGGGCTGCCGGACGACGCCGGGCACGTCAATCCGAACGGCGGGGCGATCGCGCTCGGTCACCCGCTCGGCATGTCTGGCGCCCGCATCGCCGGCGCCGCGGCGCTGGAACTCAAACGGCGCGGCGGGCGTTACGCCCTCGCCACGATGTGCGTCGGCGTCGGCCAGGGGGTCGCGTTGGCGTTGGAGCGGGTCTGACGGCTCGCTGCGCCGCTCCGTTCGATCGTGCGTTGGAGACGATCGCCCAGGCGGGCGAGGGACCGCGCGCGTGTCCGAAAGGACGCCGCCGATCGTTGTGCTAGCGCTTTGGCCTTGATGGGAGGATATTGTCGCGAAATGGGGCCCTTCGGCCCCGCGCCGGGGCCGGACGGGCCAGGGAGAAACGGCTCATGACGACGCCAAGTCACGCCACGCTGCGAAAGGTCACGCTTCACGCCGCCCGGTCGAAAGAGTTCCCGGAAGGCTCGATTCGGCACGGCTATGATTTCGTCGCCCCCCTGACCGAGGACGCCCGCATCGATCTCGAGGCCTGGAAGCAGCACCGCGGCGAATGTTTCGCCCACCGGTTCTGGGCCGACGAGCCTTCGATGCGCGGCCTTCTCGTCCATCGCGCCGGCGGACGCGGCGGCTCGACCTGGGCTTTCGAATGGGACTCGGGCGCGGGCGACGTTGAGGAATCGGGCTACCGCTTCGGCGACCACGCCTTCAAGGCCGGCGAGTACGTGTCGGTGGGCGAAGCCGACGGGCAGCTCCTGACCTTCCGGGTCGTCAAGGTCGGCAAGCCATGACTGAACGTCCCTCCCCCGTCCGCAAGCGCGAAGGCCGCATGTCCAGCGATGCGGTCGAGGCGCTCAACGCGGCGCTGGCCGCCCGCTTCGGCAATCGCTTCACCGCCTCTCAGGCCATCCGAACCGCGCATGGGCATACCCTGACCTGGCTCGAAAACCAGCCGCCGGACGCGGTCGTGTTCGCCGAAACAAGGGACGACGTGATCGACGCGGTGAAGCTCTGCGCCGCACACGACGCGCCGATCACGCCCTTCGGGACCGGCACCTCGCTCGAAGGCCACGTCAACGCGCCGCATGGCGGCCTCTCGCTCGACTGCTCGCGCATGAACGCGGTTCTCGCCGTCAACGCCGATGACCTCGACTGCGTGGTCGAGCCTGGCGTCACCCGCAAGCAGCTCAACGAGTATTTGCGCGACAGCGGCCTCTTCTTCCCGATCGATCCCGGCGCCGACGCCTCCCTCGGCGGCATGGCCGCAACGCGGGCCTCGGGCACCAACGCGGTGCGCTACGGCACGATGAAGGACCTGGTGCTGTCGCTCGGAATCGTCACCGCCGACGGCTCGTTCCTACGCACCGGTTCGCGGGCGAGAAAATCCTCGGCTGGCTATGACCTGACCCATCTCTTCGTCGGCGCTGAGGGCACGCTCGGGGTCATCGTCGAGATCGCGCTTCGCCTGTTCGGCATCCCGGAGGCGATCTCGGCCGGGACGTGTTCGTTTCCCGACGTTCGCTCCGCCTGCGACACAACGATCGAGACCATCCAGTCGGGCCTGCCAATCGCGCGCATCGAGCTGATCGACGCGCTTTCGGTCCGCGCATTCAACGCCTATGCGAAACTGTCCCTGCCCGGGCAGCCGATGCTGCTGGTGGAATTTCATGGAACCGAGCAAAGCGTCGCCGAGCAGGCGCGCCGCTTCGGCGAAATCGTCGCCGACCACGGCGGCGGCAATTTCATTTGGGCGACCAAGCCCGAGGACCGCACCAAACTCTGGCAGGCGCGCCATGACGGGTTCTGGGCTCTGATGACGCTGAGGCCCGGCGCGCGGCCCTTCGCCACCGACGCCTGCGTTCCGATCTCGCGCCTGGCCGATTGCGTCGAGGAGACCCTCGCCGACATCGCGGCCAACGGCCTCGTCGCTCCGATCGTCGGTCATGTCGGAGACGGCAATTTTCATGTTAGCCCGCTCGTCGACATGTCGAACCCGGCCGAGATCGAGGCCGCGGAAGCCTTCGCCTCCCGACTCGCCCGCCGCGCCATCGCCATGGGCGGCACCTCGACCGGCGAGCACGGCGTCGGCCAGAAGAAGATGGCCTATATGGAAGAAGAACATGGCCCCGCCGCCCTCGACCTGATGCGCCGCGTCAAAGCCTCGTTCGATCCGCAGAATCTGTTCAATCCAGGGAAGGTGTTTTACGCCTGACGGGCGGCCGCTCGCGGGTGCGGAGCGGCTGGCCGGCGAGCCACATACAACGGCATATCCAAGTACAGGTACTCGATCACGAAAATGTGATTGACATACCCCTCAGGCCCGCTCAGTTTCGCGTTAGCGCGACGTCAGCTTGGTTCTGACCGGCGCGCGGGGCAGGGGGGTCGACATGGACGATGTCGTCGCCGCATCCGTCGCTGACATGACCAATCATGTCGTCGCGACATCGCTGGACCCGACAAAGCGGGCCGAATTGCTGAGAGCGATCAGCTACGCGGCGCCGGCGCTCGCGGTGCTGGATCGGCTGACGAGGGGCGTGATCTTCGTCGGTCAGGACAAGCGCTCGCGCTACACGAATCCCGCGGCCTCGCTCATTTTCTCCGAGGCTGACGGATTGTCCCTCGATCATTGCGGCCATTGCCGAACGGCGAGCGCCTCCGAGCAAAGGGCTCTCGACCGGCTGCTGGCCGTCGCGATCCGCGGCCGAATGCAGCCGGAGCCACACGGACCTCTGCCTGTGAGCGGCGGCGCCATGACGGTTATGCGGCCGTCGGGGAGGCGGCCGTATGGGCTGGTCGTCGCGCCGATGCCGTCGCCGCAGTTCGGACTGAACGCCGATCACATCGCCGCCGCCGTCCTCATCACCGACCCGGAGTCGGAGATGGCCGTCCAGCGCGATCTTTTGCGCGTTCTTTATCGGTTGTCCGACAAGGAGGCCCAGTTGGCGATCAGGCTTTCCGCCGGAGAGAGACTGGAGAGCGCGGCCAGGGGCCTCGGGATCACCTATCAGACCGCCCGTTCCTACCTGAAGGCGGTCTTCGCCAAGCTCGGCGTCAACCGCCAGGTCGAACTTGCGAGCGTGGTCCGAAGACTGGAAGCGACCGGATGACATGTGCCCGCCGCCGGGCCGTCGCACGGCAGCGCAGCGGCGTGGCGAACCCGGAATGAAAGAGAGAGGCGGCGCGAGACGGCTCTATTTGCAATTGCGTAGGTAAATGGTCATTGCCTGCGAGTAATAACATGTCCTGTTAGATTGCGCGACTCGCCTCAAACGGAACCTCCTTACCTATTATATTTTGCTTTTATTCCCCGGTGTAACGAATTTCAGAGATACAATCACACAACACTGGTGGAAATCTATGATTTCCTCAATTTTCGTCCTGTCCCAGCGTCAAGGTGGAGACTACCCATAGCGAGCGGCTCTCCGCTACCCGCATTTGAGGGGTGTGCGCCAACGAACGACCCTGCGGGACCCCACGCCTGCCGGGGCAAGCGCAAGGCCGAGTGGACATCAATGCCGTGCGGCGCCGCGTCAGCTTGGGGTCGGCGCCGCGTCGGCTTCCGTTCCGATCGGGGCGCGGCCCGTCAGGCGACGTCGCGCTCGAGGCCGCCCGCGCCGGAAATGATCTCCGCCAGTGCGTCGGCGCTCTGGGGCCGGGCGAAATAGTCGCCCTGGGCCAACGGGCACCTGACCAGCCGCAAGAACTCCAATTGCGCCTCGGTCTCGATTCCCTCGGCGACGACGGTCAGGTCCAGCGTTCGCGCCAGATGGACGATCGCTTGCACGATCGCTCCGCTCTTGGGGTCGAACGGCAGGTCGGCGACGAACGAGCGCTCTATCTTAACCCCGCTGACCGGCAGGCGCCGGATGCGGTCGAACGAGGAGAAACCGGTTCCGAAGTCGTCGATGACGATCGAGACGCCAATGTCGGCCAGCCGTTCGAGAGCGGCCGGAATCGCGTCCGCGCCGCCGAACAAAGCCGATTCAGTGATTTCGACCTCCAGTCTGCGCTCCGGCAGGCGGGTCTGGCGCAAGGCCGATTCGATCATCCGCGCGATCGAATGGTCGCAAAACTGCTGGGCCGACACGTTGACCGCGACCCGCACGTGCTCGGGCCAGCGCATCGCCTCGGCGCAGGCTTTGAGCATGATCCACTCGCCGAGTTCGTGCACAGCGCCGGTCTGTTCCGCGATGGCGATGAATTGGGTCGGCGAAATGAGGCCGCGGCGCGGATGGCGCCAGCGCACCAGCGCCTCGCAGGCCTCGACGCGGCTGGAGTCGAGCGAGCGAATCGGCTGAAACTCGAGGAAGAACTCGGCCCGGCCGACGGCGCCACTGAGATCGTGGGCCAGTTCGCGCTGCTCTTGCGCCTCGCGATCCTCCGCCGCGCTGTAGAAATGCGCGCCGTCGCCGCGGGCGCGCTTGGCCTTGTTGAGGGCGGCCCCGGCGTGACCGATGAGCGCGCCGGCGTCCTCGCCGTCAGAGGGAGCCAGCGCGATCCCGATGTGGGCCCGGCACAACGCCGGCGCGCCGTCCAGGGTGAACGGGGCCTCGAAAAATCGGGCGATTTGATCCGCCCGTTTCGCCGCGCCGGCCGCATCGACGGCGCCGCGCGCGATGAAGGCGAATTCGTCGTCGCCGAGCCGCGCGACCAACTCCCGGTCGCGCGCCGCGCCGGCGAGCCTGCCGGCGACCTGGCGCAAAAGATGGTCTCCCGCCTGACGCCCGAGTCGGTCGTTGAGGCCCTTGAAATCGACGAGATCGACGAGGAAGAGCGCGAACCTTTCGCCATAGTGATCGAGACGCCGAAAGGAGGCCGCGACCGCCGTCTCGAGCGCCATCCGGTTGGGGAGGCCGGTCAGCCGATCATGCCGGGCCGCTGCTTCCGCGCGCGCCTGTCCCAGGACGCGATCGGCGAATTGGCGTCCATGCGCGACGACGCCCCGCAACAGAATCGCCACATAACTGAAGATCAGCGGCGCTACGAGGTAGTCGATCGGGCCGTGAGCGCCCCGGAATATCCCGCCGAAACTGCCGGCGGCGACGACCAATACGAAGACGACCGCCGCTTCCGGCAGCGCCGCCAGGACGAACGCCCCGCCCGCCAACATGCCGATCGAGACGCAGGCGACGATCAGTTCATCAGGCTTGCCCGCGTCGAAGAACAGCATCGGCGCCGCGCCCCAAATCGCGCCGAGCAGGCCTGCGTGAACGATGGCCCTGCGAACCGCTTCGCGGCCGGCCGAATGGCGAGGCGAGGAACGGCGTCGGACGGAATGGCGTCGCGCCGCGTGCGCCAGGTAGAGGAACAGGGCGCTGAACCAGAGGTAGGGCGTCGCCGAGAGCGGCCTGAAGCTCAGCGCCGCGAGCAGCACGATGGCGTTGAAGACATTGGCCGCGATCGTCAGCGCGCCATAGCGCGTGATCGAGGAAAGCTGGGCGGCGCGCAGGCGCGCGGCGTCCTCTTCGCTGCAGGGACGCGAGCGCAGGAAAGCGCAGCCGCTGAGCAATGCCGCCGCGGCGGGGCGGCCAGAGCGGAGCCGAGACCAGAGGCGCGCCAAATCGAGCCCGGTTTCCAAATCAGGTCTCTCAGTTTACCCATATCCTGCTATCGTATGGTAATCGACCACGACACGATGAATGCAGGATAAAGGCTTTATAGAGAACAGCTTTGGCCTCGACTTAGAGTTAATATTACGTATTTGTCATTTTAAATAGCTAACAGAGGACCGCCTGGCCTGCCGCAACGTCATCATTGACTGCAGGATAACAGAATAAACCGAACGATTGAGCTACGAATTGGGTGTGGTCCAGTCGGCGCTCGCTCCAGATTCGCTTCCCTTGTAGGCCCAATGTTTCAGCAGATGATGCGCGATCGCCATCGGCGCCGGCGCGATCAAGCCGTCGGGGTGGCGCCGTTCGATCAGGGCCAGGATTTCCTCACGGGGGAACCAACGGGCGTCCTCGAGTTCGACCTGGTCGACCGCGAGCGTTCGGCTTCGAGCCTGCGCAAAGCAGCCGATCATCAGGGACGAGGGAAACGGCCAGGGCTGGGACGTAAAGTAACGCACTTCGCCGCAGGCGACGCCCGCCTCCTCCTGGATCTCCCGCCGGACCGCCGCTTCGATCGTTTCGCCCGGCTCGAGAAAGCCGGCCAGCGCCGAATACATCCGCTTCGGGAAGCGGGGCTGACGACCGAGGAGGCATGCGTCGGCCTCGATCGCGAGCATGATGACGACCGGATCGGAGCGCGGGAAATGCTGGGTCCTGCAGGCCGTGCATTCGCGCCGCCAGCCCGCAGCCGCGGCGACGTTTTTCGCCCCGCACTTCGAGCAAAAGCCGCGGCGGGCGTGCCAGTCCATAAGCGCCTTGGCGGTCGCCAGCATGCTGGCCTGTTCGGGCGGCACCAGGCCGCCGAGCGCGATCGAGCGCAGATCGACGAGTTTCAAATCCTCGCGTCCGGGGATGATCAGGACCCGCCGGTCGAAAAAGCCGTCGCTCGCGTCGGCCCTCTCCTCGACCGCCTCATCATGGAGGAGGGCCGCGAACACTGGCGCTTTGTCCGGTAAGAGGCCGAGCAGCGCCTCGAACTCGCGCCCCGCCCAGCGCCTCGATCTCGGCCAGCGGCAGCAGCGCGTCAAGCCCGGTTGCGCGCTCGAACAGCACCGGCATGTCGCGCGCGACCAGGATCGCTCGCGCGTCGGCGCGGGCGCGCAGACGGGCGATCTCGGCGGCGTCCTCGCGCCGGTAGGACGCGCGATCCAGCGGATCGGCGACGAAGGCGAGACCATCGAGCGTCGTCAAGGCCGGTTCTCTCCTTTGGCCGCGAACCGACGGCCAATCCGCCGCCGAAACGCCGGCTCAGGGCTCAAGGTAGCGCTCTTTCAGACTGGCGGCCCGTTGGGCGTCATAGTCGATGATGCAGCTCAGGCGCGGATCGGCGCCCTTGGCGGCCATGCCCGCCTCGAACGGCGCGACGTCCTGACATTCCGAGTCGCGCCAGCCGATCCATTGGGCCTCTGCGTCGTTGAGCGAGCGGCGCCAGCGGGCCTTCTGCGACGACATCAGGCCCGGTCGCCGATTGATGGACTTGATCGCCGCTTCGATAATGGCCGCGAGCTCCCTGTCGGCGCGCTCGACCCCGGCGCGGAGGCAGCCGGCGAGTTCGCCCCCGCCCATTTTTTTGCTGTCGCACATAGCCTGCGAAGGACGCACGCCGTCGCTGAGCGCGGGCGAGACGGCGCCGGGGGCGAGAAGGGCCAGCGCGGCGGCGAGAAACACGGGTCGCATGATCGGGTCCTTCAACACGGCATCGTCGAAACGAGGCTCTAAAGCCTCGCACTCGCCTCGATCGGGCGGCTCAGAAAATCCTTCATCCGCTCCAGCGCGCGCTCGATGTTTTCCAGCGAATTGGCGTAAGAGAGGCGCAGATAGCCTTCGCCGTAAACGCCGAAGTCGGGGCCGCCGATGGTCGCTACGCCCGCATCCTGGAGCAGGGCTGAAGCAAGCGGCTTGGCCTTCCAGCCGGCGCCGGCGATATTGGGAAAGGCGTAGAAGGCGCCTTTGGGCGTCGCCGCCCGGACGCCCGGCAGCCGATTGAGGCCGGCGGCGATCGCCTTTCGCCGGCGATCGAACTCGGTCCGCATCGCGAAAACCGAGTCCTGCGGGCCTTTCAGCGCGGCGATCCCGGCGAATTGGGCGGCCGAATTGACGCAGGAATAGGAGTTGACGGCGAGCTTGCGCGCCATGTCGCGCCATGGCTTCGGCCACACCGAATAACCGAGCCGCCAGCCCGTCATGGCGTAGGTCTTCGACCAGCCGTCCAGCAGGATCAGCCGGTCGCGAATCTCCGGATAGGCCAGCAGCGACCGATGGACGAGGCCGTCGTAGGTCAATTGTCCGTAGATTTCGTCCGACAGGATCGCCGCGTCCGGCCATTTCGAAAGGCCGGCGACGAGCTTGTCGATCTCCTCGGCCGGCGTGACGCCGCCGGTCGGATTGGCGGGCGAATTGAGGATCACGAGCCGCGTCTGCGGCGTCATCAGCGCAAGCGTCTCCTCGGCCGAGAAGGCGAAGCCGTTGGCCTCGCGCATGTGCGCCGGGACCGGCCGCGCTCCGGTAAACTCGATCATGGAGCGATAGATCGGAAAGCCGGGGTCGGGATAGACGATGTCGGCGCCCTTCTCTCCGAACATCAGGATCGCCATGAACATCGTCACCTTGCCGCCGGGCACGATCAGGACGAGGTCGGGCGAGACCTCGACCCCAAGCCGGCGATGAAGGTCCCCGGAGACCGCCTCGCGCAAAGGGGCGATTCCGGTCGCGTCGGTATAGCCGTGCTCGCCGTCGCGCAACGCCTTGACGGCGGCCTCGACGATATGCGGGGGCGTTTTGAAGTCGGGCTGGCCGATGCCGAGATTGATGATGTCGCGGCCCTGCCGCTGCAGTTCGGCCGCCCGCGCGAGAACGGCGAACGCGTTCTCCTCGCCAATTCGCGCGAAGGCGGGATTGACTGCGATCATCTGGCTTCAGAGCTCCATCGGGGACAGGCTCTTTTGGCAAAGCCGGGCACGAGGGGCAAGCGAAAGACGGAAGACGACGCGGCGCGGCAAGGTTGACGGACCTCGCTGGCGAGCATCCCACCCCCGAGGGTGCGACAAACCTACCCCAGCGCCTTCTCCAGCACCCGCCGCAGCCTGGCCGCGAAGGCCGGCGGATCCTCGACGTTCGCGCCCTCCATCAGCCGGGCCTCGTCGAGCATCAGCCATGCGGCGTCCTCGATCAGCGGCCGGTCCTTGCCGGCGCCGAAGCGACCGGCGAGCGCGACAGTCAAGGGGTGGGTCGGGTTGATCTCGAGGATCGGCTTGGCGCGTTCGGTAAGCCGCCCATGCGCGGCGAGCATCTTCTCGAGTTGCCGGTCGGGGCCAAACTCGGGGGCGATCAGACAGGCGACGCTGTCGGTCAGGCGCTCCGAGGCGCGAACCTCCGCGACCTCGTCCCCCAGCGTCTGCTTGAAGAAGGCGAACAGCGTCGCCACTTCGCCGGTCGCCTCGGCCGGGGCGTTCGCCCCCTCGACGAGCGCGATCGATTTGATGTCGGCTGCGCCCTGGCTCACCGACTTGAACGGCCTGCCGTCGAATCCCGCGGCCGTCGACACCCAGAAGGCGTCGACCGGGTCCGCGAGCAGCAGCACTTCGACGCCCCGCGCTCGGAACCCTTCGAGCTGCGGGCTCGTCGCGAGGCGTTTGGCGTCGTCGCCGGTGAGATAGTAGATCGCCGTCTGGTTCTCGCGCAGCGAGGCGACATATTGCGCCAGCGTCCGGTCGCCTGCCGGATTGGTAGTGGAAACGAAACGAGCGATCTTGAACAGGCCGTCGCGGCGCTCCGGGTCCTCGTACAGACCTTCCTTGATGACCGGGCCGAAATGCTCCCAGACCTTGGCGAACTTCTCCGGTTCCGTCTCGGCGAGCTTGCCGAGCTCCTGCACAATGCGGTTGGTCACCCCCTTGCGGATCGCCGCGAACACCGCGCTTTCCTGGATCAACTCGCGCGAGACGTTGAGCGGCAGGTCGGCGCTGTCGACGACCAGCCGCACGAAGCGCAGCCAGCCGGGAAGAATGTCGGAATCCTCGGTGATGAGCACGCGCCGCACGTACAGCTTGTTGCGGCCCTTGCGCGAAGGATCGAACAGATCGAACGGCCGCGAGCCGGGAACGAAGGCGAGCACGGTATATTCGTGTCTCCCTTCCGCGCGCCAGTGCGTCGTCAGCGCCGGTTCGTCGTACTGGCCGGAGAGGCCGCGGTAGAATTCGGCATATTCCTCGGGGGTCACTTCGGATTTCGGCTTGGCCCAGATCGCCGCGCCGTCGGCGATGCGGCGCGCCACGCCGCCGGTCTTGTCGATGATGTCGATCGGCACCGCGACCGCGCCGGAATGCTCGCGCACCACGCGCTCGAGACGGTGGGCGTTGGAAAACTCATGGCTGGCGTCGTTGAGATGGAGGATGACGCGGGTTCCATGCTGAGGCGCGGATTCGAGCGCCAGCGGGGCGATGGTGAAAGAGCCCTTGCCGTCGGACGACCAGCGCCAGGCCTCGTTGGTCCCGGCCCGCCGGGTCTCGACCACAACCTCGTCGGCGACCATGAAGGCGGAATAAAAGCCGATGCCGAACTGGCCGATGAGGGCGGACGCCTCCTTGTTCGCCTCCTCGGTCGCGAGCTTGTCGAGGAAGGCCTTGGTGCCCGAGCGGGCGATGGTGCCGAGCCCCTCGGTCAGGTCCTCGCGGCTCATGCCGACGCCGTTGTCGGAAACTGTCAGGGTCTTGGCGTCGGGGTTGAGCGCAATCGTGATGACGAACGGGCCGCCGCTTTCGATCAACTCCGGCGACGCGATCGCTTCGTAGCGCAATTTCTCGCAGGCGTCGGCGGCGTTGGAGACCAACTCGCGGACAAAAATATCGCGGTCGGAATAGACCGAATGGACCATGAGATGCAGCAGGCGCGAAACGTCGGCCTCGAAGCTTTGCGTTTTTGCGGCCTCGTCAGTCGGGGTCTGGGCGTCGGCGGTCAAGGTTTTGCCTCGTCAACTGGGATCATCGATCGGGGAAGCCGCGCGCGGCGCGACGAGTGCAGATATCGTCGCCTCAGGGCATGGATTCAAGACCGGATTTCGAGGTGAAAAGCCTGGCCTGAACGCAAGCCGCTTCCCAGCCAGTCCAAGTCTATCCCTCCGACGTCTGCAGAGCCAGCGCGTGCAATTCCCCGCCCATGCGGCCTTTGAGCGCCGCGTAGACCATCTGGTGCTGCTGGACCCGGCTCCTGCCCTTGAAGGCTGAGGAGACGACGCTGGCGGCGTAATGGTTTCCATCTCCCGCCAGGTCCTTCACCTCGACCCGGGCGTCGGGAAAAGCCTCGCGGATCATGGTCTCAATCTCTTTTAGCGACATGGCCATGCTGATTGCGCTCCTGAATGATTTGGGTCGCCTCGTCCTCGTCGCGGGCTTCGGCCTCGAGCCGCGCGACCACGTCCTCGGCGGGCTCGACCGCGGCGATGGTCACGCCGTCGGTCATGAGGATCGCGCAGTCGGCCGGATCGGCGGCGCTGATGGCGACGACATGTTCGGGCCGCAGATAGGCGAAGCCCGCCTTGGTTTTGACGATCACGAACGGAATCATGGGTTCTTTCCCTGAGGGTGGTTCATATAGTCCGGAAGCCAGCTCTCGTGCGCGTGGCGAAGCGCCGCAAGCGCGACCGGCGCCGCCCCTCCGAGTCGCAAGCTCTCGCCCCCGGTGACGCCGATGCGAGAGAGGGGAACGCCGAGCCGCTTCGCCTCCTCGGCAATCGCGGCCGTCTCGCTGGGCGCGGCGCTGAGCGCATAGCGGCCCTGATCCTCGCCGAAAAAGAATGCGTGCTCTGGGCCCTCGGCCGCGACCGTCGCGCCGATCCCGCTCGCCATCGCCATTTCGGCGAGCGCGACCGCGAGGCCCCCGTCGGAGAGGTCCTGCGCCGCGCTGACGCGGCCCGCTGCGATCAGCGACGCGACGAATTCTCCGTTGCGGCGCTCGGCAGAAAGATCGACCGGCGGCGGCGCGCCCTCGTCGCGTCCGGCGACGACGCCGAGCCAGGCCGAGCGGCCGAGCCAGCCGGGCGCGCCGCCGATGAGGAGAATGTCTTCGCCCGCCGCCTTGAAGGAGGGCGTGACCGTCTTCGCCACGTCGTCGACGAGGCCGACGCCGCCGATCGCCGGGGTCGGCGGAATGCCCACTCCCATCGTTTCGTTGTAAAGCGACACGTTGCCCGAGACGATCGGAAAATCGAGCGCCCGCGCGGCCTCGCCGATGCCCTCGATGCAGCCGACGAGCTGTCCCATCGCGTGCGGCTTCTCCGGATTGCCGAAATTGAGATTGTCGGTCAGCGCCAGAGGCCGCGCGCCGATGGCGATCAGGTTGCGCCAGGCTTCCGCCACCGCCTGCTTGGCTCCCTCCCGCGGATCGGCCTCGCAATAGCGCTCGGTGCAGTCGGTCGTAAGCGCCAGCCCCTTCGGCCCCTCGCCGAGGCGCACGACCGCGGCGCCGCCGCCAGGGCCCTGGATCGTGTTGCCGAGAATGAGCGTATCGTATTGCTCGTAGACCCAGCGCTTGGAGCTCAAGTCCGGAGAATGGATGAGCCTTATCAGCGCCGCGTCGGTCGCCATCGGCGGGACGATGGCGACGCTGTCGATTGCGGGCGAGCGCGCGGTCGGCCTCCAGGGGCGATCGTAAAGAGGCGCCTGATCGCCAAGCTCTTTGATCGGCAGGTCCGCCCTGACTTCGCCGCCGTGAAGGACGACGAAGCGTTTCGCGTCGGTCGTCTTGCCGATGACGGCGAAATCGAGCCCCCACTTGCGAAAGATCTTTTCCGCCTCGGCCTCCTTCTCGGGCTTGAGCACCATCAGCATGCGCTCCTGGCTCTCCGAGAGCATCATCTCGTAGGCGCTCATGCCGGTCTCGCGGCAGGGGACGCAATCGAGGTCGAGTTCGACGCCAAGATCTCCCTTGGCGCCCATCTCGACCGCCGAGGAAGTGAGGCCCGCCGCGCCCATGTCCTGGATGGCGACGACCGCGCCCGAGGCCATCAGCTCCAGGCACGCCTCCAATAGCAGCTTCTCGGCGAAGGGATCACCGACCTGGACGGTCGGGCGCTTCTCCTCGGCGTCGGCCTCGAAGGCGGCCGAGGCCATCGAAGCGCCGTGGATGCCGTCGCGTCCGGTCTTGGAGCCGAGATAGACGATCGGATTGCCGACGCCCTTCGCCCTGGCGGTGAAGATCGCATCGGCTTTCGCGACCCCGACGGCCAACGCGTTGACGAGAATGTTGCCGTCATAGCGCTTATCGAAACCGACCGAGCCGCCGACAGTCGGCACGCCGAAGGAATTGCCGTAGCCGCCGATGCCGGCGACCACGCCCGCGACCAGACGGCGGGTCCGCGGATGATCAGGCGAGCCGAAGCGCAGGAAATCGAGGCAGGCGACGGGCCTTGCGCCCATGGTGAAGACGTCGCGCAAAATGCCGCCGACCCCGGTCGCCGCGCCCTGATAGGGTTCGATGAACGAGGGATGGTTGTGGCTTTCCATCTTGAAGACGCAGGCCTCGCCGTCGCCGATGTCGATGACGCCGGCGTTCTCGCCCGGGCCCTGGATGACCCAGGGCGCTCTTGTCGGAAGCTTTCGCAGATGAAGCCGCGAGGATTTGTACGAGCAATGCTCGTTCCACATCGCCGAAACGATCCCGAGTTCGGTGAAGGTGGGCGTGCGGCCGATCAGGGCGACGAAGCGGGCGTATTCGTCCAGCTTGAGGCCATGCGCGACCGCGAGCGCCTCGTCGACCTTCGGTTCGAGTGCGCTCAACGGCCGTCTCTCATGAAGTAAGAAATCCGCCCCGCCCAATAGCCGCCGCTGGCGACGATCTCAACTCCCCCTCGCCCAACCGTGGAGAGGATGGCGCCGAAAGGCCGCCGGGTGAGGGTTTTCACCGCCGCCCGAACAGCCGCTCGATGTCGCCGAGCTTGAGCTCGACATAGGTCGGGCGGCCGTGGTTGCACTGGCCGGCGCCGGGCGTCGCCTCCATTTCGCGCAACAGCGCGTTCATTTCCTCCGGCCGCAAGGCCCGGCCGGAACGCACCGAATGCCGGCAGGCGAACGTCGCAAGCCAATGATCGAGCCGGCGCGCGAGGCTTTGGGCGCCGTCCTCGGCGGAAAGATCGGCGGCGAGATCGCGCAGCAGGCCGGCGAGATCGCCTCCAGCAAGGACCGCCGGCGCCTCGCGCACCAGCACCGCGCCGGGGCCAAAGCCCTCGACCACGAGGCCGAGCGCCGCCAGTTCCTCAAAATGGCTCTCGATCCGCGCCGCTTCGTCCGGATCCAGATCGACCACAAGGGGCGCCAGGAGCGCCTGCCGCTCGATCCCGGCGCCGTCGCGCTGGCGCTTGAGCTTCTCGTAGACGATGCGTTCGTGCGCGGCGTGCTGGTCGACAATGACGAGGCCATCGCTCGTCTGGGCGATGATGTAGTTCTCATGCGCCTGCGCGAGGGCGGCTCCGAGCGGGGCGGCAAGGTCGCGCTCGGCGACGAAGGCGGCGGGCGCGGCGGCGGAGGGGGCAAGACCGGCGAAGCTCGCCTGCGCCGGCTCGGCGAAGCCCGGCGCCGCGGGCGAGGCGCGCCAGTCCCAGCCGCCGGAGGGCGGCGCGGGCCTGAAAGCCTGCGGCGGGCGCATGGCGAGAATCGTCGCCGTCCCGCCGGTGGTCGTCGCGCGGTGCAGGGCCTCGCTGAGGCGCTGCTTGACCGCGCCGACGACCAATCCGCGCACGAGGCCCGAATCGCGAAACCGCACCTCGGCCTTGGCAGGATGAACGTTGACGTCGACCTCGCTGGGCTCGCATTCGACATAGAGCGCGACCACGGCATGACGGTCGGAGGGCAGGAAATCCATGTAGGCCGCCCTCAGCGCGCCGGAAAGCGTCTTGTCGCGCACCGCGCGGCCGTTGACGAAGGCGAATTGCCGCAAGGCGTTCGGCCGGCTGAAGGTCGGCAGGCCGATGCGGCCGGTCAGGCGCACGCCCTCGCGGCGCGCGTCGACGCCAAGCGAATTGGCGGCGAATTCATCACCCAGCGCCTGGCGCAGGCGTTCGGCCCGCCCCGCCTCGCCGGCCGCGCAGGCCGGCCAGTCGAAGGCGGCGCCGATGTCGGTGGCGAAGGAAAAGCGGGTCTCGGGATGGCTCAGCGCCAGCCGTCTGACGATGTCGGAGGCGGCCTGCGCCTCGGCGCGATCGGATTTCAAGAATTTGAGCCGCGCCGGCGTAGCAGCGAAAAGATCGCGCGCCTCGACCCGCGTGCCCTGGCTCGACGCGCAGGGCTCGATTGCGCTCTTGACCCCGTCCTCGACCACGAGCCTGAGGCCGTTCGGCGCCCCTTCCGCACGGGTGCGGATTTCGAGCCGCGAAACGGAGGCGATCGAAGGCAGGGCCTCGCCGCGGAAGCCGAAACTGGCGATCTGGGTCAGGTTGCCGTCGGGAAGCTTCGAGGTCGCGTGGCGTTCGACGCTTAAAGTCAGGTCAGCCTCGTCCATGCCGCGCCCGTCATCGACGACCCGGATCAGCCGCCGCCCGCCGGCCTCGATCGCGACCTCGATCCTCTTCGCTCCAGCGTCGAGCGCGTTCTCGACCAGTTCCTTGATCGCCGCCGCCGGACGCTCGACCACCTCGCCGGCGGCGATGCGGTCGATGGTGAGCGGATCAAGACGGCAAATCGGCATCGGGATAAAGGCCTCGCCATCTTATCGCATTGAAGGGGCGCCGCAGGGAAGCAGGGACTCATCCCTCTCCCACTGGCGCAGAAAGGTTGGGCTGAAGGACTGCTCGGCGAGTTCTGCTGAGTCACGACTTTCACAGATTCGCGCAGCTTTGAGATTTGCCGCTTTGCTGATTCGGCCGAATGGCGAATGGCGTGAGCGGCGCCCGCGGTCTCACGAGGGACGTTGCGGTCAGCGCCGGCGTCTCGCCGTCTTGCCCTTGCGGACGCAGCAGCCCTCGCCTTCCGGTTGAGGCGCCCTGGACGGCTGCGGCGCGGGCCAAACCGCGTTGTCGCTCGCGCGCTGATAGCGAACGCCCGTAAAGAAAATAATTTGCGCGTCCCCGTCAGAAGGCATTTTGCCCCCAACGGGTCCCCCCGGCCGGAAGACGATGATATTGTTCATGGCCGCCCCCAAATTGCGCCGGGATCAACCGGCCAAATGATTCGGAATTTCGGGGAGCGAAGGTTAATACTTCGTCAATAAGCTCACACTAACTTTACGATAAACTTTGTCCAGTCCGGCGGTCCGTTTTCGTGCAAGACCTCACGCTCTCAGCCTTCCCGTTCCTGACCTCTCTGGCGGCGAGCGAGAGTCCCCGCGATCGCAGGATTTGGCTGCGGGTGGCCAGCGACCATTTCGTCGCAAGCCAGGCGAACGATCCCGGGGCGATCGGACGGTTCGCCGACGCGATGGCGTCGCGCCTGGAAGTCGCGGACCCGGTTACCCGCCTCGAAATCGCGCGCAAACTCGCGCCTTGCCCGCGAACGCCGGTCAGATTGCTGGCGCTGTTCGATTCGGTCGACTCGGAGGCCGGCGACTACACTCTTCAACACGCGGTCGCCTACAATCGCGGCGCTCTCGCGCGAGCCATCGGGCGCGGCGCCCGGCGCGCAATCGCGATCGCCAGGCGCAATAATCTCGACCCCACCCTGGTCGGCATTCTTGCCGGGAGCGAAGACGTCGACGTCCTGACCGCGCTGGCGGCAAATCCCTCGGCGCCTCTTGAAGGCGCGGTCCTGGCGCGTCTGATTTGGCGGGCTCGCAGACAGACCGAAGAGGTCGGCGAGCGTCGACTCGCCGACGCGCTGCTCGAACGCAGGCCGGCGCAACCTGAAAACGCCGCGCTGTTTCTGGTCGCAACCCCAAGCCAGCGGGTGGAGATCCTGCTCGCGGTTCAGCGCGCCCAACTCGGCCGCCCGCCAAGTTCGCTGATCGCCGCGCAGCCGATGAAGCTCGATGAACTGGAGCTGGCTGCGGTCTCCCGCCGGCCCGACAGGTTTCTCGCCACGCTCGCGGAAGCTTTGGATTGCGACCTGGGGTTGGCGCGACGGATCGTCGAGGACCCCTCGGGCGAGCCGCTCGCGGTCGCCTTGGCCGCCCTGGGCGCAGCCAACGACGTCCTGGTGCGGGTGTTGATCTCCAACGACCTGTCGGCGGGCGACAGCTACCAGCGCATTCGCGCGCTGGCGCGTCTCAACAACGCGCTCAACCGAAACGCCGCCATGCTGGTGATCGCGGCCTTGCGCGGCGACCCGCTGAGCCGCCGGCGCCCTCAAGCGCCGGTCGACAGCCTGGGCGCGACCCCGGCTGCGCGCGCGCCGTCGTCGCGCCTGACCAGTCCGGCGCCTGCGGCCGCGCGCCCGCCGGCCGCGGCGCAGGAGCGCTTCGACGCGGCCTGACGCCCACGCGGCGGACTTACTCATGAAGGGCGTGTTATATCGGCCGCGCCAAATTATTCCAAGCGAATCCAAGCCGGGCCAAGAAAAACCAAGCGAATCCAAGCAAAAAGAAGCTTGGATTCGCTTGGATTTCCTTGGATTCTGTCGTGCGAATCGGGGCTTTTCAGGGGCTTACGGCGAACCCAATCGAAAAAAAAATCATCAGGGCTAATAAGAACCATTTAATTTGTGTGATATGCGCCCGCGCGGGCCGAACAAACGGCTTCCGCCCCCGTCCCTCAGCCTTGCGCTGGCGATCGCTTTGACCATGACGAGAGGCACGCTAACACGGCTTTTGATTTTCAGCAAAGAATTGCTGGGCGTTTTTAGCGGCGGCTGTCGGTCGGCCGTTCGCCGGTCGCGCCTTCGATCCCCTATCGTCATCGCCGTCCCCGGATCGAGTTCGGGGAGGATGCGGTGTCAAGCTGCTCGCCGGACGGGCCGCGCCGCCGAGTTCAGCCCAACGCCGTCAACATTGTCGGGGCGAACAAGCCCAGCGCCATCAGCGCCGCGCCGATGACCCCTAAGCCGACGCTGAACCAGATCAGCGCCGCGATCCCGGTGATGATAGCGGCCGACGCCAGCACGATAGCGATCTGGATCAGACCGCTGCCGAGTTCATAATGCGCCAGCCGGCGATTTGCGGTTTCCCGGCGCTCGGCCGCCGCTTTGGCCCGCTCCTGGATCGCGTCCAGGCTGTCTTCCGGCTTCCTGGGGTCCTTTTCGAACCGCGCGACGGTCGCCCTGAAAGCCTGGATCTGTTTTTCGAACGCCTCTTGCGCCTTGGGATCGCTGACGGCGGTCCTTTGCGCTTCGAGCATCTGGGACGCGGTTTCGACCACGGTCGATCGAATCCTCTTGGCCTGGTAGAAATTGAACAAATCCGAAGATTCGATGTTCTTTTCCATCGACAGGTGCTGGGCGTTTTTCGCCCCGGCCTCGGCCAGAGCCAGCAACAGCGCCAGAATCGCGATAATGAGCGCGACAGTACGGTCTTTTTCTTTCGCCTCGACGGCGGATTCTGTGGCCTCAGACATCAATCATCCCCCTCGCTCGTGTTTGAAACTGACCTTTGATCGCCGCCTTGAATGTCGGGCCCCGACCCGGCGCGGTCATTGGCTGCCCGAATCCGAAGATGCGCTTCCAATCGTCCTTCGCGCCGACGAGGCGCCAGCCGTTCATCTTCGCCTGGCCCAAGAGCAGCCGAGCGAACGCGCCCATCTTGGCGCCGGGCGAGCCCGTCTCCGGTTCATAGTCTTGTTCGCGCCCTGCGTCGTCATGCGGAACGTTTATCGTCGGCGACGCTCCTTCGCTCGCTTTTGGGCGCTCCGGCAAAGGCAGATCGAGGAACGCCCGGAGCGCGCGCCGCTCCAGGCCCTCGGGCAGCGTTCGCCGCCGCGCGGCGCGCGCCTCGCCAAGGGCTTGCGAAACCTGATGTTTCCGTTGAGGCTCCATGTTATTCTGAGGTCAAAGGGACGAACCGCGCCGGCGGTGGATTATCGCCGGCGGATCCCGCGATGACGGAGGAAATTCCAATGAGCCGCGCAGATAACCCAACCGAGCTTCGCTTCGAGCCTCCGGGCCCCGGCTCCTGGGAGCTCGACCCGGTCCATTTTCCCCGTCCGGTGACCCGCTATTTCCGAGAGACGCATTTCGAGCCGTTCCGCCGCGGCGTTCAGGACTTCGCGCGCTTCTATGGCATGCTGATCGACGGGCTCGAGTACAGATTCGTCAACGGCTTCGCCTACAGAACCGTGACGCCGGCCGCGCCGGAAGAGATGCCGGCGCGTTTTCAGCGCGCGGAAGAGGTGTTCAACGGGAAACTGTGGCGCGAACAGCTTCGCGATTGGGATCAGTCCGTCAAGCCTGCCGCAGTCGCCATTCACCGGGAGCTGCAGTCGGTCGATCCCGAAGGGCTCTCGGAACAAGAGCTGATCGCCTATCTGACCCGGTGCCGCGACCACCATGCGAGGATGATATCCCAGCATATGCGCTTCACCGCCGGGGCCGTGGCCCCGATAGGAGACTTCCTCGCGCATGTCGGCGACTGGACCGGCATCCCGCCCGCCGAACTCCTCGGCCTAATGCGCGGGGCCGCGCCTGTGTCCGCCGGGGCCTCGGGCGAACTCGAAAGCCTGATCGCGGCAATGGCGAAGGACCCCCGGGCTCAGGAGCTTCTCGCCTCCAAGGGCGAACCCGGGCGCGTGCTCGAGGGGCTGCGCTCGCGCGAGGGCGAAGCCGGCGCCGCCATGTCCGCCTATCTCGACCTGGTCGGAAATCGGCTGCTCGACGGTTTCGACATCTCGGAGCCCACCGCGCTGGAGTTGCCCGATGTGTTGCTGCGGGCGATCCGCATCGCGGTCGCGGGAAAGGAGCACGGGGCCTCCGACATCGATGAGAAGATCGCCGGCGTCCGCAGCCGCGTGCCCGAGACGCGCCGGGCCCAGTTCGACGAGCTGATCGGGGAGGCGCGGCTGATGTATCGCCTCCGCGACGAGCGGGGCGTGTTCAGCGACATCTGGGCCTCGGGGATCATGCGGCGAGCCGTGCTCGCAGGCGGCCGGCGCCTCGCCGCCAAGGGGCGGATCCGGGACGCCGCCGACCTCGTCGACGCCGGTTTGGACGAGATGCGGGCGCTGTTGTCCGGCGCGGACGGGCCCTCGGCCGAGGAGCTGGCGGCGCGCGCCGAATACCGCGCTTCGCACCGCGCCAAGGAGGCCCCCGCAACGCTGGGGCCGCCGCCCCCGCCGCCGCCAGACCTGTCAGGCTTGCCGCCTGCCCCCGCGCGGATGATGCGCGCGATCGGCGTCGCGCTGGGCTCGCTGTTCGGCAGTTCGGAAGCGCCGCACGAGGAGCACAAGCTGCGCGGGCTGGCGGCGAGCCGGGGCGTCTACGAAGGGCCGGCTCGCCGGGTGTCGAGCCCCTCCGAGTTCGATCGCATCGTCCGGGGCGACGTTCTGGTCACTGAATCGACGACCGAGGCGTTCAACATACTCCTGCCGTTGCTCGGAGCGATCGTCACCGACAGCGGCGGCCTTTTGTCCCACTCGGCGATTGTCGCGCGCGAATATGGCATTCCCGGCGTGGTCGGAACGCGCGAGGCGACCGGGCGGATCGCCGATGGCGTGCGGGTGCGCGTCGACGGCGACGCCGGCGAGGTCACGGTGCTCGGATGAAGAAGGTCGTCCAGCTCGAGAAGGCGCAGGAAACCGCCATTTTCGGCTCGAAAGCGGTCGGGCTGGGGCAGGCGATGCGGGACGGTCTTCCGGTCCCGCCCGGCGTCGCGCTTTCGGGCGCGATCGTCGAAGCCGTGGCCGCCGGGGAGGATCGCGCGATCGAAGAGGTCTGCAAATGGGTCAGGCCGCTCGGCGGCCCGCTGGCGGTCCGCTCGTCGGCAGTGGACGAGGACGGCGCCGACGCGAGCTTCGCGGGGCAGCACCTGACCCTGCTCAACGTGCCGTCATGGCGGGAGGTCGGCTCCGCGCTGGGCGAAATCTGGTGGTCGGCGAACTCGGATTCGGCGATCACCTACCGGCAGCGCGTCGGCCTCTTCACCCGCCCGAGCATCGCCGTGGTCGTTCAGGCGCTCCTGGGCGCCGAATCCGCCGGGGTCATGTTCACCAGGAACCCGGTGACCGGGGCCGACGAGCGTGTGATCGAGGCGAGTTGGGGGCTCGGCGAGGCGGTGGTCGCGGGGATCGTGATCCCGGACCACTTCCGGGTGGACCGTTCGGGTCAGGTGCTCGAGCGCACGCCGGGGCTCAAGAAAATTGCGGTCCGCGGCGTTCCGGACGGCGGCACGGTGGAGGAAAAGGTCCCGCCCGAACTCGTCGAGCGACTCTGCCTCGACGACGGCCATCTCGACCAGCTCAACCGCCTCGCCGACCGATGCGAGCACATCTACGGTCCCGACCGGGACGTCGAATGGGCGCTCGCCGGGGGGACGCTCTACCTCCTTCAGTGCCGGGCGATCACCCGGGCTGGGTGACAGCCGCGGGTCGCGCCGTAAGGTCGCCTGAAGGGTGCGCGCCGGTTGGCGAGCTTGCGTCCCATTCTCGATTCTGATTTCGTCGCGACCGAGCATGAGCCAAAGATTGCAGCGTCGGCGAGGAAGGATCGGCCCGAATGCGAGGCGCCCCGGTTGAAGTTCTGCAGCGCGTCCTGCTGTTCGCCGATCTCAACAAACGCGAAGTCCAGAAAATTGCGCGCGAGTTCAAGCCGCGCCGCTTCGCCAAGGGCGAGACCGTGGTCAAGGAAGGCTCGGGCGGCGCCGCCTTTTTCGTGATCGAATCGGGCGAGGCGACGGTTTTCGTCGGCGGCCGCGAGAACTCGACCCTGAAGCCAAGCGACTATTTCGGCGAAATCGCCTTGTTCGACGAAGGCCCGCGCATGGCGACGATCGTCGCCGCGACCGATCTCGTCTGCTACGGGCTGACCTATTGGGACTTCCGCCCGCTCGTGGAGGAAAACGGGGTGATCGGCTGGAAACTGCTGCAGCGGATGGCGAAGCTGCTGCGCGTGAACTCGGGAAGACCCGTTCAAACGGGTGTCATGACAGCCCTGCGCGTTCGATCCTGCTCTCGACCAGGAGCGGCAGTGCGCAGACCCCGGATTTCGCCCGCCGGCGATTCGCCGCTAGCGCTTGCGCGGACGCCCATAAGATAGCCCGGCCGGCCGGCCACGACGGCGAAACATAAAGCCCGGAAAAAAGCGCGATCGGCGTGAAAACTCGCGTCAACGGTCGGGGGCGAGGGTGCGGGCGACGCGACGCCCCGAACCGTCCACGAAACCGCGCGGCTCGTCGTTCGAAGGCCCGGCGAGCGCGCCCGCGTCACGCCGGCCGAAGCGCGCACGAACTCCCGGGCCACGCTCTTCCCGACGATCGGTCGATTGCCTTTCCGCGAACAGGCGTGTCACTTCGCGCCCGAGCCGTTCGATCGCCTCCCGCAACGCCGCATCGTCGAGGTTGACCGCGCCGGAGGCGCCGGGCGCGGCGATCCCGTCTTTTTGGCTCTCGCCTTTCCGCTGCGCCGCGTCGTCGCCGACGCGCGCTCTTCTCAGAAGAGCCTCTCGTTCGGCCAGCATGGCGAGCTGGCGGCTGTTCTCGATCAGCGCTTCCTCTCGGGCCTGCTCGCTGTGAGCGAGCCTCGATTCGAGCTCGCCCAGGCGGCGGCGGTTCTGCTCGCGTTCGGCCCCGACGCTCGACGCATTCTCGCTCAGTTGCTGGTTTTGGAGCAGGGCGTCGCGCAACTGGCTTTCGAGCCGGCGGACTTGCGCCAGCTGCTCGGCGATCGCATCCGTCAGCTGGACGCGGGTCGCTTCCGCTTTCTCGGCCGCCGCTTTCGCCGATCGCGTGAGGTCCTCGAACCGCCCTTCCATGTTTTCGCTCTTGGCGGTCAGAATCGCAATTCGCGCACGATCGCGGCTGGCTTCCGCCTCGAGCTCGATCTGTCGAGCCGTCGCCGCGGCCTCGGCGACATTGGCCCGATCCCGCTGAACGAAGGCGTCGTTGAGCGCGATCTGACTGGCGCCCAGCCCGGCTTCGAGATCTCGACGCCCGGCTTCTCGCTCGGCGATTTCGGCGTTTTGATCGGCGATTATGCTGACGTGTTCGGCGGCCGCGGATTCCAGCGCGAGGATTTTGACCGACTGCCTGCCGACATCGGCGCGCAGCTGGCGGGAGGCGTCATCGCTCAGCGCGAGCCGGCGCTCGAGCCGCACCCGTTCAACCGCGTTTTGAGCGCGCAGCGCATCCCTTTCGGCGTTCGCCTGCTTTTCGGTCGCCGGCGCCCGCAATCGCGCGCGCGCCTCGGACAGCCGGGTCGCCCGTCGCGCAATCGTAGGGATTCCCACCACTGCGATCAGGCAGGCGGCCAGAAATCCGATCGCAAAGTAGAGCCCTTGCTCGACCACGCCGCCCTGTCCAAAACTTCGGTGCGCTGCGCCATCTTCGCACAAGGGCTGGTTGCTGCAAAGCCGGTGAACCGGCCGGGCCGTCGAGCCCTGAAGCGACCGCCCTCCCGGTCAGAACGGGTTCCAGGTCGCATTCTGGGTGAACTTTAAATAGTTGACGTTGACCCCGAGGCGGTAGCCCAGACCGGTGCGGATCGGAACGACGATCACGTCGCCGGAGTCCAACGCGGTGAAGCCCAGGCCCCCGATAAAATACGCCGAACCGTCGACCCCGCCGAAGCGGCGGAAAATCGCCCGCACCGCCGGCAAATTATAGACCAGCATCATTGTCCGGTCGCCGTCCGCGCCGGCGTCGAAGCCGATCGACGGCCCTTGCCAGTATATGTGCTGGTCTCCGGCGTTGCGCGTATACATTTTGCCTTCGCCGTAGCGCAACCCGCCCACGAACGCGCCGGAGGCCTCTTGCCCGAGGATATAAGCGTTCGGCAGGCCCCAGCGGCGGGCCGCTTCCTGAACCACCTCGGCCAGGCCGCGCGAAACGCTGCCAAAAAATCGATGGCCGTTGTCGACGATTTCCTCAGCGGAAAATGTAGGCGGAGCATCGGCTCGCGCCGTCGGCGCGAAGCCGACGGCGCCGACCGCCGTCGCCATCGCCAGAAGGTTTCTGCGCGTCACGTCTGTCATCAACACTCTCCTCGAGGCCGGCGCCTGGCCGGCGCGCTCTAAGCGTTTCGCCCATTGCGCGACCAGTCCAATGCGTGTCGTCCGCCCCCCGGATCGGTCGATAATCGCGCATTCCCGTTGACAGGAAATTAACGATGCCCGAAACGCCTTGCCGCCGCAGCGTCGCCCCAGGCCACGAACCCGCCGTTGCGGAGGTCATGGTCGATCTTTCCGTAAGCGAGCGGATTGCCGGAAGCATCGAGGACGACCCCGCCAGCGGCGCGCAGAACGGCGTCCGCCGCCGCCGTGTCCCATTCCATCGTCGGGGCGAATTGGGGATAGACGTCGGCCAATCCTTCGGCGATCAGGCAAAACTTCAACGACGACCCCGCCGATCGGCGCTCGGCGATCGGCAGTCCTTCGAGAAACGCTTCGGTTTGGGCGTCGCCATGCGAACGGCTGGCCAGAGCGACCAGAGCGGGAGGCGCGGGGCGGGTATGAACGCGCCGGCGCGGAGCGCCCAGCGGCGCGTGCGCCGCGACTGGCGCCTCACAGACGAAGGCGTGGTCGCCCCCGAACCATAGCCGGCCGATCGCGGGCGCATAAACGGCCCCGGCGGTTGGCCTTCCCCTATCGACGAGCGCGACGTTGATCGTGAATTCGCCGTTGTGCGCGATGAACTCCCGGGTGCCGTCGAGCGGATCAACGAGAAGAAATCTCTCGCCGATGGTGAGGGGATTTCCGGCCGACGCGGATTCTTCCGCCACCACCGGCAAAGGAGGAACGGCGCGGGCGAGACGCTCACAAATGATCGCTTCCGCGCGTCGGTCCGCGAGCGTGACCGGGCTGCCGTCCGATTTCAAGTCGATGTCGCAGCCGCGCTCATAGATCTGCATGACCGCAGGACCAGCCGCCACGGCGGCCTCCGCCAGGTAGAGCGCGATTTCGTCGCGGGTGGAGCGGTCAAAGTCGAAGGACTGCGCATTTGCGCCAGAGGTGACCAATGCGACCTCCCCTTCAGTGGAATGCGCATGCAACCCCGGCGCGCCCAACTTGGCGAGCGCGACCGCCGGAGTCGGAGCGGACCGGCAAAATTCGACTCCGGAAAGGCGTCGCGGTCGGCGAACGAATCGGGTAGACAGGCAAAAGGCAACGAGTCCGGTTCGGCGACGCGGGTTTGCGGCGCCGACCGGTTGGCATTGACCATAGGATCGACCGCTTGACAATGGCGTCTCTAGCCCCACTCGACCTTGCCGCTCTCCTGTGTTCCCGTGTCTGCCACGACGCGATCAGCCCTGTCGGCGCGATCATCAACGGTCTCGAAGTGCTTGACGGCGAAGATGACGAGGAAATGCGCTCTTTCGCCATGGACCTGATCAAAAAGAGCGCAATTTCGGCCTCGGCGCGGCTCCAGTTCTGTCGTCTCGCCTTTGGCGCGGCGGGCTCCCTGACCGCCGCAATTGACACCGGCGATGCGGAAAATGTGGCGCGCGGTCTCCTCAGCAACGACCGCACCACGTTGCAATGGAACGCCCATCGCCGGCTCGCGCCCAAGAACTCGGTCAAACTGTTGCTCAATCTCTGCTTGATCGCGGCCTCGTCCGTGCCCCGCGGGGGCGTCATCGTCGTCGATCTGGAAGGCGAAGGCGAAGCGATGGGCATGCGGGTCGAGGCGAAAGGCGCTAATGCGCGTCTGTCGCACGGCGCCGCGGACCTGTTGTCGGGCGCCTCCGCGGTCGAAACCATAGACGGCCACTCGATACAGCCCTATTACGCGACACTGCTGGCCCGCGAGTGCCGCATGACGCTGGAGACGTCGACCGAGCCGCAAGCGGTTATCCTGTCCGCGAAGCCGCGCGCTGTCGGCGGCCCCGGGACAGAGACCGTGAGCCTGGCCGATGGACCGCGTCTGGAGACCTGAAGGACGGGCCTGGATCATGACGCGATTTCGTTGAATTGAGTCATGCCTGAGAGTCCCTGAAAACGCGGGATCTTTGCGAAAAAACCGCGGCGACATCTCCGGAATCCCGCTCAATCGCGTTTTTGCCGCCTCGAACCGATCTGAACGATCGCGCTTTAACGCTCGTTAACCGACATTCAGCATAGTTGCACGGCATAGTTGCGCCGCGGTCGTCGGACCGGGGCGGCCGGTTTCCGGATTCCGCGCGTTCGAGCGCTGCGGACAGGAGGCGACCGCCCTGGATGACCGAGCGTTGTTCGCGTTTCGCCTCGCGATCATGGCGCAAGTCAAGGCCGAAGACCTGACGGGAGCGTGGAATGCGGCAGGTTCTGATAGTGGACGACTCCGCCGTCGTGCGGAAGATCGCTCGACGCATTCTCGAGAATATGGGTCTGCGAACCTCGGAAGCCTCAGACGGCGGTCAGGCGCTCGCGGCCTGCTCGTTTTCGATGCCGGACGCCGTCCTGGTCGACAGCAGCATGCCGGTGCTCGACAGTTTCGAATTTGTCCGGCGGCTGCGTCGCATGCCCGGCGGCGATCGACCGAAAGTCGTGTTTTGCGCCAACGAATACGACGTTTCCCAGATCGCGCGGGCGATGCACGCGGGAGCAAACGACTTTATGATGAAGCCTTTCGATCGCGAACTCTTGCAATCGAAATTCGCGGGCGTTAGCGCGCACTGACGGGCGCGGCGCGGTTACTCGGCGACCGGAGGCTCGTCGCCGATCGCGGGATCGCGGCTCTCCATATCGGAATCCGTCGCCGCGGAGCCGTTGAACCCGTAAGGCGACCTGAGGCGGCGACGTCGGCCGCGGCCGGGAAAGCGGCCCTCGGCGGACGCCGGCTCGCGCGTAGCCAGGTCCGATTCGGGCGCCCCCGCCGGCGTCGTCATTGCGTCCGCCACAGGCACAGGCTGAGTTTCGGCTGTTTCGGCGCCGCCCGGTCTTGTCCCGCCCGTAATGAACGAGGGAAGATTCGTCGAATTCGACGGCCTCGGCCGTCCCTTCTCGTCCCGGCTGCGGCGATCCGTCGCGATAAGGCCGGAAATCGCGCGGGCGTCCGTCGCGGCCCTGTCGATTGTCGCGGTAGCCGTCAGGCCGCTCCGCGAACGGACGGTCGGGACGTGGACCACGGTCGGGAAAGCGATTGCCCTGCCGGTCCTGGCGGTTCGGGTATCCGCCCTGGTCTTTTGGTCCTTGGCGATCCGCTTCGAACGGCGAGCGCTCGATATAGGGCTGCGGGGCGTTCGGCGCCGGGCTGGGTTGCGCCTGAGGCCCATGCTGCTGCTGTTGATAAAGGCCGCCCGCCCGCTCCGAAGGCGAGGCGAACCGGTCCGACAACCCGCCTACATCATCGTCGTCGTCGAGATCGTCGCCGCTGACGTCTCCCGCTTGGCGGGGCTGGCCGCTCTGGGCCAAAGCCTGCGCGGCCTGGGCCGAGGCGATCAGGCGAAAATAATGTTCGGCGTGCTGGAGGTAATTCTCGGCCGCCACCGGATCGCCCCCGGTATGAGCATCGCGCGCAAGCTGGAGATATTTCTCCGCCACGTGATGGGCGTTGCCCCAAATCTTAACGTCAGGGCCATTGGATTCATAGGAGCGCGTCAAGGGGTTGGGCCCCCGCCGGTTGTTCGTCGGCCTGTTGTTGCGCATCCTCTTATTCTGGCCTGGTCTCATTGCATCTTTCCAATATTCGTTCGGTTGAGCCCCACTTTGTCCCAATCGATTGGGCGGCGAGAGCGTTGCCGAGTCTCGGGCGAACGACGGTACTCTCACCGTCTATAGGTCTCGCCGCGAAGGCCTCGCGTTTTTTGATTCATCCGATCGCAGTTCGGCAGCGTCGCGACTCTCGCGACCTTCGATCGGCGTCGAGCCGATCCTGTTTAAAATCCCTGGCGGTCGCGAACCGCTCCAGAAGCCCCGAAGCGCCGCCTCATCGACGAAGAGAATGTCGGCGCCCCTTTGCGGCCAATTGCACCGTCGCTCGATGGGCGGACTGAATTCGGCCAAGTGAGCGTTTCGGCAATTACGCGCGTGCGCCGCCGTCGACCCCCTCGCTTTCGGCCTTTCGGCCGCGCCAACCTTTTCGTCCCTCGGCAACCAGGCGGGCGGCAAATCTTCGAACTCAACGATAGCCGCTTTTCCGCCCAACGCCAAGCGGCGATTCCGGCTCAGGATGCGAAATCAGAGCCGAACCCGCCCCGTTCCCATGATTTCGCGCGTCATTTCGCGGCCTGACCCGCTGTCGCCCCCACCGGAGAGCGGAAACCTTTTGGCGGATCGGTCAACCACTCGCGGTTCGGCTCGGGACCAAGCGAGGCGTGTTTTCCCATGCCGACCCAACTCAACGGATTGAGGCTGCTGAGGACCGACGAACCGGAAGATCCGCATGATCCTTCAGGACATTTGATTTCGTTGCCTTGCGGGTCGACGGCGCGGACCGTGACCGTGCCGGCGTTGGGATTGAACGGGTGGTTGTAGCGCAGACGCGCGTCGCCCACGCCCGCGATCTCCTTCTTCACCGCCGCCTTTTGCGCCTTCTTGCGTTGGGTCTCCTGATCGATGGGCCAATCCGCGGGACGCGCGGCCGAACGTGACCCCGGCGGCGGAAGATCCATACTGGGCGGCACGACGATCTTTCCATACTCGCGATAGTTGATGGGAGCGCTGTCCTTCTTGCCCCATCCGAAAATCGAACCAATTCCCATCCAGATCGGCGCCGCGCCGTCGTCGCCAGCCACAGCCGCCGTAGTGCTGAAAGCGGCCAAGGTCATCGCGAACGCCATCGACGTCCAGCGAAAGCCGAAGTGCATAAACTTCATCCCCTTACAATCCGCGCCGGACCCTTCCTGCAGCGTCGATGTACGTCGTCCGAAATTCCGGCTATTCCATGACGCTTCCCGGCGTCCCGGCGATGACCGCCGGCTTTGCCAACGATATGTGGATTTCGTTAACAAATGCAAGCCGCGAGACGGCGCGTCGCCCCAAGGGTTCAATTCGCCCCCGGCGTCGAGGCGGTTTCGTCCCGGTCGTTCTGGGCGCGGGAGAAAAAAAGAAGATCGACGATCAACAGCGCGACACCGACATTGATCGCCGCGTCGGCGAGGTTGAAGACGAAAAAATGTCGTCCGAATGCGTGCAGATCGAGGAAATCGACAACCGCGCCATGAACAATGCGATCGAGAGCGTTGCCGAGGGCGCCGCCGACGATCGCGCCCAGACCCGCCGCGGCCAGACTGGAGCGCGCGCTCAGCAGCCACCACGTCAATAGCGCGACCGCTGCAAAAGTGAGCGCCAACAGGACGACCCGGCCGAAATGCGAACCTTGGGCGAAAAGGCTGAAGGAGATGCCCCGATTCCACCGTAGCGTCAAATCGAGAAACGGCGTCAACGACACGGATTGCGAGGCGACACGGCCGGCGCGCCACAGGACCGCGACCTTGGCGGCCTGGTCCGCGACAAAGACAAAGATTGCGACCAATCCGCCGACCGCGCGCGGCTTCACGACAGGCGCCCGAGCGCTCTGAGCTCGCGCAGGGCCTCGGCGTCGCGGGGACTGACGTCAGGAAAATCGGGCGACGCGGTCGAAGGATCAAAGTAGCGCCAGGAGCGCGCGCATTTGACGCCCTCGGCGCGCTCGACGACGACGGCGGCGTCGGGTAAGTCGTGCAGGCGGAACGCTCCCTCGGGGGCCGGCGCCGCGGTCTCGATTGCGATATCCGAAGTGATGCAGACTTCCGCGAAATCGATCCCCCGCAGCGCCTCGACATGCCTGGGATTGCTCAGATAGACCACCGGCGCGGCTTCGAGCGACGAGCCGATCTCCTTGTTGGCTCGAGCAATCTCGATCGCTCCGGTGACGGCAAGGCGCAAGGCCCGGATCGTCTCCCATTTCGCCGCCAGATCATCGTCGCGCCATGCGGCGGGAATGGCCGGAAATTGTTCGAGGTGGACGGAGCGATGCGAGGGGTCGCAGGCTGCCCAGGCTTCCTCCGCCGTGAAGACGAGAATCGGAGCGAGCCAGATCACAACCGCCCGGAAGATGTGATCGATCGCCTCCAAAGCTCCGCGGCGCTTGAGGCTGGATGGCGAGTCGCAATAGAGCGCGTCCTTGCGGATGTCGAAGTAGAACGCCGACAGGTCGGCGTTCATGAACGCCGTCAGCGCGGCAGTCACGCGCGCAAAGTCGAAATTGGCGTAAGCGTCACGGACCTTGGCGTCGAGCTCGGCGAGCTTGTGCAGCATCAGCCGATCCAGTTCGCCCATCGCCGCAACGCCGACCGCGTCGCCGCGATCACGGTGCGCGAGCGTTCCCAGCATCCAGCGAATCGTGTTGCGCAGTTTGCGATAATTGTCGCCGACGGCCTTGAGGATTTCCGGGCCGATGCGCTGATCGTCGGAATAATCGACGCTCGCCACCCATAGACGCAGAATGTCGGCGCCCGACGCCGCGATCACGACTTGCGGGAAGGTCTGGTTTCCCAGTGACTTGGACTGCTTGCGCCCCTTCTCATCGAGGGTGAAGCCGTGGGTCAGCACAATGTCGAAGGGCGCGCGTCCGCGCGTGCCGCAGCTCTCGAGCAGCGAGGACTGAAACCAGCCGCGATGCTGGTCGGAGCCTTCGAGGTACATCACCTCATCCGCGCCGCCGTCGACCACGCGCCGGACGCCGGCAAGTCCGGGAAAATGGACCGCGTCTTCCAGCACGTACGAATGGGTCGATCCGGAATCGAACCAGACGTCGAGAATGTCATCGACCTTTTCATAGTCTTCGGGATCGTGGTCGGGCGCGAGGAAGCGTTGCGCCGCGCCCTCTTTGTACCAGGCGTCAGCGCCCTCGCGCTCGAAAGCCTCGGCGATTCGGGCGTTCACCTTGCGATCAATCAAGAGATCGTGGCCGCCCTTTCGAGTAAACACCGCGATCGGCACGCCCCAGGCGCGTTGGCGGCTCATCACCCAATCGGGTTTCGCGGCAACCATGCCGCGAATGCGGTTTTCGCCCGACGCCGGAACCCAGCGGGTTTCGCCGATCGCTTTCAGCGCCGTTTGGCGCAACGACGGCCCGCCGGCGAACGGCCGGTCCATGGCGATGAACCATTGCGGCGTGTTGCGGAAGATGACGGGCTTTTTCGAGCGCCAGCTATGCGGGTATTGATGCGGGAGCTTGTCTTGCGCCAGAAGCGCGCCTGCTGCGCTCAAGGCCTTGATCACCGCCTCGTTGGCGTCGCCCTTCTCGCCCTTGTCGTTGAGGACGCGCCTGCCCTCGAAGCCCGGGGCATCGCCGGTGAAGGCGCCGTTCTCGTCGACGGTGTAGGGAATGCGCGGGTCGATGCCGCGCGCTCTGAGCAGTTGCTGCGTCTCCACAGAGGTCCAGAGATCGAAATCCTCGCGGCCGTGGCCGGGCGCGGTGTGGACGAAGCCAGTCCCGGCGTCCTCGGTGACGTGATCGCCGGCGAGGAGGGGGACGACGAATCCGTAGCCATGCGCGTGCATGGGATGGGCGCACTCAGTACCCTCCAACAGCGAGCCCGCAACAGGGACCGGTTCAAACAAATCGTTGGAAAGCGCACCAATGCTTAGAGTCTTGGCGATCTGCTTACGAAACTCAGCATTGAGCGTCGGGTCAGCGGAAATGACGAACCGAGTGCCACCAAACCTTCGTTGGAATAAGCGCCTTTCTTCTTCGATTTCGTTGAGTCCACGCACCCACTCGGCCACGCCCCCACCGCCCGTGAGCGCGGCGTGTTCGCGCTGCTCTGGCGTGAGGTCAGCTTCGCTAAGCGGCGTGCTCCGACTAGGCGCCTTGGGGACGAGAACTTGGTACCCATATCTTCTCGAGTATGCGATCGCTCGGTTGCCGGGGATGGTCCACGGCGTCGTCGTCCAGATCACGACCTCAGTGTTGGGATGCTTGAGTGCTTCCGCTTCGGTGTGTTTGACCGGAAACGCCACATAGACCGTATCGCTCGTATGATCCTCGTATTCGACCTCCGCCTCGGCGAGCGCGGTCTTTTCGACCACGCTCCACATCACCGGTTTGGAGCCGCGGTAGAGCAGGCCGTTGGCGGCGAATTTGTGGATTTCGCGCGCGATCTGCGCCTCGGCGGGAAAGCTCATCGTCGAATAGGGATGATCCCAGTCGCCGATGACGCCCAGGCGCTTGAATTCCTCGCGCTGCACCGAAAGCCAGCGCTCGGCGTAGGCGCGACACTCGGCGCGAAAGGCGATAATGGCGCCGGAATCGGAGAAATCCGGCTTGGCCTTGCCCTTCTTCTGGTAGAATTCCTCCTCGACCTTCCATTCGATTGGCAAGCCGTGACAATCCCAGCCGGGGACGTAGTTGGACTCCCTGCCCGCCATCTGATGCGAGCGCACCACCAGGTCCTTGAGGATTTTGTTGAGCGCAGTCCCGATATGGACATTGCCGTTGGCGTAGGGCGGGCCGTCGTGGAGCACGAATTTGGGACGTCCCCCGCCGCTCTCGCGCAGCGCTCCGTAGAGGTTCTCGCGCGCCCAGCGCGCCAGGATCTCCGGCTCCTTTTGCGGCAGGCCCGCCCGCATCGGAAAATCCGTCTTAGGCAGATACAGCGTCCGCGAATAGTCGAGGCCTGTGTCGGGCGCGTCGGTCATGAGATCGGGGGCCAATTTCGGGTTTCGCCGGAAAGGTCGCGAGGGATTAGAGGATTTCGCGCCAATCGCCAAATCCGCCGTCACGGGCTGACGGCGAGAAGCGCGCGCGCCTTCTTCTTGTCACGCTCCATTTCGGCGACCAGCGACGGGAGCGAATCGAACCTGCGCTCCTCCCGGATGCGCTCAATGAATTCGACTTGCATTTCGCGCCCGTAGAGGTCTCCCTCGAAATCCAGCAGATGAACTTCGAGCAGGGGCGGTCCGTTGTTCACCGTCGGCCGGACCCCGAAACTGGCGACTCCAGGATGAATTTTGCCTTCGATCCTCGCCCGCACCGCGTAGATTCCGTGCGCGAGCCGGTTGTTGGGCTCTAGGGCGATATTGGCCGTCGGAACGCCGAGCGTGCGTCCCAGCCGCTGCCCGGAAATGACCCTGCCGACCACCGCATAGGGGCGCCCGAGGCCTCGCGCCGCGGCCGCGACGTCGCCCCGTTCGAGAGCCCGACGTATCGCAGTCGACGACACCGCCGAAGCTTCCTCTCCGGCGTCGTCCTCGACCTTGCCGACGATATCGACCGCGAAGCCGTATCGCGAACCCGCTTCGACCAGAAAAGCCGTCGAACCGGAACGTCCCTTGCCGAAATGAAAGTCCCAACCGACCACGATCGCCCCGACGCCGAGCTGCGCGACGAGAACTTTGGCGACGAATTCCTCCGCGCCCATCGCGGCGAGCCGAGCGTTGAATGACAGGACGACGACGCCCGAAAGCCCGAGGCCGGCGCAGACGTTCGCCTTGATTTCCGCCGGCGTCAGGCGGAACACGACCGGGCGCGCGGCGAAAAAGTCGGCGGGGTGCGGCTCGAAGGTCAAGACGGCGCTTGGCGCCGCCCGGTCCGCGGCCAGCGCCACAGTGCGCGCGATCACCGCCTGGTGGCCCAGGTGGACGCCGTCAAAATTTCCGATCGCGTAGACCGCGCCTTCGAGCCCGCGCGGCGGCAGCGTCGGATCCGTGGCGAGCACGAAGCCGCTGGTCATTGCATTCTGCCCATCCCCAGGCCCCGGCCGGCCGGTCCGCAGCGTCGCGGCTGGCGGAAATTGCTCTTACATTCCAACGCGGTCAAGCGGACGCAGGCCTTGATTTCGGCGCCGGAGGAACGCTGAGAACGCCTTCGCCGTCGAGAACGATCTTGGCTCCGACGCGGCATTCGCAATGCAGTCGGACGCGACGGCCTCTTTCGGTGAGTTCGACCACCTCCACGCTCGAATCGACGAGGTCGCCGATCTTGACCGGACCGATAAAATTCAAGGTTTGAGATATATACACTGCGCCAGGCCCCGGAAGCCGCATGCCGATGACCGCGGAGATGAGGCTGGCGGTGTAGAGTCCGTGGACGATTCGGCCGCCGAAACGCGTCTTGCGCGCGAAATGTTCCGACAAATGGATCGGATTGTGGTCGCCGGACAGTTCGGCGAACCCGATGACGTCCTCATTCTCGACCCTCTTGCGTATCGTCTCCCGCATGCCGACCGTGAGGTCGTCAAAGTAGAGGATCTGAAAGGACGGCTTCTCCATCCGCTCCATCTGTCATTCAACCGGTCAAGATCGATAGCGGCCGCTCATAGCTGAAGCGCGCCAATCGCGGCGACCGGCAGAAGCGCATATTGGGCGTAAAGGCGCCGCAGCTCGATCGGATCGGCCGGCTTCTCCAGCGTCTCGCCGTGAAGGGCCAGCCGATGGATGCCATGAGTGATGAAGAGTGAATCCAGTCCGGCTCGCGCCGCGCCGGCAATGTCGGTATCCATTCCGTCGCCGATCGCCAGAACCCGACGCCTATCGACCGGCGCGCCATGAGCGCGCTCCGCCAGGGTCAACGCCAGGCGGTAGATCGGCGCGTATGGTTTGCCGGCGTAGACGACCGAACCCCCGAGGTCTTCATAGCGGCGCGCCAACGCTCCCGCACAATAGACGAGGTTTGCGCCGCGATGGATCACGACGTCCGGATTGGCGCAGATCATGGGCATTGCGCGCGCCGCCATGGCCCGGAGTTCCGGGTCGTAATCCGCGGGCGTCTCGATTTCGTCGCTGCGCAGACCGGTGCAAAGCGCGTATCGCGCGACTTCGAGCGGCGCGAAAGTCGGCACTCGGCCGGCCGCCTCCGCCGCGGCGTCGAAGAGGCCCAAGTCGCGGGGAGGCCCAATGTGGAGGACCGGTTCGTCGATCCGCTCCTCGATCAAACCGATCGTCACGTCGCCCGAGGTCGCGATCGCGTCGAACGCGTGCGGCGGAACGCCAAGCTTCTCCAGCTGGCGGCGGATCAACGACGAAGGTCGGGGCGCGTTCGAGACCAGAACGACCGCGCCGCCGCGGCGCCGGAACGAAACCAGCGCCTGCGACGCCGAAGCGAACGCGGTCAGGCCATCATGCAGGACGCCCCAGATGTCGCAAAGAATCGCGTCATAGCGATCCGAGATGTCCCCAAGACCGGTGATTTGCGGGACATCCCGCGCAAGCTCGTGCGAATTCATCAGGGCGCTCGGCTACGGCGGGCGCGGAAAACTGTCAAGCGCCCGCGCAAATCGGCGACCTGGCGATGTCGAGCCCATTGACGGAGCTTCGGCCGGCGCGCCAAAGGTCCCTCGAGCCAATGGTTAAGGGAACCGAGACATGACGCCGGCCGCCGACGCTGCGCCCACCATCGCCTACGACGATTTTCTCAAGGTCGACATTCGGGTCGGAACCGTGGTCTCGGCCGAAGAGTTTCCGCAGGCGCGAAAGCCTGCGTTCAAGCTCGTGATCGACTTCGGCCCTCGAATCGGCAAAAGGAAATCTTCCGCCCAGATCACCCGCCACTATCGTCCAGACGCCCTGGTCGGGCGGCAGGTCGCGGCCGTGATCAACTTCGCGCCGAGGCAAATCGGACCTTTTCTTTCCGAAGTGCTGACGCTGGGGTTTCCTGACGCCGAGGGCGAGGTGGTCCTGATCGCCCCTACTTGCTCGGTCCCGGACGGCGGACGGCTGTTCTGAACCTGGCCCGCCCGGCTTGACGCAATTCTCTGCCGTCCCTACCTACTCTTGGCGCGGCGGCTTAGCCGCGCGACTTTTGAGGGCCCCATGTCAATAACCGCCAAGGTCACGGACTCGAGTTTCGAAGCCGACGTCATCAAATCGACCGAACCGGTCATCGTCGATTTCTGGGCGGAATGGTGTGGGCCGTGCCGGATGATTGCGCCCGCGCTCGAAGAAATCGCGACTGAAATGAAGGGCAAGGTGAAAATCGCCAAGCTCAATGTCGACGAGAACCCTGGCGTCGCCGGCAAATACGGAATTCGCTCGATCCCCACGCTGATGGTCTTCAAGGACGGCAAGCATGTCGCCACCAAGACCGGCGCCGGGCCGAAAAGCGAGTTGTCCCGGTGGATCAGCGCCTCCGTTTGACGAAGGTCGCCGGCGTCGTCCCTTCTCTCTTACTAAACGGGAATGCGCACGGTTGCCCTTAGACCTCCTAAGGGGCTGTCCGAGAGCGTGATGTCCCCGCCGTGGGAGCGGGCGATGTCTCTTGCGATCGCCAATCCGAGGCCGGCCCCGCCTTCGTCCTGGTTTCGGGCCTGGTCCAGCCGGTAGAAGGGCCGAAACACCTCCTCCCGTTGCGCGGGCGCGATGCCCGAGCCGTCGTCGTCGACGACAATCGATGCGTATTGGGTTTCGCGCGTGGCCGAAACGCTGACATTGTCGGCATGATGCTGGGCGTTGGCGACGAGATTGCCGAGGCAGCGCTTCATCGCCATAGGCCGAATGCGGATACGAAGATCGCCCTCGGTCTTGACTCTCAGCGCCCCTCCATGGCGCTCACAATCGGCCCGCAAATCCTCGAGAATGGCGGCAATGTCGATCCGCTCGGTCAATTCATTCCCGTCTCCGCGAGCGAAAGCGAGGTACCCCTCGAGCATCCGCCCCATTTCGTCGACGTCCTTCTGCAGCATTTCGCTGTCGGCGGAATTGTCGATGAGGGCGAGCGAAAGCTTGAAGCGAGTCAGGATCGTGCGCAGATCGTGGCTGACGCCGTTGAGCATCGCGGTCCGCTGCTCGGTCGCGCGCTCGATACGGCGCTTCATCTCGATGAAAGCGTAGCCTGCCTGTCGGACTTCGCGAGCGCCGTGCGGATTAAAGTCGAGATTCCGGCCTTTGCCAAAGTCCTCCGCCGCCCGCGCGAGGCGCAAGATCGGACGGATCTGATTGCGAAGGAAGATAATCGCGACCGTCAGAAGGACGATCATCGCGCCAAGCATCCAAAGCACGAAAATATGGGCGTTGGCCTCGTAGGCCAGCGCGCGGCGCGTCACCAGCCGGAGCACTCGATCGCCGAGATCGACGCGGATTTCCATCAGGCCCGACCGACCGACCGTGTCGATCCAGAAGGGTTCGCCCACCTGTTTCTTGATTTCGCTCGGCAGCGTGCGCGTCAGCGGGTCCAGCGCTCCAAAAAAGGTCTTTGGCATCGCCGGCGGCATCGGACCCGCCGGCAGCAGCGTTGCATCCATCCGGAAACGTTCTGAGGCGAGAGTGGCGAGAAAGGCGTCGTCTTTGCCGGGCGGAAGCTTCAGATAGAGATCGGTGAGCGCGCCCACGTCTCTCGCCACCGCCTCGGAAAGCCGCCGCGTGACGAGTTCAAAGTGATGCTGCATGAAAGCGAAAGTGACGGCAGTTTGCAGCAGCACCATCGGCGCAATCACAATCAACAAAGAACGTCTGTAAAGGCCCTTCGGCAACATGTCGGCAAGGCCGCGGGCGGCGCGCCGCCAAAGTTCACGGGTCGGCGCAAGCACGGTCGCGGCGCCAAAAGTCGATAACGCGCTCATCTGTCCGCGATCAGTCGATAGCCGGCCCCACGCGCGGTTTGCAGGTAGGCGGGATTGGCGGGGTCAATCTCGATCTTGCGCCGCAGCCGATTGATGAGAACGTCGATCGTTCGTTCCTGGGCCGCGCCGCCTGATCCCGACAGCGACTCGCGAGAAACGCTCGCGCCTGCGTTAGCGCACAGCAGCCGCAGCATTTCCCGTTCGCGCTCAGTAATGCGGATAATCTCCTCGCCCGCGCGCAGTTCGCCTCGCTCGAGCGAAAATGCGAAGCGGCCAAAGCGTATAATCGCGGTCTCGGGCTTGTCGGACGCCTGGGCGCGCGTGCGCCGAAGGACCGAGCCGATACGTAATAGCAACTCCCGCGGCTCGAACGGTTTGGGCAGATAGTCGTCGACGCCGATTTCCAGACCTCGCACCCGATCCTGCGGCTCGCCTCGCGCCGTCAGCATTAGGATGGGAACCTGGGAGCGGCCGCGCAGGTAGGCGGCGAAATCGAATCCACTCTCTCCCGGCATCATCACGTCGAGCACGATGATGTCGAAGGCCAACCCGTCGAGAAAGGCCCGCGCCTCCGCGGCCGTCGCCGCCGCCGTGACCCGGTGGCCGTTCTTGCGGAGGTAACTAGAAAGCAGGGCGCGGAGCCGCCGGTCGTCGTCCACCACGAGAACATGCGCGGCGTCATCCTCCGGCGGGATCTCGCTCAAAGTCGTCAAACTCCTATTGCCGGCTCTGCCGGTTCGACGTGCGTTGCGGGAGGTCAACAAGATCTTGAGGATCAATCATGGCATTGAGGAAGTCCGTCGCCGATTGCAGACCCGAATCGCCCAAAGTCTCCAAGGCGGCGACAAAGCGCCGTGTCTGCACCTGCGCCAGCCGTAACGCCAGACGCTCGCCTTCGGCGGTCGCGTAAAGTTGTCGACGCCGGCGATCCAGCGCGCCGGCGCGGGTCTCGACGAAATTCTTGTCGACAAGTTCACGCAGGACGCGATTGAGGCTCTGCTTCGTTATCCGAAGAATCTCCAGAAGTTCGGCGATAGTTAGGCCCGGCCGGCGAGTGACGAAATAAAGCACCCGGTGATGCGCCCGCCCGAAGCCATAGTCCTCGAGCAAGCGATCCGCGTCGCCCACAAAGTCCCGATAGGCGAAAAAGAAGAGCTCTATCAATTCGTACATTGGCCCCGGCTCGGGGCGTGAATGCGCTGTCGTATCGGCCTTGGCGGCGTCGGGCGGCATCGGGGTGCTCATTAGGTCAGTAATGTTGACATAATTAGAGGGGTTTGCTAAAGCGTGGGCGACAATCGACGACTTGCATCCTAACCCAAACGCGCAAAAACCAAACCAACTCGTTATCCGGAGAGAGGAAAGCCTATGGCCGGTCCCAATTTTGACGATCGCGACGGATGGATCTGGCTGGACGGTCGAATGATCGAATGGCGCGACGCCAAGGTCCACATGCTCACCCATGCGCTTCACTATGCGAGCGCGGTCTTCGAGGGCGAGCGCTCGTACGGCGGGCTGATCTTTAAGTCGGCCGAACACTCGCGCCGGCTGAGGAATTCGGCCCGCATCCTCGATTTCGAGCTGCCGTACAGCCTGGAAGAAATCGACGCAGCCAAAGCCGAGGTCCTGAAGCGGAACGATCTCGTCGACGCCTATGTGCGTCCGATCGCTTGGCGTGGCTCGGAGATGATGGGCGTCTCGGCGCAGCACAACAAGATTCACCTTGGAATCGCGGCCTGGGTCTGGCCGAGTTATTTCGATCCGGAGCAGCGGATGAAAGGCATTCGGCTGGACTTCGCCGAATATCGGCGGCCGGACCCCGCGACTGCGCCCTCGCTCGCCAAAGCGGCCGGGCTTTATATGATCTGCACGATTTCAAAGCATCGGGCGGAGCGTCGTGGCTACGCCGACGCGTTGATGCTGGACTGGCAGGGTCGCGTCGCCGAAGCCACGGGCGCCAACGTCTTTTTCGTCAAGGACGGAGTCATTCACACGCCGACGGCCGATTGCTTCCTCGCCGGCATCACCAGGGCGACCGTGATCGACTTGGCGCGGCGGCGCGGGATCGAAATCGTCGAGCGACGCATTATGCCTTTCGAACTCGGCGGCTTCAGTGAATGTTTCATCACTGGGACTGCGGCGGAAGTCACGCCGGTCGGCGAGATCGGTCCGCATGCCTACAAGCCGGGCGCCGTCACCGCGGCGCTGGTCGACGCCTACGCGAAGGAAGTCGATCCCAAGACCAAGGCCGCTTGACCGCGCCCGTTCGCAAATCCGAGCGAAGCGAGCCTTCGCCTGGGTCGCCGGCTCGCAGCCGGCTCTGGGATCTGCAATCTGGTTCATCGCCGACTTCGCCTGACGGTTCGAGGGCGAGACAACGCGCCACGCTCCGCGGTTTCAAAGAGCCTTGACGGGGCGGGACGGCGCACGGCCGCGCTCGGGCGAGCGCGGTCTCGCTCGGTGTGATATGGGTTGCTTTCGCGCCCGCGCAGACGCCTTTCCGGCCGGCGCGCCGGCGCGAAATCGCGCCAAGGATTCGAAGCGCAATGAAGCGCGAATCACATCCTCCGCCCGTTTTGTCGACCTCCACGGTCTGGGCAAGCCGCTGATGCGCGCGCTTCCAATCTTCGTCGAGATGCGCGAGACGCCCGCCGTGGTCGTCGGCGGAGGCGTCGTCGCGGCGCGGCGGGCGGAATTTCTCGTGCGCTCCGGGGCCCGCGTCAGCGTATTTGCGCCGGAACTCAGCGATGAATTCCACGAGCTTCGCGCGAAACCAAATTTTCGGCATAAGGCGCGCGATCTCGAGCCGGAGGATCTCCGAGGCTGCGCGCTGTGCTTCATCGCTGTCGAGGATGAGGGCCTCGCCGTCGCGGCGCGACAGACCGCAAAGAACGCCGGCGTCCTGGTCAATGTCGCGGATCGGCCGCGGTTGTGTGATTTCACCATGCCCTCGATCGTCGATCGCAGCCCGCTGGTGATCGCGATCTCGACCGGCGGCGCCGCCCCGATTTTGGGACGCATGCTGAAGGCGCGGCTGGAGAGTCAAATTCCCGCCGCCTATGGCCGTCTGGCCCATCTGATGAGCGGCTTTCGGCAGCGCGCCGCGCGGGCGATTCCGTCGCCGACGGTCCGTCGCCGCTTCTGGGAAAATATCCTCGAAGGCCCGATCGGCGAAGCCGCGCTTTCCGGAAACGAAGGAACGGCGAGCGTTAGTCTCGAGCGCGAGATCGAGAGGGCGGCCGCCGACCGGTGCGCGCCGCCGCGCGGCGAGGTCTATCTCGTCGGCGCAGGGCCGGGCGATCCCGACCTCGTGACCTTCCGCGCCCTCCGGCTCATGCAGAAGGCCGACGTCGTGCTTTATGACCGACTCGCCGGCGAAGGCGTGATGAACCTGGTGCGGCGAGAGGCGGAGCGGATCTACGTTGGCAAGCGGCCGGACAATCACGAGTTGCCGCAGCAGGAGATCAGTGCGCTTCTGGTGGCGCTCGCCAACCAGGGCAAGCGGGTCTTGCGCCTCAAGGGTGGCGATCCCTTCATGTTCGGGCGGGGCGGCGAGGAGATCGAGACCCTCGCCGAGCATGGGATTCCGTTCCAGGTCTGTCCGGGCGTGACCGCCGCGATCGGCGCGGCGGCCTACGCCGGCATTCCGCTTACCCATCGCGACCATGCGCAGGCCTGCGTGTTCGTTACCGGCCACGGCAAAGACGGAAAGATCGATCTTGACTGGACGGCGCTCTTGCAACCGCGGCAGACGGTTGCGATTTATATGGGGCTGCGCAACCTGGAGGCGCTGACGCGCGAATTCGTGCTGCGGGGCGCAAACGGGGGCCTTCCGGCGGCGATCGTCGACAACGCGACGCGCGGCAATCAGCGCGTCGTCGTCGGCACGCTCGAAACCCTGGCGGCCAAGGCTCGCGCCGCCGACCTGCAGGGGCCGTCGGTCGTCATTGTCGGCACGGTCGTGGGGCTGCGCGACAAACTCGACTGGCATGCGTCCTCCCGGCAAAATTCTTCCGCCGCGGGCGATGCGTCCGTGTCGGCAATATGAGGAAATGAGGAGATGGTGTCTCGTGATGAGGCGATGGCCGCCCTGGCGGGAGTGCCCGGCCCCGATGGGCGCACGCCGCTGCCCGATTCCGGCGCCGTCTCCGGCCTGACGATCCGCGACGGCAAGGTTTTCGTCGCCATCGTGATCGATCCGGCAGAGGCCAGGGCGATGGAAGCGATGCGCGCAAAAGCCGAGGCCGCGATCAAGGCGCTGCCGGGGGTGACAAGCGCCGTGGTGACGCTGACCGCCGAATCGGCGCGCGCCGCCGCAAGCGCGCCGCCGGCGCATGCGCATCGCGCAGATGGACAACCGCGTCGGGCCGGTCATGGCGGGCGCTCGACCGAGCCGCTTCCGGGCGTCAAGCACATCATCGCTGTTGCATCCGGCAAGGGCGGGGTTGGCAAGTCGACGGTGGCCTGCAACGTCGCGGTCGGGCTCGCCAGGCTCGGTCTGCGAGTCGGGGCGCTCGACGCCGATCTCTACGGGCCTTCGATGCCCAAGCTGTTTGGAATCGGCGCCAAGCCCGGCTTGGCGCCCGACGGGCAGAAGCTGGTCCCGCTGGAGAGTTGCGGCGTCAAGGTGATTTCGATCGGCTTCCTGATCGAGGAGGGCGCGCCGGTGATCTGGCGCGGGCCAATGGTCATGTCGGCCCTCAACCAGTTGTTGCGCGAGGTCGCCTGGGGCGACCTCGACGTGCTCGTCGTCGACATGCCGCCCGGCACCGGCGACACGCAGCTGACCATGGCCCAGAACGTGCCGCTTTCCGGCGCGGTGATTGTTTCGACTCCGCAGGATCTCGCGCTGATCGACGCGCGGCGCGCGATTGCGATGTTCAGGCAAGTTCAAGTTCCGCTGCTCGGCATCGTCGAAAACATGAGTTATTTCGTCTGTCCGCATTGCGGCGGACGCACGGACGTTTTCGCGCACGGCGGGGCGCGCAAGGAGGCCGAAAGGCTCGGCGTGCCCTTCCTTGGCGAAATTCCGCTCGACATGGCCATTCGCGTCAATTCCGACGACGGCCGGCCGATCGTCGTCAGCCTTCCCGACAGCGCCCACGCCGGCGCTTTCCTCGAGATCGCGAGACGGGTGGCAGGCGCGCTCGAAGCCGGCGCGCCGGGCGCAAAGCCCGCGCCGCGCATCCGCATTTTGTGACGGCGTTGCGATCATGTCTTGGCCCACCGACATCACCGCGATGGAGAAAGGACGCATCCTCGAAGTCGCCTTCGACGACGGCGCGGTTATCCGTCTGACCGCCCATCGCCTGCGCGTCGAGAGCCCGAGCGCCGAGGTGCAAGGCCACTCGCCGAGCCAGAAGAAAATTATCGCCGGCAAGGAAAACGTCGCCATCGTCGGCCTCGAGCCGATCGGCAATTACGCGGTCAAAATCGTTTTCGACGACGGTCACGACACCGGGTTTTACACTTGGGAATATTTGCGTAGACTCGCGCGATAGGAGCGGGTCAGGACGATATCCTTCACTCCACAGGATTGCGACGGGGTCCGCCGCGGGCTCGACGCGCGACAACGACAGGGGAAGGACTTCGTGGCCGAGCGTGTTCTCGACGCCAGGGGGCTTAGATGCCCGCTTCCAGTTCTCAAGACCAACAAAGCGCTTAAGGACCTTCCTTCCGGCGAGACGCTGCGCGTCTTGGCGACCGACCCCGGATCCGACGAAGATTTACGGGACTTCTGCCGCGCTACCGGCAACGAGCTGTTGGAGTCGCGGCGGCAGGGCGGGACCTATAGCTTCCTGATCAAGCGACTTCGGCCCCCTTCGAAGTCCTGAGGCGGGACGTCAGGCCCACTGGCGGGGCGGGCTTTGCGGACAACCCGGCCCCGCGTCCATCGAAAACCCGGCGTTCGCGCCGCCATGCCGGGCGCCGGGTGCCGGGCCCCAAGCGCAAGGGGCGCCGATCCCAAGCGGACATGGCGCCGGAGCAAGGCGGAAGCGGCGCCAACACGTCATTGACGCCAACTTAGCCGAATAGCTGCCCATTGCCGTATTGAGCCTGTTCAAGGACTTGGCCGGTCGCGGTCGCGATTCCGGCCCTGCACGTCCTCCTGAGGCCGGCGCGAGCGCCCCGAGGGCGCCCTTCGACGGCAAAAACCATGATCGTCTTCTATTTCTATTAATCAAAATAAAGACAGCATATTTTCTGATTTTGTGAAGCTGGCGCGCCGAAATAAATTTCGGCCGCGCGTCCGCGATCGGGACGGCCGAAGCAACGACCGCAAACGACACGGGGGGCGAATCGCCCTTGGAGCATGATGCGATTTCGTCGCATCGCGTCCCGCTCTAGTCGAGGGGATAGGCGGCCTCGACGACATAGGGGCCGCCGCCGGTTCCGGCGCGCGCGGAAAAGAGCACGAAACGTTCGGCGGCGAAGTCTTCGACGCCAAGCGCGCCGCGCGAGGCGAGATAGGCGGCGACCGCAGCCGCGCCGACGCCGCGCAGGCGCGCCAGCGTCACATGCGGCGTGAACTTGCGCGTCTCGGGCGCAACGCCAACTCGTCTCAGCCTGCGTTCTTGCTCGGCTTGCAGATCGATCAGGTCCGGGTCGGCCTTGACCCGGGCGACGATCGTGCGCGGCCGGTTGGCGCCGAACCAGCTTAGGCCATCGAAACGCACCTGCGCCGCTGGTCGGTGAATCTCGCCGAGCGTCTCGGCGATGTCGCGTGCGACACGGCCGTCCACGTCGCCGACGAAGCGAAGCGTGATGTGGTAATCTTCGGGATCGAGCCAGCGCGCTCCGATGACGCCGCCGCGCGCGAGCGAAATTTGGCCCGCCACGCTCGCCGGCAGTTCCAGTCCCGTGAACAGGCGAGGCAAGAGGCGCCCTTATCTCAGGTTGATTCCGACACGATTGTGCGTCTTGATGGCCTCATAGGGGCGCCTGCGCAGCGCGCGCAAGCGCGGAAAGGATCGCCGCCGGAGACGGCGGGATCATCGCCGAGCCATGTCCCCAGCCTTGCACGGGCCGGATTTCGCAGGATCGAACGCGACGGGGTTCCAGGGTGCTTGCGCGCATAACGGTCGGAATCCTGGTATTGGCTGCAATAGCGTTGTCTGCGGCCTTCGTCATCCGAACATCCTGGATCAGGTCCAAGATCGCCGCGCTTTCGTCGCCTCCTTCGGCGGACTACACGGACGCCAATAGCAGGCTTCCTCTGAAGGAAAAGAAGCTCCGCGTCGTTCTGATCGGAGATTCGAGGGTCGCCCGATGGCCGACGGCCGCCATGAGCGACCGAGTCGAAGTCATCAATCGGGGCATTGGAGGCGAAACATTGGCCCAGATGGCGCATCGCTTTCGGCGCGACGCCGTTGCGTTGAAGCCCGACGTCATCGTGATTGAGAGCGGCGCGAACGATCTCGTCGCCGCCAAATTCTTGGACGCCGCCGCCGGCCGCGCCGTCGTTAGTCAGACAGCCCCCACCCTCCTTCGATTGGCGAAAGAGGGAGCCGCGTCCGACGCTCAGGTGCTGCTGATGACAATCATTCCGGCTGCGCGCCCCGAATTGTTGAGGTTGCCTGTGTGGAAAGAGTCCTTGCGCGCCGCGGTGGCCGAGGTGAATGGCGAGCTCAGGCGTTCCGCCCTGCCCAATCACGTCAGATTGATCGACTTGTCCGCCGCGCTGGCGGGCGGCGACGACCGACTGCTGCCCGATAAATTCCGTCTCGACACGCTCCACTTGAACCAGGCCGGCTACAAGCGATTGACCGAAATTCTGTTGCGGAATTTGCCAGACCCTTCTTCCGACCGGCGAGAAGACCGTTAAGGGTCAGCGCATCTGCCGCCGGAGCATCTCGATGACAGGCGGCGATCGACAATTAGCAGCGTTGATTGATCGTCAGGCATAAAGCGAATGGGAACTTTGACGATGTGGTGAACGTAGTGGCATTTTTTACGAACGTCGCTAGCGAGTTCGACGGACAGATTATTTACTTGGAGGTGCTCGTGAGTCAATTTCTACTTGATAAATTTCGCAAGGGCGGATCGAGACGGCAATTATTTTCAACAACGGAGTCTCCTACGCCAGCTTGTCGGCCTGATTTCACAATGGGAAGATAAGTTGTCAAATGACCGTGTTGCGGCGGTGACGTCGTTGCGATGATCGGAGACTTTTCGCCGAAGTCAATTTCATTTTATTCGCTTGGCTAAGCGTAATTGTGTTATTGTCCCCTTGTCGAGAGATCTCGATAAGGCTCGCTTGAGGATTTCGTTGTGACGTCCAAGGCGTCGCATTTGTATGGTTTTAGTGCGTGAGAGCTGATCTCCGACGAAAATGTTTCTACGGAAAGTGACGTGAATCCCCTACGGTGCGGCGCCAATGTCGAAGTCGACGACCGGCTCGAGGCTAGGCGCGCTGATCGCGCCGGCGCGCGTGGGCGCGACTTGGCCTGCGACAATCTTCGAAAATTCCATTCCAATCTCGTCAACGTACGAGGGATCGTCCGGCTTCGCCGCGAAACGCGGCGACGAAATTTCCAAATCAATCGTAGTCATGTCGAGCGAGCTTCGATGGCGGTGTGATGAAGGGCTGCGCGCTATCCCCGGTCCTTGGCGATGAACTGGCGGAACCGCTCGGATTTCGAATCGCCGAACAGTTCGTCCGGCGGCCCCTCGGCCTCGACCAGCCCCTGGTGCAGGAACATCACCCGCGTCGAGACGTCGCGCGCGAACCCCATCTCGTGGGTGACCACCAGCATGGTGCGGCCTTCCTCGGCAAGCGCCCGCATCACCCTCAGCACTTCTCCGACCAGCTCCGGATCGAGCGCAGAGGTCGGCTCGTCGAACAGCATGACTTTCGGCCGCATCGCCAGCGCGCGCGCGATCGCGGCGCGCTGCTGCTGGCCGCCGGAAAGATGGGCGGGATAATGGCTCCACTTGTCGGCGATCCCGACCTTGGCCAATAGCGCGCGCGCCTCCTCGACGCATTCGGCGCGCGGACGCTTCTGCACGTGCACGGGCGCCTCGATCAGATTTTCCAGCACCGTCATATGCGACCACAGATTGAAGCTCTGAAACACCATCGCCAGCTCGGCGCGGATGCGGTCGACCTGGCGCCGGTCCGCCGGTTCGGACGCTCCATCGCGGCGCCGTCGCATTTTGATCGTCTCGCCCGCGACCGAGACGACGCCGTCGTCGGGCGTCTCCAGGAGATTGATGCAGCGCAAAAACGTGCTCTTGCCCGACCCGGAGGAGCCGAGGATCGAGATTACGTCGCCGTCGTTCGCCGTCAGCGACACGCCCTTGAGCACTTCAAGTGAGCCAAACCGTTTGCGCAGGTCGACGACGGACAGGGCGGAGACGTCTGCCGGCATGGTTCTCGACCTTCAGTTCGGGCGTTGGCGCAAATGCGGCGACAGCCGGCGCTCCAGCGCCAGGAACGCGGCGCCGATGGCGTAGTTCACCGTGAAATAGATGGCTCCGGCGACGAGGAGCGGCGGATAGGTGACGAGGGTGTCGTTCCGGATCTTGAGGGCGACGCTGAGGACGTCCCAGAGCGTGACCAGCGACACCAGCGCCGTCGCCTTGACCATCGAGATCACTTCGGTCGAATAGGCGGGCAGCGCATGACGAAGCGCGATCGGAAATACGATGCGCCGAAACAGGAGCAGGCTCGACATGCCGCATGCGCGCGCGGATTCGATCTGTCCGTTCGGAACCGCGAGCAGCGCGCCGCGAAAGATCTCGCTCTGGTAGGCCGCGGTGCAGAGCGCGAACGACAGCACCGCGCAGCCGAAGGCGTCGCGCAGGAACGGCCAGAAAATGCTGGCGCGCACCGCCGGAAACGTTGACAGTCCGTAATAGACGATGAACAGCTGGATCAGAAGCGGCGTGCCGCGAAACACAGAGACGTAGGCGCGCGCGATCAGCTCCAGCGGCTTTGAGCCGCTGACCCGCATCCATGTCACGCCGGCGGCGATCGCGCCACCGAAGATGACGGACAGCGCCCAGACCTCGAGGGTCAGCGGCAGCGCGCCGATGAGGCGGACGAAAATGCTGGAAATGAGCTCCCAGTCCATCACGCCCGCCCAGGCGCGCGGCGCAGGCCGCGGGTCGCGCGCGCCTCCGCCAGATCGAACAACTGGTTCGATATCATCGTCATCGCCAGATAGAGAACGGCGCCGCCGAGATAGAAGGCGAAGGGCCGGTGCGTCGATCCCGCGCCGACCTGGCTGACCCGCATCAGCTCCGACAGTCCCGTGACCGAAATGAGGGACGAGTCCTTCAGCGCCACCTGCCAAAGATTGCCGAGTCCAGGCAGCGCGAAGCGTAGGATCTGCGGCGCGATGATGCGCCGGAACATCAGGGGGCGAGTCATGCCGACGCTGACTGCCGCCTCCAGCTCGCCGCGGGCGATGGCGACATACCCGGCCCGGAACACCTCGGCCTGATAGGCGCCGGAGATCACCCCGACCGCGAGCGCGCCGGCCGCGAACGAGGGAACCCCGAGGAACCCTTGGTGGCCGACGGCGTGCGCCGCGTTCGTCAGCAGCGTCGAACTGCCGAAATAGACGAAATAGACCACCAGAAGCTCAGGCAGGCCGCGAAACACCGCCGCATAGGCCTCGCCGATCCATCCCGCGATCCGCGCGCCCGAGAGCCTCGCCCACGCGACCAGCGCGCCGAGCGTGGCTCCGATCGCCAGTCCGCATGCGGAGACGAGCAGCGTCATTACGGCGCCCTGAAGCAGCGCCAACCCCCAGCCGCCGGGGCCAAAACCGAAAATGCTCAAGCCGCCCACGCGAATGCCGCTCCACGCAAACCCGCCGCTCCGACGACGATCTCAAGAGATTCGGCGGAGCGGCCCCCCTGATGGACTCACGGGGTGGTGTCGATCTTGAACCATTTCATGCTGTATTTCTTGACCGAGCCGTCCGCGAAAGCCGCGGCGAGCGCTTTGTTGAACTTCGCGGTCAGATCGGCGTCCGACTTGCGAATTCCCATGCCCTCGCCCACGCCGAAGGGGCCGCCGGTGAATTCGGGGCCGACGATGGCGAAGTCCTTGGCGTCGGGCATGGCGACCGCCGCCGCTATGGTCGGATAGTCGTCGAGGACCGCGTCGATACGCCCGGACTTCAGATCGAGGTCGCGCTCGTCGGTGGTCTTGTATTCCTTGACGGTGGCGACGCTCTTCAAATACTTGTCGGCGAAATTCGCGTGGGTGGTCGAGACCTGAACGCCGACGGTCTTGCCCTTCAACGCCGTTTGGACCTCCTTGATCGCGGCCTCGGCGGCGGCGGGGTCTTTGTTGATGTTGAAGACCTTGCCGGAATCGGCCAGCTTGGCGAGCGGGCTATCCTTCGGAGCCATGAAGCCGGCGGGCGACGCGGCATAGGGGCTGGAAAAGTCGATCGTCTTCAGCCGCGCTGGGGTGATCGACATGCCGTCCATGATGACGTCGAACTTGCCGGCCTGCAGGCCGGGGATCATGCCGTCCCAGTCCTGGGCGATAATCTTGCACTCGAGCCCGGCGCGCTTGCATAGGTCGTGCGCGAGGTCGACCTCGAAGCCGACGATCTTCCCGCTCGAATCGGTCAGGTTCCAGGGGGCATAGGCCCCTTCCATTCCGATGGTGACGGTCTTCCAGTCCTTGGCGAAGGCCGTCGGCGCGACGCCGAGCGCCACAGCGAGCATCGCGCCCAGCAAGGACGACTTGAGGAATTTCGTGCCCATCAATCTCTCCCGTTGGCTTTCCTACGTTCTTGCGACCCCGCTGAAACCCGCGGGCTTATGCCGAGTCATACAGGCCGATCGGCTTGTTGTGAACTTGGGCGTCGTGCAATTTCGCTCCTTTCCCGCCGCCGACCGCGCCTAGCCGGCGAAGCCGGTGAGCAAGCGATTGCATTCGGTTGCGAAGCGTTGGTTCGGCGAACTGCCCTCAGGGTCGCGCGAAAACTCCGGCCTGAGGCGATTGAGAAAGAACATCTCGTGGGCACGATCATGCTTCGCGACGATTGGGCCGCGCCGCTCCAAGTCGAAGAGCGTCTTGACGTGGCCCGCCACGGTCTCCGAGACATTGATCCGGCCGGGCGCGCCGTTCGCCTCCATCAGCGCAGCTGTGTTGACCGCGTCTCCCCAGATGTCGAACGTGAACTTGTTCTTGCCGACAACCCCGGACATCACGGGTCCGCTATGGATTCCAACGCGGAGATCGAGCGCCGGCAGCCGCATTTTCTCGCGCAACGCCTTCATGCGAGCGACGGTGGCTTGCATTTCGAGCGCCGCAAGACACGCATCGATCGCGTGCCGGCGACTGGCCGTCGGCACGCCGGCGACAGCCATGTAAGCATCGCCGACCGTCTTGAGCTTTTCGAGTCCGCAGCGGGCGACAATCTCGTCGAAGGCGGTGAAGTACTGGTCGAGCAGTCCGATCAGCGCGGCCGGCTCGGTCCGCTCCGCAAGAAGGGTGAAGCCTTTGAAATCGGTGAACAGGACTGTCGCGGCGGTCGTGTATCTGGGCTGAACCTTGCCGGTCTTCTTGAGTTCGTCGGCGATCGACGGCGGCAGAATATTGACCAGGAGCTCCTCTGTGCGAGCCTTCTCGGCCGCCGCCTCTGATCGCGCTTGATCCAGCTCCCTAATCGTCTGGTGATATTCGATTAGCCTCCTCCGCAACTCCAACTGCGACAGCACTTGGCGCGACAATCGGCGCATCGATTGGGTCTGCTCGAAATCGAGCTGCCGCGGCGCGAAGTCCATCACGCAGAGCGTGCCGAGCGCATAGCCTTCATCTGTAATCAGCGGCATGCTGCAATAGAATTGCATGTGCGGTTCGCCAGTGACGAATGGGTTCCCGCTGAAGCGCGCATCCTCGCGCAGGTCTGGAACCGTGACCAGTTCCGCGCCGCAAATCGTCGTCGAGCAGAACGCGATCTCGCGCGGGCACTGATTGAAGTCGGGCGGCAGGCCGTATTTGGCTTTGAACCACAGGCGCTCGTCATCGATAAAGCTGATGTACCCGACCGGGCAGCGACAAATCTGCGCCGCAAGCTCTCCGATATCGTCATAGGCGACGTCCGGCGGGGTGTCCAAGATCTCGAACGCGCGGAGAGCCGCGACTCGCTCGGCCTCGTTGGCGGGCACGGGAAATGACAAGGGGCCTCCCATCGATTCGCCGCTCTCCTCAATTCTCGAGCCCTCGCCGCGAGACGCGCCCGTTCACGCCGCCGCTCTGATCGACTCCGCGGTCTTCTCCATGACCTCGCCGATCTGGTTCTCGCTGATGATGAGCGGCGGGGTCAGTTCAATGGTGTCGCCGGAGAGGCGCAGCATGATTCCCGCCTCGTGGAACGAATGCTCCAGCACCTTGTAGCCGCGCAGGCCGGGGCCGGCGGCGCCCGGCGCCAGGTCGATCGCGCCGGTCAGGCCGACACAGCGGATGTCGACGACGTTGGGCAGGCCCTTGAGGCTCATGATCGCGTCCGCCCATTTCGGCTCGAGCGCCTTCGAGCGCTCGAACAGCCGCTCGTCGCGATAGACGTCGAGCGCGGCGAGCGCCGCCGCGCAGGCGAGCGGATGGCCGGAATAGGTATAGCCGTGGAAGAGCTCGATCGCGTGTTCGGGCCCCTGCATGAAGGCGTCGTAAATCCCCTTGCGCACGATCACGCCGCCCATCGGCACGGTCCCTGATGTCACCCCCTTGGCGAAGGTGATAATGTCCGGAACGACGCCGTAGCGCTCGGCCGCGAACGCGGCGCCGAGACGGCCGAAGCCGGTGATGACCTCGTCGAAAATGAGCAGGATGCCATATTTGTCGCAGATTTCGCGCAGGCGCTTCAGATAGCCCTTGGGCGCCGGCAGGACGCCGGTCGAGCCCGCCATCGGCTCGACGATGACGGCGGCGATGGTCGAGGCGTCGTGCAGTCCGACGATCCCCTCCAGCGCGTCGGCGAGATGGCCGCCCCACTCCGGCTCGCCCTTGGTGAAGGCCTGATGCTCGCGGCTGTATGTCGCCGGCAGGTGGTCGACGCCGGCGAGGAGCGAGCCGAAGAACTTGCGGTTGTTGACCATGCCGCCCACCGAGATGCCGCCGAAGCCGACGCCGTGATAGCCGCGCTCGCGGCCAATCAGCCGCTGGCGCGAGCCCTGTCCGCGCACGTTGTGATAGGCGATGGCGATTTTCAGCGCCGTGTCGACGGCTTCCGAGCCAGAGTTGCAGAAGAAGACGTGGTCGAGATCGGCCGGCGCCAGTTCGGCCAGCCGCGAGGCGAGCTGAAAGACCAGCGGATGCGCGAACTGGAAGTTCGGCGAGAAATCGAGATCGGCCGCCTGGCGCTGGATCGCGGCGACGATCGGCGCCCGATTGTGGCCGGCGTTGCAGCACCACAGCGCCGCTGCGGCGTCGAGAATCTCGCGCCCCTCTGGCGTGAAGTAGTGCATGTCTTTGGAGCGGGCGATCAGACGCGGGCGCTTCTTGAATAACCGATTGGGCGTGAACGGCAGCCAGAACGCGGCCAGATCGTTGGGAACGTCGGCGCGGACGGCGGGACTGGCGGCGGCGAGCGTCGACATGAAATGATCTCCGTGGGCTATTGGTTTTCCCGAACGATGGCAGCCGCCTCAGCGTTTGTCCAGTTGCTGACGCTGTCGACGGCGCCTTGGCGACGGGCGGCCCAGCCTGTAACATAGGCGGGATGGACGCGACGCGTCCGGCGCGAGGGGTGCCTGGTGGCCAGATTCCTATCTCGATTGCGTGCGCTGGTTGTTCTCGCCCTGGTCGCAGTGACGGTTTCCGCCTGCGGCTACAACGTCATCCCGACCAAGGAGGAGGCCGCCAAGGCGGCGTGGTCCCAGGTCGAAAATCAGTACCAGCGCCGCGCCGATCTGGTTCCCAATCTGGTCGCGACCGTCCAGGGCTACGCCAAGCAGGAAAAGGACGTGTTGACCGCCGTCACCGAGGCCCGGGCGAAGGCGACCTCGATCCACATCGACGCCAAAGATCTGACCGATCCGGCGAAGATCAAGCAAATGCAGGACGCCCAGAGCACGCTGAGCGGCGCGCTCGGCCGTCTGCTCGCGATCAGCGAAAACTACCCCGACCTCAAATCCAACCAGAATTTCCTGGCTCTGCAGTCCCAGCTCGAGGGAACGGAAAACAGGATCGCCGTCGCCCGCAAGGACTACATCGCCGCGGTGCAGGACTATAATACCGCGCTGAAGACGTTCCCGACCATCCTGTGGGCCTCGACCTTCTTCCGCGGCGCCAAGCCGATGGTCGCGTTCACCGCCGCTCCGGAAGCGCAGACCGCGCCGAAAGTGAAGTTCTAGCGCGCGAGGGAGCGTCCGGATGCGATGGATCTGGCTGCGCGCGCTCGTCCTCCTGGTCGCCGCGCTCAGTCTGGGCGCGGCGCTGGCGGCCGCGAGTTTCCCCCCGCTGACCGGACGGGTGGTCGATCAGGCGAGGATCCTCTCGCCGGTCACGGTCGCCGACCTCGAGCGCAAGCTCGCCGATCTCGAGCAGAAATCGGGCATTCAGCTCGTGGTCGCGACTGTCCCCTCGCTCGGCGGCGGGGAGATCGAGCCCTACGCCAACGAGCTTTTCCGCTTCTGGAAGCTGGGCGAGGCCAAGAAGAACAACGGCGTTCTGCTACTGATCGCGCCGAAGGAGCATCGCGTGCGCATCGAAGTCGGCTACGGCCTCGAGGGCACCCTGACCGACGCGGTCTCGAGCATCATCATCGCCAACGCGATCGCGCCGCGGTTCAAGGCCGGCGATTTCAACGGCGGCGTCACCCGCGGCGTCAATGACATCATCACCGCGCTGACGACCAACTCGGCCGAATGGAAGCCCAAGCCGATCGACGCGCGCGCCGAACATGACGCGTCGCTGCTCGATGCGCTCGCGCCGTTCCTCATTTTTCTGTTCATCATGTTCGTGCTGTCGCGCGTGGGCCGGCGCCGCGGCGGCAATGTCGTCTTCATTCCGATGGGCATGGGGGGCGGCTTCGGCCGCGGCGGTTTCGGCGGCGGGGGTTCGGCGGCGGCGGCTTCTCGGGCGGCGGCGGCTCGTCGGGCGGCGGCGGCGCCTCGGGAGGCTGGTGATGCTCCTCGATCCGGCGGCCGGCGAGCGCGTCGAGGCCGCCTACGACGACACGCAACTCAAGACGCGCGCGCCGGTCGTCTGCGTGCTCGCGCGCGCTTCTCACTCCCCCGAAGCCGAATTCCTGCTCGGCGCCTGCGTTCTCGCCCTCGCCACGCCACTGCCGCTGCTGTTGTTCACCCAGCTGTCCGCGCAGCGGATCTACATCGCGCAGCTGCTTGTCGCCATTCTCGCGGCGGTGCTTGGCTCGCTGCCCTTCCTCAGGCGGGCGCTGGTTCCCAGACGCCTTCAGCGCTCCGCCGCGCACAGCGCAGCGCTGGCGCAATTCGTCGCGCGCGGGCTCGACCGCTCGCAATGCGGCGTGCTCGTCTACGTCTCATTGGCCGAACGCTATATCCGCATCGTCGCCGCCGAAGACGCGGCGCGGCTCATCACTCAGGATCAGTGGCAGGACGCCGTCGACGCGGCGCTGGGAGCGCTGGCCGGCGGCGCGACCGAGGCTGCGCTGGTCGGCCTGGCGGCGCGGTGCGGCGATATTCTGGCGGGACCCTTCCCGCGCGATGCGCTCTCGGAGCCGCCGCAGCGGCGGCGATTCCATACGATCTGAATTCTTCCGAGTTCAGCGCCCGGGGCCCTCACCAGGTCGAAAACTTCGCCTCGACCTTGCTGAGGAACGCCGCCCTACGGTCCGGGTTTGTTCGATCCATGTCGTAGTGTGCGATATAGTCGCAGCGCGCGCCCGGCGCGCAGTTGTAGAGCATCGATCGCTTGAGGAAGCGGCGTGGCGGATCGCCGGCGAGAAAGGTCGTCAACCGCGAACCGCCATAGGTGGTCACCACGCCAAGACGCTTGACGTTGTGCAGGCGCGGAACGTACCCGCCGTCCTCCCTGATGATGAAGCTGACGCCGGGCAGGAACACCTTGTCGACGAACCCTTTGAGGATAGCCGGGAATCCCATATTCCAGACCGGAAACGAGAATACGAGCGCCTCGGCGGCGAGCAGCCGGTCGACGAAAGGAGCGACGCGCCGGCGATTGACGCTCAGATCGTGATACTCGATCCGGTCCTGACGGGTCATGACCGGATCGAAGCCTTCCGCGTTGAGATCGCAGTCGTCGACGTCATGGCCCCGCGCGCGCAAGGTTTCGACGACCTTGGCGTGCAAGGCCGCGCCAAAGCTGGTCTCGACCGGATGGGCGAAAAGGACCAGGACCTTCACCGCCGGTCAGCCTTGCGCCGCCAGCGCCCGCGCCTCGAGGCCGGGAAACAAAAAATTCTTGCCGGCCGAGAAGTCGAAGTCCGGATCCTCGAACGCGATCATCTTGCCGGGATTGAGCAGGCCTTTGGGGTCCGTCTCGCGCTTGAAGGCGAGCTGGATCGCATCGGTCTGCTTCATGCCGCCCTCCTCCAACGTATAGCGATGGGGGTTGAAGATCGTCGCCCCCATCGTCTCGTGCTCGGCGATGATTTCCCTTAGCCGCTCCTCGGTCGAGAAGCGCACCAGCGGCAGGCCCGCGAAGCCGATTCGGCCGTTGAAGCGGATCGCCTCCAGGTGTCCGATGACCTCGAGCCCGAAATGGTCGTGAATGCGCTTTATGGTCGCCAGCGCGCCGTCCTCCGGGTAACGCGCCTGCAGATAGGTCATGGCCGGATCGACTCTGAGCGCGCGCAGGGTCGTGTGGTTCCATGCGAGCTCGTAGATCGGAGGCAGGCGCGTCAGCGTCTCGGCCGCCGCCCGACTGGAGACGAACAGGACTTCAGCGGTCCTGAACGGCCTCGTGAATGTCTCGAGCGCGTCCAGGGCGTGCGGGGCGATCATCGCCAGAACGACGCTCTTGCCGGCGGGAATGAGGGCGCGGTGGCGAAGGAAATAGTCATGCGGTGCGGGCGCCGCGACGACGGTCACCAGCTTCTTGAGGATGCCGTCCTGCTCGCCGAGAGCGAGCGCGTAAGCGGTCGCGGCGTCGAAGGAGTCGAAGCCGACGATGACCTCGACCCAGCCGTATGACGCCGTCAGCGGCATCTCGACCTCGGTGATGACGCCGTTGGTGCCATAGGCGTGCACCGCCTTGTGCAGGTCTTCGCCGGTCAGCTCGAGGCCGCGAGGCTCCGCTTCCATCGTCAGGACGCGCAGGCGCAGCACGTTGCCGAAATCGCGCAAGCCGCCCCAGGTGATCGAACCGACGCCGCCCGACCCGCCGGCGACGAAGCCGGCGACCGAGGCGGTGGCGCGGGTCGAGGGAAACATGCGCAATTCCTGGCCGGAGGCGGCGGCCGCCCTGTCGACGTCGCGCAGGATCGCGCCGGGCTCGCAGACGACGCGGCCGGTCGAGATCGATAGGACTCTGTTCATTTCGATCAGGCTGAGGAGCACCCCGCCGGTCAGCGGCATCGCCTGGCCGTAGTTGCCGGTTCCGCCGCCGCGCGCCGTGACCGGGATGGCGAGCCCGTGCGCCGCCGCCAGCACGGTCGCGACCTCGGCCTCGCTCTTTGGCGAAACCACGATGTCGGCGGTCACCGATTCGAGCTCGCGTTTCAGGACCGGCGAGTACCAGTAGAAGTCTCGGCTCTTCTGTCTGATAAGGACGGGATTGTCTTCGCACTTGATCGCGCCGATCCGCTCGCGGAACCGGGCGATATCATAGGCTGGGCTCATGATGAGAGGCCCTCCAGGGCGTCGATGTCGGCGTAGTCCGGCGGCCCCGCGCTCAACGCCTCGCCATTCCGAAGCACGATGCGATCGTTGTGGGCGCGCGCCAACAGCTCGGTGAAATCGCGCGCCCGGGTCACGATCATATCGGCCGACGCGCCGGAGCGGAATCCCTCCATGCGCAGTCCCATCGCTCGCGCGGGGCTCTCGCGCACGACCGACGCCCAATCGGCGAACGGGTAGTCGAGGTGCAGAATCCTGACGCCCTCGCGCCAGACCTCGAGCATGTCGTGATCGCCGTAGGCGTGGAAGGGGTCGCGCACATTGTCGCTGGCGATCATTACGTTGACGCCCGCCGCCTTCAGCTCGTGCAGGGCGGTGACGCCGCGCCAGCGCGGGGTGCGGCCCGCCTTTCGGTCTTGCAGAAACATGTTGCACATCGGCAGCGAGACGACGCTCAGGCCGGCGCGCGCGACCGCCTCGATCGTGCGCCGCCGTTCGTCTTCTTCTTGCAGGCTCAGCGAGCAGCAATGGCCGGCCAGAATGCGGCCCCCAAAACGGCGCTCGATCGCCGTTTCCGCGATGATGCGAAGCGAGCGAGCCGCGGGATCAGCGGATTCGTCGACATGGAAATCGAGGTCCCAGCCCTTGCGTTCGGCGAGCGCAAACAGGACGGCGAGCCCCTCCCGCAGACGCGGAATCATATAGGGGACGGCGCCCAGTATGTTCGATCCATAGGCGTCGAGCGTCGTCTCGATTTCCGCCATATGCTTTTCGTCGAACGCGAAATCGATGCTGAACAGCGGCGTGGCCTGCAATTCGATCCTGCCGCGCCACCGTTCGCGCGCCTCGGCGACGACAGGCCAGCTGATGGCGGTCTGCGGTCCGACGCTGTCGACATGGGTGCGGATAGCCGCGACGCCATGCGCGTGAGCCGAAAGCAGGCTGAACTCCATGCGCGCCGCCACGTCGCGGGCGTTCCAATTAGCGGCGCGATCGTCGGCGACCGCCTTCAGCGCGCCGGCGAAGTCGCCGGTCGGGTTCCGGGCCCGACGCCAGATATGGGCCTTGTCGAGATGGGTATGGGCGTCGGCAAACAGCGGCAGGACAATGCGGCGCGATAAATCAAACCGGGGCGTTTCGCCGAAGTCGCCGGCGCCGCCGGGCGCGATGTCGCCGATCCGGCCATGGTCGATGAGGATGTCGACGGTCGCAAAACCGTCTCGGTCGACGCCCCCGGCGCCGCTCGGCAGGTGCGAGGCGAGAACGCGAGCCTCGACCAGCGCGTAACGGTCCCCTGCTGGCGTCGAGAAGGCCGTGTTCACGCCGCGCGGCTCCTCGCGCCGGCGCGCCGATGTCGGGGCGGCAGGCGCGGGAGGCGGATGCCCCCGTGGAACGCGCGCGCGAACGCCGACCGGTTCACTCTTCCCGCCCGCGTCGCCGGCTTCGGCCCGGGAACTGCGGCGGTTTCGGACATCGACGAGATGCGTTCCCGGCCATTGACGGGTTTGCTACTTCGGCCGCAAGTCGAGGCCGACGCCCTTGTCGACGAACTGCAGCGTATAGGCCTTCGCATAGTCGAGGCCCGGCTTGACGACCCCCGCCTTGACCATCTGCTCGTAGAAAGATTTGACGCGATCGTCGGTCATGGCGCCGATGCCGAGCTTCAGGGTGTCGCCGGAGTCGACGAGACCGTATTGCTTGATCTTGGCGATCGAGAATGCGATCTGCTCGTCCGTCATTTCCGGATTGTCCTTCTTGATCCGAGCGTTGGCCGCGGCGTTGTCGCCATAGAGATAATGGTACCAACCGATGGTCGAGGCGTCGACAAATCGCTGCACGACGTTGGGATGCTTGGCGATCAGGTCGGCGCGGGTCTCGATCGTCGTCGCATAAGTGCTGTAGCCATAGTCGGCGAGCAGGAAGATATTCGGTTTGAAATGGCCTTCGCGCTCCACGGCGAAAGGCTCCGAGGTGACGTATCCCTGCTGAATCGAATGCATGTCGGCGATGAAGGGGCCAGGATTGAAGGTATAGGGCTTGACGTTTTCTTCCTTGAAACCGTAGGCGCTCTCCATCCAGCGATAGAACGAGGCGAGCCCTTCCTTTCCGATATAGGCGGCCGCCTTGGGCAACTCGGACCACTTGTCGAGCCCGACGTCCGGATGCGACATCATGATCTGCGGGTCTTTCTGGAAATGGGCGGCGACGACAACGATCGGGACGTTGTGGGCGGCGGCGTCGAAGGCGAGAAGCAGGTTGCCGCCCATGTAGAAGTCGAGCTTGCCGGCTGCTAGCAGAATTTGGTTGTCGGCCTGCGGACCGCCCTGCGCGATCGTCACGTCGAGGCCGTATTTGGCGTATGTTCCGTCGACGAGCGCCTGATAATATCCGCCGTGCTCGGCCTCGGCGAGCCAGTTGGTTCCAAATGTCACCTTGTCGGCGGCGAGCGCCGACGTCGCGGCCAGGGACAAGCCTGCCGCGAGCCAAAGACCAAGGCGTTTCATGACTGTTCCCCAAATCGAGAGACCGACGCCAAGTCTCGCAACTTCCACGCCAATGCGCAAATCGGCTCGGCCATGGTTCACGAGCGGCGCCAGGCGGAGAATATTGGAGATCAGCTTTCGATGCGCAGACTGAACCCGGCGACGATCCACCCGCCTTTCGCCAATTACGCGCACGGCGTCGCGATCGAACCGGGGAGCCGCGTCGTCCTTTGCTCCGGCCAACTGGGCGTCGACCGGGACGGCGCTGTTCCCGAGGCGGTTGAAGAGCAGGCGCGCCTCTGCTTTCGCGCGATCGCGGCGATCCTCGGCGAGGCGGGCATGACGCTGGCCGATCTCGTGCGCGTCAACGCCTATGTCTCCTCGGCTCAGCATTTGAGCGGCTATATGAAGGTGCGCGATGAATTTGTCGGCGCCCCGCCGCCGGCCTCGACGCTGATGATCGTGCAGGGATTCGCCCGGCCGGAATTCAAGGTCGAGATCGAGGCCGTCGCCGCGCGTGCGGACTGAAGACTGAGGAGGGGCAGATGCTGCCGACCAAGTTTTGGGCGGAAATGGGCTGGCGGGATTTCGCCGCCGCCGACATGAGCAAGGTCGTCGCGGTATTGCCGGTGGCGGCGATCGAGCAGCACGGGCCGCACCTGCCGGTCGGCGTCGATACGTTCATCAACCAAGGCTATCTTGCGCGGGCGGTCGAGCGCGTTCCCGACGACATGCCGGTCCTGTTTCTGCCCGTGCAGGCGATCGGCAAGTCGAACGAGCACATCGAGTTTCCCGGCACATTGACCTTTTCACTGGAGACGGTCGCCCGCGCCTGGATCGAGATCGGCGACAGCGTCGCCCGAACCGGCTGCCGCAAGCTCATCGTCATCAATTCGCACGGCGGCAATGTTCCGGTCATCGGCGCGGTCGTGCGCGAGTTGCGGGTTCGCCACCGGATGCTGGCCGTCCATGCGGCCTGGCATACGCTGGGTTACCCGGAAGGCCTGTTTTCGGCCGAGGAGCGCGCGCATGGGATTCATGGCGGAGACGCCGAGACCTCGCTAATGCTCGCTTTCAGGCCGGAGCTCGTGAGGATGGGGGAGGCGCGGAATTTCGTCAGCGCGGCGGTCGCGATCGAGGAGGAGTTCAAGCGGCTACGGGTCACCCAGCCGATCGGCATCGGCTGGATGTCGAGCGATCTCAACGAACTGGGCGCGGCGGGCGACGCCTCCCGGGCGACCGCGGCCAAGGGCGAAGCCTGCGCCGAATGCGGCGTCGACGGCTTTCTCGAACTTCTGCGGGACGTGCTCGCCTTCGATGTCGATCGCCTCGGCCGGGGACCTCTGGCGCGCCGCTGACGGCGGATTTGCGCCGGTCGGGCCCGGGTAACGAGCGGCGCGTCAGCGGGACGCCGCCGGGGTGGTCTTTGACGCGATCCTCGGCCATAGTAAGTCGTTGCAATTGCGGCGCCGAAGGGGGAGCGGGCGCATGGCGCTGAAGTTTGGCGATTCGGTCGTCGCCGATCCTCAACTCGCCGACGTCGAGCGCGCCATCGAGACTGCGCCGCGCGAAGCCGGCTGGCGGATCAATCTCGACAATGGCGAAGATGATCATATGGAAGCGGTCGCTTCGCCGGCAGGGCTTTATGCCGTGACGTTCGTCGATCGCGGCCAACGCTTCAATGCGGCGGCGGCGGTCGACGCGAACGGCCTCAAAGACATCCTTTGCAAATATCTCAACGGCGACACCGACTGGAGGGACGGAGCGAACTTTGTCGCCGAGCAGGCGCCGGGGGCGCGCGCGCGGGCCGCGCGCCGCATCACCTCGAAGCCTCCGACCTGGGCAATCGCCCTGGTCGCTGGTTCGTTCTTCGGAATGCCGCTCATTGTGCGCTGGCTGCCGAAAGGCGGTCCCGACGACTACGGCTGGCTTACGATCGCCGTGATCGTCGGCGGGCCGATGGCGGTCCTGCTGCTGGCGATGATCGTCAACAAGCTGTTGCAGCTGCGTCGCGTCGCCGGTTGGCCGCAAGCTGCGGGGAGGGTCACCAAATCCGCCGTCGCGACGAGACATCAAAGGCCTTCGGGCAAGGCGACGCAGCTGATCAATTTCCCGGCGATCGAATATGAGTTTGCGGCTAACGGCCAGACGTACACGGGTAAGCGCATCGCGGTCGGCGAGGATACCGGCGGGGCCAATATCGAGGCTACGCTGGCGCGCTATCCGGTCGGCGCCGCTGTAGCGGTCTATTACGATCCCTCCGACCCGGAGAATTGCGTCCTCGAGCGCGGCGCCCCGGCTCTGCTTCCCGTTCAGGGCTGCGGCACGACCTTGACGAGCCTCGCGGCGATTGGATTTTGCGGTTACTGGCTGGTCAAGCACTATGACAGCGCGATCGCGCCGATGTGGGCGACCGGGCACGGCCGCGTCTCTCTCTTGGCCGCGATCGTCGGGGCGCTTTCGCTCATGGCGTATTTTGGTTCGCTGATCATCGCCAAGCAAAATGAACAGCCCTGGTCGTCCGTCAATGGCACGATCGTCGACAGTCGAACGGAAAGCGACAATCGCGGCCGACAAACACGCTATGCGCCCGTGGTGGAATACGCCTACCTCGTCCACGAGCGGCAGTTCCACGGCCGCACCATCGCGTCCGACGATCAGGGCGAACTCACGCTCGCCGAAGCGGAGAAGATCGCGGCCCGTTACCCGAAAGGCAGTCCGGCGGTGATCTACTACGATCCCAAGGACCCGCGCGACGCGATGCTGGAGAGGCCTTCCGCTAACCGTGCGAACCGCGCCGCCCTGGCGGTCGCCGTCGTCAGTTTCCTTGTCGCCGTCTACGCCAGCGGCTATTTCCGCTCGTAAGCCTAAGGGGCGGCGCTCGGCTTGTCGGCGATGGCTGGCGCGGTCAGGATGGGCTTAAGGCGGCCGCGCCCGATTCCTGCGGCTCCGAGGGGAGGACGTTCATGCTTTTGCCAACGACGCTGGTCGGATCGTACGCGCAGCCCGAATGGCTGATCGACCGCGCCAAGCTCGCGGGACGCTTTCCGCCGCGGGTCCGGGCCAAGGAGCTGTGGCGCATTTCCGAGCCCTATCTGGCCGAGGCGCAGGACGACGCGACGGTGCTCGCGATCAGGGCGCAGGAGGACGCCGGGCTCGACATCATCACCGACGGCGAAATCCGGCGCGAAAGCTATTCGAACCGCTTCGCGACCGCGCTCGAGGGGATCGACATCGACAACCCGGGCGTCGCGCTCGACCGCTCGGGCCATCCCAATCCGGCGCCGCGCATCGTCGGCAAGATCCGCCGCAAGCATGCGGTCGAGGTCGGCGACCTGAACTTCCTGCGCAAGCACACAGACCACACGGTCAAGATGACGGTGCCGGGTCCGTTCACCATGAGCCAGCAGGCGCAGAACGACTTTTACCCGAACGTCGCCGAGGCGGCGATGGACTACGCCGACGCGGTCAACGCCGAGATCAAGGATCTGTTCGCGGCCGGCGCGGACATCGTCCAGATCGACGAGCCCTATATGCAGGCGCGGCCCGGTCCGGCGGAAGAGTACGGTCTCGCGGCGCTGAACCGGGCGCTCGACGGCGTCGTCGGCGCGACCGCGGTGCATATCTGCTTCGGCTACGCCGCGATCATCCATGAACGGCCGAGCGCCTATTCGTTCCTCAAGCAGCTCAGGGGCTGCCGCTGCCAGCAGGTCTCGATCGAGACGGCGCAGTCCAATCTCGACTGCGCGGTGCTGGCCGACCTGCCGGACCAGAAGATCATCCTCGGCGTCATCGACCTCTCGACGCCTGAGATCGAGACGCCGGAGACGGTGGCGGCGCGCATCCGGCGCGCGTTCGCCTACCGTAAGGCGGAGGACATCATCGTCGCGCCCGACTGCGGGCTCAAGTACCTGCCGCGCGAGGCGGCGTTCGGCAAGATGAAGGCGATGGTCGAAGGGGCGCGGATCGTGCGGGCGGAAGTGACGGGGAAGCAGGCCCGGCCCGACCCGACGCCTTAAAAACATTTTGTAATTGTGTTATCGGCCCAGACCCGATTGTCCGCCGAAGCTCGCCAAATTATTCCAAGAAAAACCAAGCCGGGCCAATAAAAACCAAGGAAATCCAAGAGAAAAAATGCTTGGATTCGCTTGGATTTTCTCGTCCGAAACCGGACTTTTCAAGGGCTTACGGCGAATTCCAAGGAAAGGTTTTAACTCCCAAGGTGGGGGTGAGTCTCATGAGCAACAGTTTTTGGGAAAATGACTGAGGGCGTGCGATTTTCCGGGACGCGGGGTGGGGAAACATGAGTCAAGGTATGGATGATTCTCCGACCCGAGAATTCGCGACCTGATTACCGCGCTGCAGCGTGAGATTGAGGTTTTGCGGGCGGAGAACGCGGCGTTGCGCCAAGAGGTCGCCGACCTTCGGCGTCAGCTGGACAAGAACAGTTCGAACAGCGGCAAGCCGCCGTCGAGCGACGGCTTGAGGAAGCCGCCGCGCGTCGCCGGCAGCACGCGCGGCAAGTCGGACAAGACGAGCGGCGGGCAAGCGGGCCATGCCGGCGGCACGTTGAAGCAGGCGGCGAAGCCCGATGTGACCGAGCGGCATGAGGCCGAAGCGTGTCGCCATTGCCTGGCCGGGCTGACGACGGCGATGATCACGGGAGTTGAGAAGAGGCAGGTGTTTGATCTGCCCGAGCCGCGACTGGAGGTCACCGAACATCAGGCGATGATTTATCGCTGCGCGCACTGCCGCGGCCAGACCACGGCGTTGTTCCCCGAGGGGGTGATCGCGCCGGCTCAGTATGGCCCGCGCGTCAGAGCGGCGTCGGTTTATCTCAGCGTTCAGCAGCTCCTTCCCGAAGATCGGGTGGCGCAGGCGATGGCCGACCTGTTCGGCGCCGCGACGCTTTGCCCGGACAGCGTCGTCGCCTGGGGCAAAAGGAAGGCCGAGGAATTTGAGGCTGTGGCGGCGCGGATCGCCGCGCTGGCGGCGCAAGCTCCCGTGCGCCATCTCGACGAAACCGGCTTTCGCGTCGCCGGCAAGGGCCAATGGCTTCATACCGCATCGACCGCGGCCCTGACCTCGTATCGGGTGTCGGCCAAACGCGGCGACTTGCCCAAGGGCTTTCGCGGCGGCGTCGTCGTCCACGATCATATCAAACTCCATATGTGACTGATCCGCGCCACGCCATGCCGGCCGCGACCGCCGTTGCATTGGCGCACTGACCGTCGATCGCCTCATTCTTGGCGAGAAAGAGATTAGCACAGCTTTCGGTTTTCCAAAAGGAATTGTCTCGAAAGTTCGCGAAGCATCCGTTCTCCCATCAGGCGTAAGTCACCAGCGGCGCGCCGGCGACGATGAAGACCGTTCCGAAGCCCAGTCGCGCCAGATTGAGCTGACCCGCCTCGCCGAGCAGCGAGGCGCTGATCGCGACCTTGACCAGAACGTTGCAGCTCCAGATCGGCGCCAGCTTCGCAAGCGGCGCCTGAAAGCGCCACAGCGCGAAACTGATCAGCCCCGCGCCGAGCGAAAACGTCACCCCGGCCAGCGCTGCATAGCCGAGGCCCTGGCCGGTCCAGGGCGCGCCGCGCGAGATCCAGCTCGCGACCAACCCGGCCAGCGCGATCACCAGACCGAACGCAACCAAATAATACGCAGGCCCGGTCTGATGGAGCGCGCTCTGCTTCTGGAAGACCGCCGTCACCCCCCAGAACACCGCCGGAAGCACTCCGCCCACCAAAACGACAAGCGCGGCTGACATGGTTGCTCCTTATTCTTTGGCTGATTCGGACGTGACAGGATTCGCGATGGCCTCGAATCGGCGACAGGCCCGTCAGCCAACTCATGCCGCAAATCGCCGCTTTGTGGGTTAGACATAACTGCAAAGGGAATTGAGGGTGGAATGCGCCGAAAATACAAAATCCTTGCTTGCTTTATCTAATGAGTGATGAGGGAAAAGGGAATTCCCGATGACCTATAAGACCCGATCAATCGGCGAGTTCATGAAATGGACCCAGCGCGAGGTCGCGGACCCCGCGGTCGCGGCCAAGACCTCCAGGCGCTGGTTCGATAGCGAGGCTGCGTCTCGCGTTGTTGCGTCTGATCGCGTCCCGGCGGCCCGCCTCGGTGAGCGAGCCGGCGACGCTCGCCGACCGCGCGGTCTCCAGCCTGTCGCGCGCGCCGCGGGCGCCGGCGCGGCGGGTTACGCTCGATCTCGATCTCGTCGGCGCGAGCCGCGTCGTTTGGGTCGACCGGGCCGAGGATCGGTAGAGAACGAAGGCGGGCCAGCGCCCGGCCCTCCACCGCCCTCCGTACGACTGGCGGGACGCGGAAATGCGCCTTATATGTCGCTTAATCGTCACGATCGCGCCGCGCCGCAGCCATCGTGGCATGACTCGAACAACCGAAACGGATTGCGATGTCGTCACCCACTGCCTCATCGGCGCACGTCGCCCATTTCACCCTCGCCAACGGCCTCGAAATGGTGGTGATCCCGGATCACCGCGCGCCGGTCGTCACGCACATGGTCTGGTATCGCAACGGCGCCGCCGACGATCCGCCGGGCAAGTCGGGGATCGCCCATTTCCTCGAACATTTGATGTTCAAGGGCACCAAGCGCCATCCCAAGGGCGAATTCTCCGAATTCGTCGCCGACGTCGGCGGCCACGAAAACGCCTTCACCGGCAATGATTTCACCGCCTATTTCCAGCAGATCGCCAAAGAGCGCCTCAAGGCCTGTATGGAGTTCGAGGCCGACCGGATGACCGGCCTAACCCTCACCGCCGCAATCGTCGGGCCGGAGCGCGACGTCGTGCTCGAGGAGCGGCGCATGCATTGCGACACCGACCCCGGCGCCCAACTCGGCGAGGCGGTCCAGGCGGCGCTCTTCACCCACCACCCTTACGGGATCCCGATCATCGGCTGGGGGCACGAGATCGAGGGCTTAAAGCGCGAGGACGCGCTCGCCTATTACCGGCGCTTCTATACGCCCGAAAACGCGATTCTGGTGGTCGCCGGCGACGTCGAGCCGGGCGAGGCGCGCGCGCTCGCCGAGGAAACCTACGGCCGGATCAAGCCGCGCGGCAAGAAGCCAGAGCGCAGCCGCCCGCTGGAGCCGCCGACGGTGGCCAACCGGCTGGTCACGGTCGCCGACGGCAAGGTCGAACAGCCGAACTGGCAGCGCCATTATCTGGCGCCGTCCTGCCGCACCGCGGCGCCGGGCGAAGCGGAGGCGCTCGAAGTCGCGGCCCATCTTCTCGGCGGCGGGCAGACCAGCCTTCTCTATCGCGCGCTGGTGATGGAGGAGAAGCTCGCGGTCTCGGCCTGGGCCTATTACCACGGCGCCGCGCTCGACCAGAGCAGGTTCATCTTCAATGTGACGCCCGCGCCCGAGGTTTCGCTGGAGACGCTCGACAAGGCCTTCGACCGGACGCTGGCGAAGTTCCTGACCGCGGGCGTCGAAGCGGGCGAACTGGAGCGGGCCAAGACGCGCCTCGTCGCCGACGCGATTTACGCCCGCGACAGCCAGTCCGATCTCGCGCGCTGGTACGGCTCGTCGCTGGCGGTCGGCCAGACGCTTGAGGACGTCGAGCAATGGCCGGCGAGAATCGAGGCGGTCACGGCCGAGGCTGTGATCGAGGCGGCCCGCCGCTGGCTCGTCCACAAGCCCGCCGTGACTGGCCATCTGCTGCCGTTGGAAAGCCAAGCGGCGTAAGGACGCTGAATTTCTCGCTTCGGCGTCGCCGGTGGCGGCGTCTAATGAAATGCCAACGACCAAGACTTTGGAAACGCCCATGCAGAAGCACATCGTCGTCTCGCCCGCCCAGTCCGCCGTCAACGTGGAGCCCATCGTGACTCCGCGCGGGCTGAAAGTCTGGCACGTCGAATCCTCGACCGTTCCACTGGTCTCGCTCGAATTCGCGATGCGCGGGGGCGCTGCGCAGGATCCGGCTGACAAGGCCGGCGCCGGCATGCTGATGACCGGACTGCTCGACGAAGGCGCGGGGGACCTCGATTCGCAAGGCTTCCAGCGGGCGCTGGACGAGAAAGCGGTCGAGATGTCGTTTCACTGCGACCGCGATCACGTGAGCGGCCGCATGCGCACGCTGACGAAAAATCTCGACCGCGCCGCCGAACTCTTGCGCCTCGCGGTCAACGAGCCGCGGTTCGACGAGGAGCCGTTCGAGCGCGCGCGCGAATACGCCAATGCGCGCCTGCGCCACGACGCCAACGATCCAGGCTCGGTCGCCAACCGCAACTGGCGCGCGAAGGCCTTTCCCGGCCACCCCTATGGTCAGCCGGTCGGCGGCGCGCTCGAGAGCTTGGCCCGCATCGAGCGGATCGATCTCGTCACGGCGGCCAAGCGCCAGTTGGCGCGCGATCAGCTCATGATCGCGGTCGTCGGCGCGATCGACGAAAAGGGCGCGGCGAAGCTCATCGATAAGGTGTTCGCCGACCTGCCGGCGAAGGCCGATCTGACCCCGGTCGCCGAGGCGGCCTTTGCGGGATTGGGCGCGATCGACGCCATCGATCTCGACGTGCCGCAATCGACCATCCGCTTCGGTCGGCCAGCCCTGCACCGCGACGATCCGGACTATATCGCCAGCATGGTCGCCGTCCACGTGCTCGGCGGATCGGGCTCGATGACCTCGCGGCTGTTCCGCGAAGTGCGCGAGAAGCGGGGCCTCGCCTATACCGTGTTCGGCGCCTTCTACGCCCTCGACCACGGCGCCTACTTTTACGGCGGCACCACCACCAAGAACGAGCGGGCGCGCGAGTCGTTCGACGTCGCCGCCCACGAGATCCGCGACGTCGCGCTCAACGGCCTCAACGAGGAGGAGCTGGAGAAGGGCAAGACGTATCTCATCGGGTCCTATCCCTTGCGCTTCGACACCTCGGTCAAGATCGCCTCCCAGCTGGTCCACATCCAGCTCGAGGGCCGGCCGCCCGAATGGCTCAATGAGCGCAACCGGGAGATCGCCGCGGTGACGAAAGAGAGCGTCCGCCGCGCCGCCCGCCGCGCCTTCGGCGACGGGGCGCTGCATACGACGGTGGTCGGCAGGCCGGAGGGCTTTTGATTTTTCCTTCTCCCGCCCGCGGGAGAAAGCGACGTCGCGGGAATATCGGTTCCGCACAATCGGGACGCTGCACCGCCGCATTTGGCCGGACCCGACGGCCATTCGGTTGAATTTCGACGCGCTTCCCGGGACCGATGACCGCTTGCGATGGGCGCCGCGCTGCGGCGGGCGCTAGCCGTCAATTACGCGCCGCGGCGCATGGTCCAAACCTCGCCGCTCATGTCGATGAGATGAAAACCATTCCTCGACAGTTCGCCGAATGTCTCGAAGTCGCTGCCTAAGACCGTCGCCCACGTGCCGGGCTTGGCGTCTCTTATTTCGTGTCGGTTCTGCACATTGAAATGCCGCATGGGATCTCCGTGTTCCGGGTCCCTGAACGATGCTTCCCTAGACTGACGACGCCCTCTAACACGAAATAGTGCGTTGCACAAGGAAATTGCTGCAATGCATCATAGAGCCGCAAGGCAACTTGTTGAGTTTTTTCGCGGCCGAGTTGCGCAGGCGCGGGCGCAAAGCCTCCAGCCGCGCCGGCTGCGCTAGCTCCGAGGCCATCCACACGCTAACGTTTCTATCGCCGGTCGGATGACCGCCATTTACCAGCGAGGCGATCACGAGGGCCTCGCGCAATCTCTGGAACCCATCCAATGCGGCGATATCGGGTTGCGGTCATTCCTGGCGACGGCGTCGGCAAGGAGGTCATTCCCGCCGGCCTCGAGATCCTTGAGGCGCTTGCGCAACGCGAGGGCGGGTTCGAATTCGCCTTCGATAAATTTGATTGGGGTTCCGACTATTATCGCGCGACCGGCCTGATGATGCCGCGCGACGGCCGCGAGCAAATAAGGGCCCACGACGCGATCTATTTCGGCGCGGTCGGCGCCCCGGACGTGCCGGACCACATTAGCCTCTGGGGCCTGCGCCTGGCGATTTGTCAGTCGTTTGACCAATACGCCAATGTTCGTCCAGCCCGCGTGCTGCCCGGGATCGTCAGTCCGCTGCGCCAGGTTAGCGGTCCGGAACTCGACTGGGTGATCGTGCGCGAGAATTCAGAGGGCGAATATGCCGGCGTCGGCGGACGCGTGCATCAAGGCCTGCCTTGCGAGGTCGCCACCGATGTATCGATCATGACGCGCGCCGGCGTCGAACGGATCTTCCGTTTCGCCTTTGCGCTGGCGCGCTCGCGCCCGCGCAAATTGCTCACCATTGTGACCAAGTCGAACGCGCAGCGTCACGCGATGGTGATGTGGGACGAGATTGGCGCCGAAGTGTCGCACGAATTTCCTGACGTCACATGGGACAAGATGCTGGTCGACGCGATGACGATGCGCATGACGGCCAAGCCGGCGAGCCTCGACACGATTGTCGCCTCGAACCTCCATGCGGACATTCTGTCCGATCTCGCGGCGGCGTTGGCTGGCTCGCTCGGAATCGCGCCGACCGCCAATCTTAATCCGGAGCGCCAGTTCCCTTCGATGTTCGAGCCGATTCACGGGTCGGCGTTCGACATCGCCGGAAAGGGGATCGCCAATCCTATCGGCTCGTTCTGGACTGCGGCGCTGATGCTGGAACACCTTGGCGAAAAGGCTGCGGCGGATCGCTTGATGCGCGCGATCGAGCGCGTCACCTCGGACACGTCGCTGCACACGCCCGACCTCGGCGGCGCAGCGACGACGCGCGCGGTGACCGACGCAGTGACGATCGCGATTCTCGGCCAAAATCTCTAGCAATGGCGGGCCTGCGCGGTGCATCTACAGCAGCTTCCCGGGGCCCGTCGCTTTCGCCCCGTTTCATCGTGCAAGCCGAATTTTATGGATTCGGGTCTTCCTGCCGGATTTCGTCGGTCACCGTTTCGAACGCGCTGGCGGGCGAAGCGCCCGCGTTGATGTCCCGCCCCCTTTGCAGAATGCCAGTATCACCCGAGAGTCCTCCCGCGCTGAACCAGAGGGTCACATGCCGCACGCCACTGCCGATGACGGGGTCAAACTCTATTTCGAGGAGACAGGCGCCGGCGCGCCCGTCATCTTCGCGCACGAATTCGCCGGCGACCTCAGGAGCTGGGAGGCGCAGCTGCGCCATTTCGGCCAGCGCTACCGCGCCATCGCCTACAACGCCCGCGGCTATCCGCCGTCGGACGCGCCCGAGGACGTGGGGAAGTATTCGCAGAACCGCGCGGCCGGCGACATCGCCGCCGTGCTCGATCATTTGCAGCTGGACCGCGCCCATGTGGTCGGCCTTTCCATGGGCGGGTTCGCCGCGCTGCATTTCGGCTTCCGGCACGCGCCGCGCGCCCGCTCCTTGACGATCGCCGGCTGCGGCTATGGGGCCGATCCCGCTAAGCGGGAGGGTTTCCGCGCCGACAGCGCCGACATGGCGGCCTTCATGCGGGAACAGGGCATGGAAAAGTTCGCCGCGGGCTACGCCTACGGGCCGACACGGGTGCAGCTGGAGAACAAGAGCCCGCGCGCCTTCGCCGAATTCAAGCGCCAGCTCGCTGAGCATTCCGCCGTCGGATCAGCCAACACGCAGCTTGGCGTGCAGCGCGAGCGGCCCTCGCTGTATGACCTCAAGGACCAGATGAAGGCGCTGACGGCGCCGACATTGATCCTCACCGGCGACGAGGACTGGCCTTGCCTCTCGCCCGGCATTCTCATGAAGGAAACCATTCCTTCCGCGGGGCTGGCGGTGATGCCGAATTGCGGCCACGGCCTCAACGTCGAAGACCCCGACCAGTTCAACCGCATCGTCGGCGATTTTTTGGTCCTCGCCAACTCGGGCCGCTGGCCGATGCGCGACCCGCGGGCCATGAGCGGCTCCATCACCGCCATGCGCAGATCACAATGAGCGCCAAGGAAACGTCTAAGAGCGCCATTGGCGCTCGGCGCGGCAATGTTTTCCACCCGGCCTTTGCGTCTCTGCGACATTGACTCGGCGATAGAAGCACGACTCCGGCGGGCGCGCCGTCGCCTTCTTCCTAGACACTTATCGAACCTGTGCATTGCGCGGAAACAACTGTTTCGGCAGGTCGGTTACATAGTCCGGGACACGAGAGGGGCGCATAAGCGCTTCCCATGGCCGCAGCGGCCGTCTGAGAAAATTCGAAGAGTCGCAAATTGACGGTCGTTGCGCGCGGACGTCGTGTTTGATGCACGAATGTGTTAGAAATCGGCGCGCGCAGGGTCGCTGTTTGTGGCGACAGACGTGTCGGGAGAGAGCGATTGAACCACGTCTCAACCGAGACGGACGGACGCATCGTCATTCTGCTTGATCGCGCCGATGCCGCAATCGATCGAAAGCAATGGGACGAGGCGTTCGACCTGACCTCGCAGATTCTCGCCATTTGCCCCGATCATCCGGAAGCCTTGGGTCTGCGCGCCCGTATCAATCGGCGCCGGAAGACGACCGATGGCCCCGCGGAGCTGCGCTTCGAGGCGGAGCGCCGCACTGTAACCGTTGTCTTTTGTGATCTCGTCGGCTCGTCGAAAATGGCTGAACTCCTTGACCCGGAGGAGATGCAGGAAATCCTTGGCTGGTATCAGCGTATCGTCGGCGAAGCGGTCACCACGGCCGGCGGTTTGATCGCTCGGTTCATGGGCGACGGCGTTTTGGTCTATTTCGGCTACCCTGACGCGACCGATGAAGCGCCGCGCCAGGCGATTCACGCCGCTCTGACGATCATTCAGCAGATCAAGGAGCGCCGGACCGACATCATGGACAGTTACGGCGTCGAGATTGATGCGCGAATCGGGATTCATACGGGCTTGGCGGTGATTACCGAAATGGGCGCCGGCAATCGAAAGGAAGCCGCCGACATCGTTGGCGAGACCCCGAATATCGCTGCTCGCTTGGAAGGGCTCGCGGATCCAGGAACAGTGCTGATCAGCGGCGACACTCACGGGCTCGTGACAGGATATTTCAAAACGCTAGCGCGGGGTTCACAGCAGCTCAAGAACATCTCGCGCCAGATCACGGCCTATCAAATCATCGACGCGACCGGCGCCACCTCGCGCATCGAGGCAAACGACATCGCCGGCCGAACGCCGCTGGTGGGCCGCATGGCGGAGCTGGAGAAACTGGAGGCGATCCGCAACGACGTCTTGGCCGGCAGCGGTCGAATTGTGGTGATTTGCGGAGAGGCGGGGGTCGGCAAATCCCGGTTGGTGGAGTTGGTGACGACCCGCATGACCGCCAATTGGCCGGCGCTTCACGCGGCCTGCGCGCCCCATACACAATCAACGCCTTTCGATCCGATACGCAGCATCCTTTCGGCCGACGGGCGGAAGAGCCTTCGTGCGGCGCTTGGGATCCGCGCGGAGGATTATGGCTCCACGGATTCGGAGCGAGAGGCCCTGTTGAACGCCGTGGTCGATTTTGTGCTCGATTTCGCTGGCAAGTCGCCAGCTCTGCTCGTTATCGAGGACATCCACTGGTCGGACCCATCGACTTTGGAGTTCCTCGCCCGGCTTACAAGACGGGTGGCCGAGAAACCACTTCTCGTCATCGTCACACTCAGGCCGGAGCTTCAGCCGGAATGGTTCACGCACGACACAGTAGAATATATTTCTGTTCATCCGCTGGAACGCGCAGTTGTCGTCGAGATGGTCCGCGCGCTGCTCGGCGCCGCGGACGCGCCGACCAAGATTGCCGATTGGTTGGTCGAACGGTCCGGCGGCGTCCCACTTTTTGTCGAGGAGCTGGTCCGGACGCTGCGCGAAAGCGGGCAACTGACCCAGGCGTTGAGCGGCGTTGTCGATCTCGGCGCCGACATCCCTCTAACGCTGCAGGGCGTTCTGATCGGTCGCCTCGATCGCCTAGGGCCGGCGAAGCGAGTGGCTCAGGTCGCCTCGGTGATCGGCCGGGAATTCGACGTTGGATTGTTGAAGCGGATTGTCGGCCTCGACGAGGCGCGCTTGCATCGAGATCTGGGCGATCTGATCAACTCGGGCCTGGTCATGCAGTCGCAGCAGACGGGGAGGCTCAAGTTCAAGCACGCGCTGATCCGCGACGCCGCCTATCGATCGATCCTTCGTGCGACGACGCGCTCGATCCACGCTGCGATCGCCGACGCCTTGCCGGAGCATTACAGCGAAATCCTCGAGCGCAACCCTGAAGTGGTCGCGATCCATCTCTTCGAGGCGCAACGTTTCGAGGAGTTGGCGAATTTGTTCGCAGAGGCCGCGCGCGCCGCGTCCACCCGATCGGCGCATTCCGAGGCGATAAACCACTTAACCATGGCGCTGAAGGCGACCAAGACCCTGCGCGACGCGGAAGTGCGGCGCAAGGATGAACTTCGCCTTCGACTTCTGCTTGGCCCGTCGTTGATTGCGGCCCGCGGCTACGGGTCGGAAGAGGTTGCGGACAACTACCGCCGGGCGCGGACTCTCTGCGCGTCCGCGAGCGAAGGCGCGGAAGTATTCGATGCGGTGCATGGCCTGACGGCGTACTACTTGGTGACGGCGCAGATCGAGGAGGCCTCCAAGTTGGCGCAGAACGCGTTCGGCATCGCCGTCAGACGGTCCGACAACGACGAGCTTCTCGAGGCGTCCGCATGGCTTGGCACGATCCGGTTCTTTCAAGGCAGGGCGATAGAGGCGGCGTCGATGCTCGACGGCGCCATCGGCAAATATGACGCCATCGCCCATGCCCGTCACCGAGTTGTTCACGGCCTGGATCCAGCCATTCTGGCAATGTCGCACCGTTGCTGGCTCCATTGGCTGAAGGGCGAGGCGGTTGCCGCAGCCGTTATGGGCGACCAGATGCTGTCATTGGCCGAGACGCTGGACCATCCGGTCAGCCGCGCGCATGCGCTCAATTATGTCACCGGACTGGCGGTCTTTCTTGGCGACAATGTTCGAGCCAAGGCGATGGCCCGCGAGGAGATTGAACTGGCGCGCGCGGCAAAGCTCCCTCACTACGAGGCTTATGGGATGATTTTCCTAGGCCGCGCTTTGATGCGAGACGACGCGCAGGCCTCCATAAACAGCGTCCTGTCCGGACTCGAACTGCGAAAGAAGACCGGCGCCCGCCTCGCTCTGCCTCTGCATCAAGGCCTTCTGGCGGAGGTTCAGCTGGCGAGGGGCGCAGTCCATGCAGCGACGCTGGCGGTATCAGACGGACTGGAGATCGCCGAGCGCACCGGCGAGCGGTGGTGGTCGCCGGAGCTGTACCGGTTGAGCGCCGTGATCGGCCATCAGGCCGGGAAGACCGATTTCGAGCCCACGCTTCGGTTCGCTCATCGCACCGCGCAGGACGCCGGGGTCTCAATGCTGGCCGCCCGCACCGCTGTCAGCGCGGCCGAAATCTTGTCCGGGCTTGAACCAAACGACCCGCTTCATCTGCGCCACCACCGGCATCTAATCGACGGGAGCACGCCTGAGACCGACGAGCTAAAGCGACGGCTCTCTTAGCCGATGTCATTGAAGATGTCCGCGACAATTGCCGTATTTGCCCGGCTCTTGGCGATCTGCGCTCCGCGCCGCCCGGCGATCGCGATGGTTTTCCCTGGCGCTCAATTGAAATCGGAGGTGAGTTGATGCGCGCTTCGTCGCCAGAAAATCAAACTGACTGAGAATCGAAAAAGCTGGTTTGCAACGCCAAAGGATACCCAATGCGGGAAAATCTCAGATCGAAGCTCGCGGACATTTCAGTCGCGCTGCGTGACAAACACGCAATTCGCCTGGACGGCGCTGGCGCCCACGCCGTCACGGCCTGGTTCCTTGGTCCCAAGGGCGAGAACGGCAAGCTGCTACACGAACTCGTCCACAGCGCGCTGGAGGCGCACCTCCAATTCCGACACGATGTTTACCCGCAAGACCCGCGGTTCATTACTTACGAGATGCAAGAGACGCCCAGCTACAAGCGCTCGGTCGCGGAGATTCGCGACGACTTCGATGGGGTGCTGAGCGCACTCAAGGAATCGGGCGCGTTCTTTAGCATGCGCAGCCAGGGGCACATGCTTTGGGACGTCACGATCCCGGGGCTCGCCGGTTATTTCGCGGCGATGCTCTACAATCAGAATAACGTCGCCGCCGAGGCTTCACCTGTCACTACGATGATGGAGATCGCCGTTGGCGACGATCTCTGCCGCATGCTGGGCTACGCTGTTCCGACCGACACATCCACGGCGGCGGACCCGAAGAACGCGAAGAAGCCGCAGCGACCATGGGGACACATCACCTGCGATGGATCCGTCGCCAACATGGAAGGTCTATGGATGGCGCGGAATCTCAAGTTCTTTCCGCCCGCCTTGCTCGCCGCTGCGCGCAACGTGCCGGACGCGGCGCCCATCCTCGGGCTCGAAGTGTCCCTCCTCGATGGGCGCAAGAAGATCCTCGCCAATTGCTCCGCCTGGGAGCTCCTGAACCTCCCGATCGATGTGGTGGTCGACCTTCCGACGCTCGTCGAGGATCAGACGGACATCGACCCCAGCGACCTTGCTTCGTACATGAGCAGGTACACCATTTCCGCGCTGGGTATGGCGGGAGCTTGTCATGAATATATTCTGAGCCGGGGACTCAAGAACTTGCCGGTTATGACCTCCCCGGCGACGAACCATTACTCGTGGCCCAAGGCTGCGGCCTTGTTAGGGGTCGGAACCAATCAGCTATGGGATGTGCATGTCGACCTCGATGCGCGGCAGGAAGTCGACGCCGCGAACCGGTTGGACGGGAACCCCAGGACATTGCGCGCCTATCTGCAGAAGGCGCTGGACACGGCCACTCCTGTCATAACCACGGTCGCGGTGATGGGCTCGACCGAGGAGAGCGCCGTCGATCCGCTTCACGATATCGTCGAACTGCGCGACGAGTTTCGCGAACGAGGCCTCGAGTTCACCATTCATGCGGACGCGGCCTGGGGCGGCTACTTCGCATCGATGCTCCGCGACGACGCCCCCGCGCAGCCCGCGAGGCGGTCCGAAGCTCGCCCATTCCGCTCCAACTTTGCGCTCCCGCCCATTCCGGAAACCCCAATGAGCAAGGAGGTCTCCAAACAGTATCTCGTTCTCGGCCTGGCCAACTCGATCACCGTCGATCCGCACAAGGCGGGCTACATTCCTTATCCCGCCGGCGGCCTCTGCTATCGCGACAGCAACATGCGCAACCTGGTGTCGTTGAAGTCGCCAGTCGTTTTTCATGGCACGGCGGACCCGACGGTCGGCGTGTACGGCATCGAAGGCAGCAAGCCCGGCGCCGCCGCCGCGGCCGTCTACATGTCCCACAAAGCGATCCGGCCGACGCGGCAGGGTTATGGCAAATTGCTCGAGCAATGCATCTTCTCCAGCAAGAAGCTCTATTGCCGGCTGCGCACGATAGCGCGCCCGGACGACCCGTTCCGCATCGCCTTCGTTCAGCGCATCCCCGCCGAGAAGGAGGGTCTCTCTCCCGCGAAGATCGAGCAGCAGCTCCGGGACATGCGCGAGTGGTTCGTGGGGAAGTCCAATCGCGAAATCGTCAACGGGCCGCACTATGAATTCTTCAAGCAGCTGGGCAGCGACCAGACGATTCAGAGCTGGGCCGTCAACTTCAGGAACGCCGACGGGTCCTGGAATCAGGACATCGACCGGCTCAATGATCTCAACAACAATCTGTATATGACGTTCAGCATGATGCCCGACGGGGACAAGCTCAGGAATCCCTCTGACGCCAAGCTTATTTTCACCTCTTCGAGCTTCAGCGTCTCCGGCTACGGCCCCGATTTCGTCGAAAGCTTTCTCTCTCGCCTCGGGGTGAATGCGAGCCGGGAGCACGTGTGCGCTCCGGGCTTCCCGGCTATCGATTTCAACATCAGCACGCAAATGGATCCTTGGTTCACCGAGGACGAGGAGAACCCCCAGGACGGGTTCCTGAAGACGATCGAGGACATTCTGCGCGCCGAGGTTTTAAAGCAGATCAATGATTTACACCATGGAAGGACGTCGTAGGGCCGCCGGGCGGCGCGAGCATTGATCGCTCGCGCGCCCGAGATTGGATGATAAGGGAGACGCGAGACGATCGGCGTCGGCATTGGGGCGATTCAGAAAGGGCTGGAAATCCGACCGCTCCTGGTTGCTCGAGGCGCCCCTCGGAGCGTGAGGACGCGGCCGGAAGCGCGCTGCGGGAAGTCGAAGCTCGGAACTCTCGAGACAAGTTTGCCGAGGCGAGGAAACCAAAGATAGTCGTCGCTGATTTCAAAGAGGAAGCGCCACATGTCTGATCACAAAGATTCGCAATTCGTCGACGACCGTCCGATGATCGACATCGGGGATTTTTTTCTCTGGCCTGGCGAAAGCGGCGGCCCCGTCTTCATGATTTCCTTGAATCCGCTGACCGATCCCGATCCCCGCGTCAGCTCGGAGATTCATCTGGATGCGGCGGCAGTCTATGAGTTCAAGGTCGATCTCGACGGCGACGCCGTCGCCGACTTGTCCTATAAGATCACGGTGGAGGGCAATGTTCCAACACAGCGGGTCACGCTGCGGAAGGCGCGCGGCAAGGACGCAGATTCGAACTTGCCCGTCGGCGAAGTGATCGCCACCGGCGAGAGCACGGCGTACGGAAGCGCTGAGCCCACCGTGATCAAAGGGCCGGAGGGCGAGATGCTGTTCGTCGGTCCTCGACAGGATCCGTTCTTCTTCGATTTTCGCGGTCTGATCTCGCCGGTGTCCGACGATCTGAAATTCGCTCTCAGCGCCGATGGCCTCCCAACGGACGGAAGCGCACAGGATACATTCGGCCCGACGAACGTCACGATTGTCGCACTCGAGGTGCCGGACTTGAGGGGCAAGAAGATTCGCGCCTGGAGCGTCACGTCCAACGCGACCGACGGCGCGGCTCTGGACCGCGCGGGCAGGGCCTCGATCACCGCGATCTTCCTGCCAAATCCCCCTACCGGCCGCAATCCCGCTTCCTATCCTTACGGCGTCCAAAAGCAAACCTACAACGAAACGAAGCCGGCGGACGACCGCGCCAACTATGCGCATGCGTTCCGATATCGGCTGCAACAGATTCAGGCGGACGAGGCGTGGGCGGATTTCTTCCTGCCCGACATCCTGACGTATGACCCGTCACAGCCGCAAGAATATCCGAATGGGCGTAACCTGGCGGAAGACGCGGTGTTCTGGATGATCGTTAGGCTAAACCCGTTCTGTTATATCCCGGCTTCGTCTGACCCGCCTTTTCCACGTTCGAATCCCCAAAAGCTGCTGCCGGCCTTCCCGTACGCTCTTCCTCCGACAACCAGCTATCCTTACATGACGCTCCCCAAGAAATCGCACCACCACGCTTAGAAAAGTCTGACCAGGAAGTCGAATATATGAGGCGCTTCGGCCGGCATCGAGCGGCTTCATCTATTGCGCCATTTGACGCGGAGACCCGCGAGGGCGCCGCGTCAGACGCACCCGGTCCTGGCGCCGCTGACGAAGCGCCGACCCGGCGAGCGTCGCGGCGCCGCGCGGGCGGCCCTGTCGCTTGAGGAGGGGCTCCCACGCGTCGCCGACTGGGGCCTTGGCGCTTCCGGAGCGCGATCCGTCTCCAACCTGGACCATCCGGATCGCTTCGGTCCAAGCCTGCAACGCCCGCCGCCGAACATGATCGGAGGCGGCGAAAGCTAACGGAATGGCATTGGGTTAGAGCGACATCATCTCTTTGACCAGGGCGCCCGCATCGACCCAGTCGCCGCCGATGTTCACCTGGTCGAAGTATTCGTACCAGCCGATGCGCGCCGTGCCGTCGGCGACCTTATGCGTGCCGGTAATATCCTTCATCTTCCAGACCGCGACATAGCGGTAATCGAGACGAGGAGCGGTGCTTCCGTCATTCATCGTGCAGCCAATGAGCTTCACGTCATCCGACATCAGCTCATTCAAGAGTTGGTCCACCTTCTTCATGAAAGCGGCGCGATCGTCGGGTCCGAGCCCTAGCCACGAGGCTCTGGCGTTCCAGAGTTCAACGTATAAGTACATGTGCGCTGTCCTCTTTCCGCGTCGGGCGTTTGATTCGCGCGCATGCTGTCACCGGCCCCCGTCGACTGGTCCGCCTCGACAGCGTCCGTCTTTCGGTCTCGGCAGGCGACCATAACGACATCGCCAACGATCATCAAATCGCTGCTAAGCCGTTGATTTCAATGGTGGGCGCACAAGGGCTCGAACCTTGGACCCGCTGATTAAGAGTCAGCTGCTCTACCAACTGAGCTATGCGCCCATCGAAATCGCCAGAGCCCTGGCGCTCAGGGAGGCCCCGCGAATTAGCAAAGGCGCAAAGCGCTGTCCAGCGCTAATCGGAACCAATTGCGCGCCGGCTCGCGACCCCCCGAAAGCTGGGCGCCGACGACTCAATTCCTGGTCTTGTCGACGAGCTTGTTCTTGCCGATCCAGGGCATCATTGCGCGCAGTTTCTCGCCAACCTCTTCGATCGGATGGGCGTTGACGCGCGCGCGAGTCGCCTTGAACGAGGTTTGATTGACCTTGTTTTCCAGCATCCAGTCACGAGTGAACTTGCCGGACTGGATGTCCTCGAGCACCCGCTTCATCTCGGCCTTGGTTCCGGGCGTTATGATCCGCGGGCCAGAGACGTACTCGCCATATTCGGCGGTGTTGGAAATCGAATAATTCATGTTGGCGATGCCGCCTTCGTAAATCAGGTCGACAATCAGCTTCACCTCATGCAGGCACTCAAAATAGGCCATTTCCGGCGCATAACCGGCTTCGACCAAGGTTTCGTAGCCGGAGCGGATGAGTTCGACGAGGCCGCCGCATAGCACCACCTGTTCTCCGAACAGGTCGGTCTCGCACTCCTCGCGAAACGAGGTTTCGATGACGCCGGCGCGGCCGCCGCCGATCGCGGAGGCGTAGGACAGGCCGAGGTCATGCGCGTTGCCGCTCGCGTCCCGGTGGATGGCGATCAGGCAAGGCACCCCCGCGCCGCGCTTGTATTCCGAACGCACTGTATGGCCTGGACCCTTTGGGGCGACCATCAGCACGTCGAGATCCGCGCGTGGCTCGATCAGGTTGAAATGGATGTTCAGGCCGTGCGCGAACATCAGCGCTGCGCCTTGCTTCATGTGCGGCGCAAGTTCGCTGCGGTAGATATCGGCCTGCAGCTCGTCTGGCGTCAGCATCATGACGACGTCGGCCCATTTGGCGGCGCCGGCGACATCCGTCACCCTGATCCCTTCAGCTTCAGCCTTTTTCGCCGATGGCGACTCCGGCCGCAACGCGACCGCGACATCCTTAACGCCGCTGTCGCGCATGTTGAGCAGATGGGCGTGACCCTGGCTGCCAAAACCAACGACGGCCACCTTCTTACCCTTGATGAGATTGAGGTCGGAATCCCGATCGTAAAAGACACGCATGTTGCTTCCTTGATCTTCCGGCCCAACACCGCGCGAAAAAAGAGCCTTACGCTCAAGCGGCGGCGCCGATGATCGGCGCTTTTAGTGAAAGCGGGTTGTCCGATCAAGCGCGCGAGTCGTTCGCGACGCACATCCGACCCAAGTCGCAAGGCGCTCACCCGGAATGGGGGGACTCTAGTGTTTCGAAGCGCTGGCCTGCCGTAGCAGCAATGGAATGGCATAAAGCGCATCGACTATCCATAATTATCAAATAAATGGCCAATATCCAAGCTTTATATAAAATATATTTTTCACCAGCTAATTACGGTACGGAATAACAAATTCACTTGGCTTTAATAAATAGGTCATCTGATGCTAAACAAAGCGTCGCGTGAGCAATTTTATAAGGAATTGGATACGTCTAATTAACCGTAATTTGACGATTGCCGGTTCTAAATCACGACGTATTGTCCGCCTGTACATAAGAGGCTGGGGTTTCATGAACCGAAGACTCGTTATAGTAGGAGCGATCGCGATATTCGCGTTCGGCACGACGTATGTCTTGATGACCAAAGGTCAGAGCGCGCGGCCGCTCCCTGTCGTCCAGTCGGCTCCCAAACTGGCCGTCGAGCAGGTGCTGGTGGCGAGTCAAGACATACCGATGGGAACCGTCGTCAACGGCTCATCGGTGAGTTGGCAGGCATGGCCGAAAACGGCGATCTCGGAGTTCATGATCACAAAGTCGTCCCAGGGCGACCCCATGGCGGACGTCAAGGGGTCGATGACACGGGTCGCCTTCCTTCGTGGCGAACCGATCCGGCACGACAAGCTGGTCAAGGCCGGAGAGGGCGGGTTCATGTCGGCGATCTTGCCGAGCGGAATGCGGGCGGTGGCGATCAAGATCGACAATGGCGGCGATTCCTCGGCCGGAGGCTTCATCTTGCCTAACGACCGGGTCGACGTCGTTCGCCTGGCGCGCGACGACGAAGCGACCAAGGAACGCGGAGTTGAAGTCGTCAGGGCCGAAACGATTCTCACCAACGTGCGCGTCCTTGCGATCGGACAGAACGTAGAAGAGCAGAACGGCAAAAAGGTCGTCACAGGCGCGAATGCGACGCTGGAGTTGAACCCGGACCAGGTCGATCTCATCATTCTGGCCCAACACTCCGGCAATTCAAATCTTCACCTCGCTCTTCGCAGTCTCGTCGACAGCGGAGGCCCGACCAAGACCGTGATTGGGTCGAGCAGCGGAGGAAAAGGCGGTCTTACCGTCATTCGCTATGGCGCTGCTCAACAGGCCGTCCGGTGAACCGAATCTCATTCAAAACTCATTCAGCGAGAGCGAGGCTCGATCCATGACCATTGCTCGGATCTTGTGGAAAAGCGCGGCGTTGGCCGGCGTCGCCTTGGCCGCCGCAACAGTCGGAATCGCCGCGACTCCGGTCGCCGCGAAAACCGGCGCGTCCCAAGCTATGACGGCGACTACGAGCGGAGTGGTCAAAAATTTGCAGATGGGTGTCGGCAAATCCACAATCGTCGATTTGCCGGAGGAGGCTGCGGAAATTTACGTTGGCGACCCCAAGATCGCCAACGCGATCGTGCGCTCGGCCAAACGGATTTACGTGTCCGCGGTCGCCAACGGCCAGACGAGCATATTCGCGTTGGCCAAGGACGGCCGCAAAATCGCAATCATTGACGTGTCCGTCGGGCGTGACGTGGGAGAATTGTCCAGTCTTCTCAATGCCGCCATTCCTGGCAACGACATCCACGTTCGCACGGTCGCCGACTCAATCATTCTCACCGGATCGGTGGCGTCGGCCGGGGAAGCCCAGAAGGCGCTCGATATCGCATCGGGCTTTGTCAATCAGTCGTCGGGGTCGTTTTCCTTCGGAGCCGCCGGCATCACCGCCTCCAACACTTCCAACGGAAAAGTGATCAATTCGCTGACGATCCGCGGGCTGGACCAAGTGAGCCTGCGGGTCACGATCGCCGAAATTCGTCGCGAGATCGTCAAGCAACTCGGCGTCAACATGACCGGCAGCGGGCCGAACGGAAGTTTCACGCTCGACAATCCCTTCGCCGTCAACGGCGTCCTCGCCGCGTCCGAGGCGACATTGAACTGGGCCAAGGGGAATCAGAGCCTCAGCGCGACCTTGCAGGCCTTCGAGCGAGAGGGCGTCGCTCATACTCTAGCGGAGCCGACGGTCACTGCAGTCTCGGGGGAAAGTGCGAAATTCATGGCCGGCGGCACCATTCCCATCGCCACCAGCGAGTCCTGCACCACCGGAATCTGCCAAATCGGGTTCGTACAGCAGCCCTACGGCGTGACCTTGAATTTTACCCCCGTCGTCCTCTCCGAAGGGCGCATTCAATTGCGAATCGCGACTGAAGTCACCGATATCGACGCTTCGACGCAGATTACGCTCCCCGGCGGCGTTACGATCCCCGGTTTCCGAACCCGAAACAATGTGACGACCGTCGAACTGCCTTCCGGCGGTTCGATCGCCTCGGCCGGCATGATCGGCACTCAGACCCAACAGGCGGTCAATGGGCTGCCCGGATTGATGAATATTCCGGTGCTCGGGGCCCTGTTCCGTTCGCATGACTATCAGCGCAATGAGACGGAGCTGCTGATTGTCGTGACGCCCTACATCGTTCACGCGATCAACCCGAACCAAATCGTGCGGCCGGACCAGAATTTTCAAGAAGCCAGCGATCCCCAAGCTTGGTTTCTCGGTCGCGTCAACCGGATCTATTCGACTTCCGGCGCGCTCCAACCAATGCCGGGTTACAGCGGTGAAATTGGCTTCATTACACAATAGCTCTGAAGAAACTTGGTCACGATTAGGAACCTGAAAGAGAAAGACAGCACCAATGGCCGCTCTTCCTGACCGCCCGCGAACGCTCCACACAAGCATTCTCGGTTTGGGCCTTGCCGCCGCCGCGGCGTGCGCCCTGACGGGTTGCGGGGTCGACTATGCTTCGTCCGACCCTGGTTTTCCCGGCGATTTCCAGGCGCGCCACCCGATCGTGCTCGCCTCCGCGCCGACGACCTTGGACGTCTACCCCGTCGGTGGCGCGCTCGACGCGCGATCCGTAGCGAACCTGCGCGCATTCGCTGACCGGTATCGACACCTCGGGTCTGGGGAAATCATGATCTTTACACCGGGCCGGACCACGCCGACTGCGAAGGCGGTCTACGAAATTCGCAAGACCCTTGCGCGCGCCGGGCTTCGGGGCATGGTCGGCGTCGGCTCGTACGCTCCGCCCTATCTCGATCGCGAGGCCCCAATTCGTGTGGCGTTCACCGGCCTCAAGGCGGAAGTAACGACGCCCTGCGGGGTTTGGCCGGACGACCTTGCTTCGGGCTCGTCAGTGGCGGGATGGAAGAACGAACCATATGCAAATTACGGCTGCTCGACCCAGGCGATGTTGGCCGCCCAGGTCGATGACCCGCGCGACCTTGTTCAATCGCGGGCATTGGCTCCCTCCGATGTGGCCATGCGCACCAGGGCGATCGAGAACGTTCGCAACGGCACTGATCCCGGCACAAAATGGGCGACCGGATTGACTCCAATTGGCACGGTCGGCGGGGGACAGTGAATATGGGCAATGAAGACGACGGCCGCGCGAGCGGCGAAGGGCCGCGGGTGAATCGCGGCGCCATCCAGATCGATCCGGTGCCGCGAGTCTCGATCCAGGCGTTCTGCGAAACGCCCGAAATCGCGGCGCTGGTCAATACTGCGGTTGCAGATCGTCGCATGGCGAAAGCGCACGTCAAGCAGAATATGGGCGGCGCGGCCGCGGCGGTCGAAGCCTATAAGAATGCGCCGACGCCGAATGTGATTGTCCTGGAGGCGCCGACCGGTCGAAATTCTCTGATAGAACAACTCGAAGAGCTTGCGCAATACTGTGATGCAGGGACCAAAGTCATTGTCTTGGGTAAGACAAACGATATCCTTCTTTATCGTCAACTGATCGCGCACGGCGTCAGCGAGTACTTGGTTGCGCCTTTCGAGGTTGTGGATTTCGTCCATTCGGTATCGAATCTGTTCCGTACCCCGGGCGCCAAGCCCCTCGGCCGGATTATCGCCGTTGTCGGCGCCAAGGGGGGAGTCGGCGCTTCGACAATCGCGCACAACCTGGCTTGGTCACTGGCGTCCGTCACCGAGATGGCCACGATCATCGCCGATTTCGATCTCGCCTTCGGCACCGCGGGGCTCGACTACAATCAGGATCCGCCGCAAGGCGTCGCGGAAGCAGTGTTCGCGCCCGAGCGCGTCGACGCGACGCTTGTCGATCGGCTGCTGTCAAAATGTGGCGACAACTTGAGCTTGTTGGCTGCGCCGGCGACCCTCGATCGAGTCCTCGATTTTTCTGAGACATCCTTCAACTCCCTGGTCGACGCAATGCGGACCTCAACGCCCTGGATCGTGCTCGACTTGCCTCACGTTTGGTCTGGATGGGCGCGTCGGATGCTTGTAGCCGCCGACGAAGTGGTGGTGGTCGCAAGTCCGGACCTGGCGAATCTTCGCAACGCAAAAAACTTGATCGACAACATCAAGAGCGCTCGTCCGCACGACCATCCGCCGCGACTGGTTCTCAATGGGGTAGGGATGATGAAGCGGCCGGAAATTGAGACGGCCGAATTCGCCAAGACTGTCGAAGTCGATGCGATCGCGGTTGTTCCCAACGACGCCAAATTGTTCGGTTCGGCTGCGAACAATGGTCAGATGATCGCGGAAATCGAAGCGAACGGGAAGGTTGCGGAAATTTTCGCCAATCTCGCCGCGGTGGTCGCGGGCCGCGCCGAGTTGCGCAAGCCGAAGAAGGGCCTTCTGGACCCATTGATGGCGAAGTTCGCGCTCAAACGGGCGTGAGCGGAATCGAAGCGCCTGGGGATTGCGCTAAACGGCTCGCACTGGCGAAGGGGAATAGCATAGATGTTCGGCAAACGCGCCAATCCGGGTCTCAGCGCCGAGCTCGCCCCGCCGCGCGTGGCCACGCAAAACGCGCTCGCTGAGCCGGTCAGCTCCCAAGCCCCCGCTGCACCGTCCTCTCAGACCGAACGAAAGTCCGAAACCTATTTTCAGACCAAATCCCTGATTTTCGGCGCATTGATCGAGGCGATTGACCTCGGCGCCCTGTCCAAGCTCAACTCCGACAGCGCGCGCGATGAAATTCGAGATATCGTGCACGAGATCGTCACGATCAAGAATTTGGTGCTCTCGATCGCGGAACAGGAGGATCTGCTCGATGACATCTGCAACGACGTCCTAGGGTTCGGTCCGCTGGAACCGTTGCTTGCGCGCGATGACATTTCCGACATCATGGTCAATGGTCCCCTGCGCTGCTTCATCGAAGTCGGCGGCAAGATTCAGCTAACCAATGTCCGCTTTCGCGACGACGCCCAGCTGATGAACATTTGCCAGCGGATCGTGAGCCAGGTCGGCCGCCGCGTCGACGAAGCTTCGCCGATCTGCGACGCGCGTCTTCTTGACGGCTCGCGCGTCAACGTCATCGCTCCGCCTCTGGCCATCGACGGAGCGGCGCTGACGATACGAAAGTTCAAGAAGGACAAACTCACGCTTGACCAGTTGGTGCGCCTTGGCACGATCTCGCCGGCAGGGGCGGAGATTCTCAAGATCATCGGCCGCGTCCGCTGCAACGTGATCATTTCGGGTGGAACAGGCTCCGGCAAGACGACATTGCTGAATTGCATGACGAATTACATCGACGGTGATGAGCGCGTCATTACGTGCGAGGACGCCGCCGAGCTGCAGCTTCAGCAGCCTCACGTGGTGCGGTTGGAGACGCGTCCGCCGAATCTAGAAGGCGCCGGTCAGATCACGATGCGAGATTTGGTGAAGAACTGCCTGCGTATGCGGCCTGAGCGGATCATAGTGGGCGAGGTGCGCGGACCGGAGGCGTTTGATCTTCTGCAAGCGATGAACACCGGTCACGACGGTTCCATGGGCACGCTGCATGCAAACTCGCCCCGAGAGGCGCTCAGCCGAATCAAATCCATGATCACGATGGGTGGCTATGCGCTGCCGCCGAAAACCATTCGCGAAATGATCACAACGTCGGTCGACGTCATTATTCAGGCGGCTCGTCTTCGCGACGGGTCGCGTCGGATCACGCACGTGACCGAAGTCATGGGAATGGAAGGCGACGTTGCTATTACCCAGGACTTGTTTGTGTATGATATCCTTGGCGAAGACGCCCAGGGCAAACTGAAAGGGCAGCACCGTTCAACCGGAATCGGGCGGCCGCGATTCTGGGACCGGGCGCGCATGTTCAGCGAAGAAAAACGTCTCGCCGCGGCTCTGGACGCGTCCGAAATCCCCGGAGCGCTCTAGTTTCGCCCTGAAAGCAGCTTGGATCGGTTGAGAAAGGCACGAATCGCATGGTCAACCCGTTAGTCATCGCCGGATGCCTGGCGGTCGGATTCGGCAGCCTGGCGTTCGGGTTTCTCACCGGGGACTCTCGCGCCGACAAGCGTCGCGCGGCAGTCGCATCGAACGCGGCCAAGTCGTCCGACGCTTCCGCTCAGGCCGACCGGGCCGCGCGCAAGAAGCAGATCGCGGACGGTCTTCGCGGCTTGGAGAAGAAGGGTCAAAAGCGGTTCAACCTGCAAACCAGGATCGAACAAGCCGGGCTCGCGATCACGCGCCAGCAATATCTCGTTGGAAGCATCGTCCTCGGGCTGGCGCTCGGCGCCGCCACTTACCTGAAATCGGGTAGCGCCTTGCTGGCGTCGTTGATTTTTGTGATCGGCACGATCGGATTCCCGCAATTGGTCCTCGCACGACTTCGCGTTCGCCAAATCAACAAATTCATCGCGAACTTTCCCAACGCGATCGACGTGATCGTCCGCGGCATCAGGGCGGGCCTTCCGCTCGGCGACACAATCCGGATCGCAGCGAACGAAAGCATCGAGCCGGTCAAGTCCGAGTTCCGGAAGGTTGTCGAGGCGATGTCGCTTGGGTTGACCCTGCCCGAGGCTGTCGAACGGATGGCTCAACGGGTTCCCATCACCGAGACCAACTTTTTTTCGATCGTGATCGCGATCCAGGGGAAGGCCGGAGGCAACCTCTCCGAGGCTATCGGAAATCTTTCGCGGGTTTTGCGCGAGCGCAAGAAAATGAAGGGAAAGATCAGCGCCATGTCTATGGAGGCGAAAGCCTCGGCGGTGATCATTGGCGCGGTCCCGTTTCTGGTGGTCGGCGCGCTCTATTTTTCATCCCCGCATTACGTGTCGCTGCTGTGGACGACCAGTCACGGACGAATGATTTCCGCGATCGCAGTATGCTGGATGGGCGTCGGGGTCGCGATGATGAAAAAAATGATCACCTTCGACTTCTAACCGAGCGCCCGCCATGTTGGATCAGATCGTCAATAAATTCACCGATCCCCATTTTCTGGCGGTTCTGTTTGCGGCCATCGGTTCGGCCGCAACGGTTCTGACCGCCGCGATGCCTTGGCTTCAACCAGACACCCTCTCGCGGCGCATCAAGGCCGTCAGCTCCGAGCGCGAGCGCATTCGCGCTCGGGAGCGCGAGCGGCTCCTTGCGACGCAGAACAAGTCGACCTTGCGGGTGAGGCCGAGCGGTCTGGTCAAGCGATTGGTTGAAACCTTCAATCTTTCAAGTTGGCTGAGCACGGAGAAGGCCAAGTCTCAGTTGGCGATGGCGGGCTTTCGCGGAGCGGGCGCGGAATACGTGTTTCTCTCTTTTCGTCTGCTGGCGCCAATCTGCTTCTTTTCCGTTACGATCATCTACGTATTCCTGATTTTGCATTGGAAGCAGCCGGCCGTCGTCAAGATCGGCGCCGCGATCGCCGCCAGCTACCTCGGCATCAAGGCCCCGGAACTCTTCTTGCGCAACAAGACCGCCAAGCGGAAGAAGGAGTTGGAGCGCGCATTCCCGAACACGCTCGACCTGCTTCTGATCTGCGCCAAGTCCGGCATGTCGATCGAACATTCGATGCGAAAGGTTAGTCAGGAGATTGCGATCGAGAGTATTTCGATGGCCGAGGAAACTGGGTTGCTGACCGCGGAAATGTCCTATCTGGCCGACCGGCGCATTGCGTTCGAGAACTTCGCCGCCAGAACGGGTCTGGAACCCATTCGGTCCCTGACAACCGTTCTTACTCAATCGGAACGCTACGGGACGCCGCTCGGCGCGGCGCTGCGCGTCCTGAGCCAGGAAAGCCGGGACCAGCGCATGAACGCCGCGGAAAAGAAAGCCGCCGCGCTGCCGCCGACCCTCACCGTGCCGATAATTCTGTTCTTCCTGCCTGGACTGTTCGCGGCGATCCTGACCCCGGCCA
>CAWASR010000026.1:0-23365 GCA_963784805.1 uncultured Alphaproteobacteria bacterium
AAAGCCAGCGGCAATGGAATCCAAGCCCACGGAAGCCGGAGCAAAGCCAGGGGAAGCGGAATCCAAAGAATTGTCTTCCGCGAATTGAGGCTTTTCAAGGGTTTAGGCCAGAATCCAAATTAGAATTTTTTCTCCGCCGCTCGGCCCTCCTTAGCCCCCGCCGTTGTTCAGCGTGTCAACCCGCCCGCCTGAAGGCTTAAGGCGGCCGCTGCCCTCGGCGCGCCAGGCGCGCGTTGATCAGCGACGAGGAGGACATAGCACGACTTCTGCTTTTCTCAAAGCGTTTGTCGAAGAAAATTGATTTTCAAAAACGGCGCCGCCAAATCACAAGAACGACCGCTTTAGCGTCCTATCGCGCCGGCGTGGCGGTTCGGTCGAGCGCGGCCAGCCGATCCAGCGCCTCCCGCAACACCGCGGCCGCGAGATTCCGATCATCGGCGGACATGGCGTCGAGATCGAGGTCGAGCCTGAGGCTGGGGCGTTCCTCGTAAATCAATCCGCTCTCTGCGGCGAGATGTTCAAAGGTGTCGACAACTTGGTAGGTGGAGACAGGATGGGCGATGCCTTTGACCGAGATTTGCCCACGCTCCTCGCATTGGATCCGGTGGCGAACGTGCGCGTAAGTCTCGTAAGAGATGAGTATATTGCCGGGTGTCGTCGCAGCCTCAAGCCGCGACGCGAGGTTCACGCCGCCGCCGATGATGGTGTAGTCCATCCGTTCCTCACTGCCGAAGTTTCCGACGGTGCAGTACCCCGTATTGATTCCGATCCGGCACTGGAGGGGCTTCTCGATGCCCGACGCCCGCCAAACGTCCTTCAGCTCGCGCATCCTCTTCTGCATGGCGATGGCCATTTCGACGCAGGCGAGGGCGTCCTCACCAACTCCGCGAAGGCGGCGAGTATCCCCTCGCGCATGCCGAGACCCAACGCCGCTGCAGGACCCCCAAAGGCCGCCGATTCTCCGAACACGATCCGGTCATCGAACACCCCCGGCTCGGCGTGGGCCGCGACGTCCATCAGCGAGGCTGCGCCCAGGCCCAATAGCCAAGCGACCGCAATTCCTCTGAGCGGACTCGTCATGATACCTCCCCACGAGGGCGCGTTCCGAACGGAGGCGGCCACCGCGCCGCCCGCCGGGCGCCCGTTCTTGTCGAATTCGAGCATAACACGACTGTGCCGCTAAGTAAGAACCGAGACCAGGGACCAAATCGAACCGCCGGGGCCGGCCATCGCGCCGTGAATCGTGCGGGGCGCGAACAAATCCACCGGCGGAGACTTAGGCCATGAGCGAACGCGGCTTTTCTCCCGTCCCCTTCGCAGAGGTGAAGCTGGACGGGCGGTTCTGGCGCGAGAGGCTGGAAACCGTGCTGTCGCGCACCATTCCCAGCCAGCACGCCAAGCTGGGGGAAGTCGGCATCCTCGAATCACTGAAACTGCCGAAGCCGGTCCCGCCGCTCAAAATTCCGCGCAACAATCACGGCTTCACGGTCCAGGTCTTTTGGGACTCCGATGTCGGCAAATGGATCGAAGCGGCAAGCTACGCGCTGTCCCACCGGCGCGACGCCGATATCGAGGCCAAGATCGACGCGATCGTCGACGACCTCGCCAGGGCGCAATCGCCGGACGGATATCTCAATTGTTGGTACAACGGCCGCGAGCCCGAACTTCGTTGGACCAATCTGCGCGACAACCACGAACTCTACAACGCCGGCCATTTGCTCGAAGGCGCGATCGCCTATTACCGCGTCACCGGGCGCCGCCGGTTGCTCGACGTCATGGAGCGCTATGTCGACCACATCGCCGCGACCTTCGGCAAGGGGCCGGGGCAGAAGCGCGGATATCCGGGGCATCAGGAGATCGAGCTCGCGCTCGTCAAGCTTTATCGCCTGACCGGCGACCGGCGCCGGCTCGATCTCGCCGCCTATTTCATCGATGAGCGCGGCCGCCAGCCGCCGCATTACTTCACCCAGGAAGCGATCGCGCGCGGCGACGATCCGGCGAACTACTGGGCGGGCACATACGAATACAACCAGTCGCACATTCCGGCGCGCGAGCAGACAAAAATGGTCGGCCACGCGGTCCGCGCCATGTACATGTGCTGCGCCATGGCCGATCTGGCCGCCGAGCTCGACGACGAGGGCCTCAAGCGCGCCTGCGAGACGCTGTGGCGGGACGTGACGACGGCGCAAATGTATGTGACGGCGGGGCTCGGGCCGAAGGAGACCAACGAGGGGTTCACCGAACCTTACGATCTGCCGAACGAGACCGCTTACGCCGAGACCTGCGCGTCGGTCGCGCTCGCGTTCTGGGCCCACCGGATGCTGCATCTCGACCTCGACGGCCATTACGCCGACGTGATGGAGCGCGCGCTCTTCAATGGCGCGCTGAGCGGCCTCTCGCGCGAAGGGACGCACTACTTCTATTCCAACCCGCTGGAGAGCCGAGGCCAGCACAGCCGCTGGGCCTGGCATGTCTGCCCCTGCTGCACGATGAACGTGTCGCGGCTCGTCGCTTCGATCGGGGGATATTTCCTGTCGACCCGCGAAGACGGCGTCGCGTTTCATCTCTATGGCGGCGTTGAAGCACAAGTCGCGATCGCGGCGACGACGGTGGCGTTGCGGGAGACCAGCGTCTATCCGTGGTCAGGGGAGATCCGGATTGAAATCGACCCCGAAGCGCAGACGAAATTCGACGTGAAATTGCGCGTTCCCGAGTGGGCGAAAGAGGCCACGGCGACCGTCAATGGCGAACCGGTCCCGCTGGCGGTCACACGCGGCTATGCGACAGTCAGCCGCTCCTGGTCGAAGGGCGACGTCATCGCGCTGAACCTGCCGATGCCGGCGGAGCGGCTTTACGCGCATCCGCGCGTGCGCATGGATGTCGGACGCGTGGCGCTGAGGAGAGGTCCGCTCATCTACTGCGCCGAGGAGGCCGACAATCCCGGCCAGCCGGTGCAGACGCTGGAATTGCCTCGCGGCGCGGCCATTGCGGCTCACTGGCGGCCCGATCTTTTCGATGGGGTCGTGACGCTCGCAGCGCCGGCCAAGCGCCTCGTCTCCGACGACGCCGAGGACGCCCTCTATTCGACGAAGCCGCCGGCGACCCGGGACGCGGCGCTGACCGCCATTCCCTATTTCCTGTGGGCCAATCGCGAGACCGGCTCAATGGAGGTCTGGATCACGGAGGGCGGGTGACCTCGACGCCGATGAGAGCGGGCATCAGGATCGTCGACCAGGCCCCTCACTGCTTCGAGCAGCCGGACTCTGTCTAATGGCGCTCCCCGACTGTAGTAGAGGCCGATGTCGTAGTCGGAGCTGGGCGTCGCCACGCCTCTGGCTCGCGATCCGCCAAGCACGACGGCCGCTACGCCCGGCGCCGCCGCGGGGGCGGGAGCCACACGGCATAGAAGCGGGTCCAGCGTTCCCGCCCCCTGTGACGCCTTTCCGGTCGAGATCATGGTGTCGGCGGCCTCGAGCGCGCGCGCTCTATCCCATGAGCGCGGCGAAGTCGCGCCCCGCCGGCTGGCGCCGGCGACGGCGGTGCGCTAGAGCGCGAGACGGCGCGCGATCGAAGACAAGGGCAATTGCGATGTTGCCGACGAAATTCTGGGCGGACATGAGCTGGCGGGAATTCCAGCGCGCCGACATGAGCCAGGTCGTCGCGGTCCTGCCGGTGGCCGCAATCGAACAGCACGGCCCCCATCTGCCGGTCGGCGTCGACGCTTTCGTCAACGAGGGCTACGTGGGACGGGCGGCGGCTCGAATTCCCGACGACCTGCCGGTTCTGTTTTTGCCCTTGCAGGCCATCGGCGTCTCGGGCGAGCATCTCGGCTATCCGGGCGCGCTGACGCTATCGACCGAAACCGCGATCCGCGCCTGGCGGGAAATCGGCGACAGCGTCGCGCGCGCCGGCTGCCGCAAGCTGATCGTCATCAATTCGCATGGCGGCAATGTCGCGGCGATCGAGGCCGTGATTCTCGATCTGCGCGTTCGCTGGCGGATGCTGGCGATCAACGCCTCATGGCGGCGCCTCGGATATCCCGACGGCCTGTTCTCGGCCCGCGAGGCGGCGCACGGAATTCACGGCGGCGACGCCGAGACCTCGCTGACGCTGGCATTCCGGCCGGAGACGGTGCGAATGGGCGAGGCCCGCGATTTCTTAAGCGCCGCCGAAGCCATGGAGCGCGATTTCGCGCTGCTGCGCGCCAAACCGCCCCTCGGCTTCGCCTGGATGGCGAACGACCTCAACCCGGAAGGGGCGGTCGGCGAAGCCGACAGGGCGAGCGCCGCCAAGGGCGAGGCGGCGGCGGATTACGGCGTCCAGCGATTCCTCGCGCTGTTGCGCGACGCGCATGCGTTCGATCTCTCCCGCCTGGGGCCGGGCCCGATCGAGTCTTCGCGATGACCAGGCCGCACTTCGACTTCGAGCGGGCGGCGATGGCCGCCGGGCGCAAGAGGGTGGCCGGCGTCGATGAGGTCGGGCGCGGCCCGCTCGCCGGCCCGGTCGGAGTCGCGGCCGTCATTCTTGATCCCAACGATCTGCCGGACGGGGTCGACGATTCGAAAGCGCTGAGCGCGGCGCAACGCGAGGCTTTGCGCAAGGTGATTCTCGCCAAGGCCCTCAGCGTCTCGGTCGCGTTCGCCAGCGTCGCGGAAATCGACGCCTACAACATCCGCGGCGCCACTTTGCGCGCAATGGCGCGCGCGGTAGCCGCGTTGAGCCTCAATCCCGACCTCGCGCTGATCGACGGGCGCGACGCCCCGGACGGGCTCATTTGCCCGGCCCGCCCGATCGTCGGCGGCGATGGCCTGTCGATGTCGATCGCGGCCGCGTCCATCATCGCCAAGACCTCGCGCGACGCGCTGATGCGCAACCTCGGGCGCGACTATCCCCAATACGGCTTTGCCGATCACGCGGGCTACGCCACGGCCCCGCATCGTCGGGCGATCGCGGTCTCGGGCCCCTGCCCCTACCACCGGCGCACTTTCCGCCTGACCATCGAGACCGTTTGACGCGAGAATCGGGCCGATCTCGCAAAAGGTTTCAAAAGCGTTGATTCCGACTCAGTTCTCTCAAAGTCTTGAGCCGTACAAAAACGACACAACGGCATCTGCGGAAGCATAACCGAGCCTTTACTTCGAATCAGTCATAAACGACGCGCCGGTTCGAACGATCCGGCTGTAGCGCCGAGTGGTTGCGTTCATGCGTATTTTGCGTGCCGGAGCGTTAAGTCCCCCCGCCCAGATTCAGGTCTTGCGTACTGGCGCCGGCGAGACGAGACGCCCGGCCGCATTCGTTCCGCCTCGGCGCGATCGCGACGCCGCGCCGCGCGACGTGATTCTGATCGGCGACTGCGTCGCTGAAATGAACAGATTGCCCGAAGCCTGCGTCGACCTGGTCTTCGCCGACCCGCCCTATAATCTGCAGCTCGAAGGCGGCCTTTCGCGTCCAGACCAGAGTCTGGTCGACGCGGTCGACGACGACTGGGACAAGTTCGCGGACTTCGCCGAATACGACGCCTTCACCCGGGGCTGGCTGACCGCGGTCCGGCGGGTGATGAAGCCCAACGCCACGATCGTGGTCATCGGCTCGTACCACAACATCTTTCGCGTCGGCGCGATTCTCCAGGACCTCGGCTTCTGGATTCTCAACGACATCATCTGGCGCAAGGCCAATCCGATGCCGAATTTCCGCGGGCGGCGCTTCACCAACGCCCACGAGACGATGATCTGGGCCAGTCGTGACGCCGGGGCCAGAGCCTATACGTTCAATTACGAGGCTTTGAAGGCCGGCAACGAGGATTGTCAGGCCCGATCCGACTGGTTCCTGCCGATCTGCACCGGCGCCGAGCGGCTGAAGGACGAGGGCGGGCGCAAGACCCACCCGACGCAGAAGCCCGAGGCGCTGCTGGCGCGCCTGTTGGTCGCGGCGTCCAACGCCGGCGATCTGGTTCTCGATCCGTTTTTCGGCTCCGGCACTACCGGCGCAGTCGCGCGCCGGCTGCGCCGTTCGTTCATAGGCGTCGAACGCGATCCCGCCTACGCCGCCGCGGCGCGCAGGCGCATCGCCGCGGTCGAACCGCTCGTCGAGGAGGCGGTCGCGACGGCGCCGACCCGGCGCAGCGAACCGCGGGTCGCTTTCGCCACCGTGGTCGAGGCCGGGCTGGTGCGGCCGGGCGAACAACTGGTCGACGCCCGGCGCCGCCACAACGCGCTGGTGCGCGTTGACGGAACGCTTGCCGCCGGGCCGGCGGTCGGCTCGATCCACAAGATCGGCGCTCTCGTTCAGGGCCTGCCAGCCTGCAACGGCTGGACGTTCTGGCACATCGAGCGGGCCGGGCGGCTGACGCCGATCGACGATCTGCGCGCCAACATGCGCACTGCAATGCGCGAAGCGGCGGAATAGCGCTGACGGCCCGGCGCTAGGGCTAAGCAGGATTTCGGAAAAGCAGGCGCCGGTTTTCCGATAAAAATCCTGCTTCTTCGAGGGAATCTAAGCATGGTTTCGTTGGCTCGCCAATGAAACCGCGATTAGGCGAAGTCGCCCGCCCGCAGGAGGAACACCTCGCCGGCGCTCTCCTCGGTGTCGAGCCAGACAAAGGGCAGATGCGGAAATTCGCGCGTCAGCCGCTCGCGGCCCCGCCCAATCTCGCACACGAGCATCCCCTCGCGGGTCAGATGCGCCGGCGCATCCCGCAGGATGCGGCGCACGATATCGAGGCCGTCCTCGCCCCCGGCGTGGGCCATGCGCGGCTCGGCCGCGAATTCGGGCGGAAATTCGGCCAGGGCTTCCGCGTCGACATAGGGGGGATTGGTCAGGATCAGGTCGTAGCGCTTGCCCTTCAAGGCTGCGAACAGATCGCCACGCTTTAGCGTTACGCGTTCTCCAAGCCCGTGGTCCTCGACGTTGCGCGTGGCGACTGCGAGCGCTTCGGGCGAAAGCTCGCTGGCGTCGACATGCGCGTTGCAAAAGACGCGCGCGGCGAGAATGGCGATCGAAGCGCCGCCTGCGCACAGGTCGAGCACGTTCCTGACGTCGCGCGGATCGCCGGTCAGCGCGTTGTCCTCGGCGAAGACCGTCATCAGCAATTCGCCGATATAGCTGCGCGGCACGATCGCGCGTTCATCGACATAGAACGGCACGCCCTGGATGTAGGCCTTTTTGAGCAGGTAGGCGGCGGGTTTTCGGGTCGCGACCCGCGCCTCGATGAGTTCGTCGAGCCGTTCGCGCTCGCGGCGCAGCAATTTCGCGTCGAGAAACGGATCGAGCCTGTCGATCGGCAGGCTAAGCCCCTCCAGGATCAGATAGGCCGCTTCGTCGAAGGCGTTGTCGGCGCCGTGGCCGAACGCCAGACCGGCGGCGAGAAAGCGCGCGACCGCATAGCGCAGCCAGTCGCGCGGCGTCTGGAAAAGATCGAGGCGTTGTTCGGATTCCGGTTTAGCCAAGCAATCGCCGCTCCCCGCGGATCATGTCGCACGCGCCAGCGCCCCCTCCCGCGGCTGGACGCGAATCCGGCCGGACGTGGCCAAGGGGGATCGGGGCCCCCAGCGGCGACGCGCTCAAAGGCCCCTCTTGCACCGATGCATGAAGTGTTTTCGCGGCTTGCCGTGCAGGTCCTGGGCGTCGGCCTTCTGGGAGCATTCGATTGACCTGGCCGACCTCCCGCCAGGGTCCGAATTGCGCGCGCGAGCGGCGTTGTTGGGCTTCGTATCGGCGGCGCTTGCCCCGTTCGGGGCGTCCGGCGCGGCGGCGTCGAAGGCTGCAGCGGCGCCGGCGGCAAAGAGGGAGAGCCCTCCGGCGCAAACCAAAGTCATCATCCGCATGTTGAAATATTACCCCGCACTGGACAACGCTTCATCACATCCCCGGGTTGGTTATAGTGACCAGACCTCGAAGTTAAGCCCGGAAGCCCCTCTAACGCAGCGCCTACGGCCAAGACTCAGATGCGCCGGCGCCATCTCCGTGCGACAGGAGAACATTCGGACGTTTGTCAATCGCGCGCCCACGCGCCTCCCATTACGCGAGATCGGGCCTGTGCGCGAGCGTGATGCGTCGGGCCTGTTCGCGTCGCCACTCGGCGATTTTGGCGTGGTCGCCCGACAGGAGCACGTCGGGAATGGCGCGGCCTTCCCACTCGCGCGGGCGCGTGTATTGCGGATATTCGAGCAAGCCATTTTCGAAGCTCTCGGAGACTCCCGACTCCGTCTTGCCCATGACGCCGGGAATGAGCCGGACGCAGGCGTCCAGCACGGCAAGCGCCGCGACGTCGCCGCCGGAGAGCACATAGTCGCCGATCGATAGCTCCGTCAGCGCGCGCGCCTCGATGATCCGCTCGTCCACCCCCTCGAAGCGCGGGCAGAGGATGACCAGTCCGGGCCCCGTCGCCCATTCGCGCGCCAGGGCCTGCCGGAACGGCCGGCCGCGCGCGCTCATGATGAGGCGCGGGCGCGGGTCGCCGGGCGCGAGCGCGGCGTCGAGGCTCGCGGCCAGCACGTCGGCCCGCATCACCATGCCAGGGCCGCCGCCGGCCGGGGTGTCGTCGACTGCGCGATGGCGCCCGAGGCCGTGCTCGCGGATGTCGAGCGTCTCCAGCGACCAGAGCGAGCGCGCCAGCGCCTCCCCCGCCAGCGACTGACCGAGCGGGCCTGGAAAGGTCGCGGGAAACAGGGTGAGGATTGTGCAGGCGAACATCGTGGCGACGCTTACCGCGTTCGCCCGGCTGCTGTCATTTCCAATCGCCGCAGGGCTTAGACCTGCAGGATGGAGTTGAAATCGAAGGTCCCGCCCGGCGGATTTTCGCCGACCCGCACCGTCTTGTCGTTGGGGAAATGATAAGGCGGAACGGGAAGGTTGTAGGGCGCAGGAACGCCGTCGAACACGCGGCCCGCCAGGTCGTATTTCGAGCCGTGGCACGGGCAGAAGAAACCGCCCGGCCAGTTGGGGGCGGGGTTGGTCGGATCGGGCTTCGGATCGAACAGCGGAACGCAGCCGAGATGGGTGCAGATGCCGACCAGAACCAGGATCTCCGGCTTGATCGATCGATGCCAGTTGGCCGCGTAGGGCGGCTGCTGCCATTCTTGCGAATTGGGATCGCGCAAGTTCGCGAGGAGTTTGGGATTGCGCAATTCCTCGAGCTCCGGCTTCTCCCGCCTGACGACGAAGACCGGCCGCGCGCTCCACAGCACGACCACCCGCTGGCCGGGCTGAATCTGGCTGATGTCGATGTCGACCGGGCCCGCGGCCGCTATGGTCGCCGCGTCCGGATTCATCTGGGCGATGAACGGCCATGCGGTCGCCCCTACACCCACCGCGGCGACGGACCCGGTGACGAGGTAGAGGAAATCACGGCGCGAAGCCGAAGCCGTCTCAGGTCTGTCCGAGAGGGTATTGGAACTCGTCATGTCATGCGCCTCCACGAACCAAGGGTCATAACGTCGATTTGCCGCGGCGTCGAGCGTTTCCGCCGCCCGCGAACCCGAAGTTCCACCGCGCTCGGAACCAGCGCGAAATCAATCCTCTCCCTCGACCTCCCGCGGCGGCTCGATCACGATTCGGCCGGCCTCGAAATCGATTGTCGGCGCTATCCGCCTCGTGAACGGCGCCAAAAGCGTTTCGCCGCCGCTTTCGGCCATAATTTCGAGAATGTCGCCGGCGCCGTGGTTGCTCAATGACGCGACCCGCCCGAGGCGCTCGCCCGAGGCGGTGACGGCCTCGAGGCCGATCAGATCGTCATAATAAAACTCGTCCGCGCTTGGGCGCGGCAATTGGTCGCGGCGGGCGAATATCTCCACCCCGGTCAGCGCCGCGGCGGCCTCGCGCGTGTCCACGCCCTTCACGCGCGCCGCCAGCATGTCGCCCTTGAGCGGGCGAAGGCTTTCGAACGCGAAGACGCGCCCGCGCGTCGAGTCGGTCAGCGGGCCATAGCCGCCGATCGCCAGGGGGTCGCTGGTATGCGATTTGATCCGCGTCTCGCCGCGCACGCCTCGCGGCGCGCCGAATACGCCGAGCAGAACAAGGCGGTCCGCCGCGCCCAACGCCTCGATCCTGACGGCGGCGTTCAGGCTGCGGGCGCTTCGGCGGCCTTGGCGGCGGCGGCTTCGGCCGCGGCGGCGCGCTCCTGCGCCTTCTTCCTCGGCTTGGCCTTTTCCGGGTTCACGCGGGCCTCGCGCTTGGCGAGGCCGAGACCGTCGAGGAGACGCAGCACGCGGTCGGTCGGCTGGGCCCCCTTCGCGAGCCAGGCCTTGGCCTTTTCCTGGTCGAGCACCAGACGGCTCGCGTCGTCCTTGGCCTTCAGCGGATCGAAGGCGCCGATTTTTTCGACGAAGCGCCCGTCGCGCGGCATGCGCGCGTCGGCGACGACGATGCGATAGAACGGACGCTTCTTGGCGCCGCCGCGCGAAAGGCGGATTTTCAGGGACATTGCGGTTTTCCTTTCAGAGTCGATTGCAGATCAAGATTTCATTCGATGCTTGCCCTCACCCCGGCCCTCTCCCGCATCGGGCGTTCGCTAGAACGCCTGTCTTGCGGCGGGCCATGCGGGAGAAAGTGGCCGGAAGGGCCGGATGAGGGCTCATTTCTTCTTCCCCCCGAACGGGTTGAAGCCGCCCCCCAGGCCGGGCAGCTTGGACGCGCCGCCGAGGCCGGGAAATTGCGGCGGCAGGTTGAAGGCGCCTGGCGGCGGCGCGCTCGGTATGCCCGACGGCGGCTGGGGCAGGCCCGGCGGCGGGCCGCCCCCGCCCATCTGCTTCTGCATCGCCTCGATCTGCTCGGGCGTCGGCATCGGCATGCCCCCGCCCATGCCCATCATCTGCCCGAGCTTGCCCATCATGCCGCCGCGCTTGCCCGCGGACCCGCCCATCATCTTCATCATGTCCGCCATCTGCCGGTGCTGTTTCAACAGGCGGTTGACCAGCTCCACCGTCGTGCCGGCGCCGGCCGCGATGCGCTTCTTGCGCGAGGCTTTCAAAAGGTCGGGGTTGCGCCGCTCCTTCGGGGTCATGGAGGAGATGATCGCGCGCTGGCGCTTGACGAACCTGTCGTCGAGATTGGCGGAGGCGAGCTGGTCCTTGATCTTGGCGACGCCCGGCAGCATGCCCATGATGCCGCCCATGCCCCCGAGCTTCTCGATCTGGGCCAGCTGCTCGGAAAGGTCGTTGAGATCGAACACGCCTTTGCGCATCTTTTCGGCCATCTTGGCCGCCTGCGCCGCGTCGATCGACTGCGCCGCCTTCTCGACCAGGCCGACGATGTCGCCCATGCCCAGGATTTGATCGGCGAGCCGCGAGGGATGGAAATCCTCGAGCGCGTCCATCTTTTCGCCGACGCCGATGAGTTTGATCGGCTTGCCGGTGACCGAACGCATCGACAGCGCCGCCCCGCCGCGCCCGTCGCCGTCCATGCGGGTCAGCACGATGCCGGTGAGGCCGACCCGTTCGTTGAAGTTCTTGGCCAGATTGACCGCGTCCTGGCCGGTCAGCGCGTCGGCGACCAGCAGGACCTCATGCGGGTGGGAGGCGTCGCGAATCTCGGCCATCTCGGCCATCAGCGGCTCGTCGATATGCGTGCGTCCGGCGGTGTCGAGCAGCACGACGTCGTAGCCCTGAAGCCGGGCGGTCGTCTCGGCCCGCCGGGCGATGTCGACCGGGTCCTGGCCCGGAACGATCGGGAGCGTGTCGACCCCGACCTGTTGGCCCAGCACCGCGAGCTGCTCCTGCGCCGCCGGGCGCTTGACGTCGAGCGAGGCCATCAGCACTTTTCGCCGGTCGCGCTCGCTCAGCCGTTTGGCGATTTTGGCCGCCGTCGTCGTTTTGCCCGCGCCCTGCAGGCCGACCAGCATGATCGCGACCGGCGCCGGGGCGTTGAGGTCGATCGCCTGGCTTTCGCCGCCGAGAGTTTCGACCAGCGCGTCGTGGACGATCTTGACCACCATCTGGCCGGGCTTGACCGACTTGATGACGGCGGCGCCGACCGCCCTGGTGCGCGCGCGGTCGACGAAGGAGCGCACGACCTCGAGCGCGACGTCGGCCTCGATGAGGGCGCGCCGCACCTCGCGCATCGCGGCGTTGACGTCCTCCTCGGAGAGCGCGCCGCGGCCGGTGAGTTTATCCAATATGCCGGAGAGCTTTTCGGACAGGCTCTCGAACATGCAATGCTCCTTGCGGGCGAGTGGCGAATGGCGAATAGTCAGGGGGCAACCCCCATTTCGCCATTCGCTACTCGCCATTTGTAGCCAACGCCAATCGCGCCCGGGGGCGCGACGCGCTGCCGGACGGGGACCGCTGGCCTCCAAGGGACAGTCGGCTGATCGACGAGGCCAGAACCTGACGATTGCGGCCGCGGTGATAGGGGAGCGAAGGGGGGATGTCAAATTTCCGAGCTTCGACGGCGGCGCCAGGCTCGTTGATCGGGTCGGCTAAGCCGACATTCGGGTTGCGTGCTCATCTACCTCCCTCGATCTCGGGGCGAAACCTGATCGCCGCCCAGACGCCAAGCGCGACGAAAGCCAGCGGCGCGACGCCCTGGGTGGCGACGAACGGCGGTTCCGATTGGGTCGGCGCGAACGCCACGCCGCCGCCCGACCATCGGAGTTTCAGCTCTCGGCCAGCGCCCGCAGCAGATGCGGCGCGAGAGGGTTTTCGAGCGCGGCCTTCGAACTCAGGTCGAACGTCGAAACCGTCATCCAGCCCTTGCCGAGGAAGCTTCGCTTCGTGAACGCCGCGGCCAGGTGCAGCCATCCGACCGCCACGCCCAAATCGATCAACCCGCCGAAAGCGGTCGAGAGGAATCCGGTCAAAACGTACTCGGGCAGAAGGCCGGCCCAATGCTCGTCCAGCATCGGACCGTTGGGCAGACCGGCCCACGGGCCGTCGGCGCGCCGCCAGGCGAACGCGCCCATCCATTGCCCGTCCCAGGGCGTTCCGGCGCGGCGGCGAAGCTCCATCGTCGGAAAATTGTGGCGGTCGGACACCGGCAGATCGCGCTCCGGATCGACGAGCGCTTCGTCTGAATTTGCGATCAACAGCACTTTGCGCCCGGCGATGAGCGCCTGGCGGACTGGCGTCGTGAGCCGCGTCGCCAGAACGACGTCGGCCTCCTCCGGCGCGGCGGCGCGATTGGGCCAGCCAATCGCGGAGAGGATCGTTCGCGCCGCGGCGTCAATCGGATGGAACGACGGCGCGGGACCGTGCAGGGGAGGGGCGACGCAGAATTCGAGACGGTTTCTTGACAGCGGCCGTCCGTCAGCGTCGCTCGCCTCGAGCTCCAGATCGTGGACGGCGATCGCTTCGCCGACGCAGCCGACCAGCCTGATCGCCGTCGACTCGGCCCCAAGCGGCTCGATGCCGACCTGATCCGCGAACCGCCAGGCAAGCCTTGCGCCTGCAGGAATCTTCTCGGCGCCGGCGAGCCGGACCGGAACGTCAATGCTCTCGCCGACGCCGATGGCGGTGCGAGGGGCGCGCGCGATGACGAGCCATGGCCGCTGCAGGTCGGCCAGACGATCCGCGAACCTCCGCGGACGGTTGTGAGCGTCCATCAGGCCGTTCGCTTCCCATTGCGCGTCGTTCAGCTCGGTGATGACGTAGCCTGAGATCGGAGCTTCCCAGCGCAGGGTTTCGATCTGGAATTTCAGCGCCCGGTATTGAAATTCCTGGGCGGCGTCGACGAACCCGTCGAGATCGCCGAAGATCGGCGCGAGCTGCGCGTCGCGAAATCGCGTTTCGACGCCATGCGGATAGGCGGCGCCGAGGTTCCAGTCATGGCCGCTTTCGAACCACCACGGCTCGCTTCCCTTATCGTCGAGGAGATCGCGGGGATGCGGCAGGCCCCAGACCCCGAATTCCGAGCAGATCAGCGGCTCGTCCCCGCGTTTCCTGGCGTCGCCGTGAGGCGACCAGGCCCACGCGGCTCGGGACGAGAATGCGCGCGCGGTCGCGGCGAACGCTTCGTTCTGATGAGGAAACGCATTGTACCAGTGGAAGTCCTCGATGTCGGTCTTGCAATGATAGTTGCGCGGAAAGCACGGAGAATTGTCGATCAGCAGGCCGTCGGGGACGAGAGCCTTCGCCGCATCGAACGTCTCGACCAGCCAGCGCCGGTCGTCCGGATTGTCGTCGAGGTCGATGCCCCATCCCTCGTTGAACAGCGTCCAGACGCAGATCGAAGGGTGATGCCCGTGCGTTGCGACGGCTTTGCCGAACACGTCGCGAACGGCCTCTCGAGTCGAAGGCGCGAGGAATTCCGAATATGGCATGTCGAGCCAGACGATCAGCCCGAGGCGGTCGGCCAGATCGAAATAAAGCCGATCGGGAATCTTGACGTGGCATCGCAGGGTGTTGAGGCCCATCGCCTTGGCGTTCCTGAACCGCTGTTCGAGGAAGTCCGCGCTCGGCGGACGGCACTCCTCGTAAGGATGCCAGTCCTGATCTAGGGCGCCGAACATGTAGAAGGGCCGGCCGTTGAGGATGAGGCGCGAGTCTCTTGCCTCGAAACTCCGGAATCCGACGACCCGTTCGACTGCGTCGACAACGGCGCCGCCGCAAATCAGTTCGATCGCCGCGTCGTAGAGGTTGGGAGCCGCGGGCGACCAGATTTCGGCGCCGTTGATCTCGAGCCTCATTTCGAAGTGGACCGAGCGCAACTCGAAATCCCGCCGCGCGACCGTCGCGCCTGCGCGCGACAGCGTGATGCGAATCGTCGCGGCCTCGGCCGGCCGAGACAGCGTTCCGCTCGCGATCACGGCGCAGGCTTTCAGGTCGAACGACCCCCAAATCGCGACCCGGCGCAAGTGAATGGGGTTGCGGGCCTCCAGCCGGGCGGGCTTCCAGATCCCGCCGTGTAGGCCATACCAATCCTGCTTGCCGATCAGCGACTGGCTTAAGCGGCCGAGGGCAGGGTCGCGATCGTCGGGCGTCGTCGCCTCGACGCCGAGAACAAATGCGTTTTTGCCGGCGAGAGCCGTGGTCAGATCGACTTCGATTTCCGTCCAGCCATCGGCATGGACAGCGACAGCCTTGTCGTCGATCAGGATTCTCGTTTCGTGGAACGAGCCCTCCATGACGAGCATGACGCTCTGGCCGGTCCATTCAGGGGGAATCTCAATTCGGCGGCGGTAGCGCCCGGTTCCGCCAGCGTTGCGCAACTCAGGGAACTGCGCCTGCCATATGCCCGGCGAACGGATGCGACGATCCTCTCCCATGAGCCGCGCGGTCCGGCCGTCGAAGGCGAACTCCCATAGGCCGTCGAGAGGGAGGATAGCGCGATGCGCAGTCCCCCGGCTGCCGAAGGTCGGGTCGATGGGCACGGGCGCCTCCGGATGCGCAAGGTTGGATAGGGGCGAGGTCGAACTTCGTGCGCGCAAGCGGCGGATTTATTAAGATATCCAAAAATCTGATACAAATCTGACGCCAAAGCGGAATCGGCGGGGCAGGTCGCAATATGGCGCGAAATTTCCTGGTTATCGACCCCGAGAAGCGGCCCGAGGTGCTTAGGGGTCTCGGGTCGCCGGTCCGGGTGCGGATTCTCAAGCTGCTGCATCGCGGCATGGGGGTCAATGTCAACGACATCGCAAGCGCGCTCGATCTTCCCCAGTCGACTGTATCGTCCAATCTGCAGGTCCTCGTAGCCGCCGGTCTCATTCGTACGGAAGCGCAAAAGGGCCGCAAGGGAAATCAGAAGCTCTGCTTTTCCACTTTCGACGAAATTCTGGTGATGTTCGACGAGGCTGTCGCCCGTGCGTCCGCAAACGTTATTGAAGTCGCCATGCCGATCGGACTTTACACCAGCTGCGAAGTCACCGCGCCTTGCGGACTGTGTTCGCCCGAAGGGATCATCGGCCTGCTCGACGTCCCCGGAACCTTTCTCAATCCTGATCGAATGAATGCAGGACTGATGTGGTTCACCCGCGGCTTTGTCGAATATCAGTTTCCCAACAACGCTCGGCTGGTCGGCAAGGCCGTCGTTTCGCTCGATTTCTCGTTTGAACTGTCTTCCGAGGTCCCGGGAACCTCGGCAGATTGGCCTTCCGACATCAGCATCACGATCAACGGAAAGGAGGTCGGCATCTGGACCAGCCCCGGTGATTTCGGCGACAAGCGGGGCGTCTACACCCCCAATTGGTGGAAACTCAAGGGCAGCCAGTACGGCAAGCTCAAAAGCTGGCGCGTCAACCCTGACGGCACATTCGTCGACGGGGTGAAAATCTCCGCCGTCACGCCTCGCGATCTTGACATTTCGCAACACCATTCGATCCGGCTGAGGATCGAGGTCAAAGCTCACGCCCGGCATCCCGGCGGCGTCAACATCTTCGGCCGCGGTTTTGGCAACTACGATCAGGACATCGTTCTCAGGCTAACGACGGCGCCCTGACTGGTTCGCAAGAGACCCGCGCATTCCCCGAGACCGACTACAGAGTCGCGCCGGAAGCGGCGAATAGATGCGCGCGGCTTTCGTTCATCGCCAGTCCGACAGGCGCGCCGGACTTGATTGCGAGATTGCCCTCGCCTTCGACGATCAACTGCCCCGCCGGGGTGTCCACATACAGCATCGTCGCGTTGCCGAGATGTTCGACGATGGCGACCGCGCCGTTGAGAACGGCGCTCGGGTCCCGGGGATCGACCACGAAGAGATGTTCAGGGCGAATCCCGAGTTCGGTCGAATTGCCAGCAGGAACATCCGCGCCGACACGCACTTGCGCACTCTTTCCTCCCGGCAATGCAACCGAGGCTAGTCCGCCCTTCATCCCGCCGATGGTCACGCCGAAGATATTCATGGCGGGCGAGCCGACGAACGAGGCGACGAACTTATTGGCGGGCGCATTGTAAAGATCGAGCGGCGACCCGACCTGCGATATGCGTCCCCTGTCGAGGACCACGATCATGTCGGCCAGCGTCATCGCCTCGGTCTGATCGTGGGTGACGTAGATCATCGTCGTGCCGAGATCGGCATGAAGTCTGGCGAGTTCGAGGCGCATCTGGACGCGCAGCTTCGCGTCGAGATTGGAAAGAGGCTCGTCGAACAGAAAGACTTCGGGCTTGCGCACCAACGCGCGGCCGATCGCGACCCGCTGACGCTGACCGCCCGACAGTTCAGCCGGGCGCCGGTCGAGAAGCGCCTCGAGTTGGAGAGTGCGCGCGACTTCCGTGGCGCGTTCATTCTGCGTCCTCTTCGATGCGCCGGCCACCGAGAGCGAAAAGGCGATGTTCTGCCGCACTGTCATGTGCGGATAGAGCGCGTAGGACTGGAACACCATCGCGATCCGTCGCTGGGCTGGCGGCGTGTCGGTCACGTCGGCGCCGTCGATGAAACATTGTCCGGCGGTGATCTCCTCAAGGCCCGCGATCATTCTGAGCAGCGTCGACTTGCCGCATCCCGACGGACCGAGCAATGCCGTGAACGATCCCTTCTTGACCGAAAGGTTGAGGTCGTGGATCGCAGTCACGCTTCCGTAACGCTTGGTCACCCGCCTCAGTTCGACATGCGGCGCCGAAGCGGCCTCGTCCTTGGACGGCATGCTCATCCCTTAATCCCCGCCGACAACATGATGGCCTGAGTCACCCTGCGCTGGAAGATCAGGTAGACCAAGGCGACCGGCAGGGCGGCGAGCATCGCCACGGCGAGGTCGCGCGCGTACTGGACGCCGAAGGCGTCGTGGACCTGGGTGATCCCAACCGTGATGTTCATCTTGTCCTCGGAGCTGATCGCCAGGAACGGCCACAGGAACAGGTTCCAGGCGCCGATGAATGTGATGATCGCCAGCGCGGTGGTGATGCCCCAGTTCATCGGCAGATAGATGCGGAACAGAAGCTGGAACTCGCCGGCCCCGTCGATCACCGCCGCCTCGCGGAAATCCTTCGGCACGGAATCGAAGAACTGCTTGTATATGATCACGGTGACAGGGGCGATCAGCTGCGGGCCGACGACGCCCGCCAGCGTGTTGATGAGGTGAAACTGGTTCAGCACGACGAAGTGCGTGACGATCAGCGCCGGGATCGGCACCATGAAGCTCGCCAGGATCATCCACCAGAAGAAGCGCCGTCCGGGGAACTCGAGCTGCGAGATCGCGTAGCCCGCGCCCGCCGCCATGATCACCACGATGACCGTCACGGCGAGGGAGGTGATCAGCGAGTTCACGTACCAAAGCCCGATCTTGGTCTCGAGCAGCACATGGCCGTAGTTCGCGAGCGTGAAGTCCTTCGGCCAGAGCTGCAGGCCGGGCTTCACGACCTCGTATTCGGGCTTGAATGTGGTCACGAGACCCCAATAGAGCGGGAACGCCCAAAAGATCGCCAGGACGAGCGTCGCCAGGGAGATCGAGAGGCCGACGAGATCGAGATGGCGAAGACGCGCGAGCCTGCGTGAGGGGGACGGCGCGAGCAGATCGGCGTCGGCGCGCGCAGTCGCGCTCATCGTTCGCTCCTTGCGCGCAGGAGCTGGAACTGCAGCACCGACAGGACGACGATCAGCAGGAAGAGCGCCAGCGACGCCGCCGAGGCGAGACCGCCCTTGTTCCTCTGGAAGGCCTCCTTGAAGATGTACTGGACCATCACCATAGTCGCGTCGACCCGGCCTCCCTGCGCGAACAGATAGACCTGATCGAAGATCTTGAGCTGAAGGATGAGCTGGATCGTGAACACGAGCACGGTCACCGGCCAGATCAACGGCCAGGTGATGCGCCGGAACTGCGCCAGGCGTCTCGCGCCATCGAGATCGGCGGCTTCGTAGATCTCGCGCGAAATGTTGCGCAGGCCGGCGATGAACAGGAGAACGTTGAAACCGAGCAGCCACCAGACCGTGACGAAGGCGACGGCGGGCATGAAGAGCGGGATCGTGCGGAAGATCGAGAGAGGCTGGCCGTCGTTGAGCGGGGCGATGACATATTGCGCGACGCCGAAATCCTTGTCGAAAATCCATTGCCAGATCCGGAAGACGACCGAGACCGGAAGGATGTAGGGTAGGAAAAACGCCGCCAGAACAATGCTCTGCAGCCAGCCCTTGAGGCGGTTTACGCCGAGCGCGACAACCAGCGCAATCAGCGTGCTCGGGATCACCGAGAGGATCACGAAATAGATGGTGTTCCAGATCGCGACCGAGAACAGGCGGTCGGAGGCGAGCCGCCAGAAGTTGTCGAGACCGACCCATTTGCCCGGACCGATCAGCGGCGCGTTGGTGAAGCTGAGCTGCACCATCTTGATGGTGGGATAAACGAACAGCACGCCGTAGATGACGACGAACGGCGCCATCAGGACGGCGGCTGTGAAATACTCGCTGCGCTTGCTATGGAGCATCGCCCGAGCGTCTCTCGCTGCGGTTCTCTCTGCGCCGGCCCGGGGGCCGGCGCAATTGCGGGCTTCAGCGCTTACTTGGCCTGGCTCTGAAGATCGTCGCGCATCTTCTTGGCGGCGTCGGCCGGGTCCATTTCGCCCATCATTGCCGGGATGATGTAGTTGCCCGCCGCGTCATAGACGGGCGAGGCGACGCCGGCCAGGACCGACACCGGATCGAAGACGGCGGTCTTGGCCAGGGAAGCATATTCCGAATTCGGCTTCAGCGCCTTGAACGCCGCGCTATCCTGCACCGGCAGGTAGGCCGGGATGTGGCCGCCGCCCGCCCATTCGAGCGAGTGTACGTTGAACCAGTGAACGGCGTCGAGCACGAGCTTGCGCTTCTCCGGAGGCACAGGATTTCCCTTACGGTTTGGGATCGCGAAGGAATGTGAATCGGCCCAGGTCGCCGGATGCGCGAAGAACGTCGGGATCTGGATCGCGCCCCAATCGAAGAGTTTTCCCTTCTTGGCGAGGTCGACCATGGTCGGAACCTCCCAGACGCCGTTGATGTGCATCGCCGCCTTGCCCGACGTGAAGAGGGCGATCGACGCGGGATATTCGGTGTTCGCCGGCGCCCAGCCGCTCTTGACCCACTTCTGCATCTCGGCGAGCGCCTTCGTCGCCTTGTCGAGGTTGTCGCCCTCGAGAAACTTGCCGTCCTTGAGGAACTGCCCGTCCTGCTGGTTGAGAAGGGTGTAGAAGATGCGCCAACCGGTCGCGCCGTCGTCAGGCACCGAAAGTCCTGAAACGCCGTTTGTCGTCAGTTTCGCCACCGCCGCGTCAAAGTTCGCCGCGCCGTCTAGGCCCTTCGGTTTACCGTCGTCGCCGAGCAGTCCGGCCTTCTTCAAAAGGTCCTTGTTGTAGTAAAGAATGATCGAGTGGATATCGAGCGGAACTGCGTATTGCTTGCCGTCCGGACCTTGCGCGGCCTTCCAGTTCGCTGGGCCGAAGTCGCTTGCTTTGATGCCGGAGGCCGCCAGCTCCTCGGGCGTGAGCGGGCTCAGGACGTCGGTCGAAATGCCGAGCGGCATCCGCAACTCATGGTACGTCATGACGTCCGGCCCCTGGCCGACTGCGGCGGAGGTTTGCACCTTGGTGTAGAACGGCACGCCCCATTCTAGGGTTGTGGCGTCGATCTGGACCTTGCCCTCGTGCTCCTTATTGAATTGCTGGATCATCGCCTTCATGCGCACGCCGTCGCCGCCACTCAAGAAGTCCCACCAGACGATGGTCTGCTTGGCCTGCGCCGCGCCGATCATGAGAGCGGTGGCCGCCAATGCCGCGCCTAAGATTTTTCGGATCACGTCGATTCCTCCCGAGTGCTTCTTCCCAAGCGCGCTTTTTTGCGGGCCGCCCGCGCATTCTCAGAGCGCGCCCGCGACATGCGACGAGGGAAGCCCTGCGGTCGAATGTTAGCGGGGAACGGCGAGGGCGCCAAGCGCTCTCGATCCGATAAAGTGATATTGATCTCGGCGCGCCCCGTCGGGGACCGAATCGCCTGGCCGCTCAAGATACAGGCCTTTTCGATGTCCGCAGTCGGCCGAGGGCCAAGGAAGTCAGACGTTTCCGGGCGAAAAGCGGCCCCCGCGAAGCCGGAATTTCTGTTGGCGGGAGGCTGGGGCAAATACGGCAGGCTTGACCGCGACGACGAAAAGCGGCTCCTCTGTATCCGAAAATCTGATATGAATGCGGTATTCGACAGGGGCGAGGAAACATGAAAGCGACGGTCATCGCGCACAAGGATTACCGGATCTCGACGATCGACGACCGTATCTACGGCGCCTTTCTGGAACATCTCGGCCGAGCGATCTACACCGGCATTTACGAACCCGGCCATTCCAGCGCCGACGTGAACGGCATGCGCGGCGACGTCGCGAAGTTGGTCCGCGACCTCAGGGTCCCGATCGTGCGCTACCCCGGCGGAAATTTCGTTTCCGCCTACAATTGGGAGGACGGCGTCGGCCCGCGCGATAGGCGCCCGACCCGGCTCGACCTCGCCTGGCACACTTCGGAATCGAACGCGGTCGGCATGCACGAGTTCGCGCAATGGTGCGAGACCGTCGGCGCGCAGATGATGCTGGCGATCAACCTCGGATCGCGCGGCCTCGACGAAGCGCGCAATTTCGTCGAATACGTCAATGGACCGACCGGCAGCTTCTGGGGCGATCTGCGTAAGACCAACGGCCGCGCGGAGCCGTTCGGGGTCAGACACTGGTGTCTGGGCAACGAGATGGACGGCCCCTGGCAAGTCGGCCACAAGACCGCCGAGGAATACGGCCGCTTGGCCAATGAAGTGGCCAAGGCCCTGCGCGCCTTCGACAGTTCGCTCGAGTTGATCGTCTGCGGGTCCTCCAATGCCGACATGAAAACCTATCCTGAATGGGAGCGCGTCGTCCTCGAACACACCTATGACGCGGTCGACCATATTTCGCTGCACATGTATTTCGCCAACCGGACAAAGGACGCGGCCAATTACCTCGCTCTCAACGCCAAGCTCGACGCCTACATCAACACCATCGCGTCGACCATTGAGGTCGTTCGCGCGGCCAAGCGAAGCCGCAGAAGTGACGATCTCGTTCGACGAATGGAACGTCTGGTATCATTCCAACACCCAGGATCGAGAAATTCTCGGCGGCGCAAAGGGCTGGCCGCATGCGCCGCGGCTGCTGGAGGACATCTACAATTTCGAGGACGTGCTGCAGGTCGGCTGCATCCTCAACACCTTCATCCGCCGCTCCGACGTGGTGAAGATCGCCTGCATCGCCCAGCTCGTGAATGTGATCGCACCCATCATGACGGAGCCGAAAGGCGCCGCCTGGCGACAGACGATCTATTACCCCTATTATTTCGCCTCGATCTACGGCCGCGGCACTGCGTTGCGGCTAATGGTAAATTCCCCGGGCTATGACGCCGAGTTCGCCGACAACGTTCCCTACCTCGACATCGCTGGCGTCTATGACGAGGAGGGCGGGACATTGACCTTTTTCGCCGTCAATCGGCACGGCGTCGAGAGCCTCGACGTCGAGATTACTCTGCAAGGCTTCGCCAACGCCCGGGTCGTCGACATCCAGATGATGACCAGCCCCGACCTCGAGGCCGCCAACACGCTTGAGAAGCCGAACTCGGTGACGCCGAAGAAGGGCGCTGACGCGGCGATCAATCACAACGCGCTCAACGCAAAACTGCCGCCTTATTCCTATGGGATGTTCAGGCTCGCCGTTGGAACGTCCGTGTCTAAGGGATAGGCGATCGCTGAATTGTTTGCGTCCGTCGCTGCCGAAAGCTCCTTCGGGGGCGCTGTCGCACGAAACTGAATTGGCGACGCGAATTCCGGAATTCCCAGCTCGGGCTCATGCTGTCGTCGCAGTTCGCCACGTCCGGTACGCTTCGTCTCCGAGGGCGCGGTGCGCGCGGCGGAACGTGAGATTGCGCTGGACGTTGAATGTGTCGTGAATAGCGGCGTGAATGGACAGGGATCGCTGGGAATCTTGCGCTCGCCCGGCGGGGTAGGTTGATGCGAATTCTCCGCCCGATTGTTCGTGCGCAAGCGCTGCTCTTGGCGAGCCGACAATCCCATTTCGGGCTTTGCCGCAACGTGCCGCAACGTAAGAGTGCAGATTGTCCGTCACCAGCCCATCGGGTGCGAAGCCTTGTTTCTTGGGCAGCTTGCGCATCAGTTTCACGGCTGCAGCCTTTTCGCGTTGTCGTTTCACGAGCGGATCGAGGACCTCACCTTCGTCGTCGACCGCGCGCCAGAGCCAGAATTGCGCGCCCGCGATCGCCACCGCCAACTCATCAAGATGCCGCCGCGACGTCGGTCGGCCATGGCGCCGAGCAACACTCAGAAACACGCGAGAGCGCCAGTTGCGATCACCAGGTCGGCGGCCAACGACATCGCCGCCGTTTTGATCAAGCACAATCCCGCGGCGCCCAAGGCCGAGATCGAGACGATAGTGCGCGCCGTCGCAGCAACTTTGAAGATCGCCGTGAAACACTCGCACCGGCGTTGTCACGCCGCGTTGGGTTTGCGGTCCGGCCCGTGG
>CAWASR010000027.1:0-84578 GCA_963784805.1 uncultured Alphaproteobacteria bacterium
AGATATCGTCATCGGGATTGAAGGGCGGCAGCCGTGCGAGGTCGCGATCGGCGAGCCCCCGGACGCTGTCGGTCGCTAGCCGCACCCGCGCCTCCAATACTACGGTGTCGCCTGAAGTCCGGCGCAGGCTTCCGCTGAGCGCGAGAAGCCCTATGGGGCGCACTTTTGTCAGGTCAGCGCGACATTGAGAGCGCTTTCCGGCAACTCCTGACCGAAGCATCGCTGATAGAACTCGGCCACCAGCGCGCGCTCGAGTTCGTCGCATTTGTTGAGGAAGGTCAGGCGGAACGCGAACCCGACATCCTTGAAGATCTCGGCGTTCTCGGCCCAGGTGATCACGGTGCGCGGGCTCATGACGGTCGACAGATCGCCGTTGATGAAGGCGTTGCGGGTGAGGTCCGCCACCCGCACCATCTTGTTGATGATGTCGCGTCCGTCCTTGCGCGCCCGGTGGGCGGGCGACTTGGCGAGCACGATGTCGACTTCCTTGTCGTGCGGCAGATAATTGAGGGTCGCGACGATCGACCAGCGGTCCATCTGCCCCTGGTTGATCTGCTGCGTGCCGTGATAAAGACCGGACGTGTCGCCGAGGCCGACGGTGTTGGCGGTGGCGAACAGGCGAAAGGCGGGATGCGGACGAATGACGCGCCGCTGATCGAGCAGGGTCAGGCGGCCCGAGACTTCGAGCACCCGCTGGATGACGAACATGACGTCCGGGCGCCCCGCGTCATATTCGTCGAAACACAGAGCGATGTTGTTCTGCAGCGCCCAGGGCAGCATGCCGTCGCGGAATTCGGTCACCTGCTTGCCGTCCTGGAGAACGATTGCGTCCTTGCCGACGAGATCGATGCGCGAGATGTGGCTGTCGAGGTTGATGCGCACGCAGGGCCAGTTGAGGCGCGCGGCGACCTGTTCGACATGGGTCGACTTGCCGGTGCCATGGTAGCCGGTGATCATGACCCGGCGGTTGTAGGCGAAGCCGGCGAGGATCGCGAGCGTGGTGTCCCGGTCGAACAGATAGTCCGGGTCGAGATCCGGCACATGCTCGTCGGTCTGCGAATAGGCCGGCGCCTCCATGTCGGAATCTATTCCGAAGTTCTGGCGCACTGAAATGTGCGTGTCGGGCAGACCGGGCGCAGGCTGGGATTCTACCGGCGTTTGTCTCGAATTCATTGGACCTCCGCGCTCTCTTACGCGCGCGTCCGAGAGCGTCTCTCTCATACTCGAATTCCCGTCCGAGGCAAAAGCCGGCCTCTTTAGCCCGCGCCAGTCGCGACGGCCGGGATCAGACCAGCTTGTTGGTGCGAAGAAAGTTATAGGCCTGGATGATCTCGCGCAATTTGTCTTCCGACGATCGATCGCCGCCGTTGGCGTCGGGATGGTGGCGCTTGACCAGGTCCTTGTAGCGGGCCTTGATAATCGTCCGAGTCGCGCCGCCGTCGAGTTCGAGCGTCATCAAGGCCTTGATCGCCAGGGCGTTATAGCGCCGGCAGGCGTCGGCCGACTCCGCTTTGCCGCGTACGCCGCGACGGCGCGCCGCCCGAGCTTCGGCGAACACGGTCTCATCGACATGGCGCCCTGCCGCCCCGGCCCTCGCGCCGAGCTTCCAGGTTGGCCGATGGCCGATCGCGTCGGCTTGGCGGAACCTCGCCATCGAGGCGTCGTCCATGCCGCGGAAATAATCGTAGGAAGCGTTATATTCCCGGACGTGGTCCTTGCAAAAGCAAAAGTACTCCCCTTCGCGATCGCGCCCCTTGGGGGCGCGGAACACGCCCTCCGCCTGGCAGCCCGGGTGGCAACAAGGCGTCGTCGTCGTCAGCTCCGGCGGGCGTTCCGCCGGCTTCACCCGGATTCGATCGAACAGGCGAGAATTCAGATCCATCCCATGACCTTTATGAGCCTCGCCGCCGGCCGGCAAGCCCCAAACGACTGCACTCGTCCCCCGATCGCACGAGGCGGCGGGCCACATCTCGAACCGGGCTGAAAATTGCTCGGCCGTTCGTCGGATGTAGGGTATTTAGTGGCGCTGAACCCTTAACGGGAGTGGACAATGTGATCATGCAGGAAAGAATTATCGCGCGTTTGACAGAAGCGCTCGATCCAATTCTCCTCGAGATCGTCGACGAGTCCGATCGACATGCGGGGCACGCCGGCGCGCGCGAGGGCGGAGGAACCCACTACCGGACACGAATCGTCTCCGAGCGCTTTTCGGGGCTCGGTCGCGTCGCGCGCCATCGTCTTGTTTATGGTCTCCTGACCGCGGAGTTTGCCGACGGCCTGCACGCGCTCGCCCTTGTCGCCGATGCGCCCGGCGAACGATGACGGCAACCGAGCGCGGGAACTCGTTTGGACCTTACGCCTTCGCGCTGGCGCCGGCGGAAATCGAGGCCGCCGTTGAACGTTTGGGGCTGCGCATCGCGCTCAAGGGGGGCTTGATCTCTCGGCACGCAACGCCGCTCGCCATTTTCGCGCTCACGCTCTTGTTCGCCTCCACGCTCGCGCTGGCCGGCTTCATCAGTCGGCGAGCGGGCGAGGCGACGATCATTCTCGCAGCCGCGGCGTACATGATCCAACGCGCCGCCGTACGGCGGCGATTCTGGCGCGCGCGCCGCGCGGGCCGCGAGGCGTTCGCCCGGCTGCAGCCGGCAGGCGGTCTGACCGCGGCGTTCGAGGAAAACGGCCTAACGCTCGCGGGCCGCGAGGGCGTGCTGCGTTTGAACTACGCCGACTGCGACGGCGCGGAAAACGCCGGCGGCCTCATCTACGTCTGGCCGCGTGAGGGCGCGCCGGTCATCGTGCCGACTCGCGCGTTCGCGGACGCTGACGAGGCGGGGCGCCTCGTCGCACAGATTTCTGGCCGGATTGGCCGCTCGCGGCGGGGCGGCCGTCCGGGGCGGTGACTTGCCCCTATTGAGCCGGCGGGGCGGCGGCCGGCGTCGTCTCGGAAGACTTCGGCTTGTTTGAAGCCATGTGGAACGCCCTCCCGCCCGGGGCGCGCACATCGATGCGACGCGGCGGCAGCGGCGCGTCGGAGGGGATCGGCTGCTCGGGCGCGAAAGCTGTGACAGATGGCGGTGTCGGCTCCGGACTACTCAAATGCAACCATCTCTTGACGTTTTGTGCGCCCCCGCCCCATCCGCCGAGGATGCCGCCGCCGGATTTGTCGGCCGGCGCGGAGGCGAACTGAACCGGCGCTGAGGCGGATGCCGCGGCCGTCCGTCGGGCTGGCGCCGGCGCGTCCGCGACCCGTCGGTTGGCGGCGTCGGCGGCAGCAAATTTCACCGCCGCCGGAACCGTCTTGGCAGGCTGGTCGAGGACGATCTCCTGCGGACCCGACGCGAGCGCGTCGGGATCGCTCGTATCCTTGTAACCCGCGAACACCGGATTTTGGCCGCCATCCCGATAGACCAGCCGGATCGGCTTGACGCCTGAGGCGACGAGCGCGGCGACCTTGGCGTCGTCCTTGCTTTCCTTCTGGGCGACATCGCTCTCCACCGCCTCATCGCGCTTCAGCGCCGGGCAGGGAGCAGTCGCCGACACCGCGCCGCTGGCGGTCGCTCCGAAGACATAATGTTTGCCGCAGACGAGCACCGAAGGCTCCGTCTTGGCGACTTCGAAGTGGTCGGAGCCGTTCTTCAGCTCCTTCCAGAAGTCGATGTTGGGATCAAGCCGGAACTTCGCCATGTTCTGGGCGGTCATATGGAACGGATAGGATTGCATCTGGATTTCGCGCTGGCCGCCCCGGAACGAGTCGCGCGCGATCGCGTAGATGTCGGCGACTTGCTCGTCGGTCATCGAGAAGCAACCGGCGGACGAGCAGACGCCATGCACCATGACCGTGCCGCCTGTGCGCCCATAAGCGCGGTCGTAGGCGTTCGGGTAGCCGATGTTGAAAGCAAGGTAATAGTGGGAGTTGGGGTTCATCTGTCCGGGCGTGATCGGGTAGAAGCCCTCGGGGACCTGCATATCGCCCTCGCGCTTCTTGGGGCCGAGCTGTCCTGACCAGCGGCACATCGGGTAGGTCTTCAGCAGCGCGTAATGACCATCCGACTTCATTTTCCAGATTTCGAGCTCGGCCTCCTTTTTGTAGGCGCGGATTAGCGTCGGCGAGGACGGCGTCGTGTCGATCTTGGTCATTTCGGCGAGCGTCGCGCTAGAGATCGGCTGCTCCGACCGGCCCGGCCCGGCGTCGAGATACGAATCCTCGCACCCCCCTAGGAGCGCGCCCGCGGCGGCGGTAAGGCTCAACGCGGCCACGCGCCATAGCTTATTCGTCATCCACGACCCCACGATTTCTCAGCGATGCTATGCCGACCGGTCGAAAAAGTCCATTCCGGGGAATGAAGCGCTCAAGAGCTTACCAACTCGTTAAGGTCAAACATGCGGATTCCATATTCGCTCATGAAATCAAGTCCATGGGCGAAAATGAATCAATTCCTCACCAGCTTTCGCGAACAGGCGCGCCGTCAAAAATCTCCGCGAGCCTGGCGTGCGTGCCTGCGCTCGTTCCCTCAGGAAGGCGCGCGCGGGGGAAGAATCGCGCTTCCCTGATTTCCCGGTCGGGCGCGCGCGCGCCGAGGACGGAAAAGGCGCGGACGACATAGACTGCGACATGGTCCCGGCGCGACGCATGCGCGTTGAAGAAAACGCCCTGCAGGCGCGGGGGACCCGAAAGCGCGACCCGCGCCTCCTCGTCGAGCTCGCGCGCGAGAGCTTGCCCGCAACTCTCGCCGGGTTCGACGCCGCCGCCGGGAAAGTGCCAGCCCGCGACATATCCGTGCCGCACGAGCAGGACAGAATCATCATGGTCGATCACGACCCCGCGCACGCCCAGCGTCAGCGGTCGCTTGAGGAGAAAAAACGAGTGCGCGAGCCGCGACGTCAGCCGGTCCCGAAGCGAAGTCGTCATCTGCGAATCGCGCCTCCCGGCAGACGTCCCGTGGTCGGGGTTGTCTTTTCGTTCAAGCAACCCTATTGCCGCCCCGTCAACGGCGGCGTCGCGCCGCGTTATTTCCGAAAAACCGCACGAGACGCTCCCCGTGGACTTCACGATCGCGCATATCACCGACCCGCATTTGAGTCCCGCGCCGATGCCGGGCCTCGCCGATTTCCGGCTGAAGCGCGTGATGGGCTACATCAACTGGAAGCGCGGGCGCGAGCAGCTCAACGACATGGCAATGCTGGCCCGGCTGGTCACCGACTTGCGCGCGCAGCGGCCCGACCATGTCGCCGTCACCGGCGATCTCGTCAACATCGGAATGCCGGCGGAATTCCGCCGCGCCGCCGCCTGGATGGAGACGCTCGGCGACCCTCACGACGTCAGCTTCGTGCCTGGCAATCATGACGCCTACGTGCGCGCGGCGATGCCGATCCTCAAGGCGACGTTCGCGCCCTGGACGCGGGGGGACGCTCCGCGCGCCGCGCCGTTTCCCTATCTTCGCGTACGCGGCGAGATCGCGATCATCGGCCTGACGTCGGGCGTTCCGACCGGCCCGTTGATGGCGACCGGACGGCTCGGCAAAGACCAGCTCGCGGCGTTCGCGACCGTGCTGCGCGAGACGGGCGCCAAGGGACTGGCGCGCGTGGTCCTCATTCATCATCCGCCGATCGTCGGCGGCGCGGCGCCGCTGCGGGGTCTTTCGGACGCCGCCGGGTTCGAGCGAATCGTCCGCGATTGCGGCGCCGAGGCGATCCTGCACGGTCACAGCCACAAGCAGCTCGTGCGCTCGCTGCCCTCACGCGAGACCCGCACCGTCGGCGGAGCCGTTCCGGTGTTGGGGGCGCCGTCCGCGGCGGCGGCGGCGCGCCACCCGCGCTATCGCGCCGCCTACCATCTCGTGCGGCTGCGGCGCGAAGGCGAGAGCTGGCGGGTCAGCGCCCGCGCCCGGGGCCTGTCGCTGGAAAACGAGGCGATCGGCGAGCGCGAGGCGCTCCGCGTCTAGCCCGCATTTCTCACAATTCTGGGCGCATCGGGGCCTAGAATCAGCTAAACTTGTTTTGCGATCAACGAGTTATTTTTGCGATCAACGAGTTACGCCGATTCGCAGGAGCATCCCCGATGGTGACGCAGCGTAGCCCACCGAGATGGATTTTGGAAGGGCTGGCGGGCGGCGGGTGGCGGCTGATTTCGATGGCGGAATGGTTTCGTCGGACGCCGGGGCGCTGTTGCCGGGCGAGACAGACAAGGCGATCGGGTTGACGGATCGGTTCGCGGCTTGCTTCGGGGACCGCCGCAACCCGCTTTTGACCGTCCACCCGCTGAAGGCTCTGATCGCGCAGCGGGTCTTCGGCCTGGCGCTGGGCTACGAGGACCTCAACGACCACGATGAGCTTCGCGGCGATCCGGTTCTGGGCGTGCTGCTCGGCCAGTTCGATCGCGCCGCCGAGGCGCCGTCGCCGCTGGCGGGCAAGAGCACGCTGAACCGTCTGGAGCATGCGCCGGGGGCGGGCAAGGCGCCGCGCTATCACAAGATCGGCCACGATGGAGCGGCGATCGAGAAGCTGTTCGTCGACTTGTTTCTCGAGGCGCTATCAAAAAGCGCCGCGCCAGATCGTGCTCGACCTCGACGCCACCGACGACCCTCTGGACGGCGATCAGGAGGGCGGCTTCTTTCACGGCTACTACGACTGCTGCTGCCACCTGCCGCTCTATGTGTTCTGCGGCCGGCGTCTCCTCGCCGCCAAGCTCAGGCGCTCCAACATCGACGGCAGCGCCGGGGCGGTCGAGGAGATGGATCGCAACGTGGCTCAGATCCGAGAGCGCTGGCCGAAGGTGAAGATCGTGCCCGCGCGCCGATTCCGGCTTTGCGCGCGAGGCCTTGATGGCGTGGTGCGAGGCCAACGCGGTCGATTACGTTTTCGGTCTCGCCCGCAATGGACGGCTGGAGGGGCGCATCGCCGACGCGTTGGACGAGGCGCGGCTCCTGTCGCAGGCGAACGCCGACCAGCCGGCGCGGGCGTTTCGCGACTTCGACTGGTCGACCAAGGACAGCTGGTCGCGCCGGCGGCGGGTGATCGGCAAGGCCGAATGGACCGGCGGCGAAGCCAACCCGCGCTTTATCGTGACCTCGCTCAAAGCCGACGCCTGGCGCGCCAGACCGCTCTGCGAAAAACTCTATTGCGCCCGCGGCGAGATGGAGAACCGGATCAAGGAATGTGAGGCGCGACCTGTTCGCCGACCGCACCTCGACCGCGACGATGCGCGCCAATCAGTTGCGGCTATGGTTCGCCTCGATGGCCTACGTTCTCATCTGCGCGCTGCGCCGCATCGGGCTCGCCCACACGCCGCTGGCCAACGCGACCTGCGGCACGATCCGCCTGAAGCTCCTCAAGCTCGGCGCGCTGGTCAAGGTCAGCGCCCGCCGGGTGAAGATCGCCTTCGCCTCGGCCTGTCCTTCGGCCGTCGAATGGCGTCTCGCTGCCGCAAGGCTCGCCCTCGCCCGCGGCTCGCCGCCCCGCCACGCGTAAGCTGCGGCGCGACCATCGGTTGCAAGCCCCAACGCCCACCGGAGACAGTTTCCCAACTCCGCTCAAACTTCCCAGCGCGCCCCGGCGCGACGCAGGGCCGCGCGCCATCCCCAACCCACGCCCAAACCCGCGCCCAAACAAACGCGTCACTGCATGACGGCGTGAGAAATGCGGGCTAGGCTCCGATCCGGCGTCGGGCTTCAAAGCGACGAGTTCGGCGGCGAGCGCGCCAACGGTTTCGGGCTTGCGCTTGCTTGCCCGTCATGCGCGCCATGATAAGCGCGACGCGTCGGCCCAGTGCGTCGATTTCCACTCGGCATCGGGCGGCCGTCCGGCCGACAGCGCGGAAAACCTCTCGGGTGCAAGTTTCAGCCTCGCCGCTCTGCGCGGATCTTCGTCCAGCCTGAGCGGCGGCGACGCCAAGCTGACCTGCGCAGGGCCGACTGCTGCACCTCCGCCAGAACTGTCGAGTCCCTCTCTCTCGCGCGGCGTCGCACCCATGGGCGTTACCCCAGCGCATACGTCGCCAAAAATAGCTAGCACATTCGACGCTCGGTATACCGGCCTTAAGTGTTTGATTTTGTTTTGGTACCGCCACCCCGGCTCGAACGGGGGACCTCTAGATCCACAATCTAGCGCTCTAACCAACTGAGCTATGGCGGCCGGGCCGGAGCGGTCGGGAAACTAGTGGCAAAGCCGTGGGGTTGCAAGCCTTTGTCCTCGCTGTTGCGGCTGGCTCGTCGCCGGTCCGATTTTCGTATCGGGCGATCCGCGGCCCTCCCAAATCTCTCATGAAAAGCGGCTGGTCAGAGCGTGAGAACGATCTTGCCTATATGGGCGCTGCTCTCGATCCGTTCGTGCGCCTTGGCGGCGTCAACCAGCGGGAAGACGGAATCGATGACCGGCTTGCAGCGCCCCGCCTCGATCAGCGGCCAGACCTTCATCTGCAACGCCCTGGCGATCACCGCTTTTTCCGCCGGCGCGCGCGGCCGCAGGGTCGAGCCGGTGAGGATGAGGCGCTTCATCATGATCGGCCACAGATCGATGGTCGCCTGCTGGCCGCGCAGGTAGGCGATCTGCACGATCCGCCCGTCCTTTGCCGCGGCCGTCAGGTTGCGGGCGACGTAATCGCCGCCGACCATGTCGAGGATGACGTCGGCGCCTCGGCCTTCGGTCGCGGCCAGCGTCGCGGCGACGAAATCGTCCTTTTGGTAGTTGACGCCGAGGTCGGCCCCCAGCCGCTGGCACTGCGCGGCCTTCTCGTCCGACCCGGCCGTCGCCACGACCCTGGCGCCGAACGCCTTGGCGAGCGCGATCGCCGTGGTCCCGATGCCGGAGGTCCCGCCGTGAACCAGCAGCGTCTCGCCGACTTTCAGCCCGCCGCGGTCGAAGACGTTGGTCCAGACGGTGAAATAGGTCTCGGGGATCGCGGCGGCCTCGATCGCCGTCAGCCCGGCCGGGACCGGCAGCGCATTGGTTTCATGCGCGACGCAATAATCCGCGTAGCCGCCGCCGGGAACCAGCGCCGTCACCCGGGCGCCTGGGGCGTGGAGCGTCGCGTTCGGCCCCCGCGCCGCGACTTCGCCTGCCACTTCGAGTCCGAGCGCGTCGCTTGCGCCGGGCGGCGGCTGATAGAGGCCCTGACGCTGCAGGACGTCGGGCCGGTTGACGCCCGCGGCCGCGACTTTGATGAGAATCTCGCCCTCGCCCGGGACCGGCCGCGGGCGCGTCTCGATCTCGAGCACCTCCGGGCCGCCGGGCCGGGCGGCGACGACCGCGCGCATCGTCTCGATAGGGCTTGCCATGTCTTGCTCCCGGAAGTTCGACGCCTTAAGGCGTTCTCGGTCAGGATCGGCGCCGGCGCAATAGCCGCGTCGTGACGGCGCAGAGCGTCCAAGAGATTTGGGCCTAGCGCTCCGCCCACGCATTCGGCGCCCTGGTTCAGACATGTGCGATACGACCGCCGCGCCCGCCGGCGACCGGTCATTGATTGCTTGAAGGCGATTTTGCGCGAAAGGGATTCGAACTCAAGGACGGCCCATTCGGGCCGCCGCCGGAGGCGGTGCGCCAAAGGCGCATCCTTGACTTCGCATCGCTTTCGCGCCCCACTCCGCCAAGCGAACAATGACCCCTCTTCCCCCAGCCCCGCTCAGGCGGAACTCGTCGAAAGACGGGAGGGGGCCTCTCCCTTCGCCGCCTCGCGTGAGAAGGGAGAGGCGCCGTTGCGTCAGTCGTCGCCGCGGCGATGCGCGCATTTCCTCAAGGCCCGCCTCATTTTCGCGCTTTCGCCGCTTTACGCTCGCGATCCTTGCGGCGCGCGGGAAATAGCGAAATAATGCGCGGTAGATAGGGCGCATTTGGATGACGGAATGACGCTTCGCCTTTCGATCGAGAACATGGATCGATTGCCCGACGGCGGACCGTTGCGGGTCGAGGTGAAGGGCCGCGGGCTCGACCTCGGGCGCGATTCGCATCTCGACTGGACATTGCCCGATCCGAGCCGCACCGTCTCCAGCAAGCATTGCGAGATCCGCTTTCGCGACGGCGGCTATTGGCTGCACGACGTCTCGACCAACGGCACCTTCGTCAACGGCGCGCAATTCAGGCTCGACGGGCCCTACATGCTGCGCGACGGCGACCGGCTTGGCATCGGGCCCTACATCATCGCGGTCGCGGTCCAGGGACAAGCGGCGCCGGCGGCTGCGGGGTTCGCCTCCGCCGCGCCTGCCGCGGCGATGTCGGGCGACGTCTGGGGCGCGGTCGGCGAATCGGCGGCGCCGGACGACCGCGCCGCCTACCGCATCCAGGAGCACCGCGAGCGCCCGCCCGATTTTCTCGACTTCGCCGCCTCGGTGTCGCCCGCCGACCCGATCGCCGGGATCGCCGCCGCGCCGTCGCCGGGCCCCGACGACTGGCTGAGCGCAAGGCCGGCGCCGCCGCCCCCGGTCGCGGCGCCCCCGCCGCCAACCCCGAGCCCGCGCCGCGCGGCGCCGCCGCCGCCGCTCCCCGAGGCGCCGCCGCCGCCTGAGCCGCGCGCGCCGGCCGGCGAAGCGGGGGCCGAGATCATCGCCCGCATCGCGCGGGCGGCCGGGATCCCCGAGGCCGCGCTCGCCGGCCGCGACCCTCAGGCGCTCGCCGAGATGTTTGGCGCCATCATCCGCTCGACCGCGCAGAACCTGGCGCAGCTCCTCGCCTCGCGCGCCGAATCAAAGACCCTCATGCGCTCGTCGAGCCGCACCATGGTGCGCGCGTTCGAGAACAATCCGCTGAAATTCGCCGCCACGCCCGATGAGGCGCTGGCGATCATGTTCGGGCCGCCGACGCGCTCCTATCTCGACGCCAAGGCCGCGATCGAGATGAGCTTCGCCGACGTCAAGGCGCACGAGGTGCTGACTTTCGGCGCGATGCAGGCGGCGCTCGACGCGCTGTTTGAGGATCTGGCGCCGGAGCGGATCGACCGCTCGGTCGAATCCGACCACGGCCTTGCCAGTCTGGTGGGGTCGCGCAAGGCGAAATTGTGGGACATCTATCTCGAGAGGTGGCGCGCCAAGACGAAACGATCAGACGGACGCCTCGCGGAGGCCTATATGACGCTGTTCGCCGAGGCCTATGATCGGTTGCAGAAGAAGACGCCGTGACCCGGCCGGGGCCGCCGGCGCGAGCGGGATAGCGAACAAGGGGTCGCCGCGGCCGGAGTGGGAAGAGCGGGCATGTCGTGGAACGCCAAAGTGCACTGGACCGAGGGCCTATTCCTCAGGCCGCATCATCTCCAGCAGGCCGACCGTTATCTCGAAACCGCGATCGAGAGCCGCACCCGCCATGTGACACCCTACCCCTGGGGCTTCGCGGCGCTGGAGATCGACCGCGATCTCGCCCAGCAGAGCAAGTTCGGGCTGCGCCGGGCCTCCGGCGTCATGCCCGACGGGGGACTGTTCGATTTTCCCGGCGAAGGCCCGGCGCCCGACCCGATCGAGGTCCCGGAGGCCGCGGCGGGCCAGCTGGTGTGGCTGACGATCCCCGCCCGCGCCGCCAATTCGCGCGAGGTCAGCCCCGAAAAGGCCGAGAACGCGGCCCGCTTTGTCGTCGGCGCCGAGACCGTCATCGACTCGACCTCGCATTTGAGGGTCGAGGAGGAGATCGAAGTCGCCTATCCGCGCCTCGCCTATGAGATCCGCAAGACCGCCAAGCCCGGCTATGCCGGGCTGCCGATCGGGCGCATCGTCGAGGTGCATGACCGGACCCTGGTGTTCGACGAGAAATTCGCCCCGCCGCTGCTGGTCTGCGCCGCCCATCCGACGGTCGAAGGCTGGCTCGACCGCGTCATCGGCTGGATCGGCAACAAGCTCGACGAGCTGGCGCGCTTCGCCAGCGACGCGACCGCGGGCGGCGGGTTGCAGAGCGCCGACTATCTGATGCTGCAAATGCTGAACCGGGAGATCCCGGTCCTCAAGCACTTCCGCAGCTCGCGCTATGTCCATCCGGAGCGCCTGTACGAGGAGCTGCTGCGAATCGCCGGCGAACTCGCGACCTTCGCGACCCAGGAACGGCGCGCGCGCGAATATGGCGTCTACAATCACGACGATCTGGAGAGCGTCTTCGCTCCCGTCCTGCGCGACATCCAGGATTTCCTCAGCGCTCGCCTCGATCGCCGGGCCATTCGTCTCGAACTGATCGAGCGCGGGCCCAACGCCTATATTTCGACAATCAAGGACCGTACGCTGTTCCGCAACGCGACGTTGGTGCTGGAAGTTTCGGCGCGCCGGCCGCTGACCGAGATTCAGCAGAATCTCCCGGCCTTCCTCAAGGTTGGACCAAACACCAAGATGAACGAGATCGTGCACGCGCATTTGCCCGGCGTCGCGGTCGTGCATCTGCCGACGCCGCCGCCGCAAATTCGCGCCATCAGCGATCACGTATATTTCTATCTCGACCGGACCTCGCCGCTGTGGCCCGAGTTCAGCGTCGCCAGCGCGATCGGCATGCATTTCGCCGGCGACTGGCCCGAACTCCAGATGGAGCTGTGGGCGGTCAGGGAAGACAGGCGATGACCGACAACGACGATCCGTTCGGCCGTTCGGACCGAACCATCATCCGTCCGAACCCCGGCGGGCGGCGCCCGGCCGCCTCGCCGGCGCCCCCGAACGCGCCCGGCGCTTTTCCCCCGAGCCCCGGCGGCGCGCCCCCGGCCTCGACCCCGACCCCCCCGGTCAGCTACCCGGCGCCGCCTTATCCAGCGGCGCCTTCGCCCTATGTCCCGCCCGCGCCCCCCGCCCAGCCCAACCGGGACGCGTGGATGACGCCGCAGCCCGCCAGCCCCTACCTGCAGGTGGGCGCGCAGCCGCTGCCGATGACCCCGGCGCCGACCTCGCCGCATGTCTCGGCCGACCTGGTGACGGTGAGCTCGAATCCGCTGATGCGCGCCGCCGCCTCGCTGCTGCTGATGCTGGGGCGGCTGCGGGCGTCGCTGGCGCGGGCAGGCACGGGACAGCTGATGGATCAGGTCGCCCAAGCAATCCAGCAGTTCGAGACTGACGCGCGGGCGGCCGGGGCCCCGGCCGACCAGGTCGCGAGCGCCAAATACGCGCTTGCGGCGACCGCCGACGACATCGTGCAGAATCTGCCGACCGACGACCGCCAGATCTGGACCCAGTACAGCATGCTGGTGCGCTTCTTCGGCGAGCGGACCGGGGGGGTGAAGTTCTTCCAGGAGCTAGAACGCGCCAAGCAGAACCCGGCGGTCAATCTCGGCCTGCTCGAAGTTTATCACGCCTGCCTGTGTCTCGGCTTCGAGGGCGTCTACCGCACCGCCGGCGGCGCCGGGGCGCTGCAGGGCGTCCGCCGCGATCTCTACGAGACGATCCGGCGGGCCCAGCCGAAGACGATCGAGGATCTCTCGCCGCACTGGCGCGGCCAGACCATCGCGCTCGCGGGCAGCCGCTTTCAGGCGCCCGTCTGGTCGGTGGCGGCGCTGGCCGGGGTCATCCTGCTCGGCGCCTATATCGTCCTGCGCAATCTCCTGAGCGGCCAGGCCGAGGCGCTCGCGCTCAAGATGGCTCAGGCGCATCCCGCCTCGCCGGTCGTCATCGCCCGTCCGGCCCCGGTCAAGCCGCCCCCCGACGCGCTCCCCAGGATGTCGACCCAGCTCGAGCGCATCCGCGCCGCGCTCGCCAAAGAGATTCTGGCGGGCAAGGTCAGCGCCGACCAGACCGCGACCACGATCTACGTCCGGATCGGCTCGCTGGTGCTGTTCCCCTCCGGCGGGGCGCAGGTCAACAGCTCGTTCGCGCCGATCGCCAAAAAGATCGCGGCCGCGCTCGACAAGGAGCCCGGCGCGATTCGCATCGACGGCTATACCGACAGCGATCCGATCCACACCATCGCCTTCCCGTCGAACTTCGAACTCTCGGAAGCGCGCGCGCGATCGGTCGCGGCGATGATGAAGAAGGAGCTCGCCCATCCGGAGCGGGTCACGGTTTTCGGCAAGGGCGACAGCGATCCCGTCGCCCCCAACGACACCGAACAGAACAAGTCGAAGAACCGTCGGGTGGAGATTTCCATCCCCCGCGCCGACTGAGCGGGACCAACCGAAGTCCCGCAGTCGACATAAGGAGCGTCCGTTTCGATGACGATCGTCGCCTGGCTCTGGATCGCGCTCAGCGTCGTCGCCGCGCTCGTTCTGTCGGCGCTGATCTGGGTCGCCGGTCCTCTCGTCTCCATCGGCGAGGCGCAGCCGTTCGAAAGCGTCTGGGTGCGTCTCGCCCTCATTCTCCTGATCCTGCTGATCGTCGGCGGCACGATCGCCTGGCGCGTCATCGCCCGCCGCCGGGCCGCGGCGGCGATCGAAAAGGCGATGACGGCGCCGGTCGAGGAGGAAAGCGACGCGCCGATCCTGAAGGAGAAGATGGAGGACGCGCTCGCGACGCTGAAGCGGGCCGGAAAGTCGAGCGCCGGCGCCCTCTACGATCTGCCATGGTATCTCATCATCGGACCGCCCGGCGCGGGCAAGACGACGGCGCTGATCAATTCGGGATTGAAGTTTCCGCTCGCCGACGACGGCGCGGCCAAGGCGATTCAGGGCGTCGGCGGCACGCGCTACTGCGATTGGTGGTTCACTGACGCGGCCGTGCTCATCGACACCGCCGGCCGCTATACGACCCAGGATTCCGACGCCAAGGCCGACCGCAGGAGCTGGCTCGCGTTTCTCGACATGCTGGGCAAGAACCGCCCGCGTCAGCCGATCAACGGGGTCATCATCGCGATCAGCATCGCCGACGTGCTCGGACTCTCGGCCGCCGAGTCGGCCGCTCACGCCGACGCCATTCGCAAGCGTCTGGCCGAATTGCATGAAGAGCTGAAGGTCGACTTCCCGGTCTACGCGGTCTTCACCAAAATGGATCTGATCGTCGGCTTCACCCAATATTTCGCCGATCTCGACGAAGCCAGGCGTCAGGCCGTGTGGGGCGCGACATTCCAGACCGCCGACAAGAAGGCCAACAACGTCGGCAAGGCGCCGGAGGAAATGGATCTCCTGATCCAGCGCATCTCGGAAAGAATGCCCGAGCGCCTGCAGGAAGAGCCGGACCTGCGTTCACGCGCGATTCTGTTCGGATTGCCGGCTCAGCTCGGCGCGATCCGCAAGCCGATCGCCGATTTCCTCAACCGCATCTTCGAGCCGACCCGCTACCAGACGACGGCGACGTTGCGCGGCTTTTATTTCACCTCGGGCACCCAGGAAGGCACGCCGTTCGACGCGGTCATCGGCGCGCTGCAAAGGAGCTATGGCGTCGAGAGCGCCGGCGCGTCGCCCTTCTCCGGAACCGGCAAGAGCTACTTCCTGCACGACCTGCTCGCCAAAGTGGTGTTCGGCGAGGCGGGGTGGGTGTCGACCAACATCGCCGCGGTGCGGCGCTCGATCGCGCTGCGCGCTGCGGCCTTCACATTGATCGGCCTCGCCACCGCCTGCGTGCTCGGCCTGTGGTGGATGAGTTACACGCGAAACGCGGCGGTGATCGCGGCGACGGATCGCGCGGTCGACGACTACATCGCGGCCGCCGGCCCGCTGATCAAGCAGAACACCGTCGCCGACCCGAACCTGCTGCCGATCTACGAGCTCATCGGCGCATTGCCCAATCTGCCGGTCGGCTACGCGCGCCGCAACGACCCGACCCCCGTCAGCCAGACCTTCGGCCTCAGCGAGCGATCGCGGCTGCAGGACGCCTCGGACGACATGTATCAGCAGGCGCTCGAACGACTGATGCGGCCGAGGCTGATCCTGTCCCTGGAGCAGCAAATCCAGAAGAACATCGACGATCCGAATTTCGTCTACGAGGCGCTGAAGGTCTATCTGATGCTCGGCGGCAAGGCGCCGAGGGTCGACAAGAACCTGATCATCTCCTGGTTCACGCGCGACTGGGAGGAGCGCGCCTTTCCCGGCGCGCCCTATGCGCAGGGCCGGGCGCTGCTCAAAGCCCATCTCGAGGCGATGCTCGACATGGATTCCGGCGGGGCCAGCAAGGTCGCGCTCAACGGCCCGCTGGTCGAAAAGGCGCAGGCGACCCTGGCGCGCATGCGCGTCTCCGAGCGCGCCTACACGCTGCTGAAGTCCGAGGCCCACAACGAGGGGCTCGAGGACTGGGTCGCTTCGCAGCGCGGCGGACCCGACATGGCGCTTGTGTTCGAGGCGGCGAACGGCGCGAGCCTCGACACCGTGCGGGTGCCCGGATTCCTCACCTACGAGGGATTCTACGCCGCGTTGCTCAATCGCATGCCCACCATCGCCGACAAGCTTCAGAAGGACAACTGGGTGCTTGGCGCCTCGGGCGACCAGGGCGCGGTCAAGCAGCAATACGCGAGCCTGTTTCCTGACATTCTCAGCCTCTACGGCGCGGATTTCCTCAGCGCCTGGACGGCCGCGCTCAACAATTTGCAGCTGAGGCAGCTGCTGAAAGACAAACCGAAATATCTCAGACTGAGCGCCGCCTCGGCGCCGACGTCGCCGATCCTGCAGATCTTCGAATCGGTTCGCGACGAAACCGCGTTGACGCGCGAGCGCCCGAAGCCGCCGCAGGCCGGCGGAGCGGCGGCCGCTCAAGCCAAGCAGGACCTGGCGCGGGCTGCGAGCGCGCGGCTCGGCTACGCGGCGCGCGAGGCGGTCGATCTGGCGATGAAGTCGCAGCGCAAGGCCGGCGAGCCGCCGCCGGAAGTTCCCGGCGCCGCGATTGAAGCCAATTTCAAGCCGTTCGAGATCCTGGTCGACGGCCAGCCGGGCACGCGGCCGATCGATGCGCTGCTGGCCAATCTTAACGAGCTTTATCATCAGCTGGTCCTGGCGGCGGAAAATCCCGCCCAGGCCAAACAGGCGCTCGACCAGGTCGAGGTCCAGGTGGCGAGCCTCAGATCGAATGTGACCCGGCTTCCCCAACCGCTCGCCGGATGGATGGACAAAGTCGCAAAGGACGCCGCGGGCGACGCCAACACCAGTTCGATCGCGCAAATTTCCGAATCGATGGCTCAGGACGTCACCGGGCCGTGCCAACAGATCGTAAACCGCCGCTATCCGTTCGCCAGAAGCGAACGCGACGTGCCGATGGGAGATTTCGCGAGAATTTTCGCGCCCGGCGGCGTGATCGACCGGTTCTTTTCAGCCAATCTCGAGCCGCTGGTCAATCGGAACGGAAAGACCTGGACCTGGCGGCCCAACCCGAACCTGACCCGCAAGCTGTCGGATGCGACCCTGCACGAATTCCAGCGGGCGGCTGAAATCCGCGACGCATTCTTCCCGACCGGCGGCAGCGCGCCGAACCTCACCCTCGAGGTGAAGCCGCTGACCTTGAGCGCCGACGCCCAGACCGCCACGCTTTCGATCAACGGAACCAACGTCGTCGCCCAGCAGGGCGTCAACGCCCCGGCGAACGTGCAGTGGCCTGGCGCAGGGGCCGGCGCGGCCTCGATTGTCATGGCCCCCGACTTGCCGGACCGCAAGTCCGATCTGGAGCGCAGCGGCCCCTGGGCGCTTTTCAGGCTCGTCGACGCCGGCTCGCCTCCGATCCGGGCCGGCAACGCGGTCAAGGTCAGCTTCGTCGTCGGCGGACGCGAGGTCTCCTATCAGTTTTCTTCCGCTTCGCTCGTCAACCCCCTCAGCATGTCCTCGCTGCGGCAGTTCAAGTGTCCCAACGGATTGTGAGGCCCGATGCCCGCGGGGTTTTTCGGCAAGCTGCCAGCCAAAAGGGACTTCGTCGCCGTCAACGCCGAACGCCGGTTTCTCGAGGTCTGGGAGGCCTGGCTCCAAGCGGGCGTGGCGACGTCGAGGCAATTGCTGGGCGCCGGGTGGAGCGACGCCTACAACCGTGCGCCGATCTGGCGCTTCTGGCTCGGGGCCGACTTTTGCGGCGAGGCGATGATCGGCGCCTTCGCGCCGTCGGTCGACGGCGTCGGGCGCTCGTTTCCGCTCGCCGTTTTCGTCGGTGAAGGTCAGGAATCGCTGCCGCCGCCCGAACTCGACGTCAATGAAGAGTGGTTTGAAGCGGCCGAGGCCATTCTGCTCGATGCGCTGGAGCCCGGAGTCTCGCTGGAGGCGATCGCCCGCAAGGTCGCGGCAATGCCGGCGCCCGCGCTGCAATTGCGGGCGGGCGAGGTCGCCGATCTCGAGGAACTGCCGGAAGGAGGGGTGCTCATTCGCGGCGTCGACCGACGCTTGTCGCTCGCCTTTCTCGCCGCCCGGCGCTTCGGCTATCGCCACATCTTCGCCTCGCAGTCGTTCTGGTGGACGATTGGCGGCGAAGGGTTCCCGTCGCTCGCCCTGTCGCTCGTCGGCCTGCCGCCGCCCACGCGCTTCGCCGATATGCTGACAGGCGCATTCGCCAGCGGGCGCGCGACGTTGGAAGGGGGCGCCGGATGACGAGCGCATTCGCGTTCCGCACCGCGATCGTCAGCCATGTCGGGCTGGCGCGTAAACTCAACGAGGACGGCGTTATCGCCAGGCCGGAGATTGGTCTTTGGGCGGTCGCCGACGGCATGGGCGGCCATGGCGGGGGCGATGTCGCGAGCCGCGCCGTCGTCGAGGCCTTGCAGTCGTTGGCGCCGCAGGCGTCCGCTCCGGATCTGCTCGGCGCCTTCGAACGATGCATCATGGGCGTCAACGCCGAATTGCGCGCGCTCGCGCGCTCGCGCGGGACGGCGGTCGTGGGGACGACATTGGCCGCGCTGATGGTCCACGGAGCGCATTTCGCCTGCGTCTGGTGCGGCGACAGCCGCGTCTATCTGCGTCGAGGGACCGAGCTTTCACAGGTTTCACGCGATCATTCCGAGGTGCAGGAATTGGTCGAGCGCGGCGTGCTCGACAAGGAGGAGGCGCGGATCTGGCCGCGGCGCAACGTGGTCACGCGCGCGCTTGGGGTCGTCGATCAGGCCGAACTCGAGATCGTCGACGGCCCCGCTTACGCCGGCGACCGGTTCCTGTTGTGCAGCGACGGATTGACGGTCCATCTAGCCGACGGTGAAATCGCGATCCTGCTCGCCGCCGACGATCCGCAGAAGGCTCTCGACGACCTGCTCGCGCTGACATTGCAGCGCGGCGCCAGCGACAATGTCTCGCTCGTCATTGTCGACTTCGCCACCGATGGCCGCGATGCGCGCCCCGACGGCGCGCCGCGGCCCAAAATCGCGGCCCCGGACGCGCAAGGATGAGCCCCGCTCCGGAGTCCCTGAACAACGCGAGGCTTTTTGCGAAGAACTGGCGCCCGCTTTTTCGCGTCCCGATTCAGTTCGCCGCCTCGGCGAGCGCGGCGTCGATGATCGCCTTCGCGGCCGGATAGGCGGCGATTTCGGCGGGCGTGGCGCCTGAACCCGAGCCGCCGCCGGCGCCGGTCGCAACCGGCATGACGTGACTCGGCGACAGCCTCGCCGCCGAAGCCTGAACTTCGGTGCCGAGATGCGGCAATGGGTCGACCGCGATTCGGTTGAGGTAGTACTCGAAATGCAGGTGCGGCCCGGTCGACAGGCCGGTATTGCCGGAGATGGCGATGATGTCGCCCTGCTTGACTTCGGCGCCCGGCTTGATCGAGGCGGGGATTTCCGAGAGATGCGAATAGGAGGTCTCGAACCCGGCGTGCTGGATGCGCACGTGATTGCCGAAGCCTGAAACCCACCCTGCGATTTCCACTTTGCCGTCCGCGGCCGCGCGCACCTGCGAACCGACCGGGGCTCCGAAGTCGAGACCCGCATGCATCCGCAGAATGTGCAGGATCGGATGGAATCGCATGCCGAACAGCGATGTGACCGGCGCGCCCTTGATCGGCGCGAGAATGCCGTTGACGCTGGTCGCGCCGCTGTTGCCGAGGCTCTCCGGCGTCGCGGCGCCCTTGCCCTCGCCGGCCTTCGGCTCGAAGCAGCGAAACCCGCCGTCCGCCCCCTCGAATGAATAGCAGTCGACCGCGAGCGCGCCGCCGCGCAGGCCGACATAGACGACCCTGCCGGCGGGCCTCGCCTTGTCGCGAAAGTCCCGCTCGAACAAGGCCCGCAATGTTTGGTCGGCCCGCAGCGGAGACTTTAGATCGGTCAGACGGCCGATGAGCTGGATCGCCTCGCGGATGACCGGCTCCGGCATCCCGTTGCGCAACCCCGCACTGTAGATTCCGTCGGCGATGTTGAAATGCAGCGCCGCGTCGGCCGCCCTGCCGGTCTCCTCGAGCATTCCGGCCGGGATCGTCGGCTCGGCGCCGACGCCATATGCGCCGTCCTCGCCGAGCGCGATCGTGCCGACATATTCTCCGCTCTCGAACATCGCGAACTGCATCGCCCGATACTCGCCGCTCGGGTCGCGCGCGCCGACCGCGAGGGCGACGCTTTGCGGCGGCAAGGTCTGGACGTTGAACGCCGCCTTGGCCGCGCTCTCGACCAGGCGCGCGCTCTCCGCCGCAAAGCCGTTGGCGATCAGGAGATCGCTGATCTTCTCGGCCACGATTGGCTTGAGGATCGTCTCCTTGAGCTGCGGCGGCCCCTCCATCCCGCCGACGCTGACTTCGAGCTGGCTGCTGTTGGCGGTCGTCAAAATGAGGTTCTGGGCGTCCTCCGGCGTTTCGGCGCCGCCGTCGTCGTCCAAGCCGGCCTCGATTTGCGCCTGGGTTTCGGTCCCAGCCATTTGCGCCGAGTTCATCGCCAGTTGAGCCGCGAGCGCGTCGGCTTCCTGGCCCGCTTCCGGAAACTTCCCCATGTAGCCGCCACTTGTCGAAGCCAGCGTCGAACTGATGTAATAGGCCTCAGCGTCCGCCCTCGGCGCGTCCGCCGCCAGCTTGGCCGGGACGGCGATGCGCAGCTCCTTGGGCGCCGAGACCGGGCCGCGGCGCACCAGAACCGGATCGCCTGGCAGGTCGATGATGGTCGAGATCTTAGCCGCCGGCGGTGGCTTGGCCTCGGTCGAGACCGGCCGAACTCGGCGCGGTCGCCGTCGACGGCTCGCTCGGCGGGCGATGGCGGGTGAGACGCCAGCCGATCAGGCCGGCGCAGACAAAAAAAATCGCAAGCGAACTCGCCAGGGCGATAGCGCCGCCGCGTCGGGTCATCGATTGTTCCCCGCGCTCTACCTTCTCTGCGCTTCCAATGCCTGTCTCCGGCCTAACTCGGAACCGGGACCAGAGGCAACACTACCGACCGGCGACGGCGATTTTCCCGTCCAGGCGTCATCGTGGCGCGCCTGGGGCAGGTTCGCCGACCTTTGCCGGCGCGCGCGCTTTCGTGTAAGCGTTGCCGCCAGCGATAGACGCAATTCGCGGATTTTGGGCGCCGCGAACACGCAGGGGAGGCCGCATGCGCTGGATCTCATTTCGCGCCCTCGCGCAAGCGACGGCAACGGGGCTGCTGGTCGCGCTGCTCGCCGCGGGTCGCGCGGACGCGCAAGCGGTTGGCCAGGGCCGCGGGCCAGCGCCTGCGCCCGCCCCTGCGCCTGCGCCTGCGCCCGCACCCGCGCCGGCCCCCGCACCCGCACCCGCGCCAGCGCCAGCTCCCGCGCCAGCGCCGGCTGGCCATGGTCCGGCGATCGAGCGTCACACATCGCCTCCTCCCGCCGCGTCTTGCGGCGGCCTCAGGCTCGAGCAGCCTCCGGCCGGCGAGAACGCGACCAAGGCGGTGGCGAGATTGTCGCGTGAGACGCAGAAATACATCGAAGAATGCGCTTGCGACGAACAGCAATGCGTCGCCGACGCGCTCGATCAATACGCAAAAGCCCTCGCCGTGGTCGCGCCGCGGTTGCCCAAGCCGTTGCGGAACCTGCCCAAGATCGTCGCCCGGGCCGCGCACCGGGTTCGCGTCGCCCCGAGCAAGGCGGTGGCCGTCGCCGCTCTGGACCGGGCGATCGCCGCCATTCACAAGGACATTTCCCTGGTTCGCTCGGAGGACGTCGAGACCCGCAAGCGCCAAACCCGGAGCGGAGAGCTGGTGGCGGCGACCTTGAACGTCGCAAGTCTTGCGCTCGTCAACTCGGGAGGGCTTTAGGCCGGGACAATCCCGGATCAAGTCCGGGACGAGTTCGCCCGCCTCAATGCCCGTGTCCATGATCGTGGCCGTGGTCGTGATGATGGCCGTGATCGGAATGGCGAGGATGCTCGTGATGTTCGTGTCGCTGATGGTCGTGATCGCCCCGCTCGTGCTCGTGGCCGCGATGATGATCGTGGCCGTGAGCCTCGTGAGCGCCGGCGCCGGGCTGCACATAGGCCCCGCCTTCGGGATTGAACGGCGCCTCGAGCGGGATTACGCGCGCGCCTAGGCCCTGGATCATCGCCTCGATCACGGGATCGCGCCGGATGCGCAGCGCCTTCGGCGTCATCTCGGTCGGCAGATGACGGTTGCCCAGATGCCAGGCGACGCGGGTCAGCGCCAGCGCGTCGGCGGCCCTGACCTCCGCCAGCGGCTCGGGCGCCGCGACCACTTCGACGATCCGTCCGTCCTCGAGCCTCAGGCCGTCGCCGCCGCGCAGCATTGCGGCTTCGGCGAGGTCGAGCAGGAATTCGAGGCCCGCGACGCCTTTCATGGCCAGGCGCCGGCCATAGCGCTCGTCGAAGTCGAGCACCACGCTGTCGGCCGGCGCGCCCGACCATTGGCCGGCGGCGATCACTGTTTCAGCGCGCAGCATGTTCGCCTTTCTGAGGTTTTCAACCGCCCGTGATCGCACGCCCGCTTCGGCTCGCCCGGCGTTTAGCCGCGCGGCGAAGGGAACGCCAGCCGGCCTGTAAGCCGGGTTCTGTATGGCCGGGGCTGATCGCCCCGACGTGACGGCCATTCCTCTGGGACGCCCGTCGCCGGGCGCCTCGAGCAACCAACCCGAGCGACCAGGCCGACGGATAAGGCCCCGCCGCGCCCGAGGGCGAAGCGCGTCGCTCCTATTCGGTTTTGCTCCCGGCGGGGCTTGCCATGCCGCCGACGTTGCCGCCCGCGCGGTGCGCTCTTACCGCACCCTTTCACCCTTGCCGACCGCTTTAAGGCCTTGCGGCCCGCCGTCCGGCGGTTTGCTTTCTGTGGCGCTTTCCCTGGGGTCGCCCCCGCCGGACGTTATCCGGCGCCGCATCCGTATGGAGCCCGGACTTTCCTCCGCGATCAGCGGCGGCCGTCCGGCCGACTGGCCAAGACGAAATAGGCCCGGACCGGGCGCGGGGCAAGAACAATCGCGTCTGCAAAGATCCCCACCCCCTCCGGACGCGAGCTCCTTTGGCGCAGAGGGGAGGCCGCCCAATGATCCGGTTGTCTCGCCCATGCGGAAGACAGTAGGGTTCGGACGTGTCGACGAAGGAGGCGGACTTGCGAATTTTGGGCGCGCCCTCGATTCTCGCGGCCTTTGTCGCGTCGCAGGCGCCGGCGTTCGCCGCCGACCCTTTGCCGAACAGCGGCGCGGCGAAGCTTGCGGCCTACGCCGTCTGCCGCTCGCTCGCGATCGTCGACATGGGCCCTGTCGGCTCGAATTCCTCCGCGGAATGCACCGGAATCGTCAAGACCCGGGACGGGTCGAAGCTCTTCGACAACCTCGCGATCCGCTGCCTCGAGGAGGCCAAGGCGCGGCCCGAAGGCTACAAGTTCACAGGGACCTGCGTCCAGACCGACGGCGACGGCGACAAGATTTTCATGACCTACGAAGGCCCCGAAAGCGGCGACATTGCGTTGCTTGGAGGAACCGGCAAGTACAAGGACATGACCGGCAAGGGAGCCTGGAGCGTCGCCGACGCGCCGGGCAATACTGCGCAGCTGTTCGCGTTCACGCTCACCTACGAGGTCACGTGGAAGAAAAAGGGGAAGTGATTCGCAAGGTGATTTTCAAGCAGGCTCCATCGCTGCGACCCCTTACCCGGCCGCTCTCCGCCGCAGGGCGTCGAAGACGCGCATGGGCGATCGAAGGCGGCGGGATGTTCCAGGGCTACAGCTTTTCGGCCGTCGACCTCTTCGCCTTTCACGCGGGCCGGCTCGTCAACCTCAATGATAAGCCAATCATGATCGACGCCGACAATGAGGGCGCTGTCACCGATCCGGACAAGACGATCGAGGTGACAGGGAAGTGGTCCCTCGATCCCGCAAACAAAACCGCTCTCGTCGTCGACTACGGGATCAAGGCGCACGGCGCGACGCGGGTCGAACGTGTCATATGGCGCCTGCAGGGAACGTCGCTGGTCCTTTCCCACGGCCGCGTTCCGCCGGAAGTTTCGGAAGCCTCCGGCGGCGGCTGAGACCCCAGCCCTGCGCCGGATGACCGCGCCTGCGGCGAACTGAGAAGTCGCGCGAGTTACGCCGCGCGGGTTGGGCTTCCAGCGCCAGAGCGATCTTACGCAACTCGACGGCAAGTTCGTCCTCGGCGCGTTCAAGTTCGTACTGGGTCTGAATGCCCATCCAGAAAGCCGGCGAGGTTCCAAAATATCGCGCGAGCCGCAGGGCGGTGTCGGCGGTCAGTGCGGTTTCCCCTGACCAGCCGCTCAATTCGGGTGCGCGGCACGCCGACCGTGCGTGCGACCGCGTAAGGCGTAAGGTTCATTGGGCGAAGGAAATCCTCGCGCAGGACCTCGCCGGGATGAACAGAGGGGAGCCTTTTTGTCATGGCGCCGCGCCTTTCAATGATAATCCACGATCTCGACCTCCTCGGGTCCCTGGTAGAGCTCGCTTAAGCGAGTGACGCGGTCGGTGACCGCGTCTACAACTTTCCCCACCCACCCCCGGTCGGCGTGATGATCTCGATCGCTTCGCCCGCCTCGACCTGCGTCTGCGCGCAGCCGGGCAGGATCTCGATCCTTCCGTCGTTGCGCCGAATGGAATTGCGGCCGAGCTCGCCGGGCTCGCCCCCCACCATGCCGGGATTGGGGACAACGCGATGGCCGCTCAGGATCGCAGCCTGCATCGGTTCAAGAAACCGGATGCGGCGAAGCGTGCCGTCGCCCGCATTCCAGCGGCCCTTGCCGCCGGAGCCGCGGCGGATGTGGAAGTCCTCGAGCACGACCGGAAACCGGCTTTCCAACACTTCCGGGTCGGTCAGGCGCGAATTGGTCATGTGGGTTTGGACGGCGCTCGCGCCGTTGAAGTCCGGGACCGGCGGGCGCGCCCGAGCAGATGGTTTCGTAATATTGATAGCGCTTATCGCCGAAGGTGAGGTTGTTCATCGTGCCTTGCGCCGAACCCAGCGCTCGAAGCGCGGCGAACAGGGTGTCGGTCACCGCCTGCGAGACCTCGACATTGCCAGCGACCACAGCGGCCGGATAGCGCGGCGAGAGCATCGAGCCTTCGGGTAGGATCACGCGTATCGGCCTCAGGCAACCCGCGTTGATCGGGATGTCGTCGTCGACCATCACCCGAAACACATAGAGCACGGCCGCGCGCGTGACCGGCTCCGGCGCGTTGAAATTCGTCGGCTGTTGCGGAAGACGTGCCGGTGAAATCGACCGTCGCCTCGCGCTTGCGTCTGTCGACGCTGATCCTGACCTTGATGACCGCGCCAGAATCGGAAACGGACGAGGCCTCGCCGTCGGCGAGTCGGTCGATGACGCGGCGCACGCTTTCATCCGCATTGTCCTGCACATGGCCCATATAGGCCTCGACCGTCTGAAGTCCGAACATGTCGACCATGCGCCTGAGCTCGCGCGCGCCCTTTTCGTTGGCGGCGATCTGGGCCTTGAGGTCGTTGACGTTCTGCAGCGGATTGCGCGCCGGATAAGGGCTGCTCCCGAGCAAGTCGTAAATCTCGCGCTCGCGGAAGCGGCCGCGTTCGACCAGAAGGAAATTGTCGATATAGACGCCCTCCTCGAGGATCGAGGTCGCGAGCGGGCTCATCGATCCCGGCGCGATCCCGCCGATGTCGGCGTGATGGCCGCGCGAGGCGGTCCAGAACAGAATCGTCCTGGCCTCTTGGTCAAAGACGGGCGTGCAGACGGTGATGTCGGGCAGATGCGTGCCGCCGTTGTAGGGCGCATTGAGCGCGAACGCATCGCCCGGGCGAATGCGCCCCACGTTCTGGCGAATGATCGTTTCGACCGAGCGATCCATCGATCCCAGATGCACCGGCATATGGGGGGCGTTGGCGACCAGGCGGCCCTGGCCGTCGAAAACCGCGCAGGAAAAGTCGAGTCGCTCCTTGATGTTGACCGAATAGGCGGTGTTCTGCAGCGTCACGCCCATCTGCTCGGCGATCGACATGAAGAGATTGTTAAAAATCTCCAGCATCACCGGGTCGGCCCTGGAGCCAATGGCGCGCCTTAGCGGCGGCGGCTCGACACGGCTCAACAGCACATGGTTCTTCGCCGTGATCTCGGCGCGCCAGCCCTGTTCGATCACGATGGTCTGGTGCGGCTCGATGACCAGCGCCGGGCCGTCGATGGCGGCGCCGAGCGGCAGCTTCTCGCGCAAATAGACGTTCGCCTTCCGCCAGGCGCCGTGCGAGAAAAATCGCGTCGCGCGCACTGGCGCGAAAGTTGAGCGGGGTTCCGAGCGGCGCGCCCGCTCAACAAAGCGCGCCGCGCCTCCGACGGCCTGAGCCAACACCGCCTCGATCATGATCGCCTTGGCGCGATCGACGAAGCCGAAGCGGGCCTTGTGCGCCCGCTCGAACGCGCCCCGCATCGCGGCGGACGAACCGAGCGCGATCTCGATCGTCGTGTCCGAGCCTGCGTAGCGCAGTTGCGCGCGGCGATGGACCTTGATCGCCTCCCGCGCCACGCCTTGCCCCTCGACTTCCGCCGACGCCGCGGCGGCGAGCGCGTCAGCGACGCGGCCAACGCGCGCGAGCGCGCCGGGGGAGAGCGGCTCCTCGACCCCTTGCGCCCGATCGGCGCCGATGTCGGCAAGCCCCATGCCGTAGGCCGACAGCAGCGACGACAGCGGATGAATGAGAACGGTCGTGATCGCCAGCGCGTCGGCGACGTCGCAGGCGTGCTGGCCCCCGGCGCCGCCGAAGCAGTTGATCGCGTAGCGCGTCACGTCGTAGCCGCGGGCGACCGAGATCGTCTTGATCGCCTCGGCCATCCTGGCGACCGCGACGGCGAGAAACCCGTCGGCGACCGCCTCGGCCTCGCGCCCGTCGCCGATCGTCCGAACGAGCGCGGCAAAACGCTCGCGCACGATCTTTTCGTCGAGCGGCTGATCGCCGGCGGGGCCGAACACCTTCGGGAAAAATTCCGGGACCAGCTTGCCGGTCATCACATTGGCGTCGGTGACCGCGAGCGGGCCGCCGCGCCGGTAGCAGGAGGGGCCAGGATCGGCGCCGGCGGAGTCGGGGCCGACGCGAAAACGGGCACCGTCGAAATGCAGGATCGAGCCGCCGCCGGCCGCGACCGAGTGGATCTTCATCATCGGCGCGCGCATGCGCACGCCCGCGACTTCCGTCTCGAACGCGCGCTCGAATGCGCCGTCGAAATGCGCGACGTCGGTCGAGGTGCCGCCCATATCGAAGCCGATGACACGCTTGAACCCGGCGCTCCGGGCGGTGCGGGCCATCGCCACCACGCCGCCGGCGGGACCCGACAGAATCGCGTCCTTGCCGGCGAAGAGACTCGCCGACGTGAGGCCGCCGGACGACATCATGAACATTATGCGGGCGCCGCTGCGCGCGGCGTCCAGCTCGCGCGACGCCTGGCCGACATAGCGGGCAAGGATCGGCGACAGATAGGCGTCGACCACCGTGGTGTCGCCGCGCCCGACGAGCTTGATCAGCGCCGAGGCGACATGGCTTTCCGACACCTGCGCGAAGCCGAGCGCACGCGCGATCACGCCGACGAGGCGCTCATGGGCTGGATAGCGATAGGCGTGCATGAACACGATTGCGACCGCGTCATAGCCTTGGCCTCTCGCCTCGGCGAGCGCGGCGCGCACCGCCTGCGGATCGGGCGCGGCCTCGATGGTTCCGTCGGCGAGCACGCGCTCGTCGATCTCGATCACGCCCGAATAAAGCTGCTCGGGCTTCTGGATCGCGCGAGCGAAAATGCGCGGACGCGCCTGATAGCCGATCTCGAGCGCATCGCGAAAGCCGCGCGTCGTCACCAGCAGCGTCCGCTCGCCGCGCCGTTCGAGCAACGCGTTGGTCGCGACCGTCGTTCCCATTTTGACGGCTCGAATCGCGCCTCTCGGAAAGGGCTCGCCTGTCTCGACTCCGAGGAGGCGGCGGATCGCCTCCACCGCCGCATCCGGATAGGCGGGGCTCTCGGAGAGAAGTTTCAGCGGATGCAGCCGACCGCGCGGATCGCGCCCGATCACGTCGGTGAATGTGCCGCCGCGATCAATCCAGAAGTCCCACCCGCGAGCCTTCGCCGTCGTGGAAGAGTCGCGCTTCGCCTTCACAGCCAATTCAGTCTCCGCCCTTTTGCCACAATTTAGCGCGATCCCGCGAAAGCTCGTATGTTGGGGACGCTCTCGCAAGCAAGCGGGTGTGTGTTTAGCGGCAATTTGTTGGAGAGGATTTGAGGATTCGTTTCCAGCGTGGTTGGAGGCGAAAATGTCCGGGAACATGGCCACGGTAAAGCAGGTGCCGGGCCGGACCTGTCCTTGACTTGGCGAATGCGAGGTCGCATCCGAGGCGCGTTCGTTTGCTCGGGATGGCGCGGATGAACGCGCGGCGCGCGGGACTGAATGTTTTTGCCGGCTTGTCGAACCGCCGGCCCCGTCGGCGGGCGCTCGGTTTGGCGCGTCAGGTCGCGGTCCTGGCGGCGCTGCTGTTTGCGGTCTTGCCGGCGATGGCCGAAAGCCGCTTTGCGCTGGTCATCGGCAATGGCGGGTACAAGGCCGTTCCGCAGCTCGTCAATCCGCCCAATGACGCCAGAGACGTCGCCGACGCGCTTAAGTCGCTCGGCTTCAAGGTCAAGCTCGGGGTCGACCTCGATCAGGCCGGGATGCGGCGGGCGGTCGCCTCGTTCGCGGCCGAAGCGGCCGGCGCGGATGTGTCCTTGTTCTATTATGCCGGACACGGGCTTCAGCTCGACGGCCGCAACTATCTGATTCCGGTCGACGCGCGGCTGAACGATCTCGCCGACATCGAAAAGCGGACCATCCCGCTCGACGACGTGCTCGGCGCGCTGAAGAAGGCGGGCGGAATCCATCTGGTGTTTCTTGACGCGTGCCGGAGCAATCCGTTCGCCGGGGCGGGCGTCGCTTTGCCGGCGCAGGGGCTGGCGCGTGTCGGCAAGCTTCCTGGGTTCTTCACCGCCTTTGCGACCCAGCCCGATAACGTCGCCTTCGACGGCGCCGGCCGCAACAGCCCGTTCGCGCGGGCGCTGCTCGGACATGTGGCGACGCCGGGTCTGGACATCTCCAGTATGATGATCGCGGTGCGCAACGACGTCTTCGCCGCGACCGGCGGCCAGCAAGTCCCCGCCGACGAGTCGCTGCTGACGCGGCAGTTCTACTTCGCCGGGAAGGCCCCGATCGAAGAAACGCCCGAAACCCAGTTGTGGCGTCTGGCCGGCGGCGAACGCGACCCTAATCTGCTTGCGGCCTACCTCGATCGCTATCCGGAAGGTCCGCATGCCGCGGACGTGAGGGCGCTGTTGGCGGGAGCGAAAAAATCCGGCAGGACGGTTTCGCCGGCGCAGGGCGCGGTCGAAGACCTGCTGTGGTCGCTCGCCCGAAGTGGTCGACAGGCGCGTTTGGCCGAACTCTACCTGGCGCGCTATCCCGACGGCGCGCATGTCGAGGACGCGGAGGCGCTGATCGCCAGCCTGCGCGCCGCGCAGGAGACCTCGTCGTCGCCCGAATTGACGTGCGAGCGTCTGGCCACCCATCCGCACGACGCGACCGCAAGCGTAAACGGCGTCGAAATGGTCGATTTGCAGAAGCACGCTCGCGCCGCGATCGAAGTCTGCAAGGAGGCGGCGGCCTTGCACCCGAAAATGGCGCATTATACCGCGCTGCTCGCGCGCGCGACTGCGGCTGAGGGCATGTATGACGAGGCCTACGCGCTCTACCGGAAAGCAGCGGACGCCAACGATGCCCGCGCGATGGTCAGTCTCGGCCTGATGCTCGAAACCGGCGATCACGCGCCCAGGGATTTGAAGGCGGCCTATGCGCTGTATGAAAAGGCGGCCGAGCGCGGCAGCGCCGACGGCGCGCTCGATCTCGCCGTCGCGCTGATCAAAGGCAAGGGGATCGGCATCGACATTCCGCGCGCCGTCGCGCTTCTGCGCAAGGCGTCGGACAGCGGTTCGGCGCGCGCGACCTACGACCTCGCCGCGCTCCAATCGAACGGCGTCGGCGGCAAGCCGGCCGACGCGCTCGCGCTTTTCCGGCGCGCCGGCGACGACGGCTATCCCGAGGCGTATCGCGCCGCCGCGGTCCTGCTCGATGAAGGACGGGGCGTCCCCCGCAATCCCGAAGCCGCCGCCGAAGACTTGCTGCGGGCGGTCGACGCCGACGCGGGCGAGGCCATGGGCGAACTCACCGCCAGGACGCAGACCTGGACCGTCGAGACCGTCAAGGCCTTGCAGACGCGCCTGAAATCCGCTCGATATTACGACGGCCCGATTGATGGCCGCAGCGGCCCGGCGTTGGCGCCAGCTCTCAAGCAGTGGCGGCTTCTCGGGCCGCCGCAGAAATCCTGACCGAGCGACGCGGTCACTCGAGCATGTGGGTTTCGACGCGCCGATTCTCCGGGGCGTAGGGGTTGGCGACCAGAGGCTTGGTCTTGCCGAACCCCTTGGGGATCAGCTCGGAAGCGTCGATGCCTTGCGACGCCAAATAGGAAACCACCGCGTCGGCGCGACGCTCGGAAAGCCCGAGATTGTATTGCTCCGTGCCGGTCGCGTCGGTGTGGCCGTCGATTTCGAACTTCTCCCCCTTGAGCCGCGGATCCCGCAACGCCTTGGCGAACTGGTCGAGATTGTCCTTGGCCGCCTGGGTCAGGCTGTCGGAATTGAAGTTGAAGTTGACCAGGAGATCGAAGCGCGCCGGCGCTGGCGCTTTCGGCGCGGGACAGTCGGCGGCCGTGCCGACGCAGATCGAGCGGGTCTTGCCCGCTTCCCTGGCGATTTTGTCCTTGACGAAAAGATCGATCACTTTCTGCGAGGAATAGGCCGGATCGGCTTGAGCGGGGACGACAAACGCGGAAGGCGCAGTCGCCAGGCAAACCGCCGCGCCGACAACCAGTGTCAATGACGCGCGCATGGTATAACCCCATAATTCTCCGCCCGCGTTCGGCGGGCATGGCGAAATTATGCCGCTCATTCGCGCGACCGTCAAACGTCCCGCGCCTCGTGTCGGCGCGAGATTGGGGTCGGCGCGTCGCGTATCGGCGGCCGATTGGCAACAAGGAGGAAGCCCATGAGCAAAGCCACCAAGCCCATTCCGGCCGATATCGGCGTCGTCGGCCTGGCGGTCATGGGCGCCAATCTGGCGCGCAACGCCGCGCGCAATGGATTCGGCGTCGCGCTTTTCAACCGTCATTTCGAGCGCACCGACGCGCTGATGCGTGAGTACGGCGCCGAAGGACGGTTTACCCCGACCAAGAGTTTGGCCGACTTTGTCGCGGCGCTGGCCAAACCGCGCGTCGCCCTCATCATGGTCAAGGCCGGCAGCGCCGTCGACGAAACGATCGCGGAACTGCTCGATCATCTCGAACCCGAGGACATTATCGTCGACGGCGGCAACTCGCTGTTCACCGATACCGGCCGTCGCTTCAAGACCTGTGCGGCCAGGCGAGTGCGCTTCATCGGCATGGGCGTTTCCGGCGGCGAGGAAGGGGCGCTTCTGGGGCCGAGCATGATGCCCGGCGGCGAGCGCGCCGCCTACGAGCGCATCGCCCCGATGACGACGAAGATGGCGGCGCAAGTCGACGGCAAGCCGTGTTGCGTCTACATCGGTCCCGAAGGGGCCGGCCATTACGTCAAGATGGTGCATAATGGCATCGAATATGCCGACATGCAGCTGATCGCCGAGGCGTATGATCTTCTGAAGACGATCTTCGGCATGAACGCCGACGAAATTGGCGATGTGTTCGCGGACTGGAAAACAGGCGAACTCGATTCCTACCTGATCGAGATCACCGCCGCGGTCTTGCGCAAACGTGACGCCGCCGGCGGCGCGCTTGTCGACAAGATCGTCGACGAAGCCGAGCAGAAAGGCACCGGCCGCTGGGCCGCGCAATCGGCGCTTGAGCTCGGCGTGCCGGTCACCGCGATCACCGAGGCGGTTTACGCCCGCGCGGTCTCCGCCCGTCGCGACGAGCGGTCGCTGGCCGAGCAGCGCTTTCCCCATCGCCCGCCGGACATTCGCAAGGCGGCCGCCGCCGACATCGACGCCGTGCGCGACGCCCTCTACGCCTCCAAGATCGTCGCTTACGCCCAAGGCTTCGAGCAAATGAGAGCCGCCTCCGCTCAATACGGCTGGGAGCTCAGACTCGGCGAGATCGCGTCGATCTGGCGGGGCGGCTGCATCATCCGCGCCCGCTTCCTCGACCGCATCATGGAAGCTTACGCGAGCGACCAGAAGCTCGACAATCTCATTCTCGGCGACTATTTCCGCGATTCAATCGTCAGATGTGAAGGCGCCTGGCGGCGAATTGCGGCGCTGGCCGCGACCAACGGCGTCGCCGCGCCGGCCTTCTCGTCGGCGCTCGCCTATTTCGACGGTTATCGTCGCGCCCGGGGACCGGCCAATCTGTTGCAGGGTCTGCGGGACTATTTCGGCGCCCATGCCTACCGGCGTCTCGATAAACCGGGCAGGTTCCATACCCGCTGGAGTCAGGACGGGGCCGAGGTCGAGGCGTGAGCCAAACCGGATCCCGCAGCCGCGCGGCGCGCTGGCCTATTGAAGGATCTCGGCGCTCGCCGGTCGCTCGCCGTTGACGACCAAAGGCCCCCAAGAGGCCTCCGCGAGCGGCGGCCGACGCCGGCAGGACGCCGGGCGCTCCCGATTCTGGCGGTCCGGGGGGAGGGGGGAGGATTGGCACTCTCTTGCGTCGAGTGCTAACAATCCCTATGTAACGCACGCTTGAGACCCGAACCGAACGCCGGGGCATGTCGCCCCAAGGCCGGTGTCGCAGGTCGCCTGGGAGCGAGACTTATGAAATTCCGTCCGTTGCATGACCGTGTCGTCGTCCGCCGCATCGAGGAAGAGGAGAAGACGAAAGGCGGCATCATCATTCCCGACACCGCCAAGGAAAAGCCGCAGGAGGGCGAAGTCATCGCCGTGGGGCCGGGTGCCCGCGATGAGAGCGGCAAGCTGGTCGCGCTCGATCTCAGGGCGGGCGACCGGGTGCTGTTCGGCAAGTGGTCCGGCACCGAGGTCAAGATCGATGGCGAGGAGCTTCTGATCATGAAGGAGTCCGACGTCATGGGCGTGATCGAGGGCTCCCCCGCCGTCAAGAAGAAGGCGGCCTGAAGAGGCCTGTCCCCTAAATCTCAAATCATGGATTGAAAATCATGTCCGCCAAAGACGTACGCTTCTCCACCGACGCCCGCGATAAAATGTTGCGCGGCGTCGATATCCTCAATAACGCCGTCAAGGTGACGCTCGGCCCCAAGGGCCGCAACGTCATCCTCGACAAGTCCTACGGCGCGCCGCGCATCACCAAGGACGGCGTCACCGTCGCCAAGGAGATCGAACTCGAAGACAAGTTCGAGAACATGGGCGCCCAAATGGTGCGCGAGGTCGCCTCGAAGACCAACGATCTTGCCGGCGACGGAACCACCACGGCGACGGTGCTCGCCGCCTCGATCATGAAGGAGGGCCTCAAGCTCGTCGCCGCCGGGATGAACCCGATGGACCTCAAGCGGGGCATCGATATCGCCACGACCGCGGTCGTCAAGGACATCGAACGCCGCGCCAAGAAGGTGCAGTCTTCCGAAGAGATCGCCCAGATCGGCACCATCGCGTCGAACGGCGACAAGGCGATCGGCAAGATGATCGCCGACGCGATGAAGAAGGTCGGCAACGAGGGCGTGATCACGGTTGAGGAGGCCAAGACCGCCGAGACCGAACTGGACGTCGTCGAAGGGATGCAGTTCGACCGCGGCTATCTCTCGCCCTATTTCGTCACCAACGCCGAGAAGATGGTGGCCGAGCTCGAGGACGCCTACATCCTCATCCACGAAAAGAAGCTCTCCTCGCTTCAGCCGATGCTCCCGATCCTCGAGGCCATCGTCCAGGCCGGCAAGCCCTTGGTCATTGTCGCCGAGGACATCGAGGGCGAGGCGCTGGCGACGCTGGTCGTCAACAAACTGCGTGGGGGCTTGAAGGTCGCCGCCGTCAAGGCGCCGGGGTTCGGCGATCGCCGCAAGGCGATGCTCGAGGACATCGCGGTCCTCACCGCTGGCACCATGATCGCCGAGGACCTCGGCATCAAGCTCGAGAACGTGACCCTTCAGATGCTCGGCAAGGCCAAGCGCGTCAGGATCGAAAAGGAAAACACCACGATCATCGACGGCGCCGGCAAGAAGGCCGACATCGAAGCGCGGATCGCGCAGATCAAGGCGCAGATCGAAGAGACGACATCCGACTACGACAAGGAGAAACTGCAGGAGCGTCTGGCCAAGCTTGCGGGCGGCGTCGCGGTGATCCGGGTCGGCGGTTCGACCGAGGTCGAGGTCAAGGAAAAAAAGGATCGCGTCGACGATGCGATGCATGCGACCAAGGCGGCCGTTGAAGAAGGCATCGTGTCGGGAGGCGGGGTCGCGCTGTTGCGCGCCAAGGCCGCGATCGGCAAGCTCAGCGATGAGAACGCCGACGTCCAGTCCGGCATCAACATCGTGCTGCGGGCGCTCGAGGCCCCGATCCGCCAGATCGCCGAGAATTCCGGCGTGGAAGGGTCGATCGTCGTCGGCAAGGTTTTGGCCCACAAGTCGCAGACTCATGGCTTCGACGCCCAGACCGAGCAATATGTCGACATGCTCGAAGCCGGCATCGTCGATCCGGCCAAGGTTGTGCGCGTCGCCTTGCAGGACGCGGCCTCGATCGCTGGCCTCATGATCACCACTGAGGCCATGGTCGCCGAGGCGCCGAAGAAGAAAGAAGCTCCGGCCATGCCGGGCGGCGGCATGGGCGGCATGGACTATTGATCGTCTGAACGGAAAGAGAGGGGCCGCCGCCAGGCGGCCCTTTTTTGTTCGTCGCGGCCCTTCGTCGAAACGGGGCGCGGAAGACCATCGGCGCTGCGGAAACGTCGGCGCGGCGAGCGATCGCCTCATCAGCGAAAGACCTTCAATCAGATGCCGTCAGGCTCTCGCGCTCCGGCGCGAGCTGGGCTATACTGGCGTTCCCCAAGGAGACGACCCAGATGGCTACCGGTACCGTGAAGTGGTTCAACGCGACGAAGGGATTCGGTTTCATCCAGCCCGACGATGGCGGCAAGGACGTGTTCGTCCATATCAGCGCGGTCGAGCGCGCGGGAATGCGTGATCTTAACGAGGGACAGAAGATCTCCTATGATATTTTGGCCGACCGGCGCACGGGAAAGTCGTCGGCGGATAACCTGAAGCCGGCCTGAAGACGACCTTCGCCGGAGGCTGCGGTCTTTCTGAATCGTGACAAGGTGCCGAGGGCGTCCGCGCCTTCGGCGAGGGGTGCTTGGAGCGACGTCGTTGCTCGCGAGAAACCCGATTGCCGCCGCGATTCGAAACCGATCCATACAATGTCCAGCGCTTTGTCGACGCTCAAGAGCCGCTGATCGACGCTGTTCGCGCCGAATTGCGAGCGGGAAGGAAGCGAACGCACTGGATGTGGTTCGTCTTTCCTCAAATCGGCGACCTTGGCGAGAGCGCGATGTCGAGGACCTATGCGATCCGTTCGCTGGCGGAGGCCAAGGCGTATCTGGAGCATCCTGTTCTCGGGCCGAGGCTGCGCGAATGCACGGAGCTCGTTAATCGGGTCGCGGGGCGTTCGATCGTCGAAGTTTTCGGGCGCCCGGACTGTGACAAATTCCGGTCGTGCGCGACATTGTTTTCGGCCGCCGCCCCGAACGACGGGGTCTTCGCCGAAGCGCTGAAGGGACCCTGCGGCGGCGAAACGGATCGACTGACGCTGGCGCGATTGTCCGCTGACCGTCGAGGCGACCAGGCCGACGACAGCGATGAGTGACTTCTCAAGGTCGAACGGCGCGTCGCTCGAACGGCGTTGACGGAACGTCGCGACAGTACCATCCTCGTCTGCGAACATGAGGCGCCCGGGGCGCTTTCCCAAAAGCCCAAAAGGGAGGGGGCCGAGATGACGATCGTCAAGCACAGCATTGATGCCGAGACAGCCGAGCGCGCCATAAAGGCGGCGGCCAAGAAAGCAGCCGAGCTCAAGCTTCGCATCTGCATCGCCATAGCGGACGAAAGCGGTGATCTCAAAGCCTTCGCGCGCATGGACGGAGCGCCAAAGCTTTCGATTCAGATTTCGGAGGACAAGGCCTACACGGCCGCCTCATACGGCATCCCGACCCATGCGTGGTTCGAGTTCATCAAGAACGATCCGCCGTTGCTGCATGGCATCACCCATACGCCCAGGCTCGTTGTCTTTGGAGGAGGATATCCGATCAAGCTCGGGGGTGAAGTCGTGGGCGCGATCGGCGTCAGCGGCGGCCACTACAGCCAGGACATGGAGTGCGCCCAGGCCGCGCTCGAAGCCATCGACGCCGAGACGGCGTGAGCCGGACAGTCGACGCCGGCCCGCATCACGGCCGCTGGGTCAGCACGCCCAGATAGGGCGGCTGTCGTTTCGGGATTGATTGAAGAATTCGGCGCCCTTCGGGAGTGACGCGACGATCCCGTTGGCCGCCATGAAGCCGACGCCAAGAGCCGGGAAAAAGAGCGGCGCGACTTGCAGCGCGGCGGCGATTTGGCTTGACGCCCAGAAGAATGCGTCAGGCGGACAGCGCGCCGCCTGAAGCCGCGGCATCGCCTCGGCGTCGAGCCACAGCATCGACCCGAGAGCCTAATCCGGCCTTACCGCTTCAGGAAAAAACGCACCATGACCCGAGATGCGTCCAACCCGACGCTTTGGGTATAGGTTCCGCGAGGGTCTCCGCCGAACCAGGCGTGTCCGCCGCCCTTGACAAACCAGTGCTCGACCACCGGACGGCCGTCGCCGTCCTTGAGGACGGTGCGATTGACCCGCCCGCCCTCGATCTCCCAGTCGAGGTCGATTCTAAGGAGAGGGATTGGGCCGTCTCGGGCCTCATCGACAATGCGTTCGCCGTTGGCCGGATGGACCGTCGCGTCAGCGCCGCCATGGAAGACGATTTTACGGCAGCGATTGTCGTTTGCGGCGGCGGCCCCGGCCTGTGCGGCGGCGGTTCCCTTCATCGCGGCGTAAGCGGATGGGACGTCGACGGCCGACTTATAGGGAAGGCCGGAGTGAATTCCGACCGCGTCGAAGACGTCGGGGTAAGTCGCCGCGAGAACCTCCGCCATCGCTCCGCCCGCCGACAGGCCGGCGACGAAAATGCGATGCTCGCCGATCCTGAATTCACTCGCCAGGCTCTGCGCTAGGCCAGCGAGGTTGGCCGGTTCTCCAGAGCCCCGGTTTTGATGCCGCCGGTCAAACCAGTTCCAGCAGCCGGAAGCGTTGGCGCTGCGCGGCTGATGCGGATAGGCGACGACGAGGCCGAACTCGTCCGCCAGATCGTTCATCCGCGTTCCCAACGCAAAATCTTCCGGATTTTGCGTGCATCCGTGCAACATGACCACCAACGCGAGATCCCGCCGCTCGTGATCGGCCGGGACGTAGAGACGATAGTTCAACGCGCCGGCAGGGCCGCGATAGGCGCGTTTGACGAACTTATCGTCGAAATCGTGCGGCGCTGTTTCCGGCGCCTTGGCGCCGCCGGGCCGGGCGCGCAACGCGCGCACAACCTCGCCCAACGGACGACGCACCGCCGGCGCGAGAGCGAAATCCCGTTGAAGCGTCGGCGGAGCCTCCTGATCGCCGTAGCCTCGCGCGGCCTCGCCGGACAGCGCCGTGCGCAACGCAGCGGTCGCCTCCGCGAGATTCGACCGTCGCACCAGGTTCAGAGCATCGCCCATGGCGTCAAGCAAACGTGGCCTCATCAGTTTCATCTTTGGCTTCCCTATCGGCAATCCGTCAGCGCATGCGATCGGCAAGCGCTGTCTTGACGTCGGCCGGCGCGTGCAGCGCGCCGAGCACGATGATCAATTCGATGGTCGCCCGGGCGAGTTCGGGCGTGACGTCGTCGGCGATGACCGTCAGACCGAGGACGCGGATTCTGAGCCGCTCCCCCGCCGCCTGCACGGCTTCGAGGTCTTTCCGGGCGAAGGTCCGAAGTCCGAGGTCGAGGGTCAGGCGCGAAGTCGCCTGTCTGGCCGTGTCCGCGTGGACCGTCAATTGATTGCGGATCGCGGTCCGTATGAAGTCCGACCGGTTCGAATAGAATCCGTCGCGCACCAAAAGATCGATATGGCCGAGATCGACGAATCCGAGGTTGATCGTCAGCTTCTCGCTGTCGGGCGGTTTTGACATCCTATGAACGCTCCACCATCCATATACCATCCATACGGATGGTATATGGATGGTCTGTGACATTTTGTCAAGACCGTCCAGCCGCAGCCGCGCAATCGCGCGCCGCCGGCGCAGGCCGCCGAGAACCGCTCGCGCGATGAGCGACTCGGCGAGGCGGGCAATGAACGACCTGCCGGGAGGCGCAAGCGTTCGCTGACACGGCCCGCCAGTGGGGCCCTTCCATCGCGGCTATCGGCGCGATTGAACCCCTTTCAGTCGGCGCCATTAAGCGCGGCCCTGAGTCGCGGCTGGGCAAGCGCGGCGCCGCTCGCCTGGGCGAGTTCGATCAGCCCGCCGAATCGGCGCTGCTTCTTGGCCTCGTGATTGACGAAAATGTCGACGAGCCGATGGTCGAGAAACGGATTCATGAAACGGTCGACGACTGTCGCGCGGTAGGCGCGGGCCTCCGCCTCCATTCCGATCGCCGCAAACGCGGGCAGCACTTCTGCTTCATAGAGAATATCGAGCGCGGCATAGGTCGCCTCGTCCGACATCGCCTCGCGCACCGTGAGCTCTGCAGGCATTCCGCCCCGCGCCCAAAGTTCCACGAGATAGCTGTGGCCGAGATTGAGGATGAACAGCTTCAGGCGCTCGTAGCGCCGCAGATCGTCGGTCACGACAATGTCGTCGTGACGGCAGGGGAGCTCAAGCTGCGCTCGTTGCTCGATCGCCCACAGCGCGTAGGGTTCGGCGACGGCCCCGGCGGGCTCCAGCGGCTTCGAGACGATGCGGTCGACCAGCGAATTGACCCAGACGCACTCCTCCGCGATCCAGCGTCGGGCCGTTTCCGACCCATCCCACCGGTCGAGCACGCCGAGGACGGCGGCGCGCAGCACGCTGCCGTTCGACGGGACCAACTCGCACGGGAACAAAACGATCGGCCCGGCGCCCGCCCGATGGCGGGCGGTAAGGAGCTTGGCGAGCTTGGCGGGGAACGAGCGCGGAGGGTCGGAATTGGGCGCGTCTGCGGGATCGATCTCGTAGCCGCGGTCGCCGGTGTTGGAGATCATGCAGCGCGCTTCGCAAAACCCGGTCTCGACCTCGCTCCATTGCTCGTTGGCGTCGAGGCCGCCGCCAACGCTGCCGACCTCGATCGTCCTGTCGATAATGGCGCCGTCGGCGAGGCCCTTGATCTGCACCAGGTAAGGCCGGCCCGCCGCGAATGCGGCCAAGCGCTTCTTGCTTTCGGCGCTGCGCGTGGTTTGCACTGCGACGATGGGTCCGAGGGCCTCGCCGCGCGCCATGGCTTCGCTCACGAACAGATCGACATGCGCCTGCAGAAAGCGGCTGGTGCCAAACTGAATGATGGGGAACCTCGACAAGGGGGCTATATCTCGATCATCGCCTTGATCACGCCGGACTTGGGGGCGATCCAAACCGGAAATCGCTCGGGCGAATCCTCCAGGCTGGCTCGATGGGTCAAGAGCGCGTCGGTCGGCACAAGACCTTCGCGCATCGCCCGGAAAACCTCAAAAAAATCGTCGGGCGTCGCGTTTCTGCTGGCAAGCAGCGTGGTCTCGCGCTTGTGGAATTCCGGATCCTCGAACGAAATCGCCTCACGCACGACGCTGACGAGGACATAGACGCCGCCGTGAGCCACGTAGTTCAAACCGGCCATCATGGATTTGGCGTTCCCGGTGGCGTCGACGACGACGTCGAAGAATTCGCCCCCCGTGAGTTCCGCCAGCGATTGTGCGGCGTCCGGGCCGGCTGCGACGGCGTGGTCGACGCCGAGGATCCGGGCGCAGAAATCCAGTCGGTCCTGCCGCAGATCCAGGACCGTCACCGCGGCGCCGCGCAGCCGCGCGAAGAGAACGCACCCGAGGCCGATCGGACCCGCTCCGACCACGAGGACGCGGTCGGCAGGCCTTGGACTGGCCCGCCGCACGGCGTGGGCGCCAATCGCCAGGAACTCCACCATAGCCGCCTGTTCGAGAGTGACGCCGTCCGCAGCTCCGACGTTGCTCTCGGGCACGCAGATGTAGTCGGCCATGCCGCCGTCGATATGCACGCCGAGCACGCCAATGTTCCGGCAGCAGTTGGTCTTGCCGCGCCGGCACGCCACGCATGTCCCGCACGAAAGATAGGGGATCACGTAGACGCGCTGGCCGACCGCCGTCACGCAGCCCGGACCGGCGCCGGCGACCTCGCCGGACAATTCGTGGCCGATTATGCGCGGATAGTCGAGGAAGGGATGAGACCCCTCAAAAATGTGAAAATCCGTCCCGCACACGCCGGCGCGGCGAATTCGGACCAGCAGCTCGCCCGTCCCCGGCCTCGGCGCCGGCCGTTCCACGAGCGCGAGAACTCCTGGCTTCACGCACTGCAAGGCCCGCATTTGTGTGCTTCGCCCCTCAAACATTTGCTTATTATCGAAAAAGGACGCGCAGCTCCGGGAAGTCAACTTGTTTCTTTATCGAAAGGGCGCGCCGTAAAATACAGGGCCGACGCCATGTCCGGGAGAAGGCGCGAAGAGCTGCGCCGTCTCCCAATACCGAGGCGACTGGTTCGACCCCGATCCGGTTTACCCTGACGGCGTTTCGCTCAACGCCGCGGCGGCGTCCGCGCGGATGCGCTCGATCATCGCGCGCACCCCGTTTGAACGCTGGGGCGTAAGATGCTGTTCGAGACCGAGCGTCCGAAAGACGGCCAAAGCGTCGGTGGCGAGAATCTGCTCCGGCGCCTGATCGGAGAATAGCGCGATCGCGATCGCGATCAATCCGCGCACAAGGTGCGAGTCGCTGTCGCCGCGAAAGTGCAGGACCGTTCGACCGCCGGCGCCGTTCGTCGTCTCGCGCTCCAACCAGACCTGGCTGACGCACCCCCGCACCTTGTTGGCGGCATTATGCGCCGCCTCGCTCAGCGGCTCGAGCGTATGACCGAGCTCGATGACATAGCGATAGCGGTCCTCCCAATCGTCGAGGAAGGCGAAGTCGTCGCGGATGGTCTCGATATCGGCCAGGAAAGCCTCGAACGGTGCAATCGTCTGGACCACATATAATGGCGGGGAGGGGCACAGCGCCAGAGCGCCGTCAGCCGGCCGGCCCTGCGAGAGGGCCGCGCCAGGCGGCGGCGCGATCCTTCATCGCCAGCGTATCCATCGATCGTGACGGCGGGGCGCGCCGGCCGCCCGCTCGAAAAGCGGCCGCGGCCTCCGCCGCTGCGCGCCAGGCGTCCGCTGTCTGGCGGCGCGCGTCGGTCGTTCAATTCCCGCAACTCCCGAGCGCAGCCGGCAGCGCGAGCGGCCCAATGGCCTTCGCCGGCGCGGACGCGCTGAGCGTCGTAAAATCGAGCGGCATCGAGCCATATACAAGCCCAAGCCAAAACACGCTTTTTGCCAAGAACCTCACGACCGTTCTCACCGATCCTTTTTCGATTGGGTCGCGACCATATGCGCAATCATTCAAGGTTTCGTCGAAAATTGTCGTCGAAATGCATGTCGACCTTACACGTATCGTTAAGGTCAATGAGCGATTGTCGACGCTGCGCCAGGTCGGCGATGCAGCCGTGGGGACGAGAACCGACGGGACAGGCAGGGCGTCGGGCGGTCCCAATTTTTCAACGGTCGCGGAGCGCGCCGGACGGGCGACCTTCGCTTGCGCGCAGGCGGCGGGTCGTCGCGATTTTGGGCCGAAGTCCGCGTCGGCCCTTCGGCGGCGATCCGGGCTTCCACCCAAACGAAGGGCGCGGGAAAAAAGGCGCCGGGATCCAGGGAGAATGAAATTGGCGTTGTCTCTTGCGCGGGTGCGAAGCGATTCAATCTTATCCAGGCTCGCGCGGCCGCCCGGGTCTCGCGGGTTCGCGAGCGCGCTGGCGAGGCGGGCGAAGACGCTGCCAAGCGGCGCTTACATCGGTGCCGCATTGCTGGCGGTGTTCGCGGGCATCGGGTTCAACGCCCTCGTCTTGCAGCGTCAGCGCCACCCCGCGCCATTGTTTGCGCCCGCCGCGCGGTCTGTCCCGCCAGTTTCGTCCCGCTCAACCGCCGCCGCGTCGCACGCCGCTTCGGCGCCGGTCGTGATTCCCGTCCCGCCATCCGGCCGACCGCCGGCCGCCAGCGAATCCTCGCCTCCAAAGCGCGCGCCGGACCCGATCGCCGATTTGCTTCGCGGCGAATCGGAGGCCGGGGGGCCGAATTTGACCCTTGCCGCGCAGAATGCGCTCATCCAACTCGGATATTCGGTGAAGGCGGACGGCGCCGAAGGGAGCGCGACTGAGGAGGCCCTTCGCGAATTCGAACGCGCGCATGGATTGCCCGTCACCAAGGACATCAGTCCGCAACTCGTCAAGGAGCTTTCGACTGCGGCGCGAAAGGCGAAACGGTAAGCAGGGGTTCGGAAAAGTGGTCACCGGTTTTCTGACGAAACTCCTGCTTCTTAAAACAACTCCAGGCGGGGATTCGTTGGCGAGCCGACAAATCCCCGCTTAGCCCGAGTGCGCCTGCGGTCCGACATATGGGTCGCCGCGTACCTGCGCCGATGCGGCGTGGAGGGGGCGAACGCGGTCCTGCGCCGGCGGGGGGCTGCGGAAGCGGGGGCGATCTTCGTCAAGATCGATAAGTTGGATGGCAGCGCCGCGCTGTACGGCCCGGCGTCGCAGTCCGCGGCGATGGCGCCCGGGCAGGGCGTCGAGAGGATGTTCGCACGGGCGCACAAGGCGGAATGGATCGGTTCGCGTGAAGCGGACGAACGGCTCGATCGGGAAATTGCGTTCGACCCGGACCTGTGGATCGTCGAGGTCGAGGATAGGGAAGGCCGGGTCTGGTTCGATCTGGCGCGGTAGCCGGCTCGCCCTGAGGTCGGCTCGCATCGAGCCGCGGTCGGCGAAACAGGTCGACTACGCGCCCCCGCCGGGCCCCCGGCCTAAGTTCGATTTCGAGGATGGCGCTCGATCTCGCGCGTTGCGCACCGCGCAATGCGGCCTTCGCCAATGACAAATCGGTCGGTATCGAGGCTACAGGGCGAGTTGTTGAGCAAGTTCTTATGTGACACTTAACCAACGGCCCAACATCGGCCAAACACGTGATTCGAGGAGAATCATATTAACTCGGCTGAAAGCGGGAATCGATAGGTTTGCTCGGCATTGGGCGGCAAGAAGACGGAGTTGGCCGCTAGATAAATGTTGTGGAGCAGGAGCAAACCCATGTTCAAGTCTGTAACGAAGTTCATCGGCGACGAATCGGGCGCAACCGCGATCGAGTACGCTCTGATTGCGTCCCTGATCGCTGTCTTCATCATCACCGCTGTTCAGACAGTTGGCACGAAAGTCAGCACCGTCTTCAACGAAATCGGCACCACCCTCAAATAACGCCAATTCCCGCGGGGCGCGACGCATCGCGCTCCGCGGACTTCGATGATCGGTTCCGAACATCGATCCGAGGCGCGAACTCCCGAAGCGGATATGGGGGTTGTCCGCTGGCGGGGGCGCCGCTGCAGGCGTTGTTGCTTTGGGCTGCTTTCGGTAACGCGTGTTTCGTCGCTGGCGGCGGCGGCCCAGCGCAAGAAACGCCGCTTGCGACGCGATGTCGTCTCCAGCCAACGCGGATAGCGAACCCTTCATGGCCCCGACATTCTTCACGTCCGCCGTTCTTGGATTCTTTCCAGCCGTAATGGCTCTCTCTGCGTCAATGGATCTGTTGACCATGACGATCCCAAACCGGCTTTGCGCGATTCTGGTGCTGGGATACTTCGCCCTGGCGGTCGCGCTTGGCGTTCCGGCAGAGATCATACTCCTCAATCTGTCGTGCGGTCTCGCGATCCTCGCGATCACGTTCGTCATGTTCACGCTTGGCTGGATCGGCGGCGGCGACGCCAAACTGGCCGCGGCCACGGCTCTATGGATGGGGTGGAGTCTGGTTCTCGATTTCAGCGTCACCGCGGCGATTTTCGGCGGCTTCCTCACTCTGGCGATATTGTTCGGGCGGTCGATTCCGTTGCCGGCGATTTTGGAACGACGCGCCTGGATCGCCCGGCTCCATCACCGCAACAGCGGCGTCCCCTACGGAATCGCCCTGGCCGCCGCCGGAATGGCGCAATATCCCCATTCCCACATTTGGGCGGCCGCGATCTCCTAGAGCTTGACTCAATTCGATGGAAACGGCGCTGTGGCGGACGCGACGGTTTCGGTTCGGCCGAGCATTCCGAAAAACCGACATTTTCTTGCCAGGCGGTCAAGTTTATGGTTTCCTGTTCGGCAGCCGCTGCGACGGGGCGCACGGCGCTCGGCGTCACGCTTGGCGCAACTCATTCCGGAGGAGGCCCCGCGAAAGCTATTTGGAGCGCACGGTCGGCAGGGGAGTTTTTCGTGTAGCTCCCGAGCCGGTTCCCCGAAAGCCTCGTCTGAGGCCCGCCGACCTCAAGGACGCTTGGCGCCGCCTGAGGACGTGGTCAGCGGGGTTGGCGCAACTCCTCCGGGAGGAAGCCGCCAAGCGAGCTTGGGTGTTGCCATCGTGGTCGTTGAGGTCCTCGTAGCCCAGCGCCAGGCCGAAGACCCGCTGCGCGACCAGAGCCTTCAGCGGGTGGACGGTCAAAAGCAGGCTGCGGCGGTCGCCGAAGCAAGCCGCGAACCGGCCGTCAACCCGATGGCCTTGCCCGTCTCGCCCAGCAACAGCGCCCCCGGCGTCAGACGAAACCATTCCGCCATCGAAATCAGCCGCCACACGCCGCCCGCCAACCCTTCCAAAATCCATCTCCGTTGGGCTACGCCGCGTCAGCATCGGGGAGCTCCTGCGAATCTGCATAACTCGTTGATCGCAAAACAAGTTTAGCTGATTCTAGCCCCCGATGCGCCTAGAGATGCGCCTAGAATTGTGAGAAATGCGGGCGAGCAGCCCGGTGACGAAGTCCTGGCTTACAGCTTGAGGTCGGCGCGGCGGCGATGACGAGGAGCGCTGCGAATTCGCCATTGACGACGGCGATCAGACCGAAGGCCAGAGCGGCGTCGGTTCGCACGAGGAAAATGAAGGCGTATGCGGCCTCCGCTGCCTCTCGTGGCGTTCCCTGGCCATGCAGGGCGCGCATCAGCACGCCGAGATTGAAGCCTGCGACATGGATCAGGTAGCGCTTGTGGATGTTCTCGCGTCCGCGCAGCCACGCCCGGCGCATGCCGCCGCGATCGAGGACATGGGCGAAGCTGCGCTCGACCAGTTCGCCGCGTCGGCGCATCGTCTCGCGCCCGATCCCCGATTTCAGCCGCGCCCGGTTGGCGTAGACGGCTTTCCGGGCCGCCTCGTCGCCATGCCAGCGAAGATAGCCATTGGCCGGCTCGGGCTCGGCGACGCGCGTCTTCCAGACGCCGCCGTCGAGCGCCTTCAACTGGTCGCGCGCATGATAGCCCTTGTCGGCCACGAGGACGCAGGGCTCGTCCCGGCTCGGCGCGAGGCCGACCTCGGCGAGATTGCAGGCCGCCGCCTCGAGGGTCGGAGAAAGCGTCGTCGTGTCGCCTTCGTCGGCCGGATGGATCGGCGCCGCCGCCACGACGCCGGTGTCGAGATCGACCGCGTGCTCCGGTTTGTAGGCCAGATGCGTCGTCCCGTCCTTCATCCTGGCGATCTTCGCCTCGGGGTCGGTCGGGCTCTTCCAATCCGCGTTCGACAGCGTCTTGCCCTTGCGCTTGCGGTCGAAGCGCGCCAGGTCCTCGGCGCTCGGCGTGTCGATCCCGCTCTCTTTCGCCATCCGCGTCAGCATCTCGCGGTAGCTCTCGCCGTTGTCACGCCGCACGATCGTGCGCAGCGCAGCGTTGGCCTCCATCGTCGAGCCGTCGACGCCGATCCGCTCGCCCTTCACCAGGCCGTGCTCGGCGACCAACTTCAACACGAAACCGAACACTTTCTCATGCGCCTCGTGCGGCAGACGCGTGCGCGTGCGCGACAGCTGCGAATGATCGGGAACCTTGTCACGGTTCGACAGCCGCAGGAAATCGCGCAGCGAGAACGAGTCCGCGCAACGCCACGCAATGCCGCGCTCGCTGTCGATCCCCCACATCGCGGTCGACACCGACGGCCGTCTTCTGATGGTCAATCTGACGCCCGCCGACGTCTCCGACAGCGCCGGGGCTCAGATGATCCTGGATGGTGTGCGCAAGCGCTGGCCGTGGCTGAAGCATCTGTTCGCCGATGGGGCCTATGATCGCACCCAACTCATGGACAGAGCCGCCTTCCGGGATTTCACCATCCAGGTCGTCAAGCGATCCGACGCCGCCGTGGGCTTCGAAGTCATCTCGCGCCGCTGGGTCGTGGACCACCGTACAATGTTGCCAGTTTGAACTTCGAATGGTCCTGGTTCATTGAACGTCAGGGCCGCAGGCGGGCGCTTCTTGTTTCAGGGATCGAGCGGCGAGCGAGTTGATTTGTCGCAGGCGAATCAGAGTCGCCACGAGTTTTGATGCGCCATCGGCGGCCTGCATCCGGGCCGACGGCCGATGGAGGCGCTCATGGTCCGGTCCAAGGATCCCCCTCTGCTGCAAGTGCGCGTATCGTTCGAAGCGACAAGATTGAGCCCCCAGCACCTGATCGACGCTTACAATCGTCTCATGCCGACCGTCCGGCGCGCTCGCCCGCGGTCGAACCGCGACGGTGTTCCGGTTTCCCCGCTGAAGACAGCGAAAGCGGGAGGTGAACAATGACCCACGTTCAGTGCGCGCTCTACGCGCGTGTGTCGAGTGAGAGCCAAGCGCGCGACAACACGATCGCAAGCCAGGTCGCGGCGCTACGCGAGCGCATCGTCGCCGATGGTTTCCTGCTCGAGCCGGATCACAGCTACGAGGATGAAGGCTACAGCGGTTCGGTCCTGTCTCGTCCGGCGCTGGAGCGGCTGAGGGACGCGGTCGCGGGCGGCCGTATCGAACGCATTTATGTCCATGCTCCGGATCGGCTGGCGCGCCGTTACGCCCATCAGGTTCTTCTGGTCGACGAGTTTCGCCGTGCTGGAGCTGAAGTCGTTTTCCTGAACCGCGCGATCGGCGGCACGGCGGAGGATGATCTTCTGCTACAAGTGCAAGGCGTGATCGCCGAATACGAACGCGCCAAGATCCTCGAACGTAGCCGGCGTGGCCGTCGCCATGCCGCGCGGTCAGGCTCTGTTAGCGCGTTGACGGGCGCTCCCTTCGGCTATCGCTACGTGAGCCGCGTTCAGGGCGGCGGGGTGGCGCGCTTCGAAGTCGTGGAAGATGAGGCGCACATCGTCCAACTCATCTTCTCGTGGATCGGGCTGGATCGGCTGAGCCTGCGCGAAGTGTGTCGGCGATTGCATCATATGGGCTGTCGGACCCGGCGCGGCTCGACATATTGGTATGCTTCCACGATCCGCGGCATGTTGGACAATCCCGCCTATATGGGGCGCGCCGCTTTCGGGCGAGCTCACTTTCTCGCGCCTCGGCCCCGCCTGCGACCGATCCGGGGGCGCCTGAAACCGTCGCCGCGGGCGACCTCCCGCGTGGCCGCGCCACGCGACGAATGGATCGCGATTTCGGTTCCCGCCTTGATTGATCCCGCCTTGTTCGAAGCAGCTCGTGGCCAACTCGACGAAAACCGAAGCCGCAAGCGAGATCGTGAGCCCGGCCAGCGCTGGCTACTGCAGGGCCTGACGGTTTGTCAGCGTTGCGGCTATGCCTACTACGGGAAAAAGGCGCCGCGATCCCGCACATATGATCCGGTAAATACCTTGCGCTATTATCGCTGTACGGGCTCGGACGGCTACCGTTTCAATGGCAAAGCGGTATGCCGCAATGGGCCCGTGCGCGGCGACCAGTTGGAGCAAGTCGTTTGGAGCCAAGTGAGATCTCTCCTGGAGCAGCCGGACCGCGTGGCTGACGAATATCGGCGACGCATCGGCCTGGCGCATGATGGAGCCGCGATGCCAGACGAGATCGTCCGTCTCAATCGGCAGATAACGACGATGCGGCGCGGCATCGGTCGGCTGATCGACAGCTATGCGGAGGGCCTTATCGACAAGTCGGAGTTCGAGCCGCGGATCGCGGGTCTGAAACAGCGCCTCTCGAAATAGCCGATCATGTGCATGCGGAAGTACCGCCCCGGCGGCAGCGACGGCGCGCCCATCCTCGGCGCGTAGTAGGGCCTGCACACCCCCTCCACGAATGCGTCGAACCCCGCCCCGCGAAGCAGCTCCTGCAGCCGGTCGTAGAACGCGTGTCCCGGCGAGCGCGGCAACTCCGCCCACGTCGCCGTCAGGTCGCCCTGAACCCCCTCCGACCGCCCCATCGCCATCGCCGATCACCCTGCCGAAGCGCCACAAGCGCAGGGAATCAGCACTTCCAGACTTCGTCAACGGGCTGCTAGACGCGGAGCGCCTCGCGCTCGCTGGAAGAACGAACCCCATTCGTGGGGTCATGCGGCGAGCGGTTTTCCGGTCATGGTCCGCTTGAAGGGCTTGGCGAGGGCGCGATTGAAATAGGCGATGAAGGCTTCGATGCGCGCCTTCAGGTGTCGTTTGGAAGTGAAGCTGGCGCGGCGCAGGAGTTTGCGTGCGAGGACGGAGAACCAGCTCTCGATCTGGTTGAGCCAGGAGGCGTGTTTTGGCGTGAAGTGAAAGCTGATCCTGTGGCTTTGGTCGCGCAGAAAAGCTTCACGCGTGGCCATCGAAGCCAGCACGCCGGACTTGCCCTTCTCGCCGAGGTCGTCCTCGATATTGCACAAGCGGGCGACCAGACGCACCAGGCTTTCCGAAACATGCGTGTTGAGATTGTCGGCGATCACGCGCCACTTCGTGGTCGGCGCGCCGGCGGCGAACAGGGTGTCCAGGAAGTTGGCGTAGTCCTGCTCGGCGCGGGTCTCGCCGACGCTGGCGGTCGCCTGGCCGGCGGCCACATCGAAAGCCGCAATCACCGTCTGCGTGCCGTGGCGAATGTATTCGAACTCCCGCCGGGCGACCTTGCCCGGCTGGATCGGCAAGTCGGGGGCGGCGCGCTCCAACGCCTGCACGCCGGTCATTTCGTCGAACGACACTGTGGGCTTTGTCATGTCTGGACGACGCCCGCCGATCAAGGGCTATTTTCGGCTTTGTGCTGGTCGTGGGTGCGGTCATGTCTTCGGCCTTTTGCGCGGAGATTGGTATTCCGCTGGCCCTGATGTTGTCCGCTGATCCGTTGCCCCGATCACGCCAGCGCGCTTGACTGCGCGGACAAAGCCACGGGCTTCAGGATCAATCCGCTTTCCTGCGCATCACCTCTTGGTCACCCTCAACTCCTGTGCCGCCTTGGCTTCTCAATGAGCCTTGGCCGCGAACTCTACCGAGGCGCCTTACGCCGGAATTTCCCTATAGACCGTCTTGCCACGCAGGATCGCGAACGCAATGCGGGCCATCTTGTTGGCGAGCGCCACGGCGACGAGCTTGAACGGCTTCTTCTCGATCAGCTTCTTGGCCCACATCCGCAACGGGTCGGTGTGGGGCTTCCGGTGAAACAGCACCGCATACGCCCCCACAACGAGCAACTTGCGCAAGTTCCGATTGCCCATCTTCGAAATGCGCCCCAGCTTCTGCTTGCCGCCCGAAGAGTTCTGTTTGGGTGTCAGCCCGAGAAAGGCGGCGAACTCGCGCGGGCCGGCGAAACTGGACGTATCCTGAATGGTCGCCGCCATCGCCGAGGCGGTGATCGGGCCGAAGCCGGGGATGCTCATCAGCCGGCGCGTCGTTTCATCCTTCTGCGCCGTCTTCGCGATTGATCGATCGAGTCGCGCAATCGCTTCATCGAGATTGCGCAATTGCACTACGAGCGGCGCCAGCGCCTCGCACACTTCGAACGGGATTGTCTCGTCGCAGGCCTCGATCAGCTCGGCCAGTTCGCGGGCGTGTCTAGGCCCCTGCGCCGCGATCACGCGGACCTCGGTCAAGTGGCCGCGCAGCCCATTGAGCAGTTGCGTGCGTTGCGAGACCAACATCTCCCGCGCCTTGTGGCGCATCAACGCCGCCTGGTTCTCCAGCGAGCGCACCCCGACAAATCGCATCGAAGGCCGCGTAACCGCCTCGCATATCGCCGCCGCATCCGACGCGTCGTTCTTCTGCCGTCGCACATAAGGCTTCACATAAGCCGGAGGCATAATGCGTGCGTCATGGCCGAGCTTGATGAGCTCGCGCGCCCAATGATGCGCCGACCCGCAGGCCTCGATCCCGACTAGGCAAGACGGCAGCGAAGCGAAAAACGCCAGCAGCTTGTTGCGCCCGACCGCCTTGGCGACCACAACGCGCCCCGAAGCATCAACGCCGTGCACTTGAAAGACGTGCTTGGCCAGATCGAGCCCAATGGTCGTGACGGAGGACAAATCGGTGATAGACTTTCCCATGGACGGCGCTCCTTCAAACGGTTGCTCTAACGACAACCATTTTGGCACGGCCCTTCATTGAGCCAGATGCCGCGCGGGCGTCGTCCACACCATCAGAGTAACGGCAGGTCGTCAGCGCGTGGGGCAACACGCCCGCCCTCAGGCGCCATTCAAGCCGCGAGGGCGCGCCACTCCGCCAATGTGGCAGAGCGTCTCTGCTTGTAGACTTGGCGGCTGATCAAATGGCGCTCGTGATTGAAATGGTTGTGGACCTGGGCGTGAACTGAGCTGAATTTCTGCAACGTCTTCATACTTCGAAAGCGCTGCATGGCGCGCTCTCGTCGTCGAAACGGTTGATGCGAATTCTCGGCGCGATTGTTGAGCCCGTGGCCGATCTCCTGGCGATCGGCGTTGCCGACCTCTCTCATCGCCGCAGAGTAAGCGCCCACTTCGATCCATTCGACGTCGCGGTGCGCCTGATCGATGGAGCCGGGGCCCAAGATAACGATTTCCCCCGCCATGCCGCTATAGGCGAGGCATTCGTTCCGTGGGGCGCGGTCGCCGCCGCCATCCCCGACCAGCCGCTCAGCTGATGAATCCAAGGCGTATCGCGCGACTGATAGAAGGCGTGCAACTCATTGACGATCGTCATGGTCAGCGGCAGCGGACAATGCTGACGCGCGTAGCCTTCGCGGGCGGCGCTGATCATCGCCGGGTCTTCCCCCGGCACGACCCGCCGGTTGATGTAGATCTGGCATTTGTCCGGCACGATGTTGAACGCTCGGCCGCCCGAAAACATCGCAATGGCTAGTGTCGGCGCTCCGACATCGGTAGAGGGGCGCATTGGCTGACCCGCTCGTGCTCAGCGGCCAGCGCGACGATCAAAGGCGCAGCGGCGACGATGGCGTTCTTGCCGAGATATAGCTTGGACGAATGGGCCGCTTCGCCCTGAATCTCGAAGATGACATTGGACGAGCCTTTGTGGCCGTAGATCGGCGCGCACATCGTCGGCTCGGCCACCAGGAGTTGATCGAGTTTGAGACCGCACCGGTGAACCCATTTGGCGAAGACCGGCGCGCCGCCGCAGCCGGTTTCTTCATTGGACGAAGCGCAGACGACCAGATTCGGCCTGAGGACTTCGGGCCGGCGCTGCATGTCTTCGAGCAGCGCAAGAACGACGCCGAGGCTGGCTTTGGTGTCGACCGCGCCGCGCCCGTAAATGCGGCCGTTCTCGAGCCGGCCGTCGAATGGGTCGCCAATCATAGTCTCGACGCCGACGGTGTCGATGTAGACGTCGACCGCGATCCAGCGGTCGGTTCGCCCGCGCCAGAGGCCGTAGGTATTCGGACGACCCGGATAAACGTCTTCACGTTCGACTATGCCGCCGAGCGCCTCAAACCAGGCCGCCACCTGCGCGGCAATTCGATCTTCGTCAACCGCGCCTGAACGCGGCCCGGCGTTTCCTGGCCCGACGCTCGCGATCTGAACCAAGCGCTGCACCCACTCGACAATACGCCGCGTTTCGACCATCGTCCGTTCCGTGAGCGTGTCAGAGGAGCCCGATCAATCGCGTCGCTGCGAAAGCCTGTTCGACGGATTGTAACCATCTTCGGGCCGATAGGGACCAGCCAAATCGATACGGCAGTGTCGGAGAGGTGAGATGACGGACAAACATACCCTGGAATGGATGGGTAAAAACAGCAAGCTCACACCAGCGGAAATCGAAGAATTTCTGGCCGGACCCGTGGTCGCGCGGGTCGCCACCATCGACGAGAACGGCGCGCCGTACATCACTCCGGTCTGGCAGGAATGGGACGGCAATGCCTTCTGGATTGTCCCGCGTGAGCGCTCGGCTTGGATCGCGCATTTGAAGAAGAATCCGAATGTGGCCGTTTCGTGCGCGCAGGACAGCGGGACCTACAAGCGGATCACGGCTCAGGGAACGGCCGAGATCGTCTTCGGCCCAGCGCCGATGCAGGGTCAGTGCCTGGATGTTGCCAACCGCATGGCGGTGCGTTACCTTGGCGAGCAAGGGCCGGAATATCTCGTGCCGACCTACGACCGGCCGCGCTACCTGATCAAGATCGTCCCGACAAAGATGCTCACTTGGGACGGCGTCGAGTGGGCAAAAAAATATACCGACAAATAGCGGTTTGCGGAACCGGCCGCCGATAACCTCAGACTGCAATGCGTGTCGCTGATCCGAATATTTGCCGTGGGCGTTTCGAGAGCGGTGTTGTCGGAGGCGCCGGGTGAGTAGCGCCGGTCAAGAATCCGCGCCCGCCCGCGCGGTTTTATGGCCCCCCCGGTTGGTGATCCGGCGCTACGGCGTATACTTCTCCCTGGCGCTGCTGCTGTTGATCGCGCTAGGGGTCCGACCCGAAGTGTATCGGCCTGAGTCGCTGTTCCTGATTCTGCGTTCGGCCTCGCAACTCGGCATGGTCGCCCTCGGCCAGACGCTGGTCATGCTGGTCGCCGGTCTCGATCTTTCGGTCACCGGCGTGATCGTGCTGACGTCGGTTGTGATTGCTCAGGTCGGCGCCGGCCAGAACAGCCGGATTCTGCCGGGCCTGCTGATCTCGCTCGGATTCGGCGCCTTGATCGGCCTCGCGAACGGCCTGCTGATCACCAAGCGCAATGTCCCGCCGTTCGTGGCGACGCTCGGCATGCTGGTGCTGATACGCGGCGCCCAGAACGCCTACACCCAGGGCGTCCCAAGCGGCGAGGTGCCGGACGGCCTGAAACTGCTCAACCAGTCGTTCGGCCCGCTGCCGGTGTCGTTCGTCATCTGGCTCGCCTTCACCGCGCTGTTGGCGTTCATCCTGTACGCGACGCCATTTGGTCGGCGGGTCTATGCCATTGGGGGCAACCGCGAGGCGGCGCGACTGTCAGGCATTGCGGTCGACTGCTACGTGATCGCCGTCTATGTCATTTGCAGCCTGCTGGTCGTCGGTTCCGGCATCATCCTGAGCGGCTACGTGGGCTACGTCGACCGCTATCTTGGCCGTGGCTTCGACCTCGACTCGATTGCCGCGGCGGTGGTCGGCGGGGTAGCTTTTTCCGGCGGACGCGGCAGCCTTGCCGCGTCGATGGCGGGCGTGCTGCTGGTGCAGTTCCTCAGCAGTCTGCTGCTGATCATGGGCATGGACGTGCAGGCTCAGTTGATCATCAAGGGAGTGGTCGTCATCGGCGCGGTCGCGCTTTACAGTCTGGCTGAACGCCGGTCATAAGCTTTCGGAAGGGCGGCGGATCGCTCCTCTGTCGGAGTTGAAGGAGGGCGACACACAGCGCAAAGTCAACCTGCCCTTTCTTCGTCCTGCATTGTCGTTCTTAGGAGTAACAAACCCGTGAAAAAGACAGCCGCTCTATCCATTCTGACGCTGACGGCGATTCTGAGCGCCTCGTTGGTCCGCGCCGAAGACTCCGCGCCGAAATATTCCCAGGCCCAGCTGGACGCCAGCCCCTATCTCAAGAGTGTCGTCACGCGCGAAGCCACGCTGGCCGACACCTCGAAATTCAAGAAAAAAGGGCCCTACAAGATTGCGCTCGCCGCGCAGGGGCCGACCAACTCGTGGGCCGCGCTGTTCGACCAGGAAGCGCGCTACCATGTCGATCAGCTCGGCAAGGACAAGGTCTCCGAGCTGCTTTATGCGAGCGCCGACGGCAGCGCCGATAAGCAGGTTCCGGAAGTCGAAGACCTGTTGAGCCAGAACCCCGACGCGCTCATCCTGGTGCCGATGGGCCGCGCGGCGCTTGCCGCCTCGGTTGACCGCGCTGCGGCTCAGGGCGTTCCCGTGGTGCTATGCGCGAGCGGCGTCGATGGAAACAGCTACGTGACCGAAGTCGGAACGAACCTGTTCGCCATGGGCGTCCGCTTGGCGGACTGGCTCTCTGGCCAGCTCGGCGGCGCCGGCAACGTCCTTGTCATGGACGGCATCCCAGGCGTGGACACGGCTGAAATCGCCAAGGCCGGCGCGGCCAGCGTCTGGCGGGCCAAACCCGGCATCAAGATTCTGGACGAGCAGTACGGCCAGTGGTCGACCAGCGAAGCCAAAAAGATCGCCGAGCAGTGGATCGCCAAGTACGGCAGGAACATTCAGGGCGTGTGGGCGGACGGCGGCCAGATGTCGCAGGGCATCATTGAAGCTTTCCAGGAAGCCAAACTCCCGGTTCCTCCGATTGCCAGCGCTGATTACAGCAACGGGTTCCTGCGTCAGGCCAAAGACGGCGACATTACCTTCTTCGCCGGCCAGTACCCGAACGCGATGGTCATCCTGTGCATCGATACCGCGCTGAAAATTCTCAATGGCGAGTCGGTCCCGCGCTTCATCGACTTCCGCGACTCGATGGAGAAGACGCAGGACGTCACCAAGTCGAACATTGACACCTTCTTCAATCCGAAGTGGAGCGACGATGTCTTCCCGCCGATCTTCCTGCCGGACTCGAAGATGATCGAACTCAAGTACATGAAGGAGTAACGCATTCATCGCGCGCGGGGACTCGCTCGAGTTGCGCCCCTGCGCGCCATTGAAACTTTCCGCCAGGTCAGCGCCGTGACCGACGCTCCGATTCTCGAAATGCGGAATATCTCGAAGGCGTTCGGCGGCGTTCAGGCGCTGGGCGACGTCTCGTTTTCGTGCCGCCAAGGCAAGGTTCACGCGCTGCTCGGCGAGAATGGAGCCGGCAAGTCGACGCTGATCAAAATACTGGCCGGAGCCTATCAGGCCGATAGCGGCGAGATCGTCTTCAAGGGTCAGCGCTACGCTGGTTTCACCGCCCGCGAGGCGATGGCGAACGGCATCAGCATCATTTATCAGGAATTAAATCTCGTCCAATTCATGACCATCGGCGAGAACATTTTCCTCGGCCGTGAGCCGAGCAACCAATTCGGCGTCATCGACATGCGGCGGACGGCCAAAGAAAGCGCCGAGCTGCTCGAGCGGCTCGGGATTCGGCACTCTCCCTCGGCGCACATCAGCGATTTGGCCGTCGCCAGCCGGCAGATGGTCGAGATCGCCAAGGCCCTGTCGCAGAACGCAGATCTCATCGTCATGGACGAGCCTTCGGCAATTCTGGCCGGACAGGAGCTCAACAGCCTGTTCGCGATTGTTCGTTCGCTGGTCGAGCTGGGCGTCACGATTGTTTACATCTCGCACCGGCTCAACGAGGTTTTCGAGATCGCCGATGATGTCACCGTCCTGAAGGACGGGCAGGTTGTCGGCGCGCAGCAGATCAGCGAGGTCAGCCGCGCCCGGTTGATTCAGATGATGGTCGGTCGGCCACTCGACGAAATCTTCCCGCGGGCCACTCGCCCGCGCGGCGCGCCCGTGCTGACCGCCACAAATATCACCACTGAACGACTGGGGCGCCCGGCCAGCCTGACGCTCTACGAAGGCGAGATTCTCGGCCTGGCCGGGATGGTAGGCGCGGGTCGAACCGAAGTGGCGCGGGCGTTGTTCGGCGCGGACGCGCTCCACTCCGGCAAAATCGTGCTCAAAGACACGCTGCTTCAGCCGCGCAGTCCGAAAGAGGCGGTCGCGGCAGGACTTGCGCTGGTGCCGGAGGACCGAAAGACCCAAGGGCTTTTCCTCGAGCAGTCGATTCGCCACAACGTCACGTTGGCGAGCCTGGACAAACTGACCCGCTTCGGCGTGATTCACCGCGGCCAGGAAACCGAGGCGATCCGGCGGGCGCAGCGCGAGTTGTCGATTTCCATGGCCTCCCCGGAGCTCGAAGCGCAGTACCTGAGCGGCGGCAATCAGCAGAAAGTCGTCCTCGCGAAATGGCTGCAAACGTCGCCGTCGGTGATCATTTTCGACGAGCCGACGCGCGGTGTCGACGTCGGGGCCAAGTTCGAGATTTATCAGCTCATGCGCGAGCTTGCCGAGCGCGGCGTCGGCATTTTGATGATTTCGTCGGAGCTGCCGGAAATCCTCGGCATGAGCGACCGGATTCTGGTCATGCACGAGCGCCAGATCGTCGCCGAGCTCGCCCGAGACCAGGCCAGCGAGGAACGGATTATCGAGCTCGCGAACGACTGGCGGCCAGGCCGAGAGCAAACCTGCGTGAGCGCAATTGCGCCGTCCCACTCCGAGCGCGGCGGCCTGCGCGTTCTGCCCGGCCTGCGCCGCCACGCATCCCTGCTGATCGTCTACGGCCTGATTTTGGCCCTCAGCGTTTATGCCTCGCTGTTGTCGCCCAACTTCCTGACCGACCGAAACATCTTCAACGTCTTGCGGACGGGAGCATTTCTTGGCACGGTGGCAATTGCCCAAACCTTCGTCATTATCAGCGGCGGCATCGATCTCTCGGTCGGCTCGGTCATCAAACTGTCTGTGCTGATGTCGGCAATTCTCATGAACGGCAAGCCGGAAAATATCGCCGTCGCCGTCGCCGCCACTCTGGCGATGGGCGCAGCGGTCGGCCTCATCAATGGCCTGCTGATTACAAAAGCGCGGATTGCGCCGTTCATCGTCACGCTTGGCGCCTACAGCATTTTGCGCGGCGTCGCCTATTCTGTCACGACCACGCCGGTCGGCAGAGCCGCGCCAGGGTTTTTGCGCCTGTACGACGTCAAAGTCGGGCCGGCGCCGCTGCTGGTGATTTATCTCGCGCTGCTGGTTCTGGTCGGCATTTTTGTGCTGCGACGGACGACGTTTGGCCGCTACATCTACGCGATCGGCGGCAACGAACAGGTGGCGCGGTTGTCCGGGGTCGGCGTCGAATGGATCAAGATCGCCGTCTACGTGCTGTGCAGCGCACTCGCCGCGCTGACCGGCCTGCTCTACCTGACTCGCGCCGGAGTCGGCGACCCGGTCACCGGCGACGGCGCGGAGCTTCAAGCGATCACCGCCGTGATTCTCGGCGGGACGAGTCTGTTTGGCGGCCAGGGCGGTCTGATCGGCACCCTTGGCGGCGTGCTGTTGATGGGCCTGACGAACAACATCCTTGTCATCCTCAACGTCAGCTCGTGGTATCAGGAGTTGATCCAGGGGCTGGTCATCGTCGGCGCGGTTGCCCTCTACAAGCAAAAACGACGGTAACCGAACGCGCGCAAACGGTATTTCGCCTTTTCTCCGCTGTCGCCAAAATTTCTCAATCGTCAAATCGGGCGCCATGATGATGTCGCCCGCAATCAAGCCAAGGCAGTTCAATGCGATTGCAAACCAGATCTGAACCACGGAGCCTCAGCGTGGCCGGAATGTACGACGGACCGATCATCGACGTGCATTGCCATCTTTGGGATCTCGGCATGGACCGGCATCCCTGGCTTCGCCCCACGGGAGGGGCGCTTCAAGCGCTCGGCGATCTTACTGGGATACGGCGAAGTTATCTCGTCAACGATTACCGCCTCGACGCGAACAATCAGAACGTCGTCGCCTCCGTGCACGTAGAAGCCGGCTGGGACCGCGCCGATGATCCGCTCGCCGAGATCCGGTGGCTGGAGACTCTTGACAAGTCGTCAGGCGTCGCTGCGCGCTACATCGCCTTCGCTGACCTCGTCGCTTCGGGCTCAGGTGCCGTGCTTGATCGCCTTTCCGAGGTCAAGCATTGCGTCGGCGTTCGGCAGATGCTGAGCTGGCATCCGACCGAGCCCGTCAAATGCTTCGCTCCGCGGCCGGGCATCGCCGATGAGCCTGATTTTCGCCGCGGCGTCGCCCTGCTCTCCCGCCACGACCAACTCCTCGAGTTGATGCTATACCCCTATCAGGCTGAAGAGGTCGCGAGGCTCGCGAGCGATTTTCCCGATCAGACCTTCATCGTCAACCATTGCGGCAGCCCGATCGATCGGGACCGCGATGGAATGTTGCGATGGAGGGAGGGCCTGAAGCTGCTCGGCTCAGCGCAAAACGTAATAATCAAGATCTCGGCGCTGACCGCTTACGATCCACGCCCGACGCCCGAAAGCTTGCGCGAGGTCGTAACTCATTGCATCGAATGCTTTGGCGTCGATCGATCGATGTTCGGCAGCGACTTCCCTGTCGGTCGCTTATGGACGAGCTTCGATGCGATCTTCAATGGCTTCAAGGCCGTCGTCCGCGATTTTTCCGAAGACGAGCAGTCCGCGATGTTTCACGTCAATGCACGTCGCGTGTACCGAATGGATAATACCAAGAACTCGCTGATCACGACCGGCAGGCCCAGTCTCGGATACCGATCGACATGATGGGCCATGGCTGATCGATGAGCTTGTTCCATGCATTGCAGCAGTGGTTGACGATGTCGTTGAAGGATTTGAAGACCCGGTTCGAGAGCCAGTTTTCGCGCATGAACTGCCAGATGTTTTCCTGCGGGTTCAATTCCGGGCATTTGGCCGGCAACGGGATCAGGGTGATGTTGGGCGGAACGATGAGCCCGCCCGAAAGATGCCAGCCGGCCTGATCGACGAGCAGCGCGGCGTGCGCGCCCGGCGCGATCTGGGTGGCGATTTCGGCCAGGTGCAGGTTCATCGCCTCGGTGTCGCATCTGGGCATGACAAGGGCTGCGCCCTTGCCGTCCTTGGGGCAGATCGCGCCGAAGATATAGGCGCAGGCGGTTCGCTGATCTTTGGGAGCGCTTGGACGCGCGCCGCGCTTGGCCCACCGGCGGGTGATCTTGTTCTTCTGGCCGACGCGCGCCTCATCGGCGAACCAGACCTCTCCGGCCTCGGGAGCGACGCCGTTCTCGCGCGCGATCTGGTCCAGCCGATCGGGAAGACTTATGGAATGGCCCGCGCCTCCTTCCGGCGTCGTAGGCTCGCCGGAGCTTCAAGAGGAGGAATGGGTTATGGCTTTGGCGACAATCTCTGTTCTCGGCGTGGATCTCGGCAAGAACGTGTGCAGCGTGGTCGGCCTCGACGCGACTGGCGCCGTCGTCATGCGGCGCAAGATGAGGCGCGAGACGCTCATCGGGCTGGCGGAGAAGCTGCCTGCTTGCGTTGTCGGAATGGAAGCATGCTGCGGCGCTCATCATCTCGGCCGCGTCTTCGCCGCCCACGGCCACGACGTGCGGTTGATGTCTCCCGAATACGTCCGGCCCTACGTCAAAGCGCAGAAGAACGACGATCGTGACGCGGAGGGGATCGCCGAGGCGGCGACGCGACCGACAATGCGCTTCGTCGACCTGAAGAGCCAGGACCAGCTCGACATCCAAACGCTCCATCGATCGCGGGACCGGCTGGTGGGGGAGCGAACGGCCCTGATCAACCAGTTGCACGCCATTCTTTTAAAATCCTCAATCGCGCCAGCAGCCTGCGCGTGATGCCGGGGACCAGCCGAAAGCTTGCGATAGCCCATGGCGCGCAATTCCCGGCTCAGGGTCTGCTGGGAGACGACAACGCGGAATTCCTCGAAGATCCATTGGCGGAGATCGACGATCCGCCACCGCACAACCCCATGAACGGCCGGGATCGGGCCGCTCTCGATCATCGCGGCGAGCGCGGCATGGTGCGCGTCATTGAGACGCGGCGGCTGTCCCGGAGCCTTCCGGTCGACCAGTCCCGCCGGACCATCGGCGTTGAATTTGACTACCCAATCGCAAACGATCTGAAGCGTCACCCCGCCAATCTTGGCCGCCTCCGTCCTGCTGGTCCCCTCATAAATCGCCGCAAGCGTCAGAAGCCGCCGAGCCTGCGGTCCGTCCTGCTCTTCTTCGCCCAAGAACGAACCGCAACAGCATCAAAATCAGACCGGAGCGCGATAGCCATGGCGAACCTCCTTCGTTCACCACCTTGAATCAGAACCAAGCTGATTCGGAAATAACCAGCCCGAGTCCCGCTCTCCGAGCTTTGGTATGAGCCTACCAAATTCAAGAGCTGATCCGACGCGAGTTGACATTCGGCGGCGGGGTCGCATCCAAAGGGCTCAGGTATTGGCCAGCGCCTTCAGGGTCCGGTCGCGCGCTTCCATGTCTCCCTCCGCTTGGACCGGCTGAATGCAGACCCGGGTGGCGCCCGCTTCCAGATGCGCCCTTAAGCCGCGGATAACGGTCTCCGGATCGCCCCAGATAACCATCTTATCGATGAACCTGTCCGAGCCGCCATCGGCGAGATCGGCTTCTGTGAAGCCCAGACGCAGCTAATTGCTGCGGTAGTTGGTCAAGGTCATAAAGCGCTCCAGCTCTCTCCGGGCGAGGCTGTGCGCCACAGCGGCGTTCGTCTGAAGGCATACCTTCTGCTCCACCGCCAGCAGCTTGTCGGGCCACAGGGCGGCTCTCGACGCGCGCGTATGCTCGGCAGTAACATTATAAGGGACAGCGCCAGCGGTGCGCTCCGCGGCCAATTTTAGCATCAACGGCCCAAGGGGCGCGATCACGAGGGGCCCCTCTGCGGCGTTCGACAGATCCTCTTAGACGGCGTCCAGTTAGCGGCGCATGGTCGGCACGGGCTTGTCATAGACATGACCACGCAATCCCTCGACTAAGGGCACGTGGCTGACGCCGAGGCCAAGGATAAAACGATCGTCATAAAGCCCGGACAAGGTGCGCAGGCCGCTCCTGGCGGCAAAAGGGTCGCGTGCATAGATGTTGGCGATGGAGCTGCCGATGATCAGCCGGGTCGTGTTCGCCAGCATGAAGCTGGCGATGGAGAGGGATTCATATCCGCGTGCTTCTGGGTACCAGAGCGCCGAGTAACCGAGTTCTTCAACCGTTCGTAGCAAGCGTCTAATCCCGGCTCCGTCCAAACGGTCGATCGGATACCAGACGCCCAGTCTTCCTAACCGCCTCATCATGCGAACTCCCGGAATGCGCCGCTTGTAGACGCGACATCGATAAGAGCTGGTAACGTCCGGCTCGTTAGGTCCGCGCCCAAGCACGCGAAGCGCGCAATGTGGTCGTTGAACGCCAGATAGTCGAAGACCATCGCCTCGCACTCGGTGGCAGTCCGCGTCAGCGCTTCCGGCTCCGCCAAGGCCCCGGCGACCGGCGCATTGAAGCCAATCGGCATCACGTCCTAAGGGCTCCGAATCCGGGTTAATTTGCTTTAACCGGTCTGGGCCATGAGGATTTCGGCGAGCCTTTCGACGTCCCTGCTGGCTATTTTTCTGCGCAGCTTGAGGCTTTTGAGCCGGGGGGCTTGGTCTTGCGCCGACAGGGCTTGACGGGAAGGTTGGGCGGGTCGCTGATGCGGGTGGCGGCGCGCAGCCTGTTGAAGGCGAACTTGCGCACGAGCGCCATGTTTTGCGCGCCGTGGCCCTTGCGCACGCGCGACAGGTCTTCCTGGAAGGTTACGTCGAGCGTCCAGTGCAGGGTGTTCTCGATGCCCCAGTGGCCGCGGATGGCCTGTGCGAGCGCGGTCGCGGAACGCGCGCTGGACGTGATGTAATAGCGGGTGTCGAACCGGGAGCGATCCTTCAGTTCGGTTCGCGCTTCGACCCTGACGATGGCGCACGCGTCGACGAAGCGGACTTCGCCGGGAAAGCGTCGGTCGCCGTCGAGCCAGTCGACTTGGCGCAACACCGAGACGGTGCGGGTTTCGATGCGGCCGTGGCCCTTGTCGAGATCGGCGTCGATCTCGACCTGGCCCTTGTCGGCGGCTTCGAAGGCGGCCTCGATGTCGGCCTGCAAGGTCGGCTGGTTGCCTTTGACGGCGAGCAGATAATCCGCCCCGACGGCCCGGATGGATTGGGCGATCTGAGGATTGCAGGCGATGGCGTCGATCGTCACGACGGCGCCTGCGAGGCTGCGGCCGGCGGCGAGTTTCTCGAGCAGCACGGGGATGGCGGTGGTTTCGTTGGTCTTGTCGTCGACCGCCTCCTGCCCGAGAACCAGACGGCTGTTGGCGGCGAAGGCCGAAACCAGATGCAGCGCGGAGCGTCCCAGGGATCGATCGTGACTGCGCCGCATGGTCTTGCCGTCGATGGCGATCGCGTCGAGCGGCTCGGGCCAGCAGGCGCGCACCCAGTCCATGAAGCAGGCGGCGAACAGGTCCGGGTCGATCCGGTTCATCATGATGTTGAGCCAGCGCCCCGAGGGAACCCCCCAGTCGAAGTCCAGGAACCGCTGCAAGAAATCGAGATGAGCCTGTCCCCAATCGGAGATCGCCTCGAAGCTGTCGCACTCGGCGATCGTGGCGCAGACGCACAAGAGCAGAATCTCGTTCAGCTTGTGCGCCACGCTCTCCGGACTTCGCTTGTCCCCGATCCGGGAAAAGTGGTCCAGCAGAAGCCGCAACCCGGAGGGTCGCGCGAGTTCGTAGGGCGAGGCGTCCATGGGCAGGCTCCGAATCAGGACGCCTATGGATTCAGCCTTCGCACAAATCGTAAATCCCGTTAACCCGAGTTCGGAGCCCTGATTGAGCATTGGGCGCCGTTGCCTTTGCGCGGCAAACCTGCTAGCAACCGGCTCCTTCACCCTGTGGGAGAACGCCCGGTCGCCAGCCGGGAGACCCGTTCGGACCACGAAACTGCAACCTGGCGTGAGCCGCTTTCGCGCAAACGGAAGTCGGCCGCGCCGCTCATGGAGCAGCCTGAATGGCAAAGAAGATTGTCGGCTATATCAAACTGCAAGTGCCGGCGGGGGCGGCCAATCCGGCGCCGCCGATCGGTCCCGCGCTCGGCCAGCGCGGCCTCAACATCATGGAATTCTGCAAGGCCTTCAACGCCCGCACCGCGCAGATGGAGAAGGGCGCGCCGATCCCGGTCGTCATCACCGCCTTTCAGGACCGTTCGTTCACCTTCGAGATGCGCCAGCCGCCAGTGACATTCTGGCTCAAGAAGGCGGCGGGCCTCAAGCTCGGCAAGAAGCCGGCGAGCGGCGCCAGGACGCCCGGCCGCGGCTTTGTCGGCAAGGTGACGCAGGCCCAGGTGCGCGAAATCGCGGAAAAGAAGATCGTCGATCTCAACTGCGACACGGTCGAGGCGGCGATGAAGATGATCGAAGGCTCTGCCCGTTCGATGGGCCTGCAGGTGGAGGGCTGACCATGGCGCATCACGGCAAAAGAGTGAAGAAGGCGCGTGAGCAGGTCGAGCGGACCAAGCTTTACAAGCTCGACGACGCGCTGAAGCTGGTCAAGGGCGGCGCCAACGCCAAGTTCGACGAGACGGTCGAACTCGCGATCAACCTCGGGGTCGATCCCAAGCACGCCGACCAGATGGTGCGCGGCGTCGTCAATCTGCCCAACGGCACCGGACGCACGCTGAGGGTCGCGGTGTTCGCGCGCGCGGCCAAGGCCGACGAGGCGCGCGCAGCCGGCGCCGACGTCGTCGGCGCCGAGGACCTGGTTGCGGCGGTGCAGGGCGGCGAGATCAATTTCGACCGCTGTGTCGCCACCCCCGACATGATGCCGCTGGTTGGCCGTCTCGGCAAGGTTCTCGGGCCCCGCGGCCTGATGCCGAACCCGAAGGTCGGCACGGTGACGATGGACGTGAAAGCCGCGGTCGCGGCCTCCAAGGGCGGCGCGGTCGAGTTCCGGGCAGAGAAGGCCGGGATCGTGCAGGGCTCGGTCGGAAAGGCCTCGTTCGGCGAGGACAAGCTCGCCGAGAACATCCGCGCCTTCGTCGACGCGGTGAACCGGGCCAAGCCCCCGGGCGCCAAGGGCTCCTACCTCCTGCGCGCGGCGCTCTCCTCGACCATGGGGCCTGGCGTCAGGCTCGATCTGGCGACGCTGCAGACGGCGGCCCAGACAGGGGCCTAAAGAGAGCAGCCTGAGATCCTGCCATCCCCGCGAAGGCGCGGACGACAGGATCTCCTGGTCGGCCCCAATGTTGCCCTTGGCGCCTGGCCTTGCCAATGAAGCGCGCATGTCGCGCTTTCTTCCGCCCCTGCCGATCGACGACGCGCTGCCCGAACTGCGCGCGGCGCTCGACGCGCATAACGGCGCCGTGCTCGTCGCCCCGCCGGGCGCGGGCAAGACGACGCGCGCGCCGCTCGCCCTCATCGACGAGCCGTGGGCGAAGGGCAGGCGTCTCATCCTGCTCGAGCCGCGCCGGCTCGCCGCCCGCGCCGCCGCCGCGCGCATGGCCGCGACCCTGGGCGAGACCGTCGGCGAGACCATCGGCCTGCGCGTGCGGCTGCAGAGCCTGATCTCCAGGCGCACGCGGATCGAGGTCGTCACCGAGGGCGTGTTCACCCGGATGATCCTCGACGATCCGTCGCTCGACGGGGTCGCGGCGGTCATGTTCGACGAATTCCACGAGCGCTCGCTCGACGCCGATCTCGGCCTCGCGCTGGCGCTCGACGCTCAGGCGGGCTGGCGCGAGGATCTGCGGCTGATCGTCATGTCGGCGACGCTCGACGGCGCCCGGGTGCGGGCGCTGATCGGCGATGCGCCGCTGATCGAAAGCGCAGGCCGCGCTTTTCCCGTCGCGACCCGCTATCTCGGGCGCGATTCAAGCGCGCGGATCGAGGATGAAGTCGCGCGCGCGACGCTGAGAGCGCTCGAAAGCGAGGGCGGCTCGATCCTGGTCTTCCTGCCGGGATTGAGCGAAATCCGCCGCGTTGCGGAGATTCTGGCGGCGCGGATCAAGGCAAGCGAGGTCGACATCGCGCCGCTGCACGGGACGCTGGATCAGCGCGCGCAGGATCTCGCGGTTCAGCCCGCGGCGCCCGGACGGCGCAAGGTCGTGCTCGCGACCTCGATCGCCGAGACCTCGCTGACCATCGAGGGCGTACGCGTCGTCGTCGATTCAGGCCTCATGCGCGTGCCGCGTTATGAGCCCGACATCGGCCTCACCCGGCTGGAGACGGTGCGGGTCAGCCGGGCCAACGCCGACCAGCGGCGCGGGCGCGCCGGTCGGGTCGAGCCGGGGGTCTGCTACCGTCTGTGGGATGAGGCCGCGAACGGCGGCCTTCAGCTTTACGCCGCGCCGGAAATTCTCACCGCCGACCTCACGGGGCTCCTGCTCGATTGCGCTTCCTGGGGCGTCGCCGATCCGGCGCGGCTCGCCTTCCTCGATTCTCCGCCGCGGACTGCGCTCACGGAAGCGCGCGCGCTGCTCGCCGCCATCGGCGCCGTCGACGGCGAGGGGCGCATCACCGACGAGGGCCGCGCGATTGCGCGCCTCGCGCTCCCCCCGCGGCTTGCGCACATGGTCGTCGACGCGGCGCGCGCGGGCGATGCGGGAACGGCGAGCGAGGTCGCGGTCTTGCTGACCGAGCGCGGCCTTGGCGGCGACGCCGTAGACCTGACCAGCCGGCTCGAGGCCTTCCGCCGCGACCGGTCGGCGCGGGCCGGGGACGCGCGGCGGCTGGCGCGCGGGCTGGCGGCGAGAGCGGCCCAGGCCCTGATCCGGCCCCGCTCCGCGCGTCTGCCTTCTCCCGCAAGCGGGAGAAAGATAGCGCCCCCTCTCCCGCAAAGGGCGTCGAAAGACGCCCGTCTGTCGACGGGCTATGCGGGAGAGGGCGGGGGTGAAGGCCGACGCCAGACCCCCGGCGCGCTTCTCGCGGCGGCCTACCCCGACCGCATCGCCATGAAACGGGGCAAGCGCGGCGAGTTTCTGATGGCGAGCGGGCGGGCGGCGGCGCTGGAGGCGCATGACGCGCTGGCTGGCGAGCCGTTTCTCGCCATCGCAGAGGTCGTCGGCCGCGCAGCCGCGGCGCGGATTATTCTCGCGGCGCCGCTGAGGCTGGCCGACATCGAAGCGATCGCCGGCGCATCGATCGAAACCGCCGACGAACTCGCGTTCGACCCCGCTGCTGCGGCGCTAAGGGCGCGACGGCGGCGGCGGCTGGGCGCGCTCGTGCTCGCCGAGCAGACGCTGGCGGTCGCGTCGGACGAAGCGAGCGCGTCGGCGCTGGCGCGCGGCCTCCTGTCGCTCGGCCTCGAACGCCTGCCGTGGACCATGCCGCTCAGGCAATGGCGCGACCGGGTCATGTTCCTGAGATCCGCAGAGGGCGGGATCTGGCCGGATCTGTCGGACCGGACGCTTTCGGGCGACGCGAACTGGCTGGCGCCGTTTCTGACCGGCAAGACCCGGCTCGACGAGATCGGCGCCGACCACCTCTCCGATGCCCTGCGCGCGACGCTTTCCTGGGATCTGGCGCGCCGGCTGGATGAGGAGGCGCCGACCCACTTTCATGCGCCGACCGGGACCGCCGCGCCGATCGACTATGCGGCGGAGGGCGGCCCGTCGATCGCGCTCAGGGTGCAGGAGCTTTTTGGACTGAGCGAACACCCTTCGCTGGCCGGCGGGCGCATTCCACTGACGCTGCATCTGCTCTCGCCCGCCCATCGCCCGATCCAGATCACCCGCGACCTGCCCGGCTTCTGGCGCGGCTCATGGGCCGGCGTGCGCTCGGACCTTCGCGGCCGCTACCCGCGCCATTTCTGGCCCGAGGTTCCGGCGAGCGCCGCGCCGACCCGTCGGGCAAAGCCGCGCGGAACGTGAGCGCGAGGCCCATCACGACGCCGCCGTCGTCGCCCATTTCCGGTTGATCGCCAAAACCCCGGCGACGAAGGTCAGGGGAACGATCGTCGTCCATGAGCCGATGACCGCGATCGCCGCCGCGACCGCCCACAGGATCGAGACCGCGTGCTCCATCAGGCCGACGAGCTTGGATTGCGAATGGCGGCGCAGCACCAGGCCGCGGCGCGACGGCGCCTGTCGCCACAGATTGACCAGGGCCGAGGAGGCGATCGCTCCGGCGCCGAACAGAAGCGCGCACAACCCGGCCCAGGGGGAGGCGACGGCCAGCGCGGCGAGGGGGAGCGCGAGGATGAGCGCGATCGGCTGGCCGATGGCGGCGATCTTGCCGCGCTCGATTGCGCCGCGCGAGACCGGCGCGCTCTTGAGGAAATCCGGCGCGTCCTCGGCCGACAGCGCGATCCACGACAGCGCCCCGGCGAGTTGCGCCGCGATCACGACCAGAGCCGGTGTGAAGGCGACGCCGATCGTGCCCGTCGGGCCTCCGCTGCGCCAGAGAACGACCGCGACCGGCATCGTATAGGCGGCCTGCAGCAAAAGCTGCGACATCAGCCAGGGATCGCGCCAGACGACCCGACGCTCCTTGGCGCGCAGGACGGCGCCGACGCCCGCGCCGAAGCGCGCGATCCGATTCATGGACCCGCCGGCGCTCGCCGGCGCTCCCGCCGAGGCTGTGGCCGCATCCGCGAACCGTTGGCCGAACACGAGACAGGCGAGGGCGAAGGCCGCGGCGCCGAAGGCCGCCCAGCCGAGAATCGCCGCTGGATCGCCCGCCGCCGCGCGCACCGGCGTCCAGAGGACGCGTCGCAGACCGTCTGCGCCGTTCGCCGGCGGCGCGAACGCGTCCAGCACGGCCGCGCGAATCCGGTCGGGCAACATGGCGACCGCCTGGGCGCCGAGCACGAAGGAGGCGCCGACCGTCGTCGCCGCGATCTGGCTGAGGAGGCGCGCGCGGCGCGGCCCTACGGCGAGATGCAGGCCCATGGCGAGAAAGACGCCGAGGCCTGAGCCCATCAGGCCGGCTGCAATCAGGGCGGGATAGAGCGCGAGCCAATGCGGATGGCCCCTGAGCGCCGCGACATTGGCGATCGGCGCCAGCAGCAGGCCGACCGAAGCGACCGCGTCGATCGCGATCGAGAAGGCGCGCGCGCCGAGCAACGCGCGCGCGCTGACGGGCGAAGAAAGGATCAATTCGAGGTCGGAGCGACCGAAGAGCGTACGGGTTAGGGCGGTCATCGACTGGGCGACAATCCAGGGAATGACCAGCACGCAGCCGCTGGCCAGAACCATTTCGATCCGTTCGGCGCCGCGCGGGCCGTCCTCGATCCCGGCGAGCCAGCCCGCGACCGGCCAGGCGGTAGCGTGGAGTGCGATCAAGAGCAGCGCGACGAGGCTCGCCAATCTGACCGGCGAGGCCCCGCCCAACAGCGACGCGAGCCCCCGCGTGCTGAGGCGCAAATCATGCAGGACAAAGCGCGGGAAGGTCGCCGCCGGCGCAATCATGCCGCCCGGCCCGCCTCGGATGTGAGATCGAGGAACACTGTTTCCAATGTCGCGCCGACCGCGCCGGCGATGGCGCCGAGTTGGTCGAGCGTTCCCTCGGCGATCATCCTGCCGCGCGCGATGATGCCGATGCGGCCCGCGAGCCGTTCCGCGACTTCGAGAATATGGGTCGTCATAATGATCGTGGCGCCCGCGCGCACCCTCGCAGTCAGAATGTCCTTCACCTGCCGAGCGGCGGCGGCGTCGAGGCCGGTCAGCGGCTCGTCGAGCATCAGGAGCCGCGGCTCATGGATGAGGGCGCCGGCGAGCGCGACTTTCTGCCGCATGCCGCGCGAAAATCCCTCGCAGCGTTCGCGCCGGTGCGGCCACAAACCCAGACTTTCGAGCAGCTCGTCCGCCAGCCGCTCGGCCCTTCCGCCCTCGACCGACCATAAGCCGGCGACGAATTCGAGGTATTCGAGCGGGTCGAGCTTGTCGTAGAGCATCGGTTCGTCGGGCAGCCAGGCGACGATGCGCTTGGCTTCGATCGGCCTCGAGCGCGCGTCGATCCCGAACACCCGGATGTCGCCGCCGTCGGCCGGCATCAACCCCGCGACCATGCGTAAGGTCGTCGTCTTTCCCGCGCCGTTGGGGCCGAGCAGGGCGTAGAATTCGCCGGCGGCGACGATGAGATCGAGCCGGTCGACCGCCGGCCGGCCGAAGCTCTTGCTCAACGCGCGCAATTCGAGGGCGGGGACGTCTCCGGCGGACATTCAGGCTCTCCAGGCGCGCGTTCGGCGGGTCGGACAGTAGAAGACCGCGCTTGATCAGGGGTTAAAGGCTTGAACGCCCGCCGGCCGTCTCGATGCGGTCGGGATTGAAATGATTCCAATTTGAAACGGTTCTAATTTGAAACGGTTTCTATTTGCGTCGGTGTTCATTGTCGGCGCGAGCGAATGCCGATACTTGCGCGATAGAGCGGCGGACGTTGAATCCGCCGGTTCTGGAGGCTTCCATGCCGTTCAGAGGCGTCTTCGCCCTGTCGTTATGTGTCGGGTTCGTCAGTTGTGTCGCCGGGGAGGCCGCGACTCAAACGGCCGCGCCCTCCGCCTTCGTCCGTTCCGCGGACGAAAAGTCGCTGGCCGATATCCAACTGCTCGGCAAGCGCATCTTCGAGGATAAAAACCTGTCGGAACCTCGCGGCGTTTCCTGTGCGTCTTGCCATGCGCCGCAGCACGCGTTCCAGGGCAACAACGGTTCGCCGATCGCGGCCGTCGCTGCCGGAAGCACCCCCGACAGGCTCGGCCGGCGCAAGACGCCGACGATCATGTACAAGACCTACAGCCCTGCCTTCGGCTTCTACAAAGACATCGACGACGGCAAGGAGACGCTGGAGGCCAAGGGCGGCCAGTTCTGGGATGGCCGCGCGTCCGATCTGGTCGACCAGCCGGTCGCGCCGCTGCTCGATCCGGTGGAGATGAACAATCCGTCGATCGAGGCGGTGGTGCGGAAGGTCGAAGCCGGCCCCTACGCCGACCTGGCGGTCGCGGTCTTCGGCGCGGGCGTCTTCGACGATCCGAAGAGCGCAATGATGAAGCTGGGGAATGCGCTGTTCGCCTACGAGGCTTCGGAGCGGTTCGCGCCTTTCTCCTCCAGGTTTGACGATGCCCTGCGCGGCAAGGCGAAACTCAGTCCGCTGGAGGCGCGCGGGTTCGAACTCTTCATGAACCCGAAAGAAGGAAACTGCGCCGCCTGTCACTCGGGCAAGCCGGGCTCGAAGGACCCGAGCGACTGGATCTTCACCGATTTCACCTACGAAGCGCTGGGCGTGCCGCGAAATGCGGCCATCCCGGTCAACGCCGATCCGACGGTTTTCGACCTGGGCCTGTGCAAGCGGCCCGGCATCGAGGCGATGCTGCCCAAGGGGATCAAGCTCAGTTCGCTATGCGGCCAGTTCAAGGTTCCGACCCTGCGCAATGTGGCGATCGTCGGCCCATATTTCCATAACGGCTACTTCAAGTCCTTGCGCGACGCGGTCGCCTTCTACGCCACCCGCGACACCGACCCGAAGCGCTGGTATCCGAAGCTCAAGACCGGCGAGGTCGACAAGTTTGACGACCTTCCCGGCGCCTACAAGGACAACGTGAATGCCGAAGAGGTTCCCTACGATCGCAAGCCCGGCCAGAAGCCCCGCCTCAGCGACAAGGATATCGACGCGCTGGTGGCGTTCCTGAACACGCTGACCGACAAAGGCATGAAATAGACCCTCGCGCCGGCCCCCATTTCCACGTGGCCGCCCGCGCTCGCCGCCGCCCTCTCCGCCTCGTCGGCGGGCCCGGCGATGCTCGCTGACGACGCTCGCTGCGATTGCGGCCCCCGGCGCAACGCCGTAGGTTCGCAAAAGCGTCGTCGAGCGCGCGAATATGCGCCGTCGCGCGACCAATGGAGAAGGCAATGACCGATAAGAGCGCGGCGATCCAGCGGCCCAAGACTTGCGTCGCTGTGCGCGCGGGCGAGCCGTTTGTCGGCAAGCAGGGTTTCACCTACGCGCCGGCGATTTCCGCCGAAACGGCGGGCGCGTCGGCGATCCACATGCAGTTGCTCACCGTCCCGCCGGGCGCGCGCGCCAACGCCCACAAGCACGACGCGCACGAGACGACGATCTATATGCTGAGCGGGGAGGTCGGCATGTATTACGGCGAGAAACTCGAGCATCACATGGTCTCGCGCCCCGGCGAGTTCGTCTACATCCCCGCCAACATGCCGCATCTGCCCTACAATATGAGCAAGACCGAGCCGGCGACCGCCATCGTCGCCCGCACCGACCCCAATGAGCAGGAAAGCGTGGTGCTGCTTCCGGAGCTTGAGGGGATCCATAGATAGGTGGACCGGCGCGCGGCGCCCTGGAGCCCTCGGCGCATTGACGTTGCGCATCTTCATTGAGGAGGCCGTCCTGCGCGAAGGCCTTCCCGGCTACATCGAATATGCGGCCCGCGTGCGCTATCGCCTCATTCCGGGCGTCTGGTGACGGCGTTTCATCCTCACGCCGCCAACTGCCGCAGCACATAAGCCAATATCCCGCCGTTGCGGAAATACTCGAGTTCGTCGAGCGTGTCGATGCGGCAGGTCAGGGCCACGCGGCTCGTGCGGCCGTCGGAATGTCTGATCTCCGCGTGCAGCGTCTGGCGCGGCTTCAAGGTCTCGCCGAGGCCGTGGATCGCGACCGTTTCGTCGCCCTTCAGGCCGAGCGAGCCCCAGCTCGTTCCTTCCTCGAACACCAGCGGCAGCACGCCCATGCCGACCAGATTGGAGCGGTGGATGCGCTCGAAACTCTGGGCGATCACCGCCCTGACGCCGAGCAGCTTCGTGCCTTTGGCCGCCCAGTCGCGCGAGGAGCCGGTCCCGTATTCGCGGCCGGCGAAGACGACGAGCGGCGTCCCTTCGGCGCCATAGCGCATCGCCGCGTCATAGATCGCCATCCGCTCGCCCGAGGGCTGATGCAGCGTATAGCCGCCCTCGACCGCATTGCCCGCCTCGTCCTTCACCATCTGGTTCTTGATCCGGATGTTGGCGAAGGTTCCGCGCATCATCACTTCGTGGTTGCCGCGGCGGGTGCCGTACTGGTTGAAGTCGATCGGACGCACCTGATGCTCGATCAGATATTGCCCGGCCGGGCTCGCGGCCTTGATCGAGCCGGCCGGCGAGATGTGGTCGGTGGTGATCGAATCGAGGAACAGCGCCAGAATCCGGGCGTTGTCGATGTCGTCGACCGGCGCGGGCGTCTTCGTCATCCCGTCGAAATAGGGCGGGTTCTGGACATAGGTCGAGCCCGAGTCCCAGGCGTAGGTGAGGCCGGCGGGAACCTTGACCTTGCGCCAGTTCGCGTCGCCGTCGAACACGCTCGCGTATCTGGTCTTGAACATCCTGGCGGTGATTTTGGTCTCGATGAGCTGTTGAACCTCGTGCGCCTTCGGCCAGATGTCGGCGAGATAGACCGGCTTGCCGTGTTTGTCGTTTCCGAGCGGCTCGCGGGTCAAATCGACGAGCATCGAACCCGCGAGCGCGTAGGCGACCACTAGCGGGGGCGAGGCAAGGTAATTGGCGCGCGTGTCCGGATTGACGCGGCCCTCGAAGTTGCGGTTTCCGGAGAGGACCGCGGCGGCGACCAGATCGTGCTTGGCGATCGTCGCCGAAATCTCGGGCGCGAGCGGGCCGGAATTGCCGATGCAGGTGGTGCAGCCGAAACCGACGACGTTGAAGCCGAGCTTGTCGAGCGGCTTCTGCAGCTCGGCCTCCTTGAGATAGTCCTGCACCACCTGGCTGCCCGGCGCGAGCGAGGTCTTCACCCACGGCTTGACCGAAAGACCCATGGCGACCGCGTTGCGCGCCAGAAGTCCGGCGGCGATCATCACGCTCGGATTCGAGGTGTTGGTGCAGGAGGTGATGGCGGCGATGACGACGTCGCCGTTGCCGAGATCGAAATTCGCGCCCTCGACCTTGTGGCGCTCGGCGATATTTCCGCTCTGCCGGAACTCGCCGGTCAACGCGCCGGCGAAACCTGTCTTGGCCTCGCTCAAGGCGACGCGGTCCTGCGGGCGCTTGGGGCCGGCGAGCGAGGGCGTGACCTCGCCAAGGTCGAGATCGAGCGTGTCAGTGAAGACCGGATCGTGCGCGACCCTTGTTCGATAGACGCCTTGCGCCTTGGCGTAGGCCTCGACCAGGGCGACGCGCGAGGGCTTGCGGCCCGACGTCGCCAGATAGCCAAGCGCCTGGGCGTCGATCGGAAACAGGCCGCAGGTCGCGCCATATTCCGGCGCCATGTTGCCGATCGTCGCGCGGTCGGCGACCGACATGGCGTTGAGGCCGGGGCCGAAAAACTCGACGAACTTTCCGACGACGCCCTTCTTGCGCAGCATCTGGGTGACGGTCAGCACCAGATCGGTCGCGGTGACCCCTTCGCGCAATTCGCCCTTCAGCCTGAAACCGATCACCTCGGGCAGCAGCATCGATAAGGGCTGGCCGAGCATCGCCGCCTCGGCTTCGATCCCGCCGACGCCCCAGCCGAGCACGGCGAGGCCGTTGACCATGGTGGTGTGGCTGTCGGTGCCGACGAGGGTGTCGGGATAGGCGACCTCGACCGTCTTGCCGTCGCGCTTTTCCTTCGCGGTCCAGACGGTTTGCGCGAGATATTCGAGATTGACCTGATGGCAGATGCCGGTGCCGGGCGGAACCACCGAAAAGTTGGAGAAGGCCTGCTGGCCCCACTTCAAAAACCGGTAGCGCTCCTGGTTCTGCTCGTATTCACGCGCCACGTTCTGGGTCAGCGACTTCGGCGTGCCGAAATGATCGACGACGACCGAATGGTCGATGACGAGATCGACCGGAACCAGCGGATTGATCTTGTCGGGGTCGCCGCCGAGCGTCCGCATGGCGTCGCGCATGGCGGCGAGATCGACGACAGCGGGCACGCCGGTGAAATCCTGCATCAGCACCCGCGCCGGACGGAAGGCGATTTCATGTCCCTTGCGGCCTCGATTTTCGGTCCAGGCCGCGACCGCCTCGATGTCTTCCTTCCTGACCGTGCGTCCGTCCTCGTTGCGCAACAGATTTTCCAGCACGATCTTCAGCGAGAACGGGAGCTGCGAGACGCCGGCGAGCCCGTTCTTCTCCGCCGCTTTCAGGGAATAAATCTCGTAGGTCTTTGCCCCGACCGTCAGCGTCTTGCGGCATTTGAAACTGTCGAGGCTGGCCATGCGCGCGCTCCAAAATCAGGGTGGGAAAGGACTGTCGGCTTATAGATAATGTGGCCTGGTCAGGATACACAGACTATCGTCTAAACGAGGGCGCGCGGGCGCGCGCGGACGAAAGGGACGCGATGCGCCTTCGCGCGTGGGACCTGGCGGTGGAGCGCGGCGGGCGACGCCTGTTCGATCGCCTGTCGTTCGAGGCGGCCGAAGGCGGCGCGCTTGTCGTCACCGGCCCCAACGGCGCCGGCAAAACGAGCCTGCTCAGGGCGCTTTGCGGCTTTCTGCCGCTGCAGGCCGGCCATTTTGCCCTCGAAGACGCCGACGATGAGCGCACGGTCGGCGAGCAGGCCCATTATCTCGGCCATTTGGACGCGCTGAAGGGAGCGCTGACCGCCGGCGAGAATCTCGCCTTCTGGGCCGGCGCCCTCGGCGCCGATCCCGCGCGCGGCAGGCAGCGGGAAGCGCTGGCGCGCGTCGGCCTCGCGCATGTGATCGATTTTCCCGCGCGGGTCCTTTCTGCCGGACAGAAGCGCCGCGTCGCGCTCGCCCGGCTCCTCGTCGCCCATCGGCCGCTATGGCTGCTGGACGAGCCGACCGCGGCGCTGGACGCCGCCGCGCAAGCCGCCTTCGCCGCGATCATGCGCGCGCACCGGGCCGGCGGCGGCATCATCGTCGCCGCGACCCACGCGCCGCTCGGTCTTGACCGCGCCGAGGAATTGAGGCTCGGCTCGAACGAGAGCGCAAGGGCGTGAGGGTCGCGCTCGCCCTCGCCCTCGCCCCAGCCCCCTCCCGTAATCGGGGGAGCGGGCGCGCGCCCCGCCCCCGCTCGCGGAAGAAGGCGCCGCCATACGCCGTTCGGAAGAACGCCCGTCTTCCGACGGGCTATGGCGCCGGATGAGGGACCGCGCATGACAGCCGCCCTCGCCCTTTTCATCCGCGAATGGCGGATCGCGCGGCGGATCGGCGGCGGCGCCTCGGTCGGCGCGGTGTTTTTCCTGATCATGATCGCGATCATGCCGTTCGCGCTCGGGCCCGATCTCGAACTGCTCGCGAGGCTCGGCCCGGCGATCCTCTGGATCGCGGCGCTGCTGGCGACCCTGCTCGGGCTCGACCGCCTGTTCCAGGCCGATCAGGAGGACGGGTCGCTCGATCTGATGCTCAACGGCGCGCTGCCGCTGGAACTGGCGGTGCTGATCAAGTGCGCGGCGCACTGGACCGTGAGCGCGCTGCCGCTGGTGGCGTTGAGCCCGCTGTTCGGCCTGATGCTGGCGATGGCGCCCTTGCCGCTGGCGCTGGTCGCCGCATCGCTCCTGGCCGGCACGCCGGCCTTGACCATGATCGGCGCGATCGGCGCGGCGCTGACGGTTTCGCTGCGGCGCGGCGGCCTGTTGATGGCGGTGCTGGTGCTGCCGCTGGCAATTCCGGTGCTGATCTTCGGCGTCTCGGCGGCCTCGGCCGCCAGCGGCGGCGCGGCGCCGTTCCTGACTCCGTTCCTGATGCTGTGCGCGCTGTCGCTGTTCGCCATCGCCGCCGCCCCCTTCGCCGCCGCCGCGGCGCTCAGGCATGTGCGGGAGTAGGGAGCGGGTGACGGGCAGGAGGAATTGGCCGCGTGTGTCGAGTCTGTCGCCCGTTTCCTTTGCGCGTCCGCGACTTGGTGCGAGGATGACCCGTCTGCGGCCTTCGAGGCGAAATCTCATCAGGCCGGCCGAACAGAAGCCGGAAGCCGATTATCTCGACGTAGAATGTCAGGGATCGGCCGAGGCCAGCGCCGAGAGCTGGGGGATTGGGCAAAGTATCACCGTAACGCGGTGCGAGACCGCAGCGAACCACATCTTTAGGGCCGGGACCGATGAAACAGCTGAGGTACGATTTCTCCGACGAGCGCTTCAAAGGCGCTTGCCCGCAATGTGGCGCCGCGCTCTTCGCCACTCATGTAACGCTCGATCACGTGCCCTCTAGAGCGGTCCTCGACGAGCCCCTACCCCCGAACGTCCATGTCGTAGAGACCTGCCGCGAATGCAACCAACGGGTTCGCCGCAGATGAAGAGTATTTCGCAGCCCTGCTCGGAGCGACGCTCGCCAGTTCGACCCAACCAGACGCTCAAATCTCGGAGAGATTCGAGCGGATATTCGGGACGAACGCGCGCCTAAGGCGCGACATCGAAGCCGTAAAGACTGTGATGGCGGGGCCTGACGGCACTGACCAGATTGTCTGGCAGCCGGATTTCGCTCGCATCAACCGGATCATCCTCAAGAACGCCCGCGGCCACGTCTTCAACGAACTCGGCTTCCCTGTCATCGAGGAGCCAGAAGCGGTCTGGACCCAGCCCCTTCAGACACTCGGCAACGAGCGCCTACAAGAATTCCTCGATCTTGGCCAAGGCGGATTGGCGTTCTGGCCCGAGGTCGGCAGCCGTCTATTCCAACGTGCCTGCACCGGCGCAGACATGGTCGACGGCTGGATCGTCGTAGCCCCTGGCATTTATCGCTTCGCCGTCATGCAAACTGGCGGCGTCACTGTCCGCAGTATAATTCGCGAATATCTGGCTACCGCTGTCGTCTGGGACGACATTTAGGAAGACCCCAATTAAAGCCACGATCTTCACAGCATTGTCGCCCGACGATCGAGATGGGCCGCGTCGCCCAATTCGTCGCCCCATATTACGTCGACACTTGCAGATTTCTCCCCTTTCGTTGCTTTGGACTGCGCCCCTCGGGTGAGATGCGTCAGTTGACGGACGGGGCGGCGGCCGAACCGCGTTGCCGGGCCCGTGGGCGGGGCCGGCTCGGCGGGGCCGATTTTCGAAAATCTATTTTATTCAACAATCGCTTTAAGAAAATCAGAGGCCGCGTTGTCGTCCCCATCGTCGCTGGATCAACGCGCGCCTGTCGCGCCGAGGGTGGCCTCTAGCTTGGGTGGCCAGCCTTTTGACACGCTCAAAACGGCGTCGGCCATGTATACGAAAGCCCGCTATCCGAGGGCTTCAGGCGGCCCCGACTGCGCCTCGGCAATCCGCGCGATCTCTAGCTATAGTCAATCGCCATATCGATTAGCTTTGATTTGTTTTCTTTCGTCAGGTCACTGGGTTTTGAAATAAACGGTGCGTGGTCGATTGCAAATAATCCTCTTTGGCCGGAAAAGTCGCTGAAAGTCACCCCAACCTTTCCAAGGCTGACAATGATCGCGGTCCTCTGGCCAGCCCTAAGTTGAAAATCAACCCCAATCGGTCGGTGATCGTTATTGTCATTATGTACTGCAAAACTAAATCTATTCTCAGGAAATTTATCTACAACTTCTCGTAAGAAAGGGATAATAATATTTTCGAGCGCCTCCTTGCCATCATCTTGCGCAAACTCAATTCTAGCAGCCGTAGCATCCTTGTTTTCGGCCGGGCCAAGGCAAAACTTCTTTGCGAATTTTGCCGCTAGATCGTCCACGTTCATCAGCGCAAGGGCCTTCAATTAGCGACATCCCAGAGAATACGTGCGCTCATCGGATGCGACTAAGTCGGAATCCACCACTACGCGAGACACGCGGTCACCCTTTGGCAAAGACGCGAAGTTGCGCGTGTCGTCGGTTCAGAACCACCGGCCCCGCCCATAGAAGCCGAAATCCGCCCAACAAAACTATCACGACAAGAATTATCATCAATGTATTCGTGTCCATGACCGTTCTTTTCCGAGTTTTGCCGCACAACGCGGGACAGATTTTCCGCATCGGCCTTACTCGGCGGAGTATGGTCAGGAAATTGACCGCGTCATAGGCTCGCAAAATACCTACGCTCCGCAACAAAGGTTGACGGGTTTCGTCACAGAAAATCTGCGCGAAGCCGATCGCCGTGGGTCCATGCGTAGATTCCGATCCTGCAGATCTGGCGCGCACGGGGCTAAGTCACGAGCAGAAATAGTCAGCGAGTGGCGATATCGTCATTGGCCAATGACGTATTGGCTTAAGTACAATAGGAGAATTTCATGCACCAGAAAATGCTCTTTCTTGTCGCAGCCATGGCGCTGATCGCGGCGCCTCAGTTTGCGTTAGCCGACGGCGATGGAGCCGTCACCGGAGTAGTCGGCGGCGCAGTCGCGGGTGCGGTTGTCGGCGGGCCTGTAGGCGCCGTCGTCGGCGGAGTTGCGGGTGGCATTATCGGGAACGGAGCTTCGGGACCAACTCACGAGACGGTCGTCGTGCAGCCGGATTCGCCCTGCATGTCGAGCACAACACAAACGGCAAATTCAGACGGTTCCGGCAGCACCACCGAAAGAACTGACTGTCCGAATTGACCTGCTGGCCCGTCCTTCGCGGCAGACGTTTTTCGGGGTTGTCGGTAGTAGCCTAGGCGGCTGGAATCTATTATAATTTCAGTTGCTTACGCTTTCGTCGATCGGATTGTTCTCCTTCGAGTGCAGAAAGCCTTCGGGCCGGAAGCCCGCTATGTCCCAAATCAAAGACAGAGCTTGATATTACCGATTGCGGTAGGGGCGCCCATTATTGAGCGCCCCGTATTACGGTGATGGTGTGGACGGCGCCCGCGCGGCATCTGGTTCTGGATTTGAACCGTGCCAAAATGGTTGTCGTTAGAGCGACCATTTGAAGGAGCGCCGTCCATGGGAAAATCTATCACCGAATTCTCGTCTGTCACGCGGGTTGGTCTTGATCTGGCCAAGCACGTCTTCCAGGTCCACGGCGTGGATGTCGCGGGCAGGGTCGTTTTCAACAAGTCGGTCAAGCGCGACAAGTTGCTGGCGTTCTTCTCGGGCCTGCCCAAATGCCTCGTCGGTCTGGAGGCGTGCGGGTCGGCCCATCATTGGGCGCGCGAGTTGATCAAACTGGGCCATGACGCGCGGATGATGCCGCCGGCTTACGTGAAGCCCTACGTGCGCCGGCAGAAGAACGACGCGGCGGACGCGGCGGCGGTTTGCGAGGCGGTTTCGCGGCCCTCGATGCGTTTCGTCGCGGTGCGCTCGGTCGTCAACCAGGCCGAGTTGATGCGCCACAAGGCGCGCGAGATGCTGGTGGCGCAGCGCACGCAATTGCTCAATGGGCTTCGAGGGCATCTTGGCGAGGTGGGGCTGATCGCGGCGCAAGGGCCGCGCCATGCGCGCCAACTCGCCGATAGGATCGAAGCTTGCGACGAGACAATCCCGATCGAGGTTTGCGCGGCGCTGGCGGAGCTGGTTCATCAATTGCATCGGCTCGACGAGGCGATCGATCGGCTCGACAAGACGTTTCTCGCGGCCGCTCGGACGGATGCGACAGCGCGCCGGCTGATGACCATTCCCGGCATCGGGCCGATCACCGCCACGGCGATCGCGGCCAGCGTCCCCGATGTCTCGGGGTTCGAGGGGCCGCGCGAGTTCGCCGCCTTCCTCGGCCTGACGCCGCGCCAGCATTCGAGCGGCGGCAAGGAGCGGCTGGGGCGCATCTCGAAGATGGGCAACCGGTACTTGCGCAAATTGCTGGTCGTGGGCGCGCACGCCGTGCTGTTCCATCGCAAACCCCATGGCGACCCGCTGCGGATGTGGGCCAAGAGGCTGATCGAGAAGAAGCCCTTCAAGCTGGTCGCCGTGGCGCTGGCCAACAAATTGGCGCGCATCGTCTTCGCGTTGCTGAAGTCGCAGACGAACTACCGAGGGCTTTCGGCCTAACTCGCCGGTTTCGGACCGCCACGCCGCCTTAAAAGGCGCCACGCGGCAAACAACTCGAGGGTGACCAAGAGGTGATGCGCAGGAAAGCGGATTGATCCTGAAGCCCGGCATACTGTCTGCGCCCAATCAGCGCGTTACGGTGATAGCGGCAACGGATCAGCGGACAACATCAGGGCCAGCGGACGCTTATGGTTCCGTGCAAAAAGGCCGAAGACATGACCGCACCCCCGATCCCCCAAAACCTCAAAGACCCCCTTGACAGCGGGCGCCGTCCAGACATGACAGTGACACTGGACTGGACCCCGAAGTTGAGACACGGATAAAAGGGTGACATGGCTTCCAAGGAGGAACCATGTCGGAACCGGGCAAGAGTCCGCGGCAGTATTCGAATGCATACAAGGAGCGCATCGTCTTGCGGCTGGAGGCTGGCGAGAGGATGGCGGCGGTGGCCGAGGAGGCGGGGGTCAAGCGCAAGCTGCTTTACGAATGGCGCAACTCCTACCGGGCGATGGGCGTGGCCGGCTTCAACCGCAAGCGCGGGCCGAAGCCGGGCTGGAAGGAGCGGCGGTCCCTCGAGGGCGACGCGGCGTCCGCGCCTGCGCTCTCTGCAGACGCCGCCGGGTCCGCCGCGTCGCCCTCGAGGGAGCTGAAGAAGGCCGAGGCGCGGATCGCCGAACTGGAGCGGGTGATCGGCCGTCAACAGGCGGATCTCCATTTTTTTCACGAAGCCTTGCGGCTTTGGGACGCGACGAGCCCGGACGGCGGCGCGCCCACCTCTACGCGGTCATCGAAAAAATGATCGCGCTCGAGTCGCAAGGCTTCTCCCAGGACGACGCCAACATCCTGCGCCTGTGCGGGTTGGGCGGCGTTTCGCGCGCCGGCTATTACCGCCATTTCGGTCCGCATGCGCCGGCGCGCGAGGACGCGGACCTGCGCGATCTGATCCAGCGCGCGGCGCTCAGCCATCGCCATTACGGCTATCGGCGCATCGCCCAGGAGTTGCGCCGGCAGGGCCTGATCGTCAACGCCAAGCGCGTGCTCAGGTTGATGCGCGCGGACAATCTGCTCTGCCTTCGCGCCAGGCCCTTTGTTCCGCGCACGAGCGACAGCCGGCACGGCTTCGCGATCCGGCCGAACCTCGCGCGCGGCTGCCGTCCGACCGGCCTCGACCAGCTCTGGGTCGCCGACATCACTTATGTCCGGCTGGCCGAGGACTTCGTCTATCTGGCCGTCGTCATCGACGCGTTCTCGCGCAAAGTGGTGGGCTGGGCGCTCGCCAACAATCTCGAGGCCTCGCTTGCGCTGCAAGCGCTCGACCAGGCCTTGGCCGCGCGAAATCCCGCGCCCAACAGCCTCATTCATCATTCCGATCGCGGCGTGCAATACGCCTGCACGGACTATGTCGAGCGGCTGGAGGCGCGAAGGGTCGTCATCAGCATGAGCCGGCCGGGCAACCCTTATGACAACGCCAAGGCGGAGAGCTTCATGAAGACGTTGAAAACCGAGGAGGTGAACGGAAAGGCCTACGCCAACATCGAAGACGCCCGCCGACAGATCGGCGACTTCATCGACACAGTCTACAATCGTCAGCGCCTGCACTCAGCGCTTGACTACAAACCCCCGGTCGAGTTCGAAGCCGAACTGCGGTCGGTCGCGCCAAACCTAAACCAGGACGAAGCGACGTCACTCAATTAACGTGTCTCACCGATGGGGTGCAGTCCAATATCAATTCCCTTTTTGTTGAATCCACTAGACGGCGCCCCTTGGGTGCGACACGTCAATAGAGCGACTGGGCGGCGCAAGCGGCTTGCCGGGCTCCCGGGCGACCGGGGGCAGGAGGTGCCGTTTTCGAAAATCACTTTTCCACGACAGTCGCTTTTAGAAAATCAGGAGCCGTGTTATAGTCTTCCTTGTCGGCGATCAACGCGCGCCTGCCGCGCCGAGGGCAGCGGCCGCTTCAAGCCCTCACGCGGGCGAGTTGACGCGCTGAAAAACGGCGAGGGGCGCGAAGTCTTAAGCAGTCGGCATGGTTTGGGCTGGAGCCACGCCCGATCGGATTCGAAACCGGAATCGGTTCCGAGCGGACGCCCATGCCGGGACGTCTTAAGCAAAGCCCAGTCCGGCTCCCGGTCCTTGTCCCCGTCTTTAGGGGATGATCCGGGGCGAAGCGCAGCTCACGGGTCTCGCGAAGGCAAGCGGTCGACGAATCGGCCCTGAAGTAATTGCTCACCTCATTTCGATGGCGTTTGGCGGATTTGACTCGGGAATCGGTTTCTGATTCACGGTAGGGATGAATCGCGCCGCGTTCGAATCGCTTGATTGGGAAGGACTGCTTGGCGTCGCCTTGGCGCAGGCGGAGGCGATCGAGCGGCAGGCGGAGGCGATCGCCGCGCTTCGGGCGGAGATCGCCGAGTTGCGGACGAAGCTGGATCGGCCGCCCAAGACGCCGGACAATTCGAGCATCCCGCCGAGCCAGGGTCACAAGAAGGCGACCGATTTCGCCAAGAACCGCCGGAAGAAGAACGCTCATCCGGGCGCGCATCGGCCGCTGCACCCCAATCCGACGCAGCGGTGCGATGTCCTGGCGAGCGCATGCGGGCATTGCGGGGCCGAGGTGTCGCAGAGCCCGCAAGAGCCGTGCGAGGTCTACGACCGGATCGAGATTCCCCCGATCGCCCCCGAGATCACGCGGGTGAGCCTGCATGGCGGCGTCTGCCCCTGCTGCGCCAAGCGCTTCAAGGCCTGTGCGCCGGCGGGACTCGAGCCGGGCTCGCCGTTCGGCCCCAACCTGCGGACCTTCGTCATCTATCTGCGCTTCACCCAAGGCGTCGCCTTCGAGCGGCTGACGCGCCTGATGCGCGACCTCTTCGGCCTCGAGATCAGCGAAGGCGCGCTCGTCAACATTCTCCTCGAGGCGCGCGGGCGCTTCGCCGCCGCCAGCGCCGCCATCCGCGCGCGGCTGCTGTCGGGAACCGTGATCTGTTCCGACGAAACCGGCTTGCGGGTCGGCAAGCGAAGCTGGTGGCTGTGGGTTTTCCACCACGGCGAAAATGCCTGCTTTCTGACCCATCCCCGCCGCTCCAAGGAGGCGGTCGAGGAGTTCCTCGGCGGCGTCCGGCCGCAAGTGTGGGTCGCCGATCGCTACGGCGCCCAGACCGGCTGGGCCACGAAAGACCAGCAGGCCTGCCTCGCCCATCTCCTGCGCGACACCCAATACGTCATCGACGAGGGCGACGGCGTCTTCGCCCCCGCCCTGCGACACTTCATCGGCATCGCCTGCGAGGAAGCCGAGCGGCGCGACAAATGGAACGACGCCACGCTCAAACTCCACAAAAGACGCCTCGAAGCTGAACTCGACCGGGTGCTCGCCCTGACCCCCGTCCATCGCGCGGGGGTCAAATGGAAAGCCACGATCAAAAAACTCCGTCCCAACCTTCTCGTCTTCATGGCCAACCGGACCGTACCCCCGACCAACAACGAATCCGAGCGCTCCGAATCCGAGCGCTCCTTGCGCCCCTGCGCCACCTATCGGAAAATCACCAACGGCTTCCGCTCCCAGTGGGGCGCAAAACAATACGCCGATATCCGCTCCGTCATCGAAACAGGCCGCAGACAGTCAACCGGCGCCTTCAAGGCCATCCAAAACGCGCTCGTCCCCCTAGCCGACCTCGCCCTCTCCGCCACAGGGTGAGCAATTACTTCAGGGCCGATTTGTCGACCGCTTGCCCTCGCGAGACCCGTGAGCTGCGCGTAAGCCCCCGGATCATTCCCTTGACGGGGACGGAAACCGGGAGCCGGACTGAGCTTTGCTTAAGACGTCCCGGCATGGGCGTCCGTTCGGAACCGATTCCGGTCTCAAATCCGATCGGGCGAGGCGCCAGCCCCAAACCATGCCGACTGGTTAAGAATTCGCGCCCCTCGCCGTTTTTGAGCGTGTCAACTCGCCCGCGTGAGGGCCTAAAGCAGCCGCTGCCCTCGGCGTGACAGGCGCGCTTCGATCCAGCGACGAGGAAGACCATAGCACGGCTTCTGGTTTGCGTAAAGACATGTCGCTGAAAAATGATTTTCAAAAACGGCACCTCCTGCCCCCGGTCGCCCGGGAGCCCGGCAAGCCGCTTGCGCCGCCCCGTCGCTGAACTGAAAGCCTCACGCCCGAGAGGCGAACGCTGAACCAACCCCGCGGTCGATGGGACGGAGATGGGACGGCCGAAGAAACGACCGGGAACGCGGCAGGGCCCGAAGCGTCGAATTCACGAGCACTAAAAACAGAGGCTGCGACGTCCTGCGCTGGAGGGGCGCGACCCGCCAGAAGGGCGTCGCGCCGCTCCGCTGTCGGCAGGCCTTCCATTGCGCCCGAGACGGTCGCGGCGAGGGCGCCGGCGGCGCAGGCGCGGCGCGCCAGTCCTTCCAATCCGGCCGCGGAATCCTCCAGGACTGTTGGCGAAGCGGCGAGATCGGCGAGCAGGCTGGCGGTGAAGGCGTCGCCGCAGCCCACCGTATCGACGACTGTGACGGCCAGACCTTGCGCGCGCGCACGGCGTTCCGCGGTCGCCAGCAGGGCCCCGCGGGCGCCGAAGGTGACGGCCGGCGCAGGCGCCGCCGCGGCCGCCACAACTGCGTCACGCCCTCTTCCAAATCGTGCGCGCCGGTCATGAAGGTCAGCTCCTCCTCGCTGACCTTCAGAATATCGGC
>CAWASR010000028.1:0-566985 GCA_963784805.1 uncultured Alphaproteobacteria bacterium
ACTCCTTGTGAATACCCAAGAAAGTCAACGATTTCAGAAGGGTTTAGACCCTCAGCCGACGGGGCTATACACCACGAGGTACGCCAAAATTTGGGGGTCGGCAGGGCAACCCAACATCGGCGCAGCGCGACCGCGGCGCTGCGGTTAGAGCCCTTCGCATGTGTTCGCGAAGCGACTTGTTACCAGGGAGCCGTCTAGCCGTCAGACCGAAATGCGCTGCTGTTGGCGTGACAAACCCGTAGCGCCAGTCAACAGCTTGTATACGAAAGTTGCCAAGGACACTGTCGAAAAAACAAATGCCGAACCTCCGATCTCTGCCCGACAACGTCACGATCGACTGCGCCACAGGCGAGTCCGTGCTGGAGGCCTCGCGCCGCACGCATCTCCCGATTGCGCACGCCTGCGGCGGCAAGGCGAAATGCTCGACCTGCCGCATCTGGATCCTGGAGGGCGCGGACGCCTGTCCGGCGAAAGAGGGGCTCGAGCGGGAATTGACCGCCCGGCTAGGCCTGACCGACGACATCCGCCTTGCTTGCCAGCTCCGCCCGACTGGCGACATGACGTTCCGCCGCCTCGTGCTCGACGAGACGGATCTCCGCGTCGCAAATCAATTGCATCGTAGCGCCGCCTCAAGGTCTGGCGAGGTGAAGCCTGTCGTCCTCTTCTTCTCCGACGTCGCCGGCTTCACCAGCTTTTCCGAGACGCTGACGCCCTATGACGTGATGTATCTTCTGAACCGCTACTTCACACAGGTCGGCGAGTTGATCGAACGCAACGATGGCTACATCGACAAGTTCATCGGGGACGGTCTGATGGCGATATTCGGCGTCGAGGGGCAGCCCGACGCGCCGATCCGCTCGGTGAACGCGGCGCTACAGACGCTTGCCGCCGTCGACCGGATGAAGCCCTTCTTCGCCTCGATGTACGGGATCGACTTCAATATCCGCATCGGCCTGCATTTGGGCGAGGCGGTAATCGGCTCGATCGGATCACCTGGACACGAGCGGCTGACTGCGATCGGCGATGCCGTCAACGTCGCAAGCCGCGTCGAGGCCGCCAACAAGGAGGCCGGCACTCGGCTCCTCATTTCCGAGGCGCTATACGATCGCGTCAAAGACGAAGTTGAGATGAGCGACTTCATCCGCGTGCGGCTTCGCGGCACCTCGGACCGCATCACGCTCTACGAGATAGTGAAGCTGCGCCCGGAAACCGAACGCGCGCTAAACGCTGTCGCTACCCGCGAGACGGTACAGCTCGCCGGCAAGATCTGGCACAAGGCCATTCGCCTCGATTCCCTGGTCGAGGGCGAGCCGAAGGTGCTTGAATTTCCTGGCTTTTATGCCGTGCTCCTCAGAAAGGGCGAACAAATCTTCGCCTTCAACAATGCCTGCCCTCATCTGAAGCTGCCGTTCTTCGAGCCGGCGCCGACGGCGACGGGACCGACAAAGTCAGTCAGCAGCATCGACGACGAGGGAGTCATCAAATGCCGCTGGCACGAGAGCCGTTTCGATCTCACGTCCGGCGAGATCGTCAGCTGGTGTGTGGCGCTTAACGATGCCGGAATGTCTCCTGGCATGCCGATGCTAGGAGATATTTCGAAAAACCGGGCGCCGCTCAACCTCATTCCTTGGCGTGAGGAAGCGGGCCATATCTGGCTCGCGCTCAGCTGAGGCCTGACCGAGAAACCCCAATTCGGCATTGTCACAAAGCTCTTTTGCAGTATGATGGTAAAGGCGGGCCTGTCACCGTCACCGTAATACCGCCCATCTGAAAGGGATTTGAGCGCGTGTCATGGTAATCCGGGGAGCGCTAATCGAAGACCCGGCGAAGTTCTGCGAAGAGCCAATACACGGTGTTCGAAGCCTGCGGTCGCTCCGCGGCTTCACAGGACGCCGCAGCGCAATGGCTCGCAGAGCGCGTTATAGGAGCTTTGCGCTGCAAAACTTCGGCCAGGGCGCCGACGGGGATGCTCTCGGCCGCCTCCATATCCGCCAGGCCGCTCACGGGGATGCTCTCGGCCCGCTCCACCCCGCTTGAACCGACTTCTGTAGGGGCGGCGACGACGGGCGCCAGATCGTCCGTGCTCTCAGCGAGTCGGACAAGCCGCAATCGGAAATTCTCGCATCCCAACGCATCGCCGGACAGCGGCGCCGCTCGGTCGCCGACCGAGTTGGTTCGTCGATGCTCCGCGAGATCGGAGCCGTAACTGCAGATCGCATAGGACGAGGTCTCGTCGAACACAGGCGCCACCGGCCGCGAAGGCCTGGCGCTGGCCTCCAAGGTTTCCGCGGAAATGCGCTCGATCCTAACGTGGGCCAGCCCGGCGTGCCGGAAGCCGAGCATCACGGCGGCCGCAGTCGAAACGTCGATGACCCTTCCGTGGATGAACGGCCCCCGATCGACGATCCTGACGATTACGGACCGGCCGTTGTCGAGATTGAGGACCCTGACCCGCGATCCCATCGGCAGGCTGCGATGCGCCGCGGTCAGTCCTTGAGCGCCATAGAACGACGCCAGGCCCACCTCGGTCGCCGAGGCGTCGCAGCCAATACCGAGAGCGATCGCGCAGAAAACAAAAAGTGTTCGCATCCGCAGCTTGCCTCGTGCGCCTCGCGCCCGCTCCAAGTCCGCCGCAATGGAAACACAAAATTAACCAACTTGCCAGCCGTCCGAGTGTCGGGGCTTAGCGCGCCTGAAAGGCCCGCACGAACGTCCCAACCGAGTCCGTTGATGCGCTCGAAGGATTTCCTCGCACCACGCTCCCCTGTTTGCTTCGCCTCAGGGCCTATGGGATGACGGTGACACGCCCGTCTTTACCTATTTTTCCTCGACATCTGCGACATGGCCCGTGGGCTTGCGTCCCTGCTTGCGGGGGGTGACGAACGGAGTGGAGGCGGGTCATAGGACAACATGGCATGGCGCACAGAAAAGGGTAAAGGAGGGCTCAATCCCCAATTCCTTCGCTTGTGCTCGCTCATCGCCCTTCTAGAGACGGGCGTCTCACGACGCCCTTTGAGCGCGCCGCCTTACCCGGACGGCTTCGGCATAACGCCCCGCGTCGGCGCATTCCGGCGCCGGCGGCCCGTCGCCGCCGATGGCGACATTCTCTTCCTGAAAAGCCGAACCTATGCTAGCAGCCTGTCGGACTGGGGTTGCGGTTGTGACCGCAGGCGCGACGTTAAGTCCGACAGGCTGCTAGACCCCCTCTGACCGCTTGGGAGCTCTAACCAGCGCAATGCGGGGCGATGCCGAACGCTTCGTCGGCATATGTCCAGCGTCGCGTTGCGGGGATGAGGGAAAGTCGCCCGCAGGGCCGCGACGCGGCTTCATCACGGACCGTTGCCTTGAATTGTCGCTCTAGGACTAACAACGGACAACGGTCGGTCCGGATGTGCAACGGCTAGGCCGAGAATGACCCATCAGCGACATCAGTTCAAATGGAACAACATCTTCCGCAGACTGATCGACAAACCCTGCCGGATCCGCAAGTCAGCCGTGGCAGCCCGGTGCCGTCACCGCCGCCCTATCGTCAGCAGCAATTCGTTCGGGCCTTCCCAGCCGGCAGGTGTGTTGAATGCGCTGAGTTTGGCTTCGATCTCGGCCCAGGCCGCTTCTCTTGCCGCGGAATCGAGCCGGCTCAGAATTTGCAAGATAGGCCCCGCCGACGTGCGGATGAAATCGAGATAGTCTTTCACCGACGATAGCCGAAATGGCGCCATGACCTTGGTCGTCGCAACTCCCGAGAAGCCGGCATGATGGAACAGATCATCGGTAAGACCCGGCCTGCCGAGGCTGAGCAGCCCGCCAGGCTGATACGGATCGCGCGGCGGCAGGCCGGCGTGTTTGAGCGCAGTTGAAACCAGAATTGCCACGCAGGGGTTTTTGTCGGGCGTTGAAAACACCATGGTGCAGGCCCGGCCGCCCGGTTTCAAAGCCTTAAACATTTCCTGTAGCCCCTTGCCGGGGTTGGGAAAGAACATCAAGCCAAGACGGGAGATTGCCGCATCGAAGCTCGATTCGGGCACCATCAGATCTTCACCGTCCGCAGCCTGTGTTTCCACATTGCGGTGACCGGCTTGTTGCGCATTACGCTGGGCGATTTCGAGGATGGCGGGAGACAGATCGGTTGCGAGCACCGAACCATTCACTCCGACGCGGGCGGCGATGTCGAGCGTCTGATCGCCCGCGCCGGCCGCAATGTCGAGCACGCGCGCGCCCGGCCTGACGTCGGCCATAGTGAGCATTGCGTCGGTCGAATCGCGCAGCCAGTCGCGGATGCGCGTGCCTTGATCGTTCCAGCCCTCCGCCGACTCATTCCATTGGGTGCGGGTGGCAGCTTTGAATGTCTCCGGATCGAAAGGCGCTGCTGCGTTCATGATATTTCACTCCATCGATTGCGGTTGGCGTTGCAAGGCCGGGTCGGACCAGAACGGATTTAGGGCGCGAGGTCCGCGAACGACGTGTCGGGGTCGCTCACATAGACCATTGCGAGTTGGGTCGCCTCGGTTGCGCTCGGGTTGACGCCGGTCATTTTGATATGCGGCGGCTCGATTATTGCTGCCCCCGCATTGGCCGTGATCGGATCCCGGCCTTCCAATTCCAGCGTGAAGGCGCCTTGCACGACATAGACGGCCACCGGAAATCGATGCGTATGCCGTGGCGTTCTGTCGCCGGGATTGAGGGTCGCGCTGATGATCCGCAATTCCTGCCTATCGCCCGTCGGCATGCCCCCGACTAGCGCGCGATGGACAATCCTGAGCATGGCGGCAGGCCCCGTCGATGACCCCGAGGGTACCTCGTCGGCTTTCGTTGAATTTATCACTTGGCGCTCATTCCTCTTGGGAAAACTGGTAGAGCCTTTTTACGCCGAGGCTGTGGGGCCGCGGCAGCCGCAAGATTGCTCTAGGGGGCCTCAGAAGTGCATAGCCGAGCCATGTTCGACTGGAACGACCTGAAATACTTTCTGGCCGTCGCGCGCCATAACAGTACGATCGCTGCCGGAAAGGCGCTTGGTCTTAGCCAGTCAACGGTGCAGCGACGGCTCAGCGAACTTGAGCGCCGGATCGGGCGGAAGCTGGTTGCGCGCCAGCCGGCCGGTTATCGCCTGACCGAGTTTGGCGAAGCGCTGCGGCCTTACGCGGAACGGGTCGAGACCGCCGTCGCCGATCTCGAGTTGCGCGTAGGTGACACCACCCGTGACCTGACCGGCGTTATTCGCGTAACCTGTCCGGAGCCGATCGTCTACCGGATGACACAATCGGCATTCATCAACCGCTTCCACGCCCGCCATCCGAAGCTGCGTGTCGAATTCGTGACCAGCGACCGCTATCTCGATCTGTCGAAAGGAGAGGTGGACGTCGCTTTCCGCTCGGGCGACACGGAAGATGAGCTGGTCGGCCGCAAAATCGCGGATTCTCTTTGGGCGGTCTACGCCAGCCGCGCATACATCGGACAGCACGGCAAGCCGGAACGCATCGAGGATTTATGCGATCACCAGATGGTGGGTTTCGACGACACGCTGCGCAACCATCGCGCGGCGGTATGGCTGCGGGAAGTTGCGCCAGACGCCAAGATGTCGGCCCGCAACAACAGCGTGCTGGGTCTAGTTTATGCGGTGAAGTCAGGCATCGGCCTCGGTCCGCTGCCGACCGCACTAGGCGATGCCGAACCCGATCTGGTGCGCGTGCTGGGGCCCGTCCCGGCGCTTGCGAGAAGCTGGCGGCTGCTGACGCATCCCGACCTGAGGCGGACCCCACGCATAGCTGCGTTCTTCGACTTCGTGATCGAGGAGCGCGAGACGTTGAAATCGATTCTTACCGGCTAGCGAAAAGGATTGCTGCTTTTTCTGCGCTCCAGCGAAGGGCGCGAATGGCACTTCGCCTTATTCGCTGCATTGCCACACTGGCGGTCGCTATCGGAAGCATAGCGGACAAATGGCGGGTTTTATAAATTGCATGTCGCGTTTGACGCAACGCCGACCTGCGAGGGATTTGGCGCGTAAACCTGCCCAATTATTAACGAATGGTGAATGCGACGCTATATGAGCAATGCCGCATAGTGGCAGCTCTTTGTTCAGCCCACTTCACACATGCGCGCTTTAATTTCGTTCATCGCCCCGATGGGGGCCGGACTTAGCGTCGGGATTCCCGCAACGAGGCCAGCCGCAATTCTTGATACGTGGATTACGGTGACGGGCCCGCCTTTACCATCATATTGCGCCCATGCCAGGCGTCGCTCCGGAGCGTCGCTTGGCCGCTCGGGCGGCACTCGCGGGCGCGACCCCGAGTCCCGCTCATGCCGAGGCCCCTTGATCGGGACTTGCCAATACAGGCGAGATTTTTGTCGCGCGATGAGCCCTGCCCGGGCGCTTCGGCATAATGCCCCGTATCGACGCATTCCGGCGCCGACGGCCCGCCGCCGCCGATGGCGATTCCCGCCGGTGGCGACATTCGCTTCCTGAAAAGCAGAACCCGTGTTATGATCGTCTTACTGACGAACTCAGGGGGCCGCTTGTTCCACGGCGGCGGGACGGGTTTGGCGGGATTAAGGAGCGGGAGAAAAAAACAATTTGGATTCGCGTCTAACCCCTTGAAATGGCTCAATTCGCGGAAGGGAATCATTTGGATTCCGCTTCCCCTGGCTTGGATCCGGCTTCCGTGGGCTTGGATTCCATTGCCGTGGGCTTGGATCGGCTTTCGCCGGGTCTCAGCGGTCTGAGCAGCGTTCAGAAGCTTCGAGGCGGTTCGCCGCAAGTTCGGCGCCCCCGGTTGCGAACCTAGCCGAGCACATACGCCCTCGTGGCTTCCGGGTCGTCGGTGGAAAAGTCGATCGTCTTCAGCTCCTCCCACGCCGCGTCGGGGATGGGAAAGCGCGCCCATTCCAGGGTCTCGCGAACGCGTTCGGGCTTGGTGACGCCGCAGATCGTCGAGGCGATCCGCGGATCGCGGAGCGAGAACTGCAGCGCCGCCGCGCCCGGCGGCACGCCATGTTTGGCGCACACCGCTTCGATCCGCCGGATCGGCGCCAGCATCTCGGACGAGGCCTCCTGATAGACGTAGCGCGCATAGGCGCCCGAGCCCTTGGCCAGAACCCCGCCGGCGTAGGGGGCGGCGTTGAGGACGGCGATCCCTTTCGAATGCGCGAACTCGATCATCGGCTCGGCGTTGCGATTGGCGAGGGTGAAGCGGTTGTGGGTGATCAGGGCGTCGAAGTCGAACTCGCTGAGGAGCGGCGTCATGACGGCCACCGGACCCGCCGCCAGACCGACAGCCCGCGCCAGACCTTCTTCCTTGATCCGGAACAATTCCCTGATCGCGCCGTTCGGCGCCGCGATTTCCTCGAATGAGGCTGCGTGTTCGGGATCGTGCAGATGCAGGAGATCGATCCTGTCGACGCCGAGCGCGGCGAGGCTTTGCTCCAGCGAACGCCGGGCCTGGGCGGCGTCGAAGCGGTTGGTCTTCGGATCGCGATCGAGCTTGGTCGAGATGACAAATCCTTCAGGCAGGCCGCCGCGCTCGCGGATCGCGGCGCCGATGCGCTCCTCGCTGCGGCCGAACCCGTAGATCCGCGCGGTGTCGAGGAAGTTGACGGGGCTCTCGAAGATCGCCGCGACGGTCGCCTTCGCGCGCGCCTCGTCGACGCCGTAGCCGTAGGTGTCGGGCATGTCGCCGATTCCCGACGCGCCGAAACAAATCTTGGACACCGCGAGATCGGTCCTGCCCAGCTTGACCCGCTCGGTGGCTGACCCGGTCATGAATTTCCTCCGCTTGGCTCTAAGGCGCTTCAACGATTTCGCCGGCGCCGGCGCCTGATTTCATCCCTTAGCATAAGGGAGCGATTTTGACCGCGGCAATGTCCGCGCCTGATTTTTCGCGCTCAGATTCCTGTGGCGCGCAAGGTCGGGGTTCGGCGCCTCGCGGGTTTGGAGCATGATGCGATTTCGTTGAATCGCGTCATGCTCCGGAGTCCCTGAAAACGCGGGATTTTTTGCGAAAAACCGGTATCCGCTTTTCGCATCCCGCTCTAGGACCGGATCAGCAGAATGGCCTCGATCTCGACCATGATGCCGTTGGGCAGCGAGCCGACGCCGACCGCCGATCGGGCGTGGCGGCCGGCCTCGCCCAGAACTTCGACCAGCAGGTCCGAGCAACCGTTGATCACCTTCGGCTGGTCGGCAAAGTCGGGCTCGCAATTGACCATGCCGAGCAGCTTGACCACCGCCTCGATGCGCGAGAGTTCGCCGGCCGCGGACTTGGCCACGGCCAGCAATTGCAGACCGGTGAGGCGCGCGGCGCGATAGCCGTCCTCGGCCGTGGCGTTCTTGCCCACACGGCCGATCTCGAAGCCGCCGTCGGGCCGCTTCGGCCCCTGGCCCGAAAGAAACAGAAGGTTGCCGGCCCAGCGAAACGGCACATAATTGGCCATCGGCGCCGGAACCGCCGGGAGGGTCAGGCCGAGCGCGGCGAGCCGCTGCTCCGGGGTCGAGTCGGTCATTTTACGGATCATCCCAAATTACGAGTGTCGGGCGAAGGCCGCATCCATCTCACCATTGTACGCGCAAGACAATCCCAAGCGCGGTCAGCGCCCGCCGCGCAGCCGTCCGGAACGGCTCAGGCCAGTTTGCGTTCACTCATTCCAGACGGAGCGGCGAAGGCCGATGAAATGAACCGGTCGACGGCAATACTGATCCTCGGCGCGCTCACTGTGGCGGTCGGGACGCCCGCCGGGGCGGCGATCGGCGGCCAGGCGCCGCTCCCGCCCGCTCGACCGGCGGAGCTGACGCCAGCGCCGCCGCCGAAAGCCGCTCCGCAGCCGGCGCCCCTGACAGGGCCCGAGGGAACAGCCCCGACATGCATGGCGAAATTGATCGCCTTTGGCGCCCACGCGGAACTCGCGGTCGCGCCGGCCCCGAATGCGGAGGGCTGCGGGATCGACTCGCCGATCCGCCTGTCGTCCGTCACTCTCGCCGGCGGCGATACAATCGACCTGCCCGCTCGTCCCGTTCTCGATTGCGAATTCGCGCTCGTCTTTGCCGATTACGTCCGTCTGATTGTCGCGCCGCTGGGGGCGGCGACGCTCGGCGCGAAGGTCGCCGCGATCGAAACCGGCCCCGGCTATGCATGTCGCGGCCGAAACCGCGTGACGGGCGCCAAAATCAGCGCCCATGGCAAGGGATTGGCGTTGGACGTCGTCGCCATTGTCTTCGCCGACAAGCGTCGCGTCCTGGTGGAGCGCCAGGCGAGTTTGGACGAAGCCTCCTATTTCCGCGCGCTGCGAAAGGCCGCCTGCGGATGGTTCACCACCGTGCTCGGGCCGGGCGCCGACGCTTTTCACGTTGGCAATATGCATATCGATACGGAAAGCCACGGCTCGAGCGCCGACTACCGCATCTGCGAGTAAGGCGGTCGCCAATTAACGTGAATCGGTCGCCAAGAGGGGCGATCTCTTTGACGAAAGCCCGGCGTTTTCGAGGTTCTTCGCCGCCAGGATAGATTTCGACGCCGAGGAAAGCGTGGCCGCTCCGACCGGCAATACGTACGACAGCGTTATCTTCCAGCAGTCGATTGCCGGCGCGAAACGTCCAGCTTTGCCGGCCGCCAATGCGCAGGTCAGGATCGCCATCCCCAATTTAGGCGCCGATGTCATTGGTGCGGTGTGACTTCGAACATAACTTCCTTGCTTCGCCGGGATTCGCGCGCCGAAATTGCGGCCGGGGCGTCATCTGGTGTAGGTCAATTCCTCGGCGGCGCATTGGAGCCAACGGCGTCGAGGACCGGGAACGAATGTGACGAAGCCTGCCACGCCGCTGCTCGATCAAATCGCCTCGCCGGCGGATCTGCGCCGGCTGAAGGAGAGCGACCTCGCCGAGGTCGCCGAGGAATTGCGCGCCGAGACGATCAGCGCGGTTTCGGTCACCGGCGGCCATCTGGGCGCCGGTCTCGGCGTGGTCGAGCTGACATTGGCGCTCCACTATGTCTTCGACACGCCCAACGACCGCATCGTCTGGGACGTCGGCCATCAGGCCTATCCGCACAAGATCCTGACCGGACGGCGCCCGCGCATCCGCACCCTTCGCCAGGGCGCCGGCCTCTCAGGCTTCACCAAGCGCGCGGAAAGCGAATACGACGTCTTCGGAGCCGGTCATTCCTCGACTTCGATATCGGCGGCCCTCGGCATGGCGGCGGCGCGCGATCTGGCGAAGAAGAGCAACAATGTGGTGGCGGTGATCGGCGACGGCGCGATGTCGGCGGGCATGGCCTATGAGGCGATGAACAACGCCGGCGCGATGGATTCGCGGCTCATCGTCATCCTCAACGACAACGACATGTCGATTGCGCCTCCGACCGGCGCGATGTCGGCCTATCTGGCGCGTCTCGTCTCCAGCCAAACCTATCGCTCGCTGCGCGACGTCGCCAAGCAGATGGCGCGGCATTTGCCGAAATTCTTCTACGACAAGGCCAAGCGCACCGAGGAATTCGGCCGCGGCTTCTGGACCGGGGGAACCCTGTTCGAGGAGCTCGGCTTCTATTACGTCGGACCGATCGACGGCCATAACCTCGACCACCTGCTGCCGGTTCTCAGGAACGTGCGCGACATCCATGGGGGGCCGGTCCTGGTGCATGTCATCACCCGAAAGGGCTATGGCTACGCGCCGGCCGAGGCGGCCGACGACAAATACCACGGCGTCTCCGCCTTCGACGTCGTCACCGGCGCGCAGACCAAGCCCAAGGCCGGCGCGCCCGCCTACACCAAGGTTTTCGGCGCCGCGCTGCTCGACGCCGCCCGACGGGACGAGAAAATCGTCGGCGTCACCGCCGCCATGCCCCAGGGAACCGGACTCGATCGCCTTCAGAGCGTCTTTCCCGAGCGGGTGTTCGACGTCGGCATCGCCGAGCAGCACGCAGTGACGTTCTCGGCCGGGCTGGCGACCGAAGGCTACAGGCCCTTCTGCGCGATCTATTCGACCTTCCTCCAGCGCGGCTACGATCAGGTCGTGCATGACGTGGCGATCCAGAATCTGCCGGTCCGTTTCGCCATCGATCGCGCCGGTCTGGTCGGCGCCGACGGCCCGACGCACGCGGGCGCGTTCGACATCGCCTATCTCGCCTGCCTGCCGAACATGACGGTGATGGCGGCGGCCGACGAAGCCGAACTGGTCCACATGGTCGCGACCGCAGCGGCGCATGATGCGGGTCCGATCGCGCTGCGCTACCCGCGCGGCGAAGGCGTCGGCGTCGCGCTGCCTGCGCGCGGCGAGCCGTTGCCGATCGGCAAGGGCCGGGTGCTGCGCGAGGGCTCGCGGATCGCGATCCTGTCGCTCGGCGCGCGGCTCGCGGAGGCCCTGAAGGCGGCGGATGAATTGGCGGCGCGCGGCCTCTCGGCCACGGTCGCCGACGCGCGGTTCGCCAAGCCGCTCGACCGAGAACTGATCCTGCGACTCGCCCGCGACCACGAGCTCATGATCACCATCGAGGAAGGAGCGATCGGCGGCTTCGGCGCGCATGTGCTGACGCTGCTGAGCGACGCCGGGGCGCTCGACAACGGCCTCAAGGTCCGTTCGATGACCCTGCCGGACGCCTTTCTGGAACAGGACAAGCCCGAGCGCATGTACGCCGCCGCCGGTCTCGACGCGAAAGGAATCGTCGCCAGGGCGCTGGCGGCGCTTGGCGGCGTCGACCGGACGAATTCGAGCCTGATCGCGTGACCGGCCGGTCGCCCGAAGACGGCGACGAGGACCCGCAGCGCCGAAATTTCGTCAACATGGTCGTCGTGGCCGCGGTCGTGGTCCTGCTGGTTCTGGGTTATTGGGCCTTCAACGCCTTGCAGCATAACTGGAGGTTCCAGCGTTGCCTCGATTCCGGTCGCCGCAACTGCGCGGACTACGTCAATCCGGAAGCGTCGAGGCCTTGACCAGAGCGCTCGGCTTGGACCGGCGCGATTGACTTGCGCGGCACGGCGCCGCATAAGCCGCGCCCTGAAGCGGAGGTCCAAAGCCGCCGCAAGATCTCTCCCGGCTCGACGCGAAGGTCTCGATCGAAGATCGTCGCGCCGAGGTCCGGGTTCGCGTGCTGGATCGGGCTTTGAGCGGGTTCTTCGCGCGCCAGCGAATTTGGAGCGTTTATCGTGAAACGGACCTACCAACCCAGCAAGCTCGTTCGCAAGCGCCGTCATGGCTTTCGCGCCCGGATGGCGACGGTCGGCGGTCGCAGGGTGCTGAACGCGCGGCGCGCCCGCGGGCGCAAGAAGCTCTCCGCCTGAGCGGGCGCGCGGCGGCCGGCGGCGCCGCCTTGAACATTCCTCTTGCGATTGCGACGCCCCGGATGGAGCCCGAATCCTTGCGCGAGGACGAAACGCCGGCTCCCGCCGGCGGGTGTCCCGGTCGGCTGACCAGGCGCGCCGAATTCCAGCGCGTCTCGGGTGGACGGCGCGCATCCGCGCAAACGTTCACGCTGCAGTCGCGCCGGCGCGACGGGCCGGAACCCGGGACCGCCGGCGCGCGGGTCGGCTTCACCGTGACCAGGAAAGTCGGCAATGCGGTCGTGCGCAATCGCATCCGCCGCCGATTGAAAGAGGCGCTGCGCGCGGCTTGGCCACTTGAGGCGAAAGCGGATCACGACTACGTGCTGATGGCCCGGCGCGAGGCGCTGGGGCGCCGGTTCGCCGCGCTCGTCGACGACATGCGCGCGGCCTTCCGCGCCGTTCAGCGCGGCCACGAGGACGGCCGGCGCCGCGGGGCGTCCCGGATGACCGGAGAGGGCAGAGACAGGCGGCCATGAACAGCGAGGACACGCGCAACCTCTTTCTTGCGATCGCGCTGTCGGTCATGGTGATGGCCGCGTGGCAGTATTTCTACGCCGGCCCCCAATATAAGAGCGAGCATCAGGCGCAGACCGAGGCGCACAATCCGGTCCCGAAGACCTCGCCGGTTTCGAAGACCTCGCCGGTCCCAAAGACCTCGCCGGTTCCGGAGACCGCGGCCAAACCGTCGGCGGAGCCCAGCGCGGCGCATCTGGCGACCGCGCCGGCGCCGGGCGAGGCCGCCGCGCCGGCGGTCGAGACGGTCGAGGAGGCGCTGGCGGCTGGACCGCGCGTGGCCATCGACACGCCCAGCCTCGGAGGTTCTATCGACCTCAGGGGCGGCGCGTTCGACGATCTCGTTCTGAGGGCCTATCGCGAGACCATCGACCCCAAGAGTCCGCTTATCCGTCTTTTCACGCCGCCCGGCGCGCCAGACGCCTATTGGGCGGAGACTGGTTTTGTCAGCGCGAGCGCCGTCAAGACGCCCAATCGCGACACGTTGTGGACCGCCGATGTCGAGACGCTGACGCCTCAGCATCCGGTGACGCTGACCTGGGACAACGGCGAGGGCGTTGTTTTCAAGCGGGTCATCGCGGTCGACGACAAGTACATGTTCACGATCACCGATTCGGTCGCCAACAACGGCGCATCGGACGTGAGCTTGAGGCCCTACGCGCTGATCCTGCGGCGCGGCAAGCCCAATGTCGCGGGCTATTCGGTGCTGCATGAAGGCCTGGTCGGCGTCATCGGCGACGGCGGGGTGCAGGAAGTCACTTACGCCTCGCTCGACAAGGCCACCGGCAAGCTGCGCGCCTACAAGGGCGACGGCGGCTGGCTCGGATTTACCGACAAGTACTGGGCCTCCGCGATCATTCCCGAACAGACCGAGGAGATCGACGCGCGTTTCTCGGCCAGCGGCGCCGCGCAGCCCGAGGACTACCAGGCGGATTTTCTGGGCAAGCAACACTCCATCGCGCCCGGGGCCTCGTTCCAGACCACCACGCGCGTCTTCGCCGGGGCCAAGGAAGTCAGCACGATCGACAATTACGAGAAGAATCTCGGCATCAAGAAGTTCGATCTGATGATCGACTGGGGCTGGTTCTATTTCATCACCAAGCCGATGTTCCTGCTCATCGACACGATCTACAAGCGCGTCGGCAATTTCGGAGTCGCGATCCTCATCGTCACTGTTCTGGTCAAGCTCGCCTTCTTCCCGCTCGCCAACCGCTCCTACAATTCGATGGCGAAGATGAAGAAGATTCAGCCCAAGATCGCGGCGCTGAAAGAGCTCTATCCCGACGATCGGGCCAAGCAGCAGCAGGAGCAGATGGAGCTGTTCAAGCGCGAGGGCGTCAATCCGGTCGCCGGCTGCCTGCCGATGGTGATCCAGATTCCGGTGTTCTTTGCGCTCTACAAGGTCATTTTCATCACCATCGAGATGCGCCACGCGCCGTTCTTCGGCTGGATCAGGGACCTGTCCGCGCCCGATCCGACCAATGTGTTCACGCTGTTTGGGCTCGTGCCCTGGGATCCGACCGCGCTGCCCGCCTTCGGCCATTTCCTGCACCTCGGAATCTGGCCGCTCGTCATGGGCTTTTCGATGTTCTTGCAGATGAAGATGAACCCCGAGCCGGCCGATCCGGTTCAGAAGACGATGTTCGCCTGGATGCCCGTGATCTTCACTTTCATGCTCGGCACTTTCCCGGCCGGCCTGGTCATCTACTGGACCTGGAACAACACGCTGACGGTGATTCAGCAATATTACATCATGACCAAGGCGGGGGTTAAGGTCGAGCTCTGGGACAACCTCAGCCGGTTGTTCGCCAAGATTCAGGCGAAATCGCCGAGCGTATGAGCGGGCCCGAGGCCGCCGCCGACTGGGCCGAGGCCGGACGCCGGCTCTTCGCCGGCCCCTGCGAATTCATTTTCGCCGCGGCGCGCGCGGACGGCCTGCCGCCGGTCGGGCCGCCCGAGGTCGCCTTCGCCGGGCGCTCCAATGTCGGCAAGTCCTCGCTCATCAACGCCTTGACCGGCCGCAACGGTCTCGCGCGCACGTCGCGCACGCCCGGCCGCACGCAGGAACTGATCTTCTTCGATCTCCATGGCGCGGCGAGGCTCGTCGACATGCCGGGCTATGGCTATGCGGCGGTCGCCAAGGCGAAATCCGCCGCCTGGGGCGAGCTGGCGCGCGACTATCTGCGCGGACGTTCTTCGTTGTTGCGGGTCTTCGTGCTGATCGACGGCAGGCACGGACTGAAGGACAGCGATCAGGAGACGATGCGGATGCTCGACGCCGCCGCGGTCTCCTACGCCGTGGTGCTGACGAAGGGCGACGAGGTGGAGACGGCCGGCCGGGAGGCGCGAATCGAGGCGACGCTCGAGGGCCTGCGCAAGCATGTCGCGGCCTATCCGGAGGTGATCTTCACCTCCGCGCGCAGCGGCGAAGGGATCGCGCAGCTGCGGGCGCATATCGCGCGGCTCATCGCCGAGCGAAGCGCCCGAGCGCGGGATTGACGCCAGCGCGTCGCCGGCGCGAAGCTCGACCCCATGACCAACTACAACGCCATCGCCGGCACGGAGCTCGGCCGCGTCACCGCCCTCAGCGACGGCATCTTCGCCATCGCCATGACTCTGCTGGTCCTCGATATTCATGCCCCCGAGGTCGCCGACATTCACAGCGAAGGCGAGCTTGCGTCGGCGCTCGCCGCGTTCGCGCCGGTTGCGGCGACCTGGCTCATGAGCGTCATGACGCTCGGCATCTTCTGGCTCGGACAGCAGACCCAGCTTTCCCGGCTTACCGGCATGAACCGCAACCTCAGCTGGCTGCACTTCGTGTTTCTGGCGGTGGTGACCGCGGTGCCGTTTTCGACCCGCCTGCTGGCGGGATTCTTCGACTACCACGTCGCCTTTCTCGTCTATTACGTGAATATTCTGTTTGCGGGCGCGAGTCTCTACATCGCCTGGAGCTACGCCGAACGCGCGGGCCTGACCGACGAGCACCCTCCGGGGCCGCACTCCGAGGCCATCCGTCGGCGCATCGTGCGCGCGCAAGGCCTCTATGCGATCGGCGCGCTCTTGGGCTTCGTCAGCGTGCCGCTCGGGGTGGCGCTCATCATCCTGATCCAAGTCAATTACGCCGTCGCGCCGAGATGGACGAACTGGTCGTGAAGGGATTGGGAGGCGGCGGCCGCCGCCGGACTGCTTCGCTTCCCTTCGAACGCCGCCGGCTTCGCGGAATCGTCGAAACGCGTCCTATTCCTCGAACGGCATTCCGGCGTATTGCTCGGCGACCATGGCCTGAGCGCTCGGCGACGCCTGGAGATGATCGAATTCGCTCGCCTTGATCCTGTTCTCGAACGCGTCGTCGCCGGGAAAAACGTGCAGAAGATTGGTCAGCTGCCATGAGAAACGCACCGCCGCCCATACCCGGCGCAGCGCCATGTCCGAATAGCTCTCCATATACCGGTCGTCGCCATTGCGGTAATGCGCGATCAGCGCGCGCTGGAGATAGAACACATCCGAGATCGCGAGATTGAGGCCCTTGGCGCCTGTCGGCGGGACGATATGCGCGGCGTCGCCGGCCAGAAACAGCCGACCATAGCGCATCGGCTCGGCGACGAAGCTCCGCAAAGGCGCGATCGACTTTTCGATTGAGGGCCCGGTTACGATCTTCTCCGCGAAATCGGGCGGAAATCGGCGCTTCAGCTCGTCCCAGAAGCGGTCGTCCGGCCAGTCTTCGATCTCGGTGTCGAGACCGCACTGGATGTAATGACGGCTGAGCATGGGATTGCGCAGCGAAGTCAAGGCGAAGCCCCGCTCGTGACGGGCGTAGACGATGCCTCCGGCCGGCGGCGTCTCCGACATGATCCCGAGCCAGCCGAACGGATAGGCGCGCTCGAACGTCCTGAGCGCCGTCGCCGGAATGCTTTGGCGCGACACCCCATGGAACCCGTCGCAGCCGGCGACGAAATCGCATTCGATCATGGTCGTCCCGCCGTCCTTCTCGAAGGCGACTTTCGGCGCGGCGCTGGTCAGGTCGCGGAGCCGGACGTTTTCCGCCGATTCGACGATGCGTCCCCGGTCGCGTTCCCGCACCCTGTACAGTTCCTCGGTGATCGCGGTCTGGCCGTGCGACCACATCGGACGGCCGGTGTGCTTTTTGGTGTCGATCAGAAACGGCTCGCGGTCCTGCCATACGATCCAGCTGCCGTCGTGCGCATGGCCCTCGCGGTCCATCCTGTCGCCGACTCCAGCGTCCCGCAGCAGCTTGACCGAGCCGTATTCGAGCACCCCGGCGCGAATGCGCGTGAGCACATGCGCCTTGGTCTGGCGCTCGATGACGACGCTGTCGATCCCGCCAAGATGCAGCAGATGGGAGAGAAGGAGGCCCGCAGGCCCCCCGCCGATGATCGCAACCTGCGTGCGGTCCATATTTCCCTCCCCTCGGTCGCGCCATGACTTCGGCGCCGGCGATCACGCCTGCAAGACGGCGCGTCCTATTCGGCGAGTCCCACCGCCGCAAGCGCGCTCGCCTGCCGCTTCGCCACCGCCGCCTCGTCGAAGCCGGCGATCGCGTCCTCGTACATCCGATGAAAGTTGAGCCGCGCGCCGAGGCGCAGGAAGACCGCGCCGAGGCCGATGGTCGCGCGCTCCAGAAACACGAATTCGCGCGGCACGACCAGCCCGCCGCCCTCGGCCCGCAGCGCGCGCATCACGGTCCCGATCTCGCGCCGTCCATATTCCGACGGGCTCACGCCGTCCGCAGCCGTTCGCACGCGATCGTCGAGGATCGGCCCGCACATGAAGCGCGCCCAGAGCGTCATCGCCTGCGTAGTCCCGCGGGTGAGCCTGGGAAATCCCCACATCTCATAGGCATAAGCGATTCGCGCGCCGTCGTCGGTTTTCAGCGCCTGATAGAGCTCGACAACTCCCTGCACGAAGCGCGTCGGAAAGATGCGCACGCACCCGTAGTCGAACAGGTTGACCGCCTCGACCGCCCGCTCGGCCCCCTCCCCGGAGGCGACGACGGTGTAATTGCCGAGATGAGGATCGCCGTGGATGATTCCGTAGCGAAGGAACGGGCGCCACCAGGCTTCGAACAGGCCGACCGCGATCGCGTCGCGCGCATTCTGGGGCGCGCTCTCGAATGCGACCAGCGGTTCGCCCTCCAGCCATTGGAGCGTCAGCAGTCGACGCGTCGACAGGCTCTCCTCGACTCGCGGCACCCGGACGAACGGCCGGTCGGCGAGCATGAGGCGATAGAGCCGCGCGACCTTCGCCTCGCGCTCATAGTCGAGTTCCTCGCGCACCCGCGCCCTGATCTCGCGCGCGATTTCGCTTGTGTCGATCGCGGCGCCGATCCGGCGATGGAGGGAGAGCAAAAAGTCGAGCTGCGACAGATCGGTCTCGACCGCCGAAGCCATCTCAGGATATTGCAGCTTGCAGGCGAGCGGTTCGCCTTCGAGGCTCGTCGCCCGATGCACCTGCCCGAGCGAGGCCGCCGCGGCCGGCCTGAGATCGAAGTCGAGAAAGCGCTGGCGCCAGTCGGGTCCGAGCTCGGCCCGCATGCGGCGGCGCGCGAACGCCGGCCCCATCGGCGGCGCCTGCGACTGCAACCGCATCAGTTCGCCGGCGACGTCGGCCGGAAGCGCGTCCGGGATCGTGGTCAGCATCTGCGCGACCTTCATCATCGGACCCTTCAGCGACCCCAAAGCCGACGCCAGCGCCCTGGCGTCCACATCCCGGGTCCCGCCGCGCAGACGGTTGACGCCGACGCGCGCGGCGAGCGCGCCGGCGTTGACCCCGAGACGCGCATAGCGGGTCGCGCGGGCGCTGAGGCGATTGGCTTCGTCGTCGCGGGTCAAGATCCTACATCCTTGGTTGCTAAAGCGACATCCGCGCGCCGTTTGGTCAGCGCCCGTGAATAGGGGCCGGAGAACAAGTTGGGAGCCATAATTGCCCGAACTTTGCCGAAAGAATAAGCATAATTAAAGCGAACCGGCGCGCAAATCGGCACGAAAGGATTTCTCGCCATGTCGGACGATCCAACGAACGGACTCGACCGTCGCGACTTCATGATCGCGGCAATTGGCGCGTCGGCTGCGGTCACAGCGACCGGCGCGAACGCCCAACGCGCCTCGACGCCCTCCGCCGGCCCCGTCGAGCCCGCGTCGCAGGGGACGGTCTACACCGGAGACGTGGTGCAGGGAAAGAAGATCATAAGCGCGCTCAGCGTCGATGATCTGGAGGCCGGCAGGAAGCACCTGTTCTATTTTCAAGGGGTGCGGATGGCCACCGGGCAGCACTGGTACGTGTCCGTCATGGTCGCGAAAGGAGCCAGGCCGGGCAAGCGCATCGCCCTTGTCGCCGGGGTGCACGGCGATGAAATCAGCTCGGTGCACACGATACAAACCGTTATGAACCAACTCGACCCGGCGCAGATGTCGGGTACGGTATTGGCGGTGTTGGACGTATCGCGCCCGGCGATGGAAGGCATGGCGCGCCGATGGCCGAACTCCGGTCGCGGCATCGACCTTATCGACATCAATCGCGAATGGCCCGGCGATGAAAGCGGCGGCACTGCGTCCTCGCGCCACGCCTGGCTGCTGTTCAACAGGCTTCTCAGGCCAAATTCCGACTACGCCATCGACTTCCACACCGCCGCAACCGGAATGAACATCACGGCGTGCCATCTTGCGCGCATGGACCTGCCCGAAGTCAGGGCGATGGCGGAGCTGTTTCCCATCGATCAGATTTTCGACAACCCCGCCTATCCCGGCCTTTTGGCGAACGCCTTCATAGAGGCTGGCGTTCCGGCGTTCACGCCCGAGATCGGCGCGCCGCGCATCCTGGACCACGGCATGATTCCCTTGTTCGTCGAAGGCGCGTTGAACGTGATGAAGCGTCACGGGATCGTCGCGGGGCCGATTGGGCGCACCGGGAGAGACACGGGCCTCTTTGTCGGCAACAGCATTCACGCTGTGCTCGCGACTCATGGCGGGTTCGTCGAGCTCTTGATCAAACTCAATGACAAGGTCGAAGCCGGACAAATGGTCGCCGTCCAGCGCGATACGTTCGGCGAAGTCGTCGCGGAATACAGGACTCAGGTCGCCGGAGAGGTGGCCGCCTATCGCAGCGACGCAACATCGGAACCCGGCAACATTCTGGTGTTCGTGCTCTACAACCGCGCACCGCCCGATGGCGCCGATCCCCTTCCTGAGTGAGGTCTCCCACCGGCGGCTCTGAGTTTCATACTACGGTTGATCGGGGCGGCCGCCGACACAGTGGGCGCGAACGGCCTTCGGCCCTCACTCCATCGCTTCCAATTCGCCGATCATCCGCTCGATCACCGACAGGCCGATGCTCCAGAAGGCGGGGTCCTTCGCGTCGAGGCCGAAAGGCTTCAGCAGCTCGGAATAGGACTTGGAGCCGCCGGCCGAAAGCATCGCGAGATAACGCTCGGCGAAGCCTTCGCGCGAGCGCTCATAGACGCCATAGAGCGAATTGACGAGACAATCGCCGAACGCATAGGCGTAGACGTAGAAGGGCGAATGGATGAAGTGCCCGATATAGGCCCAATAAGTCTCATAGCCCTCTTTCAGCACGATCGCCGGGCCGAGGCTCTCGCCCTGCACGCTCATCCACAATTGGCTGATCCGCTCCGCCGTCAATTCGCCGTCGCGGCGTTCGAGGTGAACGAGCCGCTCGAACTTGTAGAAGGCGATCTGACGCACCACGGTGTTGAGCATGTCCTCGACCTTGGCCGCCAGCATGGATTTGCGTTCGACCGGATCGGCGGTCGCCGCCAGCATGGCGCGGAAGGTCAGCATTTCGCCGAACACCGAGGCGGTTTCGGCCAGCGTCAGCGGCGTCGGCGCCATCAGCGCGCCGTTGACGCCGGCCAGCACCTGGTGGACGCCGTGGCCCAGCTCATGCGCCAGCGTCGTCACGTCGCGCGGCCTGCCGAGATAATTGACCAGCACATAGGGGTGCGCCGAGGGCGTGGTCGGGTGCGCGAAAGCGCCCGGCGCCTTGCCTGGCCGAACCGGCGCATCGATCCAGCCCTCGTCGAAGAAACGCCGCGCGATGTCGGCCATGCGCGGAGAGAAGCCGCTATAGGCGTCGAGGACCGTGTCGCGCGCCGTCTCCCACGGATAGATTCGCCGCGGCGCGTCGGGCAGCGGCGCGTTGCGGTCCCAGTGGTCGAGCCGCTCCCGCCCGAACCAGCGGGCCTTCAAGGCGTAGTAGCGATGCGAGAGCCGCGGATAGGATTGCGTCACCGCCGCCACCAGCGCCTCCACCACTTCGCGCTCGACCCGGTTGGCGAGATGGCGCGAGTCGGCGACATCCTCGAATTTGCGCCACCGGTCAGAGATTTCCTTGTCCTTGGCCAGCGTGCTGGTCAGGAGAGCGAACAGACGCAGGTTCGCTCCCAGCGTCGCGGCAAGCGCGTTCGCGGCGGCCTCCCGCTTTTTGCCGTCCGGATCCTGCAACTTGCCGAGCAGCGGTTCGAGCGTCAGGCTCTCGCCATCGAAATCGAACCGCAGGGCCGACATGGTGTCGTCGAACAGGCGGTTCCATGCCGCGACGCCCGAGACCGATTTCTCGAGGAACAGCTGCTCGAGGTCGTCGGCGAGCTGATGCGGCCTCTCCTTTCGGATGTCCTCGAGCCAGGGGCGGTAGCGGCCAAGCGCGGGCGCGGCAAGCGCGGCCTCGAGCGTGGCGTCGTCGATCCGGTTGAGCTCCAATTCGAAAAACAACAGGTCGCCGGAAAGCGCGGTGACGCGCTCTTGCGCATCGCCGTAAAACTTGGCCCGCGCCGAGTCGCTGGTGTCGGAGGCGTAGAGAAGCGAGGCGTAGGCCATGACGCGGCCGATCAGGTCCTGCAACGCTTCGTAGGTCTTGACCGCCTCGGCGAGAGCTTCGCCGCCTCGCCCGGAATCGGCGAGCGCGCCGAGCTTGCCGCGGTAGGCGATGGAGAACTGCCTGGCCTCCTGCCGGGCGCGCTCGAGATCGGCCGCGAAGCGGGGCGAATCCATGCCCTCGTACAGGTCCTCGAGCCGCCACCGCGGCAGCGCGCCGAGGTCCGCCGAGGCGGACGACGAGGTCGAAGCGGCGCGGACCGAATCGGGCGACAGGGACATCGGGCAGGCCTTTTCCTAAAGCTTTGGTAACGCTACCGAGCTCCTAGACGCCGACAAAGCGGCGCATTTGGGGAAAGGTCGCGTCAACTCGGGACGCCGTTAACAGGGCGTTTACCGTGATGTCAGAGTGTGATGCAACGCGCCGCCGCCAACGGACGGCGCGACAGGATGACAATGACCGCTCTGATCCTCGTTGTCGATGACGACCCCGTGCAGCGTCGATTGCTCGAGGCGATGGCCCGACGTTTCGGCTACGATGTCGAAGCTCTGGATTCCGGAGATCGCGCGCTCGCCCGTCTGGAGGCGGCGGATCAGCCGCCGGTCAGTCTGGTCATTCTCGATCTCGTGATGCCCGATCTCGACGGCTTAGGCGTGCTCGCACGCATGCGTCAGCTCGATATCGCCGTCCCGGCGATCGTGCAGACCGCGCATGGTTCGATCGAGACCGTCATCTCCGCCATGCGCGCGGGCGCGTTCGATTTCGTCGTCAAGCCGGTCGGCGGCGAGCGTCTCCAGGTTTCAATCAAGAATGCGCTGCGCGTCGACGCGCTCGAGGACGAACTGCGGCGGGCGACCCGGCGCAACGCCGGCGAACTCGGCGTTCGCGACATCGTCACCCGGGCCGAATCGATGGCCCGCACAGCGCGGCTCGCCGAACGGGCGGCGAAGTCCAACATCCCGGTGCTGATCGAAGGCGAATCCGGAGTCGGCAAGGAACTGATGGCGCGCGCCATTCAGGGCAGCTCCGAGCGGCGCGGCAAGCCCTTCGTCACCGTCAATTGCGGCGCCCTTCCGGAGACGCTGGTCGAATCGATCCTGTTCGGGCACGAAAAGGGCTCGTTCACCGGCGCGACCGAGAAGCACGTCGGGAAGTTCGTCGAGGCGAACGGCGGCACGCTGTTTCTTGACGAAATCGGCGAACTGCCCCTCGACGCGCAGGTGAAGCTGCTGCGCGCCCTGCAGGACGGCGAGATCGATCCGGTCGGCTCGCGCCGCCCGGTCAAGGTCGACATCCGCCTGGTTTCGGCGACCAACCAGAACCTGATCGAACTGGTCAAGGCCGGCCGCTTTCGCGAGGACCTGTTCTATCGCCTCAACGTGTTTCCAATTTCGATCCCGCCGCTGAGGGCGCGCGCCTGCGATGTGCCGGACCTCGCATTGCGCTTCCTCGCGCGCTTCTGCGTCGAGGAAGGAAAGCGCCTTCGCGGCATTTCCAATGACGCGCTGGCGCTGCTCAGCGCCTATGCCTGGCCCGGAAACGTCCGCCAGCTCGAGAACGCTGTTTTCCGCGCGGTGGTGCTCGCCGACGGCGACGAACTGACGACGGCGGAATTTCCGCAGATCGCGGCTCAGGTCCAAGGCTTTGACGTTCGCATCCCGCCCGCGCCGCCGCCGGTCGCAGCCGATCCGACGCTCCCGGTCGCGCCGCCGCCGACGAACCTCGAAATCCATGATCCTAATTTCCTCCGATTGATCAACGACAGCGGCGATGTGCGCACGCTCGAAGACATCGAATCCGAGGCGATCCGGTTCGCCCTCGCCCACTACCGCAGCCAGATGTCCCAGGTGGCCCGCAAGCTCGGGATCGGCCGCTCGACGCTCTATCGCAAGATGAAGGACGGCGGCATCGGCGAAGATTTGATCGGCGACGCCGCTGCGTGAGCGCGGCCGGGGCGGGGGCGTCCGGGCGGCCCCTTCCATTCTCGTGACGGCCGCTGTAGTTTACGCCATGACGCCGCCACGCGGCGGGCGCGATCTTTCAGGCGGTCCCTCGGCGCCGCGGATTGAAGGGTGAGCCTGTTGGTCTGTCGAACCTGGCTAGGCCGGATGCTTTTCCCGGCGGTCGGCCTCGCGGGGGTCCTGATCGGCGCCGGAGCGGCTTCAGCCGGCGGTCCTTCCCCTGACGGTCCGGGGCCTTACCAAAGCAGCGCGCCCGGACCGCTGGCTGCGTCCGGGGGGTTCCCGAAATCTGGGCAAATCGCGGGCGAAAGCCCGTTGCTGACCGTCTTCCAGGCGCGGGAAGCGGCCCGGGCCGGCGCGTCAGCCGCGATCCCAATCCCGACTTTCAGCCTTGCCGACGTCGCCGCGATCGCTCCGGCCGAACGCGCTCCGGACGTTACGGGTCCCGACCTCATGGCGGCGGCGGACGCGCCCGAAGCCGCCAAACCCGGATTGGCGGCGATCGACATTCCGTTGCCGGCGCCGGTTCCGACGCCGGCAAACGGCGCCGTGGTGGACCCGCTTCCGATCGCCATCGAGGCGGCGATCGAGCGGCTCATTCGCGACAATGGCGCCGCCAATCCTCTCGGGGCGGGCGACTGGCGCCGCGCCCGGGCGGCGATCGGCGCCTTTTACGCCGCGCGCGAATATGAGCCCGTATGGGTCGACCGGAACGGCCTGACGGCGGCCGGCCGCTCGGCGCTGGCGCAACTCGGCCGCGCCGAGGACGATGGTCTCAATCTGTCGGCCTTCGCCCTTCCCGCAGACGTCGACGCCAACCTTCCCCCGCTGAGGCTCGCCCGGCTGGAGACGACGATCGCCGCGGCCGTTGTCGCCTACGCGGAACAGGCGAGCGGATCGCGCGCGCCGCCCTCGCGCATTTCGCGGATTGTCGCGGTCTTTCCGAATGTCGCCGATCCCGCCGTTGCGCTCGCCGAGACGGCCTCCGCCCCGGATCCGGGGGCCCGGCTGGCGGACTTCAATCCGCCGCAGAAGGGATACCGCGACCTTCGCGAACAACTGAAGCGGCTGCTCGAGGCCGCTCCTGGCGGCGGCGATCTGCAAGCGATGGCGAATACGTCCGATCCGAGCGCAAGCGCCGCCGGGTCGTCGCTCGCCGACGTCGATCTTGACGCCGCCGGTCCCGCCAAATCGCGGCGCGACGACGCCCGCCGGCATGGAAAGAAGCGGCCGGCGGCAGGGTCCTATACGGCGTCCGCCAATGCCGCGTCGGCGTTCGGTCCTTTCGCCCGCCGGCGCGCGGCGATCCTCGCCAACATGGAAATGTGGCGCTGGGAGCCCCGGGAGATGGGAGAAAAGCGGATCGAGGTCAATGTGGCGGATTTTTCGGTCGCGGCGCTCGACGGCGACACGCTGCTGCTGCGCGAACGCGCCATCGTCGGCAAGCCCGATACGCCGACGCCCATGTTCTCGAGCGTCATGCGCTACGTTCTGATCAATCCGTCCTGGCAGGTGCCGGAGTCCATCATCAGGAAGGAAATGCTGCCGAGGCTCGCCGACGATCCCGACTATTTGACCCGACACGGGTACGAAGTGAAAATGGTCGACGGCCGCCTTACGGTGCGCCAGCCGCCGGGCAGGCGCAACGCCCTCGGCCGGATCGCGTTCATGTTTCCCAATCGGCACTCCGTCTATTTGCACGACACCCCGTCGCGCGGTCTGTTCTCGGCCGAATCACGCGCGTTCAGCCACGGCTGCGTGCGGGTCGAGGAGGCCTTGCGGCTGGCCGAGCTGGTGCTGGGCGGGCGCGCCGGCCAATGGCCGCCGCAGCGAATCAGCGCCGCGGTCGGGGGGCCGGAAAGGACCGTCTTCCTGCCGCGGCCGTTGCCGATCCATATCGAGTACTTCACGGAATTCGTCAATGAATCCGGAGACTTGACTGAGCGGCCCGACATTTACGGCCTGACCCAAAAGGTCGTGTCCACATTGTCTTCGCAGAGTCGAGATTGAATTGGCGGCCGGATCGGATTATAGAGTTTACCAATCGTTAATTGCCCTCATGTGACGTCTAGGTCACGGAGCAGGCGACGGAACAAGGCGCGCTCTGGTCAAGCGCCGGACCGTGTCGCACGGGAGAAAGCCGGCTCAGAGCCGGCCCAAGCGTATGCGTTTCGGGCTGACGTGACGGACCGCAAGGTCCGGCGCAGCGCGGCGCACGCCGTGTTTCGGAAGGACGGGTTGTTGGCGGTTTTGGTTCGATTGAAGAGCTTGCGCCGGCGCGGTGGCGCGGCATCGTGGGCGGCGCTGGCGGCGGTCATGACCGCGGCCTGGCTGACGCCGAACTCCACCGAATCGGCCGTCGCCAACGGCGACACCCGCAGCGTCGTCTTTTCGGACCGACACACCGGCGAGTCCGGCTCCTTCACCTACATGGTCAACGGCGTCTACGATCCCGCGGTTCTCGACAAGCTGAACTGGTTCATGCGCGACTGGCGGATCAACCAGTCGACGAAAATGGACCCGCGTCTGTTCGACATCATCTGGGAGGTTTATCGCGAGTCCGGTTCGACGCAGCCGATCGACGTTCTGTCCGGCTACCGTTCCCCGGAAACCAACGCGATGCTGCGCCGCCGCTCGCGTCTGGTCGCCCGATACTCCGAGCATATGCTGGGCAAGGCGATCGACGCCCATTTCGTCGATGTTTCAACCGCGCGCATCCGCGACATCGCGATGCGGATGGAGGAAGGGGGAGTCGGATTCTATCCGACCGGCGCGACGCCGTGGGTGCATATCGACAGCGGATCGGTGCGCTACTGGCCGCGCATGAGCCGGACCGCGCTTGCGCGGCTGTTTCCCGACGGAAAGACGGTTTTCATTCCCGCCGACGGCAAGCCGTTGCCCGGCTACGAGTTGGCGCGGGCCGAGATCGAATCGCGCGGCGGCGCGGTCCAGACCGCGAGCCGCGGCGGGGGTGGGATCTTCGCCTGGCTGTTCGGGGCGCGCGGCGGCGGCGAGGACGACGCGGAAGAAAGCAGCGGCCAGTTGACGCTGGTCGGCGCGCGCGGCCCGAGAGTCGAGCGCAAGGTTCAGATCGCCGACGCCGGGCCCGCCGCGGTCGAAAAGGCCAAACAGGGCCTGCCGACCGGCCCGACCTATGCAAGCGCTCCGCCGGCGGCGCCCGCCGCGAGTCCGCCGGCCGCGCCGGCACCGGAACAACCGGCGGTCTCCAGCGCCGATTCGCCGGTCAAGCTCAACGGACCGATCGCGGCGCGATTCCTGGCGCCTTTGCCGCCGCAGCGGCCGAGCGGTCTCGAACGAGAGGTCGCGGCGCTCGCGAACGTCCCGCTGCCGCCGGCGCGGCCCGCTGACGTTGTCCTCGCGGCCGCGACGGCAGTCCCCGCCGGCCTGTTGCGGCGTAGCCGGCTGCCGCGGGTGATCACGCAGGGCGTCGACCGCACGCCGACGGGAGCGCTGGCGCTGGCGGAGGTCCCCTCGGCGCGAAATTATGACGACAGCGCGCTGCTCGCGCGCGCGTCCGAGTTGAGCGCGCCGCTGCCGCCGATGCCGATTCCGATCGAGGGTTTGCCGGAAAGAGCGGCCGGCCAGGCGTCGCAGACTGGCAAGGATAGCGAAGCGAAACCTTCCGCCGAGCTGTCGGGCGCGGACATCGCGCGACTGTTCGGCAAGCTGCCGCTCAACGCGTTCAAATCCTCCGAACCGCCCGCATTGAGTTCGGACAGCCTGCGCGGCTCGCAGCAATAACCGCCGCCTCTCGGCAAATCCGTCGCAATGGAACGACGCGAGGCCGCGCCCCGCGTCGGGTCTTGCCGCGGCCCCGTCAGTAGTCCTTGTCGATCGCCCAAGGCCCGGGTCCGGCCGCGGCGATATAAAGAAAGACGAAGCAGAAGAACACCGCCGCCTCGCCGGCATTGAGGACCGGGAAGAAGCTTCTCGGAAAATGCGTGAAATAAGCGGCCGCCATGTAGCCGGAGAGAACGAACGCGGCCGGCCGCGTGAACAATCCGAGCGTGATCAACACTCCGCCTACGAGTTCCATCAACCCGGTGAACAGCAGCAACACGTGCGGCATTCCAATGATCACAAGATGCGGAAACCCCAGGATTTTGCCGGTTCCATGCTCCAGAAACATGAGCCCGGTGATGATCCGAAGCACCGAAAGCAGCATCGGCGTCCAGGACCGTGGAAGGATGGTGAAATTCATGCTTTTCGCTCTCCTGGGCTTGCGAGATCCACCAACGGGAAAAGGGCCGGCTCCGCGTCGGCCCTTCGATATTGGGCGCGAAAGGACTTTCGTCATCCGATCGAGATCAATCAAGCCTGAAGGGGCGTCAGTCCTTGTCGATCGCCCAAGGCCCGGGTCCGGCCGCGGCGATATAAAGAAAGATGAAGCAGAAGAACACCGCCGCCTCGCCGGAATTCAGGACCGGGAAGAAGCTTCTCGGAAAATGCGCCATGAAATAAGCGGCGGCCATGTAGCCGGAGAGAACGAACGCGGCCGGCCGCGTGAACAATCCGAGCGTGATCAACGCTCCGCCCACGAGTTCCATCAACCCGGTGAACAGCAGCAACCCGTGCGGCATTCCGTTGATCACGAGATGCGGAAACCCCAGGATTTTGCCGGTTCCATGCTCCAGAAACATGAGCCCGGTCATGATCCGAAGCACCGACAGCAGCATCGGCGTCCAGGACCGTGGAAGAATGGTGAAATTCATGCTTTTCGCTCTCCTGGGCTTACGAGATCCACCAACGGGAAAAGGGCCGGCTCCGCGTCGGCCCCTCGATATTGGGCGCGAAAGGACTTTCGCCATCCGATCGAGCTAAATCAAGCCTGAAGGGGCGTCAGTCCCTGTCGATCGCCCAGGAGCCGGGGCCCGCCACGGCGAGAAACAGGAAAATGAAGCAAAAGAGCACCGCCGGCTCGCCGTAGTTGATCGCCGGAAAGAAGCTCATCGGGAAATGGACCATGAAATAGGCGACGGCCATGAAGCCGGCGAGAATAAACGCGACCGGCCGCGTAAACAGGCCGATCACGATCAATACGCCGCCGATGAGCTCCATCGTCCCGGTAAAGTACAATAGGCCCGTCGGCATCTTGTCGATAAACGGCAGCCCGGCGGGGAAGCCGACCAGCTTGCCGGTTCCGTGCTCGAGAAACAGCAGGCCGGTCACAATGCGAAGCACCGAAAGCATCGCCGGCGTCGCCACGACCGAATTCAGCGCCGGCGTCATGGAACGAGGGAGAATATTGCTCATTGTCGTCACCTTTTTCAAAGTTGAATTGTCAGAAAGTCGGACGGCCGCGGCGCCGTCGCTAATCAGGGTTTCATTGGCTAGCTGACGAATTCCTGCCTAGAGTCCGTTGAAGAAGCGGGATTTTTGTCGGAAAACCGGCAACCACTTTTCGAGATCCTGCTTAGGCCGCAAGTTTCGCGGCGGTCCTGGCGATCAGACCGCCCTGATGGCGCGCGCCGTCGAGTTCGAGCTTGGTCGGCTGACGCTGGCCTTGCCCGCCGGCGATCGTGGTTGCGCCGCAAGGCGCTCCGCCGACGATCTCGTCGAGCGTCATTTGCCCGAAGTGGCTATAGGGCAGAGCGACGATGACCATTCCGAAGTGCATCAGGTTGGCGATGATCGAAAACAGCGTCATCTCGTTGCCGCCATGTTGCGTCGCGCTCGAGGTGAAGGCGCCGCCGACCTTCCCATGCAGCGCGCCGCTCATCCACAGCGCTCCCGCCTGTTCCCAGAAGCTGCCCATGGCCGAAGGCATGCGCCCGAACCGCGTCGGCGCGCCGACGACGATCGCGTCGTAATTCGTGAGCTCCGCGGGCGTCGCGACCGGGGCCGCCTGATCGAGCTTGAAGTGCGACGCCTTGGCGATCGCCTCGGGGACATTCTCGGCCACGCGCTTCACGTCGACCGTCGCGCCCGCCGACTGCGCGCCCTCGGCGACCGCATAGGCCATCGTTTCGATGTGGCCGAAACTGGAATAGTACAGAACCCGCACCTTGGTCATTTCATTCTCCGGTGCTCAAGCGCCGCCTGAACCGACGAGCCCGGGCTCAGACGATCTTCGCCATCTGGTCAAAGGTGAAACGAGGGTTGCGCGGGAACAGCTTGCCGGCGTCGCCGTAGCCGATATTGATCAGCACGTTCGACTTCACATGGCCGTCGGGGAAGAACTCCGCGTCAACCTTGGCGTTGTCGAAGCCGGTCATCGGCCCGGTGTCGAGTCCGACCGCGCGCAACGCGATCAGGAGATAGGCGACCTGCAGCGTCCCGTTCTGGAACGCGCTGCGGGCGGCGAAGGCGGGGTTGCCGGAGAACCACGACTTGGCGTCGACATGCGGCATCAGGAACGGCAGATGTTCGTAGAACTGCTCGTCGTAGGCGGTGACCGCGACCACCGGCGCGTTCATCGTCTTTTCCAGATTGCCGGGCGCGAGGGCTGGACGAAGCCGCTCCTTGGCCGCCTGCGACCTCAGGAACAGGACCCGCATCGGCGATTGATTGGCGCTGGTGGGCCCCATTTTGGCGAGATTGACCGCCTTGCGCAGCAACTCGTCGGAAACCGGCGTGTCGAGAAATACGTTGTGCGTCCGGGCTTCGGTGAAGATCTGGCCCAGCGTCGCCAATTCGAGCGCTTCGTGGTCGCGAACATGTACGGTCATCGGAAACACCCTTGGCTTGTTGCGCTGCACCACAAAATGGCGCGGCGAATCCATCATTGCAATCGGCCAAATTATGTTAATATCCATCTCTAGAGATGATGGATGATTGACCCGCTCACGCTCGACCAGATGCGCGTCCTCGTCGCGGTCGCCGAGACCGGCAGCTTTTCCGCCGCCGCGCGCCGGCTCGGCCGCGTGCAATCGGCGATCAGCCAGGCGGTCAGCGCGATGGAGACGACGCTGGGCGTCGCGCTGTTCGATCGGTCCACCAAGACGCCGACGTTGACCGAGACCGGGGCGGCGATCGTTCAGGATGCGCGGGCGATCGTCGACAGCGCCAAGGCGTTGCGGGCGCGGGCTCAGAGCATCGCCCAGGACCTCGAGCCCGAATTGACTCTCGCGTTCGATGCGACCTTCCCGATGCCCCTGTTGATGGAAAGCCTGCGGGCGCTGCGCGGAGCCTTCCCTAAGCTGCCGGCGACCGTCTTCACCGAGGCGCTGGGGGGCGCCGAGGACACATTGCGCAGCGGCGCGGCGCGGATGGCGATCTGCCCCGTGATCGGCGGCCCGGGCCCGGACATTTCCGCCGAATTCCTGACCATTATCAGGCTCGTTCCGGTCGTCGCGACCGACCATCCCCTGGCCCGGGCGGCGGAGCCGGTCCGGCGCGAAACGCTGGAGCCGCATGTCCAACTGGTGCTGACCGGGCGAACCGCGTTCGCGCAGAACCTGCGCGGCGGCATCGTCAGCCGCCATCTCTGGCGTTTCGCCGATCTGGCGACCAGACTGGAATTCCTGTTGGCGGGATTCGGCTGGTGCAACATGCCGGAGCACATGATCGAGGATCATGTCGCCGCCGGCCGCCTGAAGCGGCTGGTGATCGCCGAGGAGCCGGCGCCGGAGTTTCGTCTCTACGTCGTCACCGAACGCGGACGCGAGCTCGGACGGGCGGGTAAGTGGCTGGTCGCGGACCTTCGAGAGCGGCTCAAAACCTGCCCCGGCGCCCTTCAGCCGCGAGACGCGCGGCCGAACGGCGCCGCGATGACGGACGAGCCCGCATCGGAGATCCCGGCGGAAAGACTGTTCAACCGACCGCGCGGCCGCTGACTTGCGTTTCGCCGGGCCGCTGATCGGGACGGCGATCTATCGCGCCCTGCCCTCGCGCCCATAGAGCAGCAGCATCGCGATGATCACGACGCCGTACGTGATCTGCCGCCCGGCCTCGGGCATCTGCACCACCGAGAGGATCGACTGCAGCAGCGTGATGAGGATGACGCCCGCGACGGTGCCGAGATAGCTGCCGCGTCCGCCGAGGATCGAGGCGCCGCCGAGAACGACGGCGGCGATCGCCGGCAGGAGATAGGCGTCGCCCATCGCCTGAGCGGCCTTGCTGGCGTAACCGGCCAGCAGCACGCCGCCGAAGGCGGAGAGGCCGCCGGCGATCGCGAAGGCGACCAGCACGACGCGCTGCGTATTGATCCCCGACAGGTAGGCGGCGCGCTCGCGATTGCCGATGCCGTAGACGGCGCGCCCGAAGGTGGTGCGGTTGAGCAGGAAGATCGCGCCGGCCCCGACCACGGCCCAGACGACGAGCGCGTTCGGCAGGCCGAACAGAAAGTCGCCGGTCGCCAGGTCCCGCATCGCCGGCGAAGAGGAGTCCTGCGGCGAGAAGCCGCCGGTATGCGCCACCATCAGGCCTTGGGCGACCGCATTGACCGCGAGCGTGATGATCATCGAGGGGATTCTCAGATAGGCGACGCCGAAACCGTTCACGAGGCCAAGCGCCACCCCGCAGGCGACCCCGAAGGGAATGGCCAGCAACTGCCCGATCGGCCCCCATCCGGTCGCCGCGGTCGACATCATGCCGCCGACAGCGACGACCCAGGGAATGGAAAGGTCGATCTGGCCGAGCAGGATCACGATCATCGTGCCCGTGGCGATGACCCCGAGAAACGAGGCGACCTTCAATTGCTGCAGCAGGTATTCGGGCGAAAGAAAGCTGCGTGAATAGAGAGAACCCACGAACAGCAGGACGAGGATGCAGCCGAACGCCGTCGCGACCGCCGGGTCGACGCGGCGCAGGAGGGCCCTCCTCGGTCCCGGCTGAACGCCCTCGCTCATTCGAACAGCTCCAAACGATTGCGAACCTGGAACAGCCGCGCCGAGCCGACGCAGACGGCGCCGAGCAGCACCACGCCCTGAAACAGCGGCTGCCACAGCGGATCGAGATTGAAGACGAACAGCAGGTCGCCGATGGTCCGGAACATCAGCGCGCCGAAAATGGCGCCGATCGCGCTCCCCGATCCGCCGAACAGCGATACGCCGCCGAGCACCACGGCGGCGATCGAGAACAATGTGTAAGAGCCGCCATTGGCTGAAGAGGCTTCCCCGGAATAGGTGATAAAAGTCAGGAAAAGGCCGGCGAGCGAGGCGGTAAAGCCCGAGAGGAGATAGGCGCAGAATTTGGCGGCGTCGACCGGAACCCCCGACATGTAGGCGGCGGATTCGGACGAACCGACCGCATAGGCCGCCCGGCCGATCGCCGATCGACGATAGGGAATCCAAACCACGAGAACGACGGCGCCGAGCGTCACCAGGCTCGCCGGGGCCACGCGGAACACGCGCCCCGTCAGCGCGTCCGCCAGCGGTCCGTACACGTCGCCGCCGGGAACCGGCCGCAGCAGCAGCGCGACGCCAAAGAACGCCGCGCCGGTGGCGATGGTGGCGACGATCGGCTGCAGGCGTCCGAAGATGACGATGAAGCCGTTGATCGCGCCGCACGCGAGGCCCGCCAGCAGGACGCCGACGACGCCGAGCGTTGCGCTGGTCGCGGTTCCCACCACAATCCACGACGCCAGGCAGTTGCTGAGCACGAACACCATGCCGACCGACAGGTCGATGCCGGCGGTGATGACCACAAACGTCTGCGCCATCGCCACCAGCGCCAGCAGCACGCCCTTGTTGGCGGCCGTCTGCACGACATTGGCGGTGAATCCGGCCGGATGATTGCTGGTGTAGATCGTGAACATGACAACGAAGAACACGAAGGCGAGCAGCGTTCCGCGATTCTGCCCGAGGCGGTAGCGCCAGTCGCTCACCGGCTTGCTCCCATGGCCATGGCGCCCTCGGATTCGGGCGAGATGTTGAGCGCGCTGCTGATCAGCGCGCGTTCGGTGATCTCCGCGCCGGCGAGCACACGCGTGACGGCGCCGTCGTAGAGCACCAGCGCCCGATCGCAGCAGCCGATCAACTCGCTGTAGTCGGTGGTGTAGAACACGATCGCGGCGCCGGACTCTGCGAGGCGGCGCAGCAAGACATAGATCTCCTGCTTGGTGCCGACGTCGATGCCGCGGGTCGGATCATTGAGCAGAATGATGCGCGGCTCGGCCATCAGCCACTTGGCGATGACCACTTTTTGCTGGTTGCCGCCCGACAGCGCGGCCGCCGGAATGTCGGTTCCGGCCGTCTGGATCGCCAGCAGATCGACCATTTCGCCGACCAGTTTTTTTTCCCGGGCGCTGTCGATCACGCCGCCGGTCGAAATGCGCTGGAGCGCGGCGAACGAAAGATTTTCGCGCACCGACATCGGCAGCATCAAGCCTTCCGTCTTTCGGTCCTCGGGGATCAGGGCCATGCCGATCGCCGCGGCTTTGGCGGCGTGCGGGCTCGAAGGCGAAACGCGCGTTCCCCCGACGATGATCTCGCCCGTGACGCCGCGCAGTACGCCGAACAACGCCAGCAGAAGTTCGCGCTGGCCCTGCCCGTCGAGGCCGCCGAGGCCGACGACCTCGCCGGCCCGCGCGGCGAATGAGATGCCGCGCAGGCGATCCGACCAGCTCAGGTTCTTCACTTCCAGCAATGGCGGCGCTTCGCTCACGCGCGCCGCCGGCTTGGGCGGAAAGACTTGGCTGTATTCGCGCCCGATCATCAGTTCGACCACTTCGTTGTCGGACTTGGTCCCGGCGGCGTAGGTCGCGACGTTGGCGCCGTTCCTGAACACCGTGCACTCGTCGGCGAGTTCCGCGATCTCGTGCATGCGGTGGGAGATGTACAGCAGCGCCAGTCCCTCCTCGCGCAGACGCTTCAGGACCACGAACACCTTGGCGACGTCGGCCACGGTCAGCGCCGAGGTCGCCTCGTCGAGAATGAGGACGCGGGGCTTTCGCGCCAGCGCCTTGGCGATCTCCACCATCTGACGGCGCGACAAGGGCAGGTCCTTGACCAGCGCCATCGGATGGACGTCGGTCGCGCCGGCGCGCGCAAGCGCTTCCTCGGCCAGGCGGCGCTGCGCGCGACGATCGATCATGCCGAACCGGCGGGGGGGATTGCTGATTGCGATGTTGTCGGCGACCGTGAGGTCGGGAACGAGCGAGAGCTCCTGGAAGATGCAGACGATTCCGGCGCGATTGGCGGCGGCGGGCGAATCGAACGCGACGTCGGCGCCGTCGAGGACAATGCGCCCTTCGTCGGGCGCGACGACGCCGGCGAGAACCTTGATCAGCGTCGACTTGCCGGCCCCGTTCTCTCCGAGGATGGCGTGTATCCGCCCTGCGAACACGACGAGATTGGCCTTCGCGAGCGCACGCACCCCGCCATAACGCTTGGAAACGCCTTCCATGCGCAGGATCGGCCCGGCTGTCGGCCCCATTTCCGTCACGCCGCCAAACCTCGCCCGCGAGAAAGCCACAGAGCCGCGACGCGGCGGCATCGCCACGCTCGTCGAGGGACCGCTGGTCCCCCGACGAAACGCTCCTGAACGAAAGCTACTTGTTCTCTTTGGACTGCGCCATGATTTCCTGCGCGGTGAAATTGATGCCGCAGGTGGGGAAGGAATTGCCGACAAAGAAATTGTCGGACTGGTCGGCGTAGTAGTTCACGCCATCCTTGAAATTGGGATCTTCGGCGGTCGCCAGCGGAAGTCTGATCGACTGCGGCACCACCTGCCCTTCCAGCGCGGCGAGCGCGGTCTTGATCGCGACCGCGACCTGCGCCGGCCCGGTGCCGCCGGAGGCGCACTTCAATCCCTGATCGCTATATTTCGCGCAGAATTTGCGGAATCCGTTCTCGGTCTCGCCCCCGAACGGCGCGAACGGCTGCTTGGCGTCGATGATGGCCTGGACGACGCCGGTGTCGCCGCCCTGCGCGGTGTAGCCGTCGAAATGCTTCTGCACCGCGATGGCGTCGGCGGTCACTTTCTGCGCGGTCGGATCGTCCCACTTGCCATAGACTTCGATGATGTCCCACTTCTTTCCGGTCGCGTTGAGGGTTTCGTGGATTCCGTCGTGACGGTCCTTGTCGACCGAGGTGCCGGAAACGCCGCGCACTTCGAGAATCTTGCCTCCTTTGGGGAGATGGCTGTCGAGCCATTTCGCCCAATAGACGCCAAGGCCCTTCTGGTCGACGTTGACGTTGATCGCATCCTCGGTGTCGAGAATGTTGTCGAACGCGACCAGCACCACGCCGGCGGCGTTGGCGCGCTTGATGACCGGCTTGAACGCCTCCGGATTTTGCGCGTCGGTGACCACCGCATCGTAACCGGAATCGATGAAATTGTTGATCGCGGCGATCTGCGCGGCGACGTCCTCGCCGGTCGAGACCACTTTGAACTCCTTGAGCTTGGACGCGACGTCCGGCTGCGCCGCATAGGCCTTGGCGGTCTTGATCATCTGAATGCGCCAGGTATTGGCGATATAGCCGTTGGCGAGCGCGATCCGGTAGGGCCCCTTCTTGGCCGGGTATTTGAAAAACTTCGTCTTGTCGGACCACGGCGTGAAGCACTTCGCGTCGGCCGAAGGGCCGGCGACGATTTCGGGACCGGCGGCGTAGGCGGGCGCGCTGAGCGCGCACGCGGCGGTCAACATGGCGCCGCCGGCGGCGGCGATAGCGACATGGCGGAAATGGTTCATGTTCGTCCTCCCTCACGTTCGTTTGTGTCGACCGCCCGGTCAGACGGGCGTCGGCGCTTTGCGCGCCGACCGCGTCGTCGATTCGGAGTGGCCCCAAACGAATAGCCGCCCGGATTTTCGGCCCCGAACTTTCGATCCGCAGGCCGTCTCGGGCTGACATGTCAGTATAGGGCATCGACTGTCGGGCGCAAGCCCGCGCCCGGGCCGCCTCGGCTGAGCGCTAGCAGCAACCGCACTCTTGGCCGGACCAGGCCTCGCGGCCTTCCTTTACCAACAGCCACACGATCGCCAGTGAGCCGACACCCTCGATCCACCACGCGCCGAATGCCCATTCAACGGCGAGGCTCACGACTACCACCAAGGATAGCCAGCCGCACGTCACGGCTTCAATCGCATCCGCCCGGAGAGCCCGGCTGCCAAGCCTTTCGGCGACGGCGATTTTGCGCCGCGCCAGATATTGCATGGACGGGATTGCGGCCAGGGCCACAAGGAATCCAGGCCAGGAGAACGTCTCCCCGTGTCGGGTCCAAAGGCTCCACGCCGCCGCGATCGTCACGTAGGCGGCCAGGGCGAAAAGCAGCCCGCCCCCGATCCGGCTGGCGGCGCGCTCGGCGCCCTCGGAGAACGCCTGCCCGCGGCGAAGCTCAACCGACAGTCGCCACATCAACACGCCGGCCGAAGACAGCTCGATGACGCTATCGAGTCCGAACGCCATCAGCACAAGACTGCCGGCCGCCACGCCGGACGCGATCGCGACCACGGCCTCGACGCTCATCCATCCGATCGTCAGCCATTCCAGCCTGAACGCATCGCGGATAAGGGCCTCGCGATCGATGGAGGGCTTACGCGGCAGGATGGCCGGAGGCGGCGCGCAACATGCGCCTGCGCATAAGTTCGCAGCCTTTCCTGCTTGCGCCTCGCTCACTCGCCCGTTCCACTCCTCTATGCGTCGAGCATACCAGAGCGGGATAGACAGAGCGAGCGCGCCCATGCGCCGCCGCATTCATATTGAGACGTACCTGGCGGCGACAGCCTGCCGGCGCGAGGCGCCCTCCTGAGCAAAAGCCCGCGCCGGAATTGCTCCGGCGCGGGCCTCGATCGATAGCGGCGGTCGGGCGCGCGGCGCCCTACTTCGCATTGTCGCTCTTGTCGCTCTTGTCGCGCGCCTTGAGCGCGGCGCCGAGAATGTCGCCGAGGGAAGCGCCCGAGTTGGCCGAGCCGTACTGAGCGATCGCTTCCTTTTCCTCGGCGACTTCCAGCGCCTTGATCGAGACCGCGATCTTGCGCGCCCTGCGGTCGAACTGGGTGATGCGCGCGTCGACCTTCTCGCCGACCGAGAAGCGCTCGGGCCGCTGGTCGGCGCGATCGCGCGCCAGCTCGTTGCGCTTGATGAAGGCGGTCAGATCGGAGCCGGCGATCTTCACTTCGAGGCCGCCGTCCTTGACTTCGAGGATCTCGCAGGTGACGACCGAACCCTTGCGCAGGTTGTCGCCTTCGCCGGCGCCTTCCTCGCCGCCCTTCTTGGCCGCGAACGGGTCGCTGGCGACCTGCTTGATCCCGATCGCGATCCGCTCCTTCTCGACGTCGACGTCGAGCACCTTGGCGCTGACCTCGTCGCCCTTCTTGTAGTCTTCGATCGCCTGCTCGCCCGGGCGCGTCCAGTCGAGATCGGAGAGGTGGACCATGCCGTCCACTTCGCCGTCGAGGCCGATGAACAGGCCAAACTCGGTCTTGTTCTTGACCTCGCCGGTCACGACGGAGCCGACCGGATGTTTCTCCTTGAAGGCTTCCCACGGGTTTTGCAGGGTCTGTTTGAGGCCGAGCGAGATGCGGCGCTTGGCCGCGTCGACCTCGAGCACCTGGACCTCGACCTCCTGGCTGGTCGAGACGATCTTGCCCGGATGAACGTTCTTCTTGGTCCAGGACATTTCCGAGACATGGATGAGGCCTTCGATCCCCGGCTCCAGCTCGACGAACGCGCCATAGTCGGCGATGTTGGTCACTCGCCCCTTGAGCTTCTGGCCGACCTGGTAGCGAGTTTCGATCGCCGACCAGGGGTCTTCCTGCAGCTGTTTCATGCCGAGCGAAATGCGGTGCGTCTCGTGGTTGATCTTGATGATGCGCACCTTGACCTGCTGTCCGATCGTCAGCACCTCGCTCGGATGGTTGACGCGCCGCCAGGCGATGTCGGTCACGTGCAGCAGGCCGTCGATGCCGCCGAGATCGACGAACGCGCCGTAGTCGGTGAGGTTCTTGACCGTGCCTTCGATCACCTGGCCCTCGGCGAGATTGGCGACGATCTCGTGACGCTGCTCGGCGCGGCTCTCCTCCAGCACGGTGCGGCGCGAGACGACAATATTGCCGCGGCGGCGATCCATCTTCAGAATCTGGAACGGCTGGGGGATGTTCATCAGCGGCCCGACGTCGCGCACGGGGCGAATGTCGACCTGACTGCGCGGCAGGAAGGCGACCGCGCCATCGAGATCGACGGTGAAACCGCCCTTGACCTGGTTGAAGATGACGCCCTCGACCTTCTCGTTCTTCTCGAAGGCCTGCTCGAGCTTGACCCAGCTCTCCTCGCGCCGCGCCTTGTCGCGCGAAATGACCGCCTCGCCGAGCGCGTTCTCGATCCGCTCGAGATAGACCTCGACCTCGTCGCCGAGGCCCGGGGCGGCGTCCCGGCCGTGATTGGTGAATTCCTTGAGCGCGACGCGCCCTTCGGTCTTGAGGCCGATATCGATCACGGCCATGTCTTTTTCGATCGCGACGATGCGGCCCTTGACGACCGTTCCTTCGAACGCCTCGTCGGCGCCGTAGGTCTCGTTCAAAAGCGCGGTGAAATCCTCGCGCGTGGGCGCGGAGGTCTGAACAGCGGACATTGGTTCTCCTAAGAAGCCCGAATTCGGGCGGCGCCGGCTCACGGGTTCGAGTTGACGTTCAGGCGCCCGCCGCCGGACCAGGCCGCGCGTCAAACGCGCTTCCTTGTCTCCGCCGTTTCGGCGGGCCGGCGCAAACGAACCGACCGCGAACGCCCAGGGGTTTCATTCGCCCATGCGGAAACCCGCGCGGGCGAAGCGTCCCGCTAGCAGGAAAGCCCGCGCCGGGCAAGGAAGAAAGCGCCGGCCGGCCTGATTTTGCCGGCTCGGCCGGGTGCGCCGCGCGCCTGTCGACGATTGCCCCGCTCACGTCCCGTGATGGCGCAAGCCGGGAACGGCGATGCGCGAAAGACGGGCCATCGAGCCAGCCTGACCGGACCGCGACATTATGCAATTTGTATCAGTAATCCCCCAATCCCCCTTCCCCCTCGCCGCCGCACGCCCCCGGATCAGGTCTCAAACGCCTTCGGCGATTGAAGGATCATGCGGTAGCAGGACATGCCGCCTGAGAGAAACTCGTATGCGGCGCCCCAGAGGTAAAGTCGGAAACGACGATAATTGAACTCGCCGAAGCGGGCGACGATCGCCTCGCGATTGTTGTCGAAGTTGACCGCCCATTGCTTGGCGGTCAGGAAATAGCTGACGCGATCGTTGAACAGCTCCAGGATTTCAAGCGGCGTGTTGGAAAGCTGCTTGAGAAGGTCATGCAGAACCAGGTAGCTGTGATTGCCGGCGTAGATGTATTTCACGATATAGGACGATTGCTCGTATTTCTTCCTGTCGGCGCTCCCGTCGAGAAAGATCTTGCCGCCTGGCGCGACCAGCGTCACGAATTTATCGAGGACCTTCCTGTAGTCGGGCAGGTGCTCAATCACGCCCATGATGACGATGGCGTCATATTTCCGGTCGGTCTGGTATTCCAGCAGGTCGATATTGATCAGTTCCCATTCGTAACCGAGGGTTTTCGCCCGCTCCGCGAGATAGTCGATCGAAACCTGGGAAATGGTGACGCCCGTGCATTTCACGCCGCGGCGCGAGGCGTATTCGAACCACGCGCCCCAGCCGGGTCCGATCTCAAGGATATGGTCGCCAGGCTTCAGACCGCATTTCTCAAAGCAGTAGTCGAACTTCCGGAGGGTCGCCACATCGAGCGGCTCGTCCGCCGCCTCGTACATGCCCTGCGTGTAGCAGGGCGTTTTCGGATCGAGGAAGCCCAGGAAGAAGTCTGGATCCATTTCATAGTGAGTGGTGATCGCCTGCTTGTTCGTGCGAACCTGGCCAAAAAGCAGCGGCTGCAGGAAGCGCCAGATCGTAGTGAGGGGATGAAAATCCTTCATTGACCCCCGCAAGGCATAAGGGGCCAGCATGTCTCCGTCGATATCGATATCGCCAGCGACGTAAGCATCAGCGATGCGTCCCTCATCCGTGCTGCTCACCGCGCGCAACGCCTTGGCGTTCTTCAGCGTGACCTCGAAGCGCGGCGCCTCCTTTCCGAAAAGTTGCACGGAGCCGTCGGGGAGAACGACCTTGAACGATACAGGAGAACTATCGAATAGCCGCGCGTATTTGCCGAGAAGCGAACGCGCCATCTTCGGGACCGGCGTCTGGTCGGATGACGCCTCGCGCTGCAGGGTTGCGGAATGTTCGTTCATATCGCTTCCTCTCCGAAGATCAGTCGGGTGAGACTTCAGCCCGCCCCGATGAAAAGCCCTTTTTGATCTGATCCTGCCGCCATAGACGAGAATTGGCAACCTTGGACGGTCGCCATCGGCGCTGCGGTGCGACCGGCAGCGCCCTTCCTCGACGCAACCGTAAAGCCGGGGATTCGGCGGGTCGGCGTTCGCATCTTCGACTTTCGAGGCCTGCTCGAGCTTCACTCGCGTTACGGGCCGCCGACTTGCTCAGCCGCCCAAGGCGGCCTTTGTCGCGAGGCTTCGATCCCGCCAGCCGCCGGGCGAAACCGATCGTCAGCTACAGGGGCTATCGGCGACTCCCTGCGTGGAGCCTTCCTCCACTGGCGATGCGCGCCGTCGGGGCGCACGCTTTACGGCGATGGGACTCCCCACCGTTTCTCAAACGGGTTTTTGAGCGGCTGAGGATGGGCTGAAAGCGGCGCGGACGAAGGCTGCGCGCCGCCATTCCGCACGGTCATTGCAAGACGATCACGCTCTCGAAAGGCGACATCGTGGTCATGGACAACCTTTCGAGCCACACGGGACCCAAGGTCGAGCAACTCGTATAGGCCGCTGGCGCCGAGCTTAAGAGAGTCCGCTTTAAGGCTGAGGCTGCGGAGTTCGGGCGCCGCTCGGCGGAAGAATGGGATACGTCACCTGCGGTTGCTCGCCCGTCAGACTGTCGAGGAAGCTCACGATCTTGTCGACCTCGTCTCCGGTCAGCTGAGCGCCCAGCTGGCTGACCCCCATGACCTCCACCGCCTGTCGCAGATCCCAAGCCTGACCCGTGTGAAAATACGGAGCCGTGAGCGCGATGTTCCGCAGCGTCGGGACCTTGAAGACATATTCGTCGCTCGGCGTCTTCGTCACCATGAAGCGCCCCTTGTCATCGGGCGGCAGGAAACTGGCCCCAGGCTTCTCGACGACGCCGAACGGCGCGTACATTCCGCCGCCGACATTGACGCCGTTGTGGCAGGCGGCGCAGCCTTTGTCCATGAACAGGGCGAGCCCCTGCTTCTGCGTGTCTGAAAGCGCATTGGCGTCGCCTCGAAGGAACTTGTCGAACGGCGCGTTCGGCGTGATCAGCGTGGCCTCGAACACGGCGATCGCCTTTTGCGCGTTGGCGAGCGAGACCGGATCCTTTTCGCCTGGAAACGCCTTGGCGAAAGCGTCGCGATACCCCGGCGTGCCTTTCAGCTGTTCCGCCACATGGGCGGTGGGCGACGCCATCTCGACCGGATTGACCATCGGTCCGCCGGCCTGCTGCTCGAGATCCTTTGCGCGTCCGTCCCAGAACTGCGCCTTGTTGAAAACCGCGTTGAACACCGTCGGCGCATTGCGCCCGCCGTGCTGCCAGCGGTGGCCGAGCGAGGTCGACTCGGCGTCCACGCCGCCGAGCCCGATATTGTGACACGAGTTGCAGCTGATGACGTGGCTCGCGGAGAGACGCGGGTCGAAAAACAGCATCTTGCCGAGCAAGACCTTGGCCGGCGACGCGGGGTTGCCGGGAAGCTCCGGAGGAGCGGCCGGAATCGGTTGAAACTGCTGCTTTGCCCGCGCCATCAGATCCTCCTGCGCGACGGCTGACGCCGCGAAGCAGCACCCGAACGCCAATGCGGCGGCAATTTTTGAACTCATCAGGACGTCCTCCCTTTTCGCTGCTCCCTCGGTCCTCAAGCATCCTCTGGCCGGCCGGAAACGATCTTCCGGCCCGTCACCATCGCCGAAACCAGAGTCCCTCCTCCGCGCAACTCGGTCACGACCACGGCGACCACGTGCACGAAGACGACGGCCGCAAGCAGATAGAAGCCGATTTCATGCACCTCGGCGAACGGCGCACGGAACGAGCGCATCGCCGCGTAGGCTTTGGGATCCATCAGATTGCGCGCAAGCGGGGTGAGCGTGACAGGGTCGATATTCGGAGCCGCGATCCAACCAGCGATCCACCTCCCGAAGGGCGGATAGAAGATGTCCGTGCCGGCCAGGAGGAGTCCCGTCCCGACCTGGACGACGAGGAGCAAGAGGATGACAAGAACAGCCACTCGACCAATTGGATTATGGCCCAGATAGTGTTTGGGATGGCCGGCGAGAAACGCCGAAACATAGGCTTCCAGCGACCTGAAGTACCCTCGCCCGCCAGGCAGGATCGATCGCCAGCGCGCGTACCGGTTGCCGAAAAACGCCCAGACGAACCGCCAAAGCAGATTGACGGTCATCACGTATCCGACCCAGACATGAATCGTCTTGATCGTGACTTTCCCTGCCGGGGAGACGCCGAGGTCGCCGGAGAAAAGGATGAGAAGGCCAATCGCCAACAGGCACAGCACCGACAACGCGTTGATCCAGTGGAACCATCGCGTTGAAGCGTCCCAAACGGGATAAGCAACAAGCTGATCGCCAGACACTCGAAGACCTCTGCGTTCACCCCCCAGGCGACAACTATCCTACACGCGCGCTGACTCGTTCTTGGGCTGCGCGTGCACTTTCCCTTCCGCTTCGGCCAGCCTCAATGATTTGGATAAATTTCTTTACGGATCTTTACGCTGGCGAGTATGACGCGTCCAGCGAAATCGCCAGAAATCAGAATCCCGCGCGGGTCGGGGAGTTGGGCCGCCTCAAACTGTCCTTGTCCAACCAATGAACGATCCGAGAGTCGCGCAGGCGGTTGCGCCAACCGGCGCACAGCCGCTCGGCTTGTTGATTCAACTGATTAATATATCATCATAAATTATTGAATTTATGTTATTTTATTTCGTTGTTCACGGCGCCTGAGATCGCGGCCGGCGGCGCGCCGCGATCCGGCGCTCCTTTCGCCGCGATTCTCCCCGCGCTCCGACGCGTGCGCCGCGTCGGGCCGCTCTTGACGAGGCGGCGGTAAACGGGGGCGTAAGTCTTTGAAAACGCTAGACCCGCGCGGAAAAACGGCGGTAAAGCCAAATCCCGGCGTCGCGGTCCGCGCTTGCCAAGAGCCGCCGAATGCGGCCAAGGTCGGCTCAACCGCCCTCCAGCCGCCCCGGGCCGCCATGATCCCCAACGCTCCCCGTCCGTTCGACTTCGATCTCGGCGAGAGCGCCGGGATGATCCGCGACAGCGCCAGGGCCTTCGCCGAAAAAGAGATCGCGCCCCGCGCGGCCGCGATCGACCGCGACAACCTGTTCCCGCGCGATCTTTGGCCCAGGATGGGCGCGCTCGGCCTGCACGGGATCACCGCCCCGGAGGAATACGGGGGTCTGGGGCTGGGCTATCTCGAACATTGCGTGGCGATGGAGGAAGTCTCGCGCGCCTCCGGCTCGGTCGGCCTCTCCTACGGCGCGCATTCCAACCTGTGCGTCAACCAGATCGTGCGCAACGGCGACGCCGACCAGAAGGCGCGCTATCTGCCGAGCCTTATTTCCGGCGAGCATGTCGGGGCGCTGGCGATGTCGGAGCCGAACGCCGGCTCGGACGTGGTGTCGATGACGACCCGCGCGCTGCGCAAGGGCGACCGCTACGTGCTCAATGGCGCGAAGATGTGGATCACCAACGGCCCGGTGGCCGAGACGCTGATCGTCTACGCCAAGACCGATCCGGAGGCCGGCGCGCGCGGCATCACCGCCTTCATCGTCGAGCGCGGCATGAAGGGCTTTTCGCACGGAGCGAAGCTCGACAAGCTCGGGATGCGCGGCTCCGACACCTCGGAGCTGATCTTCGCCGATTGCGAGGTTCCGGCGGAGAACGTGCTGGGCGAGGTCGGCAAGGGCGTCGGGGTGCTGATGAGCGGCCTCGACTACGAGCGGGTGGTGCTCTCGGCCGGCCCGCTCGGCCTGATGCAGGCGGCGCTCGACGTCGCGCTGCCCTATGTCCATGAGCGCAAGCAGTTCGGCCAGCCGATCGGGACCTTCCAACTGATCCAGAGCAAGCTCGCCGACATGTACGTGGGGATGAACGCGGCGCGGGCTTACGTCTACGCCGTCGCCAAGGCCTGCGATCGCGGCCAGACCACCCGCGAGGACGCCGCCGGCGCGATCCTCTACGCCTCCGAACGCGCGACCCAGGCGGCGCTCGACGCGATCCAGATACTGGGCGGCGCCGGCTACACCAACGACACTGCGCTCGGACGCCTGCTGCGCGACGCCAAGCTCTATGAGATCGGCGCCGGGACCAGCGAGATCCGGCGGATGCTGATCGGGCGCGAGCTCTACGCCAAGAGCGCCTGAGGCGCCTCCATCCAGGCGAGGCTTGTCCTAGCGCATTGGGTTTCGTTCCATGCTCACCTCGGCCTCGAGGCTCTGAACATCGCGGAAGATCGACGCTGCGGCGAGCGTTCGCCCCTGGCGCTTCATGCGCACCAGGCAGTCTCTGGCGGCGATATCGCCTTCGACGGCGAGTTCGTCCCAGGTCTCGGCGTGACCGACATAGTTGATCGGGACATCGTAGTGCTGGCTCCAGAAGAATGGAGCGTCGGCGTATCGTTCGCGCCGCCCGAGCATGTTGAGGGCCGCGATCTGTCCCTGACGTTCCGCCACCACCCAGTGCTCGACCCGAATGGCCGCGCCGCTGTGCGAATTGGGCCAGCGCGCGATGTCGCCGGCGGCGAAAATCCCCGGCGAACTCGTTTCGAGGTAGGCGTCGACGCTGACGCCGCGATCCAGCGCCAGACCGCTTGCTTCGGCGAGCTCGACGCGCGGACGAACGCCGACGCCCGCGACGACGAGATCAGCCTCGAGGACGGTTCCGCCCTCGAGCGTCAGTCGTCCGCCCTCAAAGCCGCTCGCCTTGTCCCGCAAATGAAACACGACGCCGTGCTCCTCGTGCAGCGCCTGCACGAAGCGACCCAGGCCCGGGCCCAGAATTCGCTCCATCGGCCGTTCCTCGGGCGCCACGACATGGACTTCGATATCCCTGGCGCGCAACGCGGCCGCGACTTCGAGCCCGATGAAGCTCGCCCCCAGCACCACCGCGCGCCGCGCCGTTTTCGCCCGTTCGATGATCGCCCGGCTGTCGGCAAGCGTGCGCAGCACATGCACGTCCGAGGGCTTTGCGCCGGGGATTGACAGGCGCACCGGCTCAGCGCCTGTCGCCAGGAGAAGCCGGTCGAAGGGAACGTTGTCGCCGTTGGCGAGCGTGACCTCGCGCCGGGCGTTGTCGATCCGGCTCGCGGTCGTCTTGAGACGAAGGTCGATGGCGTTTTCGGAGTAGAAGCCCGGGTCGCGCAGCGGCGTCCACTCCTCCGGCGCGCTGCCCGCGAGATAGTCCTTGGAAAGGTTGGGCCGATCGACCGGCGGCGCGTCGTCGCTGCTGAGCATGACGATTTCGCCCTCGTATCGCTGTCGTCGAAGCATATCCGCCGCGGCGAACCCGGCCGCGCCGCCGCCGACAATCACGATTTTGTTCGGCGCTCCCGTCTTGACGCGGGGCTTTGCGCTTGGCCGAGCGCGCTTCTCCCGCACGTAGACCTTGCCGTCGCGCTGCTCTGCCGCCCACGTATCGACCGGACTGAAGGCCGGCGCGCGCAACGCCTCGCCGGTGCGCAAGTCGAAGCAGGCGTGATGCCAGGGACAGCGCACGGTGTCGTCGACCAGGAGTCCGTCCCCCAGCGGGCCGTGGTAATGGCTGCAGAGAGCGCCGATGGCGAACACGTCGGCTCCCCGGCGCGCCACCAGCACCTGCTCATCGCCCACATGGCCGACCAGCATGCCGCCGTCCGGCAGTTGAGTGAGAAGGATCCCCAGCGTCAGATCGGGACCGGCTGGCCCAGCCTCATCGTCAGCCATTTTAGCGTTCCTCCAGCAAACCTTCGCGGCTTTCGTCCCGAAGCCGGCCATCCGCGCCGCGGTCGTCGCCCGGCCAAGGTCGAACAACAAAGAGGCGGACGAAAGGCGGACCCAGCCAGCCTCTCCCCGAATCCCGGCGCCGGCGCCAGCGGGATTCGGCGCATGCTGATCGGGCGCGAAGTCTACGGCCAAGAGCGCATGAGGCGCGAGGAAGGGTCAAGGGCGCGTGAGGCGCGGCTTGAGGCTTAACGCCTTGACTTGAGTGAATTGGAGCGCAAGCTCAAGGCCTCACGGACGCCGCGTTCCATGCCGACCCCCGGAACCAAACCAATCATCTTCATCAGCTACGCCCATGCGGACGAGCCGGAGAAGCCCGTCGAGGGCGAGGTCAAATGGCTGACGTTTGTGAGAGACCACCTCCGCCCGGCGGTCAAGAACGGCGCGGTGGATATCTGGGTCGACACGCTGATGCGGGGCGGCGACGACTGGGACCCGGAAATCGAGCGCGAGCTGCGCGAGTGCGACGTTTTCGTGTTGTTGGTCTCGCGCCATTCGACGTCTTCCGACTATGTCGTGGACAAGGAAATCGCGATCATTCGCGAGCGGCAGAAAAACCGCGAGGACGTCGCCGCCGATCTCGGCCTCGCCGCCTCGCGCGCGGCGCCGGAAGTGGAGGCGACAATCGCCGCCGCCTGCGCCGACGCGCCGACGCTGGCGATCCTCGACAATCTGGAAACGCCTTGGCGCAAGGACATGGCCGCGACCGAGGCGCTGCTCGGACGGCTGGCGGAGATCGAGGGGCTGCGGCTCGTCATCACGGTGCGCGGCGACACGCCGCATATCCCCGGCCCCGGCGCGCGTCACGCTGCAGGACGTCGAACGGCTCGGCGAAGACGAAGCGCGCGCGCTGTTCCTGCGCCATGCTGGCGATCAGTTTGCCGCCGACCCCGCCCTGCCCGATCTCTTGCGCGCGCTCGACGGCCATCCGTTGTCGATCGAGCTGCTCGCCGCCAACGCCGCGGGCAAGTCAAACCTGAAGGGCCTCGCCGCCGACTGGAGCGACCGGCGCGCCGATCTGCTGCGACGCGGGGCGGCCGACGATCGCATGACGAGCCTCAGGGTGTCGCTCGGCCTCTCGCTCGAAGCGCTCAATCCGCCGAGCCCCGCGCATCGCCTGATCCGCCTGATGGCGCTGCTGCCGGACGGCATGGCCGAGGCCGACAGCCGCACGATCTTGAGCGACGGCGAGCCGACAAGAGAGGAGCGCGGCGCCGCGACGCGGCTCGAAGGCGCCCGCCTCGCCGGCCGCCCAGACGGCCGCTGGCGCCTGCTGGCGCCGGTGCGCGAACTGCTGCTGGCCGAATTTCCGCCCGAGGCGCAGGACCGGGACGCGGCTGATAAAACTGTTCCTGAAGCGCGCCGCGTCAGGTCGAAACGCCGGAACGGGCCGATGGGGCGAGGTCAGCGAAGGGCTGATCGCGGAAGCGGGCAATCTCGACGCTCTGATCGGCGTGTCGCTGCGGGAGTCCGAGTTGCCTGAAGGCGTTTCGGACGCAGTGCGGGGGCTTGCCGAGTTCCATTACGTTGACCGGCCTTGCTTCGACGGCGTCCTTGCCAGCGGCGGCAAAGCGGTTTCACGATTACATCGAGCCTCGGCGAATCGCCCTTACCGCTCCGATCACGAGGCGCGCGCAGCGCTACGAGGCGGCGCTGCCGCTCTACCGAAAGGTCGGCGACGTGCTCGGAGAGGCCAATTGCATCAAGAGCCTCGGCGACATCGCCCTTCGCCGCTCCGATCACGAGGGCGCGCGCGAGCGTTACGAGGCGGCGCTGCCGCTCTACCGAAAGGTCGGCGACGTGCTCGGCGAGGCCAATTGCATCAAGAGCCTCGGCGAAATCGCGCCTTCGCCGCTCCGATCACGAGGGCGCGCGCGAGCGTTACGAGGCGGCGCTGCCGCTCTACCAAAAGGTCGGCGCCGTGCTCGGCGAGGCCAATTGCATCCAGAGGCCTCGGCGATATCGACGAGGCAAAGGGCGCTATCGCGGCGGCGCTGCGAGCGTTGGCGCGAGGCGTTGGCGCTCTACGGCAGTATTCCCGAACCCTATTCGATCGGCGCCGCGCACAATCGCCTCGCCCGCCGCGCCGCGACGCCGAGGAGCCGCCGGCATCGCGAGGGCGCGAAGGCGTGGGAGTCGATAGGGCGGCCGGACCTGATCGAAAAGCATCTCGGCAAGAGCGTCTGAGGCCCCTATTCCAGCGCCGCGACCTCCACGCCCCGCATCCGCGCCGCTTCGGCTAATCTGGCGTCGAGGGTCGCGATCGCGGCGTCGGCGTTGGCCGCGCTCGCCAGATGCAGGGCGTCGGCGACCGCGAGCCTGGTCGAGAAGTCGCGGACAATGCGCTCGGCGAGCAGAAAATCAGCCGCGCCTCGAATCAGCCGTCCGATCCGCAGGTCGCGCGAAAGCGCCGGGCTCACGCTCCGATCCTTCGCGCTCCGCCAGGCGAGCGCCTAGACTCCGACAAGCGCGACGTCCGGAAAATAGCTCCGGGCGAGCCGCGCGTCCCGCGTCAGCAGCGGCCAGCGCTCGGCGCTTGCCTGGGCGCCGAGAAAGAAGTCGGGCAGGACGTTGGGCCGCACGCCGCCGCTCATGCGATAGCGGCGGAAAGCCTGTCCGGCAAGGAACAGCGCAGACCGGCTCATCGGCGCATGCGTCAGGCGCATTTCGGCGATCGCCGCGTCGAGATCATCCTGTTCGGCGAAGCCGGCCGACAGTTCGGCGTAGACAATATCATTGATGGCGAGCGGCCCACGCGCCGCGCGGGCGCTCAGCGCCGCGATCGACCGGGCGGCCCACAGGCGATCGCCGGTCAAAATGTCGATCAGCACATTGGCGCCGACGAGCGTCAATCGTCGCCCCGCAGCACGCGCATGACTTCGTCGGTCGTCCGATCGCCGAATGGGCCTTTCGCCAGCGGACGACGGCGCGCGAGCGCTTCCAAATCAGCGCGAAACGCCGCTTCCGCGCCGGGCGCGGTCTCCCGCTCGACGATGACGCCCCCTTCAGCGCGGGCGCGCACTGTCACCCTGTCGCCGGGCCGAATGCCCGCCGCTTCGCGAACCGCCTTGGGCAAGGTCACCTGCCCCTTGATCGTGACATTGGTCGCCATCGAGCGTCTCTGGTAATACCTTTCCATAGGGGTATTACCATTTGCGCTACTCGTCAAACGCGACAACCCGCCTCCGAACGTTATGGCGCGACGCAAGATCGGCCTTCGCGCTCGGCGTCCCTCAAACTCCTTTAAGGCGCCGGCGCGGCGTCGTCGCGCACATGGACGACCGCGAAGGCGTCGGAATAGAGCCGCCGCCAGCCCGGTTCGCGGTCGAGGGTCGCCACGATCCGCGCGTCGGGGGCGAAGATGGTCCAGGCGATACGGTAGCGCTTCAGCGTCTCTTCGACCGCCTTCGGATCGCCGGCCGCAAGCTCGCCGTAGAGGCTCAGCATCCTCCCCCCGTACATGTCGGCCCTCCCGTCGATGAAGGGCCGCACGTGCGACCAGATCAGATAGCCGCCGAAGCCGTAGTCGTTGAGGACCGGCCTGGCGCGCAGTTCGGGCGGAACCGCCTGGAGCGCCGAGATCGGCGCCGCGGTCCCGTCGACGCGCTCGATCGGCCGCATCAGCCGCGATGCGCCGAGCGCCAGCACGGCGGCGAGGCTTGCGGTCAGCGCGATCCGGGCGACGCGGCCCCAGTCCTCGACCGCGTTCGCGGCCCCGATCGCCTCGGCGATCGGCCTCGCCAGCAGCATCGGGCCGACGATTGCGAGCAACAGCTCATGGCGCGAATGCTGCAGCGCCATCGCGATCAGCCCGATCAGCGTCGCCGCCCGGATCAGCGGCATCCTGACCGGCCGGGTCAGCGCGAAGCCGATCAGAACCAGGAGCGCGATCTCCATCGGCCCGACCCGGCTGAAATCCTGAGCCTGCCATTCGCTGATGCGCGAAAGGCCGGCGACGCCGAGCAGGCGGAACGGAAACAGCAGCGCCTCGATTCCGTAGGGATTGACCAGCGCGGCGACGAGCGCGGTCAGGCCGAACAGCGCCCAATCCCTGAAAACCGCCAGGCGCGCCTCGCGCGGCGCGGCCAGGAGCGCCTCGAGCGCGAACGGGCCGATCAGCGCCAGGCCGAAGATGAAGCCGCCATGCATGTTCGACCACGGGATCATCAGCGCGGCGAACGCCAGCGGCGGCGCCCTGCCCCGATCGCGCGCGCGCAAGAGACCCGCGCTCCAGCCCGCGAGGATCGGGAGCGCCAGCACATGCGGGCGCGCAAGCAGATCGGGCGTCGCCAGGCCCGCGCCGAGCGTGACCGTGACCGCGAGCGCCGCTCCGCCGAGGTCGCGCGCGACCCTCAATCCGACGATCAGCGCCGCGCTCGCCGCGGCGACCCCGGTCATCAGCACCACGCCATTCCAGCCGCCGCAGCGGAAGGCGAGCGTCAGCAGAATCTCTGACAGCCATTCATGCGCGGTCCAAGGCGCGCCCGCCATCGAATTGCTGAAGGGATCGGCATGCGGCGCGGCGCCGTGGGCCAGGATCCATTCGCCGGTCGCCAGATGCGACCAGGTGTCGCCGTCGCCCAGAACCTTGAGCGAGAAAATCGACAGCGCGAACAGGAACGTCGCCGCGAGCGCGATCGTCAGCCCCGAAAGGCGCGCATCCGAGGTCTGTCCGCTCTCGGAGCGGGCGGCGATGGGCAGGGCGAGCGACATCGCCCAAACATGCCGGGGCCGTCATAACATGGCCTTAAGGCCGTCGGCGCTGCTACCGCAGGTAATCGGCGCATTTCTGAACCTGGCCGTCGCCCTGCCCCCAAGGCGCGATCGGCACGGTCGAGGTCGAATTCTTCGGCGATCCTTCAATCAGTTTGTCGCTGTAGGTCATATAGACCAGAATGTTCCGCTTGGCGTCGCACCCCCGGACGATCTGCATCTTCTTGAACAAGATCGACCGGCGCTCGCTGAAAACCACGTCGCCCTGGGAGAATTTGCCCTTGAATTTGATCGGACCGTATTGACGGCAGGCAAGCGAAATGTCGGACGTCTGTTCGGCCAGACCGAGCGCGCCGGAAAGGCCGCCCTTCTCCGGCGTCGTGTAATGGCAGGCCACGCCTTCGACCAGCGGATCGTCGATGCCGTAGACCGCCAGCTTGTCCTCCGGCGTCAGAAGCTTGAATGTCGTGGACTTGCGGAAGATCAGGTCGGGATCGGACGACTCCGCCGACGCCGCGCAAACCGCGGCGACCGCGACGACGCTCGCAACCGCGAGCCGTAGCAACGACTTTGTCATGGTCCCAACTCTCCCGGCGCCGCCGACGCATTCATGCTGACTGAAGCTGATCGCCGATGTCGCACTTAGAGGCGCCGCCCGCGACGGGGCAAGGGCATGTCGGCCACGTTTTGCGTCTCCGGCGGCGACAGACCCAGGAAAACTTGTGCGCGGATAAGTTGACGCCCCGCTGGCGCGAGACCGGCTTGACGGGCATATTGATCGAATTGGGCCGCCGACCGGGACGAATCGGACGCTCGAATCCTCAACAGCGAACGACGGGGGTCGATTGACTGGACGAACTTCGCCTGCGGTCGCCGCCCATGCCGCGAGTTCGAAGCGGCTCCGGGCCTGGACGCGCTACTACGCGCCGCTTCCTGGGATTCCGGATGAATTCATGGACGCGAACGGCCGGGGCCGTCCGCATTGGCTCGCCATGCTCTCGGCGCTCGCCGCCTATGAGCCCAACGAGATGCAGCAGAGTTTCTCGGCGGCGGATCGTCGGATCCGCAATCGCGGACTCACCTATCGCGTCGCGGGCGAAAAGGACGAGCGGGTCTGGCCGATCAGCCGCATGCCGTTGCTCATCCCCGAGGCGGAATGGAAGCGGATCGCCGAGGGCGTCGTTCAGCGCGCCGACCTGCTCGAACGGGTGCTTGCCGACGTCTATGGCGAAGGCCGCCTGATCAGCGACAGCGCGCTTCCCCCCGCCGCGGTCGCCGGCTCGATCAACTATGTCGCGGCGATGCGCGGCGTGGTTCCGCCCGGCGGACGATGGCTGCGCCTTTACGCCGTCGACATCGGCCGGGGACCCGACGGCGCCTGGTGGGCGCTCGGCGACCGGACCCAGGCGCCGTCCGGATGCGGCTATGCGCTGGAAAACCGCCTCGTCGTCTCGCAGGCGTTTCCCGATCTTTACGCCCAGCTCAACGTCGAACGGCTTGCGCCGTTCTTTCGCGCGCTCGCCGCGGGAATGGGATCGGCCGGTCACCGGGCCGAGCCCCGGATCGGAATCCTGAGCCCCGGCCCCTTGAGCCTGACCTATTACGAACAGGCCTATCTGGCGCGCTACCTCGGGTTCCTGCTGGTCGAAGGCGACGATCTGGTCATGCGCGACGGCCGGGTGTTCGTGCGCACCATCGCCGGCCTCAAGCGTTGCGACGTCATCTGGAGATATATCGACGCGGACTGGTGCGATCCGCTCGAACTCAACGCGTCTTCGCGCATCGGCGTTCCGGGCCTGCTCAAGGCCATCCGGCAAGGCGGCGTCGCGGTCGAGAACATGCCGGGCGCGGGAATGGTCGAATCGCGCGCCATGCTGGCGTTCCTGCCCGCGCTGGCGCAGCGCCTCATCGGCCAGGACCTGCTGATGCCCAATATCGCGACCTGGTGGTGCGGCCAGCCGCGCGAACGCGAGCGGGTCCTGGACAAATTCGACGAGATTTCGATCGCTCCGGCGTTCGGAAACACGTTGCCCGGGATCGAGGGACGTTCGAGCGTCATCGGCGCGGAACTGACCAAGAGCGAACGGAGCCGGCTGCGCGACGCGATCGCCGCCCGAGGACTAGATTTCGTCGGACAGGACATCGTCGGCCTGTCGACCACGCCCCGCTGGGCGGAAGGCAGGCTGGAGCCGCGGCCGTTCGTGCTGCGCGTCTATTGCGCCGCGACGCCGGAAGGCTGGCGGGTCATGCCGGGCGGATTCTGCCGCATCTCCGACCGCCCCGACGCGCGCGCGGTCTCGATGGGGGACGGCGTCGAATCGGCCGACGTCTGGGTTCTGGCCGAGAATCCGGTCGAGGTCTCCAGCAATCTGCCGTCGCTGGAAAGCGTCCGGATCACGCGCCTTCTCGGCAATCTGCCGAGCCGCGCGGCGGACAATTTATTCTGGTTCGGGCGCTATCTGGAGCGGGCGGAAGCGACGCTGAGGGTGGTTCGCTGCTTGAGCGCGCGTTCGGTGGACCCGGACGCTCCGAGGCGCGCCGGGCGCCAGTCGCTCCAGCGGTTGATGGGCGTCCTGGTCGGTTGGGGCGCGGTCGATGCGGCGGAGCTGGCGAAGGGAGCAGCTGCGATCGCCAATCAAGGGCTGCGCGACGCTTCCAGCTATGGATCGGCCCTATCGCTCGCCCGCTCCGCCCGGACCGCGGCTTCGGTCATCCGCGAGCGGCTGACGCTGCAAACCTGGGAACTGATCGGGCGGCTGGAAAGCGGGATCGATCCGGCGCCCGCCCGGCGCTTCTCGGCCGGCGAGATCGTCGATCTCGCCGACGAAGCGCTGACCACCATCGCCGCGCTGTCCGGCTTGTTCGACGAGAATTTCAATCGCGGCGCTGGCTGGGTGTTTTATGAGATGGGACGCTGCGTCGAGCGCGGCGCCAACACCTGCCGCCTGATGCGCCAGTTCGCCGCCAACGACGCGACCGAGCATTCGCTGGGCGTCATGCTCGATCTCATCAATTCGCAGATCACCTACTCTTCCCGATACCTCGTCGGCCTGGCGCTGGCGCCGGTGCGCGACATGGCGTTGCTCGATCCCTTCAACCCGCGTTCGGTGGTGTTTCAGGTCAATCGCATCGACGAGGGCATCCGCACGCTGCCGGAATTGCGCCGGGACGGAATTCCCGAGGAGCCGCGGCGGCTGACGACGCTGCTGGCCGCCGAGCTGGCGACCGAGCGCGCCGAGGCCCTCGACGATGCGCGGATCTTGACGATCGAACAGAGTCTGCTCGACTTGGCCAACGCGATCGCGTCGCGGTATTTTCTTCAGGGGGCCGGCCACGGCCGGGCGGAGAAAATCACGGGGCTGGCGTGATCTACGACGTCAGCCACGTCACCCGCTACACTCACCGCTCGATGGTCGAATTGACGACCGGCGTCCTGCGGCTGACGCCCGTGACCGGCGGCGGTCAGACCCTCGAAGCCGTCAGCCTGACGACGAAGCCCGCGTCCGTGCCGGCGACCGAATGGGTCGATCCCTTCGGCAACCGGGTGACGAGCCTCAGGATCGAGACGCCGCACCGCGAGCTGTCGATCGCGGCGAATTCCCGCGTCCGGGTCGACCGCCCGCCCGCGCCGACGCATTCGCCCGCGTGGGAAAGCGTCGCTGCCGAGGCGCTCGCCGTGGCCTCGCTTGCCGCGGACTCGCCGGCGGCGGGGCTCTTTCCCTCGCGGCGCATCGCGCTGTTCGAAGCCGCCACCGCTTATGCGCGCAACAGCTTTTCCGCGAACCGCCCCGTTCACGACGCGGCGATGGAGCTAAGCCGGCGGATCCGCGCCGACTTCGTCTACGATCCTGACGCGACAAAGGTGAATACGCCCGCCGCCGAAGCCTTCGAGCTTCGTCGCGGCGTGTGCCAGGACTTCGCCCATATCATGATCGCCGCCTTGCGCGGCCTCGCGCTGCCGGCGCTTTACGTGAGCGGCTACATCCGGACCATTTCCGCGCCGGGCAAGGAGCGGCTCGAGGGCGCCGACGCCTCGCACGCCTGGGCGTCGCTGTGGTGCGGGTCGGCCCTCGGGTGGAAGGACTTCGACCCGACCAACGCGATCGCCGTGCACAACGATCATATCGTGGTCGCGCGCGGACGCGACTATTCCGACGCCTCCCCGATCGAAAGCCTGGTCCTGTCCTCAGGCCGCGCCCGGCTCGAAGTCGAGGTCGACGTCGTGCCGGTGTAGGGCGAGGGCGGGCAGGCTGAAGATTTTGGCGCGCTGGGACGGAATTCCGGAAGCCTGGTCGAGTCAAAGTCTGTCGCGTACAGAAAAAGGCCGCCCGAAGGCGGCCTTTCCGATCTCGAGCTCAGAGCGCTTCAGGCAACTTCAGGCAAATACCGGTCGTCCTTTCGCACACGACGACCCGCGTAACCAACTGCGACGAAGCCGAGCATGAGGACCACCCAGGTCGATGGCTCAGGAACGCCGGCGACCACGTTGTCGAACTCGAAAGAATTGGCGCCCGAGGCGACGACCACTTCGTTGAAGCTCGGCAGGGAAGTGATCAGGACAAAGCCATTGGACGAATATCCGGATTGACCCCCGTTCGCCAGCAGGGGTCCCACCTGGCTTCCGGTGACGGTCGCCACCAAAGTATTCCCATCATAGAAGGCGAGCGAATTATACGCATCGACCGAGCCCCAGTACATGCCGAAGCTGTCCCTCAGCGTCGAATAAAGGATATCTTCGCTGCTTCCGCCCAGCACCGCCATATAATTCGTGCCGTCGCCGAAAGGGGTCGCATAAAGACCCAGCGACGGGCCGCCAAAATTGTTCATGACCAGGCCGGCGCCGGAGAACTGGCCGCCGCCGTCGGTAAACGTTCCGGCCGGCGGGCTTGTGTTTCCGTACGGCGTCGCGGGCTCATTATCGAAAGTCGCCGCTGGTCCGTATTGGGCCGGAGCGAACAGCGTTCCGTCTGGCTGCAAGATCCTAATCGTGGCCGCGCTTGCGGCGGTTGATAAGAAAACCGCTGCGACGGCAGGAGCCAAAAGACTAGCCCGCATGACAGAAAATCCCCCATGGATACGGCAATCTCTGATTGAGTCCGCAACCTAAAGTTGCATCAATTTACCCCTGCGTCAAGTGGTCCAAATAGGCCAACGGACGGTAGGTCACCCGCGAATCTTTGTTTCGGCGCCGGAACGGAACCGCTTGGCGAATTCGGTCCGGTTGGACCGCCGCCCGAAGTCGAGACGCGGGAAGGGAGGCGCCGTGACGCTGCGGCGGGCGGCGCCCCTTCGCCGCAACGGGAGACACAGACGCCGCCGGTCTCGCGACCGACGGCGCTTTTTGAATTCAGGATAGCGGGGGACGCACGTAATATTTTGGCTGTCGTCGCCGACCGGTCTCCGCCTCTCCTCGACGGCCTGATGCGAGCGATGGCGACAAGACCACTGATATTGGGGAAATATGCAAGTGGCGCTGTAACTCGTAAATCCCGACTAATACAGCACATGCGGCCCTTCGCCGCATCGCGCGCTCGATTGCGCCAGCGATTTCCGCGCGTGTGGCGTCGCGATAGCGATCCGTCCGTGGCGCTCTACGCCATGCCGGCGCGTAATTTGGCATGACGCTTGCGAGGATTTTCGCGCGCGCCCTCAACAGGGGCCGCGGATCGAGAGTGACCCGGCGCGGCAAGGCGCGCGCCAGCGTAGTCGTTTAGCGTCCATTGGGGCCAAACGACGGCCCCGAGCCACAATTCAACAGTTACAGCACAACTTCGAGGGGGCCGCAATGTCCGGCTATTCTATCGTTATCCTGGTCTGCTCTACCCTGCTATCGCATTCGGACTGCCAGCCGAAGACCGCGCTCGACGTCGTGCGCGGGCCGGAAGTCGACAATGTCATCGTGTGCTCAATGAATGCGCAGACGATGATGGCGCGCACAGATCTCGTGCGAAGCGACGCCAACGAATACATGAAGGTGGTGTGCACGCCGTCCAAGACCATCGACCAGTGGATGGCCGAGCTTGAGGCGCGCAAGTCCGCCGTCTTGCGGTGAGGCGTTTTCCGCCGCCTGGTTGCGCATGGAGACGAGCCGGCCGAGTTCCCGTTCGGTGCGACAGTGCGACCAAAATCACAGCGCCGCGCGCCGGTTTGGAGCCAAGTCGCATCCTGGGGACTGCAAATTCGAAGCGGGCGGCGGGCCGTCACCGTGGTTAGGCGTAACGACACGCAAATCGAAGGCCTCATCGTTTTGCTGAAGCGATGGATCTTCGAACGGACGTTCGGCCGGATCAACGGCGCCTGACGCCTGGCCATGGACTTCGGGGCGAAAATCGAGTCCTCGCTCGCATGGCTCGTCATCGCCTTCGCGTTCCTGCTCACGCGACGCCTCGCGAGGCTCTCAGGTCCAGCGACGTGATTTTCGAGTCAGGCTCTCGGCGAACACAGTGATGTGGATCAATTCGGGCCCTTGAGGACCTAATATGTTGAGGCCGTGACGAAAGCCGACCCGCGCGAACTAAGCCGATCGCCGTCGACGCGCCGGGTGGCTGGGAGTCGCACCTGCCAGACTGGTGTAAACCGCGATTGGCCATTGTTTCGGCGATCGCAGCTTGGTCGCCCCTACCCATGTCGGCCCGGACCTATCCCATGCTGAAGCAGATCCAACGTGTTTTCCCAGGCGTGCTGCTCTGCTCCGGGATCACCCTCCTGGCCGGCGTTCTGCAGATCCTGGAAAAGCGTCTGGTCGGACAGGCCTATGTGGAAGCCTTGGTGCTGGCGATCCTCGTCGGCGTGGCGGTGCGCGCGGTTTGGCGGCCTGACGACCCGTGGTTCGCGGGCATCCAGTTTTCCGCCAAGCAGTTGCTTGAGGTCGCCGTGATGCTTCTCGGCGCCTCGGTCAGCGCCCGCACGGTTCTGGCGATCGGGGCGCCGATGCTTGTGGGCATCGCGGCGATCGTGGCCGTTTCCATAGGCCTCAGCTACGGCGTCTCCCGCGCCCTGGGACTGCAGCAGCGCCTGGCCATCCTGGTCGCATGTGGCAATTCGATCTGCGGCAACTCCGCCATCGCCGCCGTTGCGCCGGTGATCGGCGCGGACGGTGACGAGATCGCCTCCTCAATCGCCTTCACCGCCGTCCTAGGCGTGGTTGTGGTGTTGACGCTGCCGCTGGCCGCGCCGCTGCTCGGCCTTTCAGTGACGCAATATGGCGTCTTGGCCGGCTTGACCGTGTACGCCGTGCCGCAGGTGCTGGCCGCGACATTGCCCATCGGCGCCTTGGCCAACCAGGTGGGCACGCTGGTGAAGCTAGTGCGGGTGCTGATGCTCGGCCCGGTGGTGCTGGCGCTTTCGCTCGCCACCCGCCGGCTCAGGGACGAGACCGACGAGAGCGCACCGCACATCACTGCCGGGGATCGGCCGAGACGGGGCGCCCTGCTCTGCACCAGCTCGTGCCGTGGTTCATCGTGGCGTTCCTGCTGGTGGCGGCGTTGCGCTCGCTTGGCCTGATCCCGGCGGCGCTGCTGGCGCCGACCGCTTCGATGGCCAACATGCTGACTACGATTTCCATGGCGGCGCTCGGTTTGGGCGTGGACGTGCGCGTCGTCGCGCGGGCCGGCGTGCGGGTGTCGGCAGCGGTCACCATCTCACTCATACTGCTGGGAGCGATCAGCCTTGCGCTGATCCACGTCTTGGCTGTGACTTAAGCGATGGCGAACGCCAAACAACGCTTCCCGTGATGGACATCGCCATGACCACGGCAATTTCGGTGACATGAACTCAATTCCCTTTTTGTCGGATTGGATTGCGCGCCTCGGGTGAGACAGGTCAATTGAGTGACGCGCCCGGACGGCGCGGCGGCGTATTTTTTTCGAAAATCATTTTTTCTCGACAATCTATTTGAGAAAATCAGAAGCCGTGTTATGGTCTTCCTCGTCGCTGATCAACGCGCGCCTGCCGCGCCGAGGGCAGCGACTGCTTCAAGCCCTCAGGCGGGCGAGTTGACACGCTCAAAAACGGCGCCAGCCCCTTGGCGGAACCTAAAGGAACGGCTCGGGAGCCTTGGGAGAACGAAAGAACGAGGGAGGGACGTTAAAAGGCGCCGAGCGGCCGCGAAAAAATTCTAATTTGGATTCGCGCATAAGCCCTTGAAAAATCCCAATTCGTGGAAAGAAAAAGCTTTCCTTTTCTTCCCTCTAACTTTCGCTGGCTTCCCATTTGTTTTCCTTTGCTTCCGCTTTTGCTTTCGATGGCTTCACCCCAATTTGCGAAGCCTCCCCTCGCGGCTTGCGCTGGGCGCTTTCCTGCCTTCCCTGCCGAGCGTAGGGGGCGCAGGGGTCGCCATAAATTCACTTTTTGGCGCCTAAGGCCTTGAAAACGCTCGGGCGCTCGCAAAACCGCCAAATGTTCCGCGCCGGCCGGCTGGCGGCCTGCGGCCGGACATGCTTTAAGGCGGCAGATCGGACAAGGACTCTTTCGCCATGGCGGATCACGGAATGCCGCACTTTCACAACGACCTGGGCGTTCCGTCGATCCGGGTCTCGGTGAAGAAGTTCATGTGCATGGGCGCGAGGCCGCCGTTCGATCACCCGCATATCTTCATCGACATGGGCGACGAGGCCGACGCGGTCTGCTCCTATTGTTCGACCCGGTTCGTCTACGACCCAACGCTCGGCGACCTGTGCGAGCCGGCCGAATGCGAGTGGCGCGTCGCGGCGTAACCCATGGGCCGGCGCGCAGCAATCGCCGGCGCCGGCATTGGCGGCCTTGCGACGGCGCTGGCGCTGTCGCAGGCGGGCTTTGAGGTCACGCTCTACGAACGGGCGGACAGGCTCGAGGAATTCGGCGCCGGCCTCCAACTGACCCCGAACGCGACCAGGATCCTCGCGCGTCTCGGCGCGCTCGAAAGCGTCCGCGCATTCGCGACCGTTCCGGATTCGGTTCGGGCGTTGCGCGGTTCGGACGATCGCGAACTGATGCGTCTGCCGCTCGACGACGCGGAGCGCCGCTGGCGCGCGCCCTACCTCGCGGTTCATCGCGCCGACTTGCAGACAGCGTTGGCCGAGGCCGTCCGGCGGCAGGCGAATGTCGATTTGAGACTGGGCGCGGCTTTGGCCGGCGTTGCGACTGAAGGCGACCAGGTCTCCATTGGTCTAAAGCGCGGCGCGATCGCCATATCCGACCGCGCCGACCTCTTGATCGGCGCCGACGGCCTGCGTTCGCGGGTGCGCGAGCGTCTGGGCCTTGGCGAGGCCGCGGCGGCCGACTTTGCCGGCCGGGTCGCATTCCGCGCCACCATCGACGCCGCGCGCGTCGATCCTCGCTGGCTGCGTCCGGCGATCATCCTGCGCCTCGGCCCCCGAGCACACCTCGTCCACTATCCCTTGCGCGGCGGATCGGTCGTCAACGTCGTCGCCGTCATCGAGAAGGCTCAGCGCGGGACGGCGGGCGACAATCCCTGGGACGGCGCCGCTGACCGGCCGGCGCTCGACCGCGCCTTCGCGCGCTGGTCGGCCGAGACGCGCGAGATCATCGCATCCGCTGCCAACTGGCGCGCATGGCCGCTCTTCATCCGCCCGCCGATCGCGTCGTTTTCGCTCGGCCGCGTGGCGCTGGTCGGCGACGCGGCGCATCCTATGGTTCCCTTTCTCGCGCAAGGCGCGGCCCAGGCGATCGAGGACGCCGGCGCGCTCGGCCGGATCTTCTCTGAAACGCGCGACATTCCCGCCGGGCTCGCCGCCTATTCCCGCGACCGGGTCGCGCGGGCGACCCGGGTTCAGGCCGAGGCGCTGAGGCAGGGTCGAATCTATCACCTGACCGGTCCGATGGCGTTCGCGCGCGACGCGACGATGCGCATGCTCGGCTCCCGGCGCCTGGGCGACCGCTACGACTGGCTCTACAGCGCCTGACGCGGCGCCGACAACGCGCCGGCCCGGGTCAGGACCAGCACGACGCCGCCGGCGATCAATCCCCAGAAAGCTCCGCCGACGCCATAGATGCTGACCCCGGAAGCCGAGACGAGGAAGGTGATCAGCGCCGCTTCCCGCTCCTGCGTGTCGGCGAGCGCGTTGTGCAGCGCCGACCCGAACGCGTTGAGCAGAGCCAGTCCCGCCACCGCCTCGACCAGAATCGGCGCGCCCGCCGCAAACGCGGTGACCGCGCCCGCCAGCAGGCCGAAAACGATGTAGACCGCCCCGGCGGTCGCGGCGGCGAGCCAGCGTTCGCCGGGATCGGGGGAGGCGTCGGGCGAAGCGCAAAGCGCCGCCGTAATCGCGCTGAGGTTGACCGCGTGTCCGCCGAACGGCGCAGCGGCAAGGGTAAAGAAGCCCGTGATCGCGACCAGGGGGCCGGGACTGGGGCGATAACCATAGGCGCTCAACACCGCCAGACCCGGAAGGTTCTGCGAAGCCATGGTGACGATGAACAGAGGCAGGGCGAGACTGACGATCGCCTCCGGCGACAGCGACGGCGCGAGGAAAATCGGCCGCGGCGTCATCATCGTCCAATCGAATGTCGCCGCCTGCCCGCTGAACGCGATCACGAGTCCGGCGACGATCGCGGCGACAGGCGTCGCATAGATGCGCTTCCATCGCGAGACGATCAGCCACGACAGGACGATGAGGCTTGCGCCTGCGGGCGCATCGATCAGCGCCCGGATAGGCGCGAGACAAAGGCCAAACAGTACGCCCGCCAGCATCGCATTGGCGAGCGGGCCGGGTATCGCGGCCACCAGCCGGCCGAACGGCTTGAAGAGCCCCGCCGCAATGATCAGCAGGCCGACGACCAGGAACGCGCCCACCGCCGCCGGAAAGCCGCCTGCCGCCGCGCCGGTCGCGGCGAGGAGCGCCGCCCCGGGCGTCGACCAGCCCGCGGAAATCGGCATGCGCCAGGCCAGGCTCAAGCCGATTCCGGCGACGCCCATTGCGATCGACAAGGCCATCAGACCGGAGGCCGCCTCGGCGTCGCTGGCGCCGACCGCCGTCAATCCCTTGAGGATGACGGCGAATGAAGACGCGAAGCCGACGAACGCCGTGATCATGCCGGCCGCGACCGGCTGCATTGCGTATTTGAAGCGCATCGGCCCCTGCCCGGCTGGATAACGAATCGCGCTATCTTACCCGGGCCGTTAAAGCCGGGCCAAATGCGGTTCCGTCAGCCGAATCTCAACGCAATATCTGCCTCAGGAACATCTTCGTGCGCTCGTGTTGGGGATCGTTGAAGAAGGGAAGCGGCGCGTTGATCTCGAGGATTTCCCCGTTGTCCATGAATACGACCCGATCCGCCACCTGCCGGGCGAAGCCCATCTCGTGGGTCACGACGATCATCGTCATCCCGTCCTCGGCGAGTTCCGTCATCGTGTCGAGGACCTCCTTGACCATCTCGGGGTCCAGAGACGACGTCGGCTCGTCGAACAGCATGATTTTCGGGCTCATGCATAAGGCGCGCGCGATGGCCACGCGCTGTTGCTGACCCCCGGACAGTTGGCCGGGATATTTGGACGCCTGTTCCGGTATTTTGACCCGAGTGAGCAATCTCATCGCCAGGTCCGCGGCGTCGCGCTTGGGCATCTTGCGCACCCATATGGGCGCCAGCGTGCAGTTCTCCAGAATGGTCAGATGCGGAAACAAGTTGAAGCTCTGAAACACCATCCCCACCTCGCGGCGCACCTCGTCGATCCGCCGAATGTCTCGGGTCAGTTCGATCCCATCGACGACGATCGTTCCGCGCTGATGTTCCTCCAACCAATTGACGCAACGGATCAGGGTCGACTTGCCGGACCCGGATGGACCACAAACGACAATCCGTTCGCCGCGCCTGACTGTCAGGTTGATGTTGCGCAGCGCATGAAAGCCGCCGTACCACTTGTGGACGCCGACGAATTCGATTGCGACGGCGTCATCGAAGGGCGTCTTCGACAACACATCTCGCAGACTCATTTCTTCCGCCGCGGCGCGAGCGCGCGCTCGACGAAAGCCGAATAGCGCGTCATCCCGAAACAGAACACGAAATAGAACATTCCGGCAAAGACATAGCCGGTGGCCATGATCGTCGGCCCGCTCCAAGACGGATCCTTGATCGCGTTGTTCATCGCCTCGAGGAAATCGGTAATGCCAACGATGGAGACCAGAGTGGTGTCCATAAACAAACCGACGAAGTTGTTGACAATGCCCGGCACCACCATCGTCAGCGCCTGCGGCAACACCACAAGGGCCATCATTCGCGGATAGTCGAGCCCGAGCGCCATCGCGCCTTCGTATTGTCCCCTCCCGAGAGATTGCAGCCCCCCACGCACTTCTTCAGCCATGTAAGCGGCCGAAAAGAGGGCGATCCCCGCCAGCGCCCGGACCAATCGATCGGGCGCCCATGCCTCCGGAATGAACAGCGGCAGAATATTGTTGGCCATGAACAGAATCGTGATGAACGGAACCCCGCGTATGAATTCGATGAACAGGACGCTGGCCAGCCGGACGACAGGCATTTGGGAGCGCCGACCGAGTGCGAGCAGCACGCCAAGGGGTAGCGAAAAGACGATGCCGATGACAGCCGTCAACAACGAGACAAATATGCCTCCCCAAAGCAATGTGTCGACGACAGGCAGGCCGAGCGTGCGGGAGCCGTGCAGGAGGACAATCGCAAAGATTGGATAGGCCACAAAGAAAAGAAGCACGCCCCAAGCGCGACGCGGCGCGTTCCGCCAGAGCAGCCAGACGATCAATACGGAGCCGACCGCCTCCACGGCGTCGACGCGCCAGCGTTGCGCGACCGGATAGGAGCCGAAGCGCAGGTAGTCCCACTTGGCCGAAACGAACGCCCAGCACGCGCCATCCTGGTGTTGCCGGCATATGCCTCCGTCCGGAGCGGTCCAAATGGCGCGAGTCGTCGCCCAGGCGATCAGCGGGGGCAGCAACCACAGCGCAAGCGAGACGAACGCGAGCGTCGTCAGCGTCGAACCGATCGAAGAGAAGAGATTTGTCTTCGCCCACGCAAACGCGCTGGCCGAGAGGGCCGGCGGAGGGTCTTCCGGTTCGGGCGTCGCGCGAACATAGGCCAATTCGTAGGCCACTCTCACCGTTCCTTGACCGCGTAGCGAGCATTGAAGGCATTGAGCGCGGCGGCGACGGCCAGTGAGATGACCAGATACACTGCCATCGTAATCGCCATCACCTGCACCGCCGCCTGCGTCTGGTTGAGCACCGTGCCGGCGAAAATCTGAACAAGATCGGGATAGCCGACAAATACCGCCAGGGTAGAATTTTTGACGACGTTGAGGCACTGGGACGTCAGCGGCGGCACGATGAGCCTCAGGGCCTGAGGGATGATGATCAACCTCGCCGCAAGACCGCGATGCAGGCCGAGCGCGGCCGCCGCCTCGCCTTGCCCGTGCGGAACCGCGAGCAGTCCCGCACGGACGATCTCGGCGATGAAGGCGGCGGTAAACGTCACGAGCCCGAACACAAGCGCGGCCATTTCCGGAAAAATCTGTATTCCGCCCTTGAAATTGAAGCCGGAAAGTCTGGCGATGTCGAAGTTGAACGGCGCGCCACCCCACAAAATCGCGACGGCCGGCAGGCCGAGGATAAGCGCGGCCGCGACCAGCGCGCGCGGCTCCTGCGCGCCGGTTCGATCCTGGCGCCGCCGCGCCCAGACATGAAAGCCGGCGGCGGCGGCGGCGCCCAGGACGGCGGCGCCGACGAACCAAGCCGCTCCGGGCCGCGCCACCGGCAGCGGCAGATAGAGGCCGCGATTGTTGAGAAACACGACGTCGTGCAAGTTGATCGACTGTCGCGGCCCCGGCAGCGATCTGAGAACCAAATTGTACCAGAACAGCAATTGCAGCAGCAGCGGCGTGTTGCGCAGCGCGCTGGTGTAGACTGCGGCGACGTGCGCGAGCAGCCAATTTGGGGACAGGCGCGCCAAGCCGATCGCAAATCCCAATGCCGTCGCCAGTGGAATGCTAATGACCGCGATCAGAAGTGTGTTGAGGAGACCGACCCAGAAGGCCCGCCCATAGGTGGAAAGAGCCGAATAGTCGATTAGCCGGAGATTGATATCAAAGCCGGCGACCTGATTCCAAAAGCCGAAGCCCATCGGAATGCCGCGGGCCCGCATCTGGGAATAGGCGTTGTAGACGGCGCCGCCCACCACCGCGACGACGACGAGGACGAGCAGCGCCTGATAGAATAGCCCTCGCACCCGCGGGTCGTTGAGCCACACTGAGCGCGCACCGCCCCTCGCCAAGTCCATTTACCGGGCCCTAACGTCCCTGACGCCGCCGCCCGGGCAAAAAACAGGCGCAGATGATTGCGCTCTCTCTCGACCCGAGCAAACCGCGCCTTGCCTTTCACCACATGTCGAGCGCGACTCGCGCTTCGTCGGACATGCGGCTTTGATCCCACGGCGGATCGAACACCATATCCACTTTCGCGCCCGCGACGCCCGGGACGGCGCCGACCGCGTTCTCGACCCACTGCGGCATTTCGCCGGCGACCGGGCACGCCGGCGCGGTCAGCGTCATCTCGATCCTGACAAAACGATTGTCGTCAATGTCGACGTTATAGATGAGACCGAGTTCGTAAATGTCGGCGGGAATCTCCGGATCATAGACAGTCTTGAGCGCAGCGACGATCAAGTCCGTCAACTCGCGTAATTCGTCCGGCGCCATCTGCGACGGCGCGTTGATTATCGCGCTCTGCTGGGCAGAACCGGCGTCGCTCAACGCATCGCTCATGTCGCGCCCTCCCTAACCGAACAGCCGTTGCGCACGGGTCAAGGCGTCTGCGAGCGCGTCGATCTCGCCAAACGTATTGTAGAGCGCGAACGAGGCGCGGCAGGTCGACGTGACGCCAAAACGCTGCAAAAGCGGCATGGCGCAATGCGTTCCAGCCCTGACCGCGACCCCCGATCTGTCGATCAGCGTCGCCACATCGTGCGCATGCGCGCCCTGCATCGTGAACGACAGAATTGGACCCTTTCCGGGGGCCGTACCGATAACGCGCAATGCGTTCATCGAGGAGAGTCGTGCGTGCGCGTAGGCGCTCAGCGCCTCCTCATGCGCCCGGATGCGACTTCTTCCGACCCCCTCCATGTAGTCGAGCGCCGCTCCAAGCCCGATCGCCTGAACGATCGGCGGAGTTCCCGCTTCGAAGCGATGCGGAGGATGATTATAGCTGACAGTCTCTCGCGTCACCTCCTCGATCATTTCGCCGCCGCCCTGATACGGCGGCAAGGATTCGAGCATTTCGCGCTTGCCATAAAGGACGCCGATCCCGGTGGGGCCATAAACCTTGTGTCCGGTAAAGACGTAAAAGTCGGCGTCCAGTTCGCGCACGTCGACGTCGAGATGTACGGCGCCCTGCGAACCGTCGACCAGCACCGGAACCCCGCGTTGATGCGCGATCTGTATCACCTCCTTGATCGGAGGCGCGGTGCCGAGAACATTCGACATTTGCGTGATCGCGACGATTTTCGTTCGATCGCTCAGCGTGCGCTCGAACACGTCGAGCGAGAACGAACCGTCGTCGCCGACGTCGACCCAACGCAGCACCGCGCCCTTGCGTTCGCGATGAAAGTGCCAAGGGACGATGTTGGAGTGGTGCTCCATCACGCTCAGAACGATTTCATCGCCCGCGCCAATGTGATCGAGTCCATAACTCGCCGCGACCAGGTTGATCGCCTCGGTCGCCGATCGGGTGAACACAATCTCTTCGTGCGAGCCGGCATTGAGAAACCGTCGCACGCTTTCGCGGGCCGCTTCATATGCCTCCGTCGCCGCATTGGCGAGATAGTGCAGCCCGCGATGGACGTTCGCGTATTCATGTTCGTAGGCGTGAACGAGACGACTGACGACCGCGCTGGGCTTCTGCGCCGACGCGGCATTGTCCAGATAGACGAGCGGTTTGCCGTACGGGCGCTCGGCGAGGATCGGGAAGTCCGCGCGGATCGCGTCGACGTCATAAGCTCCCGATGCCATTCGGACAGGTTCGTTCACGCGGCGGCCTCCGTAGCTGCGACGGGCGCTCCCCGCAGCGCACAATCGCGAACTCGAGCCCTGCCTTGCCGGTCGCGCATCGCAACCTCACTCCTTCAGCGAAAGCCAGCCGCGAAGCGCGGCGCGCAGCGCGCTGGCCATCGCTTCGTCGTCGACGCGCTCGATCGCCTCCACGCCGAACGCTTCCAGCAACATCGCCTCCGCTTCGCCCTTCGCAATCCCGCGCGTCTGCATATAGAACACCTGTTCAGGATCGAGCGAACCGATGGTCGCGCCATGGCCGCAGACTACGTCATCCGCGAAAATTTCCAGTTCCGGCTTGGCGTTCATTTGCGCCCGCGGAGACAACAGAATGGCTTGCGATTTCATCGCGCCGTCGGTCTTTTGCGCCGCGCCCTCGACAACGACCTTACCCTGGAAGACTCCAACCGCTTCATCGTCGACGATCGCTCGATAGAACTCGCGGCTCATTCCCCCCGGCGCGGAGTGAACGACTTGCAATGTCGTATCGGCGCGTCGGGACCCGTCTATGAGCGCCAATCCGCCAAGCACGAGCTTCGTTTCCGCCCCGGCCATATGCACAAATATCTGCCGCCTGGTCAGCGCGCCGCCCGACACCAGCGCAAAGGCGTTGAGTTCCGCTTTCGCCTCTAGCTCGCAAATCAGGCTTTCAACGTGCAGCCCCGGGTCGTCCCCGACCATGACGATGTGCTTGGCCTTCGCCTCCGCGGCGAGCGTCAAAATGGTCGCTACGTTCCGCTGCGCGGCGGCCCCGGCGCCGAGGTAGTCCTCAACGAACGTCGCGCGCGCGCGAGCTCCTAGCGCGATCGAGACCCGCGAATAGCAAGAATTGCCGGACTTCCGGCCCGCGACATGCACGATCTCGATCGGCTCTGCGATCTCGGCGCCGTCCGGCACCACGATTGCGCAACCGCCGACGGTCATCGCCTCATTGAGCGCGACCATGGCGTCATCCGGTCTCGTGGCAGGCATTTCTTCCAACGCAACCTCAACCCCGGCCGGCATACGGTCGGAGAGAGACGGGACATAATGTCCGTCGAGCAACACCAGCCTGGCTACGCCGAGGCGCCCGCGCCCGGCGAGCATTTCCCTGCCGGCATCGATCGCGGCCTGGTCGGGAGCGGGCGCCAGCGGCGCCGCCTCGGTCATCGCGGCGCGCAAGTCGGTGTAGTGCCATGCCTCGATGCGCCGCGTCGGCAGACCGCGTTCAGCAAAGCGAGCGAAAGCTGCGGCCCGGCGCGGCGAAGGCGCCAAACCCTCCAAGGCGGCGAATTGCCGGGCGAGCGTCGCCTCAGCGGTCGATTTCTGCACGGAATGGACGCTCATCGCCCCCTCATGCGGCCGCTTCCGAGTAGTCGCGATAGCCGTTGCGCTCCAGTTCGAGCGCCAGCTCCGGGCCGCCGCTGGCGACGATGCGGCCCTTGGCCATGACATGGACCCGGTCCGGCCTGATATGATCAAGAAGGCGCTGGTAATGGGTGATGACGAGGAATGTTCGGTTCGGATCGCGCAAGGCGTTGACGCCGTCTGCGACAATCCTCAGAGCGTCGATGTCGAGTCCCGAATCCGTCTCGTCGAGCACCCCGAGGCGCGGCGTCATCAACGCCATTTGCAGCACCTCGAGCCGCTTCTTCTCGCCGCCCGAAAATCCGACATTAAGCGGCCGTCGCAGCGTCTCCTGGTCGATTTTCAGCCTCTCGGAGGCCTCGCGCACCCGGCGCATGAATTCCGGCGTCGTCAGATCGGCTTCGCCGCGCGAACGCCGCTGCGCATTGAGCGCGGCCTTCAAGAACGTCATCGTGCCAACGCCGGGAATCTCAATCGGGTATTGAAATGCGAGAAACACGCCGCTCCGCGCCCGCTCGTCAGGCTCCAACTCCAACAGGTTTTCGCCATCGAGCCATACGCCGCCCGACGTCACCTCGTAACCGGGCTTGCCGGCGATAACGTAGGCGAGCGTCGATTTGCCCGAACCGTTTGGCCCCATGATCGCCACGACCTGCCCCGCGCCTACGCGAAGGCTCAGATCATCGAGGATCGGCGTCCCGTGGACCGATACGCTGAGGTTCCTGATTTCGAGCATCAGAGGGCGACTTTCATTTCGCGATTCGCGCCGGACCGAGGCGACGGAACGAGGGCGTCATCCAACGCTGCCCTCGAGGCTGATCGCGATCAGTTTCTGCGCCTCGACCGCGAATTCCATCGGAAGTTGTTGCAGCACGTCGCGGACGAAACCATTGACGATCAGCGCCGTGGCTTCTTCCGCCGACAGCCCGCGCTGAAGGCAATAGAACAACTGGTCCTCGGACACCTTCGACGTCGTGGCCTCGTGCTCGATCACCGCCGAGGCATTCTTTGCCTCAATATAAGGCACCGTATGGGCGCCGCACTGCTGGCCGATCAACAGCGAATCGCAATTGGTGAAATTGCGAGCGCCCGTTGCGAGACGGTGCGCCGAGACTTGCCCACGATAGGTATTCTGCGACCTTCCCGCCGCGACGCCCTTGGAGATGATGCGGCTCGTGGTGTTGCGGCCGAGGTGGATCATCTTGGTTCCGCTGTCCACCTGTTGGCGACCGTTCGAAATCGCAATCGAATAGAACTCGCCGCGCGAGGCTTCCCCTCGCAGGATGCAGGACGGGTACTTCCATGTGATCGCCGAGCCGGTCTCGACCTGGGTCCAGGAGATTTTAGACCGTGCGCCGCGGCAATCGCCGCGCTTGGTGACGAAATTGTAAATGCCGCCCCGGCCTTCAGAATCCCCGGGATACCAGTTCTGCACAGTCGAGTATTTGATTTCCGCGTCGTCCAGCGCGACGAGTTCCACGACCGCGGCGTGAAGCTGATTTTCGTCGCGCTTGGGCGCGGTGCAACCCTCAAGATAGCTGACGTACGCGCCCTTGTCGGCGATAATAAGGGTGCGCTCGAACTGGCCGGTGTTCCTCTCGTTGATGCGGAAGTACGTCGACAGCTCCATCGGACAGCGCACCCCCGGGGGCACGTAGACGAACGATCCGTCCGTGAACACCGCCGAATTCAGGGTCGCGTAGAAGTTATCGGTCGCCGGCACGACAGTCCCGAGATAGCGACGTACGAGATCCGAGTGATTGCGGACCGCTTCGGAAAAGGAGCAAAAGATCACCCCCGCCTTGGCGAGCTCCGCCTTGAACGTCGTCGCTACCGACACAGAATCAAACACTGCGTCGACCGCCACCTTCGGTCTATCGACTCCGGCCAGGATCTCCTGCTCGACCAGCGGGATGCCGAGCTTGGCGTAGGTGCGCAGCAGCTCCGGATCAATCTCGTCGAGCGACTTTGGCGCCAGTCCGGTCTTGGGCGCGGCGAAATAATGGATCGCCTGAAAGTCGATCGGCGGATATTCGACCCGAGCCCACTTCGGCTCTTCCATCGTCACCCAGCGCCGATACGCCTCCAGCCGCCACGCGAGCATCCATTCCGGCTCTCCCTTTTTCTCGGAGATGAACCTGACGATATCCTCGTCGAGCCCCATAGGGGCGACGTCCGACTCGATCGGGCTGACGAATCCGTATTTGTAGGCCTCAACGTCAATCGAACGAACGTGTTCGACGGTCTCCTGGAGGGCCGCCATAAAAGACATCTCCTCGCCTTGGCGGTTTCAAGGACCGCGGGTGGGGGTCATAGCCGCAACAAGCCCGACTGGCCTAGCTTCGAGCGTGCAGACACCATCACATATGGGTTGAACGAACGCCGTCTGCAAGCGACCTATTAATATCGTGTGGCGCCACAGCGCAAGGCGTTTGGCGTGGAATATTATACTATTTTGAATTGCTTTTATTGTGGCCAGGATGGCCGACGACCGGAACAACCGAAGACCGCGCCGGGTCGGCTCGGCTAGGCCGCCTCGCCGCGCAATCGAACCGCAAGACTCCTCAAATCGATTGGAATCGGATCGGATGATAAGCCTTCCGGGGAGCGCTGCTCCTCCGGATGGAGCGAGATGTCGGCGAACTTCATCCGCATCGGCGTGGCGATCGCTTCGCCGAACGCGATGGCCTCGCGATCGGCGATGGAGGACAGGAACGCGATCGTGCTCAGCGCGGAGGCGCCGACCGCGTCCTGAATGATCCTTTTGTCGTTCTCGTTGGTTAGCCGCATGGCGAACATTGTCGCGCACTGGGAAAGAACGGTCGGGTCGAGTTCGGACGGGCGTTGCGAAATCACGCCAAGCGAAGCGCTGTACTTACGGCCCTCCTTGGCGATTCGACCGATCGCCTGTCTGGCGGGACCAAAATTCTGCACCTGGCCCGCAGGAATGTAGCGATGCGCCTCTTCGCAAAGCACGTTCACTTCATAGGTTCCCGTGCACCAAAACGCGATTTCGAACGCGAGTCGGGCGACCACAGAGACCACCGAGTTGACGACTTCGTTGGGCAGGCCCGCAAGCTCGATGACCGTGATCGGCATGCCCCGGGTTGGGATGCGGAACAGGCGCGATATGACTTTGGCGATGTCATCCTCGGCGACCGTCCTGCCGAACATGAACCGAAATCGCGGATCCCGGCTGAGCCCTTCGAGCCGAAAGCGCAGTCCTCGCAGATCGGACCGGGTGAAGCGCTGGTCGAGCTTGCCGAGCCACTCTTCGATGACGGCGACCGCATCGATCATGCGAAACGGCGTCGGCGTATCCGGTGTTATCTGAGCGCTTTCGGCGACGGTTTGGCGGCGCAGCACGCTGCCCCCGGTCGACGAACCGGTATCGGCAAGGTACTTGGTTTTCGCCGCCCGAATGACGTCATAAAGCGCATCCCGTTCGTCCGCGTGCGGCTGCCGGCCGCTGAAAACGATGTCGGCGAGCTCGTCGAAGCGAAACATCCAAATCGGCAACTCGAGACTCTCTGAGTTGATGACATTCGCCAGGCTGGGAAAATGGGTCGCATATTCATTGTGCGGATCGAGGATGATGACCCGGAGTTTCGGCCTTGTCGCGACCGCTTTTTTGATCAGCAGACTAACGGCGGTCGTCTTGCCCACTCCGCTCGACCCCAGCACGGCAAAATGTCGCGCGATCAACTCGCTGATGTCGATGTCGGCGGACACGGCGCTATTCTGGCTCAGCCGTCCGATTTGAACAGCTTGGCGCCCGCGGAAGGCATAGATCGCTCGAAGGTCCTCAGCGCGAATTCGACGAGCGGTCGAGCCCAGTGGCGGATGCGAATGAATGCCGCGATGGAAAATGGTCTCGCCGCCGGGCTGATCGATGATTTCGCCATTCAGCTCAATTGTGACCCTGGCGTTATTAACCCCTGTTTGGGACCACCGTCCGTCGTTGGTCGAGACCTCGCAAACGACGCCGACCAAACGCGAAGCGCCGTGGACGACGGTGATCAGGTGCCCGACCGACCACTCCTCGCCGCCCGGCTCGAGGCGGCAATCGATGACGCCCTGTATCCCATTCAGGGACACCAGATGGCCGATGACGCGCGGCGGCGGGGTTTCGCGACGTTCATGCCCGTCGACGGCGCCCGAGCCCGTCGGCTCGCTTTCGCGCGCAATGCTCCTGATCGACGGCGCGGAACTCGAAGCCCCCGCTCTCTCGGTTTCCGCTTGAGCGCCTCCGGTTCGGTAAATCGATCCTGAATCGAGACGAACTGATTGCATGAATATATTCCATCGTCCCGAGTAGCGGAGAAAGACGTTGAGGTTGAGCCTGCCGACGAACACGTAAAAAAAACGTTTGGCCCCGGGACGAGTTCCGGATTCCGCATCACGGCGCGGCGTTTCGCGCCTCAGTTGCGATTGGGGCGCCGATAGTGAACGGCGGCGCAGCTAGGACCACGAGTTGGAACGGCGCCTCCTCTCCCGCCCCCGGCCTTAGTGGACGGCGCCGACATTCGGCCTCACGACGAGGCCCTGATTTCAGGATCGCCGCCAATGAGGCGAGCAAACTGCCGCATGCGCGAATGCAGACGCTCGCCGCTGAGCGGCGCGAGATCGGCCGGCAGGTTCAAAATCACCCGGCCCTTGTCACAAATCATGGGGGCGCGCGGCAGCACGCCCGGCATCGCGGCCGAGATGTTGTAGGCGACCCGCATCGCAGCGCCCAGAATTCGCGCCCGATCGAGTTGGCGCGCAGTGACCAACGTACGCGACTGAGGCGAAACGAAATCCTCGTTCGACAGATGGCGGTATGCCGCGGCGAGCGCGAGAAACGCGCGCGAGGGATGATCGACCCCGATGAAGGCCGCATTTGCGACAAGGTCGTAGGCCTGAACGCCGCGGTTGTCCGGATGCGCGCGCCAGGAAATATCGGAAAGTAGACAGGCTGCGCGACGCAAACGGCGATCCTCCTCGTCTTCCTCGAGATGGGTCGACGCGATCAGGCGGCTAGTCCAGGCGAAGAGTTCCTCGCCATGCGCGGGGGCGCGCGAGCGCAGCCGGTTGAATTCGCGCGCCGAAACGATGAGCGGGTCTTCCGCCTGCCGCTCGCGCGAGAGTTGAGAGTACAGCAGCCCTTCGCGAACGCCGAGCGCCGAGATGACGATCTCCTTCGGATTGGCCTGTCGAATGATTTCCTCGAGCACTGCGGCGCCATAGGCGAGGAGCGGACGGCGGGCTGACGAGATGGACTCGATCGAAAGCAGCGCTTCCGCCTCGATCCGTTCGACGAGCCTCGCGAATTCGAGAGCGTCACGCGAAGGGATCACGTAATTGTGCATCACGTTCATCGTGTACTGCCGTTGACGCATGTGAAGCCGCGCAAGCGCCCGCCAAGTGCCGCCAACCGCATAGAACGTCCGGCCTGCGAGCCCCCGCAGCAATTTGACGCTCGAGAGCGTCTCGCGAACGATTTTGGCCGCCTTCTTCGGCGACCGCTCGGAAAGGTCCATCAGTGACAGGCCGCCGAGCGGCAGTGTGACGCCAGAGGTCGCGTCGCCCTTCTTCACATCCGTCAGTTCGAGCGAGCCCCCGCCGAGATCGCCCGCGACGCCGTCCGCATTGTGGATGGAGCTGACCACCCCGAGAGCCGATAGCATGGCCTCCTGCGGGCCGCTCAAGAGCTTGATCTTGCCGCCGATCGCCCGTTCGGCCAGCTGGAGGAATTGCGGCCCGTTCGCGGCCTCGCGGACGGCGGCGGTCGCCAAACTGCGCACGTCCGTGATTCGCATCGTGTCGCAGAGAACCCGAAAGCGTTGAAGCGCCGCGAGCGCCTTTGCGACAGCGTCTTCCCGCAAAAGTCCGGTCGTCGCCACGCCCCTTCCCAAGCCGCACAGCGCCTTTTCGTTGAACGTCGGCGTCGGCGCGCGAGAATGCGACGCGTAGGACACCAGACGAACCGAATTCGAGCCGATATCGACAATCGCCACCGGATTGCCCGGCAGTCGCCCCTGCGCTGGATTGTCCGGCATTGTCGGCCCTGTTGAAAAACAGCGTCTCGGCGAGGCCGTAGTCTGTCAGGCGCGCATGCGCAACGCCATCGGAAAGGACTTCGTCAACGCCTGGCCGCGCCCCGACAGGCTCGGGTTGGTCTGGAAATACTTGTGGGCGTTGAATGGTTCTTGGCCTTCGGCGGGAACAATTCTCTCGCTCGAACCATCTGGCATCACTCGAAAGCTTTGCTCGTTGTCCATAAGATTGGCTTCCATGATCTGATCGAGCACGTGTTCGTGCACCGTGGGATTGAGTAGCGGAACCAGGGCCTCGACCCGTCGATCAAGATTGCGCTGCATAAGGTCGGCGGAAGAAATGAATACCCGCGCCTGCGGGCTCGGCAGCCCATGGCCCGCGCCAAACGCATAGATGCGCGCATGCTCCAAAAACCGGCCGACGATCGATTTGACTCGGATATTGTCCGAAAGGCCCGGCACCCCGGGCCGCAAACAGCATATTCCCCGCACCACCATATCGATCTGCACGCCGGCGCGACTTGCCCGATAAAGAGCGTCAATTATCTCGGGATCGACGAGCGCGTTGCATTTCATCCAGATTTGCGCCGGCCGCCCAAGCCCCGCATGGTCGATTTCGTCGGCGATGTTGCGGAGCAGCGTTTTCTTCAGCGTGAACGGCGAGATCGACATCTGCTCCAAGCCGTCGGGCTCCGCATAGCCGGTGATAAAATTGAATATCCGCGCCACATCCCGGCCGATCGCGGCGTCGGCGGTGAAGAGCGAAATATCCGTGTAGATTTTAGCGGTGACCGGATGGTAGTTGCCGGTGCCTACATGGCAATAATTCACCAGAGTCCCGCCTTCTCGTCGCACCACCATCGACAGCTTGGCGTGGGTCTTGAGTTCGATGAAACCAAAAACGACTTGGGCGCCGGCGCGCTCAAGATCGCGCGCCCAACGAATATTCGCTTCCTCGTCGAAGCGCGCCTTCAGCTCGACCAGCGCGGTCACGGACTTCCCCGATTCCGCCGCTTCGACGAGGGCTTTGACGATCGGGCTGTCGGCGGAGGTGCGGTAAAGCGTCTGCTTGACCGCCACCACGTTTGGATCGCGTGCAGCCTGGGTGAGAAACTGCACGACGACGTCGAAGGACTCATATGGGTGGTGAACGACGAGGTCCTTTTGTCGGATCGCGGCGAAGCAATCCCCCCCGTGCTCTTTCACCCGCTCTGGAAATCGAGGGTTGTATGGGGGGAACTTGAGTTCAGGGCGATCGATCGCCACCAGCTGCGACAATTCGTCGAGCGCCAGCATGCCTTCGACAAGCACTATGCCCGACGGGACGACGTCGACGTCGCCGGTGACGAAGGCGCGTAGCGATTCCGGCATGCTGGCCTGGATCTCCAGCCGGATGACGGAGCCGCGCCGGCGACGCTTGAGTGCGCTTTCGTACAGGCGAACGAGATCCTCCGCCTCCTCCTCAACCTCGATGTCGCTGTCGCGGATGACCCGAAAGGCGCCTTCGCCCATCACTTCATAACCGGGGAACAGCAGACCGATAAACGCCACGATAAGGCGGTCAAGCGTCACAAATCGCACCGAGGCGCCGGCCGGCTCATCCGGCAATCTCACGAATCGCTCCACGCTGCCGGGAACCCGCACGAGCGCGCTCATCGTTCGGCCGTCGCGCGGGTTCAGCAGTTCAAGCGCAAGCGTAAAGCCGAGATTAGGGATGAACGGAAACGGGTGCGCGGGATCGACGGCCAACGGCGTCAGAATGGGAAACACCTGCTGCAGGAAGAATTCCTGCAGCCACTCTCGCTCCCGACGCGTCAAATCTGCGACGTCCAGAATGACAATGCCGTTGGAGGCGAGCTCCGACCTCAAGGAGCGCCACCGGGCCTGCTGCGCGGCGACCAGAGAAGCCGCGCGCTCGCTTATGCGTTCGAGTTGCTCGGCCGCGGTGCGCCCGTCATCGGAGAATTCCGCGATTCCCGATAGCACCTGGCCAACCAGGCCGGCCACTCGAACCATGAAGAACTCGTCGAGGTTCTGAGCGGAGATCGAAAGGAAGCGAAGCCTCTCGAGCAAGGGATGAACGGGGTTGCCGGACTCCTCCAGAACGCGGCGATTGAATTCGAGCCAGGAAAGCTCACGGTTGATGAATCGCTCGGGCGAGCGCAGCAATGGCGGCTGGCTTTCCTCCGAGGCGATCGACCCGATCGTCTCCACCAAGGATTGCTTTTTTGCGACCCGGCGCTCCACGCGAAGCTCCTTCTCCAAACGATCTTGTTATTTTGGTCCAATTAATTTGCCGCGCCAAGTAAAAAGCCGCGGCAGCCCACAATCAGCGCGTGAAAGAGCATGGATCTCGGCCGTGCAACCGCCCGGAAACCGCACCATCGCGGCCTCGCGGCCGTCGGCCTCGAAGGGCTCGACAAGCACCGCGACGCCGGCCGCCCTGGCTTTTTTTAGAGTCCCTCCCAGGTCCGGAACTTCATAGCCGATCAGGTCTCTGCCGTACGGAAGCGGCAGATGGCCATCAGTGACCAGCAGCGTCAGCTTGCTGAAAGCCGAAGCCATGCGCAGCCGCCGGTAAACGCCGCCAAGCCGCCTGATCTCGACCGCCGGCGCCCGGCGATCGTCCAAGACGATATGACCTCTCGACATGCGAACAAATGCGCCAGTGAACGCGTCCGTCGGCAGCGCCGCTCGACGCCGAACGGATAGGGGATCGGCGTCGTGAAGGCGAACCCTGTCGCGAACGCTTGTCGAAACTCTCCAGGCGCGACCGCCTCAGCGGCTTGCCGCCCTGGTCGCGCGCAACGCGCGGGCGACCGTGTCCAACGCCATCGGATAGATGCGATGTTCCTCGACCAGAACGCGCGCGGCCAAAGTTTGAGGATCGTCGTCCCCATGAACCGGCACGCGCGCCTGCGCGACGATCGGTCCGGCGTCGAGTTCGGCCGAAACGAAATGCACCGTGCATCCATGCTCGGCGCGCGCCTCGGCCAGCGCCCGCTCATGGGTGTTGAGACCGCGAAACTCAGGCAGCAACGAGGGGTGAATGTTGAGAATGCGGCCCGACCATCTCTCGACGAATTCCGCGCTCAGGAGGCGCATGAACCCGGCCAGACAGACGAGTTCGACGCCGGCGGTGAGAAGGCGGGCGTCGACAGCCGCCTCGAACCCCGCCTTGCCGGAAAAACTCCGAAAGTCGATCGTTTCCGCCGCTATTCCCATTCTCCGCGCGGTCTCGATCCCCGCCGCGCCAGACCTATCCGACAGCACCAGCGCGATCTCGGCTGAGTAGTCCGGGGCGCGCGCCGCCGAAATGAGCGCGCTCATGTTGGTTCCGCGTCCCGAGATCAATATGCCGGCACGCACTCGCGGCCTCATACGAAATCCACGCGGTCGCTTCGCCTCGCGGCCGCGAATTCGTCAAATGGATCTCTCATCATAGCGCGAGCCGTCCATGGGTAATGACGCGCCGGCCGGCGGACGGAACGATCCGTCCAATCAGCGTGGGCGAGAGGCCCGCTGCGGCGAGCGCCACGCTGACCTCGTTCTCCCGCTCCGTGGACGCGAAGACCGCCATTCCAAATCCGCAATTGAAGGTCCGCAGCATTTCGCCCTCGTCGATCCCGCCGGCCGCGGCGAGCCAGGAAAAGACCGCCGGAGGCGCGAACGCGCTGAGATCGAGCGCCACGGCCATGTCGCCTCCCAGCACGCGCGGCAGGTTATCCGGGTAGCCACCGCCAGTGATGTGGGCGAGAGCGAGAACTCCCTGGGCGCGCGCCAAGGCCTCGAGGAGCGGCCGCACGTAGAGGCGGGTGGGAGTTAACAGCGCATCGGCAAGCGAGCGCGTCGGATCGAAAGGCGCCGGCGCTTCCCAGGCAAGCCCGGATCGCGCGACAACTCGGCGGACCAGCGAAAACCCGTTTGAGTGCACGCCCGACGACGTCAGCCCGAAGACCGCGTCGCCCGGCTTGAGCCCGGGCCGCGGCAGCAACGCCCCCCGCTCGGCGGCGCCGACCGCGAAGCCGGCGAGATCAAAGTCGCCCGGCGCGTAGAGACCCGGCATTTCCGCCGTCTCGCCGCCGATCAAGGCGCAGCCAGCTTCGGCGCACCCGTCTGCGATTCCCTTGACGACCGTGGTCACGACATCCTCATCGAGCATGGCCGAAGAGAAATAGTCCAGGAAGAATAGAGGCTCCGCGCCTTGCACGACAATGTCGTTGACGCACATCGCCACTAGGTCGACGCCAATCGTTTCGTACCTGCCGCTTTCGATCGCGATCTTCACCTTGGTGCCGACACCATCATTCGCCGCGACCAGGATCGGGTCGACGAATCCAGCGGCCTTGACATCGAACAGTCCGCCGAAGCCGCCCAACTCGGCATTGGCTCCAGCCCGGCGCGTCGCGCGCGCGAGGGGTTTGATTCGATCGACCAGGCGGTTGCCGATATCGATGTCGACGCCAGCGTCAGCGTAGGTCAGCGGCTTGCGGCTATCGGACATCGCGGCTCCGAAGGCTGAGAATCGAGATTGGGCGTAAAGTGTCGCCACGACCCGCGCAAGGGTCAAAACCGGCGGATTCGTTTCCCAACCCGAGCCCGCACATGGTAGCGTTCGTCGCGATCGGTCGGCTGCGGTGCGGACTTTGGGCCATGACGGCGACAAAGCTGCATTTGAGCGTTTCGTGAGTCCGGGAGCGCCTTTACTCGATGAATTTCGCGCAAATACTCAGCAATCTTCCAAATCTCATCACCTTGGCGCGAATGCTGATGACTCCACTGGCGATCCTGATGATCGTATCGCAGCGGTTCTTGGCGGCATTTCTTATATTCATTCTTGCCGGGGTTTCCGACGCGATCGACGGCTTCATTGCCAAGAATTTCGATCTTCGCACCGAACTGGGCGCCTATCTCGACCCCCTTGCCGACAAGGCGCTGCTAATCTCGATCTATGTCACATTGGCGATCTATGCCGAGCTGCCCGCGTGGCTCGCCATCATCGTCGTCTCGCGCGATGTGATGATTCTGGTCGCGGTTCTGGTCTCCTGGCTGCTGGACAAGCCGGTCGAGATTCGGCCAGCCTGGGTGTCGAAATTCAACACCGTCGCGCAGATCGCCCTTGCAGGGTTCGCGCTCGGCGTGCGCGCCTACGGCCTCGATCCTCAGCCGGTCCAGACCTACTTGGAGTGGACGGTCGCGGCGACGACGCTCGCTTCGGGCGCCTTCTATATTGCCCAGTGGCTCGATCACATGAGCCGATAGGCGCCGCCATGACCCGGAGTCTCGCTTCCGTCTCCCTGCTGGTTCCCACCTATGACGAGGGACTGGCTTTTTTCCGCGACGTGCTTGAATTCGCCGTCCTGGAAGACGCGAGGCTCGATGCCGACAGGCGGTGGGTCGTCGTCGGCCCGCCCGGCGGCGCGGGAGCTACGATCCTGCTCGCGATTCCGGGCGATGAGCGTCAGAGACGGAGAATTGGCGATCAGACCGGCGGCCGCGTCGGCTATTTCCTCCACACCGACGACTTCCTGGGCGACTACGAGGCGATGCGGGCGCGTGGCGTCAACTTCCTTGAAACACCGCGCCGCGAGCCCTATGGGCTGGTGGCCGTGTTCGTTGATCCCTGGGGCGGCAAGTGGGATTTGCTGCAGCCGGCCGGCGTGAGCGGAGAGGTCGCTTGAGTTGGGTCCGTTGAGTCTCGAGCGCCAGATCCTGTTCTGGACCGCGATGCTGGCGGCCTTTTTGTACTTCCTTTTCGTGCTCGGCTCGACGGTGACCCCGTTCGTCGCGGGCATCGTGCTCGGTTACCTGCTTGATCCGGTCGTCAACAGGCTGGAGACGCTCGGACTCAACCGTCTGGGCGCTTCGCTGGTCATTCTGATCGCTTTCGTGGCGGTCTTCGCGATCATTCTGATCGTCGTCGCGCCAATCCTGGGCAATCAGCTCGTCAATTTCGCCCAGCGCCTTCCGGACTATGCGGCGCGCCTGCAGAACCTGGCGATCGACGAAAGCAACGCGCTGATCAAAAAATACGGCGGTGGATGGCTCGGCGATTTCGGGCTTGGCGACATGTCGAGAGCCCAAATTCAAAGCTCGGTCGCCGGTTTTGTCACCCAGGGCGCGCAATGGTTTCTCAACGCCATGAAGTCGCTCGTTTGGGGCGGCGCGACCGTATTCAACTTCCTGTCGCTCATGATCATAACGCCTGTCGTCGCATTTTACATTCTCGTCGACTGGGACCGGATGATCGCCGAACTCGACAGCTGGCTGCCGCTCGACTATCGGGACAGTCTTCGGACGATCGTCAAGGAAATCAACCGCGCTCTGTCGGGGTTTTTGCACGGCCAATTCCTCGTCTGCCTCCTGCTGGGCGCCTGGTACAGCATCGGCCTCACTCTGATCGGGCTCGATTTCGGATTCCTCATTGGCGTTTTCGGCGGCCTCCTGAGCTTCGTGCCCTACGTCGGGGGACTGACCGCGCTTACGCTCTCGCTCGGGATCGCCCTCGTGCAGGGCTGGCCCAGCCTCGAGCTGCTTCTGATGGCGCTCGGCGTCGTCGGCTGCGGTCAATTCCTCGAAGGCTACATCCTGTCGCCGATGCTGGTCGGCGAATCGGTCGGTCTTCATCCGGTCTGGCTGTTGTTCGCGCTGATGGCGTTCGGGCGGCTGTTCGGCTTCGCTGGCCTCATCATTGCCGTTCCGACCGCGGCGGCGGTCGGCGTGATCGTCCGCCACCTGATCGCCGTCTATCTGAAGAGCCCGTTCTATCGCGGCCGCTCGGCCGCCGGGGGACCATGAGCTCGCCGCCGCGCCAGTTCACGCTCGACTTGCCGCACCAGCCGAGTTTCGCGCGCGAGGATTTTCTCCTGGCGCCCTCGAACCGAGAGGCTCTGAGGGCGATCGACCAATGGCCGGATTGGGCGGCCCGGATGCTGCTGCTGGTCGGACCGGAGGGCGCGGGGAAAAGTCACCTCGCGGCGGTCTGGGTCGGCGCGGCTGGCGCGGTCGCGCTCAGCGGCGAGGCGCTGAACGAGGCGGACCGCGATGCCGGGGCGCGCGCCTCCGCCCTGCTGATCGAGGACACCGACCGGGTCGGCCCAGCGGAAGCGGAACTTTTCCACCTCGTCAACGCCGCGCTCCAGAACGACGCGTGGCTGCTGTTGACCGCCCGTGCGGCGCCCGACGCCTGGGGCCTGAAGACTCCCGACCTCCTTTCGCGACTGCGTCTCGCGCCGGTGGTCAGGCTCGGCGCGCCCGATCTCGAGCTGACCGAGGCGGTTCTGTTCAAACTGTTCAGCGACCGCCAGCTGCAGGTCGACCCGCATGTGATCACTTACATCGCGGTGAGGATCGAACGATCGCTCGGCGCCGCGCGACGGCTCGTCGCCTTGCTCGACCGTGAGGCGTTGGCGCGCGGGCGGCGCGTCACTCGCGCGATGGCGAGCGAATTTTTGCGCGAGACCTTGCCGCCGCCGGGCGAAGCGCCTTAGCCTAGCCATAAATTCGTGATTAACGTTTCGTTAACAAGTACGCCACGCAGCGCCTTTTGAGAGGCGGTCCCCCCAGCGGCGGCGGCTTGAACGCCAAAAAATAATACAATCCGAGAACGAGGAGGAGACGATGCGGAAGTCCCTCATTCTGGTTCTTACCATTGCCGGCGGCGGCGTCTGCTATGCGGCTGGCGTGAGCAAAGTCGGAACGGACGCCTCCGTTTCCGACCCCTCTACGTGGCGGTGGCAGGTGAGCTCGATTATCGCCGATCAGCAAAGCGCGAGCGCGCGGCCGGCGATGACCGTCGGCGCCGTCGACGCCAGAGCTTTCGCTCAACATTACGAGCGCTATACGCCGCTCGGGGTTCCCGAGCAGCGGAAGGACGACTTGCCGCCCTAAGCGGCGCGGTCCTTGGGCGGCGACCGCGCGCCGGGCGGGCGCCGGCGGACCAAAGCGCAAGGCGCGCCAGCCCGTGGCGGCGTCCGAGGTCCGCCCGGACTTTTCAATCGGTTACGCGGATTCCAATCAAAAAATTTCGAGCGGCTGCGAGCATCTGGCCGATGATACACGGCTTGGTTGTAGGAGCTCCGCAATATTCCACTCGACCGTGCGATCATTGAGTCCTTCCGGGCGAAAGAACTCCAAACTCACCCTACCATGAATTCTGTTTTTCACAAAGACGAAACTGACGAAACATCAAAAGTGTCAGCCTCCGCGATTGATTGCGGTGAGGCGGCGGGCGGCGGTGATTGTTCGAAGACTCGCTAAAGTCCGCGACCAAGGGCGCTTCGGCGCGGCTCCAGCGACGGCAATTTGAGATGCTGTTCCAGCCGGCGAACACGTTCCTCGAGCTCGCTGATGATGAGCCCGTGCCCCACAACGGCGGAATGATACTCGATCACCGCCCGGCGAAGGCCGACGATCTGATCGCGCGCGTCCTTTTGCATCCGAGCCATGTCGGAGGCGACGTCCGCCCGCAGGGAATGAAGATCGGACTTGGTCGCCATTTCCCCTTTCAGCGTCTGAATTTCGCTCTTGATATCGCCGATATCCCCGCGCAGGCCCCGCAGATGCTCGATGACGATGTTTTCGGGTTGCTCGGCCGCGAGGCGCCGACGACGTCGAGGGCGAGGATCGCGGCGAGGCGGTGAGCGGCGCTCATTAATCGGGGACCCCAGCCTTGCGCAAGCCTTCAAAGATGGGTTCGATCTGGGCCAGATACGTCGGGTCGCCGCTCCTCGCCGTCCACGTGGCGCGGGCGCGGGAGATGCGGAAGGTTGGGTCGAGCGCGAGACTTCGCTCACAGTCAGGGGAAATTAAGGCGACCTCTGAGGCGGAGCCGGCGTGATGCCGTGGCGGCGCATGATCTCCGCCATCCTTGCTCGATCCGGCGGACCACCGGGCGTCGCGTTGATCACCTCGGCAGTCTCGCGGAAATACTGCGGACCTATCATGGCTGGCGTGATCACGCAGAGCGCCTTTGCGTCCCGAATTCCGTTGTTGTCGAATCGGTGAATCGCGCCTCGTGGAATGCACAGCGCTTGCCCCGGCCCGACATCGAATTGCTTTCCGTCCACGGTCCAGGTCAGCACTCCATCGATGCCGTAGATCGTCTCCTCGTAATGGTCGTGGCTATGCGCTGGAGCCGCAAGACGCTGCGCGCCCGGGACAACGAGTTCAAAGGCCGCGACGCTGCCGGTCGAATTCTCTCCAGTGAGTAAGAAGCGCACAGCGAGCGGACCGAGGCGGATAGTCTCGTCAGATGGATTGACACGGAGGTTGATGGTCTCTTGTGTCATGAGGATCTCCTTCAACTGAACTGGAACAGCGGCGGGCGGCGGTCATTGCTCGGGCACCCCGGCCTTGCGCAAGCCTTCAAAGATGGGTTCGATCTGGCCCAGATACGTCGGGTCGTCGCTCATTGCGGTCCTCAGGGCGCGTTCGCGGGAGAGGGAATAGGTCGGGTTGAGCGCGAGGCCGGCCTTGACCGCGGAATGGGCCTCGTCAACTCGACCAAGCTGGGCCAGCGCGGCCGCCAACGAAAAATATGCTCGCGGAAAATTCCGGTTGGCCTCGATTGACCGCCGAAGCCATACGGCCGCCTCCTCCCAACTGCCGAGGTGGTTCTTCGCAAAGCCCGCGTTGTGCATCCACGCGTAGGCAAACGTGTCGCGCGGACTGAGGCGTAGCGCCTCGGCGATGTGAGCCTCGGTTTCTTCGGCGCGACCGATGAGAATCTTGCCGACTCCGATAGTCGGATTGCGCCGTCGCCAGATTTCGATCCAGCGCCAACGCATGTTCACATTTGGCGATGCCCTCCGCCGCGCGCTTGGTGACGATCTCGACAAATCCGAACAACATATGAGCGCGCGCGTGGTCCGGGACCGAGGACAAGGCCTTGGTCAACTTCGCTTCGGCCATGGCGAAGACCGCCATCGGATCGGCAACCAGGAAATTCTGGCTCTCGTAAACATCCGCGGTCGCCGATCCGACGAGGGCTTCGATATTGCCGGGATCGGCGATGAGCGCGCGATCGAAGAACCAGCGCGCTTGCGCGACGGTGTCGGGGGCCTGACCCTTATTGAGCCAAGCCAAACCTTGAAAATTGAGATCGATCGAGTTCGGGATTCGGCGCCGTTCCGCGCGTCGAGCCTCGGCGGCGACGAGTTGGGCGTTCAGTGAACTTGCGAGCCGCGCGACGATTTCGTCCTGCATGTCGAAGAGATCGGCGAGCGCCTTGTCGAACCGCTCGGCCCAGAGGTGATTGCCCGTTTCGGCGTCGATGAGCTGCACGTTGACGCGCATGCGGTTCCGCCGCGCTGAACGCTGCCCTCGAGGACATAGCGGACGTTCAATTCGCGCCCAATCGTCTTCACGTCGAGCGGCTTGCCTTTGTAGGTGAAGGCCGTATTGCGGGCGATCACGAGCGCGCCGCGAATGCGCGAAAGATCGGTCGTCAGGCTCTCGGTGACCCCGTCGACGAAATGCTCCTGCTCCAGACCGCCGCCGATATTGGCGAACGGCAGCACGACGATCGAGAGGCGGGACGCGCCGGTTCGGCTCGGACACGGAGGGCGAGAGGCGCGCGCCCGCTCAGAACCGGCAGAAGCGATCGCGTAGACCCGCACCGGCCGGCGATGTTCTTGAGTCCTTGTCAGCCGAGATCGACAAAGTCCGCGTCGATCTGCCGCAGAACATGGTCGATAGGCGGAGCGCTGAGATGCGAACGCGCGCGGGCTCGCAAATCCCCTCCAGCCGCGCGGCGATATAGACGCCGTCGCCAAGAGAATATCGTCGCCCTCGATCAGCACGTCGCCGAGGTTGACGCCGATGCGGAAGACGATGCGCTTGCTCGGGCGACACCGGCGTGCGCTCGGCCGTGAAGCTCCTGGATCGCGATCGCGCATTCGACCGCCGCGACGACGGAGGGAAACTCCAGCAGCAGGCCGTCGCCCGTGCGTCTTGACGATGCGCCCACCGTGGCCAGCGACGAGCGGATGCGCCGCCTCGCGAGTTCCTCACCGCCCGCGCGTCCCTGCCTCGTCCTCGCCCATCAGGCGGGAGTAGCCGACGACGTCGGCGGCGAGGATCGCGGCGAACGGCGGGCGGCGGTCATTGTTCGGGGACGCCGGCCTTGCGCAAGCCATCGATCAAACGCTCGTTTGCGGCCGCTACGGACGGATAGTCGTTCTCCGCGCCGGCGCGGAATCGGGCGATGGTGAAAGCCGGGTTGATCGCCAATCCGGCTTGCGCTTCGAACCGCGCTTCCGCGAGTCGCCCGAGAAGAGCCAGAGCAGCTCCGAGAAAGAAATGGGACAACGGAAAGTTCCGATTAGCCTCTGCGGACCGTCGCAGCCAAGCGACCGCTCCGTCGTCCTTGCCGAGGACGCCTTTGGCCCACCCGGCGTAGAAACACCATAGGTAGACGAGCGTGTCACGCGGACTGAGGCGCAGCGCCTCCTGGATGTGAGCCTCGCAATCGTCGGCCTGACCCAGCAGAATCCTGGCCGCGCCGATTTCCGCCTGCGCATGAGCCAGATTGCGGTCCAACTCCAGCGCCCGCTCGCATTCCCGGACGCCCTGAAGGATACGGTTGGTGTGGATTTGCAGGATGCCCTGGCACATATGCGCGACCGCATGATCGGGCGCAAGGGACAGCGCCTTTGTCAGAGCGGACTCCGCCGCGGCGAGCCGCGCGGCTCGATCGTCAGGGAAGAAACTAAGTGCGATCGAAAGATCCGCATTGGCGATCTCGACCAGCGCCGAGACGTTGGCCGGATCAAGCGCCAGGGCGAGTTCGAACAAGCGGCGCGCCTCTGCGAGGTGGCCGGGCGCGATGCCCTTGTTCCACCAGGCCCAGCCCTGAAAGAAGAGGTCCATCGAGTTCGGGATTTGGCGCTCGCTCCGCGCGCTGGGCCGCGACAGCGACGAGTTGCGCGGTGAGCGTGTTCGCTAGACGCGATACAATCTCGTCCTGCATGTCGAAGAGGTCGGCCAAAGGCTTGTCGAACCGCTCCGCCCAAAGATGATGGCCGCTCTCGGCGTCGATGAGCTGGACGCTGACGCGCATCCGGGAACCCGCGCGCTGAACGCCGCCTTCCAGGACATAGCGGACATTCAGCTCGCGGCCGATCCTCTTCAGGTCGACGGACTTGCCTTTGTAAGTGAAGGCCGTGTTGCGTCCGATCACGAAACAGCCGTCGATCCGCGACAGATCGGTAGTCAGGCTCTCGGTCACGCCGTCGACGAAATAGTCCTGTCCCGGGTCCCCAGTCATGTTGTTGAACGGCAGGACCACGATCGAGAGATGCGGCGGCCCCTGCTGCGTGGCCACCGCGGAGGCGAACACGGCGGGCGTCGTGCCTTGCGAGGCGGGCCTTATCGAGTAGACGCGCACCGGCCGCGCGATGTTCTTGAGCGAGGTTTCGCCGAGGTCGACGAAATGCGCGTCGACCCTGCCGCGCACATGATCGAACGCGGAGCCCGAAACAAAAATTCCGCCCGGGTCGCAAATGCCTTCGAGCCGCGCCGCGATATTGACGCCGTCGCCGAGAATGTCGTCGCCCTCGATCAGCACGTCGCCGAGGTTGACGCCAATTCGGTAGACGATGCGCTTCGCCTCCGGCACGTCGGCATTGCGCTCGACCATAAGCTTCTGGATCGCGATCGCGCATTCAACTGCGGCGACCACCGAGGGAAACTCCAGCAGCAGCCCGTCGCCGGTCGTCTTGACGATCCGGCCTCCGTGGCTCGCCACGATCGGCCGCGCCGCATCGCGCCGCTCGCTGACCGCCCGCGCCGTCCCCGCTTCGTCCTCGCCCATGAGGCGGGAGTAGCCGACGACGTCGACGGCGAGGATCGCGGCGAGACGGCGGGCGGCGGTCATTGCTCGGGCACCCCGGCCTTGCGCATGCCTTCAAAGATGGGATCGATCTGGCCCAGATACGTCGGGTCGTCGCTCATCGCGGTCCTCAGTGCGCGTTCGCGGGAGAGGGAATAGGTCGGGTTGAGCGCGAGGCCGGCCTTGACCGCAGAATGGGCCTCGTCAACTCGACCAAGCTGGGCCAGGGCGGCCGCCAGCGAAAAATATGCTCGCGGAAAATTCCGGTTGGCCTCGATTGACCGCCGAAGACATACGGCCGCCTCCTCCCAACTGCCGAGGTGGTTCTTCGCAAAGCCCGCGTTGTGCATCCACGCGTAGGCAAACGTATCGCGCGGACTGAGGCGTAGCGCCTCGGCGATGTGAGCCTCGGTTTCTTCGGCGCGACCGATGAGAATCTTGCCGACTCCGATAGTGGATTGCGCCGTCGCCAGATTTCGATCCAGCGCCAACGCATGTTCACATTTGGCGATGCCCTCCGCCGCGCGCTTGGTGACGATCTCGACAAATCCGAACAACATATGAGCGCGCGCGTGGTCCGGGACAAAGGACAAGGCCCTGATCAACTTCGCTTCGGCCATGGCGAAGACCGCCATCGGATCGGCAACCAGGAAATTCTGGCTCTCGTAAACATCCGCGGTCGCCGATCCGACGAGGGCTTCGATATTGCCGGGATCGGCGATGAGCGCGCGATCGAAGAACCTGCGCGCTTGCGCGACGGTGTCGGGGGCCTGACCCTTATTGAGCCAAGCCAAACCTTGAAAATTGAGGTCGATCGAGTCCGGATTCGGCGCCTGTTCCGCGCGTCGAGCCTCGGCGGCGACGAGTTGGGCGTTCAGTGAACTTGCGAGCCGCGCGACGATTTCGTCCTGCATGTCGAAGAGATCGGCGAGCGCTTTGTCGAACCGCTCGGCCCAGAGGTGATTGCCCGTTTCGGCGTCGATCAGCTGCACGTTGACGCGCATGCGGCCTCCGCCGCGCTGAACGCTTCCCTCGAGGACATAGCGGACGTTCAATTCGCGCCCAATCGTCTTCACGTCGAGCGGCTTGCCTTTGTAAGTGAAGGCCGTATTGCGGGCGATCACGAGCGCGCCGCGAATGCGCGAAAGATCGGTCGTCAGGCTCTCGGTGACCCCGTCGACGAAATGCTCCTGCTCCAGACCGCCGCCGATATTGGCGAACGGCAGCACGACGATCGAGAGGCGGGACGGCGCGGTTACTGCGGACGCTGCTGCCGGCACGGGCTTCGCCAGAGCGGGCTTGCCGACGTCAAGCGAATAGACCCGGATCGGCTCGGCGATGTTCTTGAGCTGGGTCGGGCCGAGATCGTGGACTGGGAGATCGAGCCGACCTTTCACCTGGCGATAGGCGTCCTCCGAAAGACAGATCGCGCCCGGCCTGGCGACGCCCTCCAGCCGCGCGGCGATGTTGACGCCGTCGCCCATCAGGTCGCCGTCGGCCTCCTCGACCACGTCGCCGAGATGGACGCCGACGCGGAAGTCGATGCGGCGCTCGGGGGCTAAGCCGGCGTTGCGTTCGACCATGCCGCTCTGCACCTCGATCGCGCAGCGCACGGCGTCGACCACGCTGCGGAACTCGACCAGAGCCCCGTCGCCGGTGCGCTTGACGATGCGCCCGTGATGGGCGTCGATCGCCGGATCGATCAGGTCGCTGCGCAATCCCCGCAGCCGCGCGAGCGTGCGCTCCTCGTCGGCGCCGGCGAGCCGGCTGTAGCCGACGACGTCCGCGACCAGGATCGCCGCGATTTTCCGGGTTCCCGCCATAGTGAGCCCTCAGGCGCCGTGCAGGATAGCATAAGCGCCGACGGACGGGAGCAAGGCGATGCGGCGCCTCAACGGCTCGGATCGTTCTTTGAACCCGCGCCCGTCGGTCGGCTTGTCACGGCCGACGCGCGACCCGATAATGGCGCTCGACCAGCGGGTTGACGCTCGCCCTTAGCGCCGGCCTCGTGGCGCCGGCGTCCCCGACCGCGCGCCAGTGAGACGCATGATGGAATTGGATTCGGAGCTTAAACGTCATATCCGCTCGATCCCGGACTATCCCAAGCCAGGCGTGATGTTTCGCGACATCACAACCCTGCTCGGCGACGCCGGCGCCTTCCGCCGCGCCATCGACGAGCTGGTGCAGCCATGGGCTGGAACCAAGATCGACAAGATCGCCGGCATGGAGGCGCGCGGCTTCATCCTCGGCGGCGCGGTCGCGCACCAGCTGTCGGCCGGCTTCGTGCCGATCCGCAAGAAGGGAAAGCTGCCGCATACGAAGCTCAGCATCGCCTACAGCCTCGAATACGGGCTGGATGAAATGGAGATCCACGAGGACGCGGTGCGGCCCGGCGAACGCGTGCTGCTGGTCGACGATCTGATCGCGACCGGCGGAACGGCGGAAGGAGCGGCCAAGCTGCTAAAAAGAGTCGGCGGCGACCTCGTCGCCGCCTGTTTCGTCATCGACCTGCCGGAATTGGGCGGCGCCGCGAAGCTCAGGGCGCTCGGCGTGCCGGTCCGCACGCTGATTGCGTTCGAAGGCCATTGAACGGCCGCCGGATCCAAGGCCCAAAGCCAGCGCGCGTTCCTCCCACGCCCTTTTGCGGCGGGGCTCGCGCATCCAATCGTTGACAACTTGGGATTCAGCCGCAGGCGCATGGCCGCGAGGCGTTGACGCCGCCTTCAAGCATCGCGTAAACAAAGCGGTGCAATGGACAGAATCGACGCGTCCTCGAACGCTCTGGAGCTGTCGCTGAGGCGGCTGGCCTCGGCCGTCGAGCTGGTGGAGCATGCGGTCGAACGGCGCGCGCGGCGCGACGACGCCCGCGCGGGCGTCGAAGAAGAATACGCCCTGATGCAGGACGATCGCTCGCGGCTCGCGGTCGAACTCGACTCCGCGCTAGACCGCTCGCGCGCGCTCGAGGCCGCCAACCTGGAGGCGGGCGAACGGCTCGCGCGCGCGGCGCTCGCGATCGGAGAAATTCTCGAAAGGATGGATCCGGCGGCGGGCTAGACGCCGGGCGTCTTGGCAAAAAGGGCGCGCGGCATGGCGCATGTTTCGGTCACGATCGACAACCGCAAGTATCGCCTCGCCTGCAACGCGGGCGAGGAGGCGCGGTTGGAGTCGCTCGCGGGGCTGATCGACAGCAAGATCCGCGAGTTGCGCGCCTCGTTCGGCGAGATCGGCGACCAGCGCCTGGTTGTGATGGCGGCGTTGACGATCGCCGACAGTCTGACCGAGGCTCGCGACGAGGCGGCTGAAGAGCGCAAGCGCACGGAGGCGGCGCTGGAGCGGGCGTCGGCGATCGCGGTCGGCCTGGACGAACTCGGATCGCGGCTGGAAGCCGTCGCCGCGCGGCTCGAAGGCGGCGCCGACGGCTGACCGCCGGCGCGGCTCGCCGGATTACGCCTTGCGGACAATCCCCAGCACGCCTGCGGGAAAAAACAGCACGATGAGGACAAAGAACAGGCCGATGTAGGACATCCAGTTCTGGGTCATCGTCGAGACATAGTCCTGAAGAACGACGAAAATCGCCGCTCCGATCAACGGCCCCCAGAACGAGCGCATGCCGCCCAGCACCGCCATGATCACGAACTCCCCCGACTGGTCCCATCGAAGATAGTGCGGATCGGCGAAGTTGTTGAGCAGCGCGAACAGCGCGCCGGCCAGGCCGGCGAACGTGCAGGAAATCATCCAGGACAGCCAAATGTGCTGATCGACCGGAATCCCGAGGAAACGCGCGCGGCGCTCGTTCTCTCGGATCGCGAGCAGGGTCCGGCCGAACGGCGAGCGCAGCAACGCCGCCATGATCGCGAGCGAAAGGGCGAAGAAAAAGAGGACGAAGTAGTAGAAGACGACCGGATCCTTGGCGATGTCGAGTTTGACCACTCCGAAATTGATCGGCTGGCGGCCCCAGTTCGAGAGGCCGTCGTCGCCTCCGGTCACGCTGTTCCAGCGATAGGCGATGAAGTAGAATACTTGTCCGAACGCAATCGTCACCATGGCGAAATAAATTCCGCGCAGGTGCACGATCAGCCGGCCGACGACCGCGGCGGCCGCCATTGCCGCGACGACGCCGACGGCCATGCCGACCAGCGTGTTCGGGACCACATCCTTGATGATCAGCCCCGCGCCATAGGCGCCGAGCCCGAAATAGGCGGCATGGCCGAACGAAAGAACGCCGGTGTACCCGAGCAAGAAATTGAGGGCGGTCGCCGCCAGCGCCATGATGAGGACGGTCGAGCCGAGCTGCGTATAGCCGCCGACCGCATTGAGCCAGTAGGGCATCGTCAGGAGCACGAGCCAGATCACCGCCGCTCCGACGTATTTTCTGGTCAGAACTGCGCTCATTGGAAGCGGCCCTCCTCGCCGAACAGCCCGCGCGGCCGAACCAGGAGGACGAGGGCCATGATGACATAGATCACCGCCTCGCTGGCCGACGGAAAGAACACGCTGGTGACGCCGGACGCGACCCCGATCACCAGACCGCCGACAAGCGTCCCCGGCAGACTTCCGAGCCCGCCGATGATGATGGCGACGAAGCTCGGCATGATGAGTTCGCTTCCGATGTTCGGCTGCAGGCCGAGCATTCCCGCCGCAAGGACGCCGGCAAGCCCGGCCATATAGATGCCGAGCCCGAAATTGAGGCCGCGCAATATCCCCACATTGACGCCGAGAACCGAAACGGTTTCGAGATCGACCGCGCCGGCGCGAATGCGCATGCCAAGACGGGTCCAGCGCAGCACGGCGAAGAAAAGAATGACCGCAACCGAAGCCAGCACCACCATGAACAGGCGGTAGCCGGTGAGAAAGAAGTACTGGCTGCTCAGCGAATTCGACATCCAGCCGGGGACGGCAAAGGGAAGCGTCTGTGGTCCCCAGATGATGCGGGTGCCATCCTCGAGCATGAAGGCGAGGCCGAAAGTCAGCAGCAGGCTGTAAAGCGGATCGCGACCGTAGATCCGGCGGATGAGAACGCGTTCGACAATCAGGCCAAAAAATGCGGTCAACACCGGCGCCAGCGCAAGCGCGCCCCAGAATCCGACATATGGCATCAGCGTGAAGGCGAGGTAGGCGCCGATCGCCAGGAAGCCGCCATGAGCGAAATTGATGACGCCCGACAGATTCAGGATGAGCGACAGGCCGAGCGCCATCAGCGCATAGAACGCGCCGATAATGAGCCCGTTGAACACATTGAACAGGATGAGCTGGGTCATGGGGATGGCACGCCAGGCGCGGTCGCGTCGGCGAGCGCCGACGGGCGCCGCCGACGCGACGGCGCCCGTCGATCCGAGCTTAGGTCGGCCATGTCACATGGCAGCCGGTTTCCTCAACCGGCAGAGCCACGTCGACGCCCTGAACCACGGAGTCGACGTGGAACAGATCCTCCGGCTCAGGACCCTGCGCGACCGCGTGCCCGACATAAAGGTCCGGCATCAGTTGATGGTTGCCGGCGCGATAGAACACCTTGTTCGGCATCAGCGCCACTTCCGGCGGCAGTGTGAAGTTCTCGAGGCCCTTGGCGAGCTTTACCGCCTCGAGCGTCTTGAGTTGGTTGGCGATCAGCGCGCAGGTCCACACCGACGCATAGCCGAACCAATGACGCGCGGTCGGGACTTTGCCGTTGTTCATTTTCCGCATCGCGGAAACGAACTCGGGGACATGCGGCACGTTCGGTTGCACCCAATACCATTCGAACACCCAGGTTCCTATCCGCGCCTCAGGCGGCAAGCCCTCCAGAACCTCCAGTTCCTGCTGCGCGCCGGCTATATGGAACTTCTTGTCGAGGCCGAACTGCACCGCCTGCTTGAGCGAGTTGACCGCGTCCTGGCCAGCGGTGAGGAAAATGATCACGTCCGGGTTCGCCGCCTGCGCCTTGATCAAATAGGGGGAGAAATCGGTGGAGCCGAGCGGCGTGAGCGAAGCCCCGACCTCCGTCCCGCCGAACTTTTTCAGGCTGGCTTCGAAGCCTTGCTGAAGCGTGTGGCCGAAGGCGTAGTCCGGCGTGATGAAATACCATTTCTTGCCGTACTTATCGAACAGAATCTTGGAGACCGAGTTCGTCTCCATCCGCGTGGTGTTGCAGACGCGGAACACGTTCCAGTGGCAGTCCTTTCCGGTGACAGCGTCGGTGTGGCCGCCGGTCACGATATGCAGGACTCCGGCCTTGGACGAGACGTCGCCAATCGCGAGCGCCATGGCCGAATTGACGTTGCCCAAGAGAAAATCGACCTTGTCGCGATCGAGCAGTTTGTGCGCCTTCTGCACCGCGACGCCGGTGTCGGTGCTGGTGGAATCTTCCGACAGCAGCGTCACCTGGCGGCCGAGAATGCCGCCCTTCTTGTTGATTTCGTTTATGGCGAGCTGGCATCCCATCTGCTCATTCTTGCCGAACTGTGCGTAGGTGCCGGTGAACGGGTCATTGAGCCCGATCTTGATCGGCTCCTCTCCCAGCGCCTTGACGATGAACGGACCGGTGAACTGCATCGCGCCGGCGGCGAGGCCAGCCTTGAGAATGGTCCTGCGGCCGACCTTGTGGGCGGACTTTGACGAAGCGGAAGTTGTAAAGGACATAGTTTTATCGGACATAAGGGCGCTTCCTTTCTTGACTTCTTTTTTCATTCCACCCCGAATTCGGTCATTCGTCAACGCGCGGTCTCTCCCCTGCGGCGCACGGCGACGTCTACGGTGATCGAGGCCAGCAGCACCAGAGCGGTCGCCATCAATAGAATCGCCGCCGGCAAGCCGAGCAGCGCCATGCCGCGACGATGGCGGCGATGACGACGCCGCCCAGCACCGCGTGCAGAGGATTCCCGCGTCCGCCGAACAGGCTGGCGCCGCCGATCATCGCCGTCGCGACGACGCAGATCATGATCGTGCCGCCCTCGAAGCTGGTCGTGATAGTCGATGAAGGCGAAGTCGACGGCGAAGGCCCTCTTCAGCGCGTCGACGGGGCCGTCGCCTTCGCGCTCGATCGCTAACGTCTTCGCGTCCGCCTTCACGAGCCTTGCGATCAGCTCGCGATTGTCGGGGTTCGTCGCAGGACCTAGCGCTTCTGCCCCTAACGCTCTCGCCGCCTCTGCGCCGGGCGAAACGCTTTGTCTTGACGGACTCGAGCCCGCCTGAAGGCGTCGACTATGCCCGCCCGCGCAGCAGGAACCGCTGCACCTTGCCGCTCGGCGTCTTCGGCAGGGCCTCAAGGAACTCGATCTCGCGCGGGTAGGCGTGCAGCGACAGTCGCTTGCGCACATGTTGGCGCAGTTCTTCCGCCAGCGTTTCGCTCGGCGTGACGCCTTTGCGCGGCACGACGAACGCCTTGACGATCTCCGTGCGCTCGGGGTCCGGCTTGCCGATCACTGCGACCTCGGCGACGGCGGGATGTTCGATCAGCACGCTCTCGACGTCGAAGGGCCCGATGCGATAACCGGCTGAGGTGATGATGTCGTCGTTGCGGCCGGCGAAGTAATAATGGCCGTCCGCGTCGCGATGCATGGTGTCGCCAGTGACGTACCATTGGTCTGTCAGTTGCGGCGCTTCGGCGCGCCAATAGCCGTTGAAGGTGAATAGCGGCGAGGTTGCGCGCTTCACCGCCAGCACGCCGGCGAGGCCATCGGCGACCGGACGGAGCGCATCGTCGAGCACAGCGAGATCGAAGCCGGGCATCGCCAGGCCGGCCGAGCCGGGTTTCATCGCCCCGCCGAGCGCATGGTGATTGTTGATGGCCATGCCGATTTCGGTCTGACCGTAATGGTCGCCGATCGGGCAGCGTAGCGTGCGTTTGGCCCAGCGAACGACCTCGGGATTGAGCGGTTCGCCGGCGCTGCTGGCGACGCGCAATTGGCCGGCGATTGGCGCCATCGCCGCATCGCCCGCAGCCATCATGGCGCGATAGGCGGTGGGCGCCGCCGCAAGGTTGTCGATGCGAAGCAACTCGATCACCTTGACCGCCGCCTCGACCGAGAAGGCGCCCTCGAAGAATGTGGTGGCGTGACCCAGCAGCAGCGGCCCAATTATCGCGTAGTAGAGCCCGTAAGCCCAACCGGGATCGGCGACGTTCCAGAAGCGATCCTCGGGCCGAAGGTCGATGCCCGCGATCATGTAAACGGCGATGGCGTCGAGCAGGCGCAGCGAATGGCGCACGCCTTTCGGGCTGCCGGTGGTGCCGGAGGTGAACAGCATCAGGAAGGGATCGTCAGGGCCGATCGTGACCGGCTCGTAAACCTCGGACTGGCGCGCCAGCGCGTCGGCGAAGGCGGTGACGCCCGCCTGTCCAGGAGAAATGACGAGGACCGGGGGCGCGTTCTCCACCTCGTCGAGCTTGTGCTGATTTGCCGCATCGGCGACGATTAGCTTCGCTTGGCTGCCCCCTTTTGCGGTTACGCGGCTCTGGATCGCCGCCGGGCCGAAAGCGGTGAACAGAGGCTGGTAGATCGCTCCCGCTCGCCAGGCGCCGAGCACGACGGTGAGCAGTTCGGGTACGCGCGGCAGCAGTCCGGCGACCACGTCGCCGCGTCCAATCCCGCGCTCGGCGAGCAAGTTGGCGAAGCGCGTCGAGTCCCGCTTCAATTCCGCGAACGTGACCGAGGCCCGCGAAAAATCGCGCGCGACAAATTCGAGCGCGACGGCCTCGCCATCCGCCCAGCGGTCGCAACAGGCGGCGGCGACGTTGAGCCCATCCGCGAGCGCGTGACCGAACAGGCTTACCTCCAGACGAGGTATGGAAAAATCGGAGTAGGCGGTGGCATAATCACGCATGGTGTCCCTCGACGCCGGCGCTCGGGCCATGGCCGACTGCGCGGCCGAGAGTCGGGCCTGGCAGCCTCACGCCCGAGTGTTACACTGAGATCGCGTGTCATGCCGCAGAATGATGCGTGGCGGGCGCTATCGCTGGACAAATCGTCGCAGACCTTGCCGCTTCGTTCCTCGCCATGAACGCGCAACCTGTTTCCGCTAACCGGCCTGCCTTAAGCCCTGCCCTCGCGGCGCATCAGCCTGAGCACGGCGCTGAGCGTCGCCTTGAGCGACGCCATCACGATGCTGGGGTCGATGCCGACCCCGTGGAGCGAACGCCCGGCGCCGTCCTGGATCTCCACATAGCAGGCGGCGGCGGCGTTGGCCCCACGCCCGACCGCGTGTTCGTGATAGTCGATGAACGAGAACTCGACCTTGAACGCCTTCTTCAAGGCGTCGACGAAAGCGTCGATCGGGCCGTTGCCCTCGCCTTCGATCGTCACGATCGAGCCGTCGGACTTGCGCAGGGTCGCGACCAGCTCGCGATTGTCGGGGCTCATCGGAGCCGTCTGCTGCTTGATCAGCGTCATCGGCGCGCCGTCGAGCAGATAGGCCTGGCGGAACAGCGACCACAGCTCCGGCGAGGTGAGCTCCTTGCCGTCGGCGTCCATCCGCTCCTGGGCGATTCTGGAGAACTCGACCTGAAGCGTGCGCGGCAGGTCAAGCCCGTGGTCGGCGCGCAGGATATAGGCCATGCCGCCCTTGCCGGACTGGCTATTGATGCGGATCACCGCCTCGTAGTCGCGACCGACGTCCTTGGGGTCGATCGGCAGGTAGGGCACCTGGAACACAGGATCATTGCGCTTGGCCTGCGCCTCAAAGCCCTTCTTGATCGCGTCCTGATGCGAGCCGGAAAAGGCGGTATAGACGAGTTCGCCTACGTAGGGGTGGCGCTGATGCACCGGCAGCTGGTTGCAGTGCTCGACGACCTCCCGGATCGCGTTCACGTCGTGCAGGATGAGCTCCGGATCGACGCCTTGCGTGAACAGGTTGAGCGCCATGGTGACGATGTCGACATTGCCGGTCCGCTCGCCATTGCCGAACAAGGTGCCCTCGACCCGTTCGGCCCCGGCCATCAGCGCCAGCTCCGCCGCCGCGACCGCGGTGCCGCGGTCGTTGTGCGGATGGACGGACAGGATCACGCTCGCGCGGTCGGAGACATGGCGCCCGAACCATTCGAACTGGTCGGCGTAGGTGTTGGGCGTCGCCATCTCGACCGTCGCCGGCAAATTCAAGATCAGCCGCCTCGAAGGCGTCGGCTCGATGACCTCCTTCACCGCCTCGCAGATTTCCAGCGCGAAATCGAGCTCGGTGCCGGTGAAGCTCTCGGGCGAATATTCGAACTGGAAATCCGTGCCGCGCGTCGCGTCGGCGAGCGCCCTGACCTGCCGCGCCGCGTTGACCGCGATCTCGGTGACGCCCTTGCGGTCGGTCCTGAAGACGACCTCGCGCTGGAGCTTCGAGGTCGAATTGTAGAAGTGGAGGACGACCTTCTTCGCGCCCTTGACCGCCTCGAAAGTGCGCTCGATCAGTTCCGGCCGGCATTGGGTGAGAACCTGGATCGCGACGTCCTCGGGGATCGCCCCGCTCTCGATGATCGAGCGCACGAAATCGAAATCGGTCTGCGAGGCGGAGGGAAAGGCGACCTCGATCTCCTTGAACCCCATTCCGGTCAGCAGGCGGAACATGCGGTTCTTGCGCTCGACCCCCATCGGCTCGATCAGCGCCTGGTTGCCGTCGCGAAGATCCACCGAACACCAGATCGGCGCCTTGTCGACGACGCGCGATGGCCACTGGCGATCGGGCAAGACGACCGGCGCATAGGCGCGATATTTGGAAATGGGCATATTGGTCATGACGAACCCTTGAGAAGCGTTGCGGCGGCCTCGGCTTGGATGAGCCGGGCGAAAGCGCCTGTTGTCTTCGAAAAAAGAGAGAAGGCGAAACTATGCGTCCCGGCGCTTTAGAGCGCCGGGCGGCTAAGTTGCAGGGTCGTCGAGGGCCTTCGCATGGCCGCTATCAATCAGAGATGGCGGGAAAAATCAACCACTGGTTTTTGCGTGCGAGGGGCGCCCCCGCCCCGTCGCCACAGCCGTTTCCTCCAACTCTACAAGCTCTTGGATCGGCTCCAGCTAAGAGCGACGCCTCGCACGTGACCCCATTCGAATGTTGGTGTAACTTCGGCTCGGGAGTCAGCGCTGGCGACGGAGCCGGCCGATTTGCGGACCGTCCAAGAGCATGGGGACGTCCATGGCGTTTCGCACGGCTATCGCGCAATCGAACTTTGACAGCGTCTTTCGGCCCGCCGACCGCGGGCGCCCGGCGACGCTGACCATCCGCGTGAAAGTCGCGCTCAATCCGCTCGATCCCGCCGCCCATTGGGTCGCCCGGCCAAAGAACGGACAACAGCCTCCGATCCATATCGCCGCTGGCGCGGGCGCGATCAGGCGAGGCCCCGTCGTCGACTATAATGGAAATCCGTTCCTCTGCCGCAGCTGGATGACGGCGGAATGGAACGCTTTCAAAATCCGCTTCAAGCAGATGGTCGAACTCGGGTGGAACAACCAAATGCTGCTTCTGCCGACCGACGACGACGATCCAAGCTATCGTTTGACCGACGAAGAATTTCGCCAGTTGGTCGTGAACCCAAGAATCGCGGCTTACGTCGCCTGCGCAATCGACATCGAGCTCGTTCCAATTGGCGGGTCGGCGCATGCCCTGATCGAAGTGGCCCATCTCGATCAAAAGAGCGGCCATTTCCGCGTCTGGATGAACCGCATTACCAATGAGAGCAACGACTTCTCGTCCAGCACGAGGCAGCAATGGCCGGGCCATCTCTTCCGACAAGTCACCTCGGCGCACGAAATCGGGCACTGGCTGCACAATCTCTCGTCGACTTATTTCGAGCACATCGACGCCGCCTACGCGCGGACTCTCTCGACCGGCGCGACGCCGGACACACAATATGGCCACACTGAGACCCTCCGTTCCGCCTTGATGGGAGCCGGCGCCGTCGCGAGTCGCCACGAAGCGACCCCGTGGTTGGCGCGAATGCCTCGGCATGCGCACGGATCGATCGGTTGGGCCTACGTCCATCGCGTGAAGTTCTCCGGCGCCATGACGCAGCTCACAACTCGACAGCGGGCCTTGTTTCCGTAACGACGAACCAATCAAACTGAGACGCTTGTCGGTCGAACCTGATACTTGGATACCGGAGCGGATCAGACCCGCGCGGACTTTCGCGGCGATGAACGATCGACATTTTCGCTCCTTTGTTCAGACCTTTCCTCACCGCTCGCCCGAGGCGCTTTGAGCCATGACGCACGACCCTCTCGCCTGCGCCGACCTCATCGCCTCCCGCCGCTACGCCTACGCCATGACAGCCGCCGCGGACGAAGACTGGAACGCGGCGGCGCAGGTTCTCGAACAGGCGCTGGAGCGCGCCCCGGATTGGGCGCCGGCGTGGTTCGCCCTGGCCGAGGCCAGGCGCGAATTCGGCGATGTCGACGGTGCGGCGCAGGCGTTCCGCTCGACGCTCGGCGACGATCCTGCCGACGCGCAAGGGGCGGCGGCGCGGCTCGCCCTGATCGGGCGCGGCGACAAGCCGAGCGCCCCGCCCGAGGCCTATATGGCGTTTCCGGGCGATCGCTTCGGCCGCGCGGGTCTCCCCTCTCACTTGCGGCTTATCGGCGGATTCACACATCCTCATCTGTTTGCGGCCTGCTCCGCCTGATCCGTGCTCGGCGTCAAGGCCAAGCCCGCTTCCCGCGGGCGCGCTTTCGCGCGGCCTCGACCCGCATAGCCCGTCGAAAGACGGGCGTTCTTCGAATGCCCATTGCCTCGGGCCGCGCCGGCGCGAGGCCGCATGGGCCGCGGCCCGCCGCCGTCTCATTTGGCCATTGCGGCCGCGATTTCCTCGCGCAGGCCTTCGGCGCTCTGCCGCGCCAGTCCGAGCGCGTCGAGGGCGCGCGCGACCGCGCCGACCGCCTCGGCGTTGGAGGAAGCCAGCGCGCCGTCGGGCAGGAACAGATTGTTCTCGAAGCCGACCCGCGCGTGGCCGCCGAGCAAGGCCGCCGCGCTCACGCATGCCACCTCGCGGCGCCCAAAGGCGCAGACGCTCCAGGACTCGAAGCGCGGCATGTCCGGCCCTATGAACGGCAGGATGTCGGTCGGCGCGGACGTCTTGCCGAGGGCGAAGCGTCCGAGGACATAGAGCACCGCCACCGACTCGAACGGGATCAGGCCTTGCCGGCGCATCGCCCCGAGCCGCGAGGCCTCCTCGGGGGAATAGAGAATGATCTGCGGCCAGATGCGCATGATCTTGAGGCGCCCCAGGAACTCCGCGAAGTCCGTTTCCCCCGCTTTGTCGGGAGCGAATTCGCGCAGGGCTAGCGAAACAGCCTCCGGGTTGGTCTCCAGAACCACCGCCATCTGTTCGGCCGGCGAATACGCGCCGACCGCCTCGCTGGTGATCTGCACCACCAGCCGATCGCCGATCGCGTCGTAGATCCGGGCGGTCGCCGCGCGATAGGCCTCGGCGTCCAGGATGTGCTTGCCGTCGCGGTCGCGCACGTGGAGGTGAATCATCGACGCCCCCTGATCGAGGCATTCGGCGGCTGTGCGCGCCAGTTCGCCCGCGGTCAATGGAAGCGCCGGATGATCGGCCTTGGTCTTGCGCCCGCCGTTCGGCGCGACCGCCACGACAACCCGCCGTCCCCCTGGAGCCCCGATCAAAGTTACCGCCTTTCCGCCGGCCTTCTCCTGCGCGTAGCATGCGCGCAAACCCGAGGAGCCCTCGCCGCGCCCGGCCGCCGGACAATATCATGACGCATATTCTGCATCGCGCCGCAAACGCCGTCATGCCGGTCGCGGTCTCGGGTTACGGGGTCGAGCGGGTTCCGGGGTCGACATTGTCGACGCCGAGGGCAATCGCTATCTCGACGCGGCGCTAGCCGGCGTGCGATAGCCGCACGACACCGCGGGTTCGCCACAGAAAGAGCACAGTGCCCGTTCAAGGCGCGTTCGCCCCGCGTGCGAGGATTCCCTGGATCCCGCGCAAGCGGTCGGACGATTAGGCCGGCGCGGCGGGAAAGTCGAAAGGATTTGCTTGGATGGCGAAACGTGCCCGCTTGCTGGCGCTCGCTCTTTGGGCCGGCTTCGGCGCTTGCGCATTCGCCGGGAACGCGCCGCTGCAGCTCGTCCCGACTGGCGCGGCTGCGGGGAGGAAGAGCAGCGCCGCCAAATCCGCGCCGCTCAGCGCCGCCGAGGCGGTCCAGCGCGCCGACGCCTGGCTCGACGCGGCGCGCGTGATGACCGCCGACTTCGTCCAGATCGGACCGAACGGCAAACGCTCGGAAGGACAGATGACCGTCGCCCGCCCCGGGCGCATGCTGTTCAAGTATGCCGCCCCGGCCCGGTTCGAAATCGTCGCCGACGGTCGCAGCGTCGCGGTGATCGACCACAAGCTCAACACTCAGGACGAGTATTTCATCGCCCAGACCCCCTTGAAGTTCCTGCTTGCCGACCACATCGACCTCGCGCGCGACACCAGGGTGATGAGCGTCGCCCAGGATCCGAATTCGGTCACGATCGAGATCGAAGACAAGGCGGCGCTCGGCGGCACGGCGCACATCCAGCTCATCTTCGACCCAGCGACCTTCGCGCTCAAGCAGTGGACCGTGATCGACGCGCAGGGCTTCCAGACGGTCGTGACCCTATTCAACGTCGATCTCAAGACGAAGCCCGATCCGGCGCTGTTCCATATCAATGAGAATTTGCATCCAAACACACTCGGCGGCGCCCGGAGGTGACGGCGAATGACTGTGGGAAACCCGGCTCAGGCTCTTCTCGCGCGGCGTCGGGGCTGAAACTGTCGCCCCGTCCAATTTAGGGGCCGCCTTTGAACTTCACCGTCGCCACGTGGAACATCAATTCGGTTCGCCTGCGGATCGGCCTCGTCGCCCGTTATCTGGCCGAACACGGACCGGATGTTCTGTGCCTGCAGGAGACGAAGTGCCCGGACGCGAATTTTCCTCACGCCGCGTTTCGCGACGCCGGCTATCCCCACATCGCGATCTGCGGGCAGAAGGGCTACCACGGCGTAGCCGTGGTCTCGCGCGTGCCCTTCACCGGGTCCTCGACGCGCGACTTCTGCTCCAAGGGTCACGCCCGCCATCTTTGTGTCGGGCTCGGAGGCAAGGCGGCGGGCCTGGAGCTGCACAATTTCTACGTGCCGGCCGGCGGCGACGAGCCCGATCCCATGATCAACGACAAATTCGCCCATAAGCTCGCCTTCGTCGACGAGATGGCGGAATGGGCGACGGAAAACAAGGCGGACGGGCGGCGGGCGATCCTCGTCGGCGACCTCAATATCGCGCCGCTCGAACATGACGTCTGGAGCCACAAGGCGCTGCTCAACGTCGTAAGCCACACGCCGGTCGAGGTCGAAAAGCTGAAACGCGCGCAATCCGCCGGCGAGTGGATCGACGCGCTGCGCAAATTCACGCCCGCCGATCAGAAGCTCTACACTTGGTGGAGCTATCGGTCGCCCGACTGGTCGAACGCCGATAAGGGACGGCGCCTGGACCACATCTGGGTCAGCCCCGCCCTCGAGACGGCGGTGAAATCGGTGCAGGTGCTGCGCGAAGCGCGCGGCTGGGAGCGCCCATCGGATCACGCGCCGGTCAAGGCGACCATTGCGCTGTAGAACAGGCGCGCCAGCGGTGGACTTGAACGGCCGATCCGGGTTGACTTCCGTCCATCGAGGCTCAGGCGGCAGGATCGGGCGATGAAGTGGCGGCTGATAAAGGGACTGCTCAGGCTTGCCATTACGCTGATCGCGGTCGCGACGCTGGCCGGCGCTTACCTGTTCTATCGCGCCATGCCCGCCACGTCCGGAACCGAGAAGCTGCCGGGCCTGTCGGCGAACGTGCGCGTCTGGCGCGACGCCTACGGGGCGCCGCATATTTTCGCCGCCTCGATGGACGACGCGGCGCGGGCGCTCGGCTACCTGCACGCGAGCGAGCGCCTCTTTCAGATGGAAATCCGGCGCCGCGTCGGCCAGGGACGACTGGCGGAGATTCTCGGCCCCGACCGCGTCCGCGTCGACAGGTTCATGCGCACGCTTGGCCTCTACCGCGAGGCGCAGAGCAGCTTTTCCGCGCTCTCGCCCTGGGCGCAAAAGCGCTTGCAAGCCTATGCGGACGGCGTGAACGCGTTCCTCGACAGCCACCAGGACGCGCTGCCGCCCGCGTTCATGATCGTCGGCGACCGTCCCGAGCCTTGGAAGCCCGCGGATTCCCTGGTCGTCGGCAAGCTTCTGGGCTATCAACTCTCCAACAACTACAAAATCGAGGCCATGAGGGCGCGCCTGCGCCGGAAGCTCGGCCCCGAACAGGCAGGGTGGATGTTTCCTGGCGCGGGACCGGGCGCGCCGATCACCACCGAACCCGCCCTTACGCGTAAGCACGCCGGCGGGAAAAGCATCGAGGATGAGATCGGCGCGTTGATCGGCGTCAGTCACGGGGCGTCGAACGAATGGGTCGTGGCCGGTTCGCGCACGGTCACCGGCAAGCCGATCCTCGCCAATGATCCGCATCTTGCGCTCAGCGCGCCGATCCTCTGGTATCTCGCCCGGATCGTGACTCCGGAAGGCTCCGTCAAGGGCGCAACCCTTCCAGGAGCGCCGGGCGTGCTGCTTGGTCAGAATGACCATATCGCCTGGGGGTTCACGACCGCCGACACCGACGCGCAGGACCTGTTCGTCGAGACCGTCGATCCGGCCGATCCGGCGAAATACTTGACCCCGGACGGCCCCAGGCCATTCGAGACGCGCGACGAGACGATTCACGTCAAGGACGCTGCGGACGTCAAGCTCGTCGTGCGCGCGACCCGTCATGGCCCTGTCCTGTCCGACGTCAGCGCCGACCTCGCCGACGTCGCCGGGCCGGGAAAGGTCACGGCGCTCGCATTCACCGGCCTCGGCGATCGCGACACCACCGGCGAGGCGATCATGCGCCTCGACGGCGCGCGAAACTGGGGCGAATTCCTGGACGCCATGCGGATTTACCAGACGCCGACACAGAACGTTGTCTATGCCGACGGCGGCGGCGATATCGGCTTTTTCAGCCCCGGCCTCGTCCCCGTGCGCAAATCCGGCGATGGTCTGGCGCCGGTCGACGGCGCGTCGGGCGCGTTCGACTGGGTCGGCGTCGTTGCGTTTGAACAGCTGCCGCAACTGCACAACCCCGAGGCCGGCTTCGTCTTCAACGCCAACAACGCCAATGTCCCGGACGACCATCAACCGACGTTCGGCCAGGATTGGGAGGAGAATTTCCGCGCCCGCCGCATCCAGCAATTCTTCGATACGATCGACAAGCACAGCCTGGAGACTTCGGCCGCGATGCAGGCTGATCATCTGTCGCTGGCGGCCAGGGACTTGCAACCTTTCATCGCCAGAATCGTCCCGTCCGACGAGAGGGCGAGGCAAGCGCAGGCGCTGCTTGCTCATTGGGACGACGTGATGGACAAGGACCGCGTCGAACCGCTGATCTTCGCCGCTTTCCTCAGATCGCTTCGCCGCGTTCTGATCGACGACAAGACCGGGCTGAAATTGGAGGACAAGGGGCCTTTCGCCGCCACGACGCTGATTGCGCTGATGCGCGATCATCCGTCTTGGTGCGGCGCGCCGGACAATCCCGACCCGGATTGCCGGCAGGCCCTCGGGCGGGCGCTCGACCAGGGCCTCGCGCTCCTCGTCAAGCGGGACGGCGCCGACATGAGCCAGTGGCGGTGGGGAGCAGAACATCAGGCGCTGATGCAACACCAGGTCTTCAGCCATGTGCCGCTGCTCGATTGGTTCAGCGATCTCAGCCTGCCGTCAAGCGGCGGTTTTTACACCCTCGACCGCGGCGGCGGGTTCGAAACCCCGCCCGACATGCCGTTCGCGCGCAGCCATGGACCGGGCTTTCGCGGGATCTACGATCTCGCCGACCCCGCGAAGTCGCGCTTCATGATCGCAACCGGGCAATCCGGCCATATTTTCTCGCGCCATTATCGTGACCTCGTTCCGCTGTGGAACGATGTCAAATACATAACCCTCGCCGGCTCCGAGGCCGATCTGAAGAAGGCCGGCGCCCGGGAATTGATCCTGTCGCCGTGATGCAAGCGCGGTCCCGCAGCGCCCGCCAATTGCCGCCAGGCCGGCGCGGTTTACTGGCGCGGCTCGCCGCTCTGTCGGCGCGACGCCTGATGGAAGACTTGCTTTCGCGGTTCCAGGGCGTGGGGCGCGCGGCGGAGAAACCGGCCGAATACCCGACAAGTCGATAGGGTCTCGCGGCAGGCCTGACTGAAGAAATCCCGGACCGTTGAAATCCCGGACTAGCCGACAGCGGACGCAGCCGGTAAAATAGCTTTCGATGACCCAGACGCGCCGACTGCTGATCGTGGACGACGACGCCGATTTGCGTCATGCGCTGGAGGAGCAGCTGGCGTTGCATCCAGAGTTCGAAGTCGAGACGGCCGAGACGGCCGGGGCGGCGCTCGCGTCCGTCGCCTTGTCCGCGCCCGATCTCGTCATCATGGACGTCGGCCTGCCCGACCTCGACGGACGGGAGGCCGTCAAGCTGCTGCGCCGCGAGGGCTACCGCCGGCCGATCATCGTGCTGACGGCGCACGATTCGGACGCCGACACGGTGCGCGGACTGGATTCGGGCGCCAACGACTATGTCGGCAAGCCGTTCCGCTTCGTGGTGCTGCTGGCCCGAATTCGCGCGCAACTGCGCCAGCATGAAGCCAGCGACGACGCCGAATTTCGGGTCGGCCCTTACACATTCCTTCCATCGTCGAAAAACCTGGTCGACGCCCGGGGCGTCAAGCTACGCCTGACCGAAAAGGAAGCGGCGATCCTTCGCTATCTTCATCGCGCCGAACAGCCGGTGACGCGCGAGGATCTGCTCAAGCAAGTGTGGGGCTACAACGCCAACGTCACGACGCACACGCTGGAGACCCACATCTATCGACTGCGGCAGAAAATCGAGGATAATCCAGCCGAGGCTCAACTTCTCGTTACCGAGGGCGGCGGCTACAGGCTGGTGCCGGACGCGTCGGCGGGAGGACAATCGGAGTGACGCTCGACAGCGACGTCGCGCGGCTGGCGGGCACCCCTCCGTTCAATCTGCTGCCGCGGGAGGCGGTGCAGCTTGTCGCCTTCTCGTGCGAAAAGCGGCGCCTCAGCGCGGGAGAGGCGCTGTTCCTCCCGGGCGAAATCGGCGACGCCGGTTATTTCGTCCTCTCGGGCGCCGTCTTGCTGACCGAAGGCGGCGCAAAAGCGAAACGCGCGCGGCACGCCAGAGCCGGCGCCCTCATCGGCGAGACCGCGCTCTATGCCTCGGTCGTGCGCCGGGTCGAGGCTCGGGCGGCCGAGGACGCGCTGGTGATGCGGGTGGGGCGTGAGACTTTTCACCGGGTCCTGGCCGAATTCCCGGAGGCGGCCGTTAAAATCCGCGCCGAGCTGGGCGCGCGCATGCGCCAGCTGGTTGATGGTCTCGACGCAGCCCGAATCAAGTCGTTCGACGGCGGGGGGACGCCGGAACCTCAGGCCGCGCCGTGACTGCGGAGACGGTTCGCGGCCTTTCGGATCTGTACGCGCCGACGCTGGAAGACCTCGATGCGCTCGCCGGGGCCGCCTTTGCCCAACTTCCCGCGTCCTTTCGCCGCCTGTGCGAAGGCCTCGTTATCCGGGTCGTCGATTTCCCCGACGATGACACGCTCGATCGGATGGGCGCGCAGAGCGAATTCGATCTGCTCGGACTGTTCCGCGGCCAGGGACTGGCCCAGCGCGGAGCGGTCGCGGAGACCGGCGCGCTGCCCAATATGATCTGGCTCTATCGCCGGCCAATGCTGGATTTCTGGTGCGAGGGCGACGATACGATTGGGGCCGTCGTCACCCACGTCCTGGTGCACGAGATCGGACACCACTTCGGCCTGTCGGACGCTGACATCGAGGCGATTGAGCGATCGGCCGGCTGATCGATCCGTCGGCCGCGGATCAATGAGCCGGGAAGAAGCTCTTACGGAACTTTTTTGCGCCTTCACAAGGGCGTCACGCTCGCTATAGACTAATGCCGCCGCAGGATTCGCGCTTTTGTCTCCTGGTTGGCGCGGAGGATCGGAGCGTCTTCGTGACAGTTCATGTTCGGGCAGCTACGCCGGAGAATTGTCCGGCCCTGGTTTTGAACGCGGATTTCCGCCCGCTGAGCTATTATCCGCTGTCCATTTGGTGCTGGCAGGACGCGATCAAGGCTGTATTTCTGGATCGGGTCAATATCCTTTCCGAATATGAAACGCTTGTGCGCAGCCCGTCCTCCGCAATGCGCTTGCCCTCGGTCGTTTCGCTGAAGTGTTATGTGAAACCGACGCGTTTTCCGGCGTTCACCCGGTTCAACGTGTTCCTGCGCGATCGCTTCACCTGCCAATATTGCGGCGATCGGGAGGATCTGACGTTCGATCACGTCGTTCCCCGCGCCAAGGGCGGCGTGACGAGCTGGGAGAACGTGGTCGCCGCCTGTGCGGTCTGCAATCTCAAGAAGGCCGACCTGCTGCCCTCGGTTGCGCGCATGTGGCCAGCGACCCAGCCGTACCAGCCAACCGTGCACGACCTGCATCAGAACGGTCGCCTGTTCCCGCCCAACTATCTGCATGAGAGTTGGATGGACTATCTCTATTGGGACAGCGAACTGGAGGAGTGATCCGCGGTTCGCGGCCTCGCTCGTGGGGAACCGGATCGTCCTCCAGGCCTGACGCCGCGGCGACCGGTTGAACGGCGCCAGCGCCGACCGCCGCGCCCGGGCGACGTCGGCAAGGTCAGGATTGCGGTTCGCGGGCGACCGGGGTTTCGGAGCATCCGATCCTCCTCACCCCGCCGCTCCGCAAGCGATGCGCTCGATTGACCGCCCGCACGCGGTTTGGTAGCGAGAACGCGTAGCGTAAGCTCATGGGGTCCGGGCGCATAAGCCCGAAATCGTCGAATGGCCGACACAACCAGGGGGGCGTCTTTGATGATCGCATATCGTGGCGGCGTTTTGGCGTTCGCCTGCCTGTTGTCCGCCTTCGTCGCCGGTTGCGCCGAAGCGCCGACGCCCGCCGTGGTCGCGGCGCCGAGCATCAGTCCCGACGCGCTGGTCGGCAAATGGGGGCTTGCGTCTTACCAGAAGGACGCCGATCGGGCGCGGACCCTCAAGGAGGCGCTCGCTCAGTGCAACAAGCCCTATGTCATCAACAAAGGGCCCGACGGCGGCGTGATGATGTACCTGGCCGATCAGGCGACCCTTCAGGAACTGGTCCTAAAGGCGGGGCCGGACGGCAAGACCTTCCTCGGTCCGCCTGGCGCCGCAGGCGCCGCGGACGATCGCGAAGTGCTGGATGTCGACCCGAATTCGTTCACTACCGTTTGGGTCGATCCCGACAACGCCAGCCGCTACGGCACGATGGTCTACCAGCGGTGCGGAAAACGCTCGACCTGAGGTCGGCCGGCATATCATTCTCGGTTCTCTCTTCAACGGAGCGCGTATGTCTGTTCGAGTGGGTCAATTCGTGAGAACCGCTTTCGCGGCGGCGATTTTGGCGGCGGCCGCCGTCCTTCCGGGAGCGTTCGCATCGGCGGCCGCGCCGCAAGAGGATATGAATATCCAGGACCAGCCTGGCTACCAGCCGACTCCCGAGGAGGAGCAGCTGACAGGCGCTTATGAAAAGCAGGAGGTGTTCTTCCGCACCAACGAAGCGCCGGGCACGATCATCATCGACACCAAGCAACGGTTCCTGTACCTGGTGCAGGCGAACAATCGGGCGTTACGCTATGGCATCGGCGTCGGCCGCCAAGGTTTCCAATGGTCGGGCCTGCAACGCATTTCGCGCAAGCAGGAATGGCCGGACTGGCGCCCGCCGGCGGAAATGATCGAACGACAGCCCTACCTGCCGCGCTTCATGGCCGGCGGACCCGGCAATCCTCTGGGAGCGCGCGCGCTCTATCTCGGCCAGACGGTCTACCGCATCCACGGCACGAATCAGCCGCAAACGATCGGCCACGCGGTGTCGTCCGGCTGCTTCCGCCTGGTCAACGAGGATATCATCGACCTCTACGATCGCGTTCCGGTCGGCACAAAGGTCATTATCAGACAGGCGGTCGCGCTTTAGAGCCCAGTTCCGCCGCTCCCTATCATTCGAGGCTGGCCATATGCGCAAAATCAAATCGTTTCTCGCCGTCGCGGCGGCTCTGGCGCTCGGCGCGGCCGCCAGCGCCGCCCACGCCCAGTCGACGCTCAAGACCGTCCAGGATCGCGGCTCGCTGATCTGCGGCGTCAACACGGGGCTGGAAGGCTTCGCAATCAAGGACTCCGATGGCCAATGGTCGGGCTTCGATGTCGATTTCTGCCGTGCGCTCGCAACGGCGATCTTCAACGATCCCTCGAAGGTGCAATACGTGCCGCTGTCGGCCGAGGCTCGGTTCGACGCGCTGAAGAACAAGCAGGTCGACGTGCTCTCCCGCAATTCGACCTGGACCATGGGGCGCGAAAACGAATACGACATCGTTTTCGCGGGCGTGACCTATTACGATGGGCAGGCGTTTCTCGTTCCCAAGAGCCGCAATCTTCAATCGGCTCTCGAACTCGACGGCAGCAAGGTCTGCGTGCAGCCCGGCACCACGACGGAGCCGAATTTCATCGACTACTTTCAAACCAACCACATGAAATATGAGGTTGTCCATGCCGGGAACGTCGCTGAAATGATCGCCGCCTACCAGGACGGAAAGTGCAACGTGATGACGACGGACGCGTCGGGGCTTTTCGCGATGCGCCTGCAGCTCCAGAAGCCGCGCGACAGCATGATCCTTCCTGACGTGATCTCGAAGGAACCGCTTGGGCCGGTCGTGCGGCAAGACGACATGAAGTGGTTCAATATTGTTAAGTGGGTCAATTTCGCCATGCTCGACGCCGAAGAGCTCGGCGTCAGCTCCAAGACGATCGACGACGCGCTGAAGTCGCAAAAGCCGGAGGTCAAGCGGCTGGTCGGAACGGAGGGAGATTTCGGCAAACCGCTCGGGCTTTCAAACGACTGGGCCGCGAACGTGATTCGCAAGGTCGGCAATTACGGGGAAGTGTTCGACCGCAACGTCGGCGCTCATTCGAAGCTCGGCATTCCCCGCGGTCTGAACGAACTGTGGAGCAACGGCGGCATTCAGTACGCGCCTCCGATCAAATAGAACTCCGATTGCGCGTGGGAGTCGCCGACCGAAGGGGGCCGGCGACCTAGAATCGGTTCAATTGCTGCGTCTGACCTCGGTATACCGGCGTCGCCTCCGGTTGCGGCGATTCCGCGGAGGGCTTTGGCCGATTGCGTGTCGTCGCCCTCGAACTGGGCTTGGGCGAAGCATAATTCTGCGCCGCCGGCGGAACAATGATGACCGGATAGCTGAACTGAGCCCGGGCGGGCGAGGCCGCGCCAATCGCGATCAGCGCCAGTCCGAGTGTCAATCGAAGGACCCTTGTCGTCATGGCGGAGCTCCTTGTGGTTGACCGCGAGGCGCCGAACACCAGGGAAGCGACATCATCTTCGGAGCCGCCAAAACATATGACCAGACGACGTTCGGGATAACGACAGCTCCGGCGACATATAGTCACCGCATGCAAAAGCGGAAGCCCTTTGCGGCTTTCGTCGTCATTCAAGCCCGTAAACGACAACTTGTCGATAGGCGTCCGCATGACGACGCACTTCGCAGTCTCGACACGCAAGTCGAGATGCATATTCGCCATGTAAGCGTATCTCGCGCGCCAGCTCGGCGAGCGAGGCCATCAGCAGCGCGAGCGAAATCGCAAACATCAGCGCCACAATTCCGGCGTGGCCAACTCCGGCGAGGGCGGCGAGAAACGCGCTGATCAGCAGCGCCGCGGTCACCAGAGCGCCAAGCACCGCAAGAAAGATGGCGCGACCGAGAAGGAGCATCCGGCGAGGGTAAAGGGCCGCGTTCGCGGCCCTGACCGACGCGTCGACGACGCCGCTGTCAGCCGCTCGCAAAGCCCGATTGCGATCGCCGATCCGCTCCAGCCGGGCGATCAAAATCGCCAGGAACGCAGCCACCGCGCCAAGCGTGAACGCAGGCGCAGCCGCGTGGGAGATCGCGGAACTCAGTTGGTCGATATCGGCAAGGATCGGGCTCATGTTCCGCGCCCCCTCTCTCCAATTCGGGTCAACGCCATTCCTTGTTCGTCCGCGAATGACGAGACGCTTCGGCTGCTCGATTGAAGGTGATGGTCGAAAAAGGCGGATTGCAACCCGCCAGCGAGGAGCTCCCTTGGACGCATCTCCCCGCCTGCCGAGGCCACGGGCTGGATTTCCGGCGCGGAGGCCTGTCGGGCTCGACATTGAAGCTGAGGATCGCCGCGGCCGGGCGCAATCGGCCTATTGCGCGCGACCTCCCGGCGAACTATCACCGATCGGAAAGTCGCGCTCGGAAAGCGGCGTAGGATCGCAACGGCTTGTGCGGCGTCCGGAGCGCGTGAACGATCTGTCGCGCCGCCAGCGCGGCTGGCTGAATTTGGGGGGCGCAGATGCGCTATAGGGCGAAGGTGATTTCAGTTGCGATCGGCATGGCGTTGGCGGCGCCCGCCTTCGCCGCCGACCTGCCGACGACGAAGCCCGCGCCCGCGCCAATTCCGGAGCCGGCCATCGCCTCAACCTGGCATTTCGAGCTGACCGGTTACGGTTGGGCGACCAGCATGGCCGGCAATACAGGCATCCTGCAGTTTCCCACCGTCCCATTCTTCGCCAGTTTCGGCGACATCCTCGACCACTTCCAGGGCGCGTTCATGGGGGCCGCGGTCGCTCGAAACGACATGTTCATCGGCGGTCTCGATCTCATCTGGTCGCGTATCGGGACAAACGTGATCTTTCAGAATCCGTCGAGCGCGCTCTACGGCGCGGGCGCGGACATTAAGTTGACCACGACAATCGTCACGGCGTTCGGCGGTCTCAGAATCCCGATCGGACCGCCAAATCTCGAGCTCTACGGCACGCTCGGGGCCCGGTATTTCAACGACGGCGTTTCGAACACGCTCACCGGCCCGGTATTCGGATTCCAGCATCACACGTCGGTCAGCAAGAACTGGATCGATCCCGTTGTCGGACTGGTCGGGCACTACCGGATCAACGACAGGTGGTTCGTCAACGCCCTGGGCGACATCGGCGGCCTCGACAAAAGCGCGACCGGTCAGGCGCTCGGCGCAATCGGCTACAACTGGACCCAGTCGATTTCGACGACGCTGGGCTACCGCGTTCTCTACGCCTACGAAAAACAGAACAACGCCGCCAATGGCAGCTTCCGCATTCAGCAATGGATGTACGGGCCATTCGCCGCGCTGAAGTACAGCTTCTGAATTGATCGCCGGCGAGAGCGGCTGTCAGGCCCAATCGCCGGCTTGGAATTCGGGACCCTCAAACAAGAGCCATCGCTGGGCGGTCGAGAGCGCCCGCGTTCGCCCTCAGCGGCAAACGCGCACGCCGGCGCGATAATAGCACCGCGGGTGCACGACCGGGCGCACGACGGGATGCACGACGGCCGCGGGACGACGGTGCGTGACGACCGCGCCATGCGGCCCCACGCAGCCCGCCCGATAGACGCCAGCCGCACAGGCGGCGGCGTCGGCCTGCGCAGTCGGAATGGCGAGCAGTCCAAGGACCAGCAGGCTGGAAGCGACATATTTCATCGACGATCTCCTTAAGTTCGATCCGTTCTCTACCCCGCCTGTCCTGTTGCGCGATCGGGAATGAACCACGACTGAATGGCCGCGGCCGCCGTGGGGCGTCGACAGGAATTTGCCGGGCGGAATCCTTTCCAGCGGTTCACGGAATCGCCGCCGTCGTCCGCCCGAGGTCTTTACGGCCTGGGCGGACGCTTCGGTTGCAGCCGCCGCTCAGTAGCAGGGCGGATACGGATAGACGCCGCAGGCGGGGGGCGGCGGGGCGTAATAGGGATAGGCGTAAGGGTGGTAGTAGGCGCCCGCGGCCGCCGCTCCGACCGCTGCGGCGCCGACCGCCGCGGCGCGGTAGTAAGGGTGGTAATACGGGCGGTAAAAGGCGCCGCGCCACGCGGTGCGGCGCGCCGCACCGGCGAACGACAACGGCGTGCGCGGCATGCCGATGATGTCGATGAACACCGCCGCGGGCCCGTCGGCGCCGTTGAGATCGCCCTCCAGCACCTTCACGGTGAAACTCAGATCGGCGCCGTTCATCTTCGGCGCGGTCAGTTCGACAACGGCGTCCTTGACGGTTGTCGCGGTCTTGTCGAAGGCCGAGACGGTGGCGTTCGGCGGATCCTTGCCGAAGCTGTCGGGCGCCGCCCATTCCTCGAGGAAGTGCGCGGTCAGGGCGTGGCCCGCCGAGCGCACCGGCCGGTCGGCGAAGATGATGACGTTGGACGAAACGCCATTGAGCGTCAGCGTATCGCCTTTCAGCGTGGCGCTGTGCGAATTCATGACGATGAGCGAGGGCACGATTTCGGGCTTGGCGTTCGAGGGAACGCCGATCGTCTTGAGTTCGGGGCCGGTCTGCGCCGGCGGCGGCGCGTTTTGGCCCAGCGCCGCGAGCGGCGCCGCGACAAGCGCGATGAAACCCGTACAAAGTCCGAGCATGGCAGCGTTCGGCATCGGCCCTTTAACTCCTTGTGTTGGCGTACGCCTCGGCCGGAGCGGCGGCCGAGGCGACTTTCATTGTGTTCGGCGCCGTGCTCCGCCTCGACTCTTCACCAGGTTTGGCGACATCAGACCCGACCCGGAAGGATTGGGATCGCGTTCCTCGCGGCCGCCCAGTCGGCGTCTTGCGACATGTACGGCCTCGATGTTTCGATCGGCAGGAATGCATAATCCGCCGCAGATCACACGATCGTGACGCCCGCGGCGGCCGACTGCGCATTCGCCGCAGCCGACAGCGCCGACCGGCGGCGATCACAAACACGCCTTTGAGCATCATGCTCTCGTCGGTTGCGTTTCCCGCACGCCAACTAGCAAAGTTGGGCCGGCTCGCCAAGTTCAGACGCGCTCGGATTCGAACCTCGAAGCGCTCATTCGCGGCGTCCTCAGACCGAGCACTCGAGTAAACGTTGGCCCGCCTTGGAACAGCCTCCCCTACCCCCGCCTCTTCCAGAAATCCGCCTGCAGCGCCGCCGCCTCGTCCTCCAGCAGTGGGCCGACGACTTCGGTCGGGCGCTGGCCGGCCGCGAACACGATGGCGCACGGCAGGTCGAGGGTCGGGTTTTCCTCATGCGCGCCGGTCTGCGCTTTCAGCCCCTTCTCGGACTGGCCGTAGACGACGCGGCCGATCCCCGCCCAGTAGATCGCGCCCGCGCACATCGCGCAGGGTTCGGCGGAGGTGTAGAGCGTGCAGCGGGCGAGGAACTTCAGATCGTGCGCGCGCGCGGCCCGCGACGACAGCAGCCGCTCGGCATGAGCGGTGCGGTCGCCGCCCTCGCTGGAATAGCCGTTGCCCTGCTCCATCAGCAGGTTTCCTTCGCCGTCGGCGATCACCGAGCCGAACGGGTGGTCGCCGCTCTCGCGCGAGCGCCTGGCGACATCGAAGGCCCGGCGCAGCAGCGCCACGTCATAGGGGCGAAGCGGCGGGGCGGTCATGGCGCGGTCTCCATTTTTCGTTTTCCGACGCAAGGAAGCGGCCCCGACCGGTCGCACCCCGCCCTCGCCTGCGTGTTCCTGGACTGTGGTCGGAATGCGCCGCCGCATCAAGCCCGCTGGACCCGCGCGGCTCATTGCCGCCAATTCATTTGACACTGGCCCGCGCCACGCTAGGGTTCCACGAAATCGCAACGCCCTGCGGGGGCCGAGTCAGGGAGAAGCAGCGGATCTCCCGAACCCTGGCCTCAAGGGGCGCAAGCGTCGAACGGCGCGGGTCTTGCGTCAACCTGCGCGCGATGGCGCTGCGGACTTGGGAGCGGGGGGGTGTCGAGGTGAATGTCGAAGCTCCCCTGCGGCTGAGGCTCGTCGGCGTCGGCAAGTCGTTTCCGGGCGTGCGCGCCAATGACAATGTCAATCTTGCCGTCACGCCTGGCGAGATCCACGCGCTTCTGGGCGAGAACGGCGCCGGCAAGTCGACCCTCGTCAAGATGATCTACGGCGTGCTGGCGCCCGACGAAGGCCAGATTTTCTTCGACGGCGCGCCAACGCGCGTCGCCAATCCCCGCGCCGCCCGGCGGCTCGGCATCGGCATGGTGTTCCAGCATTTCTCGCTGTTCGAGGCGATGACGGTCCTGGACAACATCGCGCTCGGCCTCGACAGCAGCCTTTCCCGGCGCGAACTGCTGGCCGAGTTCCTCAAGGTCCTCGAAACCTACCATCTGAAGCTCGATCCGCGCCGGATCGTTTCGACGCTGAGCGTTGGCGAGCGCCAGCGGATCGAAATCGTGCGGGCGCTGATCCTCAACCCCCGCCTGCTGATCATGGACGAGCCGACCTCGGTGCTGACGCCGCAGGAAGTCGAGCAATTGTTCGAAACGCTGAAGCATCTCGCCGCCAGCGGCTGCTCGATCCTTTATATCTCGCACAAGCTGCACGAAATCGTGGCCCTGTGCGACACGGCGACGATTTTGCGCGGCGGCAAGGTCGTCGCGACCTGCGACCCGAAGCGCGAGACCTCGCGCTCGATGGCCGAGATGATGATCGGCGGCAACCTGAAGGAAATCGCCAAGCCTGCCGGACGCGGCCTCGGCCCGGTCAAGCTCTCGGCGCGGGGACTGAGCCAGCCGAAGCCGAGCGAATTCGGCGTCGCACTCGCCGACGTCGCCCTCGAAGTGCGCGCGGGGGAGATTTTCGGGGTCGCGGGGGTCGCCGGCAACGGGCAGAACGAACTCTTGAGCGCGATGAGCGGCGAGACGCCGGCTGCGAACGCTGAAGCGATCACGCTCGCCGGCGCCGACGTCGGGCGGCTCGGCGTCAACGAGCGGCGCAATCGCGGCCTTTGCGCCGTGCCCGAGGAACGCAACGGCCATGCCGCGGTCGGCGAATTCTCCCTCACCGACAACGGCGCGCTGACCGGTCGCGAACGCATGGATATGGTGCGCTTCGGCCTCATCGATCCGGGCAAGGCGACGAATTACGCCAGTGAAGTGATCAAAGCCTACACCGTCAAGGCGACCGGCCCGGGCGCGCTCGCCGGCTCGCTCTCGGGCGGAAACCTGCAGAAGTTCATCATGGGGCGCGAAATCATGCAGAACCCCGAGGCGCTGGTCGTCTGCCAGCCGACCTGGGGCGTCGACGCGGGCGCGGCGGCCGCCATTCATCAGGCGATCGTCGACTTGGCTGCGCGCGGCTCGGCGGTGCTGGTGATCTCGCAGGACCTCGACGAACTGTTGACGCTCTGCGACACGATCGCGGTCATCAATCTCGGCCGGCTGTCGAAACCGCTCAAGGTCGGCGAGGTTTCGATCGAGGAGATCGGCCTGCTGATGGGCGGCGTGCACGGCGATCCGGCGGCGACGGTCGAGATGACGGAGGCTCTCCATGCGCATCCGATTTGAGAAGCGCCTGACGCCGAGCCGGTTCATGCTGGTGGCGACCCCGATCGCCTCCGTCCTTCTGACCATGGCTCTCGGCGCCGTGATCTTTCAATTGCTCGGCTTCGACGGGCCGCGCGCGATCTATGAAACCTTCATCACGCCGATCGTCGCCTCCTACAAATGGCAGGACGTTTTGACCAAGGCCGCGCCGCTCATCATCATCGCGCTCGGGCTCTCGCTCGGCAATCAGGCCAAGATCTGGAACATCGGCGCCGAGGGTCAGTACATCATCGGCGCGCTCGCGGGCGCGGGCGTCGCCTTCGCGTTCCCCAACGCGCAGGCGTTCTGGATCATCCCGCTCATGATCGCCGCCGGCGTTCTTGGCGGCATGTTCTGGGCGGCGATCCCGGCTTTCCTGAAGACCCGCTACCGGGTTTCCGAGGTGCTCTCCACCCTGATGCTGGTCTATGTCGCGCTGCAGGTTCTCAACTATCTGATCGGCGGGCCGTGGAAGGACCCCAACGGCCACAATTTCCCGCAGACGCCGCCGCTGACCGCCGCGCAGCAATTGCCCCATGCGCTTCCGGGCACGGCGATCCCGCCGGGGTTCGTGGTCGCGATCGTGTTGACGCTGGTCTTCTGGGTTCTGATGTCGCGCTCGGTCTACGGCTTCTCGGTGCGCACCGTCGGCGCGGCGCCGGAAGCGGCGCGCTACGGCGGCTTCGACGCCTCCCGCACCGTCTGGTCGACGCTGATGATCAGCGGCGGCATGGCGGGCCTGGCCGGCATTCTCGAGGTCATGAGCCAGCTCGGGCAGATCAACCTCGGCTTTCCCTCTGGCTACGGCTTCACCGCGATCATCGTCTCGTTCCTGGGCCGCCTGCGTCCGATCGGCGTCTTTCTCGCCGGGCTGATCCTGGCCGTCACCTATGTCGGCGGACAGGTGGCGCAGACGGTGGTGCACGTGCCTAACGCCACCGCCGGCATCTTCCAGGCGATGATGCTGTTCTTCATCCTCGCCAGCGACATTCTGGTCAGGTACCGCGTGCGCGTCGTTCGGGATGCGCCGAGCGCGGTCGCGTCGGGAGCGCCCGCATGAGTCTCGCGTTCATCATCGACGCCCTCGTGACTATCGTTGGCGTGACGACGCCGATCCTGCTCGCCGCCACAGGCGAACTCGTGGTCGAGAAGAGCGGCGTGCTTAATCTCGGCGTCGAGGGCATGATGCTGATCGGAGCGGTGACGGGCTTCGCCGTCACATTCAACTTCGGTCCCGATCTCGGAGATCTCGCGCCCTGGGTCGGTGTGCTGGGCGCTGCGCTGGCCGGCGCGGCGGCCTCCATGCTGTTCGCCGTTCTGATACTAACGCTGAGTTCCAATCAGGTGGCGACTGGTCTAGCGCTGACGATCTTCGGCATCGGCCTCTCGTCGCTGTTCGGCGCCGGCTATGTCGGCATGGTGATACCGCCGTTCAATTCGCTGTTCCCCGACCGGCTCGCCAGCGATCCGATCGGGCGGGTGCTGTTCGGCTACAGCCCGCTCGTCTATTTCGCGCTGTTCATGGTTTTCGCCGTCGGCTGGTTCCTCAATCGCACCCGCGCCGGGCTGGTGTTGCGCGCAGTCGGCGAGAACGACATTTCCGCCCACTCGATCGGCTATCCCGTGATCGCGATCCGCTACGCGGCGATCGCCTTCGGCGGCGCGCTGGCCGGAATCGGAGGCGCCTATTTCTCGATGGTGATCACGCCGATGTGGGCCGAGCAGATGACGGCCGGGCGCGGCTGGATCGCGCTGGCGCTGGTGGTGTTCTCGGGCTGGCGTGCCGGGCGGCTGCTCGCCGGCGCTTATTTTTTCGGCATTCTGATGACGCTCGAGCTTTACGCCAAGGCCTCGGGGTTCTCGTTCCTGCCGTCACAGTTCTGGGCCGCGATGCCCTACATCATGGCTGTCGCCGTGCTCGCGATCATGTCGGCCCGCGACGTCACCGGAAGCGAGGCGCCGGCCTGCCTCGGCCGGCCCTTCATGCCGAGCAGTTAGCTTTAACATCGAGTCGAGTTAGGAGAATGAGATGAGCATCACACGCCGAAACTTCGTGAAGACCGCCGCCGCCGGGCTTGCTCTTCCATCCCTCGGGCGCAGCGCGTTGGCCGCCGAGCCGCTCAAGGTTGGCTTCGTCTATCTCGGCGCGATCGGCGACTACGGCTGGACCTGGTCACACGAACAGGGCCGCAAGGCGCTGGTCGCCGCGCTCAAGGGTCAAGTCGTCGCCGACTATGTGGAGAACGTCAAGGAAGACGCAAGCGCGATTCCGATCATGAAGGACCTGGCCCAGCAGGGCCACAAGCTGATCTTTACCACCTCCTACGGCTATATGGACCAGACAATCGAGGTCGCCAAGCAGTTCCCCAGCGTCAAATGGGAGCACTGCACCGGCTACAAGCGCGCCGACAACGTCGGCACCTACAACTCGCGGTTCTACGAGGGCAGAGCCGTGATGGGCACGATTGCCGGCATGATGACAAAGACGAACACGATCGGCTTTCTCGGGTCCTTCAAGATTCCCGAAGTGGTGATGGGCGTGAACGCCTATACGATCGCGGCGCAGGCCGTCAATCCGAAGATCACGACCAAGCTCGTGATGATCGACACCTGGTTCGACCCTGCCAAAGAGGCCGCCGCCGCGGAAACGCTGGCCAATCTCGGCTGCGACGTCATCGCCCAGCACGTTGACAGTCCGGCGACTTTGCAGGTCTGCGAGAAGCGCAAAATCTACGGGTTCGGCTATGGCGCCGACATGTCGCGCTTCGCGCCGCATGCGCAGCTGACGGCGAGCCTGGACCTTTGGGGGCCTTATTACATCTCTCGCGCCAAGGCCATGCTCGACGGCAGTTGGAAGCCTGACGACGCTTGGTGGGGTTTCAAGGAAGGGATCCTCGGCATGGCGCCGTATAATAAAGCGGTTCCGGAAAACGTGCGCGCCGCGGCCGACAAGATCATCGCCGGCACCAAGGACGGCTCCTACGATGTTTTTACCGGCCCTCTTGTCGATCAGTCCGGCAAGGAGCGCCTGCCCAAGGGCGAGCGCATGAAGGACGCCGATGCACTGGTCATGGATTGGTACGTCAAGGGCGTTCAGAGCTAGCCCGCGTTGATCGTTGCTTTTCTGGGAAACGGCCTTTTTGGTCTTCCCCAGGCGGCGCATGAAAGGGGCGGCGAGGGTTGCGGCTGTTTGCAGGTCTTTCGGGGCGCGCTGATTGCTTCAGGGCTTGGCGGCATGTCTCGGCGCTTGTTGGCGTCTATAGACCAGAAGTGGAGAGGAATGTGGGTTTGGTCACACGCCGAAAATTCGTTACGGGCGCGGCTGCAGGGCTGGCGGCACCTGCCCTGCTGCGCCGCGCCGGCGCCGCCGAACCGCTCAAGGTCGGGTTCGTCTATCTCGGCCCGATCGGCGACTACGGCTGGACCTGGGCGCACGAGCAGGGCCGCAAGGCCATGGTGGCGGCGCTCAAGGGCCAGGTCGTCGCGGACTATGTCGAGAACGTGAAGGAGGACGCGAGCGCGGGGCCGATCTTCCATGACCTCGCCCAGCAGGGCCACAAGCTCATCTTCGCGACGACGTTCGGCTACATGGACCAGTGCGTAAAAGCCGCCAAAGAGTTCCCGGACGTGAAGTTCGAGCACTGCACCGGATACAAGCACGCCCCTAATCTCGGCACCTACAATTCCCGCTTTCATCAGGGCCGCGCCGTCGAGGGCGCGATCGCCGGCCTGATGTCGAAGACGGGCACGATCGGCTATCTCGGATCCTACAAGGTTCCCGAAGTGGTGCTGGGCGTGAACGCCTTTACGCTGGCCGCGCAGGCGGCGAACCCGAAGATCGTCACCAAGCTCATCATGATCAACTCGTGGTTCGACCCGGCCAAGGAAGCCGCGGCGGTGCAGACGCTCATCAATCTCGGCTGCGACGTCGTCGCCCAGCACACCGACAGCCCAGCCGGCCTGCAGGTCTGCGAGCAGCGCAAGGTCTGGTGTTTCGGCAACGCCGCCGACATGGCCCGCTTCGCGCCGAAGACGCAGGCGACGGCGATCGAGGACATCTGGGGCCCCTATTACATCTCGCGCGCCAAGGCGATGCTGGACGGGACCTGGAAGCCCGACGACGCATGGTGGGGTATGAAGGAAGGCACCGTCGTCATGGGCCCCTACAACAAGGCGCTGCCCGACAACGTCAAGGCCGCCGCCGACAAGATCATCGCCGGCTGGAAGGACGGCTCTTATGACGTGTTCACCGGCCCGATCGCCGACCAGACCGGCAAGGAGCGCCTCGCCAAGGGCCAGCGCATGAAGGACGCCGACCTGGCGGTGATCGACTGGTACGTCAAGGGCGTGCAGAGCTGAGGGGAACGGCGCCAGGCCTGACCTCACAACCCCTCTCCCGCGGAGGGCGCAGACAGGCGCCCGTCTCTCGATGGGCTATGCGCGTCAGGGGCACTTCCCTTCTCCCGCTCGCGGGAGAGGGACGAGGCGGGTCGCCGCCCCACGCCGTCCGCTTCACTCGATGCTTACGACGTCCGCAGCATCGCCGAGACGCGCGCGCGCGGCCTCGACGACGTGCAGGTGGTGGGTGAACAGGATCGGTTGCGCGCGCTCGCCGATGGCGGCGAGCGCTGCGAGCCCGTGACCTGTGCGGGCGTCGTCGAAACTGGCGAAAATGTCATCGCCGATGAATGGCGGCGCCTCGGCGCGGGAAGCAAAGTCTTCGACGTAGGCGAGCCGCAGGGCGAAATAGAGCTGGTCGCGCGAGCCTTCGCTCAGGCCGGGGACGCAAACGCGCTCGCCGCCGGAACGGCGGGCCTCGAGGCGAGGCTCGTCATCCTGGCCGAAGCCTTGTTCAAGGCCGGCGAAAGCGCCGCCCGTCAGCGTCGCGAAGATCTCCCCGGCGCGGGTGAGGAGCGGATCGCGGCGCGTCGACGAATGACGCTCCAACGCGACGCCGACGAGCGCCGAGGCGGTCTTCAGGACTGTCCAGCGGCGGGCGGCCTCCGCCAGTTCGGCCTCGGCGTTGCGCCGCTGTTGCCACGCCGCCTCGGCGCCGAAGCCCCCGTCGAGCGCGTCGCGCTCGGCCTTGGCTCGGGAATGTTCGGCGTAAAGCTCGTTGATTTCGCTTTCGATGAGACGCTCGGCCTGTTCGAAATCGCGCAGGCGTGCTTCGACGGCGTCCGGGTCGTAGTCCTGCACCTCCTCCGCGAGGCGGGCTTCATTCACGCCATCGGCGAGATCAATGAGATGGACACGGCGCTGGCTTAGCCCCTCTGCGAGTTTGGAGCGCGCGCCCTCGCGCGCGAGAAGTTCCGCCAAATCCCTGCCCGAAGGCAACGCTGCTCCGACTGTCGCAAGCGTCTGCGCAGTCGAGGCCGCCCGGGTCTGCGCTTCGGCTGCCGAGCGGCGCGAGGTTCGCAAGCGCTCTTCGGCCCCTTGGCGCCGCGTCTCGGCCTTGCGCGCAGCGGCCAGCCGCTCGTTCAGAACGCGGGCCGACGCTTCCGCCGGCTGAGCGGCGAGTTGGGGAGCGCAGCGACGCACGAGTTCCGTGGCCTTCGCTTCGAACTGTTGCATGTCGCGCTTGATGCCATCGACGCGGGCCACGCGATTGCGGTGGTTGCCGGCCGCGTTCAACGCCTTGTCCCAAACCGTCAGCGCCGCTTCGGCGGCTTCGGTCGAGACGGCGGCTTCGAGCCCGATGGCGGCGACCGCGGCCGCCCAGCGCTTTCGCCAGTCCGTGAGTTGGCTCGCGGCGTCGGCCTCGTCTTCGGCCGCCCGGTCGAGGCTCCGGCGCGCCTCCGCAAATTTGGCTTCCCGTCTGAGCGACGCCTGCCAATCGCGCGCGAGCTCGTCGAGCCGGCGTTCGACGCGCTCGGCCAGACGCGCGCAGTCCAGTTCCTCGATCGGCGCCGCGCCTGCTTCGACGGCGAGCGTGCGCAGCGCCGGCTCGATGCGCACGAGATCGGTCTCTGCCGCGTCATGGGCGGCTCGCCGCGCGACGAGCTTGCTCCGGGCAATCAGGAGTTGCCCGACGCGGTCCGACCAGGCGCGCATTTCCGCCGGCGCCTGGGGCCGGGCGCAGACTCCACTCCAGAGCTCCGCCCAGCCCTGCTCGATCGCCGTCCGGCGCGCCGTTGCGTTCTCGCGCCGGGCGAGCGCAAGGGCGTAGTGGCGCGTCTGTCCGTCAAGGCGCTCGGTTTCAATCCGATGCGCCGCCAGCCGCTCAGCGTCCCGGCCGGCTTGGTCGGATAGTCGGTCTGCGCCAGCGCTGCGGCTTTCGAATTCGGCGACGAATTCCGCAATATCCGCCTCGGGAGGAGCGTCGGCGGCGCGGAGCAGGGACGAGCGAAGCGCTCTCCACATGGCGTCGCGCAGCGAACGCGCGTTCGCGATCGCTTCCGCGGTGGCGAGCGGCGCGCCGGCGTTGAGCGTCGCCAGCCGCACCGTCGATTCATCGATATCTCTTTTGAGGTCCTCGCAACCCTTGGCCGCGTCCCGTTCCTCGCCGGCGGCTTTCTCGAACGCTTTGGAGAAACGGTCGAGATCGTCGGCGCGCGGCAAGGGAGTCTTCGCGAGGGCATCGAAATCGACCGCCGGCGGACGAAGGCGCGCCGCCGCTTCCGCCAATTCGCGCGACTCGGTCGAAAGGTCGACGCGCTCCGCCGCGAGCCTCCGGCCCAGCTCCCCGACTTTGCCGAGCGCGGCGAATTTCTCCCGCAACGGCCCCGGGTCGATCGCTTCTCCCTGCGAATCCCGCGCCTGACGCAACGCTTCGAACTCCTTGCGCTCCTTGGCGAGCCGCCCGGCGCGCTCGAGATGCGCCGCCTCCGCCTGCCGCCCCTCGCTGATCAGCTTGCGCAATTCCGCGACCGCGAACGCGGTCGGCCGGGCTGCATCGAGCGCGGCCGCGTCCTCAAGCCCAAGCGCGCGAGCGTGGTCCCGGAGCTCGGAAAGGAACCCCTCGGCCTCGGTCTGAATGCGCGGCAAGTCGCCCCTCGCCTTGGCGTGGCCGCCGCTCTGCTGAAACAGCTCTTCGATCGCGTCGGCCTCCGAAAGGACCGTTTCGTCAACCGCGATCTGCGCCAGATCCTCCGCCAGTCGAGTTTCTTCGGCATGCGCGCGCTCGGCGTCCTTTGCCGCGCTCTCCGCGTCCTCTAGCGCTGCTCGCAGCCGCTCCATTGCGCCGGGGGCGAATGCGGGCAGGTCTGAATAGCCGGCGAGCGCGGCCTCGTCGTCGGCGATGGCGCGCAGGACGGGCGCGGCGCGCTTGAGGCGAATGAGACGAGATTGTTCGCCGGCGTTCTCGCGCCGATCGGCGCGCTTCTGTTCGAGCTTTTGGCCGAGCGCGTCGATCGCCTCGTTGCGCTTCTTCCAATCGCCGACGCTGAGCTCACTGGCGCGGATCGCCGCTTTAGCCGCGTCGAAACGCTCCACCGCCTGATAGAAGCGGCGGTGGCCCGCCTTGCGCTCGGCGAAGATCTGATCGGCTTCCTCGTCGAGCCTGCGGCGCAGATCGCTGAGGCCGCGGAGCCCGGAGGCCGCCGCCATCAGGCTCTCGCCGAGATCGCCGTCGGCTCTGAGCATCGCGTCGCCGCCCTCGCGCAGGGCGCTGGCGTCGAGTCCGAACGAACGGTGAAATACCTCCTCGCCGACCGCCCCGAGAAAGGGCGCGAGCGCGTCGTCGGGCAAGGGCCTGCCGTCGACGTCCTGAAGGGTGTTCTTGCGCCCCTTGCGCCGCCGAAAGGTCAGCGTCCGGCCGTCGCCCGCCGCGATCTGGGCGCCGATCCGCAAGTCCTGGCCCGTGAATCGGAAGACGTAGGGCGTCCGTTCCGGCACGCCGAACAGCAGCGCGCCGACCGCGGCCAGCGCGGTTGATTTTCCCGCCTCGTTCGGGCCGTAGACGACGTGCAGGCGCGCGTCCGGCCGAAAGGCGATCCGGAGGCTCTCGAACGCGCCGAATTTCTCCAGTTCGAGCTTCAGAAGCCGCATGCGGTCAGGCCTCCGCGGCGCGCCCGAGCGTCAGCGCGCGCGCCTCCGCGAGGACGGAGTCAACGTCCAGACCGTTTGCTCCGTCGCCGGCGATATGGCCCGGAAGTTTAGCGGCGACCGTCGCAATGAGTCCGGCGACGCGCGCGCGCAACTCGACGTCGCGCTCGCAGCCGTCGAGCGCCGCCGCGAGATCGAGCTCCGCCAGGGCGGGATCGTGCTGCGCCAGCCGCGGCTCGGCGGTGGCGATGTGCAGCCGCTCGAGCCAGACGTCGTCCGCGCTGCGCTGCACGGCCGCTTCGACCTCGTCGCGCAGGCGTTCGGGATCGGCCATCAGGCGGTTATGCAGCTTCGTCACGCCGGTCAGTCTGACCCTGAGCGCGAGAAGCCGTCCGGCCGCCGCCTGCGCATGCGGACGCGCCCCAGCCTCTATGGCGCGAAGCACGCTTGCTTCGTCATCGTCGGCCCCGACGCCGACCTCGACTTCCGCCCAACGGGCGCGGTCGACGAGGACGCGACGCACCTCCGCGACGCGCCCGTCGGCTACATCAACGATAGCCGCGCCCTTCTCGCCGCATTCCCGGACGCTACGGCCCTGAAGATTGCCGGGATAGACGATCCATGGATCGCGCGAAACGATCTCGAAGGCGTGAACGTGGCCAAGCGCCCAGTAGTCGTAACCGCGCGCGGCGAGATCGCCGACCGTGCAGGGCGCGTAATTCTCATGGCCTGTGCGGCCGCAGGCGGTATGCAGCACCCCAATGTTGAACCAGCCCGCCACCGGATCGGGATAGGCGACCGCGTAGTTCTCCACAACCTCGCGATGCGCAAATCCCCTCCCGTGCAGCGCGACGCGCAAATCCTCGATTCGGTGAGTCTCAGGACGCTTGGTCGAAAACTCGACGACGCTCTTGGGCCAGGTGAGCCATTTGGTCAGGACGCTGTCGGCGTCGTGGTTGCCGCGCAAGATGTAGGTCCGAACCCCGCGATTGGAGAGACGCGCCAATTGCCGATTGAAGAAGAGGCCGATCGAGGCGTCCTTCCAGTCGCCGTCGAAAATGTCGCCGGCGATCACGACGAAGGCGACATCCTCTTCAAGCGCCCTGGCGACAAGGTCTTCGAACGCCGCCCGGCCCGCCCTGGCGAACCGCTCGGCGACGTCTTCGTCCTTTTGCGAAAGGCCGAGCAGCGGGCTGCCGAGATGCAGATCTGCGGCATGCAGAAAGCGGAAATTCATAGCAGCGAACGTAGCCTCGATCTCACGCGGGCGCGACCCGGCGCTAGGCGGAATCCCTAAAAAAACAGGCCTGCCTCCGGCGGCAAGCGGGAACGCCGTTCTCGCGCGCGCCTCTTCGAAGCCGGCCATAGCCCCCCGCGCGCCTCAAGTCACGCGGCTAAAGCGGATGGCGCTGCGAGAATCGCCAGCGGCTCGGGCTCGATCTTGTCGAGGCTCGCGCGTTGAGGCATAGGGTCGCGCTCTCCGCCGGCGCGCGACTCGGAGTCCTTTTTTGGCGTCGGACCCGGCCAGCAAGCGACGAACGAACTTGAGACTGTTCCAGAATGAGAGGCCGCAGTCTCCGGCGACTCCCGACAGCGTCGAGCGTCCCGGCCTCATGCGGCTGAGCGAAGGCTTGCACGCGCTGTGGCGCAAGGCCGTGCGCACGCCGTGGAAGAACGCGCGCAGGCGATTCCGGCGCGCCATGACGGCGAACTCGAACGCCGGCGTTCCGGTCGCGGTCGATCGAACGACGAAACTGGCGATCGTTCCCTTCGCCGGCCGATTCCCGCCCCCGCTGGCGCAATGCACGGTCGTCAAGGAACGCCGATACCAGGCGAGGCTCCATCCGCTCAGCGTCAATTCGACCACGACCGAGAGCGTTCACTATAGCGATCATATCGTCCATGCGCCCTCGATGACGCTGGAGCACCTCGTCGATCAATATTGGCACCCGGCGCTCGGCCTGCTCATTTCGCGCGATGGCCTGATCTGGCGCCATTCATTCCTGGGGCCGTTTCAGGACGGCTTTCTGTCGTCGATCAAGGCGATCGTCGACCGGCCGACGCCGGACGGAAGAGTGGAGCACACTTTCTACGAGGATCGCCTCGGCCGGGTTCCGACGATTGTCGGCGAACATCTGCTGATCGCCAATTCGGACCTGCCGAATTTCGGACATTACCTGCTCGACATCGCGCCGCTCATCCGTCTCGGCGCGAAGATGGGCGTCCCCATGCTGACCTGGACGCTGAAGCCGTGGCAGCGCGCGCTCATAGCGAGGCTCGACGTTCGTCCAGGGCTGATCCGGGAGATCAAGCCGCGGACGGTCTTTCTCGAACACGCGATCGTCAGCAACCGCCATAGCGGCGTCAGCAGTCAGAACGCGCACCCGCAGCACCGGGAAGTGTTTTCGTTCATCCTGTCGAACGTCAGGAAACATGCGCCCTCCACCATTTATCCGAACCGGATTCTGCTGTGCCGGAGCATCAGGAACAGCCGGAACATCCAGAACAGGAGAACGGTCATCGACGCGCTGTCGACGCTCGGCTTTGCCGCGATTCAGCCGGAAAAGCTGCCGTTCGACGAGCAGGCGATGATGTTTTCGAAGGCCGAATTCGTCGTTTCGGAATTCGGGGCCGCGATGGCCAACCTCGTCTTCTGCCGCCCGGGGACCAAGGTCGTGGAAATCATCGCCGAGGGGCAGCAAGACCCATGGTCCGTGCACCTGTGCGCAATGCTCGAGTTGAATTATGTCGTTCTGTTCCAACGGCAATCGGAAGAAGACCTCGTCGCCGCTCCCCGGCATGTGAAGGATTCCGAATTCAGCTACGCTGTCGATGTGCCGCGGCTCGTGGAGACGGTTGAGGCCCTGCTTGGCGAGTAGCGGCGAAGCGAGTCCGTGCTCCGGCGAACTCTCTCATTCATCCTGCGACAGGATCAGCGCGGTATACGGCCCGATCCCGACCGCGCCGCTGAACGGCATCCCGTCGCGGCTGTCGGCGCTCGCGTTCAGGTCGAAGCTGGGATGGCTGGTGAAAACGGGACTGTAGCCGCCCCAGTCGCTGTTGAAGCGGACCCGCCAGACGCCCCCGCGCGGCAGCCCGATCGAATAGGAATCGTAGCCGCGATTGGCGAAATTGGCGATCACCACCACGTCGTCTCGCGGCCCGCCCGAATCCCAGCGATGATAGGCGATGACCTTGTCGGCGTTGTTGACATGGTGAAGGTTGAGCGACTGGCCGCAGAGGCCGCGGGTCAGGCCCAGGACGTTGCGGCGCAGCGTGATCAGGTCGCGGTACAGCGCGCGGATGCCGGCGAATCGGTCGGCCTTCGACCAGTCGAGTTGCCGAGAGTCCGACCAGGCGCCCCATTCGAGGAATTCCTGGCCCATGAAGATCATCGGAATGCCGGGCGCGGTGAAGACGACCGCCGCGGCCAGGGTCGAGCGCTTCTGGGCGAAAAACCCGTCCGCGTTTCCGGGCGCGATCGCTTCCGGCAATCGGGCGCCGCCGTTCGAGCCGGCGACCTCGTCGTGGCTTTCGCTGTAGAGAACGCGCTGGAACGCGTCGCCGTTGAACCGCTGCCTTATGCAGCCCGCCAGCGCGTCCATGTCGCGGGCCTCGTCCCAGCGCGAAACGACAACGCCGCGCAGATCGTGCATGAAGCCCGCGCCCCATTGCGCGCCGAACCCCGCGCCCCCTTCAGCCAAGTCCCTGGTGATCCACTCATTGTCCTGCATGTCCTCGGCGATCGAGATCTTCCACGGCTGGCGCGCCTGCACCTCGCCGTTGATCCAGCGCATGAGCCCCCAGCCGTCGGCGAGATCGGCGCCGGGATCGTCATTGGCGCCCCAGACATTGCGAATCCATCCGGTGGCGTCGAAACGCAGCCCGTCGCATCGATGCTCCTCCAGCCAGAACAGCGCATTGTCGCGCAGGAACTGCCGGACTTCGCCGCGTCCATAGTCGGGCCGGGTGTCGCCCCACGGCGTCGAGCGGCGCCAGTCGTTGTAGAAATAGACGCCCCCGCCCCCGTCCTCGCCCCAGCCGTCGAACCGCCACAGGTCCAGGTCGCTGGGGCCGAGATGGTTGTAGACGACGTCGTAAATGATCGCGACGCCCCGCTGGTGGGCGGCGTCAACCAGAGCCTGAAAGCCGTTCGGGCCGCCGTAGTCCTCCTCGATAGCGAAGATATCGGCGGGATTGTAGCCAAAGGAACTCGTTCCCGGAAATTCGTCGGACGGCATCACCTGGATCACGTTGATTCCGAGATCGATGAGATATTCGAGCTTGGCGATGACCGCCCCGAAATCACCGCGTCCGTTGCTGCGCGAGGGGTCGAACAAGAAACTGCCGACATGCAGTTCATAAATCACCATCTCGTTCCATGGCGGCGTGCTGTAATGCGTCGGTCGCCAGGCGAAATCGGCGGAGGCGATGATGCTGTTTCCGACCGAATTCGTCATCGCCTTGGCATAGGGATCGTTTTTCCATAATGCCGAGGCGAGCGCCGGATTGACGATGACGAATTTATACTGGTCGCCGAGGGCCGCGGCGGCGACGTCGACCGACCAGTAGCCGTCGGACTCCGCCGTCAGCGGGGTCGCGTCGACGCTCCAGCCGTTGAAGGCGCCGGCGACACAGACTGAGGTCGCGAATGGCGCCCAGACCCGAAAGGCCGCGCCGCCTTCGAACGGAATCGCGCCCATGCCCGTGCGTTGGGAAGCGGCCATTGTCCCCTCTTTTGGTCAGCCGGCAGCCCGGCCGTTGGAAAGTCGGTGATGAAAGGCGACGTGGAATTGGAAACCGCCTCGCGCGGTCAAGGGAACGAACTGGCGCAAAAGGCTATTATAACGGGCGGAATGGACAGGAGGAAGGCCGATGGGACTGGTCAAATATCGCTCATTCACCCCCGGCCTCAATCCGCGCCGCACCAGGCTCGAAGTTCCCGGCTGGGGCGGCCAACGCGAGCCACGCAAGGACGGGTCGATGGAGCAGGCCTGGCACTGTCTCCCCTTTTCCGAAGCCGCGCGCTATGGAATCGAATTGTTCTACCCCTATGAGAATGAGTTTCGAGTCGGCAGGGTTGGCGGGAAACTCGCTTTGGACGGCGACTTTGGACCGGCGCCGATCGATCACGGCGGGCAATGGCCGCCGTTCCGCACCTTCGGCGATCTCTACTACACCTACCAGTTGTCGCTGGATCTGAAAGTCGAGGAAGGATTTGCGATCCGCACCGAGCCGCATCCGCGCTTCTACACCGACCCGACCAATTCCACGCCGATCGCCGTTCCTGCGCTGATCCGCAGATGGTGGCCGATGGTGTACTTCCTGGTGTTCAAGTCGCCGCCCGAGGGCGGCGTCCATATTTTTCGGCCGGGAGAGCCGTTCGCACAGATCCTTATCGTGCCCGAAGAGGCCGAGTTCGAACTTGTTCCGATGCCGGACGAGGAAGCAGCCGAGCGCGAGTTGCAGTCGCGCCGCATCTACGACAGCCGCGGCACGCTTTCGGCCGAGACGCAATGGACGTCGGCAACCAATACGGTTTTCGACGGAACGTACCGCCACATTCTCGGCGCGGCGAACGAAAGGGCGAAACGGCAACGCTGAACCGCCGAAGAGCGTGCGTCAATAAGTCGAACGACCGCTGAACAGACAGCGCCGCCGGGCGTCATTTGCCGCCCGACGTCAGTAGTAATGATGCTGGTAATGGTGGTGATGGTGATGGTGGTGGTAGTTATAGCGATAGTGGTGATGGTGGTGATGGTGGTAGTTACGACGCCACGGCCAGACGTTATGATGATGATGATGATAATAATGATGCTGTTGATATTGCGCCACTTCGAATGGCTTCTGGTCGGCGGCGTCGACGGCTCTGGCGGCGTCGCGCTCATGTTCCGCTCGTAGAATGTCGGTGGCGTGGGGAATTGGCTCCAGCAATTCGGCGAATGACCTCGCAGGCTCCAAAGCGTTCGCATGATCGAAAGAGGCGGCGGCCGAGCTCTCGACGCCGCCGACGAGCACGAGCGCCGACGCGCCGGTCAAAAAGCCGATCATCGTCTTATCCATGGGAAACCCTTTCCTGGTCGTGACGGGACACGGTAGAAACCAACAGGCGCGGGATAGGTTCCAGTCTCCGGCATATTTTACGAGAGCGTCGCAGCCATCGCCACGGGCGTACGCCAGCAATGCGAAGGCTCGATTCGGGTGCGGGGAGAATCGCGCCTCTTCAGAGACATGACCCTACTCGCGCGCCATCCGCGCCGAGATCGGCGCCGGCGCCGGCGGGTCGTCGGCAAAGCGCTGGCGATAGACGCCGAGATTCTCGCTGACCCGCTCAACGTAGTCGCGCGTTTCGTCGAAGGGAATGCGCTCGATCCAGTCGACGAGGTCGACCCCGCGGGTTCGGGGATCGCCGTGCGCCGCGATCCATTGCGCCACCCGGCCGCCGCCGGCGTTATAGGCCGCGAACGCCAATGCGCGCGAGCCGCCCTCGTCCTGCAGCACCTGACCGAGAAAGGCCGCGCCGAGCTGGGTGTTGAAGGCTGGATCGACAAGGAGGCGCGCGTAGTCGAAGGCGACCCCGGCGCGACGCGCGGTCGAAGCCGCCGTTGACGGAAGAAGCTGCATGAGGCCCTTGGCCCCCGCGCCCGAGGACGCATGCCAGAGGAATTCGCTTTCCTGCCGGGCGACCGCGTAGACGCTGGCCAAGTCGGCCGACTGACGCAGCGGCAGGAAGGCCGGCACGCCGGAAGAGGGAAACGCCATTTCGTCGAAGCCGTAGCCTCGGATAGTCGCGATCTTGGCGAAGACAACCTGCGTCGTCGTTTCGCCGAAGCGCTTGACGACCTCAGCCATCGCCGCGAGCTGGGATTCGTCCCGCCATTTCCTGGCGGCGTCGAAGGCGAGCCCAGAGGCGAGGTCGTCGACCCCGTCGGCGTAAAGCGCCTCGGCCGCGCGAACCGCCTCCCGGCGCTCTTCGCCTTCTGCGGCGGCGATCGGCGCCCGCAGGGCCAGCCGTTTCTCGCCCAGACGCTGGGCGGCGAGCTGGCCATAATAGGCGATCGGCTCGCTCGCCGCGCTTTCGTAGAGGACTTTCGCATCGTCGAAATCGCCCGTCGCTTCGAGCGCGCGAGCGCGCCAATAGGCGGCTCGGGCGATCAAGATCGGGGTTTCGGCCGCCTCGGCGGCCCGTTCGAAGCGCAGCTCGGCGGCGCGCGGGTCGCCGAGGAAACGCAGCGCGATCCAACCGGCATGGAAGGCGGCGTCGACCTGGTCGGCCGAATCGTCTGGCCTGACCGCGTTGTCGCAAAGCTCGAACGCGAGGCGCGGCTCATCGAGATCGAGCAGTTCGCGCGCGACCATCCGCCGTTCGCTCCACCACCGGTCGGGATTGATCAGCGAAGCGCGATCGCGCGGCGCAAGCTCGAGCAGCGTCGCCGCCTCATAGGCGCGGTTCGATCGACGGGCGTCCTGGATGCGAGCGAACAGGAGACCCGGATCGTTCCTGAGCGCCGGCGGGACCGCCATCGCCAGCGCGGGCGTGAGCGGCCCGCGAGCCGCCGCGATCCGCGCCCGAGCGAGCGCCAGGACGTCGGGGCCGGCGAGCGCGGCGGCGCGCAGGGCGGAGACGAAACTCTCGGCGTAGAGCAGGCGGTCGGCGCGATATTTGTGGTCGGCCCTGGTGAGCTCGGCGCCGAATTCGCGCAGGATGAGGCGTTCGGTCGAGGTGTCGAAACTGCGGTCGCGCCACAGCGCGCGAATGATCCGCCCCGCCTCGCCGGCGTGGCCGGCCGCCCTCGCCGCGCGAGCGGCGACAATCGCTCCCGCGCCCGATCGCGGCGGCTCAGCGGCGAAGAACGCCGCGACTTTCGCCGGCGGCTCGGGTTCAACCAGCAAGTCGGCTTCCTGCCAGAGCCGGATCCACCCTCCGTCCGGCCATCGCGGATGGGTCCGAGCGAAGGCGGCCAGCGCCGCGAATGAGGGATGAGCGTCCGAGCGCAGCGACGCCCATTCCAGCGCCACACGCTGGTTCGGATCGTGCGCCGCCTTGGCGAGCGCCGCCAGGCCGGCGGCGTCGCCTTTGCGATAGAGCTGCACCACGGCGGAACCGTAGGCCGGGTCCGGCGGCGCGGACTCCTCTTGCCGAGCAGCCGACGGAGCCTTTGGAGCGGCGACCGGAGAGACGGCGGACGGCGCGGGGGGAGCGGCGGCCGGCTCGAGGCTTGCCGTCGCAGCCGTGTCGATATGGCCCGGCAGGGTCCCCGCCGTGAATTCGGCGCCGCCGGCGTTCGCGTCAGGCTGCGCGGCCGCCGAGGGCGCGGCGGCGGAACCGTAGGCCGGCTCCGGCGGCGCGGACGCCTCTTGCCGAGCAGCCGACGGAGCCTTTGGAGCGGCGACCGGGGAGACGGCGGACGGCGCGGGGGGAGCGGCGGCCGGCTCGAGGCTTGCCGTCGCAGCCGTGTCGATAAGGCCGCCCGGCAGGGTTCCCGCCGTGAATTCGGCGCCGCCGGCGTTCGCGTCAGGCTGCGCGGCCGCCGAGGGCGCGGCGGCGGGGCTCACAATCGCCGTCGCAGCCGTGTCCAAATGGCCCGGCGCGGCTCCCGCCGCAAATTCGGCGCCGCCGGCGTTCGCGTCGGGCGGCGCGGCCGCCGAGGGCGCAGCGGCGGAGCCCACGATCGCCGTCGCGGCCGGCTTAGCCGAGCGTGCGGAAAATTGCGACGCGAGTTCGGCGTCGCTCGCAACCTCGTCGGGCGGCAGAGCCACGCCGGAGAGGGCCGCGGGCGCGTCAGTCATCGAACTCGGGAACGCCGATGTGAACGATCTCGCCGCCCCGGAACGGGACGAGGGTGATCAGCGCTGCGGCGCCGCAAACGCCGAGCAGCGCGCGTGGGCGGAGAATTGTCATGGGTCCATGCCTCGCGCGCGAGGATGGAGGGACAGTGCTGATGAAGCGTTAACCATCGGGAGGCGACGCCTTTCCCCTTTCGCGCGCGTCGCGCCGGGGCTATGTGTCCGCGAGCGGACATGGCGGGAAAAAAGTCCTTCCGCCGCGCGAGCCGGAAGCGAGATGTGGAAATGCGGGCGAAATTTCATGGATCGATGCCAGCCCTGGTCACGCCCTTCAAGGGCGGCAGAATCGACGAGGTGGCCTACCGCGCGCTGATCGACTGGCAGATCGCCTCCGGCTCGCACGGGCTGGTTCCGGTCGGCACGACCGGGGAAAGTCCGACATTGACCCACGAGGAGCACCGGCGCGCCGTCAATATTTGCATCGACGAGGCGCGCGGCCGGGTTCCAGTGATCGCGGGCGCCGGCTCCAACAACACGGCCGAGGCGATCGACCTCGCCCGCCACGCCGAAGGCGCGGGCGCCGACGCCGTTCTGGTCGTCACCCCTTATTACAACAAGCCGACGCAGGAAGGGCTCTACCAGCACTTCAAGGCCGTCAACGACGCAATCGGAATTCCGATCATCATTTACAATATCCCTCCCCGCAGCGTGGTCGACATGTCGGTCGACACGATGAAGCGGCTCGCCGAGCTTCCCAATATCGTCGGCGTCAAGGACGCGACTGGCGACGTCGGCCGCGTCTCTCGCCAGCGACTCGCCATCGGACCTGACTTTATCCAACTTTCGGGCGAAGACATGACCGCTCTCGCGGCCATGGCCGCCGGGGGACACGGCTGCATCTCGGTCACGGCCAATATCGCGCCCGGGCCATGCGCGGAATTGATGGAGGCGACGTTCAAGGGCGACTGGGAGCAGGCGCTGCGCATCCAGGACCGCCTGACGCCGCTGCATATGGCGATTTTCGCCGAACCCGGCGTCAACGGCGCGAAATACGCGCTGAGTCTGCTCGGCCGGGCCCGCTCCGAGACCCGCCTGCCGCTCGTTCCGATCGCCCAGGAGACCGAGGCCCAGATCCGGCGCGCGATGGTGCACGCCGGCGTGCTCAACGCGTGAGCGCGCCGACGTGGCCGAGAAGGAGAAGCCGAACTACAAGCTCGTCGCCGACAACCGGCGCGCGCGTTTCGACTACGAAATCGGCGAGATCTTCGAAGCGGGGCTGATGCTGACCGGAACCGAGGTCAAATCGCTGCGCAGCGGCAAGGCGACGGTGGCCGAGAGCTACGCTTCGGTCAACCGCAACGGCGAGGTGATCCTCTACAACGCCAACATTCCCGAATATCTTCAGGCCAACCGCTTCAACCATGAGCCCAAGCGCCCGCGCAAGCTGCTGCTTCACGCCAAGGAGATCGCCAAACTCGCCAAAGGGGTCGAACGCGAGGGCATGACGATCGTGCCGCTGCGCATCTATTTCAACGCCAAAGGCAGAGCCAAGATCGCGATCGCGCTCGGCCGCGGCAAGAAGCTGCACGACAAGCGCGAGAGCGAAAAGCAGCGCGACTGGAACCGCGACAAGTCGCGGCTGATGCGGGAAAGGGGATAGGGGGAGGCGGGGTCGGTCTCGTCCCCCCCCCGCCGCTCCCCTCACCCCGCCGCCTTCAGCGCCTGGTCGAGATCGGCGAGGATGTCGTCGATGTGCTCGATGCCGATCGAAAGGCGCACGTAGCTCTCCGTCACGCCGGTCGCGAACTGCTCCTCGGCAGTGAGCTGCGAGTGGGTGGTGGTCGCCGGATGGATCGCAAGGGAGCGCGCGTCGCCGATGTTGGCGACGTGATAGAGGAGCTTCAGCGCGTCGATGAACTTGCGCCCCGCGTCCTTGCCGCCCTTGATCTCGAAGCCGACCAGGCCGCCCTGCCCGCCGCGCAGATATTTCTCCGCGCGGCTCCTGCCGACGCCGGTCTGCTGCGAGGGATGAATGACCTTCGTGACCTCGCGCCGCTTGGAAAGAAAGGCCGCGACGGCGGAAGCATTGGCGCTGTGCCGCTCCATCCTGAGCGGCAGCGTCTCGATCCCCTGAAGGGTGAGGAAGGCGTTGAACGGCGACATGCAGGAGCCGAGGTCGCGCAGCAGCGTGACCCGCGCCTTGATGATGTAGGCGATCGGCCCCAGCGGCTTGACCGCCTCGGTCCACACCGCGCCATGATAGCTCGGATCGGGCGTATTGAGCGCCGGCTGACGCTCCTTGTGCTCGTCCCACGGAAAGGTTCCGCTGTCGACGATGAGGCCGCCGATCGAGGTGCCGTGTCCGCCGAGATATTTGGTCGAGGAATAGATGATGACCGCCGCGCCATGATCGAAGGGGCGGGTCAGGATCGGGGCGGCGGTGTTGTCCATGATCAGCGGAATGCCGAGCGGACGGCCGATCGCCGCGACCTCCGCGATCGGAAACGCGATCAGTTTCGGATTGGGCAGGGTCTCGGCGTAATAGGCGCGGGTGCGCGCGTCGGTGGCTTTGCGGAAATTCTCCGGGTCCGCCGGATCGACGAAGCGCACCTCGATCCCCATGTCCTTCATCGTATTGGCGAACTGGTTCCAGGTGCCGCCGTAGAGATCGGTCGAGGAGACGATGTTGTCGCCCACGCGGGCGAGATTCTGCACCGCGAACGCGGTAGCCGCCTGGCCGCTCGACAGCGCCAGCGCCGCCACGCCGCCCTCGAGCGCGGCGATCCGCTTCTCCAGCACGTCGTTGGTCGGATTCATGATCCGCGTGTAGATGTTGCCGAGCTCTTTCAGCGAGAACAGGTTGGCCGCGTGCTCGGCGCTCTGAAACTGATACGAGGTCGTCTGATAAATCGGCACCGCGACCGCGCCCGTGGTCGGATCGGCGCGCCAGCCTGCGTGAAGCGCCAGGGTTTCAGGCTTGTGAGACATGGAACGGCTCCCTTGGGTCGTGTTGTTTTTCTTCGCGTCGCCCGCCCGTCTCAGAAGCCCTCGCGTCGACGCGACAAACGCGGGCGCTTCTTTTTAATACAAAATAGTTAGGATATTATGGCCTTATCCTATTCGATCTCGGTGGAATATCCGGACATTAGTGACTCGCGCCCGCCCGCGCAACGCAAGGCGAAATCGCGCCATCGGTCCTATTGGCGCCGCGGCGCCGCCGGCGCAACCTCGATCATCCTTGCGCGCGCCTGAGTCGCCGGTGAAAACCATTCCGGTTCTTCTGTTAGGATCGCGGCCGGGCCGGCCCGCTGACGCCGGCCTTGGCGTCGTCGGGCATGCGCCCGGGGCGCCCAAAAGGAGGCGCGCACATGAGCACGGGCCAGACGGGGAACGGCGATAAACGTCTGCGCAGGTTTCACCTGCCGCACGCCCATCTCGACGCGGTTTTCGGCAGCGACTGGTTCGGCCAGAAGGCGGAATCTTTCGCGCGTTTCTTCGGCACGTCGACGTTTCTTATCGGCCAGACGCTGATCGTCGCCGTCTGGATCTGGCTCAACGTCGTCGGGTGGACGAAGTTCGACGTCTATCCGTTCATCCTCCTGAACCTCGCCTTCTCGCTGCAGGCGGCCTATGCCGCGCCGCTGATCCTGCTCGCCCAGACGCGCCAAGCCGACCGCGACAAGGCCAACAGCATCGCCGACGCCCAGCATCGCGAGGAACTGCATCAGGTCAACGAGGAGCGGCAGGCGCAGATGCGGAAGCAAACTCAACTGTTGGTCGACATGCTCGAGCAGAACACGACCCTGACCAAAGACGTCGAGGCGCTCATCAAGCAGAACACCGGCCTCACCGAGACCGTGAAAGCGCTGGTCGAGCGGATCGAGACAATGACCGAGGACGTCCAGGCGCGCATCGCGCCGCGAGCGTGAGGCTAATCGGCCGCGTCTGTTTTCGGCGGTATGACGTTATTGCGGGATTTCGGCCTCGATTGCACGGACGATGTCCATGAAAGCCCTCGCGGCGGGCGACGGCGTCCGGCCGCGTCTGGTGATGAACCCGTAGTTGACGCTGAGCCACGGCGCTTCGACCGGAAGCCTCACGAAAACGCCCTGGCTCAGCTCATGCGCGATCTGGCTGTGAATCGCCACGCTCAGCGCGAGGCCGCCGAGAACAACTTGCTTGGCCGCAGTGAACGAACCGACGAGAGCGCGCGGATGAAGGCGATTCCGATTCGCGTCAAAAATCGCGAATGGCTTTTCCGCGATGGGTAGCGCGGCGCGAAACCGTTCGGGCAAACTGGGCCCGGCCCAAGGGTATTCGAGCAAATCATCGAGGGCGAGCCGCTCTCTTCCAGCGAGTGGATGACCGGCAGCGCAGAAGAAGAAGACCTGAGATTTTCTAACGAACTGAACTACCAATTCGGGATTATCGACGGCCTCGGTCGCTTCCGCCAATCCAAGGTCGGCCGCGTCCTCCAGCACATCCCTGATCGCGCGCTCCCAATTCGCGCTTCGCATATCGACGAAGATTTTCGGATGTCTTTGTAAAAAAATGCCGACGGCCCGCTCGCCCGAAATGTCCGCTGGATAGGGGCCGGCCGCGATGCGCAGCTCGCCAATCTCCAATCCCTTTGCGAGTGCGAGTTCGCGCATGAGTTCATGAAAAGTGGCAAGGGCTTTTTCGCCGTGGCGCAGAATGATTTCGCCGAAGACCGTAGGCGTGACCCCTTGCCGATCGAACAGCGCGACGCCCAAGCGTTCCTCGATTTGCCTTAGACTTCGCGTCAGATTCGGCTGCGACACGCCAAGCATCCGCGCTGCCCGCCCGAAGTGTCGGTGCTGCGCGAGAGCCCTGACGATATTCAACTGATGAATGGAGTGCATTTCAATGCAACCTCGATATCAATTGATATCAGTGCCGACATTGAACTCGCGAAGTCAATTCATAATAACGTTTACGAAAGAAGCCGAGGCCGCACGGGACGATCGGACACGATCGCTGCCGACGGCGGCCAGAACGCCCGACGCGACGGGCGCGACCATCGTCCCGAGCGATGCGAAAAGCGAATTCAAACCTAGAGGAGTGAGGACATGGCCAAGGCGACGAAAGCCGACAAGCCGAACATCCTGGTGATTTTCGGCGACGACATCGGCATGTGGAATCTCAGCGCCTATACGCACGGCATGATGGGGAAGACCCCGAACATCGATCGCATCGGCCAGGAAGGCATCATATTCACCGACCACTACGGCCAGCCGAGCTGCACGGCGGGACGCGCCGCCTTCATTATGGGCCAGTTTCCTGTCCGCACCGGGATGACGACGATTGGAATCCCTGGCTCGACGCGAGGCATCCAGAAGGAAGACCCGACGCTCGCCGAAGTCCTCAAATCGCAGGGCTATGCGACCGGGCAATTTGGCAAGAATCACCTCGGCGACCGCAACGAGTTTCTGCCGACCGTGCATGGCTTCGATGAGTGGTTCGGAAATCTCTATCATCTGAACGCCGAGGAGGAGCCGGAAGAACTCGACTATCCCGGCCAGAAGAACCCGGCCTACCTGAAGAAGTATGGCCCGCGCGGCGTTCTCCACGCCTGGGCTACCGACAAAGACGACCCGGCCGAGGATCCGACATTCGGGCGTATGGGCAAGCAGAGGGTCGAGAATACCGGCATGCTCACCCGTAAGCGCATGGAGACGTTCGACGCCGAGGTCCTGGGGCACACGCTTGATTGGCTGGAGCGCAACGGCAAGGGCGACAAGCCATTCTTCTGCTGGTTCAACACCACCGCGATCCATATCTTTTCGCATCCGAACCCGAAATATCTGCAGAAGGCGGTCGACGAGGGCCGCGCCGAAGAGGACCTCGTGCGCGCCAGAATGATCGAGCATGACGAGCATGTCGGCGCCCTGCTCAAGAAGCTCGAGGATCTCGGCGTCGCCGACAACACGATCGTCATCTACACCACCGACAACGGCAACGAGCTGATGCTGTGGCCGGACGGCGGCTATGCGCCGTTCCGTGGCGAGAAGGGCACCACTTGGGAAGGCGGCGTACGCGTTCCGCTGCTCATTCGCTGGCCGGGCCACTTCCCCGCGCATTCGACCTCCAACTCGATCCAGAGTCATGAGGATCTGTTCACGACCCTCGCCGCGGCGGCCGGGCTGCCCGACATCAAGGACAAGCTGGTCAAAGGCCATATGATGAACGGCGTCAGCTATAAGGTTCATCTCGATGGTTACAATCACCTCGATCATTGGATGGGCAAGTCGCCGAAGGGCGAGCGTCGCGAATATTACTACTACGACGAGACGGATCTGATGGCTGTCCGCGTCGACGCCTGGAAGATGCACATCGGCGTCAAGCCGAAGGGCAGCTGGTGGAATCAAAAATATTATCCGAGCGTGCCCTATATCTTCAATTTGCTGATGGATCCGATGGAGAAGATGGACCCAGAGTCCGAAGAATGGGGTTACGCCGGACGCATGTTCGTCGCGCAAAAGCTGTGGGCGCCGACCGCGGCTGGACCGTTCCTCGCCGCCCATCTCAAATCGCTCCAGGATTTCCCGCCAAGGCAGGGAGCAGACACGCTCAGCGTCCACAAGGCGATTGAAACAGCGATGGCCAAGATGGAATCGGCGAAGACGACCAACAACTAGCCGCGCGACAGGCGTTCGTACACGAGACCCATGCCGGTCGTCGTCGCCTTCGGAGATTCCAACACCTGGGGCGCCACTCCGGGCGGCGACGCGCGGATGGCGCCTGGCATCCGCTGGCCAGGCGTGATGGCGCACGCGCTTGGGGAGCGCATTTCGGTGATCGAGGAGGGCCTGCGCGGTCGCACAGCGCAATTCGACGATCCCGACGAGCCGGGCCGCAACGGCTTCGTCTATTTCGCGCCCTGCCTCTTGAGCCATGCGCCGCTCGATCTCGTCGTCGTCTCGCTCGGCTGCAACGACTGCAAGGCGAAGTTCGCGGCGGCGCCGGCGACGATCGCGACCGGAATCGAGCGGCTGGTCGATGTCGCGCTCGCTTCCGAATCCGGGCCGGGCGGCGGCGCTCCACGCGTCATCATCGTCGCGCCGCCGCCGATCGCCAAGCTCACCGAATATGCGGAAATGTTCGCCGGCGGGGCGGCCAAGGCCCGCGAACTCCCTGCGCTCTATCGCGCGCTGGCCGAGCGCCGCGGCGTCGGTTTCGTCGACGCGGGACAATTCATACGGTGCTCGGACCTCGACGGCGTCCACTACGCGCCTGGTCAGCACGCCATCCTCGGCGCGGCGTTGGCCGAGGCGGCATCGAAGATGCTGGGATGATTCTCGGCGATACCGGGCGGCGGGCGTTGGCCCCTGGCGCCGCAGAAACCTTGGTTGTTTGGAATGCAACGCTGTTATCGGGCCGTGGTCGGTCGGCATTCCGTCAAGCGGGGCGCCGCGGCGCGCTATCGATAGTCCGACCCGTCAGTCTTGGACAATAAAATATTAAACATATTAATTGAGCTAATTCAGTACACGACCCTCCCCGGCCGCGAACCTCGATGGCGCCATTTTTGGGCGCGGCGGTAAACGGGGGTCTAACCATTTGAAAAGACTGGGTCGGCCGGGAAAAACGGCGGTAAACGGCGTTCGCCCCTCACTCGGCCATCAGTCCGGCGACGAAGCGCTCGATTCCCGCCTCGACCCGCGAGCAGCGCAGCCGCTCGGCGGCGACGATCGCCAACACGTCCTTGTAGCCGCGCTGCAGATCGTCGTTGACGATAACGTACTGGTAGTTGCGCCAGCGCTCGATCTCGCGCCTGGCGTTGTCGAGGCGGGTTCCAATCGACGAGGATGAATCCTCCGCCCGCCGCTCGAGCCGGGCGCGCAACTCGCGCATCGACGGCGGCAGGACGAAAATGCTGACGACGTCGTCGCCGAGCCGTTCGCGCACCTGCCGCGCGCCCTGCCAGTCGACGTCGAACAGCATGTCGCGCCCCTGAGCCAGCACCTTCTCGACCGGCTCGCGCGGCGTGCCGTAGCAGTTGCCGTGCACCTCCGCCCATTCGAGCAGGTCGCCGCCTTTCTTCATGCGGTCGAATTCGCGCTGGTCGCTGAAGCGGTAGTGGATGCCGTCGACCTCGGAGGAACGGCGCGGGCGGGTGGTCACCGAAACCGAGAGCGTCAGGTCCAGCGCCTTGTCCTGCATCAGCATGCGGGTCAGCGTCGTCTTGCCGGCGCCCGAAGGCGAGGACAGGATCAGGATCATTCCGCGCCGGTTCGCCGCCATCCGTCAGACTCACTCGATGTTCTGGACCTGCTCGCGGAATTGCTCGATTTGCGCCCTCAGTTCAAGCCCCTGCGTCGTCAGCGTGACGTCATTGGCCTTGGCGGCGAGCGTATTGGCCTCCCGGCCCAGCTCCTGGGCGAGGAAATCGAGCCTTCGGCCGATCGCCCCTCCATCATCCAGCAGCGCCCGCGCGGCGGCGACATGGGTCTTGAGCCGGTCGAGCTCCTCGCGAATGTCGGCCTTGGCGGCGAGCAGGATCGCCTCCTGATGCAGACGGTTCTCGTCGAACCCGCGCGAGGAATCCATCAGCGCGGCGACGGACTGCGCCAGACGCGCGCGCACCGCCTCCGGGCGGCGGGCCGGATTGGCGTCCGCCGCGTCCGCGAGCGCGGCGATGGCGTCGAGCCGTTCGCGCAGCACGGCGGCGAGCGCCTCACCCTCGGTTCGGCGCATGGCCCCGAGCGCTGCGAGCGCCTCATCGAGGCTCAAGAGCGCGCCGGCGCAGGCGGCGGCCACCGTCTCTTCGTCATCCGAGGCGTCGACGATCTCGACGACGCCGCGCAAGGCGAGGAGACCGTCCATGGTCGGAGCGGCGAGGCCCGTCTTTTCCGCCGCCGCCCGCGCCGCGGCGGCGATCGTCTCCACCACCGCCTGATCGATCCGCGCCGCGCTCGCCGCGCCTTCGCGCTGGGCCGTCAACGTCGCGTAGCACGTGCCGCGCGAAAGCGCCCTGGCGAGCCTGGCGCGCGCCTCGGCCTCCGCCCGGTCGAACGGCGCCGGCATCCGCAGCCTGAGGTCGAGGCCCTTGGCGTTCACGCTTCTGATCTCGAACGCCCAACGCCACCCGCCCGCGCTCCCGGCCGCGCGGGCGAACCCAGTCATGCTGTTCACCGCCATGGCTCAAAAGCCCCTTCGTTCCCCGATTCGCATTATTCGTTTCTATCGCATGCGAGGCGCCTGATGGCGGATCCCGACCGGCGCCGCCGTCAGGCTGCGGCGCGGATGATCCGCAGACCGCCCGCCACGCTGGCTTTTCCTGGCGATGCGCCCCCGAGCCGCGCCCCGGTTCATATTGGGTTCAGGCGGCGGACGGCAGCGTGCCGTCGGAGGACCCTCTCGGGGCCTATCAACGACAGGACCGCATTCCCATGATCAAGACTCTGCTTGCCGCCGCCGCTCTCACCATCGCCCTTGGCGGAGTCGCCATCGCCGAAGACGCCGCTGCGCCGGCCGCTGCTCCGATGGCGCAGGCAACTCATCATCCCCATCATCATCATCACTATCATCATCACTATCATCACCATCATCATCGCCATCATTATCATCACCACTATCACCACCACCACCACAAGGCCGCGCCCGCGGCGGAAGCAGCGCCCAAGTAACAACCGGATCACGGCCGCATCGCGCCGTCCTTCGAAGGCGCGACCTGCTCTCCCGGCGGCAGCCGTTCGGGGGCCTTTTTTGCTCGCGCGCGTCAGCGATCGGGCGACCCTGAATGCGATCAGCCGCCGGGCTGTTTCGGTCGGAGGCGCTTGCGGGTCTTGACCTCGGCCCGCGGCCCCTCCACCAGCCGCACCACCGCTCCCCACAGCGTGCGCACATCCTGCTGCGTCAGTTCCATACGATGGAAAATGTTGCGCAAGTTGCGCCGCATGCCCGGCTTCTTGGTCGCCGGCCGGAAAAAGCCGTTGGCGTCGAGCCTGGCCTCCAGATAATCGAAGAAGGCGAGCAGCATCTCGCGCTGCGCCGGCGGCGAGACAGGGCGGGGAATGGTCGACGGGGGAGGCTGATCGCCATGCGCCGCCTTGAACCATTCATAGCCGCACAGCAGCACCGCCTGGGCGAGATTGAGCGAGGCGTATGAGGGATTTGACGGGAAGGTGATGATCGCGTCGGCGATCGCGACCTCGTCGTTGTCGAGGCCGGTGCGCTCAGGACCGAACAGGATTCCGCGCTTTTGGCCGGCAGCGCCGGCGGTCGCCGCCATCGCGGCGCTCGGGACCACGACCGTCTTCATCTGGCCGCGTTCGCGCGCGGTGGCCGCGAAAACGAAGTTGAGATCGCCGACCGCCTCCGCGACGTCCGAAAAAACGCGCGCGCGATCAAGCACCGCCGTCGCCCCCGCGGCGGCCGAGTAGGCGACGTCGCGATAGCCGTCGGCGCGAGGCCAGCCTTCGCGCGGCGAGACGAGGCGCAGGTCCTCGAGGCCGAAATTGGCCATCGCCCGAGCGCACATGCCGATATTAACCGCCAGTTGCGGCCGCACCAGAATGACAGCCGGGCCGCCCCCGAGCGGCGGTTTCGACCGATCCGTGCCCGCCCCGACCATGAGCCGGGCTATACCACGAACGCCGCGGACGCAAACATCCCTTCCGAGGTTCCGCCGCGGGACCGCGCCTTGTTGGCGTTCGTCGATTCCCCCCGCGGCCCGGCTTCCCGCGCGCCCGTCCGACGTCGTTGGGACGAGCCTCGGCGGCTACGAAAGCCCGAGCGCCCTCGGCGCCCACCCGGCAAAAGCTTGCGCGAGAGCCGCCACCCGGGCGCGATTGGACTCTACCCTCAGCGGCTGGTCGACCGGGCTCGGATAATAAAACGCGACCGCGCGCACGGGGGTAGCGGCCGCGGCTCCGCCGCGCGGTCCTCTGATCAAAATGTCGCCCTCGATCGTATCCTGGGAGGAGCCGAGCGGACCGGCCCCGCCGCTGCTGGGACCGAGATAGATATTGTTGATCCGCGCCACCAGCGTCGCCCCGTAGCGATCGCCGCGCGACATGTAGGGCGCCAGGGCCCGCGCCAGTTCTCGCGGCAGCGCCTCCTGCACCCACGCGGCGGTCGGGTCGCCGACGCTGGCGCGCAACGGCGAGACGTCGACGCGAATGTCGCGGAACCGGACGCCCGCCTGCGCCAGCGCGCCGCGAACGGCGATCGCAGACGGAAGAGCAAAAGAACCAAGGGCCGCAAGCGCGCCGCGGCGGGTCAAAGCATGCGATGACATGTCGTAACCTCCTTACTGGCGCGTCGGATCGCGCCCCGGGGTCCTTCCGCAACGCTATATATAAACGACTTTGACGATTTCATAGCTCTTGCCGCCGCCGGGCGTGCTCACTTCCACACTATCGCCCGCCTCTTTTCCGATGAGCGCGCGAGCGGTCGGAGAGGAAATGGAAACCTTGCCCGACTTCACGTCGGCCTCGGTCTCGCCAACGATCTGGAACACCTTCTGCTTCTCGGTGTCCTCGTCGATCAGCGTTACGGTGGCGCCGAATTTGACCGTTGTTCCCATCAGTTTCGTCACGTCGATCACCTCGGCGCGCTGAAGCAGGTCCTCCAGTTCGAGGATGCGGCCTTCGTTGTGGGACTGGGCTTCCTTGGCCGAATGATATTCGGCGTTTTCCGAAAGATCCCCATGTGTTCGCGCCTCCGCGATCGCCGCGACGATACGCGGTCGCTCGACCTTTTGGCGAAAGTTGAACTCCGCCTCCAGGGCCGCAAGGCCCGCGGCGGTAATCGGCATTTTATCCATTGGACAACCGTCAAAAACAATTCACCCGTGGCGGCGTCTTTTTTCACACCGTCACGCGAGATAGTCCTGCAACGCCCTGACTTCGAGCTCGCCGGCGACAACGGCGCGGATGCCTTCCGCCGCCGCGATGGCGCCTGCAAGTGTGGTGTAATAGGGCGTCTTTTGCAAGAGGGCCGCACGGCGCAGCGGTTTAGAATCCGCGAGCGAGGTGGCGCCTTCGGTTGTGTTGAACATCAGTTGCACCGCCCCGTTGCGCACTGCATCGGCGGCATGCGGGCGGCCTTCCGACACTTTGTTGATCTTTTCCGCCTTCAGGCCATGCGCGGTCAGATAACGCTGGGTCCCGCCGGTGGCGATGATCTTGAAGCCGAGCGCCTGCAGCTTCAGCAACGGCTCGACAATCCGCTCCTTGTCGGCGTCGCGAACCGAGACAAACACGGTGCCTGATTTCGGCGGCCGCGATCCCGCGCCGAGCTGGCTTTTCGCAAACGCGACCTCGAACGACCGGTCGATGCCCATCACCTCGCCGGTCGAGCGCATTTCCGGCCCCAGCACCGTGTCGACGCCGGGGAAGCGCGCGAACGGAAACACCGCCTCCTTGACTCCGACATGATCGAGCGCGCCGAGGTTCAGATCGAACGAGGCCAGCTCTTCGCCCGCCATCACCCGGCTCGCGATCTTGGCGATCGGCTCGCCGATCACCTTGGCGACGAAAGGCACCGTGCGCGAGGCCCGCGGATTGACCTCGAGCACGTAGATCGCGCCGTCCTTCAGCGCGTATTGCACGTTCATCAATCCGCCGACCTCGAGCGCGAGCGCGAGCATCTTCGTCTGCTCCTCGAGACGGGAGATCGTCTCCGGGCTCAGCGAACGCGGCGGCAGGGAGCAGGCGCTGTCGCCCGAATGAATGCCGGCCTCCTCGATATGCTCCATGATTCCCGCAACGACCACGGTTTTGCCGTCGCTGAGCGCGTCGACGTCGATCTCGATCGCGTCCGAAAGGTAGCGATCGAACAGCAGTGGGTTCTTGCCCAGAACCGTATTGATCTGACCGGTCTTGTCGTTGGGATAGCGGGCCTTCACGTCGGACGGCACCAGCCCAGGCAGTACGCCCAAAAGGTAGTCGTCGAGCGCGGGTTCGTCGTGGATGATCGCCATCGCCCGGCCGCCGAGCACATAGGAGGGGCGCACCACCAGCGGCAGTCCGAGATCGCCGGCGATGAGCCGCGCCTGTTCGACCGAATAGGCGATGCCGTTCCTGGGCTGTTTCAGGCCTAGCTTGTCGAGCAGGCGCTTGAAACGGTCGCGATCCTCGGCCAGATCGATCGAATCGACCGACGTGCCGAGGATCGGCGCGCCCGACCGTTCGATTGTATGCGCGAGTTTCAGCGGCGTCTGCCCGCCGAATTGCACGATGACGCCCTTCAGGTTCCCGCGCTCGCGCTCCTTGTCGAGAACGGCAAGCACGTCCTCGGCGGTCAGCGGCTCGAAATAAAGCCGGTCCGAGGTGTCGTAGTCGGTCGAGACCGTCTCGGGATTGCAGTTGATCATGATGGTCTCGTAACCGGCCTCGCTCAGCGCGAAGCACGCGTGGCAGCAGCAGTAATCGAACTCGATGCCCTGCCCGATCCGGTTCGGGCCGCCGCCCAGGATGACGATCTTGTCGCGCGTCGAAGGATCGGCTTCGCAGCTCGCGACGCCCGCGAACGGCGCCTCGTAGGTCGAATACATGTAGGCCGTCGGCGCGGCGAATTCGGCCGCGCAGGTGTCGATGCGCTTGAAGACCGGCTGAACGCCGAGCCTCCCGCGGACGGCGGCGACATCGGGCGCGGCGAGCCCCGCAAGACCAGCCAGGCGCACGTCGGAGAAGCCCGCCGCCTTCAGCGCGCGCAGGTTGCCGGCGTCGGCCGGCAACCCATGCGCGCGGACTTTTCCCTCCAGCGCCACGATCTCGGCCACACGCTCCAGAAACCAGGGATCGATCTTCGAGACCTCATGGATTTCCTCGACGCCCATGCCCATGCGCATCGCTTGGGCGACCTTCAAGAGCCGGTCGGGAGTCGGGGCGCCAATCGCGGCGCGCAGCACGTTGTGGTCGTCACCCTTCCCGAGCCCTTCGATCTCGATCTCGTCGAGACCGTCGAGACCGGTCTCCAGCGAGCGCAGCGCCTTCTGCAGGGATTCGGCGAAAGTGCGCCCGATCGCCATCGCCTCGCCGACCGACTTCATCGCCGTCGTCAGCACCGGTTCGGCGCCGGGAAACTTCTCGAAGGCGAAGCGCGGGATTTTGGTGACGATGTAATCGATCGTCGGTTCGAACGAGGCCGGCGTCGCGCCGCCGGTGATGTCGTTGGCGATCTCGTCGAGCGTGTAGCCGACCGCGAGCTTGGCGGCGACTTTGGCGATCGGAAAGCCGGTCGCTTTCGAGGCGAGCGCGGACGAGCGCGACACGCGCGGGTTCATTTCGATCACGACCATCCGCCCGTCAGAGGGATTGACCGCGAACTGCACGTTCGAGCCGCCGGTCTCGACGCCGATTTCGCGCAAGACCGCGATCGAGGCGTCGCGCATGATCTGGAATTCCTTGTCGGTCAGCGTCAGCGCCGGCGCGACGGTGATCGAATCGCCGGTATGGACTCCCATCGGATCGACGTTCTCGATCGAGCAGATGATGATGCAATTGTCCGCCTTGTCGCGGACGACCTCCATTTCGAATTCCTTCCAGCCGAGCACGCTCTCCTCGATCAGCACCTCGTCGGTGGGCGAGGCGTCGATGCCGCGTTCGACGATCTCGATGAACTCCTCTCTGTTATAGGCGACGCCGCCGCCAGTGCCGCCCATGGTGAAGCTCGGGCGGATGATGGCGGGAAGGCCGATGTCCTCGAGCGCAGTCAGCGCCTGGCCGAGCGTCTTGATCTGGTGCGAGCGCGGGGTCGAAAGGCCGATCCTGGTCATCGCCTCGCGGAACAATTTCCGGTCCTCGGCCTTGTCGATGGCGTGGGCGGTGGCGCCGATCATCTCGACGCCGTACCGGTCGAGGACCCCCATCTTCTTGAGCGACAGGGCGCAATTGAGCCCGGTCTGGCCGCCCATCGTCGGCAGCAGGGCAAAGCCGCCTGGCGCCGCATGGCGCTCCTTGGCGATGATCTTTTCGACGATCTCGGGCGTGATCGGTTCAATGTAGGTCCGGTCCGCCATGTCGGGATCGGTCATGATCGTGGCGGGATTGGAATTGATGAGGACGATTCGATAGCCCTCCGCGCGCAAGGTCTTGCAGGCCTGGGTTCCCGAATAGTCGAATTCGCACGCCTGGCCGATAATGATCGGGCCGGCGCCGATAATGAGGATGGTCGAGATATCGGTGCGCTTCGGCATGAGTTTCCTTGAGCGCGGCCGTCCGGCCGCGCGGCGGCGAGCTGCAAACACATGAAAAAAGGGCGCGCCGCGGCCGCAAAGGGACCGCGAGGCGTCCTAGGGATCGGCGGGCGCCGGTCGGAGGCTGAGCCCATCTTCGCGCCCAGCCGCCGTTTCGCGAGCTTGCGCCGGCGCCTCGTTAGACGAGAATCGCCTTGGGGGGAAGGGCGTGCGCCGCGCGCGAGCCAAACCCCAAGCCTGGCGGCGTTCAGAACTTGTAGCCGACCCTGAAGCCGAAATCGGTGATGCCCGGGTTCTGCTTGCCGCACAGGCCGGCGTGGGAAATGTGCTCGACGCTCAGGATGACGTCGACCTTGGGCGAGATCTGGACGCCAAAACCTCCCAACTCGCGAAATGTCGCGACGCAGCCGAGATCGACCCGGTCAGGCGTCACCGCGCGCACACCGTCGTTAACCTCGCCGCCGAACTCGCCCTCGAAGAACACCGGCCCGTAAAGCGGCAGGTGCCAGTTGAACCCGCCAAAGGCGTAACTCGTCTTGCCTTCGACATTGATCATGGCGCCAAAATTGATGCGCGGATTGAGGAACCAGTTGACATAGGGGTTGGAGAAGTTGGCGAGGCCGAGCGGCGACGAGATCGTCTCCAGCGACAGGTCGACCGGCGCGTCCTCGTTGTGCACCGGATTGTGAGCAAAGGCGCCGACCCGCAGTTCCTGAAACAGGGTGAAATAGGCCGGAGCCGGGAGGGTCGGCGTCTCGATGCCGAGGTCAGCTGCGCCGGCCGGGCTCAGCGCGAGCGCCGCCCACAGCAGACCGGAAACCAAGACCGCTGCCTGACGCGGCGCCATTGCCTGCCCCCCCCGACTCCAATGTCCGGTGACAGCCTGCATAGAGGCGCCACACTTTTGACGCAAGTCCCCTTGCGGCGGATTGGGTCGGAGACGGACGCGGAACGGGAGGGGAGGCCTCCGGCCAAAGAGATCACGCGGCCTGCGCCTGCTCATAGGTCGTGACCTCGAAGCCGCTCAACAACGGCTGGCCGAACGCGGTCGAGATGGCGACGTCGGCGGCGTCGCGCCCCCGGGCCATGACGACGCGCCCGATCCGGGGCGCGTTGTGGCGGGCGTCGAATGTATACCAGGCTCCGCTGAGAAAGACTTCAAACCAGGCGGAAAAGTCCATCGGCGCCGGGTCGGGCGGCACCCCGATGTCGCCGAGATAGCCGGTGCAATACCGCGCCGGCACGTTCATTGCGCGGCAGAGCGTCACCGCCAGATGGGCGAAGTCCCGGCAAACGCCGACGCCCTCGCGCAATCCGTCGGAGGCGGTGCGTCGCGGGTTCGCCGTCGCGTAGTCGAAGCGGATGCGATTGTGGACGAAATCGCAGATCGCCCGCACCAGAGTCGCGCCGCCGCCGATCCCGGCGAACTGCGACCACGCGAAATCGCTGAGGTTGTCGCTGTCGCAATAGCGGCTCGCCACCAAGAAGACGAGAACCGCGCTCGGCAGTTTCGCGATCGGCGTCAGCGGGGCGTCGAGCGGCGCCTCGTCAGGCATGCCGCTGTCGCGAATGGTGAAGTCGTTGTGAAACGTCACCAGCCCCGCGGGCGCTTCAACCCGGGTCACTCGATTGCCGAACAGGTCGTGATAGGCCCTGGTGGCGAGGTTCGGGGTCGCGCGCACCACGTCCGGCGACATGAGGTCGGAGGCGCGAGACGGATGAACATTGAGGTGCAGCAGCATGGGCGTCGCGGACGCGCACTCGAAGGCGATCCGATAGCCGGCGCGAATGATCATGCGGAAATCCCCAGACTTTGCGGCGTTTGGTCGGCGATAACGCGCTCGGCGCGCTTTGGTTGCGTCACTTCGACCGAAACGTCCATGCCCAATTCGTCGTCCTGGCTGCCGAAATAGGTTCCCGTCAGCGGGGTCGCCTGCGCGGGATCGCGCGCGACCGCGACCCGTATCAAGTCCCTTCCGCCGATGAGGCCGTTGGTCGGGTCGAATTCGACCCAGCCGGCGCCGGGCAGATAGATCTGGCACCAGGCGTGCGTCGCGCCGCCGCCCAGCCGGATGTCTTCGCCCTCCCAGCGGGGCGCATAGACATAGCCGGAGACGAAACGCGCCGCGATGCCGAGCGCGCGCGCCGCCTCCATCATCAGGACCGCGAAGTCGCGGCAGCTCCCACGGCGCAGGTCGAGCGTGCGCCGTGGAGATTGCACGCCGGATTCCTCGCGCCGCTGGTATGAAAATCCCTCCTTGATCGCGTACGTCATGGTCATCAGCAGGTGGCTTGTTTGCGTCGTTCCGCCCGGCGCGATGAAACGGCGCACCCAGCGGTCGAGGTCGCCCCCGGGATCGCTGTACAGACGCTCGATCGAGCGGGCGATATCGGGCAGCTCTTCCGGCGCATAGGAAAACGGAAAGACGCGCGCGCGCGGATCGATCTCGACTCCCGGCAAATCCTCGACGATCCTCTCGATCGTAAAGAGGCTTTCGACCCGCAGCGACGCCGCCGCGCCTGAGAAGGACGCCACGGCGACGCAATTGTCGAACGCGTCGTAGAGCCAGCGCAGCCGCATCGGCGCCGGCTCAATATGCAGTTCCGACCACAGCAACCGCTGATCATGGCCGTCGCGCGGCCGCATCATCATCCGATGCTCGCCGAACTCGACCGGCCGCAAGTAGCGGTACGTCGTCACGTGCCGCACATTCAATACGCTTTCGCCCCGCTGCAATTCGACGCTCTCGATCAGGTTTCGCGATGTGAGGTCTTGGCTCGTCAACGAGACATGTTGGCCGTTTGCGCCCTCGATGCAAGACCGTTCGCTGGGCGCCGGCGCCCGGATTTGAGGCGCCCCGCCCCCGGGAAGCCGGAAGGCGTCCGAGGGTCCCTTTTAGCGCAAAGGCGCGGGCGATCTCAGTCGTCCGCTTGACATTGGCGCGGCTTAGCGCCTCGATATCTTGCCTGCGGGCGTGGAATTCGCGCCGGACGCGGCGTTCCCGGGCAGCACAAGGTGCTCGAGCTGATCCGGACGCTCAAGGCGCGGGGCGTTCCGGTGATCCTCATCACCCACATCCTGCCCGATGTCTTCGCCGTCGCCGACCGCGTCATCGTCATGCATCGCGGACGAAAGGTCGCCGAGAAGATCACCGCGCTGACGAGCGCCGAGGAGCTGGTCCAATATATGGTCGGAGCGAAGGAGGATGCGCTGACGTCGTGATTGACGCCGGCCGCGGGCCAGAACGGGAGGACGGCGCATGACGGAGGATGTCGAAGCGATCATCATCGGCGCCGGCCCGGCCGGCCTCGCGACGGCGGCGGCGTTCAAGGCCCGCGGACTGAAAGCCGTGATTTTAGAAAAATCTGACGCCGTCGGCTCGGTCTGGCGGCGTCATTATGACCGTCTGCATCTGCACACCGATCGCGGCCATTCCTCCCTGCCCGGCCTCGCCATGCCGCCAGCCTACGGCCGCTACCCTTCGCGCGCCAATGTCGTCGACTATCTGGAGCGCTACGCCGCGAAATTCGATCTGAAGCCCATGTTCAACGCCCCGGTCAGCGCGGTTCGGCGCGACGGGCGCGGATGGCGCGCGGAGGCGGGCGGGAATTCGCGAAGCGCTCCGATCGTCGTCGTGGCGACTGGCATGGCCGATTCTCCCTACTCGCCGAAATGGCCCGGCATGGAGACGTTTGAGGGCCCGATCCTGCACTCCACCCTCTACCGCAATCCCGCGCCCTTCGCCGGCAAGCGCGTGCTGGTGGTCGGCTTCGGCAATTCGGGCGGCGAAATCGCGCTCGATCTCGCCGAAGCGGGCGTCGAGGTCGCGCTCTCGGTGCGCGGTCCGGTCAACATCGTGCCGCGCGAGCTGTATGGCGTGCCGATCCTGACCTTCGCGATTGCGGAGCGTCGTCTGCCCGCGCGGGTCGCCGACTTCATCAGCGCGCCCTCGATTCGCCTCGCCGTGGGCTCGCTCAAAAAGCTCGGGCTGACCCGCGCCGCCAAGGGACCGCGCCAGATGGTCGAGGAGGACGGCCGCATACCGCTCATCGACATCGGCACGGTCGCCCAAATCCGCGCCGGGCGGATCAAGGTCAGAGGCGACATCGCGAGCCTCACCCCGAAAGGCGTCGAGTTCGCCCGGTCTTCGCCGGAGGATTTCGGCGCGATCATTCTGGCGACCGGCTTCCGTCCGGACTTGCGCGCGTTGCTGCCCGACGCCAACAGCGCGCTAAACGACGCCGGCAGGCCGCTCGTCAGCGGCAGGCCGACCAAGGAGCCCGGCCTCTTCTTTTGCGGCGCGATCACATCGGCGACCGGCCAGTTTCGCGAAGTCGGGCTCGAAGCGGAGCGGATCGCAGACGCGGCCCAAGCGTCTCGCCGGGCGGCCGCGCATTGAGGCGAACGTTCGCTGCGGGGCGCTCGGAATTATGCCGAGGGCCTCATCAAGCGCCAAATCCACCCCGCGAATGTCAGGACGAGGAATGGATAGCCGAGCGAAGGAAGCGGCGCCGAGGTGGGGAGTAGCGGATCGCCCCAGGAAATCATCGCCGCCGCAACCGCAAAGAGGACCGCTGCGACCACGCCGGTCAGGCGAGTCCAGGAGGCGAATGTCGGCGGAACGCTGGTCATCGCCAGCGACGCCGACCACAGAGCGACGCCACCGCCGTAGGTTGGAACGCTTCCCTGAAGTCCTGCGGCATTGCCGGCAAGGATCAGGCTTTCGCCCGCGACGAAGACGAGAAAGCCTGCTGCGACCCAATCGTCGCCGAGCCTCGCGAATTTCATTGTCAGCAGCGCCGTCGCGGCAACGAGCGCGACGCCGTCGATCGCCCAAAGCTCCTGACGCAGCCCGGCCTGGCCGACGAACGTGCCGGCCAAGCCGAATAGGCCTCCAATCGCAAGCCCGATCGCGGCGGCGATGTCCAGCCGCGTTGGTCCAGTCGGCCCCATAGCTCCCTCCCCGCCCAAGACCTGCTCGAATTCGGAAGGCTGACCTTGCGCCGCCGCCATGTCAAACGTTGTTGGCCGCGAATCAAGGCCGGCTTGATTTCCTCACGCGATCATCAACTACTGGACGGACCCGACCGGCGCATCGCGGCGCCGCGTCGCCTCGGCAATCGTCTAAGGTTGGAGATGACCCATGCAAATCCTGGCCTTCATCGGAGCCCTCGCCATCATCGTCGGCGTCGGCGCCTTGATCTTCTTTTTCGGCGGCTTCTTCAACGTCGCCGAAGACACGGAAAATACGGGCGTCGTCAACTGGACGTTGGAGCACGTCCGCGAGGCCTCGGTGGCGCGGCACGCGAGCGATGCGCCGCCGTTCTCTCTCGACGATCCGGCGACGGTTCAGGCCGGCGCCCGCGTTTACGCCAAAATCGGATGCGCGAATTGTCACGGAGGGCCGCCGGACAAGGATTGGGCCAAGTTTTCGGAAGGGCTGAAGCCGGTTCCCGCCGATCTCAAGGTGGTGGCGAAAGAGCGGACCGCCGCGGAAGTGTTTTGGGTGATCAAGCACGGCATCAAGATGACCGGCATGCCGAGCTTTGGCCTGGCCGGCGCGTCCGATCAGGACATCTGGAAGATCGTCGCCTTCATCAAGAAGCTGCCGTCGATCACGGACCAGGACTACAAGACCTGGACGGCTTCGCCCTAGGCTGCGCTCACGCCCGTCAGGCCGGATCCTCCTCGCGGGCGCGGTAGCGCGCGCTCGCCTGATAGATGATCCGGCGCGCGCGCTGGATGTTTCCGATCGGACGATGCTCGACGATCGCGTGCCACGGATTGAACGACACGCCGTCGATGATGCGTTCGTCGCGCTTGGCCTCGAACAATTCGAGGTCGCATCGATCAATCGTCAACTCCGCCAGCTTCACAAACGGCGCGTCCTGGGGCCGCCACAAATGCGCGCCGTCGATCGGAGTCCTGACCGGATCGACATAGAACTGGACCAGAAAATCGTAGTGCAGGTCGCCCGCCGCCAGCCGTCGCCTGAGGTCGTCGCGAAAATAGTTGCGCCACGACGCCGCGGACCGCCCTACCGGCGGCGCCGATTGCCGCGACCGCCACATGAACTTCACCGCATGCGGGCCGACGGCGATCGGAACCAGGCCGTAATAGTCTTCCGTGACGACGCTGCGCAGGAGAAGCCGGCGCGGCGTCCACAGGAAGGTCCACAGCATCACCTGCAGCGCATGCGCCAGCCCCAGACCCCGGATCAGCTTGATCGGCGCGGTCAGCACGTTCGCCGCCGAGGTCGACATGATCAGAAGCTGCCCGGCGTTGTCGACCGGCACATAGGGCTGGTTGAGGGCCATGAAGTCCTGCGTTCCGGCGTGTTCCTCGTCGGGCATCAACTTTTCGCCGTCGACGCCAAGGAGCTTGACCGCGAATCCGAGCAGATCCGGAAACCAGTCCGGGCGCGCGGCGCTGAATCCGTTGGTCAGCCGCACCCAGGCGGGGAACGTGCGCGCCTGCCTGAACACGCCCTGCTTCGCCTTGGAGGGAATGTCGTCCAGCACGCGCAAGGTCGCGCTCAGACCCGCGTGCGATTTGACGTGGAACCCGCGATAGGCCCGACCGTCGCCGTTGCGCGCGAAATCCTGCTGGTAGCGGTTGATTGCCCTGGCGTCTTCGCCGAACAGCGCAGACTCGTTGTCCGCGATCGTCTCCCGCCAGCTCGCGCTCGCCTCGTCGCTCATCCCGCGCACCTTCTTTTCGCGCCGCGCGCCGCGCCCGAATGCGGCCGCGCCTGGAGAGTCGCACCGCGCGAATGATAGTTGACCGTCTCGAGGTCGGTCACCCAAGCCTCCAGCGAGAGCCTGTCAACGTCCCAGACGGACAGCCGTTGCCTCTCGCGTCGTATCGAGTGAGCGTATGCTCGCGCGACAGCCCGCGAAAGACATGCCCCAAATCGGGCAACGAAGGACGACCTCGCCCGAGTGCGCGGCTCGATATTTCGATGTCGTCGGCGATATCGACATCAGAAGTCTTCTGCCCAAAGTGGCTTCTAATCGTTTCTTCGAAGAGCTCGGCCTTTTCCTGAAGGGCTGACCGGCTTCAGTTCGCGTCGCGCGGCCCGATCAGTTCCTCCACCCACGCCGGCGCCATCGCGCTCGCCTCACCGTAGCGGCGCTCGTCGAACAAATCGGCGTTGTCGGCCGCCTCCAGGTTGATTTCGCAAGTGCGCACGCCGAGACTGCGCGCCTCGGCGACGAATCCGGCCGCCGGATAGACCGCGCCCGAGGTCCCGATGGCGACGAAGAGATCGGCCTCGGCGAGCGCCCGGTCGATCTCGTCCATATGCAGAGGCATTTCGCCGAACCACACGACATGCGGCCGAAGCGAGCCCGCGCGGCCGCAATCGGGGCAGGCGTCGGAGACGGCGAGATCGCCAAACCATGGCAGAACGAAATCGCAAAGCCCGCAGCGCGCCTTCAAGAGCTCGCCATGCATGTGAATGACGCGCTGAGAGCCCGCGCGCTCATGAAGATTGTCGATGTTTTGCGTGACCAGGGTCAGGCTCCCACCGCGCTCCGCAAGCGCGTCTTCGAGCCGCGCCAGAGCGAAATGGGCCGGGTTGGGTTCGGCTGCAAGAAGGTTGCGCCGCCGCATGTCGTAGAAGGCCAGCACTTCGCCAGGATTGCGCGCGAAACCCTCCGGCGTCGCAAGTTTCATCGGGTCGAAACGCGCCCAGACGCCCTCGCCCTGCTTGTCGCGAAAGGTGCCGAGCCCACTCTCAGCCGAGACGCCGGCGCCGGTCAGGACGAAGATGCTTTTCGCCGTCAAACGGTTCACCTTCGCGTCCGGCGCCGCGATCTGGAAGCGGCCGGCGGCCGCCCCTCACCTCAGTCCGACAGGTTCCGGGGCGATCTCGGCGTCGGCGGCGTTCGCGTGGATCGTTTCGCGGATCACCCGCTCCGTGGTCTCTTCCAAATAAGCCCAAAGGTCCGCGTGCAGCTCGTTGAATTGCCGCCACACGACCTCCTCGAACAACCGTCGCGGCGCCCTGACCATGATCGTGGTGCTGCGCTGACGCGCGTAGCGGAAAGGATCGAACCCATAGCGCCGGCAGAGCGCGATGAACAGCCTCGCCGACCACGTGTCCGGCACGGTGAATTTCAATTCGACCGGCGGATCGCGGCGGCTCGCCTCATCGAGCTTCGCCTTCAATCGTCCGGCGGCGGCGCCGGCCGCTTCGCGTTCGCCGGCGGTTGCCGCGCCAAAGAACAGAGCCTCGACTTTCCTCAGCCGCTCACGAAGCTGGTCCTCGATTCCCATGCCGCTTCTCCTCGACAACGACCAGGCCACCGCGCTGCGCCGCGGTCAATCGAGAAATGTCTGCGCTCCACAAGAGTCCAACCCGCCGACGCCCTCACCGCCCGTGCAGCGCCAGCGCGATCTGCACCATCGCCGCGGCCAGCTCGAGCACGATCAGGATCACGATCGCCGCCTCGAGCCGGGTCGAGCGGTCGGCGTCGATGATGTCGGTCAAGGCTTGCGCGGTGTCGCCGATGACCTCGAGCTTGCGCTTGAGCACGCCGGCGCGGTCGTTGAGCTCGTATTCGTCGACAAGGCGGGCGTAGAGGCGTTCGAGATCGGGCCGGTCCCACAGCACGTCGGGCTTTTCCTCGACCGCGACCCGGCCCGATACCCGGTGCTGGGCGAGCAGCGCCTGGCCGATCAGCCGCAGCATCGCGCGGCGGCGGAACGGCGGCCTGCCGCTGGCGGCGAGCTTGGCGGCGAATGGCTCGATCACGTCGAACACCGCGTTGACCTCGCGCTCGTCGCGCGCCAGCGCCACCGTCTTGGCGAGCGCGTCGGCGATGACGAGAAAGCGCTGGGGCGACAGATCCTTGATCTGGATCGCGCCGCCGGAAGCCTTCTGCTCGTCGACGTCGGGCGCGATCTCCAGGACCGCGGTCTCGTCGTCGCCGCGCGCCCGCTCGCCGCTGACCCGCGCCCGAAGTTTCGTCAGCGTGTCGTCTTCCTCGAGCGGCGTCAGACCCACCAGCACCGCGACCCCGAAACGGAACAGCGCGACCATGCCATGCTCGCCGACCCGGAAGGCGAGCGGGAGCGAGGCGATTGTGTCGGGCCGCTCGAGGCCGGCGGTGTCGATGCGCTCGCCGACGATCAGCGCCCGCGCGGTCAGGCGCGTGGCGGCGATTTTCAGAGGCGAGGCTTCGGTCATGCCGGCAAAATAGCCGCCGGCGCGCGGCGACGCCAGCGGCCGCCCGCGCCGGCGTTCGCGCCGCCGCGAGCGCTACCGGCGCAGCACCGGATGCGGCTCACGCTTTTGCCAGCCGGCGCGCTCGAGCTCGGGCGTCACATGCTCCTCCTGCGGCCAGCCGACGCAGAGGTAGGCGATGAAGGCCCAGGATCGCGGAACCTCGAGGCCATCGGCGAGGCGATCGGGATCGAGGATCGAGACCCAGCCGACGCCGAGGCCGCGCACGCGGGCGGCGAGCCAGAAGGTATGGAGCGAGCAGACCGCCGAATAGCGGCGCGTCTCGGGCATGGTGCGCGCCCCGAGGCCGTGGCCCTGCTCGGTCTCTTCGTCGCAGAACACCGCCAGATGGACCGGCGCCTCGCGCAGGCCGGCGAGCTTCAGCCGCGCATAGAGAGCCGCGCGTTCGCCCGCGTAAGCGTCGAGCGCCTGCCGGTTGGCGACCTCGAAATTGGCGATGACCGCCTCGCGGCGCGCCTCGTCGTCGACGCGCACGAACCGGGTCGGCTGGCAATTGCCGACCGAGGGCGACAGCGCCGCGAGCTGGAACAACGTCTCCAGGATCTTTTCGTCCGGCGGCTCGCCGGCGCGAAAGCGCCGCACGTCGCGCCGCCACGCCAGGAGATCGGCGAACCCGGCCTCAAACGCCGGACCGAACAGCGGCGGCTCGGCGAGCTTGCGCGCCAACTCAGCCATCGGGGCTTCCTTTCGTCCGGACGGCCCTCTGCCGACGCTCAAGCCATAGCGCCGAAGCAGCGCTGGCCGCAAAGGGAATGTTGCGCTCGACCGACGCTCACTCGATGGCGGTGAGCCCGTCAGGCCCCACGCGCGCCAGCACGCCGGTATGGACGTCGAACAGATAGCCCTGCAGCGTGAGCCGGCCGGCGGCGACCGCCTCGGCGATCCAGGGGAAGGTCATGAGGTTGGCGAGCGACAGCCGCACCACCTCGGCCTCGATCCGGCTGAGCCGCCCCTCCGGCGCCTCGCCGGCGGCGGCGAGCGCCGGCCTGCCGATTTCGACCCAGGAGGCGACGAAGTCGCGCGCCTGCGGCGGCGCGCCATATTCCATCGCCTTGACGCCGCCGCACTGCCCATGCCCGAGCACGACCAGGCGGGCCACTTTGAGCACCCTGACGCCGAACTCCAGCGCCGCGCTGGTTCCGTGATGGCCGGGGTCGGGGCTGTAGAGCGGGACCAGCGCGGCGACGTTGCGCACGACGAACAATTCGCCCGGAACCGCGCCGAACACCGTCTGCGGATCGACGCGCGAATCCGAGCAGGCGATCACCATCGTCTCCGGGCTCTGCCCCCAATGCGCCAGCGCCTCGTAGCGCGCCCGCTCGGCCGGCCAGGTCTCGGCGCGAAATTTCCGGTAGCCTTCGATCAGCGGGTCCATCGGCTTGGCCTCGCAGCGGGTCGATGCGAATTGCCGCGCTGCGATACGCTCGCTGCGCGGGCGCGGCAAGGCGGGAAGCGGCAAAACGTGCGCTGCCGTTGGACGCTGAATTCCTCGTCTCGAAAAAACGTTGACGCGTGCATATTTAGATCACCGGTCGCAGTCGATCGCCTCGATCGCCTGCGCCGCGGCGCGCCTCTTTGCGCCCGGGCCCGCCGTGACGCGGGTCGCGCCCGGTAGGCGCCTGTCGGCTCGCCAACGAAACCCTGCTCAGACCGCCGCCGTTTCGCCGGTGCTGGCGGTCGCCACAACATCGCCAGCCACCAGATTTTCTGGTCAACACCAACTGGCTTCGTCAGTGCGTGGCGCCCGCAAGAGTTCTTGAATGTTCGCCTCTACCAAGCGGAACCCAACATTCCCGTAAAGCCTCTGGCGCCCCTCGTTTAGCACGAAACTCGGACTGCCTTCGATCCGCATCTTGTCAGCGTCCTGGTAGTCCGAAGCCAAGCGGGCGAATGCGACACCACTGTGAATGCGTTCTTCAACGGCGCCGATATCGGCGCCCAGCGCCTCGGCTATCTCGCATTGGATATCCCAGCGAGAAATATCCCGACAGTCTCGGAAGAACGCGCAGCGGAACGCCCAAATCACCTGATCGAAAATGTTCAGCGCGGAATGGCTTCCTGTCACTCCAGATTCGTGGTCCAACTGCTGGACTGCTTGCAAGAACAGATGCGTGCTTGCCGAAGTCAAAGGGCGCGTCTTAAGCCAGATCTCGGGGTGAACCTCGATATGAGGAAACCTCTCTGCCACCTGTCGCAAATGCGAGTTGAACCCCTCATATCCGCCTCTGTCCTTCCAGGTCGAGGCAATCTTCCGGGCCGTATCGCCGAAGACGGAGCAGAACCGATGCTCTAACCGGACGGCGTCGCCAAATTTCTCTTTGACTGCATCGATGCGAGCTTGCGAGACATACGCCCATATGCACAAGACGTCCGAGAAATATGTAATTTCGACCGCGCTCATATTACATTCCCCCGAGCAGGCTGAATGACGAGCATCATGGTGGGCTTCCCTTAACTCTTAACCGGAAAAAACCTCGGCCGGACGCAAGCCAGCAAAGGGCCTAAGGCCAAAGCAGCTACCTCAACGCTTTTAGTCCAGCTTCCCTTCGCCTGGTCCCCGTTCATCGGTCGCTCCGTCGGTTGTGAAACACAGCGCGGATCACATCATACTTTGCTCGATCGGCCTCGTTCCAGGGTATCGCGAATCTCCAGAAGTCTTTGCAAACTCCGGAGAATCAGGCGCAATGAGGCCGGTCAACCAATTTCCGGTAAGGCTCTTGGCGTTCGGCGCTCGCCAGCGCGCAGACAATTGCGCCCCGCGCGCGCCGGCGCCAAAGTCGGGCGATGTCCGCGCCCCTGCAAGAACCCAAGCCGGCGCTCACCGCGTTCGGGCCGGAGATCTGGATCGCCGACGGGCCGGCAGTTTCGTTCTTCACCTTCCCCTACCCGACCCGCACGGCGGTGATCCGGCTTGCCGGCGGCGGGCTGTTCGTGTGGTCGCCGATCGCCCTCACCAAGTCTCTGCGGGCCGAGGTCGACGCGCTCGGGCCGGTCGCCTTCCTGGTGTCGCCGAACAAGATCCACCATCTCTTTCTCGGCGAATGGAAGGCGGCCTATCCGGCGGCGCGGCTTTATGCCTCGCCCGGCCTCGCCCGCCGCCGCAAGGACCTCGCCTTCGACGCCGAGCTCGCCGACGCGCCCGACCCGGCCTGGGCCGACGACATCGACCAGGTTCTGATGCGCGGCAGCCCCGCCCTGACGGAGGCTGTGTTCTTCCACCGCCGGAGCCGGACCGCGATTTTCGCCGACCTGATCCAGAATTTCCCCGCCGGCTGGCCGGGCGGGTGGCGCGCCGTGGTCGCGCGGCTCGACGGCATCGTCGCGCCCCATCCCGGCGCGCCGCGGGAGCTGCGGGCGAGCTTTCTCGACCGACGAGCGGCGCGCGCGGCGATCAGGCGCGTTCTCGCCTGGCCGATCGAGCGGGTGCTGATCGCCCATGGCGAACCGGTAAGCGCCGAAGGCGCCGCCTTCGTCCGCCGCGCCTTCGCCTGGCTGATCGGACGCGAGAATCATGATCAGGCCGGCGCAAAATGAGCGCATTCCTGTGCGATTTCTCTAAAGCCAGAGTGGGAGAGGATCCATGATCGAACGGCTGTCGGGCTTTCCGGACAATGTGCTTGCCTGCCTCTGCAGCGGCCGGGTGACGAAGGCGGATTACGACCAGGTTCTCGTCCCCGCGGTCGAAAAGGCGCTGAAGACGCAAAGCCGCCTGCGGCTCTATTACGAAACCGCGGCGGATTTTTCCGGCCTCGAGCCGGGCGCGATGTGGGAAGACTTCAAGATCGGGGTCGAGCACCTGACGCGCTGGGAACGGATCGCGGTGGTGACCGACGTCGACTGGATCGGGCGCACGGTCAGGCTGTTCAGCTTTCTGATGCCCGGGCGCACGAGGGTCTTCGCCTCGTCCGAGGCCGCCGACGCCCGCGCCTGGATCGCGTCCGCGGCCTGAGCGCGGGCTCCGGCCGCTGCGATCCGAAGGCGATTTCGCTTGGCCCGCCCGCGCGCGGGCCGGTTTGGCCGCGCGCCGTTTCGTCCAGTCTGCTTGTGTGCTTACGATATTTCCGAAATAATTCTTGGCGACGGCCGGAAAGGCCGCTATAATGACCCATTCAAGCCGCCAGCCGCCACGCGACCTGTGGGGGGAGACCGGTAGGCCGAGGACGGAGGCGGGGCGCGAAAGGACGAATCTGAACAGGGAAAACCTGCGGAAGAATTTTTGTTTGGAATCGCATGTAAGTCCTTGAAAAATGGAGATTCGCGGAAGCAAAAGGCTTTCCTTTTCTTCCCTTTTATTTTCCCTTTCTTCCCTTTTAGTTTCGTTTCCTTCCTCCTGGATTTTCAAAAGCTTCCCATTCGCTTTCGTTCTCTTCCCGGCTGAGGCGGCCCGGCCGCGGCCGTGCGGCCGCGATCCGATCAATAACATAATCAGACAGTTGTTTTGCGGGCCAGCGCTTGCCCCCGGCTTGCCATCCAGGCCTCGCCATGAAACACGCGGCGCCTGAAAGCCCCCATTGAACGGAGCTAAAGCTCATGGCCTTCTGGCTCGATATCGCCGCTTTCGCCCTCAAGGCGCTTCTGATCGCGGTCGCTGTCGGCGGTCTCGCGATCCTCATCGCGCGGCTGGCGCGCTCGGGCGAAGCCGTGGACCGGGAGATCAAGGTCCGCTCGCTCGACGAACGCTACGACGACATGCGCGACGCGCTGAACGCCACCCTCCTCGATAAGAAAGAGCGCAAGGCGCTAAGGCGAGCCCGCAAGAAAGAGTCCAAGGCCGCCGCGAAGTCGAGGCGAACGGGCGAACCCGGCAAGCGCCTCTATGTCCTTTCGTTCAAGGGCGACTTGCGCGCCAGCGCGGTCAAACGGCTGGGCCAGGAGATCGACGCCGTGCTGACGGTCGCCCGGCCTCAGACCGACGAGGTGATGCTGCGGCTCGAAAGTCCCGGCGGCACGGTGACCGGCTACGGCCTCGCGGCGGCGCAAATCTCGCGCCTCCGGGAGCGCAAGATCGCGGTCACCGCCTCGGTCGATCAGGTGGCGGCGAGCGGCGGCTACATGATGGCCTGCGCCGCCGACCGGATCGTCGCCGCGCCCTTCGCCGTCGTCGGCTCGATCGGCGTCGTGGCGCCGGTGCCGAATCTGCATCGGCTGTTGAAGAAGAACGACATCGACTTCGAGGAGATGACGGCGGGCGAATTCAAGCGCACGGTTTCGGTGCTGGGCGAGATCACGCCGGCGGGACGCGAGCATTTCCGCGGCAAGCTCGATACAACCCACGAGGCGTTCAAGGCCTGGGTTCAGCGCTGCCGTCCGCATGTCGACATCGCCAAGGTCGCCGATGGCGACCACTGGCTCGCGAGCGAAGCGCTGGCGTTGGGCCTCGTCGACGAGTTGTCGACCGGCGACGATTTCCTGTTCCGGGCGCGAGGGACGGCGCGCCTCATCGAAGTCTCGACCGAAATCCGCAAGACCCTGCTGCAGCAACTCCTCGGCGGTCTCGGCGTCGCCGCGCGAGCGACAGCCGACTTTGCGCTCGCGCGTGCTCGAATCGGCGCAAGCTGACGCCTTCGGCGCCTTGTCACCCCTCGCCGCCCCTGATATCCCCGCCCACAAATCCTCCCCGAATTTCAAGGACGCTTCTCACATGGCCGCGCGCCAGTTCATCTATCACATGCAGGGCCTGACCAAGACCTGGCCGGGCGGCAAGAAGGTGCTGGAGAACATCAACCTCTCCTTCTATCCAGACGCCAAGATCGGCGTGCTCGGCGTCAACGGCTCCGGCAAGTCGACGCTCTTGCGCATCATGGCCGGCATCGATGCGGAATTCGTCGGCGAGGGTTTTGTCGCCGAGGGCGCCAGGGTCGGCTATCTGCCGCAGGAGCCGGCGCTCGAGCCTGACCTCGACGTGCGCGGCAACGCGATGCTCGGGGTCAAGGACAAGCAAGCGATCCTCGACCGCTACAACGAGCTGGCGATGAACTATTCCGACGAGACGGCGGACGAGATGACCCGCCTCCAGGACGAGATCGAGGCCAAGGGCCTTTGGGACCTCGATAGCCAGGTCGAGCAGGCAATGGACGCGCTCGGTTGTCCGCCAGACGGCGCCGACGTGACCAAGCTCTCGGGCGGCGAGCGGCGCCGGGTGGCGCTGTGCCGGCTGCTGCTCGAAAAGCCTGAGCTGCTGTTGCTCGACGAGCCGACCAACCATCTCGACGCCGAAACCGTCAACTGGCTGGAGGGGCATTTGCGCGCCTATCCCGGCGCGATCCTCATCGTCACCCACGACCGCTACTTCCTCGACAATGTGACCGGCTGGATACTGGAGCTCGATCGAGGCCGCGGAATTCCATACGAGGGCAATTATTCGTCGTGGCTGGTTCAGAAGCGCAGGCGTCTCGAACAGGAAGGGCGCGAAGACGCCGCCCGACAGCGCGCGCTGGCCGAGGAGAGCGAATGGATCGCCGCCTCGCCGAAAGCGAGGCAGGCCAAGTCCAAGGCGCGCGTCGCCGCTTACGACGAACTGGTCAAGAAGCAGAATGAGAAGGCGCCGGCGACCGCCCAGATCATCATCCCGGTCGCCGAGCGGCTCGGCCACAACGTCATCGACTTCATCGATCTGTCGAAAGGGTACGGCGACCGGCTCCTGATCGACAGGCTCTCGTTCAAGCTGCCGCCCGGCGGCATCGTTGGCGTCATCGGACCCAACGGCGCCGGCAAGACGACGCTGTTTCGCATGATTACCGGCCAGGAGAAGCCGGATTCAGGCTCGATCATAATCGGCGAGTCGGTGCAGCTCGGCTACGTCGACCAGTCGCGGGATACGCTCGACGGCAAGAAGACGGTGTGGGAGGAAATCTCCGGCGGCAACGACATCATCACGCTGGCCAAGCGCGAGATGAACAGCAGAGCCTATTGCGGCGCCTTCAATTTCAAGGGCGCGGACCAGCAGAAGAAAGTCGGCATGCTCTCGGGCGGCGAGCGCAACCGCGTGCATCTGGCGAAAATGCTGAAGAGCGGGGCTAATCTTCTGCTGCTCGACGAACCGACCAACGACCTCGACGTCGACACGCTCCGTGCGCTCGAAGAGGCCCTGCTCGACTTCGCCGGCTGCGCCGTCATCATCAGCCACGACCGCTTCTTCCTCGACCGCATAGCCACCCACATGCTGGCGTTCGAGGGAGAAAGTCATGTCGAGTGGTTCGAGGGCAATTTCGCGGACTACGAAGAAGACAAGAAGCGGCGCCTCGGCCTCGACAGCGTCATTCCGCACCGCCTGAAGTATAAGAAGTTTTCGCGGTGAGAGCCTGGCCCCCAGCCCCTGGCTTGCGCGACAAGCCAGCCATCGCAATTGACTCTGAAGAGGACCTAACAGGGTCCCGTGCGACAACATGATTCCGCGCAGTTTGGAGTCTAAGATAGGCTACCCGCCCCTTCCGAGCCGTCGGACCCTGTGGGACAATCTCCTCGATGGTCGTCTTCGATATCTACAACGTGTTGCTGCGCTGGAATCCGCGCAATCTGTTACGCGCAAGCTGGCGCTTCAATAACTGCGCCTGACCGAAGAAAGTCTCAGCTCAACCAAATCGCGCTCGCCCCGTCGCCAACAGCGGGTCAATTTTGGACGCCGATTGACAAATTCCGGCGAGCAATGACCCAGCCATGGCGATCCAAGGTCTGATTACGCTGAGAGGCCGGCACGGCCCCATTGATACCATGGAGCGGCTCATCGCCGCAGCGACGGACCCCGGCGCGACGATCCTCGCCCGAATCGATCACGCTACGGCCGCAGCAGCGGCCGGGCTGCAGTTGCGGCCGACCGAGGTGGCGACCTGCGGCGATCCTCGCGCCGGCATGCCGCTGACGCGGACGAGCCAGACCATCGCCATCGACTTGCCCGTCCGCGCGCTCGTCTGGCAGGACGAGGCGGGAACGACCGAGCTTTCCTACGACGATCCTGCCTAGCTCTTGAAACGACACGGCGCCAAAACCGGCAACGAGGCAGGGTTGCCAGCGATGGGAGATTTTCTCGCGCCCATTGCGCGAGAGGCGACGGCCTGAGTGGCGGATTTGGTCGGCGCGAACCCCTACGCGTCGTCGAACACCCCCGTGGGCAGACCGTCAATGCTGACAACGTTCGACTCCCGGCGATAGGCTTCGAGCCCGTCCTCGCCCTTGGAGCGGGCCCAGTTGTCCAGCGAAGGCCGCTCGCCGCGATAGTCGAACAGCGGCGCCCCGTAGCCGCAGGAGGTCTGAACACGATCGACGTGCAGCCGAACGATCTGCCGGGCCCCAGGCGGCTCGGCGCCGGCGAAAGCGCTCGCCAGAACGTCGGCGTAGGCTCGGCTTCCGCGACGCAGAATCTCGCCGCGCCCATAAAGTCGCAGTATGTTGGGCGGCCCTTCAAAAGCGCAGAACATCACCGTCAGGCGACCATCTGCCTTGATATGGGCGGCGGTCTCGTTGCCGCTGCCAGTTTTGTCGAGATAGGCCACCGTCCGCTCGTCGAGGATTACGAGCGCGTTGGTTCCGCGCGGAGATATATTCACCCGCGCTCCGGGCGCGGCGGAAGCAGCGAAGAAGATGCGCTGCCGGGCGATGAATTCCCTGCAGCTTGCGTCGATTTCGGGAAGCACTTTAGCCATTCCAGTCATTCTATCGCAAATCGGTCAGCGCGTCCCAGCCCCACGCGAGCAGGGGCAGCGAGTCCGAGGCGAATGCGCAGAAGGCTTCGACCAGCGTCGGCCGCCGGATCGCGGCCTCAGCGATCGGGCGGTCGCAAACCATGCTCTTGAGCCAGGTCGCCCTAGCGATCTCCGGATCGTCGATGTCCTCGAAGCCGCGCGGCGCGCGTTTCAACGCATTTTCTTCGGAATGCGCCAGACCCGCTCGCGCCAATGTGGCGCTCATCCGCTTGAACGCCTTCGGCGCCCGCGCCGCAGCGGTCCGCAGCCGGCCCAGGTGTCCGGAATCTGGCAAATAAAATCCGGCGCCAGCAGATCGCCCACCAGCCCCTTGACGGCGCTCTCGTAAGTCCGGCGATTTTCCTCAGAACCACTCCTTGTTTTGGTGGAACGCCAGAGCCTTGAAAAAGGGCAGCGCCTGAGATCCGAAGCCTTGAAACATCATGATCCCTCTCCGAGAATCGATGCGACCGAACCGCCCCCGCGCGGACGCGTCCAGCCAGCGCAGCCGGCGCCGCGCCGCTGCTTGCCCAGTCCAAAAGCTCGACCACATGCACGACCGGCGTCCTTATTCCCGACGAAATTTGTGTAATGTAGGCGATGTTGTCGGCGGCGATTGCGTCCGGGTTAACGCAGGCGATGTTGACCACCTTGCGCAGCGCGTTCGCTATCTTGGGTTGCAGGATGTTGTACGTTCCCGCCGATCTGCAGCACAAGTACAGTGCGCGCCTGGTTGGGTGGGCGAGCGAACCGCAGCAGCCTTCGCCTTGATGAACGACGACTTCAATCCCGGCGCGACCGAGGGGCGGATCGCCGCGAGCCCCTCGAGAATCGAATCGCGGCGCGCCAAAATCTTTTCGTCGAGACGCGGCAAGCCGATTTGCGCCGCGGGACCCTCCGAAGATTTCGCGGCCCCAATCTCGTTCGGCTTGCCTTGGTCAGCCTTGGAGCAAGAATGATCGACCGAATTGTACGCCGGTGCGCGGCTGAATACAGCACGAAAACGTCCACCCCGCGCGTCCCGCGCCGCCGGCACGGCGTCCTTCGCCGCTCATCAAACCGTGACCGGCTGTCTTGACATGCCGGCCATGCCAAAAACACGCCGATAGCGCTCGACCTCTTCAGCCGGTCCCAGCGCTTTGTTTGGATTGTCCGAAAGTTTGACCGCTGGGCGCCCGTCAGCGTCCGCAACCTTGCAAACCAGTGAGATCGCCTTGAGCTGTCCGTCTGCGTTCGCTGGCGCGCAACCGATAAAGTCATTGGTCAGATTTGTGCCCCAGCCGATCGAAAGATTGACCTTTCCACGCAGCGCCCGCACCAACTCCTCGATCGAATCGATATCCATCGCGTCCGAAAGCACGATCAGCTTTTCACGTGGGTCGCGTCCTCTTCGCTTCCACCATTCGATGAGTTCGAGCGCGCCGGAAAGCGGGGGCTTGGAGTCGGGCCGGCCACCCTTCCAGTCGGAGACCCAGTCCGGCGCATTTTGAAGGAAGGATGTCGACCCGAAGCAATCCGGCAGAACGACCAGCAGATTGCCGCCATACATCCGCGACCAGTCCTTGAGAACATTGTAAGGCGCCTGGCGCAGCTCTTCGTCGTCCTCGGCAACCGCTGCGTAGACCATCGGCAGCTCGTGAGCATTGGTGCCAATCGCTTCGAGACCGGTGTCCATGGCGTGCTTGACGTTGGAGGTGCCGACGAAGCTGGCGCCAAGACCCTCCTGCATCGCCTCAACGCACCATCTCTGCCAGAGAAAGCCGTGGCGCCGTCGGGTTCCGAAATCAGAGATCCTCACCGGCCCTTCGCGCTCGAGAATGCGCAGGCGCTCGACCTTGGACCACAGCTTCGCCTTGGCCCGCGCATAGAGCACGTCGAGGTCGAACCAACTCATGCCTCGCATCGCCGCCCGCGCCCTCAGCTCGCTGATAATGGCGAGGGCTGGGATCTCCCACATAGTCGTGCCTGTCCATGGCCCGGCGAAGCGAAGCTCGTATTGACCATCGCGCTTCGTCAGTTCGTATTCGGGGAGCTGAAACGCGCTGAGCCATTCCATGAACTCCGGCTCGAAGATTTGCCGGGTTCCATAAAAAGTGTTGCCCGCCAGCCAAATCATTTCGCTCTTGGCGAGCCGCAATGTTCGCGCGTGATTGAGCTGGTCGACCAGTTCGCGTTCGTCGACGATGTCGGCGAGCCGAACTTCTGGCGATCGGTTCACAAGCCGAAACGTAACCTGACGCTCGGGATGCATTTTCCAGATCATCTGGAGCATCAATAGCTTGTAAAAGTCCGTATCGAGCAGCGTACGAATCGCGGGATCAATGCGGAAGGTGTGATTATAGACGCGAGTGGCGATGTCCGTGGCCATAAACTCAAGCTTATGGAGCCGCGGGCGGGGCGACAAGGGCTGCCGGCGTTCCGATGGAGGTTGGGCAAAACCGGACCGAGATGACGACCGCCGGAGTCAGTTCGCCGCAGCTGGCCCATGATCTCGGCGATTGGTTCGCCGCCAAGGAGCTCGCGCTTCCGGCGAGCGACGCCTTCGAGGTTTGCGGCCGCATCGTAGCCCAGGGCGACGAGGGTTCCGCGCCGCAAGAAAGCCGTGGTGCGAATTTAGTAACCAAAACAAGCTTAATAAGAGGTAGCCGCGCGCCCACGATGTCGGCGCGCTGGCGCGTTTGGATTGATCTCATGCGGTTTCGCGTCACAATCAGCTGGGCTTCGGCCGGTCTGCTCCTGATCGCATCGGGCGCGTTGGCGCAAACGCCGCCACAGCCCTTCATGCCGGGCGCGGCCGCCGCCTCGGACAGTTCGTCCAATGGGCCGGCCTCGCCAAAAGCGGCGGCTCCTGCGGCCCCTGCGGTCTCTGTCGAGCAAAAGCCGGCAGCCACGGCCGCTTCGCCAATCGCGGTCCCGGTCCCGGCCGCCCCCGCTGCGTTGACCCCGGCCCTCCCGTCCCCGACCGCCGGCGGCCCGCGGCATGACAATTCTCCCGCGGCCAATAAGGCCGCTCCGACAAGAACGAGGGCCGCGCAAAGGGCAAAGAGGGCGGCGCCGCGTCCGGCCGCGCGCGAAACCGCCTTGTCGGAGGATCCTCGGCCGACATTGCAGAGCAACACCTTCTTCGCGACCGCCAAAGCCTCCGAGCGCTACGGGGCGATCGTCGACGCCGGCGGCTGGCCAACCGACATCGTCGCTTTGCGCCCGGGGGCGAAGGGACGGGCGGTCGCGCAATTGCGCAGGCGTTTGTCGATTGAGGGCTATCTCGACCTGAATGAGGCCAGGGGCGAGGTTTGGGACGCCGGGCTCACTGACGCCGTTAAGCGCTTCCAGTCGCATATGGGACTGCGCCGGACCGGGGTCGTCGCCGGAGCGACCCTGAAGGCGATCAACGTGTCCGCCAGGGTGAGGTTCATACAGCTCGCATCGAGCGCGGACCGTCTGGCGGGGATCAATTTCCCGTTCGGCGACCGTTACGTCGCCGTCAATCTGCCAGCCACCTCGGTCGAAGCGGTCGAGAACGACCGCGTCGCGCGCCGCTACGTCGCTATCGTCGGCGACCCCGCGCATCCATCGCCAGAAATCACGGCGCAAATCCAGGAGATCAACATCAATCCGACCTGGACAGTGCCGAGTTCGATCATCAGGAATGAAATCATTCCCAGAATGCAGCGCGATCCCGGCTATCTCACGCGCGCCAAGATCCAAATCCTGGACGGATCAGGCAAGGAAGTCGATCCGAGGGCGATCAACTGGAGCACCGAGCGGGCGGCCGACTACACGTTGAGGCAGGACTCGGGCGCCGGCAATTCGCTGGGGTCGATCCGGATCGGCATGCCCAACAAGCTCGCCGTCTACATGCACGATACGCCCTCGAAGCGGCTGTTCGGCGCCGACTATCGGTTCCTGAGCCACGGCTGCGTGCGCGTGCAGGGCGTCTTCGATCTGGCCGCGTGGCTGTTGCAGGGGACGGGCGGCGCTCCGAACGGCGTCTGGAGCAAGGCGGCGCTGGAAGCCAAGGTCAGGCAAGGCCTGCGCGAGGATATCAGGCTGGCGAGGGCGGTTCCGGTGATCTGGGTCTATCTCACCGGCTGGTCGAACGACGACGGCCCCGCAGACTTCCGCGACGACGTCTACGGCCTCGACTCGGTCGGCGAAGCCCAGGCGAGCGCCCAGCCTGCGCGCGCGGCGGCGCGGTGAGCCTGGATAGCGGCCGGTCCGGGCGCAAATGCTCGACGTGACGCCTTGACGGCGATCATCGCCTGCGGGCTAATCGGCGAGCATGGCGGGGGAATGTTTCGAGGGAGGCGACGATGCTGCGCTCCGTGGTTCTGAGCGTCGCGATCTTGACCGCGATGATCCCGGCCGCGCTGGCGGCGGGCGTGAAGGGCGAGTGGACGCGCGAGGACGCCAGGACCAGGGTGCGCTTCGCCAGCTGCGGCGCCGACGCGGTCTGCGGCTCGATCACGTGGCTCAGCGACCCGAAAAGCCCGGCCACGGTCGGGCAGAAGGTGTTCTTCGATATGAAGCCGGACGGACCGAACTCCTGGGCCGGCACGGCGTTCAATCCGGACGACGGCAAAACCTACGCCGGCAAGATGACGCTCAGCGGCGATCATCTCGTCACCGCCGGCTGCGTGCTCGGCGGCCTGATCTGCAAGTCGTACAGCTGGACGCGGGCGCGCTGAGGCCCGGCGAGGTCCGAGGGGACGAGCCCGGTGGAAGCCGATCCAAGCCCGCGGAAACGGAACCCAAGCCCGCGGAAGCCGAATCCAAGCCAGCGGAAGCGGAATCCAAATGATTCCCTTCCGCGAAATCGGGACTTTTCAAGGGGTTGCGCCCAATTCCAAATTAAAAAACAACTCCCGGGCCCGCGGGCCCGCTCCCCGATCGTTCGGCGCCCGTCCTGACAGGCGACGCCTGGCGGGCACGCGCGCTTTGCGCCTTCGCGGGCCGCCCGACAGTCAACCATGACTTCGACCGGATGGCAAGAAATTGTCGCTTTTTCAGAATATTACGGTGACACGCCCGTCTTTACCATTTTTCCTCGACATCTGCGACATGGCCCTTGGGCTTGCGTCCCTGCTTGCGGGGGGTGACGACGCGGTTGAGGCGGGCCATAGGACAACATCGCATGGCGCACAGAAGAGGGTAAAGGAGGGCGCGTCCCCCCAATTCATTTTGCTGGAAGACCGCTCTAAGTGGATTTTACGTGTCGGGGCGAAGCAATCGTGCGATAATGATGCTAATGTCGCGAGCGTTGCAATGTCGACGACAAACTGCAAATCTGATGCCTGTCCTCGCAGGAATGCCTTTCCCGCGTTGTTCCGACCACAACGCGGGTTATCGGCCAAGCATGCCCAAGATGACACATCTTGGAGCTGCATATAAGGGAAGGAGACGCTCATGCCCCTAAACAGGTACATCAAGCTCACCCTCGCCGGCCTTGTCGCCGCGCCTTTGGCGGCCCTGCCGACCGTGGCGACGGCCGAGGACTCGCCATTGGCTCCGCGAGAGGCGCCGGCGAAATCTATCCCGGTCCCGACGGATGTCAGCCCGGGCATGCAAAAATTCATCGCCGCGCCCCTCAATCCGGATTGGAACAAGCTGTGGAAAACCGGCGAGGAGTGGCGCAAGGCGGCGGATAAAATGGACGAGGGGATTGTGCCTACGATTCCCGCGATGGCCGAGCGGCTGCACGTGAAAGTCGAGCCGGCGACCATGGACGGCGTGAAGGTTTTCGTGGTGACCCCCGACGAGATTCCGCCCGAGAACCGCAACCGTGTGCTCATTCATATCCACGGTGGGTGCTACGTCCTTTTCCCTGGCGAGGCAGGCGCGACGGAAGCCATGACCATGGCCGGGCTGGAGCACTTTAAGGTGATCTCGGTCGACTATCGCATGCCGCCAGAGGCCTATTTCCCCACCGCCGTGGATGATGTGCTGACGGTGCTCAAAGCTGTGGAAAAGACGACCGACCCGAAGAAGATAGCAATTTTCGGCACGTCGGCCGGCGGCGCGCTGACCTTGGAGGTGATTCTCCGCGCCAAGGAAAAGGGCGTGCCCCTGCCCGGCGCCATTTCAGCCGGAACGCCGATGTCCGATGTGACCAAGACCGGCGACAGCTTCTACACGAATGAGTTTGTCGACAACGTGCTTGTGTCGCCGAACGGGTTCTGTCACGCGGCGACTGTGGTGTACGCAAACGGCCACGATCTGAAGGATCCGCTCCTGTCGCCCGTCTACGGCGACATGCATGGCTTCCCGCCCACGATCCTGACCACCGGCACGCGCGACCTTCTCCTGAGCAACACCGTCCGGTCGCACCGCGCCCTCCGCGCCGCCGGCGTGGAGGCGCAGCTCGAGGTGTACGAAGGCCAGTCGCACGCGCAATATATGTTCGACGATCGCCTTCCGGAAACCGCAGTTGCTTTTGGCGAGATCGCTGAATTCTTCGATAAGCATCTTGGCAAGTAAGCGTCCCCCGACGCCGCATGCGCGTCGCCGCAATTTTGGATCAGGAGCTCTTGGATCTCGAGCAGCGTGATGTCCGGCATGCGGCGGATCAAGCCGAGCAAATAGTCACGCTGCGCCTCGATACGGCCGGACCGGCGATCGCCCCCTGAAGGCGAAGGCCCGTCTTTACCATTTTGCCTCGACATCTGCGACATGGCCCTTGGGCTTGCGTCCCTGCTTGCGGGGGGTGACGACGCGGTTGAGGCGGGCCATAGGACAACATCGCATGGCGCACAGAAAAGGGTAAAGGAGGGCGTGTCAACGCAATCCCCATGGCGGTCCTCCATGCTTCAAGAGGCCATCGGCGCGATTTAGCCCGAAACGCGAGAAAAGCGCCGACCCGTACGCTAGTCGTCGCGTCATCAACCCCAATGAGTTTTCGCACGGTCTGAAGAAAACTGTCCTTGGTCTATTCGTTCGCTCCTTAATCAAGGCAGAGCCTTTATGTTGATGTGGTGCACATCTCTCATGGCTCGCTTGGGATCGGGGTGCGAGCGCGGTATCGCTGCAATCGACGTGTTCGCCACTAGCACATGAGCATCATGAACGTGGTCTGGCTACGACGCGCTGTTCGGCGGGCGCTGAACTATGGATGTATTTCCGCTACGGGCGGCTGACACACAGAAGATGCATGCGGTCATGGAAAAGCGCAGGAGCCGCCGAGCAAGAAGGAAACGCCATTCTCGATCATGGTCGCCAAGGGCGCTCTCCATTGCGGAAGCGGCTGCATGATTGGCGACATTGCGGCCGAGTGGCTCGCTTTTGTGTTGCCGGCCGTTGCGATCTGGGTTGGCTGGCATTCGGTTTTCTCGGAAAAGATCTATGCAGTCTGGGTGCTTGATTTTGTTTTCGCGTTCGCGCTCGGCATCGTTTTCCAGTATTTTGCCATTGTCCCAATGAGGAAGCTCTCACCTGGTCAAGGCATCGTGGCGGCGTTGAAGGCCGACACGCTGTCGCTCATCGCCTGGCAGGTCGGGATGTACGGCTTCATGGCCTTTGCGCAGCTCTACCTTCTCCGCCACATGCTGGGCCATCGCGCCGAGGTTAATACCCCAGAGTTTTGGTTTATGATGCAGGTCGCGATGATTGCCGGTTTCATCACCGCGTATCCGGTGAACTGGTGGCTCATCAGCAGCGGCATCAAGGAAAAGATGTGAGTGGGAAAATATGCACGTCGAATCAAACCGCGCATATCGCGAATACAAATTGCGGATTCGTCGTTGGCTTTAGAGTTGGTGCAAAAATTAGGCGCATAAAGGTCGGATTACCGTGACGCGCCCGTCTTTACCATTTTGCCTCGACATCTGCGACATGGCCCTTGGGCTTGCGTCCCTGCTTGCGGGGGGTGACGACGCGGTTGAGGCGGACCATAGGACAACATCGCATGGAGCACAGAAAAGTGTAAAGGAGGGCGCGTCACCGTAATCCAATGTATCTCGCGTAGGCTTTACGAGCGAAGCGGCCGAGTAAATCGCTGTCCAGCAAAGCCCGCTCCGGGCGGAGTCCGACCGTTCAAAATGCGCGTGCCGAGCGGCCGCTTCCCGCCCGAGAACTAGCGGATTGCGCCAGGACCGGTCGTCCCCGAATGACGCTGCGTATGCGCGAGTTCGAACTGGACGAATATTTGTCCCGAGCGAGAAAATGTCAGGAGTCGACGTGGAGGGGACATTACGAGTCGCGCCCTGCGTCGCCTATTGGGCGGATTGCGACGGTGACCTCGGCTTGATGCCGATTACGTGCCAAACATCGGCCGTCCCCGCGCCTTTGATCTTGACCGCGCCCTTGGCTTCACAGGCGAACTCATCAGAGATGAGCTCGTAAGTGCTGCGCGTCACCTGAAATCTTGCCGGTTTCCCCGTGTAACTCCATGCGGCTCGCCATGTTCACCGCGTCACCCCACAGATCATAATTGAATTTGTTGTGGCCGATGACGCCGGCGACGACCGGACCAGAGTTGACGCCGATCCGGATCGAAAGCCGTTGTTCGCCAAAGCGCCGCGCCGACACGGCGCTCTGCATGTCGAGCGCAAGCCGAATGAGAGCCTTCGCGTGGTCCGCCCGCGGTTTCGGCACGCCGGCCGCAACCATATAGCAGTCTCCGATCGTCTTTATCTTTTCCAGGCCATACCCCTCAACGAGATCGTCGAAGCACTGGAACACCTCGTTGAGGAGATCAACCAGTCTCATGGGCGCCATGGCGGCGGAGAGAGTCGTGAATCCTGCAATGTCTGCGAACAGGATGCTTGCCAACTCGTGATGCGTGGCGATGGTGCGCTCGCCGGCTTTGAGAGCTTCCGAGATTTCCCTTGGAAGAATACTCAGCAGCAGCGTCTCCGAGCGCTCGTAGAAGAAATTCCTCTGCGCTACAAAATAGTAGAGGAGCGCGAACACGATCGCGATCACCATGCCGAGGTTGAGGGCGAAAAACCATGTGACGAACGCAGGTGAGAGGCGCGATGGCGCCAGGTAGGGTTCGAGCGCCGCGCCGCTGATCAGCAGCAGTAAAAACCCGACGACCCAGGCAATCGTTCGTCGCAGATCTTCGATCAGCAAAGCGACAAGCGGGCACAGCGCGGCCCAGATAATGACGGCGCTCGATGGGCCGAAACCGCCCAGGCTCACCATGACGCCCCATGGCAAAAGCAGCGTCATCAGCAGCTGGGAAAAACGGTAGGCGCGAAGATCGCGTGTCCGATTGAAGACCAGGGTGTTAATCGGCGTGATGATTGAGTAGGCGGCGGGGATGGACGCGGCAAGGGGCGCCCCGGCGGCAAGATAAATCAACGACCAGCCGATCGTCATTGGCATCGTTCCGATAGATACCAGCACAGCCAGACGTTTGCGCAGCCCTCTATCGGGGTTGTCCAAGGGGTCGCGGCCCACCGATCCGGCCCAGCCAATCAGCCGTTGGAAGGAACGCATGGTCAAGCGGCCGCCCGTCTCAAGCTCGGACCCGGAGCGGCGCCGACCCATCGGCGCCAAACCATCCAGTTTGGCCGCCAAGTCGCGTAGGCCGCCTCGACAAACACCGCGATAAGCCAGTAAAATACGGGGGCACGGGCGTCCCACACAAGAACACGTCGGGCGTCGCTCATGCGTTTTCCATCGTCGTTCATATTAGCAGCGATATGAAAGAGCGCTCATAGATCGCTCGCGGTGAAAGCGCTTCACCGTCCGATCGCCGTACGACTGTGAACCAGGCAGGAAAGCACATTTTTAGAGGAAGTTCTTCCGTCGAGACTGGAGCCGATCCCGGTAAAAGAGCAGCAAGAATCGTCTGCGTAGCCGCAACACTTCAATAAATCATCGCCGCCGCGGCGGCGGCGGCCATGGCGAACATGCAGGCCAGCTGAATCGAAAACAGGGTGAAGCGGACGCTCACGACGGCGTTGGTCTGACGCAGCGTGACGTGAACCAATGTCTGTCCGATCCGCGCGGCCAGCATGGCCTCGGAGAGCCCGTCCATGAGAGGGCTTTGCAACCCGACGACCGTCAGCGCCACGACAATCGCTCCATAGACCGGCAGATTCTCGACGCAATTCATGTGCGCCCGCGTGACGCGTTGATACCAATCTGCGCCCTGCGACGCGTCGGCTCGCCAGCCGGCGACCGAGGCGCGCCCGGAAAGAATGAGCGCCCAGCGGTAGCCACCGACGCCGATCGTCAGAACGATCAGCGTCCACAACGCGAATCCCAGGAGAACCAGGACAGGGATGTTCATCGGAATCCTCCCCATCGGCAAACGCGGGCGGTCGACAGAGCGTCCTCCCACGACCGAACCGCCGGCCGCCTCAAGCAGATTATGGTGACACGCCCGTCTTTACCATTTTGCCTCGACAACTGCGACATGGCCCTTGGGCTTGCGTCCTTGCTTGCGGGCGGTGACGCCGCGGATGAGGCGGGCCATAGGACAACATCGCATGGCGCACAGGAAAGGGTCAAGGAGGGCGTGTCATGTCTGGACGCGGGAAGGTTCGTGGCCGCCGACATGCCCCAGGCCAACGAGATGATCGTGGACACCGTGGCGGTGTGGCTCCCCACGTCCGGCCGGAATGACGAACGCGTGCTTCGGGCGCAGACCGCGCCTTACGGAGACAGTGCATTGAAGGTCCGCTCTCCGCCCGAAGCGCCCGTCCGCTTTGCCCGACTTCTGACCGCCCTTAAGCGAAGCGGAAGTTCGCCTTGCCTGGACTTTCCGGCTTCGGGTCGTTTAAGCATCGGTCTTGCGAGACCAGCGATGAAGCTGTCATGCGATTGCCCCTCCGGTTCGCCATTCCGCATCCGCGCGGCGCCGCATCCGGAACCCGAGGAATGGCCGGACAAGGATTTCGATGACGTGACAGAGCGACTCCTTTCGCCGACGCAAGCCGAGCGTTTCTACGACGGTCTTGGAAAGAAGCTCAATTCGCAGGCTTTCTATGAGGCGCCGGCGCTGAATGACCTCGCCGCGCATCTCGGCCTCGAGACCTGCCGGGCGGTCCTGGAGTTCGGCTGCGGGACCGGCCGCTTCGCCGAGGAACTGTTCGAAACCCGCCTGCCGCCGCACGCGACCTATGTCGGCCGAGACATCAGCGAGGTGATGGTGCGGCTCGCCAGGGAACGCCTTGCCCGCTTTGGGCCGCGCGCGACGGTCGAAAAATCCGACGGCGGCGCCCGGGCGGACAACTCGAACGGCGCCTTCGACAGATTTGTCTGCACCTTCGTTCTGGACCTCCTTCCCGGCGCCGAGGCGCAAGCAGTAATCAGAGAAGCGCAGCGCGCATTGACTCCTGGCGGGCTCGCCGGTCTGGTGAGTCTGACGAACGGCAAGACGCCGATCGCCTGGGCGATCACTGCGATGTTGAATGGCCTGCGGGCGGTCTCGCCCATGCTGGTCGGCGGGTGCCGCCCGATCGAAATCCTTGATCTGGTCCCGGCTCCGGACTGGAATATCGAATACCGTAATGTCGTCACGCCCTTCGGCGTCCCGTGCGAGATCGTCGTCGCAAGGAAAATGGGCGCGTCTTGAACGGCGCAATCGCGGTCAGTGATGCGCGCCGCGGGTCGCGGAAAGAATTGTGCGGGTCGGGGAAGGTCCGATCAGTCGCCGAGCGCCGATCGGAAGGCGCGCCGGATCACGATGGCGCCATTCGCGCCGCAACAGCGCCCGTGGCCAAGAATAATGCGATCCGGCCGCCAGGAGAGGACTTGCTCGCAGGCGCCGAAGCCGGCATGGGCCTCGCCGCCTTTTTCTCTTCCGCCGTGAGTTCCATGACGATTGCGATCCCGAGCGGATCGCGCGCGTTCTGGCGGAACCCCTTGGGTTCAGTTCACGGGGCGCGGGGAATAAAGCCAGGCACGCCAGTCCCCACCACGGTGTTGAACCGGACGCTCGTCGTTATGCCGTCCCGCATCTCCCGCATCGCGTCTTCAGGCAGGGTCGTAATCTCAAAGCTCTCCTGGATACGGCGAGGTTTGGTCGAGGTGGTCAGGAAAGCCGTGCCGCGTTGCACGGCCCAGGCGAGCGCAACTTGCGCAGGCGTCTTGCGGATGCGCTGCGCGATACTTGTGATCACGGGGTCATCCAATAGTTTCGGATCCAGGCCGTGACCCAACGCTGCGAACGCCAGCAGCACAATCCCGTGCTCCCGACAGAAGTCGAGCAGCTCCCATTCAGGCAGGTACGGATGGGATTCGACTTGCACCACCGCCGGTTTGATCCGCGCAGCGGCAACGACCTCTCGCAGCTTCTCCAAAGTAATATCGGATAGGCCGATCGACTTGCACTGACCGTCATCCACAAGGCGTTCGAGCGCTCGCCACGTGTCGACCAACGTCACTCCGGAATCATAGATGACCTGACCGCGCTCGTCCCTCGGGTCCTGCTCGTCGCCTGGTTGAAAGGCGAAAGGGGTATGGATGATGTAGCAATCGACGGTGTCGATTTGCAGCCGCCGGCGGCTGGCGTCAAAGGCGGGCCTGACCCGCTCGGGACGATGATTGGTGTTCCAGAGCTTGGTGGTGACGAAGACGTCCTCCCGCCGAATCGTCCCCGCCCTGAACACCGCCTGCATCGCATCGCCAACCGCTTCTTCGTTGCGGTAGCGTTCCGCGCAATCGAAATGCCGAAACCCAACTTCCAGTGCGGTGCGAGTCGCTTGTTTGGTCGCAACGGGATCGGGTATCAGCGTGCCAAACCCGACGGCGGGTATGGCGCCAGATCCATTGTTAAGAGGAATCCTCGTATAACGAAGCGCATCGGACGTCGCCATGCTCACACTCCCTTGTTCGAGTCTGGCCGCCGCATGAGCCGCGGACGGTCTTCTCTCATCGATTGAGCGCCCGCGGACCGCTGACGAACCCATTGCCCCGAACGTAGAATCGCATCGGACTGTCGGCTGCGCGCGTAATGCCGATCCGCTTGCCCTGCCCGATTTCGTCCGACGCCTGACCGTCGGATCCGAGCCACAGCGGGCCGGCCTGACAGAGGTCGATCCCGTTCAGCCGGCGATCAATCCCCAAGGCTTCGCACAGCCGTCCCGGGCCCCGCGCCAAGTCTCGCGCACGCCGGGGGCCGCGATTTCGCTCCATGATCGTGACGCCAATGGTCGGCTCGATCGCCCTGATCAAGACGCCCGCGCCCACGCCGGCCGTCTCGCTCGAGACGTTCAGCATGAACGAGACGCCGTAGGCGAGATAGACATACGCGTGCCCGCGCTCGAGGAAAAGCGCGCGATTGCGCGGGGTGACGCCGCGATAGGCGTGACCCGCGGGGTCGCCGACGCCGTATGCCTCGGTCTCGACGATGCGGCCGCCCGCCACGCCTTCGGCCAGTATCCGCACGACCATTTTGCCGATGAGAAAACGAGCGAGCTCAGCGGTGTCGACGGGCATCTCCGCCCGGTCCAGCATGCGCGGGCGCGCCAATGTCGCGCCGTTTTCATCCCATTCGCTCGACCCAGCGCGCGCGCGAGGGTCCGGGCTCGAACGCGTCGGCAAAGTATTGGGTCTCGCGGGCAACCTTGCCATCCAGGAACTCCATGACGCTCACCGAATAGGACGGCCGGCCGTCATATCCGAGGATGAATTCCGTTACCCAGAGGTCGCCCGCGCCGACGATGCGGCGCACCGTGAAGCGCTTCGAGTTCGGCTGCGCGACGCGAGAGGCCTGGATATTGTGCCGGCCCCTGATGCGCTCGCCCGATTGCGGGTACTCGAGCAGTGCGTCCTCCCGGTATATGTCGTGCTCAACATCGAAGTCATTTGCGTCCGAGGCGGCCCAGTGGCGATTGAGCGCCTCTCGAATCTCATTCTGGTCCATCTTCCTGCTACACCTGTCTCCGGTCATCGACGCCCGGCCGCACCGCGCCATCGCACGTTGACCGCCCACGCGAACCCGATCGCGAACGCCCTGGCGAAGCCCGCATCGGGTCGATTTGACCCGCTCGCCAAGCCGCCCGGCAATGACTGCTCCTTGCGCATCCCCTCCGTACACGGAACGGCAGGAACGCCTTCCGGCGAGCGAGCGCGACGCCGGAAGACATTGGTGGTATAGTGGATTCGGTCCGGGATATTGGCGCAAGCGGATTTTCGCGTCCATGCCGCGCGTTTGCGGCGGAAAGGGTCCCGTCGATGAACCCCATTCCTGCGACGCGCAGTCTCGCGGGGCATTCGGCCGAAGCGGCCTACAGCCGTTGGGCGCCCGTTTACGACCTCATTTTCGATCTGCCGTTTCATCCCGGCCGGGCGGCGGCCGCGCGGGCGGCGGCGCTGGCCGCGGGCCCGGGCGGAGAGGTTCTGGTCATCGGGGTGGGAACCGGCCTCGAATTGCCGCTGCTGCCGGGAAACGTGCTGGTGACGGGCATCGACATCAGCGCGCCGATGCTGCGCGCGGCGCGCGTACGGGTCGAGCGCAAGCGCCTCGCCCAGGTCAAGGGCCTGCACATCATGGACGCCGCCGCGCTCGAATTTCCCGACGCCGCGTTCGACGTCGCGCTTGCGCCCTATGTGATGAGCGTTCTGCCGCGCCCGGCCGCCGCTCTCGACGAGGCGTGGCGGGTGCTGCGGCCCGGCGGCAGCCTGATCGTCATGAATCATTTCGCCGCGCCCGGGGGGCTGCGCGCGACGATCGAAGTCCGGATGGAAAAGGCGGCCGCCTGGCTCGGCTGGCGCCCCAACTTCCCCTATGCCGAAATCGGCGATTGGATCGCCGCGCGCCATGACGCGCGATTGGTCGAGCGAAGCGAACTGCCGCCGATGAAATTGTTCACGTTGCTGCGGATCGAAAAGACTGACGCACGCTAGAAGAGGCTCCGCGAGCGGCGGCGTCGGGTAGCGTCTCAGTTTGAAATACGGGCGATTGACATGCGGTCGCATCGCGACCGCGTCGCAAAGGCGGACGAAGTCGGCGATGCAGCTTGAATCCACGCTTACCTGTCCGCAATGCGGTTGCCAGGCCGTCGAGGCGATGCCGACCGACGCCTGCCAGTTTTTCTATGAGTGCAAGAGCTGTGGCGCAATCCTGAAGCCGCTGGCGGGAGACTGTTGCGTGTTTTGCTCCTACGGTTCAGTTCCCTGTCCGCCCGTCCAAGAGGCGCTGGCGAATGGCGGGTCGGCAGGTTGCTGCGGAGCGAAGTGATACGGTTTCCGGGTGAATGACTCGCCCCAATGTCATTCCCGGCTGACCAGAGGTCTGACCGGGAATCCAAAGGCCCGACCGCCCCCAGATGTCCCTCTGGATTCCCGATCGGTCGCTTCGCGACCGTCGGGAATGACACGACGAAGCGATCAAGCGGATTTCGTATGAATGCCCCCTCGGACTGCTCTGTCGCGAGCGACGGAGCGAGCCATGACGCCATGAGACAAGAAGATTGACGCGGGGCGCCGGACCGCCTCTCACCGGCCCCTGCGGCCTCATCCCCTGATGAACGCGAGGAGATCCGCGTTGACCGTTTCGGCCTGGGTGGTGATCATGCCGTGGGGGAAGTCCTTGTAGGTCTTGAGGGTTCCGTTCTTCAGCAGCTTCGCCGACAACGGGCCGGAGGCGACATAGGGCACGATCTGGTCATCCTCGCTGTGCATGACCAAAACCGGCACGGCAATCTTCTTCAGGTCTTCGGTGAAGTCGGTCTGCGAGAACGCGACGACGCCGTCGTAATGCGCCTTGGCGCCGCCCATCATGCCCTGGCGCCACCAGTTCCAGATCACCGGCTCCAGCGCCTTCACGCCCGGGCGGTTGAAGCCGTAGAAGGGCCCGGCCGCCAAGTCCCAATAGAACTTCGGCCGGTTGGCGGCGAGCTGCGCCTGCAGGTCGTCGAACGCCTCCTTGGGCAGGCCGGCCGGATTGGCCGCCGTCTTCACCATCAGCGGCGGCACCGCGCTGATCAACGCCGCTTTGGCGGCCCGGCTTTCGCCGTGCCGTCCCAGATAATGCGTCACCTCGCCGCCGCCGGTCGAATGGCCGACATGAATCGCATTCTCGAGGTCGAGATGCTCGGTCAACGCCGCCAGGTCGTCGGCGTAATGGTCCATGTCGTGGCCGCCGCCCGTCTGGGCCGACCGGCCGTGGCCGCGCCGGTCATGCGCGATCACGCGATAGCCCTTGCCTAGAAAGAACAGCATCTGCGGATCCCAATCGTCCGCGGAGAGCGGCCAGCCGTGGCTGAACACGATCGGCTGGCCGCTGCCCCAATCCTTGTAAAAGATCTCAACGCCGTCCTTGGTCGTGATCGTCGGCATTTCTCTTTCCCTTCCCAAACTGAAGACCCAACGCCTCCGTCGCGGAAAGCCTACCACGGTCGCGGATCGACTAAACTAATTCCTTCCACACGGAACCGAGAGTGTGGCGCTCGGCGGATTTTCCAGCCAAGATAGGCAAGGCGGTTGACCATTCCGGCTCGGAATAGTTGGTATTGACGCCGTCGGCATTGCGGCGAACGCTGCGCTTCGTTAGCGCTCATAGCTGATTTCGAACCGGGAGGAGCCCTCGATGGCGCGAATGACGGCGGCCGCGGCCGCGGTTCTGGTGATGGAGAAGGAAGGCGTCAAGAAAGCCTTCGGCGTCCCTGGCGCCGCCATCAATCCGCTCTATGCGGCGCTCAAGCCCCGCAACACGATCGGCCACGTGCTCGCGCGCCACGTGGAGGGCGCGTCGCACATGGCCGAGGGCTATACGCGCGCCAATCCCGGCAATATCGGGGTATGCATCGGCACGTCCGGTCCGGCCGGCACCGATATGATCACCGGCATTTATTCGGCCGCCGCGGATTCGATCCCCATTCTCTGCATCACCGGCCAGGCGCCGCGCGCCCGCCTCTACAAGGAGGACTTCCAGGCGGTCGAAATCGCCGAGATCGCGAAGCCCATCGCCAAATGGGCGGTGATGGCGCGCGAACCGGGGCTGGTGCCCCGCATCTTCCAGCAGGCCTTCCACTTGATGCGGTCAGGGCGTCCCGGGCCGGTTCTGATCGATCTGCCGTTCGACGTGCAGATGGCCGAGATCGAATTCGACATCGAAACTTACGAACCGTTGGCCGTCTACAAGCCGAAGGCGACGCGGGCGCAAATCGACAAGGCGTTGGCGATGATGCAGGAGGCCGAGCGTCCGCTGATCGTCGCCGGCGGCGGAATCATCAACGCCGACGCGTCGGAGCTGCTGGTCGAGTTCGCCGAACTGACCGGCGTGCCCGTCATCCCGACGCTGATGGGCTGGGGAACGATTCCCGACGACCACCCGCTGATGGCGGGCATGGTCGGACTGCAGACCGCGCACCGCTACGGCAATGCGACGATGCTGGCGTCCGACTTCGCGCTCGGAATCGGCAACCGCTGGGCCAACCGCCACACCGGCTCGATCGAGGTCTACGCCAAGGGCCGCAAATTCGTTCACGTCGACATCGAGCCGACGCAGATCGGCCGCGTCTTCAATCCCGACCTCGGCATCGTCTCGGACGCGAAGGCGGCGCTGGAATTGTTTGTCGAGGCTGCGCGCGAATTGAAAGCTAAGAACGCGCTCAGGGACCGCAGCGCGTGGGTTGGCGCGTGCCGCGAACGCAAGCGGACGATGCAGCGCCGCACTCACTTCGACGAAACGCCGATCAAGCCGCAGCGCGTCTATGAAGAGATGAACAAGGTCTTCGGCAAGGACGTCTGCTATGTTTCGACCATCGGCCTGTCGCAAATCGCCGCCGCTCAATTCCTCCACGTCTACAAGCCCCGGCGCTGGATAAACTGCGGTCAGGCGGGGCCGCTCGGCTGGACGATTCCCGCCGCGCTCGGAGTGAGGGCGGCCGATCCGGACCGCGAGATCGTCGCCATTTCCGGCGACTATGACTTTCAGTTCATGATCGAGGAACTGGCGGTGGGGGCCCAGTTCAGGCTACCCTATATCCACGTGGTCGTGAACAATTCCTATCTTGGACTGATCCGCCAGTCCCAGCGCGGCTTCAACATGGACTACTCGGTCCAGCTGTCGTTCGAGAACGTCAACGCGCCCGAGATCGGCGTCTACGGCGTCGATCACGTCAAGGTCGCCGAAGGCCTCGGCTGCCGGGCGATCCGCGTCACCGATCCGGAACTTATCGCCGATGCGCTCAAGAGGGCGCAGACTATGGTGGGAGAGTTCCGCGCGCCGGTGATCGTCGAGATCATCCTGGAGCGGGTGACCAATGTCGCGATGGGCGCCGAGATCGACGCCATCACCGAGTTCGAGGACCTGGCCAAAGACGCCAGCGACGCGCCGACCGCCATCGCGCTGCTCGACTGAGACCGCGCCAGCCAAGGAGACCGGCCCATGCCCAAATTCGCCGCCAATCTGACGATGCTGTTCAACGAAGTCGAGTTTCTCGACCGCTTCGCAGCAGCGGCGAAGGCCGGCTTTCGCGGGGTCGAATATCTGTTTCCCTACGCCTATCCCAAGGAGGCGCTGGCCGATCAGCTCGCCAGGCACAGTCTGGTCCAAGTCTTGCACAATCTTCCCGCTGGCGACTGGGCGAAGGGCGAGCGCGGCATCGCCTGCCTTCCCGGGCGGGAAGGCGAGTTCCGCGACGGCGTCGGCGCGGCCCTCTCCTACGCCAGGGCGCTCGGCTGCCGTCAGCTCAACTGTCTTGTCGGCGTGACGCCGAAGGGCGCCGAGGCCGGCGCGGTCCGCGCGGCGCTGGTCGGCAACCTGCGCTTCGCGGCGCGCGAGCTGGAAGGCGCGGGCATCAAGCTGCTGGTCGAGCCGATCAACACCTACGACATTCCCGGCTTTTATCTCAGCCGCACCGATCAGACCCTGGCTTTGTTCGACGAAGTCGGCGAACGCAATCTCTGGCTGCAATACGACATCTACCATATGCAGCGCAGCGAGGGCGAACTCGCGGCGACGATCGCCAAGCATCTCGACCGCATCGCCCACGTCCAGCTCGCCGACAATCCCGGCCGCAACGAGCCCGGAACGGGGGAAATCAATTACGATTACCTGTTCCGGCGCCTCGACGAACTCGGCTATGACGGATGGATCGGCTGCGAATACAAGCCCAGGACGACGACGCTTGAAGGGCTCGGCTGGCTCGCCCGCGCCGCCGTCCCCGCCTGACCTCCGCAACACCCAGGGAGAACGCCAATGGCGAAAGTCGGATTCATCGGTCTCGGCATCATGGGGCGGCCCATGGCCGGCCACCTCGCCGACGCGGGGCACGAACTCAGCCTCTACAATCGATCCACGCTGCCCGCCGAGGTGGCCTCCCGCGGCAAGGCTTGCAAATCGCCCAAGGAAGTCGCGCAGAGCGCCAACGTGATCTTCATCATGGTGCCGGACACGCATGACGTCGAGGCGGTGCTGTTCGGCAAGAACGGCGTCGCCGACGGTCTAAGCCCGAGCAAGATCGTCATCGACATGAGCTCGATTTCGCCGGTCGCGACCAAGGAGTTCGCCAAGCGCGTCAACGCCCTGGGCTGCTCATATCTCGACGCCCCCGTCTCCGGCGGCGAGGTCGGCGCCAAGCAGGCGACGCTTTCGATCATGTGCGGCGGCTCTCCCGAGACTTTCGACAAGGTCAAGCCGCTGCTCGAAAAACTCGGCAAGAACATCACCCTGATAGGCGGCAATGGCGCCGGCCAGACCTGCAAGGTCGCCAATCAGATCGTGGTGGCGCTCACGATCGAGGCGGTCGGCGAGGCCCTGGTGTTCGCGTCCCGCGCCGGCGCCGATCCGGCCAAGGTGCGCCAGGCCCTGATGGGCGGTCTCGCGACTTCGCGCATCCTCGAATTGCACGGCGAGCGCATGATCAAGCGCACGTTCGATCCCGGGTTTCGAATTGAACTGCATCAGAAGGACCTCGGCCTCGCGCTCTCCAACGCGCGGGCGCTCGGCGTCTCTTTGCCGAATACGGCGACCGCGCAGGAACTGTTCAACGCCTGCGCCGCCCATGGCGGCGCAAAGTGGGATCACTCGGCGATCGTGCGCGCGCTCGAAATCATGGCCAATCACGAGATCGGCGCGACTCCCAAGGCGTGAACGCGCAATAGCGCGGGACAATACCGGCGGCGAAGGATCGCGCGATCGACGCCGCGGCGGCGCGTGCGCTCCTGCGGCGACTGCGCGACGCCGCGGTCGCGGCGGCGGACCCGGCGGCGTCGCCTATCGCTGCTCGTTCCGGGTCGCCTAAACCGGCCCTTCAGCTGCTGGCGATTATGACCTTGATGCCACGGCTTTCGAAGGCGCGGACGTCGTCGTCGCCAATCCCGTCGTCGGTGATGAAGGAGTGGATGACGTCCAGCGTCCCGAGTCGGGTAAATGACGATCGATTGATCTTGGTCGAATCCGCCACGAGATAGACGTGCGTGGCGGCGCGGATCATCGCCTGTTTGAGCTGCAAGTCCGCAAAACTAGGGTACGTCAGCCCGGAATCCAGCGCGACCCCGGCAGTCGCCAAAAACAGTTTGCCGGCCAGAACATCCTCGAAATACTCTGCCGCCTTGTCCCCGCTTAGCGACAACGTCGGCGCCTTGAACTGGCCGCCGGGCATGTGAACCGCGTAGCCTGGCGCCGCTCCCAGCATCAACGCGATATTAAGCGCGTTGGTGATCACCGTGAGCGAAGAGCGCCCGAGCAGGTTATGGGCGATCTCGGTTGTCGTCGAGCCGGCGTCGAGAATGATTGTCTCGCCTTCCCCGACCAAGCTCGCCGCCTTCACGCCGATCTTTCGTTTCTTTTCTATGTTTTCCATATGCTGGAGCGAAAGAGTCTCCACCTGCATGGGCACGGTGCGAAGAAACGCGCCGCCGTGCTGGCGAGTGATGTGCCCGTCGGACTCGAGCTTCTCGAGGTCCTGCCGGATTGTCGCCTCGGAAACGCCGAAGGCGACGCTGAGATCGCGAACGCGCGCGCTGCCTTCTTCTTGCAGCCAGGCGAGGATTTTCATGCGGCGCGGCTCGGCCAGCAGCCCATTGAGGTCGGGATTCGCCTGACCGCCATGACTGACGCGCGCCCTCTTTCCGGAAGCGGTGGCGTTCGAAGGTCTGATCATCAAGCCAATCTCTCGAATACTTGGCTGCGCGCGAAGATGTCTCCGACTGACGTGCTTTCGTCCGTCCGTTCCCCCTGGCAACCGAGTCGCAAGCCTACATCAATGCCCAAACTGATCTAGTGCGAACACGCGCCCCCATCTCTTTCTGGTCAATCACCCGACACGCGCCGCCGAACCCTCAGGTCATCTGCGCCTGCAAGGCGTAGCTGCGATACATGCGCTGTTGCATTTGATCCAAGACGACCGCTGCAATGATGACGACGCCCTTGATCACCATTTGCCAGAATGAGCTGACGCCGAGCATCACAAGTCCGTCGCCGAGCACGCCGATCACGAAGGCCCCGACGATCGATCCCGCGATCGTCCCGCGACCGCCCATGAGCGACGTGCCGCCGAGCACTGCCGCCGCGATCGCGTTGAGCTCGAAAGTTTCGCCGGAGGCGGGATGCGCCGCCACCAGTTCAGAGGCGACTATGAGACCGGCGAACGCCGCGCAGAAGCCCGAGATCATGTAAACGGACACCGTCACGAGGTTGACCCGCACCCCGGACAGGGCCGCCGCACGCACGTTGCCCCCGACCGCGTACACGTAGCGTCCGAAGGGCGTGCGCGCCGCGACATAGGCCGCGACCAACGCAAAGACAACGAGCGCCGCGATTGACGCCGGCATGCCCAATATTCTGCCCGACCCCAGGAACGGAAAGCCGGTGTTGCCAAATTTCGGATCGCCGACCAGGTTAGAAAAAGTCGATCCGCCCGAAATCAGCAGCGCCGCGCCGCGCGCGACATAGAGCATTCCCAGGGTGGCGATAAAAGGAGCGACATTCAGCCTCGTGATCAAGAGGCCGTTGATCAGCCCGATCAAGGCGCCCACAGACAGCGTGATCAGCATCGTTTCGACGACATTGGGAAAGATCGTCACTCCGAGCGGAGGCACGGGAATGCCTTGGGTCAGGAGAAGGCCGACGATCATGCCAGACACGCCGACGATCGAGCCGACGGAGAGATCGATCCCGGCGGTCAGGATCACGAAGGTCATTCCGATGGCCATGATCGCGTTGATCGCGACGTGCTGGGCGATGATGACGAGCGTCGGCAGATCGAGGAAATTCGGAGTCGTCAGACCGAAGAAGGCGAAGACCACGATCAGTGCAATGAACGTGCGGAAGCTTATCAGCAGCAGCGCGAGCGGGCGCTTTTTCTTGGCGGGGGCGGCGTCCGAAGGAATCGTTTGGCTGGTCATGATGCTTGTCTTTCCGTAGCGCTCCGCCCACGGAAATTCGGTGCAGAGGCCGCAATGACGGCTGTTTCGGTCGCCTCGGCGCGTGCAAAATCACCGGAAATTCGGCCGCTCGACATGACGACGACGCGGTCTGCGTTTCCCAAAGCCTCCTTGAGGTCGGAGGTCGAGAACACGATGCCGAGTCCGTCGCGCGCCAGCCGGCGCATGACGCGAAAGATCTCGGCCTTCGCGCCGACGTCGACGCCGCGCGTGGGTTCGTCGAGCAGGATCAAGTGCGGTTCGGTCAGCAAGCCTTTGCCGATCACGACCTTCTGTTGGTTTCCCCCGCTCAGCGCCGTTACCTCCACCTCCGGGGACGAGACCTTTATGGTCAATCGCTGGATCGTCCGACGCGCCTCGGCGCGCTCGTCCGCGTCGCTGATCGTGAACAGCCGGGCAAACCGGCCAAGGCTTGCGAGCGTCAGATTGGCGCGCACCGACATGGTCTGCACCAGCCCTTCCCGCTGCCGATCCTCCGGAACGAGAACCAGTCCGTGGCGAATGCGGCTCCCGATCGTCTGGCCCGAAAGGTCCCTGCCCTCGAGTTCGACCCGACCCCTCGAGGCTGGTTGCATCCCCATCAGACACTCGAAAAGTTCCGACCGGCCCGCGCCAAGCAGCCCGTATATGCAGACGACCTCGCCGGCCTGCACGTTCAGCGACACATGATCGACGAAAAATCCTCCCGCCGCGCGCGGTAGCGTGACGTCTTGCATCGATAGAGCGACCTTTTCCGTCGCCGCCGACTCGATCTGCGCGGCCGCGCCGCTCGGCCCGACCATCTGCTCGACCATCCATTCGACCGAGATGTCCTTGACCAGGGCGTGCGCCTGGTAGCGGCCGTCTCTCAGGACCGTCACGTAGTCGCCGATTCGCAAAATCTCTTCGAGTCGGTGAGAGATATAGATGATGGCGACGCCGTGCGCCTTGAGATCGCGGATAATGCCGAACAGGACTTCCACTTCCGGCGCGCTGAGGGCGGAGGTCGGTTCGTCCATGATCAGGATGTCGACATCGGCGGCGAGGGATTTCGCGATCTCGACGATCTGCTGCTGGCCAATGCGAAGATCGTCGGCGAGCGCCGTCGGTTCGATCGGCTGCTCCAGGCGCGCAAGCAGCGCCCGCGCCTTGTCCACCTGGCGCGCTCGGTCGATATGAAATCCGAAACGGGTCGGAGGATCGACGAGGCTGAGGTTCTCGGCGACACTGAGATTCGGGCAGAGGTTCAGTTCCTGAAAGATGATTCCGATGCCGTGACGAGCCGCGTCGCGAACCGAATTGAACCGTACCTCCTTGCCGTTGAGGAGCAGCCGCCCCGAGGTCGGCGGGATCACGCCGGCGAGAATCTTCATCAAGGTCGATTTGCCGGCGCCGTTCTCGCCGATAAGCACGTTGACGGCGCCCCGCCGAACCTCGAAGTCGACGTCACGCAACGCGATCGTTCCCGGAAAGACCTTTCCGATCCCTTCCGCTCTCAGAATCACGCCCGTCTCGGCCGCAAGCGTCGCTTCGCTCATGGCGACGTTCCCTTAGCGATCTCGATGGAGATGGGCGTGATGCTCATTCTCGTCGATGCCGACCCTTGCGTCGCCGCTCCGTAGAACAGGATGGACTTGCCCACCATATCCTGGGGATCGGCGGTTTTCATCAGATGCTTCGTGGCCGCATCGTTGAGGGCGCGAGAGATCTGGGCGAACTGAATCTGATTGACGAAATCGCCGAAGTGAATGAACGGAAGGCTGTCGCGCAGCGCCGTGCCAAAGATAACGGGACCGATCTGCAGGTCGACCTGCCGCGGCCCACTCTTGGTGGCGATGTCCACCGTCATGAGTCCATGGCGCGACTTGACGTCGACCGCTGCAACCTTACCCTCGCCCTTGACTTCGTAGGTCCACGGATTGCCCTCGCCGCCGCCTCGACCGTAGGTCTGACCCGCCTTCTCGAGGCCGGCCTCGATCGCGGGCAAGAGCGTTGCGAGATCGACGGCTCTGGTCTTGAAATCCGTAACGGCCGTCGGGGTCCAGACCTTCTTGACATAGGCGGTCGCGTCGAAAGCGCCTGCGGATTTCGCGTTCTCCGCGGCGAGCTCCTTATCGCTGACGATCTTGCAACCGCCAAGGACGAGCAGGAGCAACAGCGCCAGCCACAGTGTGGGTTTCGTCACAGTCATCGAATGCCTGAGCGCTGCGCGATACGCCGCATCTCGACGAGGGGCGCCGCTGTCGGATGCATAGATGGAACGCGTCGACACGCGGCGGGGTCGCCGAAAAGTCCGCACCCCGTCGCGTGCGAGGGCGCGCGATTACTCCGAGAGTTGGAAGTTGTTGAGCTTGTTGGCGTTCGCCTTGGTGATGAGCACGCAATCGATTGACTGCTTCTCGGGCTTCCCGGTCGACTTGGTCTTCAGATACTTGTCGGCCTCTTCGACCGCGAGCTGTGCGATGAAGTATGCCGGCTGAAGGACGGTCGCGGCGATCTTCCCCGCCTCGATCGCATCGCGGACATCGTTCGAACCGTCGAAGCCGACGACGACCACATCGTTACGATGAGCCGCCTGAAGCGCCGCCATCGCTCCCATCGCCATCGTGTCATTGCCGGAAATGACGCCCTTGATATCCGGATGAGCCTGGAGCATCGCCTGCATCTTCGAGTACGCCTCGGTCTGGCTCCAATTTGCGCTTTGGTGCGCGACCATTTTCAAGTCGGGGTACTGATCGAGAACATCATGATAGCCTTTGGAGCGAATTCCGGCGTTGGTGTCCGACTCCTTGCCGACGAGCTCGGCGTAGGGGCCCTTTTCGCCCATGACCTTCGCAAACTCCTGTCCGCCGAGCGTCGCGCCTTGATAGTTGTTGGACACGATTTGCGCGACGGCGACGCCGGTCTTGTTGATCTCGCGATCGATCAGAAAGCTCGGAATGCCCGCGGCCTTGGCCTTTTGAACCGCCTCGATCGAAGCGTCCGCTCCGGCGTTGTCGAGAATGATCGCGACCGCTTTGCGGGCGATCGCCGAGTCGATCAGCTGGTTCTGCTTGTTGGCGTCGTCGTCATGAACGAGCACCAGAGTGTCGTAGCCGAGCGCCTTGGCTTTTGCGGCCGCCCCACTAGCCTCGGTGGCGAAGAACGGGTTGTCATGCGAAGGCGTGATGATCGCGATCAGGCCGGCGGCGTAAGCGGAACTTCCGATGAATGCGGCGCTTGCGAACAACGCGCCGAACAAGGCGTGTCTCATTTTCATTACCTACCTCCCATTTGCCAAGAAAGGGCACCATTCACATCGGCTTGGGCCTCGCGGCGCTTCGCCGCGACGTCACGTCGGATGCCAACAACGAACGTCGGGACACTTGAAGATTGGGATAGGGCGCACAGGGCCTCGTCGCGCGAGGGTCCTCCGTCACGTGGGCCAGACACATCAAAGGGCGCATCGCCTCCCCGAATCTGCGATTGCTGCGGTTTATTGTCGACATTTATGCATTGCTTTTGTTTGCTGTCAAGATGTAAAAGCAACCCATCCTGAGGTGGGGTCCTTCGCCGCAAAACCGAAACCAAAAGTGCTCTGCGAAGCCCATAGGACAAAAGACCCCCTTTACAAAGCGCATCAAATGCGATTAATTGCGATAAATCGTATTTTTTCGAAACGCTCCAAAATCGGGAGGCGTCAGGCTGCAATGGCGTGCAACGCGCCATGACCGCCTGCAAACGCGGGGCCTTATGCGAATGCCAAATCTGCGCCAAATCAAACTCGGGCTGGTCGTCGGCAGTCGTGAATTCTTCAACGGCGCTCCGGCTCTCGAGACCCGCAAGCAGCTCATCGCGCAGCTCGATCGGCTGAATGTCGGCTACGACATCCTCCCGGTCGAGGCGACGAAGAACGGAGCCGTGCAGTCGCGAGAAGACGCACGTATCTACGCCGCGCGTTTTCGCGAGCAGCGCGACTCGATCGACGGCCTGGTGATCTGTCTGCCGAACTTCGGTGACGAGATCGCCATCTCCGAACTCGTGAACGAGGCGCGCCTCGACGTTCCGATCCTGCTTCAGGCCAGCAATGACGAGATCGACAAGGTCGACCTCGCCAGCCGCAGGGACGCGTTCTGCGGCAAGTTCTCGGTCGCCAACAATTTCTATCAATATGGCGTGCCTTTCACCGACACGACGAGCCACACCTGCGACGTCGACGGTGAGGAGTTCGCCGCCGATCTCGACCGGTTCACGCGAATCTGCCGCGTGGTGCGCGGGCTGAAGCATGCGCGGATCGGCTCGATCGGCGCCCGGACGGGCGCCTTCCAGACGATGCGCTTCAGCGAGAAGCTCCTTCAGGCTTCCGGGCTGACGGTCGTGACCGTCGATCTCTCGGAGATCATTTTCGCCGCGAACGCGCTCGCCGACGACGCCCCGGAGGTGAAGGCCAAGCTCGGCGAGATCGCAGCCTATGGCCGGATTCCTGCGTACATCAAACCCGACAAGATCGTGCGCCAGGCGAAGTGGACGATCGCCGTCGATCGCTGGATCGAAGAGAATGGCTGCGACGCCAGCGCCATCCAGTGCTGGCGCAGCCTGCAAGATAACTTCGGGTGCGCGACTTGCCTGACGATGAGCATGATGGGCGAGAAATTGATGCCGAGCGCCTGCGAAGTGGACGTGATGGGCGCAATCTCGATGTATGCGCTGGCGCTCGCCGCCGAGACGCCGTCGGCGATCCTCGATTGGAACAACAATTACGGCCGCGAGGCCGACAAGTGCGTCTGCACGCACTGCGGCAATTATCCGAAGAGCTTCATCGGCGAGACGCCGGAAATCTCCGAGCTCGGCGTGATCGGCAGCGTGGTCGGCAAGGAGAAATGCTTCGGCGCCGTCAAAGGCAAAGTCCAGCCGGGCCCGATGACGTTCTTCCGCGCCTCGACCGACGATCGGCATGGCGTGATCAAGGCCTATGTCGGCGAGGGCGAGTTCACCGACGATCCTTTCGCGATGGACGGCGGCATCGCCGTCACCAAAGTCGCGCGACTGCGCCGCCTCCTGGGCTTCATCGCCCGAAATGGCTTCGAGCATCATGTGGCGATGGTTCGGGGTCATCATGCGGGAGCCGTGCATGAAGCGATCACCCGCTATCTGGACTGGCCGATCCATCGCCATGAGGCCGAAGCGTCGCCCGACGTGTTCCAGTCTTCCGTCTTCCGAGGGTGAAACGATGGCGTTGCAATCATCCGAGAGTCGAGACGCGGACCGCGAAGCGACAATTCTCCTCATTCGCTCGAAAGCGCGCGCAATCCGGATGCATGCGCTGAATATGGTCTTCGAAGCTCGGCAGGGTCATCCGGGCGGGGACATGTCGGTGACCGACATTCTCGCAACACTGTATTTCGGCGTGCTGCGCGTCGATCCGAAATCGCCGCGTGCGCCCGATCGGGATCGACTGATCCTGAGCAAGGGACACGCGAGCGGCGCCCTGTATTCGACCCTCGCGGAGGCGGGATTCATGCCCGTCGAGGCGCTTTCGACCTATATGAAGCCGCTTTCGATGCTCAACGGCCATCCAAACCGCAATTACGTCGCGGGCGTCGAAGCCAACACGGGGCCTCTCGGACACGGGCTTCCGATCGCGGTCGGCGTCGCCATCGCCGGCCAGATGGACAAGGCCGACTATCGCGTTTTCGTCATCACCGGCGACGGCGAATTGCAGGAGGGCAGCAACTGGGAAGCCGCCATGGCGGCCGGGCACCACAAGCTCGCCAATCTGACCCTCGTCATTGACTGCAACACGCTCCAGCAGGGCGCGAGAGTCGCCGAGACAAATGACGTGGAGCCGCTGGCGGACAAATTTCGCGCCTTCCGCTGGGAGGTGATCGAGGCGGACGGCCACGACCCGTCATCGTTGCTCGATGCGCTTGCGTCACGCGGCGGCCGAGGCAAGCCGCTGTGCGTGATCGCCCACACGATCAAGGGCAAGGGAGTCTCCTACATGGAGGACCAGGTCGGCTGGCATCACGGCGTGCCGACACAAGCCCAGTTGGATCTGGCCATGAAGGAATTGAGCCTGACATGAGCGCCGCCATTGCTCCCTCAACTGGCCTATTCGATTGCCGCGACGCTTTCGCCGCAGCCCTCGATAAGGTCGCCGAACATGACGGACGGGTCATGATCGTCGTCAACGACAGCGTTGGCTCGTCGAAGCTCGGCGGCTTTCGCAAGCGCTGGCCGGGGAGAACGATCAACGTCGGCATCGCCGAGCAGAACATGGTCGGCGTCGGATCGGGCCTCGCCAACGGCGGCAAGATCCCGTTCGTCAGCGCGGCTTCCTGCTTCCTGACGGCGCGGGCGCTCGAGCAGATCAAGGCCGACATCGCCTACACAAACGCAAATGTGAAGCTGGTCGGTCAGTCGCCGGGGGTGGGTTATGGCGAACTCGGGCCCACGCATCATTCGATCGAGGATATGGCGTGGCTCAGACTGCTGCCCAACCTGGCGGTTATCGCGCCGTCCGACCCCTGGGAGACTGCGCGCGCCGTTGAGGCCGCCGCCGCGCAGGACGGCCCGGTGTTCTTGCGCATCAGCCGGTTTCCCGTGCCCGATCTGCCGCGTCCCGAGAATGCCACTTTCGCCATCGGCAAAGCCGAGACGTTGCGCGAGGGCGGCGACGTGGCCATCATCGCCAACGGCGTCATGGTCGCCCGCGCGCTGGAGGCGGCGGAAGCGCTGGCGAGCGCCGGCATCGCCGCCCGCGTGGTCAACATGGCCTCGATCGCTCCCCTCGACGAGGCGGCGATTCGCGCCGCGGCGGAACTCGGGGCGATCGTGACCGTCGAAGAACACTCCGTGCGTGGCGGACTCGGCGGAGCGGTCGCCGAGGTCGTCTCCACCCACCGCCCCTGTCCGATGCGAATTCTCGGTTTCCCGGGCTTCCTGCCGACGGGTTCGGCTCAGTTTCTTTTCGAGAAATTCGGGCTCACCGCCGCCGGCATCGAGCAGGCGGCGCGCGATGTCGTCTCGCTGCGGCAGACTTGATGAAGAGCTTCATTCTGGCCCTGGACCAGGGGACGACGAATACGAAGGCGCTGGCGCTGGATGCCGAGGGACGAATCGCGGCTCGCCATTCGGTCCCCACGCCGATCGCCTACCCCAGACCCGGATGGGTCGAGCAGTCGGGCGCCGAAATCTGGCGAGCGACGGTGGAGGCGATCGACGGCTGCCTCGCGGCTCTGCCGGAGCTGGCGTCGATCGCTTCGCTGAGCATCTCCAATCAGCGCGAATCGGTGCTGTTGTGGCGCCGCTCCACAGGATTGACGATCGGTCCATGCGTCACTTGGCAGTGCCGGCGCTCCGCCGACCGGATCGACGCGATCCGGAGCCGGCATATTGAGGAGATGGTGGCGACGCGGACCGGCCTTGGTCTCGACCCGCTCTTTCCGGCCGCTAAGATCGGTTGGCTGCTCGACGCACATCCCGAGGCGCGAGCGCTCGTCGAGCGAGGGGACCTCTGCGCAGGAACCGTCGATTCCTGGCTGCTGTTCAATCTGACCGGCGGCCGGACGCACGCCACGGACGCGAGCAACGCCTCGCGAACACAATTGTTCGACATTCACGAGCAAAACTGGAGCGAGGATTTGTGCGCCTTGTTCGGCGTACCGATCGCGACCCTGCCCCGGGTCGAAGACTCGAACGCCCGATTCGGGTCGACAGCGTCTGTCGGCCGCCTCGCTGCGAGAATTCCTATTCACGCGATGATGGGCGATTCGCACGCTGCGTTGTTCGGCCACGGCGTGCGCAGTCCCGGACCAGTGAAGGCGACATATGGAACTGGCTCGTCCCTGATGACGCTGACAGACGCGCCGCTGCGCTCGCGGTCGGGACTTTCGACGACAATCGCCTGGCGCCGGTCGGGGCGAGTCTCTTATGCTCTCGAAGGCAACATTTCGGTATCGGCGCAGGCCGCGGCCTGGATCGCCGACCTCATGGGGCTGCCCGACGTCGAAGCGCTGACGGCTCTTGCCTTGTCGGCCAAAGGCGGGGACGAAGTTTGCTTCGTTCCCGCCCTCGCGGGCCTCGGTGCGCCATACTGGAAGGACCGCGCCCGCGCCGCCCTGACCGGTCTGTCGCTGGCGACGACCCGCGCCGATGTCGCGCGGGCGGCGCTAGAGGCAATCGCACACCAGATTGGCGATGTTTTCGGCGCGATGGAGCAGGACCTCGGCGTAATTCTCCCGATGCTGTCGGTCGATGGCGGCGCGACGCGCAACGACCTCCTCATGCAACTTCAGGCGGACCTGCTCGGCCGTCCAGTGCAGCGGGTCAAGATTCTGGAGCTGAGCGCCTTCGGCGCGGGCGCGCTTGGCGCCCTCTCGACCGGTTTCTTCGATGAGACGACGATTGGAGCGCGCCTCGACGAAGCGATCGACGTGATCTATCCGCGTCTCGACGAACGGGAGCGGAAGGCAAAAGCGCGCGCTTGGGGCGCGGCTGTGGGATCCGTCGTGGACAGTGCAGTCGCACGTTGACCGAGGAAGGAGATCACGCAAAGTAACCGGGTCTGCCTCGCCTTGCGTGCTCGCCGAGGCCGCTTCGAGCCCATAGCGCTCGGAAAACACACCAGAATCTCGCGAAGAGCCTCGTGAGACAATCCGCGGCGCGAAAATCACGGACGCGCGCTGCCGATGGCGATCGCGCGGTCGAGAGCGTGGGTCGACGCGATCGTCAAAGATCCGGCAACCGACATCGGGACGATTGCGAAACGGGAAAACCTGGCCGAGCGGCGCCTCCGCTTCCTGGCGCCGCTCGCCTTATGCCGGCAAGCCGCGCGGCCTCGGCCCTCCGGTCGCCCAGTCGAGCAATTCCGCGGTGTGGATGACGGGCAGCGCAGTTCCGGCGGCGATCTGGGTGATGCAGCCGATATTGCCGGCCGCGATCAGGTCGGGCGCGGTGCTTTCGATATTGGACACCTTGCGGTCGCGCAGTCGGGCGGCGATCTCCGGCTGCAGCAGGTTGTATGTGCCCGCCGAGCCGCAACAAAGGTGTCCCTCGGGCGGCTCGATCACTATAAACCCTGCATCCTTCAGCAGCTGCTTCGGCTCGTTTCGAACCTTTTGTCCGTGCTGCAAAGAGCATGCGCTGTGATAGGCCACCCGCCGACCGGTTGGAATGACCGGCGGCTGGAGGCCAATCTCGCTCATCAATTCCGTGATGTCGCGCGCCAGCGCGGAGACCGCTCGGGCCGGCTCGGCGAGTTCGGGATCGTCGCGGAACATGAAGCCGTAGTCCTTGACCGTGGTGCCGCAGCCGGAGGCGTTGATCACGATCGCGTCCAGCCCGCCGGAGGCGATTTCCCGGGTCCAGGCGCGGATGTTGGCGCGGGCATGGACGTTCCCGCCGAGACCGAGATGATGGGTCAAGGCCCCGCAACAGCCTGCTCCTTTGGACACGACGACTTCGCAGCCGTGCCGGGTCAGAAGGCGGATGGTGGCCTCGTTGATCTCTGGCGCCAGGACCTGCTGGGCGCAGCCGCTGAGCAGCGCCACGCGCCGGGTCCGAGTTGGGGTCGCGAAGACCTGCGGCTGGTCGACAAGGGAAGGCGCAGGCACGTGGGACGGGGCCAAAGCCAGGGTCGCCCGCAACGGGCCCGGCGCCCATCGAGCGAACGGCTTGGCCAATCGCGATGCGCTGAGCGCGGCCCTGAACAGGCGCGGCCGAGGCAGGATGAAGCCCAGCAGACGGCGGAATGCGCGGTCCGGCCATGGCCGGCGATAGGTCTCTTCGATGTGATGGCGGGCATGGTCGACGAGGTGCATGTAATGGACGCCGGAGGGGCAGGTCGTCATGCACGACAGGCAGGAAAGGCAGCGGTCGACGTGCTTGACGACCTCTTCCGTTGCGGGCCGGTCATTCTCCAGCATGTCCTTGATGAGATAGATCCGCCCTCGCGGGCTGTCGAGTTCATCGCCAAGCAGCACGTAGGTCGGACAGGTCGCGGTACAGAAGCCGCAATGCACGCACGACCGAAGGATCTTGTCGGCCTCCTTGATATCGGGGTTCGCCAGCTGGGCCGCGGTAAAGTTCGTCTGCATATTGGTTAGTGACCCTCGTGCATCCGCCCGGGATTCAAGACGCCGCGCGGATCGAAGCCGCTCTTGACCCGTTTGCTGAGAGCGGCCAGCGCACCCTGGAGGGGTTCGAACACGGCCGCGGTGGCGCGAACGTCGTCAGACGCGACGACGAGCGTCGCATGGCCGCCCGCCTGATTCATCGCCGCCCGCACAAGAGCCGCACCGCCATCCGGCCCCGCTTCGTTGGCGTCGAGGCTCAGCCAAACCAGGCCGCCGCCCCAATCGTAAAAAGCTTCGGCCGAAGCGAACCGTTCCCGCAGAGCGTTCACCACGGCGGGCGCGGAGGTCGGCGTGGGGCAGAGTCGCCAAACGCACTGGGCGCCGGTCTTTAGCAAAGGCCGCACTTGGCCGATCTCCGCCCACAGCAGCCCGGTCTCAGCCGAGCCCAAGCGGAGCCCGCATCCAAACCGGGACTCGATCGCCTTGCCGCGCGAGGCGACGGAAGGAGCCGGGCCTTCGAGGCGGAGCGCGGTTACGGCGCCGAGGCCCTCCGCCACGCTCGCGACGCTTGAGCGCCGCGCAATCGACGCCGGCAGATGCGCCGCCGCCGACACCTCATGAGGCGTGTTGAGAGCTTGCGACAATTCGGGAATGGCGATTTCGTCCGCCATCGACTGAAGGAGTATGGTGCAGGCCGACTCTGGTTTCGGCATGACTTTCAAGGTCACCTCGGCAAGCACCGACAAGGTGCCGTAGGCGCCGGCCTGCAGCTTGCACATGTCGTAGCCAGTGACATTTTTCACTACCTTGCCGCCGGCTTTCCAGACGTCGCCCCAGCCGTTGATCGCGGAGAAGCCGAGAAAGTAATCGCGCGCCGATCCGGCGCGGACCCGGCGTGGCCCGGCGAGATTGCATGCGAGAACGCCGCCCAGGGTCGGCTCGCCGCCGCCGCCGAGCAAGTCGCGCCAGTCGGGGGGTTCAAAGGCCAGCATCTGCCGCTTCGCGTCGAGCTGCGTCTCGATCTCAGCCATTGGCGTGGCCGCGCGTGCGGTGAGGATCAGTTCGGCTGACTCGTAGTCGACGATTCCGGTCAGTCGCGACACGTCCAATCGATGGTCGGCGCGCGGAGGACGACCCAGCCTGCGCTTGCTTCCGCCGGCGACGATCTCGAGCGGCTGGCTCTCGGCGGCCGCCCAGGCGACAATCTCCGCGGCTTGCGCGGCGTCCGAGGGTTCGAAGACGGTCATGAAATCTCCCTCGTTCAGAAGCGCGGCAGGTCAGGAAAGCGCAGCTGTCCTGCATGAACATGCATGCGGCCGAGTTCCGCGCAGCGGCAGAGCTGCGGAAACACCTTTCCTGGATTGAGCAGACTTTCCGGGTCGAAAGCGCATTTCAGGCGCTGCTGCTGGTTGAGGTCGCTCTCGTTGAACATCGTGTCCATGAGGTCGCGCTTCTCGACGCCGACTCCATGCTCGCCGGTCAAAACGCCGCCGACCTCCACGCAAAGCCGGAGGATGTCGTTTCCGAACGCCTCCGCGCGCTCCAGTTCCCCGGGCTTGTTGGCGTCATAGAGGATCAGCGGATGCAGATTTCCGTCGCCGGCGTGGAACACGTTGGCCACGCGCAGTCCGAAGCGCGCCTCCATCTGCTTCATGCGCAACATGACGTCGCCGATCCGCTTGCGCGGGATCGTCCCGTCCATGCAGTAATAGTCGGGCGAGATGCGCCCGACCGCCGGGAAAGCCGCCTTGCGCCCGGCCCAGAACAAGAGACGCTCCTCTTCGGACTGGCTTGCCCGACACGAGGTCGCGCCGTGCTGCGCGGCGATCGCCTCCACCGCGGCGATGAGATGATCCACCTCGGCCTCGCAGCCGTCGAGTTCGACGATCAGCAGCGCTTCGGCGTCTAGCGGATAGCCGGCATGAACGAAAGCCTCCGCCGCTTCGACCGCCAGGCGGTCCATGATCTCCATCCCCCCCGGAATGATGCCGCCGCCGATGACTGCGGCGACGCAATCGCCGGCGCCGTCGACGCTGGGAAAGCCGATCATCAGCGCCCGCACCCCCGGCGGCGCGGGCAGGACCCGCACCGTCACCTCGGTGACGACGCCAAGCATCCCTTCGGAGCCGACCATGACTCCGAGCAGATCGTAGCCCGAGGCGTCGAAATGCTTGCCGCCAAGGCGCAGCGTCTCGCCATCCATCGTCACCATTTCGATGCCGATGACATTGTTGGTGGTGAGGCCGTATTTCAGGCAATGTACGCCGCCTGAATTCTCCGCCACATTGCCTCCGATTGTGCAGGCGATCTGGCTGGAAGGATCCGGGGCGTAGTACAATCCATGGGCCTGCACGGCATGGGTGATGCCTAGATTGGTCACTCCCGGCTGGACGACCACGCAGCGATTGGCGATGTCGATGTCGAGGATGCGGTTGAATTTGCCAAGGCCAAGCACAATGCCGTCTTCCAGCGGCAGCGCGCCGCCGGACAGCGAGGTGCCGGCGCCGCGCGGAACGACCTTAACGTTGTTGGCCGAGCAGTAGCGCAGCACCTCGACGATCTGCGCGGTCGTATCCGGGAGCACGACCACCATCGGAAGCTGGCGGTAGGCGGTCAGTCCGTCGCATTCGAAGGCGCGACGCTCGTGTTCGCCGTCGATCACGCCCTCCCCCGGCACGATCCGGCGCAGGGCTGCGATAATCTCCGCACGACGGACAAGCACCGCCTGGTCCGGCTGAGGCATCGTTATCATTGCGATTCTCCTCTAGGCGCTGATCAACAGCGCCCGGAAATCGTTGACGTTCGTCAGCGTGGGACCAGTGATCACCTGGTCCCCCAACGCCTCGAAGAACCCATGCCCGTCATTGTCGGCGAGGCTCGCCTTGGCGCTCACGCCGAGCGCCGCCGCGCGCGCGAGCGTGTCGGGCGCGACGATGGCGCCGGCGACCTCCTCGGCGCCGTCGACGCCGTCGGTGTCGCCCGCCAGCGCATAGACGTTGGGCAATCCATTCAGTTCGACCGCCAAGGCCAGCAGAAACTCCACGTTGCGTCCGCCGCGTCCGAGGCCGCGCACGGTCACCGTGGTTTCGCCGCCGGAAATCAGCACACAGGGCGGCGGCGCCGGTTGGTGGCGCAGCGCGACCTGTCGGGCGACGCCCGCCATGACGCGGCCGACCTCGGCCGCTTCGCCTTCGATGGAATCCCCAAGAATCACCGGCTCAACCCCCGCTTTGCGGGCGACGGCCGCCGCCGCCTCCAGCGAGGCCTGCGGCGCGGCTATGATGCGGGTCACCGCATGCTCAAAAACTGGATCGCCTGGTTTGGGCGTCTCCGCGTTGGGATCGGCGAGCCGGGCCTTTACGGCCCGTGGCGGGTCGATGCCGTAGCGCTTGAGCACCGCCATCGCGTCGGCGAGCGTGGTGACGTCCGGCACAGTCGGGCCAGAGGCGATCACCGAGGGATCGTCGCCGGGCACGTCAGAGATAATCAGCGAGACCACCTGCGCGGGCGCGGCCGCCGCGGCGAGACGGCCGGCCTTGATCGCCGAGAGATGTTTGCGGACGCAGTTGATCTCGTGGATGCTCGCGCCGCTCTTGAGTAGGGCGCGATTCAAGGCCTGCTTGTCGGCCAGTTCGATGCCCGGAGCGGGAAGCGACAGCAGCGAAGAACCCCCGCCGGAGATCAGGCAAAGCGCCAGATCGTCCGGACCCAGCCCGCGCACGAGATCGAGAACGCGGGCCGCCGCGGCCTGGCCCGCCGCGTCCGGCACCGGGTGGCCGGCCTCGACCACCTCAATGCGGGCGAGCGGTCCGACGCCATGGCCATAGCGGGTGACGACCAGACCGCTGAGCGGCCGGTCCGCGGGCCAGTGCGCCTCAACCGCGCGCGCCATCGCCGCGGCGGCCTTGCCGGCGCCGACGACAATCGTGCGGCCGGCCGGCGGCGGGGGCAGATTGGGCGGAACAGCCGCGTCCGCGGCGGCCGATTCCACGGCCGCATCGAACATCCGCCGCAACAGCGCGCGCTCATCCATGAGACTTCGTCTCCTTCCTCGCGGCTTTCGCCGAATCTTGCGCCAAGAGGCGCCGAAGACAAGGCCAGAGGCGGCGCCCCTCCTCGTCTTGTCATGCGGCTGCGGCCGCGTGACCGATTTCGTGGCAGGTTAGGCGTTCCGGAACCCGCAACATTCCCGAATAATCCCAGTCGCACCGCCCGCAGCGGCGGCGGAGTTGATGACGAGGAGCACGCGACCGGGCTGCGTTGCATTGCGGCGCCGAATTTCGACGAACCCGGCGACATTTAGCAAGGATCCTAAACAACAAAATGAAAAGATTGGCTGGGGCGGGAGGATTCGAACCTCCGTATGGCGGAATCAAAATCCGCTGCCTTACCACTTGGCGACGCCCCAATCCGCCCCAAGACCGATCGCGGCCGGCGGAAAGCGGGCGGACATTAGTTCGGGCAGTCGCGCGTCGCAATGGCGGACCAGAGCGTTTATCGCCGCGGCGGAGTCAGGGAAACGCGCGAAAACCGGTCGAGGCCCGCGCGAACGCCGCCAGATCAACGTTGGCGCCGCAAACGAGAATGCCGACGCGCTCGCCCTCCCGCGGCCGAAATGCGCCGCTCGCAAGCGCGGCGAAGGCTGCGGCGCCTCCCGGTTCGGCGACGATCGAGGCTTCGGCCCAAAGACGGCGCTGCGCCTCAGCGATCGCCACGTCCGAGACCAGGACAACCTCGCTGACGAATTCCCTGGCGATCTTGAAATTGAGATCGCCTACCCTTTTCGCCCCGAGAGAATCGGCTGCGATCGAATCAACGTCGACATCGACCGGCGTTCCGGCCGCCAACGCAGCGTGAAGCGCGCATGATCCTTCCGGCTCGACGCCGATGACCCTGATGCGGCTCGCAAACCAGCCTGCGACGCCGGCGATGAGCCCGCCGCCGCCGACCGCGACGAGGACCGCATCGAGCGCTGGCAGGGAAAACCGTTCCAGGTCCTCTTCCCATTCCAACGCGACCGTACCCGCGCCCGCAATCGTTTCCGGCGCATCATATGGGTGGATCGCCAGCGCGCCGCTCTCGCGCACATAGGCGTCGCACCGCTTCTGCGCCGCCGCGTAATTCGCTTCGCCGACAACGGCCTCGGCGCCGTAGGCCCTGATTTTGGCGACCTTGGCCGGGGTCGCGATCTCGGGCACAAAGACGCGCGCACGAACGCCGAGTTCGCGGGCCGCGTAAGCGACCGCCGCGCCGTGATTGCCGCCGGAAGCGGTCGCGCAGCCCGCCGCGGGGGCAGGTCGGGTCAGCAGGTTGTTGAACGCCCCGCGCGCCTTGAACGAGCCGCTGTGTTGGAGGCTCTCGAGTTTCAGCGAGACCGGCGGCGCGCCGGCGATCGGCGAGGCGATGTCCAGGATCGGCGTGCGGCGGAGGTGCGGCGCGATGCGCTGATGGGCGAGGCGGATGTCGGAAGGCGTCATGGTCGTCCTGGCCGCGAACGTTCATTGCCGCTGTGGAAATCCCAGTTCGCTTTGTGTCTTTTTCGGCAGCGTCGTGGCGACAATCGCATGACTCCGGCGCAAATACTCCTCAAGCCCGGCGTCGCTGAGCGAGGAATCGTCGATGCGCTGCATCCACGACAATCCGCGCGACGCGAGATAGGGCGCGGGGCGCAGTCCGGAGAGGTCGCTCAGAATCGCAAAACTCAATTTCGAGCATTTGAAAGTGATGGCGAATTCGCGCGAATGCGACCACCCGCCGATCGCGAAGACCTTTCCGCCGATTTTCCAAACGCTCGCCCCGCCCCATTGGACCACATTGGCGGCGGAGGGGAGATTGGCGCAAAACCGATCGAAGTCTTCGCGATTGATCATGGGATTGCACGAAGGGGACGGGGACCGCCGGGGCAAGCAGGCCTGTTCGTCTCAAAGTTTCATCGCGTCCTTGAGTTCGCGCAAGTGATCGAGCTTCTCCTGGGCCAGGCGCTTGTCGTCGTCGCTGGCGTCGGCAAGATCCTCTTCGGCGTTCTTGATTTCCTGGCCGAGATGGTCGGCGCTCAGATCCTCGAAAGGGATGGCCGTTTCGGCGAGCAAGATGAGGCCGCTCTTGCTGACGTCGGCGAAGCCGCCGCGAATGAAGACGCGAGTATGCTTACCCTGGACGTCATCAATGCCGACGACGCCCGGGCGCATCGACGTCATCACCGGCGCGTGATCGCTCAGCACCAGAAAGTCGCCCTCGTTGCCCGGCACGAGGACCGACTGCGCCGGACCGTTGAACAGGGCCTTGTCCGGCGAGACCAGTTCGAAATGGAATGCGGCCATGGCGATCCTTAAGCTCCAATATGCGTCAAGCCGCCTCGGCCGCCAGTTTCTGCGCCTTCTCCACCGCCTGCTCGATCGTTCCGACCATGTAAAAGGCGGCTTCGGGCAGATTGTCGTATTTGCCCTCGATGATTCCCTTGAAGCCTTTGACCGTGTCCTCGATCTTGACCTGCACGCCCGGCGTGCCGGTGAACACAGCGGCGACGTCGAAGGGTTGCGACAGGAAGCGCTCGATCTTGCGGGCGCGGGCGACGATCTGCTTGTCCTCTTCGGAGAGTTCGTCCATCCCTAATATCGCAATGATGTCCTGTAGCGCCTTGTAGCGCTGAAGCACCTGCTGCACCTGACGGGCGACGTTGTAGTGCTCCTCGCCGACGATGGCGGCCGTCAGCATGCGCGAGGTCGAGTCGAGCGGGTCGACTGCCGGATAAATGCCCTTTTCCGAAATCGCGCGCGACAGCACGGTCGTCGCGTCAAGGTGGGCGAAAGATGTCGCCGGCGCCGGGTCGGTCAAGTCGTCGGCCGGGACGTAGATCGCCTGAACCGAGGTAATCGAGCCCTTGGTCGTGGTGGTGATGCGCTCCTGCAGCGCACCCATGTCGGTAGCGAGCGTCGGTTGGTAGCCGACCGCGGAAGGGATGCGGCCGAGCAACGCCGACACTTCCGACCCGGCCTGGGTGAAGCGGAAGATGTTGTCGATGAAAAGCAGCACGTCCTGCCCCTGATCGCGGAAATGCTCGGCGACGGTGACGCCGGCCAGACCGACACGCATGCGCGCCCCCGGCGGCTCGTTCATCTGGCCGAACACCAGCGCGCATTTCGACTTCACGTTCGAGTCCGGGTCGTGCGGATCGGCGTTGACTTTCGATTCGATGAACTCGTGATAGAGATCGTTGCCCTCGCGCGTGCGCTCGCCGACGCCGGCGAACACCGAATTGCCGCCGTGGGTCTTGGCGACATTGTTGATGAGCTCCTGAATCAGCACCGTCTTGCCGACGCCCGCGCCGCCGAACAGGCCGATCTTGCCCCCTTTAGCGTAGGGCGCGAGCAGATCGACGACCTTGATGCCGGTAATGAGAATCTGCGCTTCCGTCGATTGGTCGACATAGGCCGGCGTCGGCTGATGGATCGCCCGCCGGGCCTCCATCGGGATTGGACCGGCCTCGTCGACCGGATCGCCGATGACGTTCATGATGCGTCCGAGCGTGCCTTCGCCGACCGGCACCGAGATCGGCTCGCCGGTGTCAGTGACCTCCTGACCGCGCACCAGGCCTTCCGAGGTGTCCATGGCGATGCAGCGCACTATGTTCTCGCCGAGTTGCTGGGCGACTTCGAGCACGAGGCGGTTGCCGTTGTTTATCGTCTCGAGCGCGTTGAGGATGGGCGGCAGGTAGCTATCGAACTTCACGTCCACGACAGCGCCGATCACCTGGGTGACCCGGCCGACGGCATTTGCGACATTCGCCATTTTGACGTCCTCGTAGGTAGCTCTTCGGGTCGCGCTCGCGCGACGGGCTGGGTCAGAGCGCCTCGGCGCCCGAAATGATCTCGATCAGTTCCTTGGTGATCATCGCCTGGCGGGTGCGGTTGTAGCGAAGCGTGTACTTCTTGACCATATCGCCGGCGTTGCGGGTGGCGCTGTCCATCGCGCTCATTTGCGCGCCGAAGAACGAGGCCGCGTTTTCGAGAAGCCCACGGTAAATTCGCACTGTCACCGCGCGCGGCAGGAGCTGGGTGAGAATTTCCCCTTCGTCCGGCTCGTAGTGATAGACCGGCGCCGACTCGTCCTTCTCGGCGAGTTCCGGCGGAATAAGCCGCTGGGCGGTGGGAATTTGCGCGATCACCGACTTGAACCGCGAGTAGAAAAGCGTGCAGACGTCGAATTCGGCGTTCTCGAACATGGCGATCACCTTGGCGGCGATCGGCTGGGCGGTCTCGTAACCAATCGTCCGCACCGCGCGCAGGTCGATCATTTCCAAGATCTGTTTTTCGTGGGTGCGGCGCAGCTGATCATAGCCCTTCCTGCCGACACAAATGATCTTGACCGTCTTGCCCTCAGCCGCGAGCGCATTGGCCCTTTCGCGCGCGAGACGCACGATCGACGTATTGAAAGCGCCGCACAGCCCGCGTTCTCCCGTGCAGACGACCATGAGATGCGTCCGGTCCGAGCCGCTGCCGATGAGAAGACGCGGGCCGTGGCCGTCGTTTGCGGCGCCGGCCAGATTGGTCAGCACCGACTCTACCCGCTCCGCATAGGGACGCGCCGCCTCGACCGCGTTCTGGGCGCGGCGCAGCTTCGAGACCGCGACCATCTGCATCGCCCTGGTGATCTTCTGCGTCGACTTGACGGAGGCGATCCGGTTTCTGAGGTCCTTGAGGGACGGCATCGCTTGGCGTCTCCGCCCCGCGTCTGGTTGCAGCGCGGGGCCTGGTTACGGGGTCAGAAGGTTCAGGCGAAGCTGTCGGAGTAGGACTGGACCGCCGCCTTGAGTTTGGCCTCGACCTCGGGGGACAAGTCGGTCGTTGAGCGGATCGAGCCCAGAATGTCCGGATGTTTCGAACGCAGAGAAGACAAAAGCCCATCCTCGAACGGACGAACCTTGTCGAGCGGGAGCTTGTCGAGATAGCCGTTGACGCCGGCATAGATGACGCAGACCTGCTCCTCCATCTTCAGCGGCGAGAACTGCGGTTGCTTGAGGAGCTCGGTCAGGCGCGCGCCGCGGTTGAGCAGGCGCTGGGTGACCGCGTCGAGGTCAGAGCCGAACTGGGCGAAGGCCGCCATTTCGCGGTACTGCGCCAGTTCGCCCTTGATCTTGCCCGCGACCTTCTTGGTCGCCTTGGTCTGCGCCGCCGAACCCACGCGCGACACCGACAGGCCGACGTTCACCGCCGGGCGGACGCCCTGGTAGAAAAGGTCGGTCTCGAGGAAGATCTGGCCGTCGGTGATCGAGATCACGTTGGTCGGGATATAGGCGGAGACGTCGTTGGCCTGGGTCTCGATAATCGGGAGCGCGGTCAGCGAACCCGAGCCGTTGTCCTGGTTGAGCTTGGCGGCGCGTTCGAGCAGGCGCGAATGGAGATAGAACACGTCGCCCGGATAGGCTTCGCGGCCCGGCGGCCGGCGCAAGAGCAGCGACATCTGCCGGTAGGCCACCGCCTGCTTGGAGAGATCGTCATAGATGATGACGGCGTGCATGCCGTTGTCGCGGAAGAACTCGCCGATCGCGCAGCCGGAGAAGGGCGCGAGAAACTGCATCGGCGCCGGGTCGGACGCGGTGGCGGCGATGATGATCGAATATTCGAGCGCCCCGTGTTCCTCCAGCACCTTGACGAACTGGGCGACGGTCGAGCGCTTTTGGCCCACCGCGACATAGACGCAATAGAGCTTCTTGCTTTCGTCGTCGCCCTGATTGAGCGGCTTCTGATTGAGGATGGTGTCGAGCGCGATCGCGGTTTTTCCGGTCTGGCGGTCGCCAATGATCAGCTCGCGCTGGCCGCGGCCGATCGGGATCATCGCGTCGATTGCCTTCAAGCCCGTCGCCATCGGCTCGCTCACCGACTTGCGCGGAATGATGCCGGGCGCCTTGACGTCGACGCGGGCGCGCTTGGCCGCGTTGATCGGGCCTTTGCCGTCGATCGGATTGCCGAGCGCGTCGACGACGCGGCCGAGCAACTCCTTGCCGATGGGCACATCGACGATTGCGCCCGTGCGCTTGACCGTCTGGCCTTCTTTGATCTCGCGGTCGGCGCCGAAGATGACGATGCCGACGTTGTCGCTTTCGAGATTCAGCGCCATGCCGCGCGTGCCGTTCTCGAACTCGACCATCTCGCCCGCCTGGACCTTGTCTAGGCCGTAGGCGCGCGCGATCCCGTCGCCGACGCTCAGGACTTGCCCGACCTCCGTCACCTCGGCCTCGGCGCCAAAATTGGCGATCTGGGTCTTGAGGATCGAGGAAATCTCTGCGGCGCGGATATCCATCAGCCGACCTCTTTCATGGCTAGGCGAATTGAATTGAGCTTGGTTTTCAGGGAGCCGTCGACCATGCGCGAGCCCAGTTTGACGACCAGGCCGCCGATGATCGAGGGATCAATCTTAACATCGAGATCGACGTCCCTGCCGCCCGACGCGGCGCGCAAGGTTTCCTTCAGCGCGCCGACGTTGGCGTCGCTCAACGCGGTCGCGGCGGTCGCTTCGGCGCGGGTCACGCCGCGCTCGGCGTCATAGAGCTTGCGGTAGCTCGCGATCATTTCGCGGATGTAGAAAAGACGGCGCTTCCGCGCGACCAGCCGGACGAAATTTGCGGCGACGCCGCCGATGCCGGCCTGGGCGAGAATGGCGTCGAGCGCCTTGCGCTGCTCGTCAGCCGAAAAGACTGGACTTCTGACCAGCCGCTGGAGATCCGGACTTTCGGCGATAAGGGCGTCGAGCTGCGCCAGCGATTCGGCGACAGCGCCGGTCTGGCGCTCGTCCTGGGCGAGCGAGAACAGGGCGGAGGCGTAACGCCCGGCGACGCCGGAAACGATTGTGTCGTCTTGTGCCAAAGCCCTTCAACCTCACAAGGCGCCTGGAGCGGTAACCAACGGCGAGCCCAGCAGAAAAACGCCGAACCTCAGGAATTCGCGATGGTTTCGCTTCGCGAAGATTGAGCGCTTGGGGCAAGCCCGACCCCAAAGGCGGCCGTTGCGTAACATAGGACTTTTTAAGGCGCAACCCGCATGGCGCCGGGGCGAGCGGCGGTCCCGATTGCGTCGGCCGAGGTCGATCCATCGCTCCCCGTCCCGCTCGTGACCGGCCATTGAAGCCCGTTCCCTTCCGCTCCGCTCCCTGCTATCTCGCGCGCCATGACCACCCATGCGATCGGGAACATCCGCAACTTCTCCATTGTCGCCCACATCGACCACGGCAAGTCGACCCTCGCCGACCGGCTGATCCAGGAGACCGGGACGATGGCCGAGCGCGAGATGGTCGAGCAGGTGCTCGATTCGATGGACATCGAGCGCGAGCGCGGCATCACCATCAAGGCGCAGACGGTCAGGCTCGAGTACCGGGCCGAGGACGGGGAGCTTTACATTCTCAACCTGATGGACACGCCCGGGCACGTCGACTTCGCCTACGAGGTGTCGCGGTCGCTCGCCGCTTGCGAGGGCTCGCTGCTGATCGTCGACGCAAGCCAGGGGGTCGAGGCGCAGACGCTCGCCAACGTCTATCACGCGCTCGACGCCGGCCATGAGATCGTGCCGGTGCTCAACAAGATCGACTTGCCGGCCGCCGAGCCCGAGCGGGTCAAGGAGCAGATCGAGGACGTGATCGGCCTCGACGCCTCGCAAGCCGTGCCGATCTCGGCCAAGACCGGCCTCAATGTCGATCGGGTGCTGGAGGCGATCGTCCATCGTCTGCCGCCGCCCAAGGGCGACGAGACCGCGCCCTTGAAGGCGCTGCTGGTCGACAGCTGGTACGACGCCTATCTCGGCGTCGTGGTGCTGGTCAGGGTGATCGACGGCGTTCTCCGGCGGGGCCTGCGCATCCGCATGATGCGGGCGGGCGCGGCCTACGAGGTTGACCGGATCGGCGTGTTCCGCCCCAAGATGACCGAGGCCGCCGCGCTCGGCCCCGGCGAGATCGGCTACATCACCGCGCAGATCAAGCAGGTCGCCGACACCAGGGTCGGCGACACGATCACCGACGACAAGCGCCCGACGGCCGAGCCGCTGCCAGGCTTCAAGCCGGCGCAGCCGGTCGTGTTCTGCGGGCTTTTCCCGACCGACGCCGCCGACTTCGAGGCCTTGCGCGCGGCGATGGGGAGGCTCCGGCTCAACGACGCCAGCTTCTCCTATGAGATGGAGACCTCGGCCGCGCTCGGCTTCGGCTTTCGTTGCGGTTTTCTCGGGCTGTTGCATCTGGAGATCATCCAGGAGCGGCTGGAGCGCGAGTTCAACCTCGACCTCATCGCCACCGCGCCCTCGGTCATCTACAGGATCGAACTGACGGACAAGTCCGAGATCGAACTCCACAACCCGGCCGACATGCCGGACCTGGTGAAGGTCGTCGAGATCAAGGAGCCGTGGATCAAGGCGACGATCCTGACCCCTGACGAGTATCTCGGCGCGGTCCTCAAGCTGTGTCAGGACCGGCGCGGGACCCAGGTCGATCTCAGCTACGTGGGAAAAAGGGCGATGGTGGTCTACGAGCTGCCGCTCAACGAAGTCGTGTTCGACTTCTACGACCGGCTGAAGTCGATCTCCAAGGGCTACGCCTCGTTCGACTACGCGCTCGCCGACTATCGCCCCGGCGACCTGGTCAAGATGTCGATCCTGGTCAATGGCGAGCCGGTCGACGCGCTGTCGATGCTGGTCCATCGCGAGCGGGCCGAAACCCGGGGCCGGGCGATGGTGGAGAAGCTGCGGGAGCTGATCCCGCCGCATATGTTCCAGATCCCGATTCAGGCGGCGATCGGCGGCAAGATCATCGCCCGGGAGACGATCCGGGCGCTGCGCAAGGACGTCACCGCCAAGTGCTATGGCGGCGACGCCACCCGCAAGCGCAAGCTTCTGGACAAGCAGAAGGCGGGGAAGAAGAAGATGCGCCAGTTCGGCAAGGTCGACATCCCGCAGGAAGCGTTCATCGCGGCGCTAAAGATGGATAGCTGAGGGATTGTTGGCTTCTATATTAAATCATCGGCCGCGTTTACCGTAATGGACGGGCTTGTCCCGGCCATCAGCGCGGCGCGCCTGCGACAAGCGCACGGCGATCCTGGCGAAATCCTCGGCGACGAACTGAAGGAGATCGGGCTGAGCGCCACCGAGCTCGCGCGGCGGATCAAAGCGCCGCAAAACCGGATCAGCCAGATCATTGCGGGCAAGCGCTCGATCACCGGCGACACGGCCTTGCGCCTTGGTCACTGGTTCCGCAACAGCCCGGAATTCTGGCTGAACTTGCAAATTTCCTACGATTTGCGCGCGGCTGAGCAGGCCGTCGGCAAGGAAATCGAGGCCTTGCCGGTCATGCTTGATTAGGCGACAGCCACATGGCCGGGTCGAGCCAGCGCGCCTTGATTCCGCCCTGACCTAAAAGCTGAACCGTTCGGGCCGCGAAGCCCCCTCGCCGCCGCCCGGTCACAATTTGAGGCTGACCGCGATCTCGGCGAACACCAGGCTGATCACCCGCACGACGATCGAGGCCACAAACCAATTCAATGGACGAAGGCGACTTCTCCCACGCTCTGCGGCGTACGCCTATCGGCGGGCGACCGGGTCGGAGGCCAATAAGTCGAGCAGCAGCGGCGCCAGATCGGGCGTGGCTTCAGTCGACATTCCTTCGCGCGCCGCAACAGACAGGTCTGCCGTTCCGTAGGCGGCGCCGAAAATGAGCGCGGTGATCTGCTCGGCGTCTCCGCCCCGGATTTCGTCCGCCAGCTGCGCAGCCTGCACGAGCGCGGTGACCGCCCCGAACGCCTGGCGTATTTCCGCCCCGAGCGCGCTGTCATTGCGGCTGACCTCGAGCAGGAACCGGTGGCGGACCGGAAAGCGCCGCGCAAAATCGAAATAGTCCCGCACTACACGATCCAGGACCTCGATAGGCGCGGCGCCATCACGCTTGGCTCTTTCGAGCGCCTCGCTGAAATAGTCGAGGTTCGCCCGCACTATCGCTTCGAGGAGCGCGCGCTTGTCCTCGTAATGGCGGTAGGGCGCAGATTGGGAGATGCCACTGGCGTCCCCAACCGCGCGGAGTGTGATGGCGCCCGGCCCGCCCGTGTCGAGCAGCTGCATCGCGGACGCGAGAATGCGATCTTTGGTCGATGGCGTCCCGGACACATGGACCTCAGCTTGCTCGCTACGTCAGCCACACCGGAGGCTGGGAGAACCTCTAAGAAATTGCAGTTGAGGCACGGTTTTTTTAGTCGAAAACCCCAATACAACTATCGAGGTTGTAATCGATTGTCAATAATTGTCTTGACCTGTCATTCACCAAGACCGAGCCCATCACAGAACGGGGGCAATGTCGGCGGCCTGTGAGCTTCTGAAGGCGGGGTAGCAGCGACGGATGGCTTGATTGAGGTCGCTGTTGAGGATGCGTGTTTGGGTCTGAAGCAGCAGGTAGACGTTGTCACGTCGCGCGCAACTTGCTGGTGTTTTGAATGCGGGATAGCCCAAGAGGATGAGGAAAATCAGCTATGCCGGATATCGGTTCCCGCCAGAGGCCATACATCAAGCGATTTGGCTCTATCTGCGGTTCACGCTCAGCTTTCGCGACGTCGAGGATTTGCTCGCCGAGCGCGGGATCGCGGTCTCTTGCGAGACCGTGCGCCGCTGGGTGAACCACTTCGGACCGATGATTGCAGAGCACCTGCGGAAGCGCCGCCCTAAGCCGCATTCCATCTGGCATCTTGACGAAGTCTATCTGAAAATTGACGGCCGGATGATCTAGCTTTGGCGGGCCGTCGACGCTGAGGGCGAGGTCCTCGATGTGCTGGTCCAGTCCCAGCGAAACAAGCATGCGGCGCTGAAACTGATGCGCAAACTCTTGAAGAGGTATGCCTTCGTTCCTGAGCGATTGGTCACCGACGACTTGCGATCATACGGCGCCGCGGTCCGAGAGCTTGGAATCGAACGCCGGCATGAGCGCAGGCGATGGAAGAACAATCGAGCTGAGCGCTACCCTGCTCGCGCGGCGGATCAAAGCGCCGCAAAACCGGATCAGCCGGATCATTGCGGGCAAGCGCTCGATCACGGGCGACACGGCTTGCGCCTTGGTCACTGGTTCCGCAACAGCCCGGAGTTCTGGCTGAACTTGCAAACTTCCTACGATTTGCGCGTGGCTGAGCAGGCCGTCGGCAAGGAAATCGAGGCCCTGCCGGTCATGCGGGATTGGGCGAAGGCCATGTGGCCGGAAACCGCTCTAGCGCGCTTTGATCCTGCCCTGACCTAACGGCTGAATCGATCGGGCCGCGAAGCCCCCTGCCCCGTCACAACTTGAAACTGACCGCAATCTCGGCGGACAGGAGGCTGAGCACCAGCGCGACGTTCGAGGCCACAAACCAGTTCAACGTCTTGCGGTACTCGGTCGGATCGTCGTCTTCGAGCCTGAGCGAGCGCCACAGCGCATAGAGCTCGAGGGCGATCGCCGCCATCAGCATGCCCGCCGCGGCGATCGAAAGGGGCGACCAGGCGCCCGGCGCCTCGAAGTTCCAATAGCGCATGAACAGCAGCGAGAAGCCGAGCAGGACCGTGATCGCCGAAATCACGCCCTGCCGGTAGCCGGCCGGAATCGGGACGCGGTCCTTCGCTTTCGGCGGTTCGGGGCTCGCGGCTCGCCCGTTGTCGAGCGCGCGCTCGCGCACGACTCCCTTTCGCATCAGACGATGCCCGACGACGAGCCTTGGGTCGCCGGACGCTCCTTGGCTTTGTGGGCGCGGTAATTCGAAGCGCGATAGACCGCGATCGGGTCGATCGCGCCGCCGCCCTTGAAGCGCGACTCAGCCAGGATCGGCGACACGTCGGCGGTGAAAGCCTCTTTGAGCAGGCTGCGCGCGCCGATGACGTCGTTGGCCTCTTGGGCTGCTTCGAGCGCTTTCCGGTCGATGAGAAGCGCCTGCGCATAGGCGCGCTGGACCTCGATCGCCGAGGCGATCAGGCTCTCGATCGGGTCGGTGACGTTATGCGACTGGTCGAGCATATAGGCCGGGTTGAAGCCCGGCGCGCCGCGCGCCTCGGCGTCGACCAGTTCATTGAACACGAGGAACAGGCGGAACGGGTCGATCGAGCCGGCGTCGAGATCGTCGTCGCCGTATTTGGAATCATTGAAGTGAAAGCCGGCGAGCCGTCCGGCGCGGATCAGCCGCGCCACGATCTGCTCGATGTTGACGTTGGGCGCGTGGTGTCCGAGGTCGACCAGGCACTGCGCCTTGGGTCCCAGCGCCTCGGCCGCCATCAGGCTCGTTCCCCAGTCGGAGATCACGGTCGAGTAGAAGGCCGGCTCGTAGAGCTTGTGCTCGACATACACCCGCCAGTCGCCGGGCAGGCGGGCGTAGACCTCGCCCATCGATTCCAGATACCAGTCGAAGACGCGATTGAGGTTCGACTGGCCTGGGAAATTGGAGCCGTCGGCGATCCAGACCGTCAGCGCCTTCGAGCCGAGCTTCTCGCCGATCGCGATGCACTCGACATTGTGGGCGATGGCCTGATCGCGCACTGCCTTCTGGCTGTGGGCGAGCGAACCGAACTTGTAGGAGAGCTTCTGGCCGGGCGCATCCTGGAAAGTGTTGGAGTTGACCGCGTCGAAACCCAAGCCCAGCGCCCTGGCGCGCTCGGCGAGCTCCCGGTAGTCGTCGACCTTGTCCCAGGGAAAATGCGGCGAGCAGGTCGGGGTCGCGCGGGTGAGCTGATGGATGGTCGCGCAATCCTCGAGCTTGTCGAATATTCCGCGCGGCTCGCCGGGGCCGGGAAAGCGCGCGAAGCGGGTGCCGCCGGTCCCGACGCCCCAGGTCGGGACCGCGACCGCGAAGGCGGCGACTTTCGCCCTGACGGCCTCGATATCGACGCCGGCGCGCTTCAGACGCCGGCCGAGCGCGCCATAATCGTCCGCCTGCGCGGCGGCGTTCCTGGCGTTCGCCTCGCCGATCAGCGCCTCAGGGATGCGATAGACCATAAATTCCTCCCTTCGCCCGTCGTTGCGAGAAGCGTGAGCGACGAAGAAATCCAGGAGATCGCGGGGCTGCGGCGTCGACCTGGATTGCTTCGCTTCGCTCGCAATGACGGCCTCTGAATGCACGCTACCTGGTGAAACTCACCGCGTTGCCGGCGTCGACGTTGAGGATGTTGCCGGTGCTCTTGGCGGACAGATCGGAGGCGAAATAATAGACCGCCTCGGCGATGTCTTCGGGATAGACCGACAGCTTCAGCATCGAGCGCTGGCGGTAGACCTCTTCGAGTTCCGCCTCGCTGACCTTGTTCGAGGCCGCCCTCTGGGCCCGCCATTCCCCCTGCCAGATCTTGGAGCCGCGCAGCACGGCGTCCGGATTGACGGTGTTGGCGCGGATGCCGTACGGGGCGCCTTCGAGCGCCAGACAGCGCGCCAGATGCACTTCCGCCGCCTTGGCGGCGCAATAGGCCGACGCGCCCGCCGACGCGGCCAGCGCGTTCTTCGAGGCGATGAAGACGATGCTGCCGCCGAGCCCCTGATCCTTCATGATCCGGTAGCCGGACCGGGCGGAGAGAAAATACCCGGTGGCGAGGATTGCGATATTGCGGTTCCACAACTCGAGCGAGGTGTCCTCGAACGGCGAGGCCGAGGCGATGCCGGCGTTGGAGACCAGAATGTCGAGCCCGCCATAGGCGAGGACGGCCTCGCGGAAGGCGGCCTCGACCGCCTTCTCGTCCGTCACGTCCGCAACGACGCCGGTCGCGGCGTCCTTGCCGAAGCGCTGGCGGAATTCGGCCACGGTTTCCTCGAGGCCTTTCGCGTCGATGTCGGCGAACACGACGCAGGCGCCTTCGCCCATCAGCCGCGCCGCGATCGCCCGCCCGATGCCGCCGGCGCCGCCGGTCACCAGCGCGACGCGCCCGGCGAGCGATTTCGCCTTCGGCATCCGTTGCAGCTTCGCCTCTTCCAGCAGCCAGTATTCGATGTCGAAAGCTTCCTGCTCGGCGAGCCCGACGTAGCGGCTGACGCTTGCGGCGCCGCGCATGACATTGATCGCATTGAGATAGAATTCGGCGGCGATGCGGGCCGTCGCCTTGTCCTTGGCGAAGGACAGCATGCCGACGCCGGGCGCGAGGTAAATGACCGGGTTGGGATCGCGCATCGGCGGCGAGTTCGCGTGCTTGCAGCGCTGGTAATAGGCCGTGTAGCCGGCGCGATAGTCGTCGAGCCTCTGGTCGAGCGAACCGATGACCGCGTCGAGGTTGGGCGACGCGGGATCGAAGGCCAGCACCAGCGGCCGGATCTTGGTGCGCAGGAAATGATCCGGGCAGGAAGTTCCGAGCGCGGCCAAGGCCTCGAGGTCGCGCGAATTGACGAATTCCAGCACCGCCGGCGCGTCGGTGAAATGTCCGATCTTGCGCTCGCCGGCGGAAATGCGCTTGCGGATGGCGGGCAGCAGCGCGGCTGCGGCTTCGCGCCGCCCGGCCGGCGACAGCGCCTTGACGCGCGGCCCGCCGAAAGTCTCCCCGCGCCCGTTCGCGCCGAGCCAGGCCGCGGCCTTGTTGATTGTCGCCAGCGTCGTCCGGTAGCAGTCCTTCGCGGTCGGTCCCCAGGTGAAGAGGCCATGGCCGCCGAGCACGACGCCCTTGAGAGCCGGGTTGGCTTCCGCCATCGCCCCCAGCTTGAGGCCGAGGTCGAAGCCCGGCCGCTGCCACGGCAGAAAGCCGAGTTCGCCGCCGAACGTCTCGCGGGTGAGCGCTTCGGCGTTTTCGCTGGCCGCGAGCGCGATGACCGCGTCGGCGTGAACGTGATCGACATGGACATGGGGAACGAAGGCGTGCAGCGGCGTGTCGATCGAGGCGGCGCGCGGATTGAGGTTGAAGGTGCAATGATTGAACAGCGCGACCATCTCGTCTTCATGCGCGAGGCCGCGGTAGATCGACTTGAGGCCGATGAGCTTATCGAGATAGAGGGTCGAAAAGCCGTCGAGCTTCATCGACCCGATGTCCCCGCCCGAGCCCTTGACCCAGAGAACCTTCGCCGGCGCGCCGGTGAGCGGATCCGCGCCCATGACCTTGGCGGAGGTGTTGCCGCCGCCGAAATTGGTGATGCGAAGGTCGCTGCCGAGCAGGTTGGAGCGGTAAAGCAGAAGGCCGGGTTCGTCGAGCGTCGCCGCGTGGGCGTCGTCCCAAAGATCCGCCAATGGAGCCTCGAAGCGGGGATGTTCGCCGCCCATGGGTCTTCCTCTCGATTTCGCGCGATTTTGAGCGATCCTTAGAGCAAATGATCGCGGCGCGTCAATGGTTTCAGGTTTTGGGTTTAAGGTTTTGCGCTCGGGCGCCAGCGGAGTGAGCGTATTTGATCGAGCTTGATTGACAGTGCATGGCGCCTATGGCACGAAGGCTCAAACAACCAAAGCTCATTCGAGGAAGCGGCAAGGGGCCATGCGCGAACGACAACGCGCCGAAATCGTCCGCAATCTGCTCGCCGAGCGGGGCTTCCTCTCGATCGCCGACGTCATGGCCGCGACCGGCGTCTCGGCCGCGTCGGCGCGGCGCGACGCCGGACGTCTGGCCGAGGCGGGCGTCGCCGAGCGGGTGCATGGCGGCATCCAGGCGATCGGCGACGTCTTTTCCAGCCCGGAGGCCCAGACGCCGCTTTCGACCCGCGCGTTCGAGGTCAGCCGTACCATCAATATCGAAGCCAAACGCGCGATCGCGCGCAAGGCGGTCGAACTGTGCGCCGACGGCGACGTGATCATCGTCAACGGCGGCTCCACGACCTTCCAGATGTCGGAGTTCCTGCGCGGCGCGCGGCTCAAGATTCTGACCAACTCCTATCCGCTGGCCGAGTTCCTCATTCACGAGACCCAGAACCGGGTCGCCCTGCCGGGCGGAGAAGTCTATCGCGATCAGAAGCTGATCGTCGCGCCGTTCGACGACGACGCCATTCAGCATTATTCCGCTCGGCTCATGTTCATGAGCGCGATCTCGATCGGGCCGCTCGGAATCATCGAAGGCGATCCGCTGATCGCCAGCGCGGAGACGAAGCTGCTCAAGCGCGCCGAGAAACTCATTGTGCTTGCCGACGCCTCGAAGTTCGTCGCTCGCGGAAGCCTCGTCGTCTGCCCGCTGTCGCGCGTCCATATGCTGATCACCGACGCAGGCGCGCCGCCGGAGGCGCTCGCCATGCTGCGCGAGGCGGGCGTGCCCACGATTGTCGTCGATTCCGGGCCGCGCTCGACGGTGGCGGCGTGAGCGGCGCGGCCAAGGACGCCGACGGGTCCGCTTCCGCCGTCCCCCTGTTGCAGGTCAGGGACATCGAGAAGTCGTTCCCTGGCGTGCGCGCGCTGTCGGGCGTTTCCTTCGACGTTGCGGCCGGCGAGGTCCACGCGCTGCTGGGCGAGAACGGCGCCGGCAAGTCGACGTTGATCAAGATCGTCTCCGGCGTCTACCAGCCGGACGGCGGCGCGATCCTGGTCGACGGAAGCGAGGCCCGCTTCGCGACGCCTGACGACGCCAGACGCGCCGGCGTGGCGACTATCTATCAGGAACTGCTGCTGTTTCCCGAACTCACGGTCGCGGAGAATATCTTCCTCGGCCATGCGCCGCGCGCCGGGCTGGGTCGGATCGACTGGCGAGCGATGCGCGCCGCGGCGGAACGGCTGCTGGCCTCGCTGGAAATCGACGATCTCGCCGCCGACCAGATCGTCGGCGCGCTGTCGGTCGGCAACCGTCAGCGGGTCGAAATCCTGCGCGCGCTTTCGCAAGACGCGCGCATTCTCATCATGGACGAGCCGACCGCCTCGTTGACCGAGAGCGACGTCACCCGCCTGTTCGACATCGTGCGCCGCCTTAAGGCGCGCGGCGCCGGCATCGTCTATATCAGCCATCGGCTCGACGAGATTTTCGCCATCGCCGACCGGGTCACCGTTTTGCGCGACGGCGCCTATGTCGGCGCGCGCATGGTCGCCGACACCAACGCCGCCGAACTGGTGCAGATGATGGTGGGACGGCGGATCGACAATCTCTTTCCCAAGACCGTCGCGCCGATCGGCGCTCCGGTGCTCGAGGCGCGCGATCTCGTCCGCCGGCCGATGACCAAGAGCGTCAGCCTGACCGTCCGGGCCGGCGAGATCGTGGGCCTCGCCGGTCTGGTCGGCTCTGGCCGCAGCGAACTGGCGCAGATCCTGTTCGGCATTACGCCCGCGGAGTCCGGCGAAATCAAACTCGTCGGCGAGAGCGTGCGGATCGATTCGCCCGAGACCGCGCGCGCCAGGGGCGTCGCCTATGTGCCGGAGGACCGGGCCGTGCAGGGCCTGGTGCGGCCGATGAGCGTCCTGCATAACTTTTCGCTCGCCGCGCTCGGCGCCCTGTCGCGCGGCGGATTCATCGATCGCGCCGCCGAGCGGCGAATGGCGGAGGAAGGCGTCGCGCGATTCAGCGTGAAGACGAGTTCGATCGAAGAGATCGCCGGTCGGCTTTCCGGCGGCAACCAGCAGAAGATCGTGCTCGGCAAATGGCTCGCCAACGATCCCAAGCTTCTCATCCTCGATGAGCCGACGCGCGGCATCGACGTCGGCGCCAAGGCGGAGATCCATCGACTGATGAGCGAGCTCGCGGGAACCGGAGTCGCCATCCTGATGATCTCGAGCGAGTTGCCGGAGGTGCTGGGCATGAGCGACCGCGTGCTGGTGATGCGCGAAGGCCGCCTGGTCGCCGAGTTCGACCGCGCGGCGGCGACCTCTCAGGCGGTCGGATCGGCGATGATGGGCGAAGCGCCGGACGTGGAGAGGGCGGCGTGACCGCGGTCGCGATCGCAAGCGCCGGGAGCGCGCGCGGCGGGCTATTGCGCCGCTTCGCCTCGCAGGAAGCGCTGCTCACGGTTGCGGTCATCGGTCTCGCGATCGCGGTCGGATTCGTCAATCCACGTTTCCTCGCCAGCCGCAATCTCGCCGATATTCTGCTCGGCAACGCCTACATCGCCGTGGCGGCGGTCGGCATGTCGATGGTGATCATTTCTGGCAATATCGACATCTCCGTCGGCGCGCTGATCGGGGTGCTGGCGACCGTCAGCGGCTCGCTCGCTGTCGGCGGCGCGCCGATCATTGTCGCCTGGCTGGTGCCGCTCGTGATCGGAGTTGCGGTGATGGCGGCGCAGGGAGCCATCGTCGCATACCTGCGCATTCCCTCGATCGTCGTCACGCTTGGCATGCTGTCGATCCTGAAGGGCGGCCTCATCAGCGTCACCGGCGGCAGATGGATCACCGACCTTCCGGCGCAATTCCATCTCGCCGACATGCAGTTATTCGGCGTGCTGCCGATGCCGGTGCTGATCATGATCCTCACCACCGTTCTGGCGGCGTTCTGGATGCGCTACAGCCCCACCGGACGGGCCATCTACGCGACGGGGGGCAATGCCGAGGCCGCGCGCTTATGCGGCGTCTCGCCTCAGCGCACGGTCGTCATGGTGTTCGCGCTGCATGGCTTCTTCGCCGGCCTGGCCTCGCTGGTCTATGCGACGCAGCTTCGCGTCATCCAGTCCACGACGCCATCGGGTCTCGAGCTCACCGTCATCACCGCCGCCGTCGTCGGCGGGGTCAGCATTCTGGGCGGCGTAGGCACCGTGGTCGGCTCGACGCTGGCGGCGATCCTGATCGCCGAGATCACCAGCGCGCTGGTCTTCATCAATGTCTCTCCATACTGGACCGACTCCGTGAAGGGGGCGCTGATCCTGGTGACCGTGATCGCCGACATCCTGCGCCGCCAGCGCCGCGCCGCGCGGGGATGGAAGCGATGAGCGCCGCCGCCCAAGCCGACGCTCGCCGGGTCCCATGGTGGCTCAAGCGGCACGAGACGCTGCTCGCGATCATTCTTGCGATCGCGCTCGTCGGCCTGGGCGCCTTCAACGGCCGCTTTCTCACCGTCGACAACCTGCTCAACCAGGGCCGGTTCATGACCGAGATCGGCCTCATCGCGCTGCCCATGACCTTCGTCATCATCACCGGCGGCATCGATCTCTCCGTCGGCGCGATTGTTGGGTTGTGCGCGATCGTGCTCGGCGTTTTCTGGAAGTCGTTTGGCTTTCCGCTGCCGCTGGCGATCGTATTCTCGATCGCCGTCGGCGGCCTTGCCGGCTTCTTCAACGGGCTCATAATCACCCGCGTGAAGGTGCCCCCGCTTATCATGACCATCGCGACCCTGGCTCTCTATCGAGGCCTGGCCGAGGGGATCAGCCAGGGTCGTTCCGTGCGCGGCTATCCGCAATGGTTCTATTTTCTCGGCCAGGAGAGCGTCGCCGGCGTGCCGACGCAGGTGTGGATTCTGCTGATCGCCATCATCGTCTTCGGCGTCGTCCTCGACCGCACGACCTTTGGCCGCACGCTCTATGCGATCGGCGCCAACGAGACCGCGGCGCGCTTTTCCGCGCTCTCCGTCGATCGGGTGAAACTCATCGTCTACACGCTGTCCGGCCTGATGTCGGGCCTCTCCGCCTTCGTGCTCGTGTCGCGGGTGACGACGACCCGCTCGGACATGGGAACCGGCTACGAACTCGACGTCATCGCGGCCGTGGTGCTCGGCGGGGCCAGCATATTCGGCGGCTCCGGCACGATCTGGGGCACGGCGATCGGATTGGCGATGATCCAGCTTCTGAAGGACGGATTGGCGTTGACGGGCGTGAAAGGCGACGCGACAATCGTCGTCATCGGCGTTGCGCTCATAGTTTCGGTGTTGATCGCGAGTTCCCTCCAGCGCCGCCGCGAGTAAGCGTGCGCTTTGCGAGGGCCAACGCCGCCTTCGGCGGCAATCAGGGAGGAGCCAGAAATGAGAGCCAGATATTTGACGACCACCGCGGCGGCGATGTTCGCCCTCGCCATCACGGCGGACGGCGCGAACGCGGCGGGCAAGTGGGACGGCGCGGACGATCTGCCGACCAATCCGCTCGCCTGCACCGCTGGCGGAGCGGAGACCCCGGCGGCAGCCAAGCCCTATGACGGCGGCCAGGCGACCAATCCCCCTGATCTGGCAGGCAAGGAGATCACCCTCGTCGACGTGCCGAAGCTGATCGGCATCGGCTATTTCGCCGCCACCACCAAGGGCATGCAAGACGCCGCCAAGGAACTCGGCAACGTCAAGGTGTCGACCGACGGGCCGACCGAAGCCAAGATCGACGAGCAGATCAAGTTCATCGACAATTATATCACCCGCGGCGTCAACGGCATTCTGTTCGCCGCCAACGATCCGGTCGCGATCGCGCCGGTGCTGAAGAAGGCGCTGTCGAAGGGCATTCATGTCGTCGGCTACGACGCCAACTCGACCCCAGACGCGCGCGAATGGTTCGTGAACCAGGCGCAGTTCAACGGCATCGCCAAGTCGATGATGGATTCGATGGCCAAGGAGATCGGCGAGGACGGCAGCTTCGCAATCGTCACTTCGACCTTCACCACGCCCAACCAGGCGCGCTGGATCGCCGAAATGGAGGCCTACACCGCCAAGTGCCATCCAAAGATGAAGTGGCTGGAGACGGTCGAGGCGCAGGAGGACAACAATCTTTCGTTCAACCAGGCGACGACGCTGATCAACAAATACGGCGACAAGCTCAAAGGCCTGTTCGGCATGACCTCGGTGGCGACGCCCGCCTCCGCCGAAGCGGTGACCAAGGCGGGGCTATGCGGCAAGGTCGCGGTCGTGGGCCTCGCAACCCCGAATGCGATGAAGCCCTATGTCAAAACAGGTTGCGTAAAATCGGTCGTGCTGTGGAACCCGGTCGATCTCGGTTACGCCGCCGTCTATGTGATGCGCGCGGTCGTGGACGGCAAGCTGAAACCCGGCTCGACCTCGGTTGAAGCGGGCAAGCTCGGTAAGCTCAACGTCGTCAACGGCAGCGAAATCCTGCTTGGGCCGCCCTTCATCTACAACAAAGACAACGTCGACAAGTTTAACTTCTGAAACGACTCGATTGGTCGCCCGGCCTCCTGAGTGGGGCCGGGCGAAATCTTTCGCCTCGACCAGACACCCCGGGGTTGAGAACATGAGGGGCTGCGTCGCGGTTCTCGACCTCGGCAAGACCAACATCAAGGTGGTCGTCTTCGACCGCGCGGGCAAGGTTTTGGCCGAACGAAGCCGGCCGAACGCCCCGCTCGCGCCGGATTCGCGTTGCCCCTATCTCCGGCTCGACACGGAGGGAGCGTGGGCGTTCTTTATCGCCGCGCTCCGGGACGTCGGCGCGAGCTTCGCCGTCGAGGCGATTTCGATCGCGACCCACGGCGCCGCGGGCGTGCTGGTCAACGGCGACGGCGTCGCCCTGCCGCCGATGGACTATGAATTCGACGGGTTCGACGTTGTCGACGCCGACTATGAATTGGCGCGGCCGCCGTTCGAGGAGACGCTGTCGCCGAACCTGCCGCGGGGCCTGAACCTCGGGCGGCAGCCGTTCTATCTCGAGCGCAGGTTTCCGGCCGAATTCGCGCGCGCTTCCGCCTTTCTGACCTATCCGCAATATTGGGCCTGGCGGCTCAGCGGCGTCTTGGCGACCGAGGTGACGTCGATCGCCTCCCATACCGATCTGTGGCGTCCGAACGAGGGCCGCCTTTCGAGCATGGTCGACCGGCTCGGCTGGCGGCGCCTGTTCCCGCCGTTGCGCAAGGCGTGGGACACGCTGGGTTCGCTGAAGCCCGGAGTCGCGGCGGCGACCGGGCTTGAGGCCGACGTGCGGGTCGTCTGCGGCGCGCATGACTCCAACGCCTCGCTCGTCCCGCATCTGGCGGTCAGACGCGATCCCTTCACCGTGATCTCGACTGGAACCTGGGTCATCATCATGACGGTCGGCGGCAAGGGCCGGCTCGACCCCACGGCCGACATGCTGGCCAACGTCGACGTACGCGGGGTTCCAGTGCCGACCGCCCGATTCATGGGCGGGCGCGAGTTCGCCGCGCTGGCAGGCGAGAACCCCGCCGAGGCCGGTGAGGCCGACGTGGCGGCGATCATCGCTTCCGGCGTCCTCGCCATTCCCGCCTTCTCCGACCAGGGCGGCCCTTTCGCCGGACGCAAGGGCCGGGTCGAGGGGCCGGCGCCCGCAACGGCGGCCGGCCGGACGGCGCTGGCGACGCTCTATACGGCGCTGATGACCGCGCATCTCATCGTGCGCCTGGAGGCGCCGGGCGACCTCATCGTCGAGGGCGGCTTCAATCGGACTCCGGCCTTCGCCGCCGTTCTCGCCGGCCTCCTTCCCTCCCGACAGGTCGTCCTCGCCCCAAAAAGCGCCGGCGCGGCTGCGGGCGCGGCGCTGCTCGCTCGCTGGGGCGAGCCGGTCGAGCCGCCTCGATGCGTGCCCGCGCACGCCTGGGTTCTTCCGGGATTACACGCGTATCGGGAACGCTGGGAGCGACGGCTTTAGAGACCGAAAGTCAAGTTGCGCGATTTTAAGGATTTGTGATTCTGCGGGATTGGCGAAGGTTCGATGGAGACCGCGATGGCATGGACTGAAATCCTCCGGCCCGCGCCACGTGCGGGCTGGTTTGCGCTGCGCGAACTGGCCAACGCCCGGGGCCTCTGATATGGACCGCCTCCCGGTCCCGAAAGATTGACGATGGCTTGCGACGCTATCCTGGCGAAATGTTCGCCCCTCGGCGGCGAACTAGGGTCCGGTCGGGGGCGGATGACGGTTCGACCGCCTGCGCGTGGTTGTCAAAGACCCGAATGATTGCGCGTCGTCGGTCGATCGTGGGAGACGCAGGATCAGGAGTGCGGTCGTGACCGATTCCAAGCCGGAGATCGCCGATATGCCGTTCGAGGAGGCGCTCGCCGAACTGGAGCAGATCGTCGATCGAACTCGAAAAAGGCGCCGTCACTCTGGAGGAATCGATCGTGCTCTACGAGCGGGGCGAAACGCTGAAGAAACGCTGCGACGAACTGCTCAGGAACTCCGAGGCGCGAATCGAAAAGATCACCCTTTCCTCCGACGGCAAGCCGAAAGGCGTGGTCCCGCTCGACGGCGACTGAGGCGACGCCGCCGAAGAGAGGGCGCCGATCGCCGCGCCGCCTCCACCGTCGCGAAACCTGTGCTTCGACCCTAGCTCCCGCGCGCGCGGCGCGTGCAGCGGATTGTGCTGAAATGCGACAATTTCTTGAAGAGACCTTAATTCGTAATCTTTTCTTAACCCGATTTCGACCAAATCGTGGACGCTTGTTAACCCCCGCCCAAGATTGCGTACCGCAATCAGGGCCAAAAAGGACGAAAAAGGCGGAAATCATGCGGACAATCGCATTTGTGACCCAAAAGGGCGGTTCCGGGAAAAGCACTTTAGCCTCGTCGCTCGCGGTCGCCGCGCAGGAAATGAAAGAAAGGGTTTGCGTCGTCGACATGGATCCGCAGGGCTCACTGACGAACTGGGCCAAGACGCGCGGTCTCGACGATATCGCTGTCATCGCGTCAGGCGCAGCGCGTTTGCCGGCGGCGCTGGCCGGCCTGGAAGGCAAAGGCTTCACGCTCGCGATCATCGACACCCCTGGCGCGGAGGGTCCGGCTTCTTCCGCGGCGATGATGGTCGCCGACCTCAACATCATCCCCTCGCGGCCGAGCCTGTTCGACTTGTGGGCGAGCGCCAAGACCCGCGCAGCGCTCAAGCAAGTCGGCGGCGATTTCGTGTTTCTGCTCAATCAGTGCCCGCCGGCCCAGCAGACCGCTCGCGTCCAGGACGGCGTCGAGACGCTCGAGGAAATGGGCGGCCTGATCTCGCCGCTCATCCTCTCGCGCGTCGCCTATCAGGAAGCCGCTCGCCACGGCTGGGGCGTCACTGAACTCAATCCTCACGGCGCCGCCGCCGAGGAAATGCGCGGCCTTTGGGCCTCGCTCCGACGCCGGCTGGCCCGCGCCAAGCCCCGCTCCGCCGCGCGCAAGGCGGCCTGAAACGCGGGGCGCGCCACGCGCGCCCCGCTTCCGCTCCGATCAAAGCGCGAGCGGTCTCTTTCCTTCCTCGCGCCTCTGGGCAGGACGCTTCAAAGAGCGCCCTGCCTTTTTGCTGCGCCATCATCCGCCAAGGCGGGTGCGGATTGTTTCGCCGCCGCGCTGAATCGTCAGGTCCCAAAGCCGCGCCCGCTCGGCGCAGACCTTCTCGAGCTCGCGGGTCGTCGCGATCTTCCGTCCGTTGACCGCGACGATGATGTCGCCCTTCCGCACCCCGACTTCGGCTGCGGTGGAATTGTCGCCGACCGCAGCGACCACCACCCCCTCGTGCGAACCCTGAAGCGACAGTTCCTCGGTCACCGCCGGCGACAGATTCATCACCAGCGCGCCGTCGAACGGCGAGCCTCCGTGGATGGTGAGCGCGTCTCGCGGCGGGATTTCTGGAGCCGATGCAAGCTTCAGCGGCAGCTCCAGCCTGCGGCCGCTGCGCAGAACCGCGAGCTTCGCCACGCCGCCGAGCGGCTTGACGCCCAGCCGGAAGCCGACGCTCTCCGCGTCGTCGACGCTTTGACCGTCGATCGCCGCGATGACGTCGCCGCGTTTCAATCCGGCCTCGGCCGCTGGACCGTTCCCGGCGACGTCGACGACCAGCGCGCCGGCCGGCCGTTCGAGACCGAGGTTGTCCGCGATGTCCTTCGATACGTCCTGGAGCGTCGCCCCGAGCCACGGCCGCTTGACCGTGGCGCCGCCGTGGAGCGCCGCCGCGACCACGCCCTTGACCATGTTGACCGGAATGGCGAAGCCAATCCCCATGCTGCCGCCCGAACGGGAGTAGATCGCGGAATTGATGCCGACGAGCTTGCCGTCGAGGTCGACCAGCGCGCCGCCCGAATTGCCAGGATTGATCGCGGCGTCGGTCTGGATGAAAAAGCCGTAGTCGTTGATGCCGATTTGCGTGCGCGCGAGCGCCGAAACGATGCCTTGAGTCACGGTCTGGCCGACGCCGAACGGATCGCCGACGGCGATGACGAAATCGCCAACCTCCAGCGCGTCCGAATCCCCGAATTCGAGCACCGGGAAATTTCCCCCGCCCTTGATCCGCAGCACCGCCAGATCGGTGCGCGGATCGCGCAGAACGATCCGGGCTTCGAATTCGCGCTTGTCGGAAAGCGCGACCTTGACCTCGGTCATGCCCTTGATCACGTGATAGTTGGTGACGACCAGCCCCGACGGGTCGACGATCACGCCTGATCCGAGCGACTTCGAGACCCGCGAGTCTTCTCCGCCGCCGCCGCCAAAAAACCGGCGAAAGATCGGGTCGTCGAAAAACGGATTGCGAGGCATCGTCTCCACCCGCGAGGCGTAGACATTGACCACCGCCGGCAGCACCTTCTTGACCACGGGCGCAAAGGAGAGGTGGACCTCGGCGAGACTCCGTGGCGCGACCTTCGGCGCCGTCTCGGCAAAAACGGGCCCGAGCACGAAACTCAATACAACGGCGAGCGCTAAACGAATCAAGACCTTCCTCCGACAATGAACGCCCCGCCCATATAGGCAAGCCGGAGCGCGCTGGAAAGAATGGCCGAGGGAAGCCCACGCGCCTCGGCGGTCATGGCCGTCCGGCGAGGCGAATTGCGCCAAGGAAAGCGACATGCAAGAGGCGGAAGAGCAGCACCCCCAATGTCCGACAATTTCGCCTCGGCGGCCATCATCGCTCGCGCTGAAGCCAATATTCGCGCGTTTGCCGATCTTGTCGGCAAGCCGGTCAATGTCGGAAGCCAGGAGACTGGAACCCAGCGGACCCGGCGCGTACTCGCGGCCGCGATCGGCCAAGGTCTACAGGGAGCTTGGGTTGCGGTGAAGGGCGGACAATTGACTTGATCGCCAGCGGCCCGCCGCTTCCCCGACCCGTCAGGGCGCATCCCACGGCGGGCGCGAAAGGAGTAGGCCCACGCTCAATCCCAGGCAGGACTTCCAAACAGGCGCGCGGCGTGGGGCCAACGAACGCCTGCTCAGGTCACGCTTCACGCCCCAACACGCCAAACTCGACCGGAGTCTTGACGTAAAAAAGGTGTACGCCCTCCGCTTTGAGCCTGTCGAACAATCGGGTCGATTCCTCGGTCGTGACCGCGATTTGGACTTCGACCGGCTGATCGGCAAGCTCGAAGAAATGCGCCGAATGAACGCGGCCGCCGCGCGCGAAGCTTTCGCCGCCCGAATGCAGACTGGCGCCGCGCAGCCCCAGCTCCTTGACCAGCTGGATCAGCCATTCGCCAATTTGCTTGCCGTTATGGCGACGATCCTGATGTGTGAAAAAAGTGATTTGATAGCCGTTCATGGCTCGCTCCTCACAGGGCCTTCAGCAATTGCACGGTCGCCAGCCCGGCGAGCGTCATCGTCAGCGATCCGACGACGTGAATCGCGATGGCGCCTAGGGCCCAGACCAGCTGGCCTTGCTGGAGCCTGGTTACGACTTCGGCCGAGAACGTGGAGAAGGTGGTGAGCCCGCCGCAGAAACCGGTGATGATCAACAGCCGCCATTCCGGCGCGATTTGCGGCGCGTCGGCGAAATAGGCGATCGCGAGACCGATGATGTAGCCGCCAACGAGATTTGCGGCCAAAGTGCCGAGCGGCAAAACGGGAAAAAGACTGTTCATCCGGACGCCGACTTGCCAGCGCAGAAGGGCGCCCGCAGCCGCGCCAAAAGAGATAGCGAGAGCGGGGCTCCAAATCATTCTGTCGTCCGACCTCATTTTCAAGCATTGGACAGGTGAGGGCGCCTCCTCCCCCAGCCGCCGGTCTCCGTGCGGGAATTCCTGTCCCGGCAAAGGCGGCGCGGCTGATTACCGCATGCCATGGTTGCGAAGCATAACTCTAACAATGCAACCCATCGCGATCAACGGGGCGTCTCGCTGCCGCAAGGCTCGCCCTCGCCCGCGGCTCGCCGCCCCGCCACGCGTAAGCTGCGGCGCGACCATCGCCTGCAAGCCCCAACGCCCACCGGAGACAGTTTCCCAACTCAGCTCGAACTTCCCGGCGCGCCCCGGCGCGACGCAGGGCCGCGCGCCATCCCAAACCCACGCCCAAACCCGCGCCCAAACAAACGCGTCACCGCATGACGGCGTAAGAAATGCGGGCTAGCTCGAATGCGCGCGACCGAGATTCCTGATCTCGTCATTGTCGTCGAAGTGCTGTCCGCGAGCGCGCCGGCGCCGCCTGTCCGGCGCCTCAGATGCACCGCCCGCCGTCCACCTCCAGCACCACTCCGGTCAGGAACGAAGCCTCGTCGCTGGCGAGAAAGAGCGCCGCGGCCCCGATGTCCTGCGGCATCGAAAATCGACCGAGCGGCACGGTCGCGCGGAATGCGGCGCGCTTCTCCGGCGTGTCCTCGCCCATGAACATCGCAAGCAGCGGCGTCTCGCCGGCGACGGGCGCGAGCGCGCAAACGCGGATCCTGTCGGGCGCGAGCTCAACCGCCATCGATTTCGTCATCACGTGCACAGCCCCTTTCGACGCGTTGTAGACGGCAAGGCCGGGGCGCGGCCGCAGGGCGGCGGTCGAGCCGACATTGATGAAGACGCCGCCGCCTTGCGAGCGCATATGCGGGACGAAGGCCTGGGCGGTGAGGAAGATCGACTTGACGTTGACGGCGAAGATGCGGTCGAACTCCGCCTCCTCCACCTCCAACAGCGGCTTGTTGCGATGGGTCGTGCCGGCGTTGTTGACGACGATGTCGATGCGCCCGAACGCATCGATCGCGGCCTGGGCCGCGCGCTCGACGTCCGCGCGCTTCGCGACATCGGCGTGAAGCGCGATCGCGTCGGCGCCAAACCGCTTCGCGGCCGCCTCGGCGACATCGCTCTTCAGATCAAGGCAGGCCACGCGTGCGCCCTCGCGGATGAACGCTTCGGCGATGCCGAACCCGAACCCCTGCCCCGCGCCGGTCACGAGCGCAGTCTTGCCCTTCAATCGCATGGTCTCGCCCCTGTGAATCCCGCCAAACGCATCCGCGCGCCGTCAGCTCGCCGACTTCCGCTCCGCCGTGAGCTTGTCGTCGATCTCCTGCGCCTTCATCGCCGCGGGGCGCGTGCTGACGAGCGCCCAATAGCGCACGACGGCCGGACGCTTGTCGATCACGCCGAACGACATGCCGAGATCGGATGGATGTAGAGAACCAAATCCTCGAACATGGTTCCTTCTCCCTTCCGCTCTCGCGCCGCCTGGGTGCGATTCGCTTAAGCCTTCGCCTGTGATAAATCCATGACAAAAGCCCGCGCCCGCTTTTCCCCATTCAATCCTGGGTATCCATGCGTATCGAAACCGACGTCAAGCTCGACTTCAAAGACGTTCTCATCCGCCCCAAGCGCTCGACGCTCAACACCCGCAGCGCGGTCGACGTCAATCGCACGTTTCGTTTCCTGCACACCGGCTCGGAGTGGAAGGGTTTTCCGCTCATCGCCGCCAACATGGACGTGACCGGCACCATGGCGATGGCGCGGGCGCTCGGCAGGCACGGCGCGCTGACCGCCCTGCATAAGCACTATCCGGAGGGGGAGCTCGTCAAGTTTTTCGCCGGACCTGACGGTGCGCATGCGTTCTATTCGCTTGGCACCAGCGCCGCCGACGTCAAGAAGCTCGCCGCCGTCGCCAGGGCGGCGCAGATCCGGCTCATCTGCCTCGACGTCGCCAACGGATACTCGGAAAAATTCCTCGAAACCGTCAAGCGCGTGCGCGAGGATCACCCTAAGTCCGTCATTATGGCCGGCAATGTCGTCACCGGCGACATGACCGAGGCCCTGATCCTGGCTGGCGCCGATATCGTCAAAATCGGCATCGGGCCGGGTTCCGTCTGCACCACCCGGCGGGTGACCGGCGTCGGATACCCGCAGCTCTCGGCCATTATCGAATGCGCCGACGCCGCGCACGGCCTCAAAGGTCAGGTCTGCGCCGACGGCGGCTGCACCGTGCCCGGCGACATCGCCAAAGCCTATGGCGCGGGCGCGGATTTCGTCATGCTCGGCGGAATGCTCGCCGGCCACGATGAATGCGACGGCGAAATCCGCTATGAAGACCGGGCGGGCAAGAAAATCCCGGTCGCCATGACCTTCTACGGCATGTCGTCGGAGACGGCGATGAAGAAGCACGCCGGCGGGGTCGCGCACTACCGCGCCGCCGAGGGCAAGACTGTTGAGACGACCTATCGCGGCCCGGTCGACGGGACCATGGGGGAGATCATGGGCGGCGTGCGGTCGATGATGACCTACATCGGCGCGACCCAGCTCAAGGAGGTCTCAAAGCGCACCACGTTCGTGCAGGTGAGCGCGCAGACGAACGACGTCTTCGGGGCTTGACGAGGCGTAGGCGCGCGGCTGCTATTGCTGCGCGGCAAGCTTGTCCGCGAACAGTGCGATCGTCTTGGCGTAGACCGGGGCCGCATTCCACTGCAGGAGGACGGCGAAGTTGGGCTGACCTTCGTCCCAGCCGGCGCCGCGCGTCCAGCCGTGCGCGTGCAGGAAGTTGGCGGTCGAGGCGAGTGCATCGCCGGAGTTGTGAATCAGATCGCCGCTGTCGCCGCCATCGGGAGTGGTGGCGAACTTCAGATAGGCCGAGGGCATGAACTGGGTCTGACCGATCTCGCCCGCCCATGCGCCGCGCATTTGCGAGGGGGACAAGAGCCCGCGCTGGACGATCATCAGCGCGTCGATCAGCTCGGCCCGGTAGATTTGCGCGCGACGGCAATTGTAGGCCAGCGTCGCCAGGGCGCTGAAGGTCGGAAATGCGCCATTGCCTGCGCCGAAATCCGTCTCGAGTCCCCAGATCGCCACCAGGACCGGCGCAGGCACGCCATAGCGCTGTTCGATTTTTTCGAACGGCTCGGCATAGGCGATCAGCATCGTCTTGCCCCTCTTGAGCCGACCCGCCGTAATATGCTGCGCGGCGAAGGGGCCGAAACTCACGTGGAGTCCCTGGCCGTGATCGTGGGCCGTTACCGCAGGATTGTAGGCGACGCCGGTCAGCGCCGCGTCGATTACTTGCGGCGAAATGCCGTCTTTCAACGCCACCTGCTTGAAGCCATCGAGCCAGCTGTCAAATCCAGCGGCGCTGTTGCCGCAGTCCGCGGCCCGGGCGCACGTCACGCCAAGCCCCGCCGCCGCCACGGCGGCAAGGATCATTGTCCTCATAAGTCTTCCCTGCACGACGGCGCTCCGGATTTATCGCAATCAATTCGGGCGAACGGCTACAAGCGAAACTGGGCCGAACATTGGCCACTTGCGGTCGTTTCCGGCCCCAGCCGGCGTCCGAGTCCGCGAAAAGCCTACTTGCCCATTTCGGCCTTCACCTTCTTCAGCGCCTGCGCGCAGCCGACGCTGACTTCCATCTTGTGCTGCTTGAGGCACGCAATAATGCGCCCGCCTCCGAGTTGGACGCCCGGGCACAGCCTGGCGACATCGGACTTGCAGAAAGAAAGACCATCGGCCGGAGCCGAGAATGCCGATCCGGAGCCCACAAGCAGCGCGAGCGAGAACAGCGATGCGGCAACAAATTGACGTCCAGTCATGAACATCCCCTCGATTTGCCGCCCGACCAGCCGGGCGGGCGGTGAACTTGATAGTGGCTTCCCCGAGGCACGGTCAAATGGAGCGGACGCCGGGAAGCGCCGCCGTCGCACGGCCGGGCGTTGGTGACACGCGCCGGCGCATGCTAGAAGCTCCGGCCATGACCGCCGCCGCCCTCGCCGCCGAAGAAAGCGCGCCTCTGAGCCTCGCCGGCGCCGGCCGCGCCGAAATCGTCCACGCCCTCGCCGATCTCGGGATTCCCGAGCGCGAGCTCAACATGCGCGCCGCCCAGCTCTGGCACTGGATCTATCATCGGGGCGCGCGCGAGTTCTCCGCCATGCGCAACATCGCCCGGCCGCTTCTCGAGAAACTCGCCGAACGCCACACGCTGGCGCGCCCTGCGATCGTCGCCGAACAGGTCTCAGCCGACGGCACGCGCAAATGGTTGTTGCGGATGGCGCCGGCGCACGCACACGACAGGGGCGCGGAAATCGAGTGCGTCTACATCCCCGAGTCGGACCGCGGCACGCTTTGCGTCTCGAGCCAGGTCGGCTGCACATTGAACTGCACGTTCTGCCATACCGGCACGATGCCGCTGGTGCGCAATCTGACGACTGCGGAAATCGTCGCGCAGGTCCTGGTCGCTCGCGACCGGCTCGGCGATTTTCCGGGCGGCGTCGCTCCGGCCGACGGATTCGCGCCATCGGGCGAGGGCGTGCGCGCAGTGTCGAACGTCGTCTTCATGGGCATGGGCGAGCCTCTCTACAATTTCGACGCCGTTCGCGACGCGATCGCGGTTCTGACCGACGGCGAGGGCCTGTCGCTTTCCAGGCGGCGCATCACCGTTTCGACTTCGGGCGTCGTTCCGGAGATGGCGAGGCTCGGCGCCGAATGCGGAACCATGCTCGCGGTCTCCCTGCACGCAACCAACAACAGCTTGCGCGACACGCTGGTGCCGCTGAACCGCAGATACCCGATCGAGCGGCTGTTGCAGGCGTGCCGCGACTATCCCGGCGCCTCCAACGCGCGCCGCATCACATTCGAATACGTGATGCTGAAAGGCGTCAACGACTCGCCGGCCGAGGCGAGGGCGCTCGTGCGCCTGCTCAAGGGCCTGCCCGCCAAGATCAATCTCATACCGTTCAATCCCTGGCCCGGCAGCATTCATGAATGCTCGGACTGGGGGACGATCGAGCGCTTTTCCGAGATCGTCTTCAACGCTGGCTATGCAAGCCCGGTGCGCACGCCGCGCGGCCGCGACATTCTGGCCGCCTGCGGCCAGCTCAAGAGCGACAGCGAGAAGCTGCGCGCGCGGGCGCGCCTGATGCTGGAGGAGAGTTTGGCCGTTGGGCAAGATTGAGACGCGCTCGAGCCGGAACGCGACCGAAGGGGGGGCGGCGTCCGCCCGGGCGCCGGCGGCGGGCCCGGACAGTCCCGCGAGGCCCGCGGCGTCGGGACGGGAGCCAAAGGACCGTGGGGCGCAAGGCCGCTCCGGCGAAATCGCCCGCGCGCCCAAGCGCGTCGAACGCCTACGGCAGCGCGCCGCATGGATGTACTTCGTCGAGGAGATGACCCAGAGCGCGATCGCCGAAACGCTCGGCGTCGGCCGAGTGACAGTCGTGCGGATGCTGGCCGAGGCCAAGGCGCTCGGCGAAGTGCGGATCGCGCTGTCGCGTGGAGACGCGGAGCTCGGGGGGCTCGAAGCCGCGCTCGCCCGGGCCTACGGATTTGACGAGGCGATCGTTGCGCCGCTGTCATTCCCAACGACCGACCCGACCGCGGCGATCGGCGCGGCGCTCGGCGATTACGCCTCTTCGCTGCTGCGCAATCGAATGAAGATCGGGCTCGGCTGGGGACGCACGCTCAATCGGTCGCTCGAATATTTGCGCGAGCGCTCCCTTCGCGATCTTACCGTCGTGTCGCTCGTCGGCGGCGTCACCCATTTCGCGCATGACAATCCGGCTGAGTTTCCTTCGGCATTCGCGCGCGCCTTCAATGCGGAATGCTATCTCATCCCCGCCCCCGCGCTGGTCGACAGTCCGGCGACCAAGGCGGCGCTGATCGAGCGTTGCGGTGTTGGGGCCGTGTACGATTTCGCCCGCGCGCTCGACGTAATTGTCGTCAGCGTCGGTTCGCTCGGCGGCGAAGCGACGATCTCGCGCTTCCGGCTCGTCGGCGAGTTGGAGCGCCGGCTGATGCGCGAATATGGCGGCGTCGGCGAGCTGCTGTGCAACGTCTTCGATCGCGACGGCCGGGTCATCGACCATGCGCTCAATCAACGCGTGATGTCGGTCCCGCTCGAAGCGGTTCGCGCCGCGCCGATCCGCGTGCTGGCCGCCGGCGGCGCGCACAAGCTCGCCGCCATCGAGGGCGCTATCAAGCTTTTGAATCCGACGACGCTGGTGACCGACGAGACGACGGCGCGGAAACTGACGGCCGGACCGCGCTAATCGCGGGCGCCCGCCCGGACCAATTCCTCGATCAGCCTTGCGACCTCGCGCCTTGCCTCGAGATGCGGCATGTGGCCGACGCCCGTGAGCCGGTGAAGGGCGATGAGGCCGCTCAGGTTCTCGGCATGATGCGGCGGAATGATGCGATCCTCGAGGCCGAGGACAATCTTCGTCGGCGCGTCCGGCGCCGCCAGATGCTCGCGCGCGCTGAACGCCTGCCGGCCGAGGGCGAAAAGCCCAAGCGCCAGCCGCCGCTGCTCCGCGACCAGGGGCTTCTCCGCCCGCTGGCGCAAAGTGGTCCTCGCCAGCGCTGAACCGAGCGCGTCGGGGTCGGTGACCAGAAGACGCATCCACGGAGTCAGGCTCGCCTCGGTGTCGGCCTGCAGAAAGCCCTCGAAGAAGGCGGCGTTGGTCTCTTCGCCCAGCCCCGCAGGGGCGATTAGCATCAACGACAGCGCCCGGACGCCCGACGTCCGCGACAGCGCCGCCGCGACAGCGCCGCCGAGCGAATGGCCAACGAGATGCGCCTCCGTCGCGCCCTCCTCGATCATCGCCGAGCGCGCGGCTTCGACGAGCGCCTCGAAGCTTGCTTCCTCGCCGAGCGGGGTGAGGCCGTGTCCCGGCATGTCGATCGCGAGCGCAGGCCGCGTTTCGGGCAGGAGCCGGCAGAGCGGGCGCCAGCCGTTGAGATCGGCGCAGAAGCCATGGATGAAGACGATTGGCGCGCCCCGCCCGCGCTGGAGCCATTCGCGATGGACGCCGGCTTGTAGCTGCGATCCATAGCCCGTCGATAGACGGGCGTCCCTCCGGACGCCCTTTGGATCGCGGCCGACGCGGTCAACGACCGCGTCCACAGAGGCGAGCTCTTCGACGTCGCGCTTCTGGATGCGCCCCTTCGGGCCCGAGCCCTTCACGCCGCCGAGCCGCAAGCCTCGCTCTCGCGCGATCCGCCGCGCGGCGGGCGTCGCGCGCTGGCCCCACGCCGCTTCGGCGCAGGCTTCGTCACTCGGCTCCACCCCGGCGCGCGGAGAGGCGGCGGACGCCGGCGCGACGGACGCCGGCTGAGGACGGGCGGGCGGAACAAAATCCTCGCCCTCGGCGACGATCCAGCCGATGCAGGCCCCGACCGGGATCACGTCGCCCTCGGACGCCGCGAGGTAACGCAGGATGCCCGATTCCGGCGCGTCGACGTCCATCGCCGCCTTGTCGGTCTCGATCTCGAACAGCGTTTCGCCCTTGACGACACGCGCGCCCTCGGATGCGCGCCAGCGGCCCATCCTGCCGCTCGTCATGTCCATGTCGACGCGCGGCATGACGATCTCACGCGCCATGTCAGACCTCGCCGCGCGCGAGGCGCCGGGCCGCCGCGACAATGTCGTCGACCTGGGGAACGGCCGCCTTCTCAAGCACCGGACTGTAGGGGATGGGCGACTCGGCGCCGCCGAGGCGCAGGATCGGCGCGTCGAGATAGTCGAAAGCCTCACTCTCGGCGACAAGCGCCGAGACTTCCGCCCCGATCCCGAGCGTCTTCACGCCCTCGTAAACCGCCATGAGCCGCGTCGTCTCCTTGACGCTGGCGATGATCGTTGGCTTGTCGATCGGCCTCAAGCAGCGAAGATCGATCACCTCGGGATCGATACCTTCCTTGGCGAGGATCTCCGCCGCCTCCAGCGCGCGATGGACCATGATCGCCGAGGCCACAATCGTCATGTCGCGGCCCCGGCGCCGAACGATCGCTTGGTCGAGCGGCGTCTCGTAGTAGCCCTCTGGCGCCGGACCCTTCATTTTATACAAGAGCTTGTGCTCGAACACGATCACCGGATCGGGGTCCCGGATCGCCGCCAGCAGCATGCCCTTGACGTCTTCGGGCGTTGACGGCTCAACGACCTTGAGGCCGGGAACATGCGCGTACCACGCCTCGATGCTCTGGCTGTGCTGCGCCGCGCCCCCGAGTTCCGATCCGGTCGGCATCCGGAAGACCACCGGCACGTTGACGGATCCGCCCAGCATGTAGCGCAGCTTCGCGGCCTGATTGACGATCTGCTCCATCGCCAGCATCGAAAAGTCGGAGAACTGGAACTCGTAGACGGGCCGCATTCCAGTCAGCGCGGCGCCGACCGCAACCCCGGCGCCGCCGAGTTCGGAGATCGGCGTATCCATAACCCGCTCCTCGCCGAAGCGCTCGACGAGATCGCCCGTCACCTGGAACGCCCCGCCATAGACGCCGATGTCCTCGCCCATCAGGAACACGCGCTCGTCGCTCTCGAGCGCGATCGCCAGCGCCTCGCGGATCGCCTCCGCATAGGAAAGCTCCCGGACGCTCATTGGCGGAAAGCCTCGACCGGCGAAGTGACGTCGCGCGTCACCTCGGCCGGCGTGGGCCATGGGCCCGCGCTCGCAACCGCGACGGCGTCGGCCATCTCCTTCTCGACTTCGGCGGCGATCGCGGCGATTTGCTCCGCGCGCGCGAGACCGATCGCCACGATTTCCGCCTCGAACCGCGCGATCGGATCGCGCGCCTTCCACGCCTCGATCTCGTCGCGCGAACGATAGCGATTGCGGTCGGAGCGCGAATGGCCGCGGGTGCGATAGGTCTTGGCCTCGATCAGCGTCGGCCCCTCGCCTGCCCGCGCCCGATCCGTCGCCGCGAACGCGGCCTCCGCCACGGCGGCGAAATCATTGCCGTCGACGATGACGCCGGGAATCGCATAGGCGCTCGCGCGGTCGGCGACGTTGGCGACGGCGGTCGAGCGCGCGATCGCCATCGACATCGCGTATTGATTGTTCTCGCAGACAAAGACGACCGGGAGTTTCCAGATCGAGGCGAGGTTGAGCGCCTCGTGAAACGCGCCCTCGTTGTTGGCGCCGTCGCCGAAGAACGCGACCGCGACCGCGCCGCTCTTCCGCTTCTTGGCGCTGAGCGCGGCCCCGACCGCGATCGGCAGCCCGCCGCCGACGATGCCGTTGGCGCCGAGATTGCCCCGCGCGGGGTCAGCGATATGCATCGAGCCGCCCCGCCCCTTGCAGTAGCCGCTTTCGCGGCCGAGAAACTCGGCGAACATCGGCGCAAGCTCGGCGCCCTTGGCGATGCAATGGCCGTGTCCGCGATGGGTCGAGGTGACGCAGTCGGCGTCGGTCAGCGGCATGCAGGCCCCGACCGCCGTCGCCTCCTGTCCGATCGACAGGTGCATGGTCCCATAGCTGAGGCCGCGAATGTAGGAATCCTCCGCCGCCTCTTCGAACCGGCGAATGCGGTGCATCCGCCGCAGCGCCCCCAGCGCCTCTTCAACCGAGAGGCGGTCGTAGACCTTGGGACGGCCAGACTTTGAACGCCCGGAAGCGGAATGCGATGTCAATCGTAGGACCTCCTCGGCGCGAACTCCACAAGCCGGCGAGGACGAAGCATAATAGAACTTTTGCTCATGCAAAAGATCAAACGTTCAGCATATACCGCCGCCCGGCGCCCGCCGTCGCCCAGAATTCGCACGTTTTCGGAACGCGTCGCCCTATCGGGCATGGAGGATTCGCCTCGGACGACGAATGACAATTAAGCCAATCCTCCTATGTAAACTAGCCGAAATCACATGAGTGTCGAATGGGCGGTTTTTTCGTGGCGCCGGGTGACAGACCCGGGATTTCAGTGCAATGTGGGAGGGTCAGGGAGGAAACGCCGATGACTGAAGTCGTCACCAAATCAATATTGCTCGGATCGCTCTGCGCCGCCGCTCTCATTGTCGCGGGAACAGCCGGCGCGCAGGAAGTCAAACAATCTTCCGCCATGTCGTCGCAGACCGCCGCGGTCAAGCCGGTCTCGCAGAAGGAGCTCGACAACGCCGCCCATGACGGGGTGAACTTCCTCGCCACCAACGGCAACTACGAGCAGACCCGCTACTACCCGAACGCCCAAATCAATCGCAGCAATGTCGCGCGCTTGCGTCCGGCCTGGATCTTCCAGACCGAGGTCAAGGAATCGCTGGAGACGACGCCGATCGTCGTCGACGGCGTGATGTACGTCACCACCTCGTTCAGCCATGTCTACGCGCTCGACGCCAAGACCGGCGCCGAGATCTGGCACTTCAAGCCCAAACTCGGTCCAGTGACGACATTCTGCTGCGGCCCCAACAATCGCGGCGTCGCCGTCTATGGCGACAAGGTCTATGTCGCCACGCTCGACGCCAAGCTGGTGGCGCTCGACGCCAAGAGCGGCTCGATCGTCTGGCAGGAGCAGATCGCCGATCCCGAAAAGGGCTACAGCGAGACCATGGCCCCGACCGCGGTCAAGGGCAAGATCCTGATCGGCACCAACGGCGGCGAATACGGCATCCGCGGCTTCGTCAAAGCCTATGACGCCAACGACGGCAAACTGCTGTGGACCTTCTACACCACCTCCGAGAATTCGGTCGGCGTGTGGGCGACCAAGGACGCCACCGGCAGGGACATGCATCGCGACATCGAGGCCGAAAAGGCGGCGCTGGCCAAAGACGGCGACCCCTACAAGACGCTTGGCGGCGGCGTGTGGCAGAATCCCTCGATCGATCTGGCGGCCAACCGGATCTATTTCGTCGTCGGCAACCCGTCGCCCGACCTCGACGGCTCGCTGCGCCCCGGCGACAACCTCTACACCGACTCGCTCGTTTCGGTCGATCTGGACAGTGGGAAATACGTCTGCCATTTCCAGTACATCTCACATGACCTGTGGGACCTCGACGACGTCAGCCCGACGGTGCTGGTCACGGCCGCTGGCAAATCCGGCAAGATGGTTCCGGCGGTCCTGCATGCCGGCAAGTCCGGCTACGTCTACGTCAACGACCGCAAGGATTGCAGCCTGATCCGCTTCTCCGAGCCGATGGTGTCGCAAAAGGACAGATGGACGCTGCCGACGGCGACCAAACCGCTGGACAGCGACTCGGCGCGCATGTTTCCAGGCGCGAATGGCGGCGTCGAATGGTCGCCGATAGCGACCGATCCGGCGCATAACATGGCCTATGCTGTCAACCTCGAACAGGAGATGACCTATACGGTCGCCAGCGCGCCCTATCCGGACGGCAAGCTGTGGCTCGGCGGCGCCTTCACCAACATTCCCGGCGGAGTGCAGTCCGGCAACGTCACCGCGGTCAACTACAACACCGGCAAGATCGTCTGGCAGGTCAAGACGCCGCAGCCGATGATCGGCGGCGCCCTCGCCACCGCAGGCGGTCTCGTCTTCGCCGGAGAAGGCAACGGCCTGTTCAAAGCCTACAATTCCGCCACTGGCAAGCAGCTCTGGCAGTTCCAGGCGGGAGCGGGCGTCAACGCTCCGCCAGCTTCCTACTCGGTCGGCGGCAAGCAATATGTCGTCGTCGGCGCGGGCGGCAACACCCAGCTTAACTTCAGGCGCGGCGACAACATCATCGCCTTCACGGTCGACTGATCTTTCGCCAACGTCTCGGCCGCTTCGTTTCGACGGCGAGGCGGCCGTTTTCATTTTCACCGGGCATCGAACCGGCGCGCGCACCGGCGTTGCGAGCGCGCGCGAGGAGAAATTGGCGCATGTTGCGTATCGCTATAATCGCCGCGCTTCTGGCCGGCTCGGCCGCTTACGCCGATACGATCGAGGACAAGGCGGCGATCTGCGCCGCCTGCCATGGCGAGAAGGGACTGCCTCCGGAAAAGTCCCTCCCCATCATCTGGGGTCAGAACGCCGGCTATCTCTATCTGCAGTTCCGCGATTTCCAGAAAGGCGCGCGCAAGGACGACCGCATGACCCCGATCGCCCAGAGCTTCTCCAAGGAAGACGCGCTGGCGCTGGCCGAATATTTCTCTTCCAAGCCGTGGCCGTACACCGGGGCGCCCTCGGCTTCGAAAGCCGACGCAGCGGTCGCGGTCGCGGCCGACAAATCGGTCGTCTGCACCAGTTGCCACCTTGAACAGTATCAGGGCGATTCGTCGGTTCCGCGCCTCGCCGGACAACAGCGCGATTATCTCCAGAAGACCATGACGGATTTCCGCGATCGCGCCCGGGCCAACAACCCCGGCATGTCCGACCTGATGAACACAATCACGCCGCAGCAGATCGCCGCGCTGGCCGCCTATCTCGCGGGGCTGTGAGGCAAAGCCGAAAAGACCTACTTCGGCGCCAGCGTCTTCGCGACCCGCTCGCGCCCGAGCCCGCGGGCGATGTCGGCCGCCGTCTTCCCGCGATCGTCCTTGAGGTCGGGCGCGGCGCCGTGATCGATGAGCAGCTTCAGCGTCGCGTCGACATCCTCGACCCCGGCGGAAGCGTCATGCCCCGCCGCCCACATCAGCGCGGTGAGGCCGTGGGCGTAGCGGCGGTTGACGTCGACGCCCGCGCCGAGCAGCAGCGCGACAATCGAGGTATTGGCGCGGCCGGCCGCGAACACCATCGCGCTCTTGCCTTCGTTGTCGAGCGCGTTGGGGTCCGCGCCGTGCTTCAGCAACAGATCGACGCTGTCCGCCGCGCCGTTATAGGCGGCCGCGGAGAGCGGCGTCACGCCGTCGCGGCCGGGAATGTTGGGATCGGCGCCGCGCTCGATCAGCAGGCGCGTCGCCGCGGGCCGGTCCTGCTCGGCGGCGAGGAACAGCGGGGTCGAGCCGTCAACCGTGCGCGCGTTGAGATCGGCGCCCTTGTCGATCAGCAGCGTCATCAGCCTGGTCTTGCCCGCCCCGGCGGCCTCCCCGAGCGCGGTCGCGCCTTCGCGGTCCCTGGCGTCGATCGCCGCGCCGCGAGCAATGAGCGCGCGCGCCTCTGGCTCGCAGTTGTGCCGGGCGGCGGCGAACAATTGCGCCGTCGCCTGATAGACGTCGCCGTTCTTGAGCGCGGAGACGGCGCGCGCAATATCGGCGCAGGGGTCGGCGGCGCGGCCGGGGCTGGCGTAAAAGATAAGCGCGAGGATCGCCACAATTAGCCGCATGACTTCGCGCGCCTCCATCCGAAGCAGTCGCCGGCGCCGCTCACGCCAGCGGCCCCGCGGGACGCAGGACGCCGACCGCGAGGCCGTTCCAGTTTAGCAGCCTCGGCGAAATAAAGTGCGACAGGCGCGCTTTCAACTCATCGTCGAACCCGCCGTGGCGGTCGATGAGCGCGGCGATCATCGTCTGGGCGGCGCGCGCGGCGCCGTCGTCGGCCTTGACCGCGAGGCCGAGACCGGCGTCGGGCAAGCCTGCGCAGAATACGCCCTCCGCGCCGGACTTGGTGAAGACGCGCGCGCCCAGCATGGTCATGATCTCGGTGTCGAACCGCCCCGCGCCGCCGACCAGGAACGGCCGGGCCGCGACCGCCGCCCGAATCCGCGCCGCCGCCCGCGAACGCGCGGGCGACAGGCCTTGGCCGGTCGCGAAGCGGGCGAAGCCATGCGCGAGCGCCCGCAAAGGCATGGCGTAAGTCGGGATCGAGCAGCCGTCGACGCCGCGGGTCTCCTCGCTCAGGCGCGCGCCGGTCACCTCGGCGAGCGCGGCCGTCACCAGGCGCTGGACCGGATGACCGGGCGCGACATAGCCGTTCGGATCGACGCTGAGCGCGCAGGCGAGGCAGATAAAGCCCGCGTGCTTGCCGGAGCAATTGTTATGCAGCGCGCTCGGCGTCCGGCCGGAGCGCGCGAGCGCCCGCGCCGCGGTCTCGCCGATCGGCCATTGGGCGCCGCATTCGAGCGCGCCCGCGTCGCGGCCGGCCCTGGCGAGCATCGAGCGCGCGGTCGCGACATGCGCCTCTTCGCCCGAGTGCGACGCGCAGGCGAGCGCGATCTCCGCCTCGGTCAAATTCAGCCGATCGGCGGCGCCGCTCTCGATCAGCGGCAGCGCCTGCAGCGCCTTGACCGCCGAACGCGGATAGACAGGCCGCTCAATGTCGCCGAAAGCCTTCACGACCCGCCCGGACCCGTCGACGACCGCCCCGGCGCCGCGATGGGCGGATTCGACCCGGTTCGCGCGCATGACTTCGGCTACCACGGGATTCATCAACGTTGGGCTCCATCGGGGGCGAGCGGCCATTTGGGCCATGGCGAAGCGGCCGCGCCGGCGCTAGATTGGCGCCGCGGCCGCGCCTGTTGCAACAGGATGCGGATCGCGTGACGGCGAGGTCATGATGCGCGTTCGGGATGTGATGACGTATGGCGCGATTGGAGTCAGCGAAAACGCGACGCTGGCCGAGGCGGTGGAGACGCTTCTGCGCTCCCGGGTCAGCGCGCTGTTGGTGTTCGACGCCGATCGCGCGCTGGTCGGCGTATTGAGCGAAGGCGACCTGATGCGCCGAAGCGAACTCGGCACGGACGCGAAGCGCCCGCGCTGGCTCGAATTTCTGCTGAGCGGCGGAAAGCTCGCCGAGTCCTACGTGCATGCGCATGGGCGCAAGGTGAGCGAACTGATGACCCGGAAAGTGACGACCATCGCCGAGGACGCAGAGCTGAGCGAAGCGGTCGATCTGATGTTGCGAGGCCATGTGAAGCGGCTGCCGGTGCTGCGCGGCCACGCCGTGACCGGCGTCATTTCACGCTCCGACCTGCTCAAAGGTCTGCTTGCGCCGGCGCCGAATCCGGGCGCGCGGCGCTCCGACGGCGAGATCAAGGCCGCGATCGCGGCGGAACTCGAAAAGCGCGGCTGGGCGCCCAAGGCGAGCGTGAGGGTCGAGGTCGCCGACGGCGCCGTCACCTTCACCGGCGCGATCACCGACGAGCGCCTGCGCGCCGGCCTCAAGGTGATCGCCGAGAACACGCCGGGCGTCACGGCCGTCCACGACCATATGGCCTGGATCGAACCGAATTCGGGCCTCTATCTGCCGTCGGAGGAGGACGACCAACCCGGCGGTTGAGAAGCCGAGGCCGACGACTGAAAAGTCGAACCTGGGCTTTGCGCCGCCGCGCCGGCCTCGCCCGCCACCATCAGCATCAGAACGCGAGCAACTCGCCGTGCCAGCCACGACCGCCCGGATCGCATTGGTCACCGGCGCCAATAAAGGCATCGGGTTTGAGATCGCCCGCCAGCTCGGAAAGGCGGGCGCGGAGGCGCTGCTCGGCGCGCGCTCGGCCGCGCGCGGCGAAGCCGCCGCCGCCGAGCTCAAGGCGGAAGGGATAAGCGCCCGCTTCATCCGCCTCGACGTACGCGATCCCGAGACGATCGGGGCCGCCGCCGCCCTGATCGAGGCCGGCTACGGACGCCTCGACGTGCTGGTCAACAACGCCGGCGTCGTCGACAAGGAGGACGGTCCGCCCGGCAGGACCAGCATCGACGCCGTTCGCCGGATTTTCGACACCAACGTATTCGGCGCGCTGGCGGTCACCCAGGCGATGCTGCCGCTGTTGCTGAAGTCGTCTTCGGCGCGGGTCGTCAATGTCTCCAGCGGGCTCGGCTCGCTCGCGCGCAACGCCGATCCGGGGTGGGAATTCGCGAAGGTCAAGCCCTTCGGCTACAACGCCTCGAAGGCCGCCCTGAACATGCTGACGGTCCAACTGGCGGCCGAACTGGCCGATAGCGGCGTCAAGGTCAATTCGGTCGATCCCGGCTTCACCGCGACCGACCTGAATGGGCGTCGGGGGCGCCAAACCGTCGCGCAAGGCGCGGCGGCGGCGATCCGGTTCGCGCTTTTGCCCGATGACGGGCCGAGCGGCGGGTTTTTCAGCGCCGACGGCCGCGAGCCGTGGTGAGCTCGCTCCGTCCCGCCGCGCGATCCTACCGCCGGATGTGGGCGCCGCCGTGATAGGCGCCGCCGCGGTAGACGCGGCCGTGGTAGGCGCCGCCGTGGTAGACGCGCCCGTGGTAGACGCCGCCTCGGTAGACGCCGCCTCGGTAGACGCCGCCGTGGTAGACGCCGCCGTGGTAATAGCCGCGACGGTAGACGCCGCCGCGGTAGACGCCGTAGGGGTAGCCGCCATAGTAGCCCGGCCAGCCATAGCCGCCGTAGCCGTATTGCACCCCTACAGCCGCTGGATAGACGCCGACGCCATAGCCCGCCGGCTGGTAGCACCCCGCGAGCGGCAGCGCGAGCGCTGCTACGATTGCGGGAAAGAGAAGCTGCTTAAGCGTCATGACCGCGGTCCTTTGCTCGCTCGAAAAGCCGCCCCCAACACATCATTCTGGCTCCCGCCGCCAGCCTAGCGGCGCCGACGGCGATGAGCAATGGGCTTCGACGGCAATCGGGCAAGAGTTGCTTCGTCGTCAGACGACAGGCCTGCAGCGACCGGCTCGCCAACGCCGACTGCCATTGGGCGAGGGTCGCCGTGCAGCATGATCGGCGAAGCCGATCGAAATACGCCGAGCTCCGACGCCGAGGCCATAGCCACGGCCGAGCCCTGCGCTCGGTCGCCGACCGCCTCCTCAACGTCGCCTGCGCCATGCTCAAATCGGGCGCCGCCTTCAACCCATCCTCAGCCGCTCAAAAACCCGCTTGATAAACGGTGGGGAGTCCCATCGCCCTGGTCCGAAGGCAAAATGTGCAGCGCCGCTATGCGAGGCGCTGACGCTCTACCGTCGCCGAAGACCCCAACGCCAGAAATGCCGTAACTTTTTCTTTGGCCCGGAGCCCATTCAAGCCGAGCGGGCGACAAACCTTGGCAATTTCGCCGTCCTCGTCTATGGGCAACTCGTCAAGCCGGAAACCCAGCGACCCGGCTCGAAGGGTTAAGATTGGCCGATGGAGACCGATCAGAAGGAGCCGGCCAGCGACAACTCGGAGCCCACGCCGGCGGGAGCCGAGTCGCCGCATCTGGGCCCCGAAGAACGCGAGCAGGCGGCGAGCGCTGCGCCCCTGCGCGCGCTGGTCATTCACGAGGTGCTGCGCGAGGAAGGGGAATTCCAATTGCGCCGGCCGCCGGCGGCGCTGCTGTGGTCGGGCCTTGCGGCCGGACTATCGATGGGCTTTTCCTTCCTCGCCCTCGCGTTGCTTCAGGCCTACCTCCGCGATGAGCCCTGGCGACACGTGCTGGCGAGCTTCGGCTATAGCATCGGCTTTGTGATCGTGGTTCTCGGCAAGCAGCAGCTGTTCACCGAGACGACGCTGACGGCGATGCTGCCGGTGTTGTTCCAGCCGAGCTGGAAGTCCATCGGCATCCTCTTGAGGATGTGGGCGATAGTGCTCGTCGCCAATATCGCGGGCACGCTGGCTTTCGCCTGGCTGCTCTCGCGCCATGACCTGTTCAATCCGGAGGTCCGTCAGGCGCTGTCGGCCACCGCCGCCGTCGCCGTCCAGGGAGCCGCCATCCCGACGCTCCTCAAGGCGATGCTGGCCGGATGGATGATCGCGCTGATGGTCTGGGTGCTTCCGAGCGCGGAAGCGGGGGGATTGTTCATCATCGTAATGATGACTTACGTCATTGCGCTCGGCCAGTTCTCGCACATCATCGCCGGCTCCACCGAGGCGGCGTATGCGGTGATGACCGGCGCCGCGAGCGTCAGCGACTATGTCGTACGGTTCTTTCTGCCCACCATCTGCGGCAATATGTTCGGCGGGGTCGCGCTGACCGCGCTGCTCAACCACGCGCCGGTCGCCTACGAGATCGCCGCCAAGGCTTCCAAGCGGAGCTAAGCAGCCAAACAGCGCCCAATCCCGTGCGGGCGCGGCTCGTTCAGCGCGCCGAAGACTGGCCGCATTCGAGCGTTAAGCGCGCATCTTGGCGGGCGCGACGAGCCGGACGCGCGTGAGTTTGCGCGCAACGACAACCTCACCCTTCGCGTCGACGGCGTGAACCTGAAAGACCTTCTTCGCCAGATCGAGCCCAATGCGCGTGACAGAAGTCAAATTCCGGATAGACTTGCCAATGGACGGCTTCCCTTTCAGATGGGTTGGTGACAACGACCATCTTGGCACAGTCGATGCCGTTCGGGGCGCCGTCCACCCCATCATCACCGTAATACGGGTTGACATGCCCCAGTGTTTATGCAAGTGTGACTTTGATTAACTTAACTCTGATTGACTTAGCGCGCGGGCCGACTGAATACGCACCATGATAAATGGGAGCGGAGGATGGCGCCGAAAGCGGGACAAAGGGGGCGGCACAAGAGTGGCTGCTCCGACGCGCCCGGCTATGACCTGTTAGATCTGCGAAGCTCGCCAGATGTTCGGGTGATCTTCGGGTTACTGGGAGCGAGCCCTAAGAAGGGCGTGTGGCGCCTTTTTCTCTCGGTAGAGCTTGAGGAATATCTGGAGTTTGCCGATCAGGATGTGGTGCACAGCCAGCGACTGACCGACGAGGAAAGCCAGGTGGGCGGCACCGTCGTCTGGCTTCGGCGGGATTCGAACGCCGTTCATATCCGTTCCTCGTCGCGCCAAGCGCAGGTTGGCTTCCTGTACGGCGAAATTGCCGGACGGTTCCTTCGCCATTCAGCGCCGCTGCCGTCATCTCCGGCATCGGCAGGGGTCGGGGCGCTTGTGGCCGGCGGATGTCATACCGGGGGAGATTTCGACACCCTGTGCGCGGCCTGCACGGCCGTGCCGACTGCTTTGATGGACCCCCGTTTGCGAATTCGGGGAATAGTAGACTGAACTGGAGCGCCCTCGTTGGCCCAAACCATGCGGAGGATGCGGCATGCCGAGCACCCAGAACAAGACATTGACGCCAGACCCCCTAGTCGAACGTCTAATACCTGATCCGTCCGAAATACCCGATGTCCGAGTTCTCATTGGATTCCTAGGGAAAAGCACGCGCGACAAGTACTGGCGGCTCTATTTGAATCCCAATCTGGACGACTACGTCGAGTTCAGTGAAGACGACGTCGTTCACAGCCATTCCCTCGACGCGGACGCCAATCGGCTGGGGGGCGCCGTGGTCTGGGTCAAGCGGGCGGCAAACCTGCAACGGACGCGGACGACCTCGCGCGAGGCTCAGTCGGACTTTCTGCAGGGCGCGATAGCGGCGCGTGCAGCGCGCAAAACGCTCGCGCCCGGCGTCGCCAGCGCATTTGCCGCGTGGCGGCCGGGCGGCGGCGTTCAGCTTGCCTCCGTTGCCGCGTTTGTCTCCTGTGTAAGGGAATTCTGCGATTTCGTGCCGGTATCCTTTCTGGGTGGGGGCGACGTTTACTGTACCGGGTCATTCGACTGCGGTTCGACATGACAGGCAGAGTGTCCTTGATCTGAGAAGCAGCAACCCCGAGGATGCTGTCACAGCCACAGACTGTCGGCTATCTTCTGAGCCGCGGCCTGCTCCGTACCGCTGATGTGGTTCGGGACAATGTCACGGTGGCGAACGTTTCGCGGCGGCATCTCAATTTTCGGGTGAGCACCGGCAGCGGCCGCAGCTATCTGGTCAAACAGGGGATCGGCAAGGAAAGAGCCGCCGCTGTCAAACACGAGGCGGCGATGTGCGCCCGGCTCAGCCGGGCGGGGGACTTTGCCAGGCGATACCTTCCGCACCTTCACGAATACGACGCGGAGACGAACGCTCTGGTGTTCGAGTGGGTGACCGGAGCGCAAAATCTGCGCGAATACTACGCTCGCCAGGGCTACTTCCCCGTGTCGCCGGCCCGGGCCATCGCCGATGCGACGAGCCGGCTGCACCGACTGGAGGGAGCGCCTCGAACGGAAGCGCCGGGGGCGGGTCTGGCGCCCTGGGTATTCTCCCTTCACCGGCCCGCCGTACGTTTTTTTCAGGAATGCAGCGGCGCAAATCTCGCGCTGATTCAGATGATTCAGGAGTTTCCCGAGTTTTGCGACCATATCGACGCCCTTGGCAGGGAGTGGCGGAACGAGGCGTTGATTCACGGCGATCTGAAGTGGGACAACTGCATCGTTTCGGGCAAATCGCCGACATCGCGCAGGTCCAGGCTAAGGATCGTCGATTGGGAGCTGGCCAGAACCGGCGATCCATGCTGGGACGTGGGCTCGGTCTTGCACGACTACCTCGCCTTCTGGCTGCTGTCGATTCCCATTACCGGAACGACGCCGCCAGAACGCTTCCTGGACTTGGCGCGCTTTCCGCTGGAAAAGATGCATCCCGCCCTCCGCGCTTTCTGGGAGACCTACGCTCGAAACCTGAAGCTCGACGCCGTCGCCGCGGACCGATGTCTGCTCCGATCCGTGCGCTACGGCGCCGCACGCCTGCTGCAAACGGCCTTTGAACAGATGCAGGGATCGATCCAGCTCAACGGAAACATAGTCTGCTTTCTGCAACTCAGCTTCAATATTCTAAAGCGACCGCGCGAGGCGGCGGTTCATCTGCTGGGCATTCCATCTCCCGGATTTGACCCATATGACCCCACATAGAGTGAAAGTCCGCACCGCCGTGGAAGCGACGGCCATTCATTCGCTGACCGCCTATTCCTGGTTCGGAAAGCGATCCGACCAGTTGCCGAGGTCCGTCCGTCGTTCCCTGACGCCAGAGACCGCACGCAGCTACCTGCACTACGCTTTGCAGACACTGCTCTACGACGCCTTCTATTGCGCGGGCGAGGCCCAGGCCTGGAGCCGAGGCCAAGGAAGCCAATCGCCAAACGGGCGGACGCCTTTCATCGAAGCCCTTTCGGCGGCAAATGCCGGCAGCGGTTATTGGACGCGCGGATGGACTGTCGCGGCGACCGCAAAGGACTTGGCCCTCGTTTGCAAGAACGGTGTGCAATTGCTGGCCGGACCCGGCGAAATCGAACCTTCCTCACCTGGGGATTCGCCGCGGCAAGGGACCACGCTGCGCGTGCGGTTTCCCAAAGAGTTCCTCCATCTCTCTCCGGGCTTCTACATGGCCGCGGGAAACCGGGAACTCTTGCCCGACGAGGAGTCCGGGATCGTTCGCTGGTACTGGAATCTCACCGCGTCGGGAGCGATCCGATTTCTGCGGTTAGTGACGCTGGAACTGAACCGACTGGAGTTCCCATTCAAGCTCAAAGTGCTGAACGACCCGGGGCGCTTCGTGCGTTGCGACGCCGTGGTGCTCTACGTCCGGAAGCGCGATTGCGCTGGCGTATTCGAAGCGCTCAGACAGGTTCACCGCGAAGTGGCGTCTACCTTGAAGTCCTCGACGCCCGCCCTAACCAAGCTGGTCGCCGGCGGAGTAGGGGTGGCGGAGGACCCCGGGCGCGGCGTCAGCTTCGGACTGCAACGCTGCGGCCTTCTGGCCGAAGGACTGATCGGCGCGCACGAGCAAGGGAAACACACACTGTCTGAGCGTCTCGATGCTGTGGAGGAGCGTTTCGTTGGGGCCGGCGTGAACCTCGACCAACCCTATCTGAATCCGGGCTCGGAAGACATATACCGGCCCATCCCCCTCGCTCGGCGCTCCGTCTCCCATGTTTCCGAGCTTTCCTCGACCAAAGCAGACCGAGAGAGTTTCCTTGAAACCGCCGACACGATCGGCCGCCGGCTGACGGCTGAGGCCGTCTGGCACCGGCGCCGCTGCACCTGGCTGGGCGCCGAGCCGCTGCCTCCGGACGCCAACCAAGCCGGGACGAGAATCGTCTACAGGACGCTCGGACCGGATCTGTATGCGGGCTCCGGCGGCTTGGCGTTGTTTCTGGCGCACTTGCATGTAGCCACGGGCGATTCAGACCAGCGGCGCACGGCGTTGGGCGCGATCGCCCAGTCATTTTCGAACCTGGATTCGGTGCCGCCCTCCGTTCGCTTTGGGTTCTACGTTGGATGGAGCGGGATCGCCTTCGCCGCGGCGCGCGTCGGAGCGCTGTTGGAGAAAGATGAATGGATCCAAAGGGCGCGCCGATTGTTCGACCGACTGGCTCGGGACGCTCCGCACCCGCGCGAGTTCGACCTCATGGCCGGTACGGCCGGGGCGATCACGGCGCTCCTGGCGCTCTGGAGCCAGCTGGGCGAGGCGGCTCTGCTCGAGATGGCGGTCCGGCTGGGCGATGAATTGGCGGACGCTGCCGAGCCTGCCGGGGCCGGCTGTTGCTGGACATCGGTCGGTCATCCGGACAACCCCGGCCTGACCGGGTTTTCGCACGGAGCTTCGGGCATCGGACATGCGCTCATCGCGTTGTTCCAGGCGACGGGGGAGCCCAGGCACCGTCGGGCTGCCGAGGGCGCTTTTCAGTATGAACGACAATGGTACGACCTGGGCGCCATGAATTGGCCAGACCTCAGGGCTTCACAAGGCCTGAGCGCGCGAACCGGAGCGCCATTGACCTTTTCCACGGCATGGTGTCACGGCGCGCCGGGCGTCGCGCTGGCGCGCTTGCGCGCCTATGCCCGACTTGGAGAGCAACGGTACAAGGACGAAGCTCTCGCCGCGCTCGCCACAACGGCGCGCTCCGTCGAGGCCGGTCTCTCCTCGGAGGCCGAAAACTACTCCTTGTGCCACGGCATGGCGGGAAATGCGGATGTGCTGCTCCAGGGCTGCCGGATGCTGGGAGAGACGCATTCAGGGGACGCAGAGCCTGCGCAGCGCGTCGCCACCTTGGGGATCCAGCGCTACGCGCGAACGGGAGACGCATGGCCGTGCGGTATCCCCGGGGAAACGCCAGGCCTGATGCTGGGGCTGGCGGGGATCGGATATTTCTACCTGCGGCTCGCCGACGCTGGCACCCCATGCATTCTGGACCCGTGACGCGGCGTACGCCGGGTCGGCCGCCCCCCTTGTCGAGACAATCGGCGAAGCGCGGCGCGCGGTCGAAGAGCGGCTTGCCACGCGCACGATCCCGTCGTTGCGGCCGATCCGACGCGCGCTTGACGCCGGAACAGGGCCAGCCCCGGGCGCGCCCCCGACCCGTCGGGGGCGTTCAGGCCATAAGCGTGGCGATGTCGATCGTGACCCCGGGAATGCGTATCGGAGTCAGCAGGCCTTGGGTCATCCGCCCGAAAGAGGCGTAGCGGCCGTCTGTCGGATTCCGCTATTACGGCTATTACGGTGACATGAACTCAATTCCCTTTTTGTCGGATTGGACTGTGCCCCTCGGGCGAGACATGTCAATTGAGTGACGCGCTCGGCCGGGCGGGTTGCCGGGTTCCCGAACGGCCGGGGCAGGAGGCAGGAGGCGCCGTTTTCGAAAATCAATTTTCTGCGACAATCTCTTTGAGAAAATCAGAAGCTATGCTAGGGTCCTCCTCGTCGCTGGATCGAGGCGCGCCTGGCGCGCCGAGGGAAAGCGGCCCGCCTTTAGCTTTCACGCGGGCGGGTTGACACGCTGAACAACGGCAAGGAACTTGACTAACGGATCGGAGGCCTCGGGAGGACGAAAGGTAGGGACGTCAAGGAGACGCCAAGCGGCGGAGAAAAAATTCTAATTTGGATTCACGCGTAAGCCCTTGAAAAGTCTCAATTCGCGGAAACAAAAAGCCTTTCCTTTTCTTCCCTCTAATTTTCGCCGGGCTTCCCTTTTGTTTTCCTTTGCTTCCACTTTTGCTTTCGCTGGCTTCCCCTGATTTGCGAAGCCTCCCCTCGCGGCTTGCGCTGGGCGCCTTCCTGCTTTCCCTGCCGAGCGCAGGACGCCTGGGAGTTACGAAGAGAATTAAAAACTTCGTTCAAATAGCTGACAACATGGAATTATTGCTCAAGAGACTGACTCCGGCCCGCGACGCCCCGCGCGCGACCCGCCTCTACCCGCCGCCTCCCTCCCCGGCTTCGGCCAGCGCGTTCAGTCCATCGCGATAGGTCGGATAGGCCGGCCTGAAGCCGAGCAGGGCCTTGGCCTTGGCGATCGAGACCCGTTTGTTGTCGGCAAAGAAGCTCTTCGAGGCCGGCGGGAGTAGCGCTTCGTCATAGGCTTCCTCGGGCGGGGGCTCGATCCCCAGAAGCGCCGCCGCGTAGGCGATGACGTCCTGCGGCGGCGCGGGTTCTTCGTCGGCCACATTCCAGATCTGGCCTTTAAGCCCGCGCTCCAGCGTCAGGCGCGAAAGCTCGGCGATGTCGTCGACATGGGCGCGGTTGAAGACCTGGCCGGGCTTTACGATCCGGCGCGCGTCCCCCTGCCTCAGTTTCACCAGCGCATTGCGGCCGGGGCCGTAAATCCCGGCAAGCCGCAGGATGTCCGTTTCGACGCCGCGCGAGCGGCCCGCCTCCGCCCAGCGCCCCTCGTCGTCGAGCCGCGCCAGCCCCCGGGCGGAGCGCGTCCGGGTCGCGCCGGTCTCGTCGACCCAGCCGCCGCCGTAGTCCCCATAAACGCCGATGGTCGAATAATAGAGAATGCGCCCGAGCGCCGGCGCCTTTGCGATCGCCGGAGCGAACCGCTCGTCCGCCCTTTCTCCGTCTGGGCGCGGAGGAATGGAGACGACGATCGCCTCCGCCCGCTCTATCGCTTGATTGATCCCAGGGTCCGCGCGCTCGCCGTCGTAGACAAAGGCCTCGACCCCCTGGGCGCGGAGCGCGGCGACCGTTTCGTCCGAGCGCGCGGTTCCGCTCGCCTCGAGGCGCCGCTCGCGCGCAATAAGCCGGCGGGCGCAATATCCTGTTCCGAAAAAGAAAATCCTCACCAGGACCCGCTCGCCGCCCCGGCCCCGCTAGGCCTTCTTCGGCATGTAGAGATCCGTCAGGGTTCCCGCGAAGGCTTCCGCCGACATCGCGAAGGTTTCCGACAGGGTCGGGTGCGGATGAATGGTGAGGCCGATGTCCTCCGCTTCCGAGCCCATCTCGATCGCCAGCGCCGCTTCGGAGATGAGGTCGCCGGCGTTCGGCCCGACGATGCCGCAACCGATCAGGCGCTGGGTCTCCTGATCCCACAGGGTCTTGGTCAGACCCTCGTCGCGGCCGAGCGACAGCGAACGCCCGCTCGCCGCCCATGGAAACACCGCCTTGCCGTATTTGATCCCTTTCGCCTTGGCCTCGGTCTCGGTGACGCCCGCCCAGGCGACTTCTGGATCTGTATAAGCAACCGACGGTATCGCCTTGGCGTCAAACGAGGAATTGTGGCCGCTCGCGACTTCCGCCGCGACCTTGCCCTCGTGCGAGGCCTTGTGGGCGAGCATTGGCTGGCCGACGATGTCGCCGATGGCGAAGATATGCGGAACATTCGTGCGCATCTGACGATCGACCGCGATGAAGCCGCGTTCGTCGGTCGCCACGCCGGCGGCGCCGGCGCCGATCAGCGCCCCATTGGGCCGGCGCCCAACGGAGACCAGCATCGCGTCGAACATTTCGGTTTTCTCGCCTCCCTCGCCTTCATACGAGACGCGCAGTCCTTCCGGCGTCGCCTCGACCGCCGTCACCTTTGTTTTCAGCAGGATCTTTTCGTAGAGCTTGCCGACGCGCTTGGCGAACGGCGCGACGATGTCCGGATCGGCGCCCGGCATCAACTGGTCGAGCATCTCGATCACCGTGATTCCCGCTCCGAGCGCGTGATAGACGGTCGCCATCTCGAGCCCGATGATCCCGCCGCCAAGGATCAGCATCCGCTTGGGGACAAAGCGCAGCTCCAGCGCCGAGGTCGAGTCCCAGATGCGGGGATCGGACGGGATGAAACCGGGCGCGATGGGTTCGGAGCCCGCCGCAATGATCGCATTCTTAAATCGTACGGTCCGCGGGCCTTCCGCGGTCTCGACGCTGAGGGCGTTGGCCGAGGTGAACTTCCCGACGCCGGTCAGCACCGTGACCTTGCGCTGTCGCGAAAGCCCGGAGAGGCCGGTCGTCAATCGTTTGACCACGCCATCCTTCCATTGGCCGACCGCTTCGAGGTCAAAGGCCGGGGCGCCGAACTTCACCCCATGAGCGGCCATCGCAGCCGCCTCGTCGATCGTCTTGGCGACATGCAGAAGCGCCTTCGAGGGAATGCAGCCGATGTTCAGGCACACGCCGCCCAGCGTCGCGCGCTTGTCGACCAGAACCACCTTCTGCCCGAGGTCGGCGGCTCGAAAGGCGGCGGTGTATCCGCCGGGCCCGGCGCCGAGCACCAGAACATCGGCCTCGAAATCAGCCTTCGCCTCGGCGGCAGGCGCGAGCGCCGGGGCGGCCGGCGGCGCCGCCGGAAGCGTCGGGGCGGCCGCCGGCGCGGCGGCGGCCTTTTGCCCAGTCGCGCCCGCGTAGGTCGCGAGCAGCGCTCCTTGGCTCACCTTGTCGCCGACCTTGACATGGATCTCGCCGATCACGCCGTCCTCCGGCGCGGGCACGTCCAGCGTGGCCTTGTCGCTTTCCAGCGTCAGGATCGTCGCCTCCTTGCTGACGCTCTGCCCTGGCGCGACGTGAATCTCGATGATCGGCACATCCTTGAAGTCGCCGATGTCAGGAAGCCTGATTTCGCTCGCCATGACCGTCCTTGCTCCCTGGCCTCAGAGGATGACGCGCCGCATGTCCTCGATGACCCCCGCCAGATGCCGCATGAAGCGCGCGGCCGCGGCGCCGTCGATGACGCGATGGTCGTAGGAGAGGCAGAGCGGCAGCATCAGGCGCGGTTGGAACGCCTCGCCATCCCAAACCGGCGCCATCCTCGAACGCACGACGCCGAGGATCGCCACTTCCGGCGCGTTGACGATCGGGGTGAAGGCCGTGCCGCCGATGCCGCCCAGAGATGAAATGGTGAAGGTGGCGCCCTGCATCTCCGCGGGAGCGAGCTTGCCCGCGCGGGCCTTGTCGGAAAGTGCACCGAGTTCGCGGGCGAGCTCGACGACGCCCTTTTGGTCGACGTCTTTGATGACCGCGACAACGAGGCCATCGGGGGTGTCGATCGCAACGCCTATGTGCCAATAATTGCGCAATATAAGTGAATTGCCATCGTTACTTAAAGCAGAGTTAAAGGTCGGGAAGACCTTGAGCGTCGCGACCGTCGCGCGCAGCAGAAGCGGCAGCAACGAGACCCGGTAAGGCTTGGACTTGTCCTTCTTGGCGGCCTCGTCGAGCGTCCTGCGAAACGCGTCGAGGTCTGTGATGTCGGCCTCGTCAGTATGGGTGACATGCGGGACGTTCACCCAGGACGCGTGAAGGCGGGGCCCAGAGATGCGCTTGATGCGCGAGAGCGGCACAGCCTCGACCGGCCCGAATTTGGCGAAGTCGACCGTTGGAACCGCCGGCAGCGCAGCTCCGCCGCCGGCGCCGACCGGGCCCGCAAGCGCCGCCTTGACGTCCTCGCGGGTGATGCGCCCCTTTTCGCCCGTGCCCTTGATCAGATTGAGATCGAGACCCAGCTCGCGGGCGAGACGGCGCACGGCGGGTCCGGCAAAAACGCCCGAAAAGTCCGCCTTGGCCGGCCCGGATGCGGCGGCCGGAGCAGGAGCGGGCGCCGGGGCCGCCGGCTGCGCCGGAGGCGCGGCAGGTTCCTTGGCCGGCGCCGGCGCAGGCGGAGCCGCTGCTGGGGCGGCGTCGACGTCCGCGGCTTCGATCCGCGCGATCAAGGCGCCCATCGACACCTTATCCCCGACCTTCGCCACCACGTCGGCGACTGTGCCGGCGACTGGCGAAGGCACGTCCATGGTCGCCTTGTCGGATTCGAGCGTCAGCAGCGATTGGTCGACTTTGACCGAATCGCCAGGCTTCACCAGCACCTCGATGACCGGCACATCCTTGAAATCACCGATATCGGGAATCTTCACGTCGATTTTCGCCACCGGCGCACTCCTTCGGGCGATGGGGATGATTGGGACGAACTGGCCTTAGCTGCGCGCCGGATTCGGCCCCTCTGGGTCGATGTCATATTTCGATATCGCTTCAGCGACGCGTCGCGTCGGCAGCAGCTGGTCGTCGGCAAGCGCCTTCAGGCTGGCGACGATGACGTGATAGCGGTCAACCTCGAAGAAAGAGCGCAGACGCCGCCGATAGTCCGAGCGCCCAAAGCCGTCGGTGCCCAGGACCTTGTACCGCGCGGGAACGTAGGGCCGAACGCCGTCGGCGAGCGCCTTTATATAGTCGGTCGAGGCGATCACGGGCCCCTTTCCGCCCGCGAGCGCGCGCGTGATGTAGGGAACCCGCGCCTCGGCCTCGGGATGCAGCATCGTCCAGCGCTCAGCGTCGAGTCCTTCCCGGCGCAACTCGGTGAAGCTGGTCACGCTCCAGACTTCGCTGCTGACGCCGTGCTCCTCGGCCAAGATCTGGGCGGCCGCCTCAACCTCGCGCAGAATCGCGCCGGCGCCGAGGAGGCGCACATGAAGGCCGGGCTTCTTGGCCGCGACCTCGCGCAGTTTGTAAGCGCCTCGCAGAATGCCGTCTTCCACGCCCTCCGGCATGGCTGGATGAGGATAGTTCTCGTTGAGCGTCGTTATGTAGTAGTAGACGTCCTCGTTGCCGACGAGCATGCGCTTGAGCCCCGCATGGATGATCACGGCGACTTCATAGGCATAGGTCGGGTCGTAGGTCACGCAATTGGGAATGGTCGAAGCCAGGATGTGGCTGTGTCCGTCCTCATGCTGCAGTCCCTCGCCATTGAGGGTCGTGCGGCCTGATGTGCCCCCGATCAGGAAGCCGCGGGTGCGCATGTCGCCCGCCGCCCAGGCGAGATCGCCGATGCGTTGGAATCCGAACATCGAATAGTAGATGTAGAAGGGAATCATCGGCGTGTTCGAGCTCGAATAGGAAGTGCCCGCCGCGATGAAAGAGGCCATCGCGCCCGGCTCGTTGATGCCTTCCTGTAGAATCTGCCCCTTCGGATCCTCGCGATAGTACATCAGCTGGTCGGCGTCCTGCGGCCGGTAAAGCTGACCGACCTCGCTGAAAATGCCGACCTGACGAAACAACCCCTCCATACCGAAGGTCCGACTTTCGTCCGGCACGATCGGCACCACCCGGGGGCCGAGGTCCTTGTCGCGCAGGAGCGTCGTCAGGATGCGAACGAAGGCCATGGTGGTCGAGATTTCCCGCCCCTCAGCGGTCGCCTTCAAAACGGCGTCAAAATGCGAAAGCGGAGGGACGGATAGTGGGTCGCTCTTTCGTCGACGCGAGGGCAGGTATCCGCCGAGCGCTTTGCGATGCGCACGAAGATACGTCATCTCTTCACTGTCTTCAGCGAAGCGAAGGAAGGGAACCTTATCGAGCTCCTCGTCCGGCACTGGGATATGAAACCGATCGCGGAAGGTCCTCAAGGCGTCATGGCCGAGCTTCTTGGCCTGATGGGCGATCATCTGCCCTTCGCCCGCTGCGCCCATGCCATAGCCCTTGACGGTCTTAGCAAGGATGACGGTCGGCTGACCCTTGTGCTCGACTGCCGCCTTGTAAGCTGCGTAGACTTTGATCGGATCGTGGCCGCCGCGTGTGAGGGACCAGATCTGCGCGTCGGTCCAGTCCTCGACCATCGCCGCGGTCTCAGGGTGGCGTCCGAAAAAATTCTTGCGAATATAGGCGCCGTCCTTCGACTTGAAGTCCTGGTACTCGCCATCGACGCATTCGTCCATCAGCTGGCGCAGCTTGCCGGCGGAATCTCTGGCGAGCAACCCGTCCCAGCCAGAACCCCAGAGACACTTGATGACGTTCCAGCCGGCGCCTCGGAAGTCGGCTTCGAGCTCCTGTACGATCTTGCCGTTGCCGCGCACCGGCCCGTCGAGCCGCTGCAGATTGCAGTTGACGACAAAAATGAGGTTGTCGAGCTTCTCGCGCCCCGCGAGCGAGATCGCGCCGAGCGATTCCGGTTCGTCCATCTCACCGTCGCCGCAGAAGACCCAGACTTTCCGCGGGGCCGTATCGGCGAGGCCGCGGCCGTGCAGATAGCGCAGAAAGCGGGCCTGATAGATCGCCATCAGCGGCCCCAGTCCCATCGATACGGTCGGAAATTGCCAGAAATCCGGCATGAGCCATGGGTGCGGATAGGACGGCAGGCCCTCACCCCCAACCTCCTGGCGGAAATTGAGGAGCTGCTCCTCGCTGAGGCGTCCCTCGACAAACGCGCGGGCGTAAATGCCCGGGGAGCTGTGTCCCTGAAAATAGATCAGGTCGCCGCCATGGTTTTCGTTGGCGGCATGCCAAAAATGCATAAAACCGGTGTCGTATAGCGTCGCGGCCGACTGGAAGCTGGCGATATGCCCGCCGAGCTCGGAGGATTCCTTGTTCGCCTTGACGACGATCGCCGCCGCGTTCCAGCGCACGAAACGGCGGATGCGTTGCTCGATCGCTCTGTCGCCGGGATGGCGCGGTTGCGCGTCGGGCGGGATGGTGTTGACGTAGGCGGTATTGGCGGCGAACGGCAGACTCGCGCCCTTACGCCGGGCCGACTTGACCACCGAGTCCAGGATTTCGTCGACCCTCCCGAGGCCCTCGAACGCCTCCACCGAATCCAGCGCGTCAAGCCATTCCGTCGTCTCGGCTGTTTCGACTGCGGGATCGTTGTCCATCAGGTCGGCCTCCCTCTCGCGCTTGCAAAAAAACGGCGCGCGCGAATTCGCCGTGTTATTTCTCATGCGTCCGTCGCTTTGGCAATGTCGCCCAACGGCGTCGCAGCCATGCGAATGTCGCATGCGAGAACGAAACCTTGGCGAAATTGGCGCCGACGGGCTACGGTCGCCGGCGAAACGTCGCGTTCAGGACCTCTCGAGCCTACGCCGACTTGACGGAGCAGACATTGGCCGGCCTCACAACCCACGTCCTCGACGTCACGCGCGGCGGACCCGCCGAAGGGGTGCGCGTTCGAACTCTATGAATTGGAGGCGCCGGAGAAACGCAAACTGGTCAAGGAGGTCGCGACCAACGCCGACGGGCGCACCGACGAGCCTCTGATCGGGGCCGCACAGTCGCGCGCCGGCCGGTTCGAGCTCGTCTTCGAGGTCGGCGACTACTTCCGCCGCCGGGGCGCGAACCTCGCCGAGCCGCCGTTCCTGGACCTGGTGCCGATCCGGTTCGGGATCGCTGATCCGGCGGCGCATCACCATGTGCCGCTCCTGGTCTCGCCCTGGGCCTATTCGACGTATCGGGGTAGTTGATTTCGCCTCCGAGACCGGCGCCGCGAATGGGCCGCGCTGTCAATTACAAAGACACTAAGTGCTTGAGCGAGCGCCGAACGCTTGCGCGGTTCAGCCAAACCTTTCCAAGCCAATCCAAGCCGGACCAAACAAATCCAAGAGAATCCAAGAGAAAAAATGCTTGGATTTGCTTGGATTTGCTTGGACTCCCTCGTCCGAATCGGGACTTTTCAACGCGTTAGAGCGAATCCGAACGAAAAAAAATCATCGTGGCTAATATAAACCGCGTATATCTTGTGATATGCGCCCGCGGGCCCCGAACAGGCAAATGTCTCAGCGCGACGACGCGGCCGGTCAAGCCCCGATCGTTCCCAGGTCCCCCGATAAAAAGCGCTCGCCGGACGCCCTGAAGCGTGCTTGATCTTTCCTAGCCCTGCATATTATAAGCCTGCTTATGTTATCAAACGCTCACAAACTCATGTTCTCTCCCGCCCGCGAACTCGGGTTCGCGCTCAGCGACGCCGCGCGGCTGCTGCGGACCTATTCCGACCAACGCGCGCGCGAACTCAATACGACGCGCGCCCAATGGGCGGTCCTGGCGCGGCTTCAGCGCTGCGAGGGCTTCAAGCAGAGCGAACTGGCCGACGCGCTCGACCTGACGCCGATCACGCTCGGCCGCCTCATCGACAAGCTGACCTCGGCCGGTTTGGTCGAACGGCGCGACGACGCGACCGACCGCCGCGCCCATCGTCTTTATCTGACCGAGAAGGCGGCGCCGACGCTGCGCGGCCTCGGAGCGCTGGCCGAGGACGTGATGGCGCGCGCGCTGTCGGGTCTGGATCAAAAGGCCATTAGCGATCTGCATGAGGGCCTCGCCGCCATCAAGGCCAATCTCAAGAGCGAATTGCATTCGGGAGCCCAGAAGACGTGATTCAATCCAAGTCGGCCGCGGCGCTGGAATCCGCGGAACAGGGCGCCCCTGCCGACGCCCCGCCGCCCGTTCAGCTGGCGGCGGCCAAGGCGGCTTCTTCCGGCCAGCCGCATTCGTCCGCGTCCGCCGCGTCGCCGTCAGGGCAGCCGGTTCAATTCGCTCCCGCCAGGGCGCCCTCGCCCCAGCCGGTCGCGCCCGCGCCGGCGCAAGATCTTCCCCCGACCGCCGCCAAGGGCAAGCGCGGCGGATCAATGCGATTCGTTATGCTGGTCGTCATACCGCTGATCGCGCTGGCGGGCGCGTTCGCCTTGTGGCTGCACGGCGGCCGTTACGTGACGACGGACAATTCCTATGTCGGAGCCCAGAAGGTGCTGATCACGCCGCAGGTTTCCGGACCGATCGTCGCCGTTCACGTCATCGAGGGCCAGAAGGTGAAGACCGGCGATCGGCTGTTCGACATCGACCCGGCCCCCTACCAGACCGCGCTTCTGCTCGCCCAAGGCCGGCTCGACGCGGCGAAGATCGAATTCGCGAATTTACGCTCCTCGTATGTGAGCAACCAGGACCAGATCAAGATGGGCGAGGACGCAGTGCGCATGCGCCAGGCCGATTTCGACCGCAAGAACCAGCTGGTCGCGCGCGCCGCGGGAACGATCAACGATCGCGACACCTCGATGGCGACGCTGATCCAGGCCAAGCAACTGCTCGAATTCGTGCGCCAGCAGCAGGCCGCGACCATGGTCAAGCTCGGCGGAGCCCTGGACGCCTCGATCGATAAATTTCCCCAATATATTGAAGCCGAGGCGGGGGTCGAGGACGCCGAACGCAATCTGCGCAATACGAAGATCCTGGCGCCGATCGACGGCGTGGCGACCCAGGTGGCCCAGATCGAGTTGGGACGCGTCGCTCCGGCCGGCCAGCCGGTGTTCGCGATTGTCGCCAACACCGGCCTCTGGGTCGACGCAAATCCAAAGGAATCGGACCTGACTTACGTTCGCCAGGGCATGCCCGCGACGGTGACGGTCGATGCGTTTCCAGACCGGGTCTGGGCCGGCAGAATTTGCTCGATCGCGCCGGGAACCGGAGCTCAGTTTGCGATTCTTCCGCCGCAAAACGCCAGCGGCAACTGGGTCAAGGTCGTCCAGCGCGTGCCTTTGCGCTTCTGCTTCGATCCTCATGAGGACACGACCAACCTTCGCGCCGGGATGAGCGCGGACGTCTCGATCGACACCGGCCGCTCGCGCTCGCTTGGCGGCGTCATCGGCGGTCTGGCGCAATGGGCGGGCGACCTGACGAGGAGCGTGTTCGCGTCCAAGGCCTCCGCGACGACAAAATGACCCGGCCGCTCTACGAGACCATCCTGCCCACGGTGCGATGGGCGCTGACCGTCTGCATCATGATGGCGACGGTCATGCAGGCGCTCGACACCACCATCGCCAATGTCGCCCTGCCCTACATGCAGGGCTCGCTTTCGACCACGCAGAACCAGATCAACTGGGTCCTGACCTCCTACATCATCGCCGCTGCGATCATGACCTCGCCGCTCGGCTGGATGGCGACCCGGTTCGGCCGCAAGAAGCTGTTCATCGTCTGCACCGCCGGATTCACGATCGCCTCGATGATGTGCGGCGTCGCGCTCTCGATCGAGCAGATGGTCGCCTACCGGCTGCTGCAAGGCGTATTCGGCGCGGCGCTGGTGCCGTTGAGCCAGGCGGTGATGCTCGACATCTTCCCGCCCAACAGACGCGGCTCGGCGATGGCGATCTGGGGGATGGGCGTGATGCTGGGGCCGATTATGGGTCCGACGCTCGGCGGCTGGCTGACCGAATCCTATTCCTGGCGCTGGGTGTTTTTCGTCAACCTGCCGTTCGGGCTGTTGACGACGTTCGGCCTCTCTTTCTTCATGAGCGAGACCCCGACCCGGCGCGACGTGCCGTTCTCGTGGTTCGGGTTCACGAGCCTCTCCGTCGGCATCGGCGCGCTGCAGTTGATGCTCGACCGTGGACAGGAACTCGGCTGGTTCGATTCCAGCGAGATCGTCATCGAAGCGATCATCGCCGTCGTCGGCTTCTATTTCTTCCTCGCCGACTGCCTCACCTCGCGGCGGCCGTTCATTTCGGTGCGTATCTTTCGCGACTGGAATTTCTCGATCGCCCTCGTCTTCATGTTCCTGATCGGCGTCATCCTGCTGGCGACATTGGCGCTGGTGACGCCCTTCATTCAGAACCTGCTCGGCTATCCCGTTCTCACCAGTGGCTATCTGCTGGGAACGCGCGGCATTGGAACCTTCGTCGCGATGTTTCTGGTCGGGCGGCTCAGCAACAAGGTCGATCCGCGGCTGCTGATCTTTGTCGGCCTGACGCTGGCGACGACGTCGCTGTGGCTGATGGTCGGCTGGTCGCTCGACGTCCCGGCGCAGACCATCGCCATCAACTCGGTCGTGCAGGGATTCGGGCTCGGCTTCGTGTTCGTTCCGCTCAACACCCTCGCCTTCGCCAGCCTGCCGGCGGAATTGCGCACCGAGGGCGCGGCGCTGTGGACACTGATCCGCAACCTCGGCTCCGCGGTCGGCATTTCGATCGTCATCGCCCAGCTGACCAACATGACCACCGCGTTCCACAGCCAGCTCGTTGAACATGTCACGCCGTTCAGCGACGCGCTTCACATGCCGGGCGCCGGCATGCTGGCGGGCCACGGCCTGCCCAACCTCGCCGCGCTCGACGCGCTGATCACGCGACAGGCCGCCGCGATGGCTTATTCGAACGACTTCCTGTTGATGACGCTAGTCTCGCTCTGCGCCTTTCCGCTGCTGGCGCTGATCCGCTCGCCGAAGCTGGCGCCGGCGCCGGTCGGACCGGGGGCTGCGGCGCACGCAGTGATGGATTAGGAAAGGGCCCGTCCCGTCATCCGGCGCACGGCGAGGCGTCCCGGCGCGCCCGGGTCGTGCGCCGGCAGATAGATCGTGCGGCGCGAGGCCGCGAAGGTCCGGATGGCGCTCAGCGTCGTCGACGCCGCGCCTTCATCGGCGCCGACGCCGTCGATCCGGCCCGCCAGCATCGCCTCCTCGTCGTATGAGGCGTCGCCGGCGATGAAGATCGCCGCATCGCCGTCCTCGACGATGATCGAAAGATGGTCGGGCGTATGGCCGGGGGTGGCGACGGCGACGATCGCGCCGTCGGCGGTCAGACGCCGTGAGCGAGCGAAAGGCCCGTAGGCGCCGCCGTCGAGGGCGAGCGGCGTGGGATCGAAATTTTCTGGCCGGCGCTGCGGCAGGTAGCCGCGAATCCGGCCGGCAATTCCCGAGGCGATGGCGAGTTCGCCGGGACTGACCAGCACCTCGCTCTTCGGGAACGCCGCCAGGCCAGCGTCGTGATCGATATGCAGGTGCGTCAGCACGACTCGTCTGACGTCGTCGGCGCCGATGCCGATCACCTGCAGTTGCGGCGCGATCTCCTGTTCCGGCTCGATGTCGAAGCGCACCGCGAGTCGAAAATAGGGATGCCAGCGCGGCAGGCGCTTGAGTTCAGCCGAGGCGCCCGTATCGACGAGGATCACGCCGTCGCGATGTTCGACCGCATAGGCCAAAGTCGGCAGCCACGGCGACCATTCGGCGTCGATCAGCGGCCGGAGGCGACGCGCAAGGCCATGTCCCCTGCCGACGATCTGGCTCGCCTTGATCTGCACCCTCCCGGTTTGAATGGCGTGGACGCGCATGGCGCTTCCCCTCTCATCGGTTCGAGTTGTCGTCGGCTGATCCGCCCCAGGCGCTTGTCGCCGGATTCGCTCGAATATTTGAGACCATAGCTGAGAGCGCGATCGAGGCGGATATGTTCGGATCCGGATCAGTCCGACCGCGGGCGCGACCGGCGCGTCGGCGTTCTTCCGCCCGCAGGCGAACGCGTCGGCGTCACTGGTTCCTTTCCCCTTGCATTCGCGCCTAAAACAGCCGCTAGATGAGGCTGCGCGTTAATCGTGGGGGCATTGACGTGACCGAGCGAGCGAGTCTTCACCCGCCGACAGTGACAGGCTTCGCCGCCAAGTGTGCGATTGCGGCTCTGCAAAAGCACAACGTGCCAACAACGGCGCTGTTGCAGCGGGCCGGGCTTTCGGAGCGCGCCTTCGACGATCCGCGGGACCGGGTCTCCGCGATGGCTCAGGTGAATTTACTCGAGTACGCGGCCGAGGCGATGGGCGACAGCGCCTTCGGGCTCCACCTCGCCGAGCAGTCGAATCCGCGCGCGGCAGGCCTATTGTTTTACGTCGTGTCCGCAGCGAAAAGTATGGACGAGTCAGTCGCGCTGCTTGCCCGTTACTGTAAAATTGTCAACGAAAGCATACGCTTGAAATTAACGCACCGGCCTGTGGGCGTCATCGTTGATGTCGACTACGTCGGGATTTCGCGGCATCGGATGCGGCAGAATTCGGAATTCGGGATTTCCGTGGTCGTCAAGGCTCTCCGGGAGATTACGGGCCGCGAGGTCCGGCCGACCCGGGTCGCCTGGGCGCATGCTCGCACCACCGACGTGCGGGAGTTCGAACGATTTTACGGCTGCCCGGTCGAGTTCGGCGCGCCGTCCGATCAGATCGAGTTCTCGAACGAAACGTTCGCTCTTCCGCTCGTCACCGAAGATCCACATTTGCTCGAAACGCTGCGGCCGTTCTGCGACGAGGCCGCGAGGGCGCGCAACACCGCAACCGGCTCCTTGCGCGCTTCGGTCGAGACCGAAGTCCAACGATTGTTGCCGCACGGCCAGGCGCAGGCGGAGAGGGTCGCCAAAGCGCTGGGCGTCAGCGTTCGGACTTTGTCGCGCAGGCTCGCCGCCGAAGCCACGACCTTCGCCGAGGTCGTCGACCAATTACGCCGAAGCCTGGCGCTCGAGTATCTCAAAGAGCCGGGGTTCTCGTTGGCGCAAATCGCCTGGCTTCTCGGATACGAGGGCTCAACGTCGTTCAATCACGCCTTCAAACGCTGGACTGGCCGCTCGCCGTCCGCCGCCCGGAACGGGAAGCAACTTTCGGAGTCGGCATAAGCCGGGCTTGCCTGCGCCGGCGCAGCGCCAGCAAGCGAACTTGGCGGGAAAAGGCAGAAACTTGGCGGCTTTCGGCAAGACTCGCGGCCGCCAGCGTTTTATCGCGGGCTGCCAGCCGCGCCACGCGCAACTGAACTGAGAAACGGCGCGACAATCTGCTTCATCACAATGCTGGCGCCGCCTCGCCCCGCCCGGTAATTCCCCACTGGCGCGGGGTTTTCCTTTCCAAAGGCGCGGGACCCCTCTTGCTTTCCACATTCAAGAGGGCAAGCGATCCGGCCGTCGCGGGGCCGTCAAATCGGCAGCGCAATGCTCAGAACGAGATCCGCGAGACGGTCGGCCGCCTCCGCGACGCCGGTCGATTTCGCGGCCTGGGCCGAGGCCGCGAGCTTCGCCGGCGAGGCCAGCGCTTCCTGAAGTATCTTCGCCAGCCGCTCGGGCGTGAAGTCGGATTGCGGCACCACCGTCGAGCCTCCCGACGCGGCGAGCGTCGCCGCATTCGCGGCCTGGTCATGATCGAGCGCATGCGGGAACGGCACCAGAACCGAGGGGCGGCCGATGACCGCGAGCTCGGACACCGTCGAAGCGCCGGCCCGGCCGATGACGAGATGCGAGTCCGCCATCCTGGCCGGCAGATCGTCGAAGAACTCGGCGATCTCAACCGGAAATTTCATCCGCGCGCAGGCGGCGGCGACGCGCGCCTTGTCCTCGCCGCGCGCCTGCTGGGTTAGACGGATCCACTGGCGCTCGTCGGCGCTGAGCAGCGCCAGCGCCGCCGGAACGACGTCGGCCATCACCCGCGCTCCTTGCGATCCCCCGGTCACCAGCAATCTGAGGCGACGACCGGCGAAATCGGGATAGGGCGTCGAGGCGGCCGCGATGACGGCTGGACGGACAGGATTGCCGGTGAAGCGCGTCTTGGCCTTGGTCGCCGCGTCGACCTCCCTCAAATCGGGAAAGCCGCAGGCGATAAGAGAAACGCGGGGGCTGAGGAAACGGTTGGCCCGACCCATCACCGCGTTCTGCTCATGCAACGCGCTGGGAATGCGCAGCAGGGAGGCCGCGACGAGCGGGGGCACCGTCGGATATCCGCCAAAGCCCACGACGGCGCGCGGCCTTATGCGCCTGAGCTTGACCAGCGCCACCGCCACGCCCACGCCCAAAGTGAGCGCCGCGCGCGATTTGGCGACTAGTCCGGCGGCGGTCGTCGTGGCGGAGGGAAAGGCGTGTATCGCGCGAGCCGGGAAATCCTCGCCGAACTTCATCGCCCTCTCGTCTGTCGCCAGTTCGACCTCGACGCCGCGCCCGGCCAGCGCGGCGGCAAGGGCGGCGGCCGGGAAGAGATGGCCGCCGGTGCCGCCAGCGGCCAGCAGAACGCAGCGCGGACGGTTCATTCCGCCGCGGCCACGTGATGCTCCAGATCCGCCAACGGGCGCTTGCGGGTCGCCGCAAGCAGGAACCCCATGCCGAGACCGAGCGCGAGCAGGGACGAGCCGCCATAGGAGATGAATGGCAACGTCATCCCTTTGGCCGGCACCGCCCGCAGGTTGACCGCAATGTTGATCCAGCTTTGCACGCCAAACATGATCGTCATGCCTGCGGCTACGAAACGGCAGAACGGGTCCTGATTGCGCAAGGCGAGAAGGAGCCCGCGCAACACGATGAAGCCGAAGAAGGCGATCAGCGCCAGACAGGCGATCATGCCGAATTCCTCGCCGGCGACCGCGAAGACGAAGTCGGTGTGCGCGTCCGGGAGGATGCGCTTGTAGACCCCCTCGCCCGGCCCCCGTCCGAACCAGCCTCCCGAAAGGATGCTCTGCAGGGCGGTGTCGACCTGGAAAGTGTCGACCATGCCCCCGGTTGAGTCCGGGTCGAGAAAGCGCAACACCCGCTCGTGCACGTGCGGCGACAGCTTGAAGACGGTGAAGCCGCTCGCGACCCCAAGCCCGCCGATGCCGGCCACCCAGAACCAGTGCAGGCCGGCCATGAAAAAAAGCGAGGCCCAGACGATCCCCACCAGCAGCGTCTGGCCGAAGTCAGGCTGCAGGATCAGCGGGACGATCGTCAGCGGCAGAATCACGAAGGACAGAACCTTCGCCAGCACCGCCGTCGGCGCCTTGCGGCCGCTTTCGGTAAACGCCCACGCGGCGAGAACGACAAAGGCGGGTTTGATGAATTCCGAGGGCTGGAGGCCGAAGATCCATCGCCGCGCGCCCTTGACCTCCACCCCGTACATCAGCGCAAGGACGATGAGCGCCAGCGACACGACGTACACCAGCAGCGCCGCGCGACGAACGTGGCGGGGCGACAGGAACGAGGTCGCGACCATAACGATCGCCGTCGGCGGCAGCATAAACGCCTGTCGATCGACGAAATGAAAGGTCGAAAGGTTGAGCCGCTCGGCGACCGCGGGGCTCGCCGCGAGCGCCATCACCAGACCGATCACCATCAGCGCCCCGAACGAGCCGAGGAGCCAACGATCGATCGTGCGCATCCAATCGGCGACCGGGCCGCGTTCCGCTCTGGACATCATAGGCTGCCGCTCCCTCTTTAGTCGCGCGTCCGGGCGACGCCCGCGCGCGCGATCAGGCCGGCGACGGCCGCCCGGAAAGCGTCGCCACGCGCCTCGAAATTCTTGAATTGATCAAACGAGGAGCAAGCCGGCGATAACAGCACCACCGGCTCTTCCGCCCCGGATCCCGACGCATCCTTCGCCGCCGCTTCCGTCGCCGCGCTCAGGGTCCCGCATCTCTCCGTCCGCACGGCGCCGGAAAGCGTGCGCGCAAACTCCTCGCTCGCGGCGCCGATCAAATAGGCCTTGGCGACCCGCGGGAACAGCCGGCGAAGCGGCTCGACTCCGCCCTCCTTCGGCTTGCCGCCGAGAATCCAGTATATGTCGCGAAACGACAAGAGCGCCTTCTCCGCCGCGTCCGGATTGGTCGCTTTGGAGTCGTTGACGAACAGCACCCTGCCCAGGCGCCCGATCTCCTCCATGCGGTGCGCGAGGCCGGGGAAGGACAAGAACGCTCGCGCGATTTGATCACGCTCGACGCCCATCGCCCTCGCCGCGGCGTAGGCGAACGCCGCGTTCTGGCCGTTGTGCGCGCCTCGCAGCGCCCTCGCGCCGGCGAGATCGACGGGGAGCGCAGCCTCTGCGCGCGACAACACCCGACGCTCGCTCACGATGACGTCGGCAAGCGGCGACGCCTCGCCCGACACCGCGATGACGCGCGGTTTGCCCGCGCGGGCCTTCAGGCGTGCGCAGATCTCCCGGCTTGGCTGGTCGTCAACGCCGATCAGCGCGACATCGGACTGGGCGACGAGGCGCTCCTTGATCGCGGCGTAGCGCGCGAGATCGCCGTGCCGATCGAGATGGTCCGGAGTGATGTTGATGAGCGCGCCGAGGCTCGGGGCGAGCGAAGGCGCGAGGTCGATCTGATAGGACGAACACTCGATCACATGCGCGCGATCGTTCGCGGGCGGCGGCAGTTCGAGAACCGGCACGCCGATGTTTCCGCCCAGGGCGACGTCCCGTCCGGCGTCCTTCAGAATATGGGCGATAAGCGCGGCTGTCGTCGATTTGCCGTTGGTGCCGGTGACCGCCACGAACGGCGAATCGGGCGCTCTGGCGTTGTGTTCGCGGGTGAATAGCTCGATATCGCCCACGATCGGAACGCCGGCCTGTTCCGCGAGCCTGACCGTCCAATGCGGCGCCGGATGCGTCAGCGGCACGCCCGGCGACAGAACGAGGACCTTGAAGCCGCGCCAATCGGCCTTGGCGAGATCGACGAGGTCGAAGCCCGCGGCGGCCGTGCGGTCGCGCGCCTCCGAGTTGTCGTCCCACGCCGCGACCGCTGCGCCGCCTTCCGCCAGCGCCCGCAGGGTCGACAGCCCCGACCCGCCGAGACCGAAGACGGCGACGTTCTGACCGCGCAAAGTCTCGACCGGCGTCATCGTCACCTCAGCTTGAGAAATGCGAGGCCGACCATCGCCAGCACGAAGGCGATGATCCAGAAGCGCATGACGATCTGAGCCTCCGACCAGCCGAGCTGTTCGAAGTGATGATGGATCGGCGCCATGCGAAATACGCGCTTGCCGGTAAGCTTGAATGAAGCGACCTGCACGACGACCGACAACGCCTCAATGACGAAAAGGCCGCCGATCACCGCCAGCACGATCTCGTGCTTGATCGCCACCGCCGTCGCGCCGAGCAGGCCGCCGAGCGCCAACGAACCGGTGTCGCCCATGAAAATCTGGGCCGGCGGCGCGTTGAACCACAGGAACCCGACGCCGGCGCCGATCATCGCGCCGCAGACCACCATGAGGTCGCCGGCAAAGGGGACGTGATTGATCAAAAGATAGTGCGAATAGATCGCGCTGCCGGCGAGATAGGCGATGAGGCCGAGCGTCGCCCCGGCGATCATGACTGGAACGATCGCCAGACCGTCGAGGCCGTCGGTCAGATTGACCGCATTGCCGAACGCGACGATCACAAAAGGGCCGAACAGCAGGAAGCCCCAGCCGAAGTCGAATACGTAGCCGCTGACGAAGGGAACCGCGAGTTCGGTCGTCCCGACGGCGCCGATCTGCATCATCGCATAGCAGGCGAGCGCCGCGACCACATATTCAGCCGCGAGCCGGGCCCGGCCGGAGAAGCCGCTATTCGACTGCTTGGTTACTTTCAGAAAGTCGTCGTAGAAGCCGATCCCGGCGAAGCCCGCAGTGACAAACAGCACGATCCACACATAAGGGCTTTCAAGATTGGCCCATAGCAGCGCGGACACGAACAGACCGAACAGGATCATCAGGCCGCCCATGGTCGGCGTGCCCTTTTTTGTCAGAATATGGGAGGCCGGACCGTCAGAGCGGATCGGCTGACCCTTGCCCTGCTTGAGACGAAGCGCGGAAATGATCGTCGGACCGAGGAAGAAGACCAGAAAGAGCCCTGTTCCCGCGGCGCCGAGGGTGCGGAAGGTCAGATAGCGGAACAGGTGGAATACGCCCGGCAATTCCGGAATGTCAGCGAGCCACGTCAGCATCGAGCTTCCTAACCTCCCGCGCCGGGGCGGGAGAAATGCTCTCGCAGGGCCGCGACCACCGGACCCATCCGACTGCCGTTGGACCCCTTGACCATTGCGACGTCGCCGGCCCTCAGCGCGCTTGCGACTTCGGCGGTCAGCTCGACCGGCCCCTGGGTCCAGGCCGCGCGCATCGACGCGGGCGCAGCGTCGAACAACGCCCGCGCAAGCGGCCCCGCGGCGAACAGGAGATCGACTTTGTTGGCGCATAGATCGGCCGCCAGCTGCGCGTGCATCGCAGCGCCGTCGGCCCCAAGTTCGAGCATGTCGCCGATGATCGCGATCCGCCGCCCGTTCGGCCCCGGCCTCGCCGCGCCAAGCAGCGACAGGGCGGCCCGCATCGAGGCCGGGTTGGCGTTGTAGGATTCGTCGATGATGGTGGCTGAGCCCTCGGCTGTCGCGACGGTGATGCGCTCGCCCCTGCCCTTCTGCGGCGAAAATCGGTCGAGCGCGGCGGCGCACGTCTCGATGTCCGCGCCAAGTGCGTTTGTCGCGAGAAGCGCGCCAAGGGCGTTCAGCGCCATGTGGACGCCGGGGGCGCCGAGAACGAAGCGCATCTCGCGCCCCAGGACGCGCGCCCGCACGCGCGAGCCATTGTCGGTCTCCACGGCGTCCAGGAGTTGGGCGTCGCATCCGGCGCTGGCGCCGAAACTGACCACGCGCGCTCCCCTCGCCGCCGCGGCTTTCGCGAGACGACCGAATTGCGGCGCGTCGCGATTGAGCACGGCCGTCCCGCCCGGCTCGAGCCCCAGGAACACTTCCGCCTTCGCGTCGGCAATCGCCTCGAGGGAGCCCAGATACTCGATGTGGACCGCCGCGATCGTTGTCACGAGCGCCGCATGGGGACGCGCCATCCGCGTAAGCGGCGCGATCTCGCCGGCGTGATTCATGCCGATCTCGAGGACGCCGAAGTCGGCGCCCGCCCGCATGCGCGCCAAGGTTAAAGGCACGCCCCAATGGTTGTTGTAGGAAGCGGGCGAGGCGTGGGTCGCGCCGCAGGCGCAGAGCATCGTGCGCAGCATCTCCTTCGCGCTGGTCTTGCCGGCCGAGCCCGTCACCGCGACAATGCGCGCCTTCGAGCGCGAGCGCGACGCGATCGCGAGCCGCTCCAGCGCGCCCAACGCGTCGTCGACCGCGAACACGGGCCCGAACGCGGCGAGCGCGCCGGCTCGCTCGCGCGTTGCGACCGCCGCCGCGGCGCCGGCCTCGAAGGCGCGCGCGACATGGTCGTGGCCGTCGTGGGTTTCACCCTTGACAGCGAAGAAAATGTCGCCGGCCTCCAGCGTGCGGGTGTCGATCGAAACCCCGCCTACCGCGCCCCGGAGCGGCGCGCTGGCCGCGCCGCCGAGCGCATGCGTCAGTTCCGATTCGGTCCACAGCGGCGTCATGCCGCCTCCTGCAACGCCGCGCGCGCTTCGTCCGCGTCGCTGAACGGCAGCGTCGTATCGCCGACGATCTGCCCGATTTCATGACCTTTGCCGGCGATCAGAAGCGCGTCGCCGGCGGCGAGCATGGCGACGCCCGCGCGAATCGCCTCGGCTCGGTCGCCGATCTCCAGCGCGCGTGGCGCGGCGGCGAGAATCTGCGCGCGGATCGCGGCGGCCTTCTCGGAGCGCGGATTGTCGTCGGTGACGATCGCCACATCGGCGCTGCGGGCCGCAATCGCGCCCATGATCGGCCGCTTGCCGGCGTCGCGGTCGCCGCCGCAACCGAACACGAGGATGAGGCGCCCGCGCACGTAGGGCCGCAGGGCCGCCAGAGCCTTTTCGAGCGCATCGGGCTTGTGCGCATAGTCGACGAAAACCGTCGCGCCGCGCGTCTCGCCGATGCGCTCGAGCCGCCCCGGCGCGCCTCGCAACGACCGCAGGGCGTCGAACGTCGCCTCGGCGTCGCTGCCGGTCGCGATGCAGAGGCCGGCGGCGACCAGCGCGTTGGCGATCTGGAAGTCGCCCGGCAAAGGCAGCCTTACGCGGCGGCGACGGCCGCCGAACTCCAGTTCAAGCATCGAGGCGAGGCCGTCGCGGGCGGTGGACGCGAGCCGGATCGTCTCGCCCTTGGCGCCGACCGTGATCACGTCGAGGCCGCGTCCGCGCGCGGCTTCGATGACGCGCGGCGCGATGTCGCTGTCGGCGTCGACGACAGCTGGCGCGCCAATGGGCAGGAGCTCGCGAAAAAGGCGAAGCTTGGCGGCGAGATAGGCCTCGCTTGTCAGGTGGTAGTCCAAGTGATCGCGCGTCAGATTGGTGAAGGCCGCGGCGGCCAGACGCACGCCGTCGAGACGCTTTTGGTCGAGGCCGTGAGACGAGGCCTCCAGAGCCAGATGAGTGACGCCCGCCTCGGCGAGCCGATCAAGAATCTGATGCAGCACGATCGGATCCGGCGTCGTCAGCGATCCGTAAGAGGTCAGCGGACGCGATACGACGCCAATCGTCCCGAGCGAAGCCGAGTCCCGGCCGAGCGCCTGCCAGATTTGGCGCGCGAAGGCGGCGACCGAGGTTTTGCCGCTGGTCCCGGTCACGGCGACGATCGTTTCGGGTTGACGCGGAAAGAATCGCGCCGCCGCATGCGCGAGCGCGGAACGAGCGTCGGCGACCCTGACCATTGCGGCGCCGGCGAACCGCCGCTCGCGCTCCGCGACGACGACGGCCGCGCCCTTCGCCAGCGCCTCCTCGGCATGATCGAGACCGTCGCCCTTCGCCCCTGCGAGGGCGAAGAACACGTCGCCGGGCATCGCCTTGCGGCTGTCGGACGCCAGCCCCGCGATCTCCCGCGAGGCCAGCGCGCCGTCCGCGCTCTCCAGGTCGATAATATCGCCCAGACGCCTCATTTCGCCCTTTCTCACTCCTTGCCGACCTTGTCGGCGTCGGCTCCATAACCCAATCGCGCGATGATGGGGAACGGCTGGTCGGGCGCCTCCTTGGCCGGCGGGACGCCTTCCAGCGGTTGGATGCGACGAATCAGCGCGCCGGTGACCCGTCCCGCGTTGTATGCGGCGGTATGGAAACCGTGATCCTCGGGCGCAGCCTGCGGATCGTCGTAGATCGTAAGGTAAAGGTATTTCGGTTTGTTGGCGGGCGTGATCGCCATGAAGGTCGTGAACACCCGGTTCTGCGAATAGCGTCCGTGGATGATCTTGTCGGCGGTGCCGGTCTTGCCGCCCACGTAATAGCCGGGGACGTTGGCGAATCTCGCCGAACCGTGCGTCGCGTTGGAGCGCATCAGGTAGCGCAGCGACTCGGACGTCTGCGCGCTGACGACGCGATGGCGAACCTCCGCCGCCTCTTCCTGGGTGCGCGGAAGAAAGGTCGGCGTCATCAAGTAGCCGCCGTTGACCAGCGCCGCCACCGCCATCACCGCCTGAATCGGCGCGACGTTGATGCCCTGGCCGAAGGCGATGGTCATGGTGTTGAGCTCGCCCCAGTGCTTGGGCACCAGCGGTTCGGCGTTCTCGGGAAGCTCGGTGCGCAGCCGGTCGAGCTGGCCCATCTTCTTCAGAAACGCCTTGTGCCCGTCGACGCCAACCATCATCGCCATGCGCGCGGCGCCGATGTTCGAGGAATGCGTGAATACCTCTGGAACGGTCAGCACACGATGGGTGGCGTCGAAATCGTGAATGGTGAAACGGCCGTAACGCAGGCTCTGGCGCGCGTCGATGCGCGAACCGAGATTGACCTTGCCGGAATTGAGCGCCATCGCGATCGTGAGCGCCTTAAATGTCGAGCCCATCTCGTAGACGCCGACGCAGATGCGGTTGATCTTGGTCGGATCGCGCATGTCGCCCGGGTCGTTGGGATCGAAATCGGGCAACGATTCTAGCGCCAGCACCTCGCCGGTATTGACGTCCATAACCATGCCGGCGGCGGCCTTGGCGCGAAAGCGCTCCATTCCGCGCTCGAGTTCGTCTCGCAACGCATGCGTCATCCCGAGGTCGATCGACAGTCTGACCGGCTTCAGCATGTTGGGGTCGACAGTGAATCCGGCAACGTGCGGATCGGTCAGACTCTGCTCGTCGAGATATTTCTCCATGCCGGCGATGCCGACGTTGTCCTTGTCGACATAGCCGATCACATAAGCGCCGATCGGACCATTGGGATAAACGCGCTTGTTCTCGGGCAGAAAGCCGACGCCCGGTAGGCCAAGGTGAAAGATCTCCGCCCGCTCCTTGGGCGTGATCTGGCGCTTGACCCACACGAATCCCTTTTTCGACGCGAGCCGCTCCCGCAACTCCTTTGCATTGACGTCGGGCAGCACCGCGGTGATGAGTTCGACGGCTTCGTCCACATCGATGATTCGGTTAGGTTCGGCGAACACCGACATGGTCTTGATGTCGGTGGCGAGAAGTTCACCATTGCGATCGAGAAGATCCGGCCGCGCGCCTGAAACGGCCCGATCAGCGTCCCCTTTGAGCGACTGCGGCGGATCATGCGAGAGGCCGAGCGCCACGAGCTTGGCGCCGATGGCGGCGTAGGCGACGAACACGCCCAGCGCGACGGCGCGGATGCGTGAACCAGAACGGTCGAGGCGCGTCAGCGGCAGTCGTGTCGCCAAGACAATGCCTTTCGCCGTCGCGATCCGCGCCTTGAGCGGCGGAGCCGGCGTTCGCGGGCCGGCTGGCTCGAGATTCACGCCGAAATTCTTCGGCACGTAGCGGTGAAGACAGCGGGTCGCCGCGGCGGCGACCGCGTCCGCGCGCTTGCGGCGCGGCGGCGTAGGAGCGGCGAGTCGCGGGCCTGCGTCGTTGGGCGTCTCCGCCATCTCTCACCTCACCGGAGGAGTCGCGCCGCCGGCGTCAGCGGCGGGAGTGGCGCTGTCGCCCGGCAACCCGAGCGACTCCAGCGTGCGGCCAATCGAGTCGACCTTGGGCGGGGCCTCAGGCAAGTCTTCGACCGTCGTGATCTGGCTCAATGCCAGCGGCTGCATGCCAAGCTTTGCGTCCGCGAGCGCCTGGATGCGGTCAGGGCGCGCCAGATGCGCGTATTCCGCGCGCAACAGGTTGATCGCGTCCTTCTCCTTTCTGATCAGATGACGCGTCTTCACCAGCTGCTCGGAGGCGTAGATCGTGCGGTATTTCACGCCATAGACATAGGCCGCCGATCCGATGAGCGCGGCGATCGCCGCCGCGTGCAAGAGCCGCCACATCAGCCTGTCCTCCCGGGTCGCGCCGGCAGGTGAGTCAACGCCGCGACCACGCTATCCATTCCTCGCGCCGGCGCGGGCGAGCGCATGGCGTAGCGCAGCTTGGCCGAGCGCGAACGCGGATTGACCGACGTCTCGGCTTGACCCGCCTCGATAGGCTGGCCGCGCGGAACCTCGAAGGTCGGCTCGGCCTCGGCAGGCTCGCCCGGGAGCAGACGGGAGGGCGCTCGCCCGCGCCCGGAACGGCGCGCCAGGAACTGCTTGACGATCCGGTCCTCCAGCGAATGGAAGGTCACGACCACGAGCCGTCCGCCGGGCGCGAGCAACCGCTCGGCGGCGACGAGGCCGCGCAGCAGTTCGCCCAACTCGTCATTGACCGCGATGCGCAACGCCTGAAACGTACGCGTCGCCGGATGCGTCATTTCCCCTCGCGGCTCCGGGGCTACGCGCGCGATCATCCGCGCAAGTTGCAGCGTGGAGGTGAACGGCGCAGAGCGGCGGTCGGCGACGATGGCGCGCGCAATCCGTCGCGCGGCGCGCTCCTCGCCGAAATAATGGAGAATGTCGGCGATCGTCGCCTCGTCCTCCTCGCGAAGAATGTCGGCGGCTGAACGGCCGAGCGCCTCCATGCGCATATCGAGCGGCGCATCGAGGCGAAACGAAAACCCGCGCGCGCCTTCGTCGAGCTGCATCGAGGAAACCCCGATGTCGAGGACTACTCCGTCAACGGTCACGACGCCGAGACGCGCGGCGACCGCCTCGAGGTCGCCGAAACGCGCCTCCACGAGTTGAAGCCTGCCCTCGGACGTGGCTGCGAGGGCCGCCCCCAGTCGGATCGCCGACGGATCGCGATCGAGGCCGATGACCCGCGCGCCGCGGCCCAGAAGCGCGCGCGCATAGCCGCCCGCGCCAAACGTGCCATCGACATAGAGGCCGCCCGCGCACGGCTCAAGCGCCTCCAGCGCCTCACGCAGCAGAACCGGAACATGGAGCGACGCCTCCGCGGCGGAGCGGGTCATGCCGGCGTCTCCTGCCCCGCCAACATGCCCCTCTCGGCCCGCAGGCGGCGCAGCCGCGCGCGCGCTTCTTCCAGGTGCGTTTGAAAGCGTGCCGGCGCCCAAATCTGGAACTTGTGCCCCTGCCCGACAAAGACCGCCTCGGCGTCGAGACCCAGGCTCGACTTCACTCGCTCGTCGAGCGACACGCGGCCCTCGCCGTCCATGCGCAGAATGTCGCTCGTGCCCAGAAGCGCGGTTGCAAACGCGTCCCGCGCCGGCGAATAGGGCGGCATCGTCGCCAGCAGCGCGTCGATCTCCGAAAGCAGCGCATGTCCGCCACAGTCGAGCGCCGGCGCGTCCAGCGACGGATAGGCATAGATCCCGCTGAAGCCGTCTTTCGCCAAAACCTGCCTGAAGGGCGCGGGGACCGAGATTCGCCCCTTGGCGTCGAAGCGATGGGTGAAATGGGAAAGGAAGCGATCCACGACGCGGTCCCCCGACCCGCGGCCAGACCGCCCTCGTCGCCAGGCCCGCCTTAGAGCTCGGCGGCGGCAAGCATCCGCGATCCATGAGCGGGATGGCGTGGGATAGCATGGGACCCCGTGGGCGTCAACGAATCGGAGGGGTCTCCCGCACCCCGGGACGGCCCCTCGGGGCATTAGGGGTTGTTAAGGTTAAACTTCCGTTAGGACCCGCCATTCGCCGGCGCAATCGCCAGCGAAAACAGGCCACAAGCCAAACCGGAATCAGTTGGCGGCGGCAAAGCAATTCGCCGCGACGCCGCCGGCGCCGGCGATCCAATCCATATAGGCGCTGACTTTATCCCAATCCCTCGGCTCGGCGGTCATCGCCACATAGCCGTCGGGCCGCACCAGCCAAATCCGATCTTCCACGAACGGCCGCCGTGTCTCGGCTTCCAAAAGATCATTATGCCGGGCGATCAACGCCGCGCTTCCCGCATCGGCCGGGGCGAACAATGCAAACCGAGGCCTGTCGCCCGAACCGACGGGGATGCTCGAGACCTCGACCGGCGCCCGCTCCCCCGCCGCCGGACCGGAATGATGCGCCGCGACTGCCCGCGTTAGCGGACTGTGAGGATAGCCGATCGACAATTCAGACATTGTGTTCGTCATCGTCCTGCGCAGCGGCGATAGACCTAACAACAGGAATCCGACGTGGTTGCGAAACCCCTGCAGCAGACCGCCCTTGAGCATCGAAACCGCCGTGATGCGGCCGGAATCGGTCAGCACCCGACGGCCAACCTCGCTACGCTCTGCGCTGTAGCTCGCCAGCAGCGGTTCGGGACTCACCAATCCGCGGCACACGAGCGCCAGCTTCCAGGCGAGGTTGAAGGCGTCCTGCATGCCGGTGTTCATGCCCTGCCCCCCGGCGGGGCTATGGATATGCGCGGCGTCGCCGGCGAGAAACACGCGGCCTGTGCGATAGTCGCTCACCTTGCGCTCGTTGATCTTGAACCCGGAGAGCCAAATCGGCGCTGACGCCCGGATGCCGCCGGGTCCCCTTTGACCGATCAGCGCCTGCACGTCCTCCAGCGTCGGGGCGCTTGGATGATCGTCGCCATCGACGTGGCCGATATCGGCGACAACCCGGTAGCGGTCAGCGGAGAGCGGGAACAGCGCCAGCACGCCGGCTTCATGCCAGTAGATCGCCAATTCGTCCGGCTTTGTCGGGCTCCCAGCCAGGTGTACGTCCGCAAGGACCCAGCTGCTTGGAGAAGTTTCGCCTTCGAACTCCATTCCGAGGCCGTGACGCACGAAGCTGTGGGCGCCGTCGCAGCCGATCATCCAGCGGGCGTCGACGATCTCCTCATGTCCGTCCGGGCGACGCAGGGCCGCGGTCACGTGCTCTTCATCAGCGGCGAAGCGGGTCAATTCAGTCCCTCGCTCCACCCGCGCGCCGTATGTGCTCAAGTGCTGCTCCAACAGGCGCTCGGTGTCGCTTTGCGCGAGCATGAGTCCGTAAGGGTGCGGCGTTTCGAGGGAGTCAAGGTTGATATGCGCAATCTCGGTATCGCCGGCGATGATGTTGACAGCGCGCGCCTTGAAGCCCGCCTTGACGAACGCCGCCCCGCAGCCCATGCGGTCGAACAGTTCCAGGCTGCGGCTCCAGAGCACGAGAGCCTTCGACGTCTCGCTGCCGGCGGGCGCCTTGTCGACGATCCGGACGCCGACGCCGTAGCGCGCCAGCTCCGCCGCCATCGTCAGCCCGACCGGACCGGCGCCTACAACAAGGACTTCTTGCTTCATCGAACGGTCTCACTTTGGAGCGTGCGTCAGCGGCGGGGACGTCGCCGTCATGCGCGGCGCATCCTCGCAATCAGGGCAACAAGCTCCGGAAATAGTCGTTCAAAAGCCTGTCGCCGGGATCGAACTTGCGCCGCGCTTCGGCGAATGCGTTGAGCCGGTCCCCGTACGCCTTGCGCACGATCGCCGGCGTGAGGCCGAAGGTCTGGTTGAGAAGCGGCGCTCCGCCGCGATCGCTGCTAAATTGGTTGAAGGCCTCGAGAAAAGGCCTCCAGCCCGGATTGGCGGTCGATACCGGGTCGATGGTCATGACCGGCCCATCATAGGAATAGGAGAGCAACGACTTCTGATCCTGCCCGGTGCGATAGCCGACATACAGCAGGTTCGACCGGTAGCCGTGCTGGTCGTAGTAGTCGCGGACGAAACGGAAGAATTCCGCGAATATTTTTGGAAATTCCGCTTCGGGGAAGGCGAACAGGCTGAACGTGTAGCGGCTGTCGTCGGACACCGTGGGGTAGTCGATGATCTGATCGGGCGGAGAGGTGTAATCCGAGCGCACGAGCGTCTCGAGCTTGAACCGCAGGATGGCGCCGAAGCTGTCGATCACCTGATAGCGAACCGAAGGAATGGGAACGTTCGCCTCGATATCGTGGCCGAACCGCGGGCCGGCCGTGCCCCAGAGATAATTGCGCAATATCCAGGCCGAACGATTGGGGCTGCCGCTTGCGCCAGGATTGTAGCGACGGAACTCGACCGTGATCTTATCTGCGAACGGAAACGTGTAGTAGAACATGGATTCGCCGCGCGCCTTCAGCGATTCAAGCTTGGCGACGAACTCATCGAGAGTGAAGGTCTCGTGATAGACCGCCATCGGAAGCAGCGGACGAATCCGATAGGTCACTTCATAGACGATGCCGAAAGCGCCGTAGCTCGATCGCACCATCTGGATCAGATCGGGCTGCGCCTCGGTGACCTCCATCAGGTCGCCGTTCGGCAGCACGAGCTTAATTCCGATCACGTAGGAGCCGACCTGGCCGTACTCGCCCTCGAAAGAGGCGTCCTTGCTCCCGGCGCAAGCCGCGCTTCCCGCGGTGAGACTGCCGATTTCGGTGTTGACGTAGAATTGCAGATTGCGCTTCTCGAGCTCCCGCGCCAGATCGATGTGCCGTGCGCCTGCTTCGACGGTCAGCGTATCAGCGCCGATGTCGAGGATCCGGTGCATTTTCATCCGGATCAGCGTGCCGCCGTCGGCGACGCCGCAGGGCGAAGTCGAATGGTTGGAGCCGACCGCCCGCACCGGGGCCGGGTATTTCGAGGCGTCCTTCAGGACGGCGACGATGTCGTCGACGGAGTTTGCGTCGACAATGACCTTGGGGTGCGAAACGATGTCGCCGAACCAATTGGTGACTTCAGGGTCAGCCATTGTCCCCTCCTGTTGGCTGCGTGGCTGAGAGAGCGAGCTTAAATCCAGCCGCCCGCCTAGGGACCGCGATCGCGGCCAAGAACAACCGCACATCAAAGTTTTTGCGGTTCCGCCACGCGCCAGATTGCAATCGGCGTCCCCGCAAGCGAAGTCGAAATCGGAAGCGACGCTATCGCGACAAATGCCAAGAGTTATCCGGCTTCGCGAGATCGCAGTGAGCGCCCGGCGTCACGCACTTCACCAGCCCCTCGCCGACGCCGCGCAAACATGGCGCCGACACGAAGCGGAAGCGGCGCCGACACGTCATCAAAGCCAAATTAGGGAAATACGCGCCCATTGCCGTTTTGAGCCTTTTCAAGGGCTTGGCCTCAGACATGGCGTTTTCGGCCCCGGGCGCCAAATCCGCGCTAAATACACTTATTTCTTATGTTTTAATTGCCCCCTTCCGCGGCCGGCGCATAACGGAGACCGCGCGCAGGCTAACACGGATTTTGTTTATCGGAAAACGTTCGTCGTCTCAACGCCTGCCGCAACGAAATATTCACTCGCCAATCCCGAGCAGGGCCTGTTCGCTCTTTCGATCGAAGAGATAAAGGTGGCCTGGGGAAAAGGTCGCGAAAACGGACTCGCCTTCGCGGAGTCGCACTTTGCCGGCATGCAGCGCGCTCAGCCGGTGGCCGGACGCCATTTTCGCGCGCACGAGCGTCGTGTGGCCGAGCGGCTCGACCGTATCCACCGCGCCGGAGATGCTGAACGACCCGCCATCAGCCGGGCGCTCGGAAAAGACGATGTGTTCCGGCCGAACTCCCACGATGACCTCCGGGGCGCTGGCGTGGACGAGCGCGGCGCGCGCGGCGCCGGCCAAAGTCAATGTTGTCTTTTCCGCCGGCAGGACAATGCGATCGCCCTCCACCCTTCCTTCGAGAAAATTCATCGGCGGACTGCCGATAAAGCCGCCGACATAGGTATTCGTCGGTTGCTCGTAGAGTTCGGTCGGGCTTCCGATCTGCTGAATCCGCCCCGCCCGCATCACCACAATGCGGTCTCCCATGCTCAGCGCCTCCACCTGATCGTGGGTGACGTAGAAAGTCGTCACCGCAAGCCGTTCCTGGAGCTTGATGATTTCGGTCCGCATCTCCATGCGCAAGGCCGCGTCGAGATTGGAGAGCGGCTCGTCCATCAAAAACACGCGGGGTTCGCGCACGATGGCGCGGCCGAGGGCGACACGTTGCCGCTGACCGCCCGACAGTTCCCTGGGCCGGCGCTGCAGCACATCCTCGATGCCCAATAATTGCGCGGCCCCTTTTATTTGTCGCTCGATATCCACCTGGGGAACCTTTCTCAACCGCATCCCGAACGCCATGTTCGAGAAGACGTTGAGATGCGGGAACAGCGCGTAGTTCTGGAACACCATCGCGACGTCCCGGTCGTGCGGCAACTCGCCGGTCACGTCCTTGCCGTCGAAGAGGACCTGCCCTTCCGAGACCTCCTCGAGACCGGCGATCATCCGCATCGTCGTGGTCTTGCCGCAACCAGACGGCCCGACGAAGACGATGAATTCGCCGTCCGCCGCGGTCAGCGAGAAGTCCTCGACGGCGACAATGTCGCCGAAGCGCTTCCACAGGTGACGCAGTTCCACTTCGGCCATCCGGACTCTCCCTCGACGGCGTCTTCCTGCTCGCGCATTTCGCAGCAGGCCGCGCGCCGGTTTTCGTTTGGCGTTTTGACAAGTGATGCACGTCCGCTGCTTCGCTGTCCACACGGCCTTTGTCGGTTCCGGCCCTTTCATGCGAGCGCAAACTGCCGTTGACCCCCGTCAAGGACACGTCTAGCTTGTCTGTCGTTCATTCACACAAAGGGGTGGACGAAATTGCAACAAAATTCGATTGAATATTCGTCCCCTCGTCTGCCGACGCCGGTGGATGGGCGATGATTGCTGTCGTTCGGTGAAGCGCTGGTTGGCGCAATCAGGAAAGTGGCGAGCAGGCCACGGGCGCGCTGGGCGCTATCGACGCGCGAGTGCGGACAGAGAGATAGAGGAGGAAGCAAAATGACCAATCGTTACGACGCGGACAAATTTGGCGACGCGGTCCGCGACTATCTGCGCGGCAACATCGGTCGACGACAGTTCATCATCCTTGGAGCTCAGCTTGGTCTGTCGGCGACCGTGCTCGCCAAGCTGACCCGACCGGCCCGCGCGGCGAACCTGATCAATTCGGCGCCCGACGCCCCTTACGAGTCGCCGATCACCCCGGAACGCGTGGCGTTCCTCAAGACCAAGCCCTATAAAGGCACGACCATCAACGTGATGGTCCTGAAGGCGACCGTCGGCGACGGACTGAAATATCATGTGCCGCATTGGGAGGCGGAGACCGGCGGCAAGGTGAAAGTCGCGGAAGTGCCGATCGAGACGTTGCATCAGCAGATCTTCTCTGATCTCTCGAGCGGGCTTGGCAGATATGACGCCTACATGACCGGGGCTTGGTATTACGGCGATTTCTTCGTCCCAAAGGATCCCTATATCGTCTCGGCTGAAAAATTCCTTGGTGATCCCAAGCATCCCCACTGGGACCCTGACCAATGGATTCCGTCGATGCGCAAGCTCTACTCGTGGGGCGGTAAGGTCTACGGCGTCCTGTTCGACGGCGACGCTCAGGCGCTATACTACCGCAAGGACGCGTTCGCCAAGAAGGAGAACCAGGACAAGTTCAAGGCGAAATACAACTATGACCTCCCTGCTCCGCCAAAGACGGTCCAGCAATACCATGACGTCGCGAACTTTTTCACCGGCTGGGACTGGAATGGCGATGGTCAGAAAGACTGGGGCATTTCGCTGCACGCCAAGGTCAATGAGCAAGGATTCTTCCACTTCTTGACTTTGTCCGCGCCGTTCGTCATCTCGCCGGACAACAAATACTACTTCTTCAATCCCGACACGATGAAGCCATTAATCAACTCAGAGGGGCATCTGAGGGCGTTGGAGGACTATGTGAAGTTCCTGGCCGACGGTCCCAGGGAGGAGATCAGCTGGACACTGGGTCAGGGCTGGAACCTGTTCCTGGACGGGCATTCGGCGACGGAGCCGACCTGGGGCGACCTGCCGACTCTGGCTCAGGATCCAAAGACCTCAAAGGTCAAAGGTAATATAGGCGCCGCGCCGCTGCCAGGCACCACTGAAGCGTTCAATCCGATCACCGGCGAATGGAAGAAGTACGAACTCAATCAGGTGGGCAACACCAACGGCGGCTCCTGGCACTGTGTGATCTCTCGCTTGTCGAAGAAGCAGGAGGCGACTTACGACTTCCTGGCCTTCATGGCGAACCAGAAGAACGCGCTGTTCAATTGCACCACCGGCTGGACCGGCGTCCAACCCGGCATGAAGTTCGAATACTTCCCGCCGGTCGGCACCGGCAACGTTGGCGAATGGAAGGCGTTGGGTTGGAACGAGGACGACGCCGTCGAGTATCTCAAGGCCTATTATTCCGTGCTGGCCGCGCCGGTGCAGCAGGAATATCTGCGCATACCCGGCACCGCCGAGTACTGGCACGAGCTCGACATCAACGTCTCCGCCGTGCTGGGCGGCCAGATGCAGCCGAAGGCGGCGCTCGACGCCACCGCGGCGTCGTGGGAAAAGATCACCGATCGCTACGGACGCGACAAGCAGAAGGCGCTCTACAAGGAGTCGTTTGATTAAGATGACGATCGAGGCCTGCGGCGGTCGATCCGCCGCGGGCCTCGCGTTCGATCGGCAGCACGAAGGGAGGAGTCGATTTGGCGGCGCTTCGAATCCGACGCTTGGAACGCAGCGTCTACTTCAAATATGCGCTGCTTCTCCCCGCCGTCATTTGGGTCGTCGCGTTCACGTTCCTGCCACTAATTTCGGTGATCCGCTATAGCTTCTCGTCCTATGTGATGGGCGAGGGAATCACGGGTTTCGTCGGCTTCGACAACTACGTCGAGGTTCTCACTTCCCAGCGATTCTGGCACAGCATCCTTGTCACCGTGATCTACGTGCTGGTGGCCGTTCCGATCGAGCTGGTGCTCGGCTTTCTCGCGGCTTGGCTCGTCAACCTCGGCGCGCCGGGCTCACGCGCATTCAGCACCATCATTGGCGCGCCGCTGTTTACGCTCGAAGTCGCGATCGGCTATCTCGGCGTGACCTTCTTCACCGATCAGGGCGGGCTGATCGCCGTGCCTCTGGCGGCGCTCGGTATTCACATTCCCTGGATGTCGACGGCGTCCGGCGGCCTCGCGGGCGCTATCCTGCTCGACGTCTGGCGATGGACTTCGTTCATCTTCATCATTGTGCTCGCGGGATTGGCGGGGATCTCGGGCGAACTCTACGATGCCGCGGTTCTCGACGCGAAGAGCCACTGGCAGGTCATGTGGCATCTGGCGGTGCCGCTGACATGGCCGGTGATCACGATCGCGGTGCTGCTGCGCACCGTCGAATGCCTGAAGGTCTTCGCGATACCCTTCGCCCTGACCTCCGGCGGCCCCGGCACCAGCACCGAGCCTTTCAGCGCGATGGACTATCTGACGACCATACAATTCTTCGATTTCGGCAAGGGCTCGGCCATGGGGATCGTGTTTCTGATCATGGTCTCGGCCGTGATCGCGTTGTTCTTCAAGCAGATGCGCAAGAGTCTGAGTTAGGGTCGGCGAGGCGGGCCGGGAGAAGTCAATGGTCAACATCCTCTGGGTTCGGGCCGGCCTTTGGTCCCGCCTGTTCATCTATCTGCTGTTGATCGCGGCGGCGGTCTTCACTTTGACGCCGTTTCTTTGGGCGGCGGTCAACTCCGTCAAGACGCTCACCGAAACCTTCCGGCTTGGAGCGATGATCCCTTTCGTCCAATTCGAGCCCACGCTGGATTCCTGGCGGGAGGTTCTCAACGACCCGCAGACCGAACGCGCCTTCATCAACAGTTGCGTCATCAGCGGCGGCACAACGATTTTCTCGCTTATTCTTGGTGTGCCGGCGGCCTATAGCCTAGCACGTTACGAATTTCCAATTCCATCCAACGATATTGCTCTTTGGTTTCTCTCTCAACGTGTGCTGCCCCCAGCGGTCGTCTTGGTGCCGTTTTATCTGCTGTTGGTCTATCTGCGCTTGATTGACACATGGCTTGGATTGATCTTGTGTTATTCTACCTTCAACCTCGCCTTCGTGGTGGTGATTATGCGCGACATTTTCCGCGACGTGAGCACCGAGATCGAAGACGCGGCCAAGGTCGAAGGGGCGACTCCCTGGCAAATCTTCTGGATGATCGCGCTGCCGCTCTCGCTCGACGGCCTGGTTGTGTCCTCGGTGCTGGTCTTCGCTTTCAGCTGGAATGAGGCGCTGTTCGCTTCCGCACTGACCTCTCAGGAGGCCTCCCCCTTCTCCGCTCTCGTTCTTGCTTCGCGTTCGACGCGCGGCGTGGATTTCAACACTGCCGCGGTCAACACGCTGATCGGCATCATCCCGCCGGTCATCTTCTATTTCTTCGTACAGCGTTACCTCGCCCGAGGACTGTCGTTCGGCGCAGTAAAGGGATAATCGGCCCCCAGTCGCAAAGCCGTCCCCGGCGCCGACCGCTGTGGTTCAGCGGAATGACGTGGCGGCGACCGGCCCGCCTTCACACATTGTCCGCCCCCGTCGAACTCGCCGCCGCGGCCGCCGAGCCCTTGCGCCCCCAGGTCCAGTTCTTGATTTCGGGCATGTCGTCGCCGTAGCGGCGGATGTATTCGCGATGGTCGATCAATTTGTCGCGCAGCTCCTGCTTGGCGTAGGCCGCTCGCGTGGCGAGGCCCGGCACGCGGTCGAAGACGTCGCCGACCAGGTGGAAGCGGTCGAGGTCGTTGAGGACGCACATGTCGAACGGCGTGGTCGTCGTCCCCTCTTCCTTGTAGCCGCGCACATGGATGTTGTCGTGGCCGGCCCGCCGGTAGGTCAGGCGGTGAATGAGCCACGGATAGCCGTGAAAGGCGAAGATGATCGGCTTGTCGGTGGTGAACAGGGCGTCGAAGTCGCGGTCGGAAAGTCCGTGCGGATGCTCGCTCGCCGGCTGGAGTTTCATCAGATCGACGACATTGACGACCCGGATTTTCAGTTCCGGCGTGTGATGCCGCAAAAGCTCGACCGCCGCCAGCGTCTCCAGCGTCGGCACATCGCCGCAACAAGCCATGACCACGTCCGGCTCGCCGCCCCGGTCGTTGCACGCCCACTCCCATATCCCCAAGCCGGCCGTGCAGTGCTTGATCGCCTGATCCATGGTCAGCCACTGCGGCGACGGCTGTTTTCCGGCCACGATCACGTTGACGTAGTTGCGGCTGCGCAGGCAGTGGTCGGTGACCGAGAGAAGGCAATTGGCGTCGGGCGGCAGATAGACGCGCACGACCGAGGCCTTCTTGTTGGTCACATGATCGATGAAGCCCGGATCCTGATGGGTGAATCCGTTGTGATCCTGCCGCCAGACATGGCTCGACAGCAGATAGTTGAGCGAGGAGATCGGCCGCCGCCACGGAATGTCGTTGCAGACCTTCAGCCACTTGGCGTGCTGGTTGAACATCGAGTCAATGATGTGAATGAACGCCTCGTAACACGAAAAGAAACCGTGCCGGCCGGTGAGCAGATAGCCTTCCAGCCAGCCCTGGCATTGATGCTCGCTCAGCATCTCCATCACCCGGCCGTCGGGAGCGAGATGGTCGTCGTAAGGAAAAGTCTCGGCTTCCCAGGCGCGATTGGTCGCCTCGAGCACGTCCTGCCAGCGGTTGGAATTGTTCTCGTCCGGGCTGAAGAGCCGGAAATTGCGCGCCGCCATGTTGAGCTTCATCACGTCGCGCAGGAATGCGCCCATGATGCGGGTCGCTTCGGCGGTCGCCGCGCCGGGCGATGGCGGCTCCACCGCATAGGCGCGGAAGTCGGGAAGCCTCAGTTCACGCAACAGCGCGCCGCCGTTGGCGTGCGGATTGGCGCTCATCCGGCGCGTTCCCTTCGGCGGGAGCGCGGCAAGCTCGGGGCGAAGCTGGCCGCTGTCATCGAACAGCTCCTCGTGCCGGTAGCTCTTCATCCACGCCTCGAGGATGCGCACGTGTTCGGGGTTCGTCTGCATCTCGGCGACAGGCACCTGATGCGCGCGCCAGTAACCCTCGACTCGCTTGCCGTCGATCTCCTTCGGGCAGGTCCAGCCCTTGGGCGAGCGCAACACGATCATCGGCCATGCGGGACGCCGGACCGGTCCGCCGCGCCGGGCGTCGGCCTTGATGCGCCGGATCTCCTCGATCACGGAATCGAGCGTCGCCGCCATTAGCTCGTGCATCGCGTGGGGCTCGTCGCCCTCGACGAAATGCGGCGTGTAGCCATAGCCGCGAAGGAGATGGTCCAGCTCTTCATGGCTGATGCGCGCGAGCACGGTCGGATTGGCGATTTTGTAGCCGTTGAGATGCAGGATCGGCAGCACCGCGCCGTCGGTCGCCGGGTTGAGAAACTTGTTCGAGTGCCAGCTCGTCGCCAGCGGTCCAGTCTCCGCCTCGCCGTCGCCGACGACGCAGGCGACGATCAGGTCGGGATTGTCGAAGGCGGCCCCGTGAGCGTGCGAAATGGAGTAGCCGAGTTCGCCGCCCTCATGGATGGAGCCGGGCGTCTCGGGCGCGACGTGGCTTGGAATGCCGCCGGGGAACGAAAACTGGGTGAAGAGGCGCTTCATGCCTTCTTCGTCGGCGGAAATCTGCGGATAGACTTCGCTGTAAGTCCCCTCGAGGTAGGAGTTGGCCACCAGTCCCGGGCCGCCATGACCGGGGCCGGTGACATAGATCATATCGAGGTCGAGTTTCTTGATGAGTCGATTCAAGTGCGCGTAAATGAAATTGAGCCCCGGCGTCGTTCCCCAATGGCCGAGAAGGCGGGGCTTGATGTGCTCCTTTTTCAGCGGCACGCGCAAAAGAGGATTGTCGAACAGATAAATCTGGCCGATGGAAAGATAGTTGGCGGCCCGCCAGTAGGCGTCGATGAGCGCGCTCTCGCTTTTCGACAGCGCCGTGGTTTTGTTGTTCGACGCGCCTTCGTTATTCGGCAATGCGGTCGCCATCATCACTCCTCCACTCGAGTCGCCGTCGAGGACGTCTGAATGCGTGAAGCGCTGACCGCCTCCGCATTCCGTCGCCGAAAGCGATCAAGCAGACGCGCATCGGCGTCAGGCTAAAGCTCAAAATCCGCGCCGCGTCGGGACGTCCATGCCGAGAAACCGAACTGGCCCCCGCAGTTCGCGTCCTTTACCGGGCCTCGCGCTCGATTTCCTTGCGAGCGCGCTCCCAGTGCTCGACGTCGCGGCCCTCCGGCCTGCCTTCCTCATTCCAGATTCTGTGAGCGCGTTCCCGGATCCGAACTTCGTCGACCGGCGCCGGCGCGGAGCGCTCGACCGCCGGCGAACGCTCGCCCGCAGGGTTCTTTTTCTCCACTTTTTTGATCTTCGCCTTGCTGTCCGGCCTGGTTTCTGTCGGACTGCCGCCTTTGCGGGTGGTGGATCCGCCGCTCTTTTGCGCTGTCGCCACAGTCAGCTCCTTTTCGCGTGCCGCAATCAGCCCGCTTTTGCCCGCCGCTACGGTTCTTGTAAACCCGGTTGTCGGCGGGCTGATGACGCTTGGCGACGATCGAGCGCTTCGTTGGCGCCCAGTTGCGCCCGGATGAAATCTCCGGTCAACTGCCGGCGACGCTCGGCCACGATAGGGAAATTTCGCATGTCCGAGCCATGGGTTCATGCCGGCAACGCCGCCCAGGCCGAGTTCTGGAGCGGCCCAGTCGGACAGCGCTGGGTCGATCGCCAGGACGAAATGGACGCAGTGCTGCGGCCGGTCGACGATCTCCTCTTGGCGTCGGCATCGCCGCAGCGTGGAGCGCGCGTGATCGACGTCGGCTGTGGTTGCGGCGCGACGACGATCGAGTTCGCGCGCCGGGTCGCGCCGGATGGCGAGGTTCTGGGGCTCGACATTTCCGCTCCGATGCTCGAGCGCGCCCGCAAACGCGCGCCGGCGGACCTTGGGTTGAGCTTCGCGCTCGCGGACGCAACCACGTATGAATGGAGGGCGGGCTCCGCCGACCTCGTCGCTTCGCGCTTTGGCGTCATGTTCTTCGCCGATCCCGTTCTCGCCTTCGCCAATTTGCGCAAGGGCCTTCGGCCGGGCGGGCGCATCGCGCTCGCGTGCTGGCGCGCGGCCAGGCTCAATCCTTGGATGGTCCTGCCTCTGCGCGAGGCGCTGAAGCACGCCCCTGCCCTGCCGGAGACCGGCCCGGAGGAGCCCGGCCCGTTCGCCTTTGCCAACGAAGAGCGCGTGCGGAGAATCCTTGGCGAGGCGGGCTATGGCGAGGTCGCCATCACCCCGCACGACTTTGAACTCGACGTCGCCAACGGGCGGGGTCTGGAGGCCGCGGTCGCCTCGGCGCTGAACGTCGGGCCGACGAGCCGCATGCTTGCCGGCCAAAGCGAGGAGGTTCGCGCCGCCGCGACGGCCGACATCCGCGCCGCCCTCGCCCCGCTCGCGCGCGGCGACAGCGTGCCGCTCGGCGCCGCGATCTGGATCGTCACGGCGGTCAATCGCAAACAATATCCGACCGCTGCGGCCCTTGCGCCATGAGGAACGCCCGCATGGTGAAACGCGCCTGCTCCGGTCCGTGCGCACTTTGGGCGCCGATCGGGCAGGCTCGCCGCGCGAGGCAGCCCCCCGCCATGCATTCCGCCCCGGCGGTCTTCAGTTGCCGGACGCAGGCCGCGACGTCATAGCCTCGGATCGAGAACGCCCGGGCCGGACAGGCGGTGAGACACCAGCGCCCGCTGCACGACTCGCACGGACTGGAGGATGCGTCCGCGTCGGGAATGTCGAGCGCTTGCGAAAACCCGAGCGCGCCGCGATAGCTGTGCCAGAGCCCGTGACGCGGATGGACCAATAGCCCGATCGGCGAGGGATGCACTGCCTCGCAACGCCGCGCCCATTGCTGGAACGGGAAGTTCGGCGGCCCGCCGAAGGGATAGAGCGCTTTTGCGCCGAGATCGCGCGCAAGTTCGTCGATGACCCGGCGGCTCCACCGGTCGAGCGGATGGTCGGACCCATCGCCGGCCTCGTCGCTCGCGGCGAAAGCGCCCCAGCCGTCGCGCCCCGCCATGCCGACGAGAACGATCGTGCGAACGTCCGCGAGCGCCCCGCGCCGCTCGCCATCCTCGAGCCGCATCGCGCCCCGCGCGACAAGGCCGGTCCGCTCGACGGCGTGGAAGATTTGGATCAATGGCGCGGAGACTTTCATTCGCCGCCTCCGGCGGCGCCTTCTTCCGCCCGACGCCTATTTCGCCCGCAACGCCTCGACGCCCGGCAGGGCCTTGCCTTCCATCCATTCCAGAAAGGCGCCGCCGGCCGCCGAAACATAGGTCAATTCGCCGGCGACCTTGGCGTCGTTGAGCGCCGCGACCGTGTCGCCGCCGCCCGCGACCGATTTCAGCTTGCCGTCCCGGGTCAGGAAGGCGGCCGTCTTGGCGATCTGCATCGTCGCGGCCTCGAACGGCGGCGTCTCGAATGCGCCGAACGGACCGTTCCAGACCAGCGTCTTGATCTGACCCAGAATCTCCTCGACCGCGACAATCGATTTCGGCCCGATGTCGAGGATCATCTCGTCCTCCGCGACATGGTCGACGTCGACGACCCGCACGGGCGTATGGGCTTTCAGCTCCTTCGCCACCGTCGCGTCGATCGGCAGCACAATCCGGCGCCCGGCTTTCTCCGCCGCGGCCAGAATCGAACGCGCCTTGTCGGCCATGTCCTTCTCGCACAGCGACTTGCCGACCGCCTTGCCCTGGGCGAACAGAAAAGTGTTCGCCATGCCGCCGCCGATGATGAGGATGTCGACCTTGTTCACGAGATTGCCGAGGAGGTCCAGCTTGGTCGAAACCTTCGCGCCGCCGACGATCGCGGCGACCGGACGCTGCGGCGTCCCAAGAGCGATGGTCAGGGCCTCGAGCTCCGCCTGCATCGCCCGCCCGCAATAGGCGGGAAGCTTGTGCGCGACGCCCTCGGTCGAGGCATGGGCGCGGTGGGCGGCGGAAAACGCATCGTTGACATAGAGGTCGCCGAGTTTGGCGAACTCGTCGACAAGGGCCGGATCGTTCTTTTCCTCGCCCTTGTGGAAGCGGGTGTTTTCAAGCAGCAGCACGTCGCCGTTCTTCATCTTGGCGATCGCGGCGGCGGCGATCGGGCCGATGCAGTCGGCCGCGAAGGCGACCGGGCGCTTGAGGATCTCGGCGACCGCCGCGGCGACGGGCCTGAGCGAATTGGCTTCATCCGGCCCTCCCTTGGGGCGGCCGAAATGCGCGAGCAGAATGACCTTGCCGCCCTTGCTTGCGATTTCCTCGATGGTCGAAGCTACGCGCTCAATCCGCGTCGAGTCCGTTACGCGCCCGTTCTCCGTGGGAACATTGAGATCGACGCGCAACAGGACCCGCTTGCCGGAAACATCGGCGTCATCGAGGGTGCGGAAGGGATGGCTCATTTTCGCTCCCCTACGAAATCGAAACTTGATCAAGTTTTCTTGCCGTCGCGCCGCCGCCGGGGTTTCGTCCCAACGGCGGATCGACCCGGAACGACGGGTGCCGGGACCCTCAGATCAGCTTGGCAATCGCCACCGCCGTGTCGGCCATGCGGTTCGAGAACCCCCACTCATTATCGTACCACGAAAGCACGCGAACAAATGAGCCGTCGATGACTTTGGTCTGATCGAGGTGAAAGATCGACGAACGGCTGTCGTGGTTGAAGTCCATCGACACATTGGGCCTGTCGGTGTAGCCGAGAATGCCCTTGAGGGGGCCGTTGCCGTCGGCCGTGGTCTTGATCGCGTCGTTGATCTCGTCCTTGGTCGTCGGCCTTTTGGCGACGAACGTGAGGTCGACGACCGAGACGTTGGGCGTCGGCACTCGGATCGCCGAACCGTCGAGCTTGCCCTTGAGCTCCGGCAGTACAAGACCAACCGCCTTGGCCGCGCCGGTCGTCGTCGGGATCATCGAAAGCGATGCGGCCCGCGCGCGGTAAAGATCCTTGTGCAGCGTATCGAGGGTCGGCTGATCGCCGGTATAGGAATGAATCGTGGTCATGAAGCCGCGCTCAATGCCGATCGCGTCGTTCAGCACTTTGACGACCGGCGCGAGGCAGTTGGTGGTGCACGAGGCGTTCGAGATCACCAGATGATTCTTGGTCAGCTTGTCGTGGTTGACGCCGTAAACGACGGTGAGGTCGGCGCCGTCGGAAGGCGCCGACACCACCACGCGCTTGGCGCCGGCGGTCAAATGCGCCGCGGCCTTGTCGCGAGCGTTGAAGACTCCCGTGCATTCCATCGCGATGTCGACCCCGAGCTCCTTGTGCGGCAGCTGGGTCGGATCCTTGATCGCGGTCACCTTGATCTTTTGCCCGTTGACGATGATCGAGTCGCCCTCGACCGCGACTTCGTGCGGGAACCGCCCGTGCACGCTGTCGAAGCGCAGCAGATGCGCGTTGGTCTCGACCGGCCCGAGATCGTTGACGGCGACAACCTCGATATCCTTGCGGCCCGACTCCGCGATCGCGCGCAGCACCAGCCGGCCGATGCGTCCAAATCCGTTGATCGCCACCTTCGTCGCCATTGTCGTCTCTCCTGCCGCCGGTGCCGGCTTGCCATCATCGCCGCCCGGATCCCCCGATCCGAACGATCGCCATCCTAATGCGCCGGCTTAATGTCCGATCCAAGGCCCAAAGTCCATATCCTGATCGAGCCGCGGCGGACCTCAGCCGCCGAGCCGGTCGGTTGCGGCCTTAACAACCGCCTCCGGGGTAATGCCAAAGTGCTCATAGAGCGCCTTGTAAGGCGCGCTCCCGCCGTAACCGGTCATGCCGATGAACGGACCGTCGCCAATGATGGCGTCCCAACCCTGCCGAACTGCGGCCTCGACCGCGACTTTCACTTTCGCCGTGCCGATCACCGAGCGGCGATAGTCCTCCGGCTGGTCGAAGAACGCGTCCATGCACGGCACCGAGACCACGCGGGTCGCGACCCCATTGGCCTTTAGCTGGGTCTGCGCGGCGACCGCGAGCGAGACCTCCGATCCGGAGGCGAAGATCGACACCACCGCGGGCGCGGAGGCGGGAGAAATCTCGTAGGCCCCCAGCGACGACAGGTTTTCGGCGACATGGGAGCGGCGCAGCGCCGGCAAGCCTTGACGCGTGAGCGCGATGATCGACGGCGACCCCCGGCGCTCGAGCGCCGACTGCCAGCATTCGACCGTTTCGACGCTGTCGGCCGGGCGGTAGAGATACATATTCGGCATTGCGCGCAGCGACGCCAGATGCTCGACCGGCTGATGCGTCGGCCCATCCTCGCCAAGGCCGATCGAGTCGTGCGTGAACGCGTGGCAAACGCGGATTCCCATCAGCGCGGCCAGTCGCAACGACGGACGGCAATAGTCGGTGAAGATGAGGAACGACGCGCCCGAAGGGATGATGCCTCCATGCAGCGATAGGCCGTTGCACGCCGCCGCCATCCCGTGCTCGCGAATGCCCCAGTGCATGTACCGGCCGGAATAGTCGGGCGGCGTGATGTCGGGGGTCGCGGGAACTTTGGTATTGGTGGAAGGGGTGAGGTCGGCTGAACTGGTCATGAGTTCCGGGACCAGCGGCGCGATCACGGCGAGCATCGCCTCGCACGCCTTGCGGGTTGCGATTTCCGGCGCCTCCTCGGCGAGTTTGCGCTTGTAGGCGTCGATAGCCTCGTCGAATCCTTTGGGCAGATCGCCGTGGATGCGCCGTTCGAACTCAGCCCGCTCCTGCGGCTCGAGCGCTTCGAGGGTGCGGCGCCAGGCGTCATGCTGGCGCTTGCCACGCTTGCCGATCTTTCGCCAGGCGGACAGAATCTCGTCCGGCACCACGAACGGCTCGTAGGGCCAGTGTAGCGCCTCACGCGCGCCGGCGACTTCGGCTGCTCCCAACGCCTCGCCATGCGCCTTGTTCGTTCCCGCCTTGGTCGGCGCGCCGAAGCCGATCGTCGTCTTGCAGGCGATCAGCGTGGGCTGGTCGGAACGCTTGGCGGCGCGAATGGCGCGCAGGATCGCCTTCGGGTCGTGCCCGCTAATAAGGCTCGTCTTCCACCCCGCGGAGCGAAAGCGCGCGACCTGATCGACTGAATTGGCGAGCGACACCTTGCCGTCGATCGAAATGCCGTTGTCGTCCCAGAACACGATCAGTTTCGAGAGTTTCGCATGGCCGGCGATCCCGATCGCCTCCTGGCTGACGCCTTCCATCAGATCGCCGTCGGAGGCGAGCACAAAAGTGTGATGATCGACGATCCCGCCAAAACGGGCGGCAAGCATCCTCTCGGCCAACGCCATGCCGACCGCGGTCGCCACCCCCTGCCCGAGCGGGCCGGTCGTTGTCTCGACCCCCAACGTATGGCCGTATTCGGGATGACCCGGCGTCTTGGAGCCGAGCTGGCGGAACGCCTTGAGGTCGTCGATCGTCAGGCCTTTTTTGCCGCCGACGCCGGTCAAATACATGAGCGCGTATAGCAGCATCGAGCCGTGGCCGGCCGACAGGACAAAGCGGTCGCGGTCCGGCCAATGAGGATCGGAGGCGTCGAATTTCAGCACGTCGCGAAAAAGGACGGTCGCGATGTCCGCCGCCCCCATCGGCAAGCCGGGGTGCCCGCTTTTGGCCTTTTCGACCGCATCGACGGCGAGAAAGCGGATCGCGTTCGCCATTGAATCGTGCGCCGGGCTTGCCGCCATGGAAGGTCTCCCTCGCTCAAAGCGCTCTCGGGTCGCTCCCGGACCGCCAGCGGGAGGTCTGATAGGGGTTGCGCGCGGAAGCTGTCAATCGCCCCAGGGCGCGCCGCCGGTCGTGGGCGGCGAGGCGGGGACCCACGCGATCTTGCGGTTTCCCTGCGAGCCTTGCCGTGACATAACGCCATTCAAAGCAGGAACTGATCGCGATGAACAGAATGGATAGGCGGCCTGGCGATGCGGGCGAGGCGAAAGTCGAGTTTCTCGACGGCGACATACGAATTGTGCGCCCGGGCGCCTATGTGCCCTGCGCCGTCACCGGCCAACCGATCCCGCTCGACGAGCTGCGCTATTGGAGCGTCGACCGGCAGGAGGCCTATGCGAGCCCGGCCGCTTCGATGAAGCGCGAAACCGAGCGCCGTTAGCGGCCGCGCGGCGCCAACCTAGAACATGCCCCTCCCCGCGCTTTGCCCAAGCATGCCAAGCATAAGCAGCGCATAGACCGAAACCATCGTCACGCGAAGCCAATGGGAATTCAGCAGCAGTAGGTAGCGCTCGCGCAACAATGCGCCGTTCGGCCCTTCCAGGCGCGCCATCAGCGGACCCCACCATATCGCCGTGAGCGGCGGCGATGCGGCGGCCATCCCGCCGACTGCGCACTTCTGGACTTTTTGCAAGACGCGCCGCATTGCGCCGCTCTACGCCGACTGGCGCCAACGACCGGCGCCTAGATTTCGATTCTACTCCGTGGGCCAAGGGAGCGGCCGATGATCGAATGGTTCGAAGACCTCACTCTCGGCATGCGCTTTAGGAGCCCCGAGAGGCGCGTCACGCGCGAAGACATCAAGAGATTCGCGGCGGAATTCGATCCCCAGCCTTACCATCTCGATGAAGCCGCTGCCGAACAGTCGATGTTCAAAGGCCTTGCCGCATCGGGCTGGCACACTGCGGCGATCGCGATGCGCCTGTCGGTCGAAGCGCGGCCGTTCGGGCCGCACCCGCTTCTCGGGCTCGGCGTCGACGAACTGCGGTGGCTTGCCCCGCTGCGCCCGGACGATGCGATTCATCTTGAAGGCGAGGTCGTCGAGCTCACGCCGTCACGGTCAAAGCCGCAAGGGATCGCGAGGATCAAGTGGACGGCGTTCAACCAGCGCGGCGAGCCGGTCTACACCTTCACGCCGATCGGGATCGTGCCGCGCCGCCCCGCTTGACCGGCGCGCGATCTTCCCATCGCGCAGCGCCTGGAGCCGGGCGTCGGCGGAAAGCGGGACCGGCTCAACTCCGGTCGGATCGCCAAAAGTGGCGGCGGCGAGGGCGCGGCGGACTTCAGCGTCGAAGCCCGTCCAGACTCCGCGCTGGTCGACGAACGAGAATCCGGGCGATCCCTCGTTGACCCCGCGGATCAAGGCGCCCCGGGCCTTGACCTGCGTCAAGATCGGCGACGCGCCGTAGGCGGCGGTCGCCGCGGTCATCGCCACGACAAGCGCCGGATCTTCGGGGCAGGCCTTCTTGCGGGCGGCGTTTGGCTGCTGGCGACGGCATTGCGTTAGGCGCAGTCGCTTGAAGATTCTGCTTGCAACAGGCGCGAAGATAGTTCATATATGAACTTTCCCGCAGCCGGTTCCAGCGGCGGGCGGTCGCTTGTGGGCGGGATATTCGCGACATTTCGGAGCAGACAATGCCGACATACAGGGCGCCGGTCAGCGACACCGTTTTCCTGCTGAGCGACGTTTTCGACTACGCCAAATATGCGAACGCTCCGGGTTTCTCCGATGCGCCGCTCGACGTGGTCGAGGCGGTGCTGACCGAGGGCGCGAAGTTCGTCGAGGAGGTCGTCCAGCCGCTCAACCGCATCGGCGACATCGAGGGCTGCACCCGCCACGACGACGGCAGCGTGACAACGCCGAAAGGCTTCAAAGACGCCTATAAGGCGCTGGTCGGGGGCGGCTGGGTCGGGCTGGCGGGCGACCCGGCCTACGGCGGCCAGGGACTGCCGGCGTTTCTCGCGGTTCTGTTCAGCGAATACGAATATTCCGCCAATGTCGCCTTCTCGATGTACCCCGGGCTGACCAACGGCGCGGTCGCCGCGCTGACGGTCCATGCCGACGAGGAGCTGAAGTCCCGCTATCTGCCGAAGATGACCACCGGCGAATGGACGGGCACGATGGACCTGACGGAGCCCCATTGCGGGACCGATCTCGGCCTGATCAAGACCCGCGCGGTTCCCCAGGCCGACGGCTCCTACGCCATCACCGGCCAGAAAATCTTCATTTCCTCCGGCGAGCATGACCTAGCCAACAACATCGTCCATCTAGCGCTTGCGCGGATCGAAGGGGCGCCGGCTGGGGTCAAGGGAATTTCCCTGTTCCTCGTGCCAAAGTTCCTACCCGGCGCCGAAGGCGGCCTCGGCGTCCGCAACGGCGTCGTCTGCGGCTCGATCGAGCACAAGATGGGCATTCACGGCAACGCGACCGCGCTCCTCAACTATGACGGCGCCAAGGGCTGGCTGGTCGGCGAGCCGCATCGGGGTCTCCACGCGATGTTCGTGATGATGAACGGCGCGCGGCTCGGCGTCGCGGTCCAGGGTCTGGCGGTTTCCGAGGTCGCCTACCAGAACGCCGCCGCCTACGCCAAGGACCGGCGCCAGGGCCGCTCGCTGAAAGGGCCGGCGGAGCCCGACAAGCCGGCGGACCTGCTGCTGGTCCATCCCGACGTGCGCCGGATGCTGCTCGAAATCCGCGCCTTCAACGAAGCGGCGCGAGCGCTGATGATCTGGGTCGCCTTGGCGCAGGACGAGAGCCGTCATGCGCCGGACGCCAACGCGCGGCGGGCGGCGGAAGACCGCCTCGGTCTGATGACGCCGGTCATCAAGGGCGTCTTCACCGACTACGGATTCGCCAACGCCGTCAAGGCGCAGCAGGTGCTCGGCGGCCACGGCTACATCGCCGAATGGGGCATGGAGCAGTTCGTCCGCGACGCGCGCATCGCCATGATCTACGAAGGCGCCAACGGCGTGCAGGCGCTCGACCTGGTCGCGCGCAAATTGCCCAAGGACGGCAGCCGCGCGCTGATGGCCTTCCTTGGAGAAGCATCGCAATTCGTCGAGGAGGCGAAGGCCGACGCCGCGCTGGCGCCCTATCTGGCCGGGCTGCAAGCCGCGCTCGGCCATCTGCAGCAGGCCAGCCTTTGGCTGTCGCGCAACGCGATCGCCAATCCAGAGAACGCCGGCGCGGCCTCGACCGACTTCATGCATCTTTTCGGGCTGACCGCGCTCGCCTATATGTGGGCGCGGATCGTCAAGGCGGTGCTGGCTCGCCAGGCCCGAGGCCAGAGCAATCCGGCGCTCGACGCCAAATTGACCCTCGCCAGGTTCTTCAGCGAGCGTATGCTGCCGGAAACGGCGGCGCAGCTGGCGCGGATCAGCTCCGGCGCCGCGACCTTGATGGCGCTGCCGGCGGAAGCGTTTTGACGGACGCAGGCGAGTTGAAGGGAGGTTTCGGGCGATGGGCGCAAGCGAGGCGCGGGATGGCTTGACCGGTGGCTGCCAATGCGGCGCGGTGCGCTATCGCATAAACGCGGAGCCTCGCGGGACCAACGTTTGCCATTGCCGAATGTGCCAGAAGGCGAGCGGCGGACCGTTTATGGCGTTCTGGGGCGTGCCGACCGATCGACTGGTCTGGACATGCGGGGCGCCGAAGGTATTCGCCAGTTCGGCGATCGCCGAGCGCGGCTTCTGCGCCGACTGCGGCACGCCGCTGACCTACCGGCTCCTCGATCGCGACCGTATCTCGGTCACGATCGGCAGCCTCGATGAGCCGGCCGACGCAGCGCCAGCGATGCAATACGGCGTCGAGTCCAGGTTTCCCTGGCTCGACGGCCTTTCCGCCTTGCCGGCGCGAGAAACCAGCGAATGGCTGAATGTCGACGCCGCGGCGCTCGGCAGCCGCCAGCACCCCGATTTCGACGCCTGAACGCCAACGGCGGCTCATGCCGCAGGGAGATCAAGCATGGCCGACGCATTCATCTATGATCACGTGCGCACGCCGCGCGGACGCGGCAAGCCGGACGGCTCGCTGCATACCGCGACCACACTGCGTCTGGCGGCGACGGCGCTGAAGGCGATCAAGGATCGCAATCATCTCGACCCCGGTCAGGTCGACGACGTCGTGATGGGCTGCGTCGATCCGGTCGGCGAGGCGGGCGGCGACATCGCCCGCATGGGCGCGCTCGCCGCCGGCTACGGCGATTCGGTGCCGGGCGTGCAGATCAACCGGTTTTGCGCCTCGGGACTCGACTCGGTCAATTTCGCCGCCGCGCAGGTGATGAGCGGCCAGCATGACATGACGATCGGCGGCGGCGTCGAATCGATGAGCCGGGTCGGCATCGGCGCTTCCGGCGGCGCGTGGCCGGCCGATCCATCGCTGGCGATTCCCGCCTACTTCATGCCGCAGGGCGTATCGGCGGACCTCATGGCCACGAAATACGGCTTCTCCCGCGACGACGTCGACGCCTACGCGGTCGAATCGCAGAAGCGCGCCGCCGCGGCCTGGAAGGCTGGCCATTTCAAGAACTCGATCGCCCCGGTCAACGACGTCAACGGCTTGCCGCTGCTCGATCACGACGAACACATGCGCCCGGCGACCGACATGCAGTCGCTCGCTTCGCTCAAGCCCGCGTTCGTGATCCCCGGCGAGCAGGGCGGATTCGACGCGGTGGCGCTGCAGGCCCATCCCGAGGTCGAGCGTATTATCCATGTCCACCATGCCGGCAATTCGTCTGGCATCGTCGACGGCGCCGCCGCGGTGCTCCTGGGTTCGCGCGAGGCCGGCGCAAAGGCCGGCCTGAGGCCGCGAGCGCGCATCCGCGCCTTCGCCAACATCGGCTCGGAGCCAGCGATCATGCTGACCGGCCCGGTCGACGTGACCAGAAAAGTGCTGGCGCGCTCCGGCATGAGTCTTGGCGACATCGACCTGTTCGAAATCAACGAGGCCTTCGCCTCGGTCGTGCTGCGCTTCATGCAGGCGTTCGACCTCGAAGCGGACAAGGTCAATGTCAATGGCGGCGCGATCGCGATGGGCCATCCGCTCGGCGCGACCGGCGCGATGATTCTCGGAACCGCGCTCGACGAACTCGAGCGAACCGGCAAGGGCGCAGCCCTCATCACTCTTTGCATCGGCGGCGGCATGGGCACCGCCACCATCATCGAGCGGGTGTGACCGTTGTGCCTAAAATCGACATAGACGAACTGCCGGTGGATTCGCGCCCAGGATATCCGCCGCCCCATGACAGGCTTGTCGGCGGCTGCTCGCGCAAACGCTTGGGTCACGCCGCGGGTCTCGACCAGTTCGACGTCAATCTGGCTACCCTCGCACCGGGCGCCGCCTCGGCCCTGCGTCATTGGCACGACCTGGAAGACGAGTTCGTGTACGTGCTCGATGGCGAACTTGTTCTCATCGAGGACGAGGGCGAGACCGTGATCCGCAGCGGCGACGCCGCCGCCTTCAAGGCGGGCGTTGCGAATGGGCACCACCTCGTTAATCGTTCGCGCCGCAGGGCTGTCTATTTCGAAATCGGCTCACGCCGTCCGGGCGATATCGTCCATTACGTCGACGTCGATCTCGCGCTCACGGCGACAGACGCCGGCGCCAGATTTACCCGCAAGGACGGCTCGCCTGTCTGACGCGCCGTTCCCATCTTGACCGACAAACGAGAGCTCCGATGACACTGCAGAATTTCCGCTTCGAGACTGACGCCGACGGCGTCGCGCTCGTCACCTGGGACATGCCCGGCCGCTCGATGAACGTTCTGACGGCCGAAGTGGTCGCCGAGATGGCGGCGATCGTCGACGCCATCACGAACGATTCCGCGATCAAGGGCGCCGTCTTCACCTCCGGCAAGGACGGCTTTTCCGGCGGCGCCGACCTGACGATGCTGAAGTCCATGGGCGACGAATATTCCCGCCTCGCCAGGACGCAAGGCAAGGAGGCGGCGATGCGCAGCTTCGTCGATCTGGCGCGGCAACTTTCGCTTACCTACCGGCGGCTGGAGACCTGCGGCAAGCCGGTCGCCGCCGCGATCAATGGCGTGTGCATGGGCGGCGGCTTCGAACTCGCGCTCGCATGCCACTATCGCGTCGTCGCGGATAGCGACAAGGCGCGCGTGGGCCTGCCGGAAATCAAGGTCGGGCTCTTCCCTGGCGGCGGCGGCACGCAGCGTGTGTCGCGGCTGATGCCGACGCCGGACGCGCTGCAGATGCTTCTGAAGGGCGACCAGTTGCGCCCCGCCGTGGCCAGGAAGATGGGCCTGGTGCACGAGGTCGCGCCTGCGAATGAGATCGTCGCGCTCGCCAAAGCCTGGGTGAAAGCCAATCCAGGCGCCAAGGCGCCGTGGGACGATCCGAAGTTCAAGCCGCCGTCGGGCAAGGTCTTCTCAGCGCAGGGCATGATGATCTGGCCGCCGGCCAACGCCATCTATCGCCGCGAGACTTATGACAATTATCCGGCGGCGAAGGCGGTCCTCGCCTCGGTGTTCGAAGGCCTGCAACTGCCGATGGATCTGGCGCTCGGCGTCGAGAGCAAATATTTCGCCAACATCCTCTTGTCCAAGGAAGCCGCGGCGATGATCCGCTCGCTGTTTCTCTCCATGGGCGAGCTCAACAAGGGCGCGCGCCGTCCGGCCGGCGTTCCGGCGACGAACCTCAAGAAGGTCGGCGTCATCGGCGCGGGGCTGATGGGCGCAGGTATCGCCTACGTGTCCGCCAACGCCGGGCTCGAGGTGGTGCTGATCGACCGCGATCAGGAATTGGCCGACAAGGGCAAGGCCTATTCGGACAAGGTCGTCAGTACGCAGATCGCCAAGGGCCGGGCGAAGACGGCCGACAAGGAGGCCCTTCTCGCCCGCATTCATGCGACGGCGGACTATGCTCTGCTGAAGGGCTGCGACCTCGTCGTCGAGGCGGTGTTCGAGGACCGCGCGGTCAAGGCCGAGGCGACCAAGAAGGCGCAGGCCGTTCTGGGACCGGACGTGGTCTTCGCCAGCAACACCTCGACGCTGCCGATCACCTCGCTCGCCGAAACTTCGCTGAAGCCGGAACAATTCATCGGCGTGCATTTCTTCTCGCCGGTCGACAAGATGATGCTGACCGAGATCATCATGGGCGAGAAGACCGGCCCGAAAGCGCTGGCGACGGCGATGGATTTCGTTCGCGCGATCAGGAAGACGCCGATCGTCGTCAACGACTGCCGCGGCTTCTACGTCAACCGCTGCGTCGGCAATTACATGGTCGAAGCGCACGCGATGGTGATGGAGGGCGTGCCGCCGGCGATGATCGAGAACACCGCCAAGATGGCCGGCATGCCGGTCGGGCCGCTGGCGCTCAATGACGAAGTCGGCATCGATCTGAGCTGGCGAATCCTTCAGGCGACCGAGAAGGATCTCGGCGCGAACGCCGTCGATCCGGCGCAGAAGAGGCTCATCGAGACGATGGTCGTGAAAGACCAGCGCTTCGGCCGCAAGAACGGCAAGGGTTTTTACGACTATCCGGCGAATGGGCCGAAGAGCCTGTGGCCCGGGATCGCAAAGATCGCCGGCAAACGGCTCGACCCCGACTCGGTCAGCGTGAAGGACTTGAAAGACCGCTTCCTGTTCACCGCGGCGCTCGAGGCCGCCCGTTGCATGTTCGAAGGCGTCGTCACCGATCCGCGCGAGGCCGATGTCGGCTCTATCCTCGGCTTCGGCTACGCCCCCTATTCCGGCGGAACGATCTCGCTCATCGACGGCATGGGGCTGAAGGCCTTCGTCGCCCGCGCAAAAGAGCTCGCGGCCAAATACGGCCCGAGGTTCGAGCCCGGTGAGAAGCTGGCGCAGATGGCGGAACGCGGCGAGACGTTCTACGGGACCTACGGAGAGAAACAGAAGGCAGCGTAAGGCGTTCTCGCTCCGCGCAAGCAAACTGCCCCGCCGAAGACGTCTTCGGCGGGGCAGTTTGCTGCGCGGAGCCAAATTCCGAGGATCACGGATGTTGGGGAGTCAGCACGATCGCCCCGAGATCATTCGAAGTCGATAATTCCCGACGCCATCGAGCCGTGTTGGCCGAAAAGGTCGGAGACCGACACGCACCATCGAATGACACCGAGCTTCGCGATCTGTCCCTCGGCGTTGGATTTCGCGCGCAGCAGTTCGGCTTCGACCGCAGGCTCGTCTTCGTCCCGGACGACGGATGCCCTGAGTAGGAGCATGCGCGTCATGTTGATCTTGGCGCCGGGACAAACGGCCTCGGCCTCCTTTCCCGCAACGAACGCCAACACATAGAGTTCGTATTTCTGAACGGCCCACGCTGGCCCCGAGAGACAGGCGGCGCAGAGCGCGGCGGCAATCTCTCTCTCTTCATCCTTTGCCCCACTTCACGAGAGTAGAGTACGTTTTGAGCGGGCAAGGAACCGGGCGTAGTAGCCTACCCTGCACAATTGCCGTTGTCGCTTGCTTCAACAATCATAAAGCAAATCGACGCGGCTTCCTCCGCCGATCGCAATGTCCACGATCTAGACGCCGGTGCGCTAGTCGTCGTTATCGAACCTGACGCGATCGAACGCCTCGGACCCCCGCAGCAGCGGCGCCCCGCCGGCGGGAAGGACGCCAACGTTCAAGAGGGTGTGGGGAGAAAATTAGCACTCAAAGAGCTATGCTGATAACATACTGATATCGTTACGTAAATGAAATTTCCCACTTGCCAAGGCGTGGCGGAAGTGAGAGCATTCGCTCCCGTCAGGACTTGGAGGGCCGCATGATCTGCGCCGACTTTCGCCGCCAGCTCGAAGGCTACGGGCTCACGACCGCAAACATCCTCTATCGCCTGCCCGACCACCCGGGCATCCTGCAAAACTACATCTGGCAACAGCACGACCTGCATCCGCATTTCCCCGAACTCAAGAAGTTCCTGGATTTCTGGGCGCGCGAACTCGAGGGCCTCCTGCATTCGGTGACCGTCGCCCATGCGCGCCTGATCCGGCCGGCCGAGTTCCGGACGGTCGAGGGCGAGTTCCGGCTGAACTGATCCGGCGCTCCGGAGGGGCGCCCCGTCCGCACGCCGCCAGGCCGAAATTCCGCAGGATTTGGGGAACCTGCGGATCGGCTTCGCTTCCGCCTTCATCAGGCTGTGGTTGGCGAGACGCACGATCGTCTCATTGCCATTCCGCATGACTCCGATGCGGCTCTTTATCCTGGAATCCGGCGCATGCAAGGGTCGTCCACGCCCTGTGTCGAATCCCGCCCAAAAAATGACGGAACGTATCGCCCTCGCGGCGTCAGGCTGCCGCCGGCTTGAAGCACGTCGCAAGCCCACCCTGACAGACTGGTTGTACGGGGAGGACGGGTTGGCGTTGACGTCTACTGAGCAAAAGCCTGAGAATTCCTAACATTGCCGGCTGGACTCATCTGTTGGCGTTGGCTATGGTTCGAACAACGAGGAAAAGCGAGAGCATAAGTTGATTTGGATAAGCGGGCCGCCCCGGTCGGGCACGACGATGTTGAATTTTATTATCGCCGGCGACAACTACCTTCCAGAATGTACGATTATTACCGAATTATTGCGACTGTATTCTATCTGTAAAAATGACAGCGACCAACGTTACAGGTCTATTATGGGCCAAGGTACGACTCTCAAGGATAAATTTGATAAAATACTGCATATCGCGATGGCCGACATCGCGAAAGACGCAGTTCTGAAGGACCCGAATCTCTGTCTATATTTTCTGGAATGGCAGGAGCTATTTCCGCGCGATCGCATGGCCATAATTGTGCCCGAGAGACCCACGCGATGCGGTGAGTTGCGATGCTTGAGGTTCTTCGGAAGGAGGGATCCCAACGCGCGAGTCCAGCAGGCGATTGACATTGTCGCGCCACATTTCTTTAAAATAGAGAGCTTACGGCAAGAAACGAATAACGTCTTGATAGTAAAATACGAGGATATTGTCGAGCGAAGACATACAAAGGAAAAGATACCTTACGGCACATACGGAATTTTACTGGCCTCGATGTCCATACGACGCACGAAAGTGAATTTGAATTCGATAAGCACGACGCCTTTTATACACCATTGTACGGGCAACCAGTGACAGACGAACGTATCGGGGCGTACACGAAATTGCTTTCGGAAGGTGAATTGGCCGTCGTAAATAACATATTTTCTGGGATAATCGATCGACATTTCCGCGATTGAGGCGGCAGCGCCTCAACCATTCGTTTCGCCCTGTCGGACGTCGTTGTCTTGCGTTCCGGCCGGACTATTGTGGCCGCCAACAAGGTCGGAGTTTCCGGTCGGCTCCGCGCGCCGCGTCGGGGCTTTACGGTATGCAGGCTGCCGGCTAACAGTCGAGACGGAGGAAGAGGCGGGAGTCCTTGCAGGTGAGGTACTTACTTGGGCGTACCGGTTCGGACCAAACGGAGCGGCGCGGGGGCGGCTGGGATGTGTGAAAACCCAGATCAGGAGACAGGCATGGTTGCGGAACTCCCTGAGATCGGCCACGCCGATGACGAAAGACCGTCTGTCGCCCTGCCCTATGTTCAGGCGTCCTACGCGGTCGGCGAAGACCTGGCGCTTTTCCCGCCCAACGCCGGAGTCGGTCCGAGCGCCAGGCTCGTCCGCCTGCCGGTTGTGCCCGACGAGCGGGGCAAGCTGAGCTTCATCGAAGGCGGACGCCATGTCCCGTTCGACATCGCGCGCGTTTATTACCTGTACGACGTTCCCGCCGCCGCCGTGCGCGGCGGCCATGCGCACAAAGAGTTGAAACAGCTCATCATCGCGCTTTCCGGCAGCTTCGACGTGAGGCTTGACACCGGTCGATTCCGCCGGGTGGTCCAGCTCAATCGACCCAATATCGGCCTGTTGATCTCATCGATGATCTGGCGCGAGCTCGACAACTTTTCCTCAGGCGGCATCTGCCTCGTGCTGGCCTCGATGCCCTATGAGGAGGCAGATTATTATCGAGATTACCAGACGTTCCTTAAAAACTGTGAATAGGAACGCTTGTTTCAAGGAATTCCGCCTACGATCCCGAGATGGACTCTGGGACGTCTTATTGAGCGTCCCGACCTCACGCGCCAACTTCGAGTTCTAAAATTTCTGGGAAGCACGCCATGTTTGGCATCGGCAGAAAGGTGAAGACCGCGCTCTCTCGGCGGGCCGCTCAACGCTTCGTTATTTTGTCAATCCCCCGTAGCGGCACCAATTTCTTTATTTCAAAGATGTTGTTATCGCCGGATATTTTGCTGGCCTGGGAGCCATTTAACAATGGAATGACTTCGTGGTTCGATCCGACCGGACTCTTTAACTCCTTGCCCGAATCCACCAGAAGGACCCTGTCAGATCTCGATCTGCGAAACCGGAGCCATGAGGAATTTTTTGCGTCCGCCTTTTCGCCGGACGCCGGCATCGCCCTGCCGGGCGTCGCTGCGCTTGGTTTTAAGTTGTTCCCGACCCAGTCTCCAGACCTGTTCTGGAGGATCACGAAAAATCCCCAATTAAAACTAATTATAATTGAGAGAAAGAATCGTCTTGAAAGTTTTATTTCTTATTTGGAGGCCTGGAGAGCTGGCAGCTGGATCAATGCTCCATATACCGGACACTCAAAGCATTCTTTTGATCCAGTTCATTTTGAGAATTATTGCGGTTTTGTTGATACAGTTTTTGCGTCAATTCGCTCGAATATCGACGATTGCAATGTTAGCCACCTTCATTTATACTATGATCAACTGTTTCGCAACGAGAATATTTACAAACAGGCCTGTGACTTTTTGGATGTAAAATTCGTTCAAAAGGAAGATGTCCTGAAAAAACAAATGCAAGCGTCCCCTTTGGAAATTTTTTCTAATCAGTCATTTGTCTTAGAATATATTAAAGCATACCACCCTCAATACTTACGTTTGTGAGTTTGCGATTTTTTGCAGGCAGGTTGACGGGGAGATAAGAACGAGGTGGTTTCTCCAACGCGCCGAGATCGGGACCCAAATTTCAATCAGTTCCGGGCGGCGTCGTGCTTTTTGGAGGACATCGGCTCTGAATGCCTAAACTCCGTTTAAAGGACGGCGCTGTCGCAGGGGGATTCGATTGGAATTGGTTTCTATCCTCATCCCGACGTACAAGCCGCGTTTCTTCAGGGAATGTTTGACCAGCGCTCTGGCTCAGACGTGGCGAAAAAGGGAAATCATCGTATCCGACGACTGTCCGACCGATGAAATTCAGACCATCTGCGCTGAATATGCCGCCCACGTCCGCTACGAGCGCAATCCATTTCCGGGAGTCCTCGGACACAGCAACATCAGGCGCTTGTGTCGGTTGGCGCAGGGCAAATACCTAAAGTTCCTGTTTGATGACGACATCCTCCACCCCTTCTGCGTGCAGTATCTCGTGGAGGCGCTCGAGGCGGAAGCGCCGAGCGGGGCGATGCTGGCATTTTCGCCGCGCATGAAAATCGACAGCGACAATCATCCGATCGAACGACTGGACTCTTTTGCAGGGCGATCGGACCGCCTGCTGCCCGGGAGTGAAGTCATCCGTCGAATGGCCGTAACCATGCTCAACCCGATCGGCGAGTTCACCTCCGTCCTGTTTCGCCGAAGCGACATTTTCGATCGGAACGGCGATCTGCAGATCATGTCGGTCGAAGGCGTGCATTGGCGAGGTCTGAGCGACGTCGCGCTGTTCGTTGATCTTTGCGCCCGGGGCTCCGCCGTGAGAGTTGAGGACGTCATGTCCTATTTTCGCGCTCACACCCAGTCGAACAGCGACCCGGCGTCGAATCCCGAGTGGTTCTTTGCTGTCGCGGACTGGAAACTCGTCCTTGATTACGCTATCGGGCGCCGCCTCCTATCTCCGGACGAGATCGCGCAAGGGTACGGAAACCTGATTCAATTGCTGACCGACCAGCAGGGCTTCGTCCCGGCGTTGCGCCACCAGTTCGCCGAAGTGCTGGGACAGGTGCGACGCGATGTCGAGACCGCCGACCTAAAGCGACGTTCCCGCCGGGAGTTGCTATCAAGGTTGCCGGCGTAGGCCGCAATGGCGGCGTCTCGCCGAATTTGTCTGGCCACGGAGCGAACCTCGATATGACGATTGGCATCCACGCGACCGCGCTCGTTGGCCCGTCGGCCAAACTGGGAACGGACGTCAGGATCGGACCTTTCAGCATCGTTCACGACGGAGTCGTCATCGCCGACTGCGCGCGAATCGGGCCGCATTGCGAGTTGGGTGGGCTTGGCGGACGCGTCTTCATCGGTTCCGGGGCGCAATTGAGCAAGGGATGTCGCGTCGCCGGCGACGTTGATCTCGGCGACCAGGCAGAAATCGGAGAAAACGCGGTGGTCGTCGGCGTGATCCGCCTGGGACGCAGCGCATCAATCGCGGAGCACGCCTCGGCGCGCGGGCATCTATCACTCGGAGAAAATGCTAAAATTGGGCCATCCTCTGTGCTCGCGGGCCAAGTCTCAATCGGCGACGGTACGCAGGTTTTCGCCGCTTGCTCGATCGGGGCCCCGCCGCAACACCCCACGTTTTCCGGCCCGATGGGATCCATCACGATCGGTCGTCATTGCGTCATACGCGAATTCGTCACCATACACCTGTCCACGCGCGACGCGCCGACTCGCATTGGCGACGATTGTTACATAATGGCTGGATGCCACATCAATCACGATTGCCGCCTGGGCGACGACGTGAAGATGGCCAATTCGGCCACCCTGGCCGGCTATGTCCACGTCGGCGACCATGCGTACCTGGGTATGCATTCCGTCGTCCATCAGCGAATGCGCATAGGGGCCTACACAATGATTGGCATGAACGCGGTGGTGGTGCGGCACGTGCCGCCGTATGCGACCGTCATCGGCCGTCGCTTCACCAAGATCAATCGGATCGGGCTTGAAATCCGCGGCGTCGATGCGGCGGAAGTGGACACCATCGAGGCCTACTATTCCGGCCGCGCCGACGCGCGTGCCGCGAAGTCCGGCTGGATCGACCGGATTGAAGCCTTTGGAGCCGACTGCGGCTACAAGGACGTGATGCCTCCACGATTCGGCTCTCGTTGAGTGCGGAGGCGGGTCATCGGAATGCTCAAGAAAAGACCTTGCATGGCTGGTATTAGCGAATGACTCAATCTGTCCCTTTTGTCTCCCTAAGCGCGTCGACGCACGCTTTGAAGGCTGAACTGCTCGCCGCCGCCGAACGCGTGCTCGATCGGGGAATGTTCATTCTCGGCGAAGAGGTCGCCCAATTCGAGCGCGAATTCGCTTCGTTCTGCGGGGCCCAGTGCGCCGCAGGCGTCGGCAACGGCCTTGATGCGCTGACGCTGGCCCTCCGAGCGCTGGGCGTCGCGCCGGGCGACGAGGTCGTCACCCCCTGCCACACGTTCATCGCCACCTGGCTCGCTATTTCCGCCTGCGGCGCCACCCCTGTTCCCGCCGATGTGGACGCGACGACCTACACGCTCGATCCGGAGTCCCTGCGGCGGGTCATCACAGGACGAACGAAGGCGGTGATCGCCGTCCATCTCTATGGGCATCCGGCCGACATGGACGAGATCAATGCGATCGGACGCGACTGCGGCCTCAAAGTCGTCGAAGACGCGGCGCAGGCGCATGGCGCGCTCTACAAGGGGAGGCCGGTCGGCGGGTTGGCCGACGCCGCCGCGTTCAGTTTCTACCCGACCAAGAATCTGGGCGCATTCGGCGACGGAGGGGCGGTCGCGACGAACGACCCAATGATCGATAGGCGGGTCAAACGACTGCGAAATTACGGATCTGAGCGGAAATACGTTTTCGACGAGCAGGGCGTGAACTCCCGACTGGACGAATTGCATGCTGCGCTACTTCGGGTGAAGTTGCCGCGCGTCGCAGCAGCTAATGCCGCCCGCAAGCGCATCGCGGCGCGCTACCAGTCGGCGTTGGGCGGGTTGCCGCTCGTTCTGCCGACCGTGTCCAATTGGGCCGATCCGGTGTGGCATCTCTATGTCGTCCGCGCGCCGCATCGCGATGCGTTCATCGCCCATCTGGCGGCGCAAGGCGTTGCGACGCAGATCCATTATCCCGAACTGCCGCATCAACAGGGGGCATACCGCGCGACGAAGCCAGATCGGGCCGCGGTGCGCGTGAGCGAGGAAGTCGCCCGCGAAGTGGTCAGCTTGCCGTTATGGCCTGAAATGACCGATGCGATGGTCGAACAGGTCATCGCCGCGGCGAGATCTTATTTTGGGTCCCATGCGAATTGACAAAATGAAATTCCGCGCCGCCGACCCCCTGGGGGAGCATCGCAAAACCTCCGCAACGGGCGCCCGTCGCGGGCTCCGCAAGGTTCAACGCAAAGTCACTCGGCCTTTCCGTCGCGCGTTCGCGTTCCTGCGCAAGAGCCTGCACAAGATTTGGCGAGAGATCGCCCGGCCGTTCCGGAGAGCGTCGCACAAGTACAGAGGCCGAACGCTGCGCCTGTTGATCGACGGCGGTTGGACGAGCCTGCCGCCGGGGTTGCGTCGCTCGGACTTTCTTCGTTTGGGTCTTGCTTCGCATCTCTTCCGGCTGGCCGAACTGGGCGACGCGCAGAAGTACTTCAAGGCCGCCGAACTGCTGAAAGGCTGCAAACCCTCGAGCTTTCTCAACGTCGACGAGGACAGACTTCAGGGCGAGCTCGACTGCCTGGCGACGCTCGGCGCACGTGACCTCATTCTCGCAATCGCCGACGCCTATGGCGCTGTCGCTCCGCGGGATGCGAACCCGCGCCGGCTGCTGCTGCTCGCGGCGGCGTGCGCGGCGATTGGCGCGGAGGATCGCGCCGCCGCCCTGCTTTCGTCGCTGGAGCCGGGGCTGCACGCGGCGGCTCCGCTCGGCCGTTTCGCTGGAATCCATGCTGTTCGTGAACTTTTCCCGCCGCATTGGAGCCGTCGCGACGAAGGAGGCCTGGTAACGGTCCTCGATTCCTCAATCATGGGACGACCTTCAAAGAATGGAGTCGCGCTTCCGCTTCCATTTCAGGGTTGCGTCGCGATCGAACGGGCCCGCGTCTTCGGCGAATTCAACATCATCGACGAACAAGGCCGGCTGGTTATCTATGACCACGCCGGCCATCCCCGGCTTCCTCATGTCGCAGGCCAATTGTCAGAAGTCAGGGGGACGCCGTTGGCCATGGATCGCGCGGCCGTCTACTACGCCTACTTTCGGCGAGAACGGTTGCCCGCGGCGGTTCACATCGCGGGGCGTTGCGCCGTAAACTACTTCCACTGGATGATCGAGTATCTGCCGAGGCTGCTGACGGCCATTGAAGCCGGGGTCGACCAGGATGCGAAGCTGCTCATCCCTGCGAATATGGCGCACTCGATGCGTCGGGCCCTGGACATCGTCAACGCCGGCCGCTTCCCGGTCCACGAGTTCGCTTCCGGCGCCCTGCTCGAGGCCGACAAGCTGTTCGTTCCGTCGATGCACTCATGCATTGTCGACGGTCGGGCGTTGCCCCTTTCGCGCATCAGCGCGCTTTCGCCGCGTCATTTGCGTTTTGTTCGCGAGCGAATCCTGCGCCACGTCCGGGACAATGACGGCGGCTCGCCGTTGCCGCGAAAAGTGTTTCTCACCCGCGGCCGGCGGGTTCGCAGCCTCGATACCGAGGACCAGATCCGCTTGGCCCTGGCCGCCGAGGGATTTGTCGCGGTGGATCCGGCGAAGCTCCGATTCGAGGATCAGGTGCGGTTGTTCCGCGACGCGGAGGCGATTGTCGCGGCCAGCGGCGCCGCCCTGACAAACCTCCTGTTTTGTGAGAACAATCCGGACGTGCTGGCGCTGATCGGCGCGCACATCGCAGATTTCAGTCTCTACTCCAATCTGCTGCAGATCGCCTGCGGCGGGCGCTTCTCGCACGTCCCTGGGCGCCCGCTGGTCGCGCCTGCCTCGATCTTGAACGAGGATCATTATATCCACGTTGATTACACTGTTGAGGTTTCCGACGTGATGGAGACGCTCCACCGCCTTCAGGGCGGGAACTGAACGCGACCGGTCGCGCTCTCAAACTCATTGGACGGCGGCGCGGCTACGCGAGTTCAAGTAGGCAACCGGCCGCGGATCGAAATTTCCTACCGACAGCTTCTGATGGCGCAGGCGCCCGTCCGAGAACGCCCAATGCGACGCCAGTAAAAGGCGGAGAACCGGAAGCTGCCGGTACGGATTTCCTCGAAAATGATGCCGGCGATGAGAAAGCCCGATATGAAAAAAGACATCGACGCCCCAGAAGCCGCCCGGCGCAAGGCCTGGGAACGCGTGGAAAACGACCACCGAAGAAATTGCGATCGCTCGCACGCCGTCGATATCGGGGCGATACGCTAGAGCCAATTCCGTTTGGGTGAACTCATATCCGGCGTTGCGGAAATAGTTGAGGCATTGGCCGGGAGGGAAGTCGGCGACGGCGAGACCGATGGCGTTTCAGAGGGTCTCGACGGTTCGCTTGGCCGCCCGGCGGAGGAGGTTCTTGAGCTTGGCGAAGACCTGTTCGATCGGGTCCATGTCGGGGCTATAGGGAGGCAGGAATCGCCTTTAGCGGCCGACCGACGAGCGGCCGACGTTGATCCCGAGCGCGGTCAGTTCGTTCCTCAAGTCTGAGATCGTCAGATCGGGGCGCGCCGAAACAGGCGAACGCACCGTCTGTTCATGCTCGATCAAAACCGGGTTCTTGTAGCCGCCGAATTTGCGCGAAGCGGCTGCGCAACGAATTGCAGCGGCTGCATGGCGTGCGGCTTTCCGCGGCGATCATTCACAAAGTGCTCATGTGTAGAAGTTTGTATTTGATCTGACGGATGGCATGGGCTGGCCGTTTTTGGTCATTGGGCGGCGGGTTGATCGCCGTCTGTGACCTGGAAGGATTTTTCTTTGGCGATGGGCAGGGTGTCAAGGAAGGTCTGGAGCGGGGTCTTTCCGAAGCACCATTTTCCCTGATGAGGCCCGTCCAAGCGCATCGCTGACTTCTCCCTCGAGCGCCTCCTCGACGATCAAACGCAGCGCCAGCCGCACAAGGTCGCCTCGCCCGGCCGCCGTCCCCGGTTCTCCGTTCATCAGGGCGCGAAGCTCCTCGCGCGTACGCTCCGGGGCGGATAATCTCTCCATCGGGATGCTCCCTGCGGGCCTAACGGCCCCAACCGAAAGCCCGCTTCCTGTTGCGATTCAGGCAGGGTGCATCCCAACCAATTTCCCAGCAATCCTACGCCTTCACCAGACAATCTACGCCTTCATCTATCGGACGGCACAAAAGGCCGAGGCCTTGTGGCGCTATCTGACGCGTCGCCACAAACGCCGTCGCCCACGTCGCGCCAGACCCTCGCGCGACGCCATCAAGGATCGTGCTTCGATCCATGGTCGTCCGAAGACCATCGAAAGCCGCGGCGAGGCCGGCCATTGGGAGGGCGACCTCATCATCTGCAAGCGCACGCGGCCCGTGCTCGTCTTGCACGAGCGTAAGTCACGGGTGACGCTCGCCGCGCGGCTCACAGGCAAAACCGCCGCTGAAACCATCTCCGCGATGCTCGCGGTGTTCGGCCGCATCGATCCTCATCTGCGAAGATCCATCACTTTCGACAACGACACCGCCTTCGCCCAGCACGGCCCGCTCAGGACCATGCGCGACATGACGACATGGTTCTGCGACGCTTATGCCTTATGGCAAAAAGGCGGCGTCGAAAACGCCAATGGACGCTTGCGCCGATGGCTGCCGCGCCACCTCGATATCGACCGCACATCCGACCAGGACATCCAGGAGATCGTTCTCACGACCAACCTCACGCCCCGCAAATGCCTCGGGTTCAAGACGCCATTCCAAGCCTTGCTCGCCGAGCTTGGAAAGGATGTTCAAATCCGCCTCTCTTGACCCCGTTGCGCTTCGCTCCAGAATCCAGGCTGCCGACTGCCAAAGCTATTTCAGGGCCTGCGGGTATGACCCCGCCGAACTCCCAGCCCTCGACACAACCTGAACGGATTCCGCTCTAGCACGAGGTTAGCCACATGGTCATGGATCGCATTGAGGTGATTACGTCGGTCGAGCGTCGCCGTCGCTGGAGCGAGGCGGAGAAGGCCCGGCTTGTCGCGGCGATGAACGAACCGGGCGCCGTTGTGACCGAGATCGCGCGTAGCGCAGGCGTCGTGGCAAGCCTTCTGTATCGCTGGCGGCGGCAGTCCGCACCCGCCAAACCAGCTTCTGGGGCGCATTGCGGCCCGCCACCCAACCTTCAAGCTGCGCCCGAGCCGTGGGAGACAGCCAAACGCACGATTCATCTTCCATCCCCCAGACTGGCATATTCGCGATACCTGGGGAATCCTTCCGTTATTGCCGGGACACTAGTTTGGGTTTTCCGGGAAGTTTTCCATGGCTCTTATAGCGTTATCTATTGGTTTGATTAGAATGGTTTCGGGTCGAGGGATGATTCGATGCGGGCTCAGGACTTTTCGGCTTGGCTTTCGGCAATTGCGGGCATGAGCGCGGAGCAGCGGCGGGAGGCCTTGCAGGCGCTGACGAAGGCGGACGAGAAGGTTGCCGCTTCGGGAGAAGGAGCTTCGGCTGGCGAAGGCGGCAAGCGCGGCCGGCGCGAGGACGCGCTTGGAGCGATGAGCGTTGAGCGGGTGGAAAGTCAGGGCTGCCCCCATTGCGCCGGCCGCGAGATCAGTGGCTGGGGCCGCTCGGACGGGCTGTTGCGGTTCCGCTGCAAGAGTTGCGGGCGCACGTTCAACGCGCTGACCAAAACGCCGATGGCGCATCTGCGCAAGAAGGAGCGTTGGCTCGATCACGCCCAGGCGATGATCGAGGGCAAGAGCCTGGCCAAGACCGCTGAACTGTGCGGCGTCCATCCGACCACCGCCTTCCGCTGGCGGCATCGGTTTCTCCGCGCGCCCGCCGACGACAAGCCTCGAACGTTGAGCGGAATCGTCGAGGCGGATGAGACCTTTATCCTCGAGTCCTTCAAGGGCCGCTGGTCCAATCTGTCGCGAAAGGCGCGCAAGCGGGGCGGAACGGCCCGTCATCCGGGTTCCTATCAGGACAATATTCCCGTTCTCGTCGCCCGCGACCGGAAGGGCGCGACCTTCGACGCCGTTCTGCCGCAGGACGACGGCGCCTCGATCGCCGCCGTGCTGACGGGCGTCGTTACGCCCGGAAATCATCTCGTCGGGGATGGCGGCAAGCCATTGGCCGCCTTCGCGCGCAAGGCCAAAATTCCCTTTCACGCCGTGCCTTCGCCGGGAAAGCCGACCGCCGAGGCGCCTCACCTGCACATCAATAACGTCAACGCCTACCACAGCCGCCTCAAGCAATGGCTCAACCGCTTCAACGGCGTCGCCACCAAAAACCTGCCAAGCTATCTCGGCTGGCGACGCGCCCTCGAAGCCTGGGGCCAACACCTCGATCCGCCAAAATGGATCCGCGGCGCTATCGGCAACGGGCCATACCAACAGATAACGCTATAAGAGCATTTTCCATCGTCATATCACGGCTTGCCGGCCAAGGGGCATTCAGGGTAGGAAATAGTCCAAAGCTGAGCCCGGAGGAGGCGATTTTTGTCGACAGACAAGCTGCACGAATTCGCGTCACAACTCAGTCGCCCAACCGGAAGGGCAAAGGCCAAGTTTAAGCGGCTAATCGTCAAATTCAACGCATTGCGCAGACATCCTTTCAAAGTAGAGAAACGCAGTGAATATTTTATTGGTCGTACCGAAAATAACTCTGAGCCCAGGTTTGAGGGCACCTATCCGGTCAGTTCGGTTCGCAGCGCGACTGATATGCCGGGGAACGCGATGTTATACCGCGAAAGCGGAGAATGGGTCGGCCACCGAGAAATTGAGCTTTACAACGAGTGTTTGGATCCGCCGCAAGGCCCCGTTAAGGCCTTGGATCGCTATGTCGCTTCGCTCAGGAATGTCATAGTGATCGGTGGAACGCGATTTGTGATCACCGTTGACGGCCGACTTCTTCACGACGAGGAAGCTGCGCATTCGGGCGACGACGTATCGATCAAATACGCTCAAGCATCCCGCGTGCCTGGAAAATTGATTCGGATCGACGTTAAGCCAAGATCTGACAAATCCTTTGTCGTTGGCGTCCACCTGATGGCGGAAAGCGACATAAATTATTTCCACTTCATTGTCGAAATACTCCCACGCCTCAAATTATTGGATTTCCTTGAAGATTATAAAACCTTTCCATTACTCATAACGAAAGGTCTTCACGAAAATCTATTGACATTGCTTTCGGTTGTGAATGACGGAGGCCGAGAGATCATCGAACTGGAACCGGACGTTCCGTATCATGTCAATCATCTGATTTATCCATCCGATACTGCCAGCATTCTGAACATTTATGGCAGACTGGCGACGAAAGTGGAAGGTACGCTCTCGATTGTCGGGTTGCGTCGGGTGCGGGAGGTAGTGCTTGCGAAGGCCGACAAGCCTTTGCTCGGGCGTCGGCGCCGCCAGTTGTACATTCGCCGCGGCAAAAAGACGCGCGCGCTTGTGAACGAGGCCGCAATAGAGGAAATGCTGATCGATCAAGGATTCGAGACGGTCGCAATCGATGATCTCTCCTTCTGGGTTCAAGTGAAATTGTTCGCCGCGTCCGACATCATCGTGATGCCGACCGGCGCGGCAGTAACGAATGTAATTTGGTGTATGCCTGGAACACGAGTTCTGATCTTGACTTCTGATCACCCGGCTATGCAGCATAACATCTGGCAATTGCTGAGCGAAGTATCGGAGGCCGAGGTCACTTTCATGCGCGGGCCTCGGGCGAACAAGGTTGTCGGTTTGTACGGCGTGCATGATGATTTTGAGATCGATGTGAACGCGCTACGCTCGGCGGTGGGGAGCCCCAAGGCAATGTCCGCCGAGACGGGATTTAGGGTGGCGTAGCTCCCTCGCGCGTTTCTCAACTCCGCAGCGTCGGCACCAGACAAAGTCTCGGGTTGCGTTCGGTCGCACTCGGTGCTAGCGCTGGCTTTGAAATCCAATGCCCGCCGACTGTAGCGGCCGAAATTAGACGATACAAGACCTTTCGAAAGACTGCTGGAGCGGAGCAGCATTGATGACAAGCGAAGCGGAGCAGAAGCGGCTCGATGACATAGCCGCAGTGTCCAAGTACGCCTTTGGGGCAAATCTTCATACTATCCAATACTCATTTGAAGTCTTCAAACGTTTCATTCGCCCGGGGCCTATTCTGGAAATGGGTCCGGCCGAGGGATTCATGACCGACTTGCTGGCGCAGCTTGGCGAGCCGATGACCGTCGTGGAAGGTGCTGCGCCATTCTGCGCTTCCCTCAAGGAGCGCCACCCTCAAATCGAGGTCGTCAATAGGCTTTTCGAGGATTATGCCCCTGCGCGGAAATTCGAAAGCATTGTTCTTGGCCATGTGCTCGAACACGTCGAAGACCCCGCCGACATCTTGGCCCATGCGCGTGAGTGGCTGACTGACACCGGCCGAGTTCTCGCCGCAGTGCCGAACGCGCGCTCACTTCATCGCCAGGCCGCGGTGATTCTGGGAATGCTGTCGTTCGAAGAGCAGCTCAACGAGTCCGACATTCACCACGGACACCGACGAGTGTACACGCCAGAGACTTACCGTCGTGACTTTATAAAGGCGGGCCTTAACATCGAAATATTCGGGGGCTATTGGCTGAAGCCGTTGTCGAACAGCCAAATCGAGCGCGATTGGGACGAAAAGTTGCTGCGCGGCTTCATGATCCTCGGCGAGCGCTACCCGGACATCGCCGGGGAAATGTACATCGTGGCAAAACGCTGAGGCTTTTTTGGGGGGCCGGCGGGTGTCGTCGAGCGAAGAGCGAGTCCGGGGCGAGGAAGACGGCCGCACGGTCGCAAGTTCCCTGCCGTCCTGGAACAGCGGACGATTCGATATCGCCATCGACGCGGCTCTGTTTGAGCAACTCAACGAGGAAATGGCGCAGCAGAAGGAAACAAAGCGTCCGGCAAAATGGTGGGAGCTGCCGGAATCCTATCGGGCGGGCACTATGGAAGGCATGCTCGACCCTTGGTGCGGCAACGTCGGCCAGCTTCCGCTCGGCGACGCCGAACTTGTCGCGTCCGTATCCGGCTCAAAGGAACTGCTTCCCCGGACCTGGGAATTTTGCAACCAGATCGATCATCGCGGATTGTTGCAAGGGGTTTCATTGGAAGCCCTGGGCGCGTTGAATTGGCGAGTCGTGGACCTGTTCAGCGTCATCGACGCTCTCCTCATTTCCGCGTTCTGTGCGACAAGCAGCGGGCCGCGTGTCTTGGAGATCGGCGGCGGTTTCGGTCGAACAGCCGAGTTTTTCTCTAGATCGATTTATCCTTCAATGCGCTATGTCAATGTCGACGCCGTTCCCCTGTCCCTGACATATTGTTATCAATATCTCCGATCGTGCTTCCCGGAGAAAAAGGTGTCGATCGTCACCAGGGACTCTACAATTGATCATGACAGCGATTTCATGGTTGTTCCGACGTGGAACTTATCGAAGCTCGATGGGAGCTCATTCGATATTTCAATTAATATTGAAAGCTTCCAGGAAATGAGCCAACCCATTGTCGATTTTTATACCTCGCTGATTGATAGACTCTCGTCGAAAGGTAGTTACATATACATGATCAATTCGCGAATCTATAAATTCCAGGGTGCGTTCAATTTCCCAGCAAATTGGGACTGTCTGTATCGCCACCAGTCGCCAAATGCGTGGAGCAAGAACCACCCCACTGAAATATACAGGGTTATCGAGAATAGCGCTGCAGCGCGAGATCGAATACGCCAGGTGATGTTCGATCGGGAGCGGTCTTTTTTTGCGATCGCCGATGCCGAGCGCGAAGCAGAGGAGGCCGCGGAGCGGGCTGCACGCGAGGCTGAAGAGCGGACCAAGCGGGCTGCACGCGAGGCCACAGAGCGAACCGCTGTAGAGTTAGAGCTGAGGATGGCGGCGGAGCAAAAGGCGTTAGCTGCGCGCGTTGCTAAGGAAGCTGCCGAAGAGTCCGCGCGAAGCTTGCGTACGGCTCTGATCGCTGTAGCCGGGGTGGCAATCCTTGTTGTTGTTGCCGTGGTGGCTTGGGCCCGATAAGCGCAATTTGATTCATCGCCGACCGCGCTACCGCGGTTACGACGCGCCGCAATGGTCGGCGCGGCCGTCAGGCGGCGCCTCAATGATTTCGATGACATTCAGGTTCGGGGCGACGAGAAACGCGATTTGCCGTCCTTCGAATGCGACAGCCGGGACAGGGCCGGTGACGAGTTTGAAATTCGCGGCGCGAAGAGTTGCGATCGTTTCCTCGAAAGCGGGCGCCTCGTAGGCCTGGTGATAGATTTTGGCGCCGCTTCGAATGATTGCGCTGATCGGCGAGTCGGCGGAACGAGGGGCGAGCAATTCAAGCCGCGGCCCTGGCCCGATCAGGAAACGCCCTCGAACTTTCTGCGTCGGATCCTCGAAGGTCGGAGCTTCAATTCTATAGCCAAGACCGAGCCATGCGCCCGCCTCGCGATCGAGATCGGCGCAGGCGAGGCCGAGATGATGAAATACGCAATTCAAGCGATAGAGCATCAGGAGTCCGCGCCTGGGGTCGTGGAAGCAAACCGCTGGGCGATACGATCGAGGTTCGGCCGGACCGATTCCCAAGTCTTTCTGTCCAGGTAGTGCTCCACGCTGTCGAATGTGCATCCCGCGATCTGGACGTGTTTCTCCAACAGTCCGCGCCGGGGAACTCCGGTGGAATCGTGGAACGACACGACCCGTTTATTTTCCGCCACAGTCCGACAAAATACCGCCCGCAAGGCGAGGGCTTCGAAGGCCGCGCGGTAGATCAGCAGCGCGGACTCGACCGCGGCCAATGACCCGGGTCGAACGATCCATCGTCCCCATTCCGCGACGCGGGTCTCCGGCTCGTAGTCGTAAATTCCTATGGCGCCGTCCCGCTCGTTGGTCCTTCGGTCAACGATGATAAAGTACCAGTCACCCGGACGCTCGAAGTAGCGTTCTATCCAGGCGACTTGATCTTCAATACGGTTAGAGGTCGAATTGATGTAAGCGTTCAGCTCCGGGTTACATCGCAGGCCAGTTATGAAGGCGGCGTCACCTGTGTCCACTGGCCTCAACATATAACGGTGACCGTTAATCGTAAGTTCATGTCGCATGTTTGGCGAGAATCCTGCTCTTGATATCTTCAACACATGAAATATTCGCTATTTCGTCCTCAGAGAAGCGAATATTAAGCGCCGACTCGAGCAAGAGGATGATTTCTATGTGCTTCAGTGAATTCCAGCGCTCGTGGTTGGCTCTGGAAAGGTTCTCGCCCGGACGCACATTGGATTGCAAAGCGGAGGATATGACTTCGCTGATCATCGAATCGAGTTCTTCTTCGGTCATTCATTTTATCCAGGTGATTTGGACAGGAGCGCTCTTTACGAAACGTTCGACTCGATCAGCGTCCCACGGCAGGTCGACGACGCCGTTCGAGTCGCCAATATTAAAGCCGGTATAAGATTTCAGCCAGCGGCGCGCAGGTTGGTTCCTCGGTCCGACGGCATGCACGAAACGCACCGAGTTCGACGTCGAGCCTTTCAGCAACCTGTGCGACCGCTTCGGTGACGATGATATCTTCAAGCATACGACCCATGGCGCGGCACGAAATGCAAAGCTCCTCGACGACGAGGGCCTTGCCCTCGCGCCGGGCAAAAAGCGCAGCGACCGACCCCGAATCGGTGAGCCGATCGGCCAGTCGAACGTGAACCACGTGGCGGTCGGCGGCGTCGATATATTCGCCGATCTGAAGCTCGTCCAGCCGAGCCAGGGCAAGGTTGAACTGGTTGGTCTTCGCGCAGATATCGCGAAGGCGGCCAAGGTCCTGACGCGAGTCCAGCGCGCAAGTGAGCTTTACGTCAAGAGATTTCAGGTACTCGAGCGGACTCAGGGCCTCCGCGAGGTTTTCGCGCATTGCGTTGGCGGCAAGATCACCGGCGCGCAGCGCATCCGTTTCAGAGAGTTCGGAAGGCCAGAGTGCAGGGAAGTTACGGAGGGCCGCAACGGTGTTGGCTGGAGAAAAACCGGCGAAGAGAAGCCGGGTGGTCGGCAGCTGGCCGGAAACGGCCGCTATCTCTCCGGGGTTGTCGTCGATAAAGAGGAACGCGTCCGTCCCTATTCTGAGCTCCTGCGCCGCCTGCCGGATTGCGCGCGCCTTGTCGCCCCAGGAAACCTGCCAACTCGAAATATGATGTGACTTGAGGGGAAAATCGGAACGGGACCTGAACAGCTCGTCGACGTCCTCGCGCTCGTTGCGGGACACGACCGCAAGCAGGATGCCCTGTTTGGACAACGCGCACAGCGATTCCTGCAGGCTCCGATGCTCTTTGGTGAGAACGATTCCTGAAGGCCCGTCTTCTCCCAGGACGCCCGAATACAGCGTGTGATCGAGATCGAGAGCGATCGCCTTGATGCGCGGAAGGAATATATTCGGAAGAAGCTGGAGGCCCAGGACCCGCGCGCTTTCCAGACAGGCGGCGTCCGAAAGGCGGGTTCCCGTCAAGCCGGAGCGGCGATCATCATAAAAGGCCGGGCCCAGCTTCTCTGCGATCGCTGCAAGGTCGAGAATTGCTGTCGACGGGGTCGCCTTTGACCAGTTCGCAAGCGCATCGTTGATTCTCCTGGCGCGCGCCGACTGTCCGGGATCATTGGCGACGATGATCGGCGCGCGGCTGCCGGCCCGAAGCGCCTTGAGCCGGCCAATGAGCCACCCTGCGACAGACTCGTGGTCGAGCTGCGTATATCGTTCAAAATCGAGCCAGACGATCTCAACTTGCGCGTCGCCCGGCGAAAAGGCGAGGGAATCGTCGTAATCGCCGATGCATACCATAGTATTAGTGGCGCTTAACACGAGAAATGAAGGTAATACACTGGAAATTTGCTCAAAACCATGATTCCGAGACACGCGAATTACATATTTATCGCCATTAGGACGACTTTTTAATTTCGTTAAATCAAATCGATTAAGTTGATCCGCAAATATATACTTCTGATAGTCGAGGCGACTAAGGTCAATCATGCGACTTTTGCCTTCATTCCTCTCGCCCTGATTGCCGTTGCAACGATCTCGGAGGCGTTGGTCGGCATCTGTGTCCACATTGGGAGCGAGATCATCTCTTCCGCAAGCCTTTCGGCGACCGGAAACATTCCGTGTTTGAATCCCAACCCGGAAAAAGCCCGCTGGAGGTGGCAGGGGACGGGATAATGTATCAACGTCGATATCCCCTGCGCTATCAGGGACTTGATGATCCGGTCGCGATCACGAATACGAACCACGTAGAGATGGTAGACGTGCTCCGCCCGTGGCGAAACCCACGGTGAAACCAGGCCCGCTAGGCCAGCGAGAGATTTCCGGTAAGAGTCTGCAAGCGTTCTCCGCTTTTTGTTCCATCCATCGAGGACCGCAAGGCGTGCGCGAAGGAAAGCGGCCTGGAGTTCGTCGAGGCGCGAGTTTACGCCGGTCTCGATGTGGGTGTACTTTTCGCGGGAGCCATAATTTCGCAAAACCTTCAACTTTTCCGCCAGGGCTGAATCCGACGTGACTACCGCGCCGGCATCTCCGAGTGCGCCGAGATTCTTGGTCGGGTAGAAGCTGAAGGCCGTGGCGTGAGCCAGCGACCCGGTTCGGCGGCCTCGGTATCGCGCTCCATGCGCCTGCGCGGCGTCCTCCAGGACGAACAATCCGTTCCGCTCGGCTAGGCCAAGGATGGGATCCATGTCGACGGGATCCCCGTAAAGCGAGACGGGAATGATCGCCGCGGTTCTGGGCGTGATCGCCGCCTCCGCCACTCGCGCGTTCATCGTGAAAGTTGCGTCGTCGACTTCGACGGGAACAGGCCGAGCGCCAACCATCGACACGGCCAGCCAGGTTGCGATGAAGGTATGCGAGAGGACGATGACTTCGTCTCCGGCCCCGATCCCCTTGGCTCGCAACGCGAGCGCCAGGGCGTCGAGCCCATTGCCGACGCCGATACAATCCAAAGTCTCACAGAAGGCGGCGAACTCGGACTCGAAAGCCTCGAGCTCCGGACCCAATATTACCCAGCCGCTTCCCATGACCCTGCGGTACGCGGAACCGAGCGCATCGTTCAGCTCCTCGTTCGCGGCAGTAAGATCGAAAAACTTCACTTCAACCTCGCGCCATTTTTCTAAACTCTTTGCCCGGGCGCATGTAACCCAAGTCAATATGACGGTTTAAACGGGCAGCCGGCCCCTCGGTTAATCAACATAAACCGATCGGACTTGAGATGCGGCCATGGATATCAGACCTTCCCGCAATTGCAACAAGCAGCTGGTGCGAGCGAAGGCAAGGCCGCACGCGGTCGTACCTCCGTTACGGAGTCAGATGAGGATCTTGTCGGCCAACCGATCGACCGCGCTCATCGGAGCCGCCCGGCGCGGCAGAGTTCGCATGCGTCACGCGGTTGAAAGCAGGAGGCGGGCGCGCTCTCACGGTGTCAAATTCGAAAGTACTCGCGGCAAATGGGCCTCCGGCGTTTCCGGCTTGTCAAAGAGATCAATCCGGCTCAGATTTTCCGCCCTGCTGGCGTTCATCGGGCGGTCGGCTCAGGAGTATCGAGACGCTATGACCAATTCGCCCCCAATTTCCCGACTACGAGTCCTAGCGCGAGATAAGACATGAGTACCCAACGTTTTGTAATTCTTTCTATCGCAAGAAGCGGTACCAACTATTTTTCATCAAAGATCGCTTTTTTGCCTGGCGTTTTGTTTGCTTGGGAACCTTTCAACAACGTCCTTGACCGCTGGTTTGATGAAACTGACCTATTCAACGGACTGCCGAGCGTCACGCAGAATGCGCTTCGAAACGTCAGACTAAGGGACCTCAACCACGAAAAATTCTACGCATCTACCTTCTCACCAAGTTCTGGGCTCAGACTGCCCAATGTATCTGCGTTAGGATTTAAAATTTTTCCAAACCATTCGTCTCAACTGTTCTGGAGAATTGCGACAGAGCCCGAGATGAAAGTGATAGTTCTGGAAAGAGAGAATCGATTCGATACATTCGTATCGCTGATTAGAGCCTATCGCATATGGGCTCCTCTGATTTGGACTGGTGCCCCTTGGACTGGAACTCCTGAATTCGGGGAAAAGGATCTATTCCATTTCGATCCGATATTCTTTGCGTCATTCGTTCAATCAATTGATTCAATATACGAAGCAATTAAGTTAGTGCTAAAACAGAGCAGAACTGAGTATATCGATTTATATTACGATCAATTTACGAATTCTGACAAAGAAGTCGCACGGGCGTGCGAATTCATCGGTGTAAACTATGTTGATTATGGAAGCATGGTGAAAAAGGAGATCACCCGCAATCCGTACGAGTTATTCCACGATAGCCAACTTGTTGAACAGCATATCAAAAGTTATTATCCCCAGTTTTGGCGCCAGACGGTTCGGCAATCTGCTTGACCATCGCGGACACTGACTCTGTTCGCAAGTATGCAATTGAGAAGTGTCTCGTCTGGCCTTGCGGTCGGCTTCGTCGTCGAGATTGTGGCAGGCGAATTCGAAGAGGTCGGCGAGTCACGAATCGTTCCAGCCTACGCAGGCAACTTTGAAAGCAACCGTCGGCGCGATCGCGGCTTCAGATCGGCGGCGTCGATATCTCGTCGAATGAGCCTAAGCACGTCGCCGAACTGACCGCTTTTTCCATCATAAGCGGCGAACGACCCAGCGTCATTGGGAATCGCGCAACGCATTCTTGCTATCCAGCTCAAAGGATCGCACGTCCAAGTGACGCATCATTTGTCCCGAGACGAGGTTGACACTCTCATCGGCGCGCCGGATCAGCAAACGCCGCGCGGTCGGCGCGATCGGACGCTCCTGCTTTTCCTGGCGCGCACTGGCGCGCGCGTTTCGGAAGCCATCGGCGTCAATGCCGGCGACCTTCAACTGAATCGCCCACGATCACAGGTGCCCCTTCGCGGCAAAGGTCGCAAGGAGCGGATTGTGCCCATCCCGACCAACCTCGTACAAGCATTGAAGTCGCTGATGAATAAGCGAGGCGTCGCGTTCCATGAGACGCGCCCGCTCTTCGTCGGCACGCACGAGGCACGCCTGACGCGCTTCGGAGCAACGCACATCGTTCGGCGGGCCGTCGCCACGGCCACGCTGACCGTCCCCAACCTGGCGCGCAAACCCATCTCGCCTCATGTCCTTCCCTGAGTTCTGAGGCGAAGTGCAACACCCCCCGCCGATTTGATATCGGCAAGGTTGTTCAAGACCTTAAGGAGTGTTGCCATGCGAACCTATTCGCATCTGTCGGACGACGAAAGAGACCAAATCGGCATTTTGCGGGCCGCGGGGTGGTCGATCGCAGCCATTGCCCGGGCGCTCGGTCGGGCGAAAACCACCATCTCCAGGGAGCTGCAGCGGAACGCGCTCCCCTCGAGCGGGTATTCGCCGCTTCACGCCGCCGGAGCCTATCAATTGCGCAGGCGGCGTGAAGCGATCCTCGAACGAGAGAGCGATTTACGGACGTTCGTGCGTGATCGGCTGGCCGAGGGATGGACGCCCGAGCAGATCTCCGGTTGGTTGAAATCCAGGAACGAACCGCGGCTGCGGGCCATCGGCTGCGAGACAATCTACGCCTTCATCTATCGGACGGCACAAAAGGCCGATGCCTTGTGGCGCTATCTGACGCGTCGCCACAAACGCCGTCGCCCACGTCGCGCCAGACCCTCGCGCGACGCCATCAAGGATCGTGCTTCGATCCATGGTCGTCCGAAGACCATCGAAAGCCGCGGCCAGGCCGGCCATTGGGAGGGCGACCTCATCATCTGCAAGCGCACACGCGGCCCGTGCTCGTCTTGCACGAGCGTAAGTCACGGGTGACGCTCGCCGCGCGGCTCACAGGCAAAACCGCCGCTGAAACCATCTCCGCGATGCTCGCGGTGTTCGGCCGCATCGATCCTCATCTGCGAAGATCCATCACTTTCGACAACGACACCGCCTTCGCCCGGTGAAGGCGTAGGATTGCTGGAAAATTGGTTGGGATGCACCCTGCCTGAATCGCAACAGGAAGCGGGCTTTCGGTTAGCGCCGTTAGGCCCGCAGGGAGCATCCCGATGGAGAGATTATCCGCCCCGGAGCGTACGCGCGAGGAGCTTCGCGCCCTGATGAACGGAGAACTGGGGACGGCGGCCGGGCGAGGCGACCTTGTGCGGCTGGCGCTGCGTTTGATCGTCGAGGAGGCGCTCGAGGGAGAAGTCAGCGATGCGCTTGGACGGGAACGTTACGAGCGCGGTGAGGACGGCAAAGCCGGCTATCGCAACGGTTATCGACCGGGCAAGATCAAGACGGCGAGAGGGCGCCGTGGACTATTCGGCTCCGCAAGTCCGGGACACGCCTGAGCCATTCGTGTCGAACGTGCGGGCGGCGCTTTCGGGACGCCCGCGGGAACTCGAACGGCTTGCGGTCGAACTCTACGCGAGGGGCCTGTCGACCCGCGACATCGAGGACGCCTTCACCGACGAGACCGGCCGGCGGCTTCTGTCGCGGGCGGCGGTGAGCGAGATCACCGAGAAGCTGTGGGCCGAGTACGAATACTTCTGCAAGCGCGATCTCTCCGAGCACGCGGTGGCCTACCTGTTTATCGACGGCATCGCCGAGCGGCTGCGTCCGGGCCAGCGGCGAGAAGCGGTTCTGGCCGCCTGGGGGATCGGCGAGGACGGGCGCAAATCGCTTTTGGGGTTGATGGCCGGATCGAAGGAGGACGTCGAGACGGTGCGGGCGTTCTTTCAGGACCTGCGCGCCAGAGGACTGGGCGATCCGCTGCTGGTGGTCAGCGACGGGGCGCCCGGGATCATCCGGGCGATCGAGGAATGTTTTCCCCGCTCGGCGCGCCAGCGCTGCCTGGCGCATCGGATGCGCAATCTCGCAGCGAAGGTCTCGGCCGACCCGTGGCCCGAATTCAAGGCGCGGGTCACCGCCTGCTATCAGGCGCCGTCGCGCGCGATCGCCCGACAATTGGCGGCCGGCCTCCGCGCCGATTACGCCAACGTGCTGCCCAGCGCGCTCGCCTGTTTCGAGGACGATTTCGAGGCCTGCATCGCGCACCTGCGGCTGCCGGTCACGCACCGTCGCTTCGCAAGGACGACGAACCTCCTCGAACGGCTGTTCGTCGAGGAACGGCGAAGGCTGAAAATCATTCCCAATGGCTTCGGCGAGAAGCCGGTGCTCAAGCTCATGTTCGGCGCCCTCATCCGAGCCGCCGAACGATGGCGCGGCCTGCGCTTTACGGAGTTCGAACTCCGCCAGATCGCCGCCGTCCGAAAAGAACTCGACGACGAGTATCAAACCTCAATCACGCCGCGGGCAGCGCCATCCCAGCCCCGTGTTTCCAGCAAATCCAAGCCTTGACCTCGGGCGCGATCTTCACGTCCGGAATGTCATAGAAATAATCCCTGGCGTCGCGGACCTCGTATGGATAGCGCAACGTCGTGCCCATCAGCCCCTTGTCCCAGGGCTGGAGCATGATCACGCGCTCGCGCTTCGCGAGGACGACGCGTCCGAGCGCGACCATCCCTTTACCGCGCATTGCTTCGCGGATGGTCGATACGAACCAGGGAGCCATGGCGGCTCTTTGAATGAAATTGGAATCACAATGTTATGTGAGGACGACCTTATGACCAGAAGATGACGAGGCGGAAGCAAAGCTATCCGCGGACGGCAAGCGCGCAAGTCCTCGGCCACATTAGTTGCGATTCAAAGTATTGAGGAATGGACTGTTTTAGATGTCCCGCTCCCCGCGCGCCCGGGCGCGCGTTGGGCAAAATGAGGAAGACTGATGCGATATGATCTAGTTGCATCAGGTTGTATAATCTATGATAGCAATTTGGGGTTGCATTTACTTTTCCGATGGGGCACAACGGGATGGCGCAGGGCGCCCGACTCAGCGAGGCGTGAACCCAACGGCGCCAACGAAAGGAAAGGTCATGAGCGGAACGTCGTCTCTCGGCTATTCTGCCAGCGCAACCGCCCGCGCGTCGCAAAGGGAAACGCACCCCGAATCCGAAACAGAGCAGGCGGAATTGACGATCAGCCAAATGTCGCAGCTTTATGGGGTGAGCCACCGCGCCCTGCGGTTTTACGAAGATCGCGGCCTCATCAAGCCAATCCGAGAAGGCAATGCGCGCTTCTACCGCCCCGCTGATCGGGTGCGCATGGAGATGATTCTGCAGGGCAAGAAGCTTGGCTTCTCCTTGACCGAAATCAACGACCTAATCGGCAGCAAGCAGGCAAACGAGACACCTGATCTCGAGGAGCGGCTGCAACCGAATCAGATCATCAGCCAGATCGGTCACCTCGAGCGCCAACGCGACGAGATCGATAGCGCGATCCAGAGGCTCCGCGTCACCCGCAAACATCTGTTGCAAGGCGCCGCCGCTTGACTGCCGCCAGGGCAAATGCGGCGCTGCAAACGGCCAGTCCGCCCTGGTTCTCGAAGCGTTACATCCGAGATACACCCGAGCCGCGGACGATCGGTTGGGATTGGCGGCTCAGGATGGACCGGGATTTTGGCGCCCTATGCTCGCGCGACCGGGGGAGCCTATGTGGCGGCGCTCCTCGAATCGCGCTGAGACAGGCGGCGCTAACAATCCCGACGCCGCGCGTGCGGCTTTCTGGAAGGGCGTCGCTGATGGGGCCATCTTCGGCGACGTGAATGCCTACGACTTCGGCCCGAAGCACCCCGACGCGGTTCCGTCTAGTTCGGCCGATGACAAGCTCACGCTGCCGCCGGCGCCAGACGAACGGTCAGCGCCAGTTGGTCCGGCTCGATCGCGCCTCGCCCGGAATAGACCGCGAATAGCGGTTTGTTCCGGACGCGGCAACGCTGTCGACCGTGATCGGCCCGCTGGCGGCGCGCGATCGTTAGCCGATGATCGCTTTTCCCAGGGGCGCTCTCGTCTGGTTGGCGACGGGCCACACGGACATGAGACAGGGATTCAGCTCCTTAGCCTCGATCGTCACGCAAACATGCGCGCCGAAGTCTCAAGACCTTCGGCGTTGGACGGCTGTCGGAGTTCCGCTCAGCAGCTTCCTGCCGCCAATCTCCTCCTCGTCAGCCTCAACTTTCGCAGACGTTCGGACCTCAGAAATCTGTCGGAGCCGAGAATCTTCCGCGAGGCAGCTTAGGTGCGACCGCCGCCATAGCTCGAGGGCGATTGGCAGCGGGTCGATATTGACCCCGGCCCACCATGAGGCCTCATCGCCATAGCGGTGCAGCTCGCGATGATGAAGCCGGCAGAGCGGGACGGTAAATTCGTCGCTGACTTTACGGTTGAGCGCGCGCGGTTGGGCAAAGCGGATGTGATGCGAGTCGGCCGGCGCGCGGCCGCAGACGACGCAGGGCTGGGTGGCGACGAATATGCAGTGCTCCTTGTCCCGCAGGCGGATGGTCTTTGTCGCGACGCGGCGGCGGCGGCGAACGACAGCCGTGTTAGGAGCGGCCGGCTCGGGAGGAGGTACGGGCATTCCCGGAGCGTCGAAGGCTTGGCTCTGCCCCTGCATGGGCTTGTCGTGCGAAATGGCGGCGGCCTCCGCCGCCGCTTCGTCAGACTGTCCTCCATTGATCGCAGCGAGCCTCTGCCTGAAGCAGGCCTCGACCAAATCGGCGTCAGCGAGCGCCAGCGTGTTCTTGGCCGGAAGGTTTTTGTGGACCCAGTCCGCGGCCTCGTCGGCGGATTTGAGATCGGCGAGTTCGGCGACCATTTGGTCGCGCAGTGCGGCGGATTGTTCTGCCGCCAGCAGGATCCTCACGGGCCGGGCGACTTTTCCTCTCGAGCTGTGATAAGAAGGCGCCACAGGCCTTTCGACGGCTCCGGGCTTCGCCGCCATTTGCGGTTCGGCGGCAGCCTTCGGCCCATCGCCGACTTTGACGACCGCGCCGAGATCGGGGGCGTCGAGATCGTCCTCGCCCGCAATGCCGACGAGGGTGAACAGGGCGTAGCGTCTTGCGTAGGTGAGCGCCGCTCCCATGCGGCGCGGCGCCGCCGTCTCGCCTATCGCGCACACCGGCCATTCCGACGACAGCCACTCGCCGGACGAATGGGCGAGCGTCGTGGTGAGGCGGATCAGTCCCGCTTCGCCGTCGATCGCCGTCGTCTGCACGGTCGCGATCTCATGGCCGCCGAGCGCCTTGCGCACGATGTCGAGGCCGCTGGAGAGCGCGGCGTAGCGAAAGGTCTGATCGTTCTCGCGGGGATTGGACGCGCGTATGGTCGCAATGAGCGCCTTCTCCGGATTAGCGAGTTCGGCCTGGGCTTTTGCGAGCGCCGCCGCAATCGCGCCGATCGTTTCACTGGATCGCTGCATGGCTCCCCTCCCCCTTGGTGAGAAGATCAAAGCTGACCGCGCCGGATTTTGAGCGCTTGGCGCGAACGCCGTGGCCCAAGGCCTCCTTGGCGTCCTCCGGCATCAAGGCCTTGAGTTCGGTCTTGGCTCTCTCATGGTCGAGAAAGGCCGAACGGGTGGCGCAGAAGAGGCCGGCGAACTCCCCCCACGCATTCGAATCGCTCATATCGACGATCCGAACCGCTTCGACCCGGGCCTTGGGCGGCTCGAGGCCAAACGGATAGGGGGTCTCGCCGCTCTCGACGCAGCGCCAGAATTTGCGCTCCACCGTGATCAGAAAGTGCTGGTAGAGCGCATCGGCGGGCACGGTCATTTCGATCCATTTGCCGCCGCCGGTGATGATCGGCAGCGCCGCGGTCCGGGCGCCCACCACCCACATATTGTGCTGCAGCTGGGCCATGTGCTTTTCCGCCGCCCCCTCTTCCGAGAACGACCACGGCAGCATGAACTTGGCCTCAAACACCGCGTCGACCTCTTCGACCATGCCGTCGAGGGTTGCGGCCATCCAGCGGTTCACAGGATGGCGGACCCAGCGCTGGACGTCGGTGACGGCGCGCCCGGTGTTGCGCTCGTACCAAGTTCGGTTCAGGGCCTCAGTGGCGACGCCGAGTTGGACGACCAGATTGCCCGACAGATCCGCCGGCTCGGCCTCGCCGCGCTTTTCCCGCCACAGCCGGATCAGCGCCGCCTCGTCGGCGCTCATAATGACCCGAGCGTCCGAGCCGCCGATAAAGTGGCGGCGATCGGGTCGAGGGATTTGTCCTTGATGTGGATTCACGCGATCCTCCAAGCCTGTTTTCATTGCCTTCATTTCCCCCACTCTCTGTCTGTTTCCTTCGTCCTTGCGCGCTCCAATCCGCGGGGGCGCCGTCGAATTCTGTCTGCGCCGGGTGCAGTTCGAGGGCTTTCAGCTCGGTCTTTCTTCTCGCTCGGCGTCGAGCGCGCAGGCGAGCGCATCGGCTCGGATGGCGTTGAGGTGGGCGAGGTTGCGTCGCACGATCTCGATCAGGTCTCGGCCGACGTCGGGGTCGACGCCGGCGGCGGCAAAGTCGGCGGCGATTCCTCTCAGCTCCAACTCCGCGCCGAGGTCCCACAGAACCCTCGGAGACGTCGGCGCGCTATCGGCGAAGAAGACCGCAAGCTGCGCTGCCCGATCGGCCGAACGGTTCGGCACGTGCGCCCGCACGGCCTTCGCGAGCTCCTGGTTGCGATTGCGGAATGATTTGATCGCCGCCCTGCCGAGGCGGGTATTGCCGTCGAGGGCGTAAAGCGGAACGTCGCCGACGAATTGCGCTTCGTTGAGCGTGCGACGATCGATTTCGATCGTGGCCCGTGCGGCTTCGAGGGCCAAGAGCGGCAAGCCGAACACGAGGGGTTCGCGGGTCTTGCGCGCCGCAATACCGATAGCCTCGAGCAGGCCGTCGCGAACGCCCAAGTCGGCGAAAGCGCGCATCAGGCCGCTCATGTCGCCGCCTACGACCGCCCGCTCGGAGCGGCTCGCCAGGCCGGACCCATACCATGCCGCGAGGTGGCGCTCGGGCAACGGCAGGGTCTGGTCGGCAATTCGTTCGAGTCGCCGGGCGACCGGAAGCCGGCCAATCCTTGTGCGGGTCTCGTCCAACCCGGGGTCATGAATGGCGAGCGAGAGCAAATAGTCGGAAGAGCGGTCTTTCGGCGCTTCCGCCAACAGCCGGCAGGCGTCGAGAAGCGCCGCAACGTCGCCGCCAAGCTGTTTGCGCCGGTTTGCGTCCGAGGCTCTGGCCGCCGTCTCGACGACAGCATCGATTGCGCCGATCCCGACATCCTCGATCGCAACGATGATCAGCCTTCGCCATACGGCGGAGCGATCAAACTGATAGTGCCGGATCGCGGCGCATTGGGCGGTCACGGCGTCGCCGCGCCGAATGGCCTTTTGCATCGCGCTGGTCGCGATCCATTTGTCACATTGCATTGGCGCTACGGCGCTGTGGCCGCAGAGTTCGAGTTCGAGTTCGAGTTCGAGGCTGGCGTCGCGAGATCTGTGATCGTTCATTTCGGCGCTCGCGCTGGGGTGAATGCACTTCGATTATATTAGCGTAATACTAATGCATTGGCAAGTAATTATCGATGATGTTTACTTTATAAATCCAATTATGTCATCAAAATCTGGTGTTTAGACATCGCTCGCCGGCTTCGTTGCCGCCACCATTGCTTTACTAATAGTTCAGGCCGCCCCAACACGCCTGAAGGCGCGCCAACGCGAACCCGATCCATCAACTTCCGTTGATTGCCAAGTCGCGCGCAAGACTTCCAGGCGACCCGGTTCGAATGATCGTCGGGTCTCGCCAATCTCGTGCGGCCGGCCGTCAGGCTGTCGCCGCCATCTCATTCGCCACAGGATCGAGCGCACGAACGAGCCGCGGCGAGCCCTCACGCCGCCAGCGGCCGCCTACGAAAAAGCGGCTCAACAATTGATGCGCGGCGCGGGCTCGAGTCAGGCCGTCGTCGGCTCGACGCTCTCGCGCTCGCCCGAAGGACACGCCTGACTCTCTATGAGCGGCCGCCGCCGCCGGAGGTCCCAAGGGCGACGCCGCACGCCGCACCGGACACGACGATGCGGACCGAGACCGATCTCCCGCGACCCTTTAGCGATTTGATCAACCGGGCCTCGGTCTGTCCCCGAGTCCGGGGCGAAGCGACAATTCACGTCAATTTCGTTTTGGCCCGCCTGCCCGCGCGGACGGGACGCCCAAGCGGGCTTTTAGCGGGCGAGCGGAGGTCTGTTCGATCTGCGTCTCGAGCCGCGGTAAGGAATAATTTGCCCGCATCGTCAATGATCGGACGGAGCAGTCTTTCCGGCTGGGCAGACCGCTCACATGGGCCCTTTGGCGCATGAGTTCTTTGCAAAGCGGCTCAGGGTGTGACGCGAGTGGCGCCAAAACGAGGCAGGGCGGCGCGAAGACGAACGCATTCCTGTGCGACGACAACTCCGCGTATCCGGCGAGCGATCCAGGCGAGCGACGAGAAGAACACCGTTCTCGCTCAGCGGTATGGCGTCAATCGCCGGACGATCGCCAAATGGAAGGCCCGCGAATCCACCTCCGATGCGCGAATGGGCCCAAAAAATCCTCGCTCAAGTTTGTTCACTCTCGAAGACGAAGCGATCATTCTCGCCTACCGCTGGCACACCCGCCACTCGCTCGATGACTGCCTTCACGAGACTCAGACGTCGGATGCCCAAACTGAGCCGTTCTGCGCTTCATCGTTGTCTGAGGCGCCGGGGTTTCAGCAAGATCGGCTCAACCGCAACAAGTCCGCGCTTCACCAGCGCCAGCCTGACGGGGCCCTTCCGCTTTGAAATCACGGCGATTGAAATCGTCTTCCTCTACGAGGCCATCGGCCAAGTCGTTCCAGTCTTCCTAGCCGTCGAAGAGGTGACGAACGAGATTTATGCGGAGGTCGCCAACGCGACAGCCGAAAACGCGGCTGCGTTTCTCGCCCATTTGGTGGCGGAATTTTCACAGAGGATCACCACAGTGACGACGGATATCTTTCCGAAATTCACCGACTGGCGAGCGCACTTTGACGAAGACATGGCGGAGGTCAGTCCTCATCCCTTCTCAGTCGCCTGCCGCGCCAACCGGATCGTCCACACCCGGATGATTCCGCGCAATTCGAAACCTACACAGACGAAAAATCGCTCAGCAGACGTGGAAATTCAATACCATCAACCTCCGCGGGGTCGGCTGCCTGCCCGCGGGTGGTGACCGATGGCCCAATTTGGGCATCCCTTTGTCCCTGAGGAGCGCTCGGACGGCGCCATCGGGCGCCAATTCTGTCCCTGGCATACGCGTTTTTGTCCCTGTCGTACGCGTTTTTGTCCCTGTCGTACACCTCGGCGGGAAAAAGCGTCTCCGCAGCGCGGTTTGATCGCTTCTGTGGTCCAAAAGCCGGCTTCCAAGAACAAATTGACCATGACTATACGGAATTATGTGAACTTCACCGCGAAATTATGGCTATGACAATTCGAGATTCAGCAGAAGTCCAGCTTGCCCTCTTCGTCTCCTTTAATTCGCCGCAATGAATAGCAAATGATAATTATCATGCAAAACCAATGGTTTATATACAAAATGACAATTTCTTCATCCTTCCAGAGTCGATGTCCCTGCCGACCATGCCTTCGGTCCGCTGAATCTATCCCCCTGGCTGCTCGCGCGCGCGGCGAGCGTCCTTTCCCCCTGAGAACCACCCGAATGACGCTTTTGGGCTCCAATTCCATTCCGATCGGACCAATTGACCAAAACATCGTGAAACTCTGGCAATGACAACGCGAAATTACGGCCATCTCAACGCGAAATTATGGCCATCTCAACGTGAAATTCAGAAGGGTCTGAATTTTGTCCGAAAATGTCCCTCACGATTCATCGCCTATTGATAGGATACGATAATTATCATGCAAAATCAATAGTATAATTACAAAATGACAATTCCTCCATGGCGCCGGAATTCGTGTCCCTATCTGTCAACGCCTCTGGACATCAAATATTGCCAGGAAAATGCGACCACCTCAGTCGAGCGAGGGTCGCGCGATGCGGATCAGTTCGCAAGTCCCGCCCGCGTCGAAAGACAAGGCTGATCCAGTGACCCTCGCCCATTTAGGCGCCCATGCGGGCGCGATAGATCATGCCCCCCAGGCGGTGGGCGTCAGCGCCATCGGCATCAACCCGATGGAGGTCGGGCGAAGCCTTCAAGGGCGTCGCCTACGCGCTGGGCCAGCCGAGCAAGCTGCTGCGCTAAAAGGGCGATCAGACTGGCATGTTCGCCGCCGCCCGGCTCGGTCCGCGGCCAGTCTATGCGATCTTCCAGGTGTCGTGGCTCGTGTCGAGCCGATCCGGACATGCCTTCTGCAGCCGGTCGACGCGCTCTTCCTTGTCGGTTCGGAACAGGAGGCCCGCAGAGAGGAAGCCGGCGATCAACGTGACGTAATTGCCATGCCGCAAGTGTGCTAACGTTCGCGTCTGCGCGCCGGCCGGATTACGCGGTGGCGACAGCCCTCCGCGGGCTGCGGCGGAGCGCCCTCTGCTCGAGCTCTCCTCTATCTCAGCCACGTCCCGTTCGCGCGGCGCCGGAATCGCCCAAACCCTCTCTCGAGACCGCAAAGCCGTCGCTGTCCGCCAGCCGGTAGCCCGCGGCCACGACGGCTGCGGCGAACAGACGCTCGGTCACATGTTCCAGGCCGCCGTCGAGCCTGCCTTGCTCTTCCGGGAAGGCGGAGGCGAGGCGCAAATCGCGCAGGGGCCGAAGCGCTTCGGGGCGGACCCAGAACATCGTTCCGCCGAAGAAGTCGAGACGGAAGCGGTCGGGCGCAAGGCCCATTTTCCAGGCGAACTCCATCACTTTCGGACGCGTCGTTCCCCACGAGGGTTCGAGTGGGATGGCGGCGCTGGGCAGGCGAAAGGCGCGCGGGCCGATCATGCCGACGGCGGCATCGCCTTCGAAGCGCTCGACGATCTTGGGCGCGACCCCCGGCGCCGCCAATAGCTCGAATAGCAGCCTTCGCCGCCACAGCGCGCCGAAATGAGGCATGCGCCCGCCGTCGCTCGACTTCTTGCCGTGGATCTTGCAGACATAGCCGTAGCGGTCGAGCCGGCCCTGCTCCAACAGCTCCAGGAACGGACGCACGTCGCGACCGCGATTCTCCATCGCCTGGACGTCCGCATCGGGAAAATCACGCCGAATGGCCTCGATCAGCCGGTCGCGCCCGGGAACAATGGTGACGATCAGATCGAAGGGAATGGTCAGCCGCTTCAACACTTCCGCGATGTCCGTCCAGGTGTCCTCGTAAAACACATGGGCGACGATCGCGACCGGATTCGACGCGCCGGGAACGGGCGCCGCCCGCGCCTCCGATTCCATCGTCGGCCATCCGGTCAAAAGCTCCGGGTGGCTGGCGACGAGATCGCCTTCAAGCGCGAGCCCGGAATTGAACAGATGCTGATTGAAAGTCGTGAAGCGCTTTCGCTCAGGCTTCACGCCGAATGAGAACAGCGAGAAATTCTCGAACCGGAGATATTTCTTCCTCTTGAACAGAAGCGCCAACCGTAATCGGACCCACAGCGAAAGCAGGCGACCCAAAGTCTCCACGCGGAAGTCTTGCGACGCGATCGAGAGCGCCTCTCTCCCGGACGGAACGACAAAATACCCGAGGCGGCTCGAATAGGGCAGCAGAACGGTGCGGCCGCTCTCGCCGCCGCTGATCCGCAGTCGCGAAACAAAATCATCCGCTGCGCCGCGGATCGGGCTCAGCCGGTAGGCGCGACTGAAACTGAATGGAGTTCTGTGCATCAGGGCATCGGGCCGGCGCCTCCTCTAGCGGGGCCGCGCCCTCTCGGCAACCGCCCGCCCGTCGGGACTCTGTTCCGGAAGCGGGTTTTATCCGCACGCGCTTGACCCCGCATCGCCTGGCTCGCATACCCGGAATTCGTCCGCCCCGACCTCCCATGTGAAAACCCGCCAACGATGAATCCGGCCCTCAATCAAATCGCCGTCGGCGTGTTCGCGACCAAGTCGCGGCTCGCGAATCTGAGCCGGGCGGCCGCAATGCCGGCGACGCCGTGAGCGCCTTCATCGTCGCGCTTGCCGCCGGCGCGCTCAATCTCGCGGCTTCGCCCTTCGCGCCGGCGCCGGCGCCGCCGCCCAGGATTGTGCGTCTGCTGGCGCCGTCGGGCGCATTCGACTCCAGGACGCTGGGCGATTTCGAGCGCGAAAGCGGCTACGCGGTCGCCTACGACGCCTATGGCGACGCAAAGCGCGTCCTGCCGATGATGATGGAGGGGCCCTACGACGTGGTCGTCCTGCCCGGGCCGGCGCTCGCCCGAGCGATCGCGGTCGGACAATTGCGCAAGATCGACACGACCAGGGTTCGCAACGCCTCTCTTATCGCCGCGCCTGTCGCCGCCAAACTCGCCGCTTACGATCCAGGCGGCGCCCATAGCCTGGCCTGGGGCTGGTCGGCGACGGGGCTCATCTACGACGCCGGAAAGGCGCCGCAACTGCTGGGCGGCGCGCCCAACTCCTGGGCCGCGGCGCTCGCTCCCGCAGCCGCGGGCAAGCTCGCGCCGTGCGGCGTCGCGCTGCCCGACGCCCGCGACGAACTGTTCATTGCGGCCTGGCGGTTTCTCGGCGTCGACCCGGCGAGGGCGCGCGAGCGGGATGCAAAGGCGGCGGCCGATCTCATCATTCGCGCCCGAAAGACCGTGCGCCTGCCTGTCTCGCGTGACCCGATCGCGGCGATCGCAAGCGGCTCGGTCTGCCTGACCTTCGGCGACGTGGCGCAGGCGGGAATTGCTTCGCGTCGCAGCCACGAGGGCGGCGAAGGCCTCGACATTCGCTACGCGCGGCCCCGAGAAGGCGGGCCAATCGCGGTCGACGCCCTGGTCGAGCCGCGCGACGCGCCCCATCCCGACGAGGCGCTGGCGCTGATCGATTTTCTGCTTCGGCCCGCGGTCGCGGCCCACGCGACCGAGGCGGCGGGGCTCGCAAGCAGCGAAACCGACGAGACCGCCGCCAGCTTCCGGTCGCTGTGGCCGGTCGGCGCCTATGCTGCGAGGCTGGCGCCGTTGATCGAGAAGGAATGGGCGCGGATCAACGCTCCGGAACGGCCGCAGAGCAAGGCCCCGGTCAAGCCTGCGAGCAAGTCGGCCGCCAGACCGACGCGGACGAAACGGAAGAAACATAGGAAACGATGACCGCGAAAGCGCCCAACATCCTCATCGTCATGGCCGACCAGATGGCGCCGGCGTTCCTGCCGATCTACGGCCATCCGCTGGTTCGCGCGCCCAACATGCAGGACCTCGCGCGCGCGGGCGTCGTGTTCGAGAGCGCCTATTGCAACAGCCCCTTATGCTCGCCCTCGCGCGCCTCGTTCATGTCCGGGCGCCTGCCCTCGCGCACCCGGGTCTATGACAATGCGGCGGAATTCCCTTCCGACGTCCCGACATTCGCCCATTGCCTGAGATTGATAGGATATCATACGGTTTTATCGGGAAAAATGCACTTTTGCGGACCGGATCAGCTGCATGGGTTCGAACAGCGGCTGACGACCGACATCTATCCCGCCGATTTCGACTGGACGCCCGACTGGGACCGTCCCGACGACCGTCCGAGCTGGTATCACAACATGAAGTCGGTCGCCGAGGCCGGCGTTTGCGTGCGCACCAATCAGCTCGACTTCGACGACGAGGTCGCATTCGCCGCCGAGCGCGCGATCTTCGACATCGCGCGGGCGAACGACCGGCGGCCCTTCCTGCTCGTCGCCTCGTTCAGCCATCCGCACGATCCGTTCGCCATTCCGCGGCGCTACTGGGATCTTTATCGCGAGGACGCGATCGACATGCCCTCGCCCGCCGGCGCGCAACCGCTCGATCCGCACTCGCATCGCCTGCGCCGCGTCTGCGCCATGGACTCCGAGCCGGTCGCCGACGCGCAGGCGCGCAACGCCCGTCACGCCTATTACGGCGCGATCTCCTATGTCGACGACCAGCTCGGCCGCCTGATGGGAGCGCTGCGCGCGACCGGCCTCGCCGAAGACACGATCGTCATCCTGACCAGCGATCACGGCGAGATGCTGGGCGAGCGCGGGATGTGGTACAAAATGAGCTTTTTCGAGGGCGCCAGCCGGGTGCCTCTGGTGGTCGCGAACCCCGGCCGCTTCGCCGCGGGCCGAGTCGGCGCCAGCGTATCGCTGGTCGATCTTCTGCCGACGCTGGTCGATTTCGCCGGCGGCCAGACCGAAGCGCTCGGCGCCTCGATCGACGGGCGCAGCCTGAGCCCGCATCTTGCCGGCCGCAAGGGCCATGACGAGGCGATCGGCGAATATCTCGCCGAGGGCGCGATTGCGCCGCTGGTGATGATCCGGCGCGGCGATTTCAAGTTCATTCACTCAGCCCCCGATCCGGATCAGCTTTACGATCTCAGCCGCGACCGGAGCGAACGCGACAATCTGGCGGAAAGAGCGGAACACGCCGGCCGGGTCGCGGATTTCCGCGCCGAGGTCGCGCGCCGGTGGGACCTCGCCGCGCTCGACGCCGAGGTGCGCGAAAGCCAGCGCCGCCGGCGATTGGTCGGCGCGGCGCTGTCGAAGGGAGCAATCCGCGCCTGGGATTTCCAGCCGTTCCGCGACGCCTCCAAACAATACATGCGCAACAGCCTCGACCTCGACGACCTCGAGGCGATGGCGCGGTTTCCGCGCGTGACGCGGCCCTGACGCGGCCGTTGGCGCGGCGCCGAGGGGCCGCGCGCCTGGCTGCGCTTCGCGTCGTCCGCCTCGCGCCGATCGCGCCCGACGCCGCCGTCATCGCCGGCCGCCTCCCGCGAGCGCCTCGACAAGAAGGGGGTAACCCTAAAACGCGCGTCCCGCGATTCCCGACTCCCCACCGGACCGAAACCGCGCTAACCTTGCTCTCAGAGGTGTCGCGATGGCGATCCAGAATCGGAAGCCCCTCGACCTTGTCGACCGCATCGCCCGCCGCCGCGAGACGCGGACCGGCGCCGTCCGCGACGATCCGTGGCGGCGCGAGACTTTCTGCCTGCCGCGCATCGAGGCGCGGGAGAAGGCGCGCGAATGGTTCGAGCGCTATCCCAAGGCCGCCTACATGACCGAGATCGAATCCTGGCGCGAGCTCGCCGACGATAAGATCGAATTCGTCATGCGCCGCCTGCCGACGGCCGATTGACCCGCCATCCCGACGACCGGCTCGCGGAAGCCGTCCGGTCGAAGGAAAACTCCGGGCAATACTGGGGTTGGTCGAGCTCACACACGCGGCGGCAGGTCGGCGAAGCGGCGGGCGCCGGCGACGACGGCGTCGAGTTCGGCCAGCTCCTCGTCGCGGCGGTGGTAGCCGCAGGTCGAGATGAGCTTGCGCGCAATGTCGAGCTGCTTCAACGCCTCGTCCTTGAGCGCGGCCGCCTCCTCGGCGGCTGGCGGGGCCGGCGGCGGCGAGCTCGGCTCAACGAGGCCGTTCAGCGGCGCAAAGCCTTCGCGCCGCGCCAAAGCGAGCCGCGCGCGTTCAAGCGCGATGTCGCAGAGGTAAAGCCGCATCGGCCCCGCCTCGGCGATCTCCTCCGCTTCGTCCAGATCGCGCGCCGCGCCGGCCCAATCGCCAACCGTGCGGCGGGATGCGGCGCGGGCGATGAGGCCGCGACCAAGCTCATCATTGTGTCCCGAAGCGCGCAACCCTTCAACCGCATTATCGAGGATGTCGGCGGAGGCGTGCGCACCGGCCCGCGCCGAGGCGACCGAAGCTCCGCTGGCCAGACTTTGTAATGCGACGCCAAGATTGGCTCGGCCGAGGGTCAGAGTGTCGCGCGCGATCGGCAGGAGCTTTTTCTGCGGCCGCGCCCACTCCAAGGTTTGGCGCGCTCGGCGGAGCGCAGCGAAGACCGACCCCTGCGATTGCAGCAGGTCGCAGTACTGAAACCCAGCCAGCGCGTACAACAAGGGGTATTCGGGCTGCAATTGCTGTTGGCGCCGCTCGGCGTCCAAAAACAGATTCGCCGCCTTCTCCAGCTCGCCGGCAGCGTGGAGCGCATCGGCATTGTCTGCGCGCAAAAATAGCATGAGGCCTGGATCACCGCTCCGGTCGGCATGGTCTGTGCCTGTTCTTGCCGCCGCGACGGCCGCCTTGACGTCACCGACAAGCTGTTCGGTTTGGATCAGATTGGACGCGTCGGTCGCCGCATTCCGCCAATCCTGGGCCTCTTCTGACATCCGCGCGCTGGCATGAATCGCTTGCAGCGCCTCGCGGAGTCGCCCTTGCGCGCGCAATCCAACGCTGGCCTGGCTGAGGACAAAGGAACAAGCGGGTCCGACCAAGACCGCGGACGGCGCTTCATACGGCCGCTCGAAAAACCCGGCGATCGCCGCGAGATTGCTTCCGACTGCGCCCAATTTCTTGTGCGAATAGAACTCAAGTTGACCGTCCGGCCCTCGGCGACAAAGGCGGCCGATATAAACTTCGAGAAGCGCCTCCTGCTCTCGTCCAGCTTGGCAGCCGTGCCGAACGGCGTGGTAGAGCGGCGCGAGATCGGCCAGCGTTGGCGTTTTGCCTTCGCGCGTCGTGTCGCGCAGATGCTCATAGAGGCGGCTGTGCGCGTCTTTCCACGCGGCTTCATTCGTCGCCTTGAGCCGTTCGCCGAACCATTCGCGCACCAGCGGATGGGCGTCGAGCGCTTCGGGATCGGACGGGTCGGCCGGCGCGAGCAGACGTACTTCGCGCAAGCGCGCGACACTACGCCGCCATTGCTCGTCGTCGAGATTTACGAGTTCGTCGGTCAGTCCAGGTATGGCGGGCTTGGCTCGCAGCGCCTTGAGGCAGTCGCCGCTCGCGGGCCTGTCGAACAGCCCGACGCAATGGAGGATGGCGAGCAGGACCGGCTGTCCGGCGAGCCATTCGCGCTCGTAAGATTCCATCACGCGCCGCGCCTGATCGTGGCGCGGATCGTCGGCGTCGGCGAGCAGGGCCCGGACATGATCGCGCCGGCGCACGTCGCCGTTCTGCGTTTCTTTCAGCAGGCTCGCGAGCAGCGTCAGCGCCAGCGGATGGCCGCCGAAATCATGTGAGGCCGCTTTCAGGTCGCGGTCGACGCCCCAGGCGTCGTTGTCGCGCAAGAGCTCGGCGCCCGCTTCGTCCGACAGGCTTTCGACATCGACGACCGGCGCCGGGCCATGCTTGAAGCGCTGGAGGTCGGCGACGGCGAGGCGGCTCGTCAGCACGATCAGGCTGTGTTCCCTCCTCGGCGGGGCGGCGGCGAAGCGGCGCAAGAGCGTCCGCAGGCCCTGATCCTTGAGCTGGCCCGCCTGCGGTCCCGGCCCGTGCTGCAACGGCTCGACGCCGTCGAGCACGAGGAGCGCGCGCCGCGTCATCAGCGCCTCGGCGATCGCCTCGCCCTTGGCGGACGCGCTGGTCGTCTCGAGCTTCACGCCGAGTTTCGCCAACCCCCAGTCGAGAAATTCGTCTGCGGCGGTCGCGCGCTCCTTCGAGCCCTGGCTGTAGAACGACCAACCGAGCACGCCATCGGCGCCGCGGTAGCCGTCGGTCTGCAGGCGCGTCAGCCATTCGTTGACCAGCGCCGACTTACCCGCGCCGCCCTCGGCGATGAGCGAGAGGATGTTGGTCTTGTCGCCGCCCCAGGCTTCGTCGAGGCGCTTCAGCTCCGCCTCGCGCCCGACCAGCCGCTCGTAACCGGTCTCGGGCAGGCCGCTGATCGCGACAAAGGCTGGAGGCGCCGCCGGGCCGATCGGCGCGATTCCTTCGATTTCGAAGTTCGGCACGATAGCGGCCTGTCGTTCCACTACGGCCGCCGCGATCCTTGCCGTCTCCGCGAGTTCGGAGATTTGCGCTCTTTCAGCTGCCGCCGCGCTTTTTCGTTCGGCTATCTGAGCCGCAATCTCGGCGATCTCGTCGGCGGCTTCCGACATCTGCCGGCTCCGCTCGCTTGGCGGCAGGCTCGAGAACGGCTTGGCGTCGCGCGGGCGAAGGTTCTTGTCATTGACTTGCTCGAGCCCCGCCTTGGGAGTCCAGTCGACCAGCAATGGATAGAAATAGACGCCGTCACCGTTCCCCTGCCGCTCGCGAATGATCGGGATTTCCTTGTCGACGATATAGTCCGACCCAGTCGAGTTCGCGGAGACCAAGAGGATGAAGATGTCGGATGCTCGGAGTCGCGCTTCGATCTCCGGATTCCAGTCCGCGCCGCCCGGCATGAGCCGGTCCATCCACACTTCGTATTTGCGGCCCTTCGCGCCGGGCCGCAAAAATTTCATGACGAAGGTCAGCCAACAGATTTTGCCCTCTGCCGGCTGCTCAGGCGGGTCCGGCTCGTCGAGGTGCGCGTAGCTGATGAAGACAAGCGGCTTGATCGACTCGGCAGGCATAGGCGGCGCTCCCACCTTGAACCAGATTTGCCGCCCACGCCCTCCCCGTCAAGGCGGATTGAGTTGCCTGCGCCTCTCACGGCTCGCTCCGGCCAGAACGCTACCGGATTGGCCGCCCGCGCGAGCGTGTCGCCGGATCACCCCTGACTTCGCGTGGCCTCGAAACTCGGGACGGCGGCGGCGAATTGGTCGAGCCATTTGACGAGGCGCGGGCGGTCCTTGCGCCAGGCGCCCTCGAACCGCAGATCGAGATAGCCGAGCGCGGCGGCGAGCGCGATCGCTCCCGCGTCGGTTGAAACGGGAGGCGGCGCGGCTTCCAGAACACGGAGGCTGCGGGCGATCTTGTCGGCCTGATGGGCGACCCATTTCTCCGAACGCTCGTGCGGTTCGCGCAGCATCTGCTCATAGCGTTGAAGCACTGCGGCGTCGCATATCCCGTCGGCGAGCGCCTGCAGGGTCAGCGTGCGGAATCGCGCCTCGGGCTCGGTCGGAATCACCTTGCCGCCGCCCGCCAGCCAGTCGAGATATTCGACGATCACGGCGCTGTCGAACAGGACCTCGCCGTTCTCCAGGATCAAAGCGGGAACCTTTCCGAGCGGGTTCTGCGTTCTCAGCGAATCCTTCGGGTCGTTGGTGTCGGCGGGCGAAATCTCGATCCGGTCCTCGAGGCCGAGCGCCGATGCGGCGATCCGTACTTTGCGCGCAAACGGCGAGGCGCCCGCCGAACGAAGGACCAGCATCGATGTCTCCATGGACTTTAAGGGGTTGCGACAATTCCCGGGCGGCGAGGACGCCGCCGCCGTTGTAGCGCAATCGCGCGCCCCATATAAGGTGTGTGAAACTCGAACGTCTCGGCTGCGCCCCGCCGCCGAGGCTGGCGCAAGAGGGGGCCAAATTGACTTCGTCCCAAATCCCGCACGAGCGCGTCGTCATCATCGGCTCCGGGCCGGCCGGCTACACCGCGGCCATCTATGCCGCCCGCGCGCTGCTGAAGCCGCTGCTGCTGTCCGGCTTCGAGCCGGGCGGCCAGCTCATGATCACCACCGACGTCGAGAACTATCCCGGCTTCGCCGAGACGATCCAGGGGCCGTGGCTGATGGAGCAGATGCAGGCGCAGGCCGAGCATGTGGGCGCGCGGGTCGAGACCGAATATGTCGTGGAGCTCGATCTGAAGCAGCGCCCGTTCATCGTCCGTTGCGACAGCGGCCGGACGATCGCCGCCGACGCGATCATCCTGGCGACGGGCGCCAAGGCCAAATGGCTCGGCCTGCCGGGCGAGGACGCGTTCAAGGGCTTCGGCCTGTCGGCTTGCGCGACCTGCGACGGGTTTTTCTTTCGCGGCAAATCGGTCGCCGTGATCGGCGGCGGCAATTCCGCGGTCGAGGAGGCGCTCTATCTCTCCAATATCGCGGCCAAGGTCACGGTGCTGCACCGCCGCGATTCGTTCCGCGCCGAGAAAATCCTGAGCGAGCGGCTGGCCGGCCGGCCGAATGTCGCGGTTCGCTGGAATAGCGTCGTCGAGGCGATTTTAGGGCTTGAGAACCCGCGCGGCCTCACCGGTTTGAGGGTCCGCGACATTGTCGCCGGCGCCGCCGAGGATCTGGCCTTCGACGGCGTCTTCGTCGCGATCGGCCACGCGCCCGCGACCGAACTGGTGCGCGGCCAGGTCGCGTTGAAGCCGAACGGGTACGTTCAGACCACGCCCGGCTCGACGGCGACCAGCGTCGAAGGCGTATTCGCCGCCGGCGACGTCGCCGACGACGTCTTTCGCCAGGCGGTGACCGCCGCCGGGCTCGGCTGCATGGCCGCTCTCGAGGCCGAGCGCTGGCTCGCTTCGCGGGCCCCCGCGCGAGAGCGGGAGGCGGCCGAATAGACTGGCCCCGAGCGCCAAACGCCGCCGCGACTCGCGGCGAAGCCATAAGTCGGCGCCGGCCCGGAGGAAACGTCGATGGACTGGGACAAGTTGCGCATCTTTCAGGCGGCCGCCGACGCCGGCTCGTTCACTCGCGCCGGCGAGACGCTGGGATTGAGTCAATCGGCCGTCAGCCGTCAGGTCGGGACGCTGGAGGCCGATCTCGGCGCGCCGCTGTTTCACCGCCACGCGCGCGGCCTCATCCTGACCGAACAGGGCGACATGCTGCTCGGCGCCGTGCGCGACGTCGTCCTCAAGCTCGACGCGGTCCGCAGCCGGCTGATCGATAGCCGGGAGAAACCGCATGGCGAATTGCGCGTCACCACCACGCTGGGCCTGGGCGCGAACTGGCTGGCGCCGCGCCTGGGCGAGTTCGTCGAGCTCTACCCCGAGGTCAAGCTGCAATTGCTGTTGTCGGACGCGGACCTCGACCTCGGCATGCGCGAGGCGGACGTGGCGCTGCGCCTGCGCGAGCCGATGCAGCCGGACCTGATCCGCCGGCGGCTGTTCACCGTGCATTTCCACGCCTACGCGTCGGCCGACTATCTGAGGAAGCACCCTCAGCCGCGGACCGTCGAAGAGCTCGACTCGCACCATCTGGTCGCGTTCGGCGCGTCGACGGCGACGCATCTTCTCTATGATCTCAACTCGCTCCTGAGCCTGGGGCGCGACCCCAAGAATCCGCGCACGCCGCAGATTTCCGTCAATAATCTCGGAGCGATGACGCGAGCGGTGGAGTACGGGGTCGGCATCGCCGTTCTGCCGGACTATTGCGTTCAGCCGGGATCGGGGCTCGTCCGTCTGCTGCCGCAGGCCGACATGCCCGAAATGGACTGCTTTCTCGTCTACGCGGAGGAACTGAAGAATGTCGCCCGCGTGCAAGCATTCCGCGATTTCCTGATCTCGACCGCGCAAAGGTGGCGCTACTGAAGCGGAACGCTCCGCCCTTCCCGCCCGCCGCCGCGAGATCCGTTCACGCTCAGACGGTTTTGGTGTCGAACACCATCAAGTCGACGCCGCCGTCGGCGAAGTTGGCGAGATCGCCCGCCGTCGCCTGGCCCTGCGGCGAGGCGATCGCCTTCCGGATCGCTTCGGCGCTGTCGAATTCAAGCAGCGCGACGAGATGAACGCCGCCGGGGTCGACCGGCAGCCCGACCGCGCCCTCGCTCACCCGATAGCTCCGCAGACCGGGAATCGACTTGGCGACCGGCACATGCTTGCTGAAGTAGTAGGCGTTGAACGCCTCGATGTTTTTCGGCGTCTTGTAAACCGCGACCAGCAGCGCCATCGGCGTTGTCCTTCCAATTTTGTCGGCGCCGTCGACCCGGGCGCCTAATTTTTGCATGCGAATGGCTCATACCATAAAGCGCCGCGCGATCAACATTGCGGTCCACGAATGGCGAGTCCGCGCTCAGGTTTTCTCGACCTGGCCGAATTCAAGATCGACCGGGGTCGCGCGGCCGAAGATCGAGACCGCGACCTTGACGCGCGAACGCGATTCGTCGACTTCCTCGACGACGCCGTTGAACGAGGCGAACGGCCCGTCCGCCACCCGGACGTTTTCGCCGATCTCGAACTGGATCGCCGCTTTCGGCCGCTCGACCCCGTCGGCGACCTGTCCCTTGATGCGCTCGGCCTCGACATCGGGGATCGGCATCGGCTTCTTGTCGGCGCCCAGGAAGCCGGTCACCTTGGGGGTGTTCTTGATCAGGTGGTAGATCTCGTCGGTCAGGTCGCATTTGACCAGCACGTAACCGGGAAAGAATTTGCGCTCGGAATTGATCTTGCGCCCGCGGCGCACCTCGACGACCTGTTCGGTCGGCACCATGATTTCTTCGAATTTGTCCCCGAGGCCGCGTTGATGCGACTGCTCCCGGATCGAATCGGCGACCTTCTTCTCGAAGTTGGAATAGGCGTGGACGATATACCAGCGCATGCTCATGTCAGGATTCCAATTTGATGCGGCGGCGGCTCTCATCCCCCGTGCGCTCCACGCCCTCGGGCGCGCCTCACCCGCCGCGCCCGAAGCCGAGCGCCAGCGACACGAATTCGCGCAGCACCTGATCGACGACGACGAAGAACACGCTGGTGAACACCACAAGGAGCAGCACCAGTCCGGTGGTCACGAGTGTCTCGCGCCTCCCCGGCCAGATAACCTTGGAGGCTTCCGCACGCACTTGCTGGATAAATTCGAACGGGTTGGCCATGTTGTCGATTCCGTTCCGGTCGGACCTCGCGACGGTCGGCTGCGCCGGCCGCCAGAAAAGTTCGCGGCGCGGGGCCTCTCGGCGCCGCGCCACCCGTGGCTCATACAGGAAGACGGGGCGCCTCGCCAAGCAAAAACTACATTTTGGCGGCAAAACCGGCGCATGGGGGTTTGGCGACCTGCACAAGCAGGCCCCTCATCGGCTCAAATGCGACGAGGTCTTAAGCCCGGCGCCGAACCTCGCGGGCCCACGGGCGCCCTAATCGTCGATCATAGGCACAATGTGAAATCGAACGCCGTCTGGACAAGGCGGGGCGGCTCTGGTAAACGCCGCGCGGCGGAACGCCCCGTATCCTATTTCTCTAGGGAACGGCGCGCGCTGGAGCCTCTCGCTAATTTCCCGGCCGTATGAGGCCAGATCATTCGAGGCTTCGCCTCGCAACACAGGATGGGCCGTGCAAGTACTGGTTCGCGACAACAATGTCGATCAAGCCCTCAAGGCGCTGAAGAAAAAGATGCAGCGCGAGGGGATTTTCCGCGAGATGAAACTTCGCGGCCATTACGAGAAACCATCGGAGAAGCGGGCGCGCGAGAAGGCCGAAGCCGTGCGCCGCGCACGCAAACTCGCGCGCAAGAAGTTGCAGCGCGAAGGCTTGCTGCCGATGAAGCCGAGGCCCGTTCCCGGCGCGCCGCGCACGACCGGCTGATCCATCGTTCTGGCGAAGCGCGGGGCGAAGCGCGTCGCCGGTCAGGCGCATCGCTCGACCCGGCCGGGTTTCGATTGCGGGCTTATGTCCGGCCTTTCCATTTGAGTGTCCCGGCGCCCGCGTCAGGGCGTCCCCCCCCCGCGGAGGTCCGCGAATGTCGATACGTATGGCAAGGCTGGGGAGAGCTTGGACCCGGTTCGGATTCGCGGCGGCGCTGGCGCTGGCGCTCGGCGCATGCAGCGAGACCATGGGCGGCTTAGACACCCATGTGGCGGTGGTCGACACCGCCCCAGGGGCGCAGGCCGACAACGCCGCCAATCTCGCCTCGCTCACCAGCGTCATTGAGCGCAATCCGCGCGACGCGTCGGCTTACAACACCCGCGGCGTCGTCTACGCCAAACTCGGGAAGTACTCGAACGCGATCCAGGATTTCAGTCATTCGATCGAACTCAACCCCAATTTCTCGGGCGCCTACACCAATCGGGCGCTCGCCTATCGCCAGATAAACAAGAGCAATCTGGCGATGCAGGACTTCAATCAGGCGATCGCCGTCAATCCCAACGACGCCGCCGCCTATCTCGGGCGCGGCAATCTTCGCCGCTCGCAAAACGACTTCGCCGGCGCGCTGGCGGATCTCGACCAGTCGATCAGGCTCAACCCGGAAGGCGCCCAAGCCTATCACGCGCGCGGACTCATCTATCAGCGCCAAGGAAACAATGTTCAGGCGATCACCGATTTCAACAACGCGATCGATCGCGATCCTTTCGCCGGCGCGCCCTATCAGGCGCGCGGCCAGAGCCTGATGGCGACCGGCCAGTACGAAAAGGCGATCGAGGACTTCAACGCGGCGCTCAACGTCAACGCCAATATATCGCAGGCCTGGGCCGGTCTCGGCTACTGCTACGAGAAGCTGAACAACCGCTCCAAGGCGCTTGAGTCCTACCAGCGCGCGGTCCAGGTCGATCCCAACAATGGCGCGGCGCGCGCGGCGCTGCAACGGTTGAGCTGAACGAACTATCGTCGGGCCCTCCAGCCTCCGCGGCCCGTGGGTCGGCCGTCACGCGTGCAGAGGCTGCTCGCTCCTCAGAAATTCCTCCAGCCAGTGGATGTCGTACTGCCCGTTCTGCACGTCGGGAGTTCTGACCAATGTGCGAAACAGCGGCAGCGTCGTCTCGATGCCGTCGATGATGAACTCGTCGAGCGCCCGGCGCAGGCGCATCATGGCCTCGGTCCGGGTGTGGCCATGGACAATCAGCTTGCCGACCAGCGAATCGTAGAAGGGCGGAATCACGTAGCCCTGATAGGCGGCGGAATCGACGCGAACGCCAAGGCCGCCGGGGGGATGGAAATAGGTGATGCGGCCTGGCGAGGGAACAAAGGTGCGCGCGTGCTCGGCGTTGACGCGGCATTCGATCGCCGCGCCGAGGAAGCGAACGTCTTGCTGGGCGATCGACAGCGGCGAGCCGGCGGCGATCTTGATCTGCTCGTTGACGATGTCGATCCCGGTGATCATCTCGGTGACCGGGTGTTCGACCTGCACCCTTGTGTTCATCTCGATGAAGTAAAAATCTCCGCCTTCATAGAGAAATTCGATCGTTCCGGCGCCGACATAGCCGAGTTCCGCCATCGCCCTGGCGACGACGCCGCCGATCTCGGCCCGCTGATCGGAGTTGAGGGCGGGAGACGGGCCTTCCTCCCAGATTTTCTGGTGTCTGCGCTGCAACGAGCAGTCGCGCTCGCCGAGATGAATTGCGCGCCCTTGCCCATCGCCGAGCACCTGAAATTCGATATGGCGCGGCTTGCTCAGATATTTCTCCAGATAGACGGAATCGTCGCCGAAGGCGGATTTGGCCTCGATCCTGGCGCGGTCGATCGCATCGACCAGTTCGTCGGGTCCATGCGCGACCTTCATGCCGCGCCCGCCTCCGCCCGCGGCGGCCTTGACGATGACCGGGTAGCCGATGGCGGCGGCGATTCCGAGCGCTCCCTCCGCATCGCCGATCGCGCCCTGGGAGCCCGGAACGCACGGGATTCCGAGTCGCGCCGCCGTCCGCTTGGCCTCGATCTTGTCGCCCATGATGCGGATATGCTCGGCCTTGGGGCCGATGAATGCGATTTCGTGCTCTTCGAGGATGTCGGCGAAGCGGGCGTTCTCGGCCAGGAAGCCATAGCCTGGATGGACGGCGTCGGCGCCGGTGATCTCGCACGCCGCCACGATCGCCGGAATGTTGAGATAGCTGTCGCGCGCCGGCGGCGGCCCGATGCAGACGCTCTCGTCGGCAAGCTTGACGTGCATCGCCCCCTTGTCAGCGGTCGAGTAGACGGCGACGGTCGCGATGCCAAGCTCCTTGGCGGCGCGCAGCACGCGTAGCGCGATCTCGCCGCGGTTGGCGATGAGGATCTTATCGAACATCGATGCGCCTTCCCCGCGCTCCCGATTTGTCCGCGGCGCGCGTGACCATCCCGGTCACTCGATGACCATCAACGGCTGACCATATTCGACCGGCGAGCCGTCGGCGACCAGGATGTCGGCGACCCGCCCCGCGTTCGGCGCGACGATGTCGTTGAACGTCTTCATCGCCTCCACCAGCAACAGCTTGTCGCCGGCTTTCACTACCGATCCCACTTCGACGAACGGCTTTGATTCCGGGGTCGGGCGCAGATAGGCGGTGCCGACCATCGGCGACTTCACCGCTCCGGCGATCTCGGCGTCAAGCGGTTCGGCCGCCGCGGCCGCGCCTGTCTCGGCGGGTGCGGCGGCGATCGGCGCGGCTTGCGCCGGAGCGGCGGCGGCGACCGCCTGACCCGGCGGCGCACGCTCCCGCGCCAGTCGCACGTGCAACTCGCCGAGGTCGATCTCGATCTCGCTGAGATCGTGTTTGGTGATGATCTTGGCGAGCTGGTCGATCGCGGCGATATCGACGAGGCTTCGCATAGAATCGTCGGTTTGTGCGCCAGACGGCTTCTTCATTGGCATTTGCTCGGATGGGGAAGGACGTCAGTCTTGGAAGCCCCTATATCCCGGCAGCCGATGCAAATAAAGAGCGGGGGCCATTTAGGGCTCAGGCGCGCCGCGCCCAAACCCTGACGTCGTGAAACGCGGCGCCGCCAAACGGCGACACGCTGTCGTCGCCGACGAGCGCGTTGATTCCCCAACCATCGAGAAAGGCCGACGGCGGCCACACGCCTTCGCTGACCAGGACGCCCGGCCGCACGTTTTCGCTGAGCCGCGCATGCAGGCGGGTTTGTCCGCGCTCGTTGCCGAGCTCGACCACGTCTGCGTCCGCGAGGCCGAGCCTGGCTGCATCGGTCGGGTTGACCAGAACTTCCGGACGCCGCTCGCGCGCGAGCGAAGTCGCCGTCTCGGTAAAGCTCGAATTGAGGAAATTGCGGGCGGGCGAAGTCGCGAGCTTGAATGGACGCTCCTCATCCGCCTCCTCGTTGACCGGCCAGTGGTCGGGAAGAACCGGCATGTCGCGCCAGGCCCCGCGCGGCCCGTCGTTGGCGAACGGCGCGTTCGCCCAGTCGGCCTTGAAATGGAACTTTCCGTCCGGAAAGCCGAAACCGTCGAGGAAATGCGCCTGTTCGAACGGCGGCTGCAAATCGAGCCAGCGCCGGGTCTCGAGCGCGGCCAAGTCGCCATAGCCCGATTGGCGAAGCGTCCAGTCGATGATTTCTCGCGGCGACATGGAAAACGCCGGATGTTCGGCGCCGAGCCTCGATGCGAGCGCGACGATCACCTCGTGGTTGGAGCGGCAGCCTTCCGGCGGCTCGATCGCCTTGGGCGCGAACTGCAGGTGCTGATGGCCGCCGCCGGTATAGATGTCGTCGTGCTCCAGGAACATCGTCGCCGGCAGCACGACGTCGGCGGTGCGCGCGGTGTCGGTCATGAACTGCTCGTGGACGCAAACGAACAGATCCTCGCGCGCAAACCCGCGCCTGACCTTCTGCTGATTCGGCGCCACCGCCAGCGGATTGGTGTTCTGGATCAGCATCGCCTTGACCGGAGGCCCGTTTTTCAGCGCCTCCTTTTCGCCGGTCAGGACCGCCCCGACGCGCGACTGGTCGAGGCGGCGCACGCTCAAGTCGCGCGCGTCCAGACCCTCGATCATGGTCTTCTGGAGCTTGTAGATTCCGCTGTTGGTGTGGAAGGCGCCGCCGCCCTCATGCGCCCAGGCGCCGGTGACCGCCGGTATGCAAAGCGCCGCATGCATGTTGGCCGCGCCGTTGCGCTGGCGCGAGAAGCCGTAGCCGAGGCGGAAGAACGTGCGTTTCGTCCGCCCGATCAGCGCCGCGAATTCCTCGATCTCGGCGACGGCAAGTCCAGTGATCGCGCTCGCCCATTGAGGGTCGCGGGTTCGAAGATGGGCCTCGAGCTCGGCCGGCGCGTCGGCATAGCGCTCGAGGTAGGCCCGGTCGGCGTGGCCGTCCCGAAACAGCACGTGCATCACCGCGCAGGCGAGCGCGCCGTCCGCGCCCGGCCTGAGGCGAAGAGCGAGATCGGCCTGGCGCATCGTCTCGGTGTCGTAGATGTCGACGGCGACGATCTTGGCGCCGCGCTCTTTGCGCGCGCGAATCGCGTGGGTCATCACGTTGACCTGGGTGACGGCGGCGTTGGCGCCCCAGATCACCACGCAATCGGACTTGGCCATTTCGCGCGGATCGGCGCCCATGAGCTTGCCCGTTCCCGCGACATAGCCGGGCCAGGCGATTGCGACGCAGATCGATCCGTAGAAGCGCGAATAGCGTTTGGCGTGGGTCAGGCGCTCGATGCCGTCGCGCATAACGAGGCCCATCGTGCCGGCATAGAAATAGGGCCAGACGCCTTCCGGCCCGAGCTCGCGCTCGACCTTCAGAAAATTCTCGGCCACCAGGTCGAGCGCGTCGTCCCAACTGACGGACGCGAACTCGCCCGACCCTTTCGGTCCGACGCGACGCAGAGGCTTCGTCAGACGATCGGGATGGTGGATGCGCTCGGCGTAACGCGCGACCTTGGCGCAGACGACGCCTGCGGTGTAACTCTGATCCTTCGCGCCATGAATGCGGCCGATGCGTTCGCCGTCGATCACTTCGACGTCGAGCGCGCAAACTGAAGGGCAATCGTGCGGACAAACCGACGGCCGCCTTGCGATGCCCGGAACCGCGTTCATTGGGCCTCCACCAATCTCTACCGCCCGCATCGAAACGCCGGCCGGGCGCGGCGTCATGTTCGGCCGCGTCCAGGATCGCACGCAACCCGCCATAACATCAATCGCCCTGCGGTTTTCGCCGCGGCGCGAGGGCCGAGCGTTCTGAGAGAGGCTGGATCGGCGCAGCCCTGGGGCGAACGCGCATCGCCGCTTGACGCCGGGACGCCGCAGGGTCTATCGCTTCTTGCATCGTGGTCATTTGAGCCGATCGGCTTGCCGCCACGTTAAACATTGGGCTAAAAGATCGGGGCTCCTCGCAAACTCGGCCTCGTCTTGAAGCCCCCGGCGCCTGGCGCCGTCAAGAGGACGCGAAGTATGACGACGCCGCGCAAATCCCGCGATCCCAGGACGCTTCGGCCCGCGACCCAGCTCATTCATGGCGGCTCCCTGCGCTCGCGGTTCGAGGAGACGTCGGAGGCCCTGTTTCTCACCCAAGGCTATCTCTACGACACGATGGAGATCGCGGAGGCGCGCTTCAAGGGCGACGACCCGGGCGGATACATCTATTCGCGTTTCGCCAATCCGACGGTTGCGATGTTCGAGCGGCGGATGGCGCTCATCGAAGGCGCCGAGGCCGCGCGCGCGACCGCGAGCGGCATGGCGGCGGTGACCGCGGCCTTGATGGGCCAGCTCAAGGCGGGCGACCATGTCGTCGCCGCACGGGCCCTGTTCGGCTCGTGCCTCTACGTGGTCGAGGAGCTGCTGCCGCGTTTCGGCGTCGCTTCGACGCTGGTCGAGGGGTCGAAGCTCGACGCCTGGCGCGCGGCCATGCGCCCCAACACCAAAACAGCGTTCCTCGAATCGCCGACCAACCCGACGTTGGAGATCGTCGACATCGCCGCCGTCGCCGAGATCATGCATGGCCAGGGCGCGACCCTGGTCGTCGACAATGTGTTCGCGACGCCCCTCTATCAGCATCCGCTGAAACTCGGCGCGGATTGCGTCGTCTATTCGGCGACCAAGCACATCGACGGGCAGGGCCGGGTGCTCGGCGGAGTCATTCTTGCGAGCGAGAAGTTCATCGCCGACCATATCCACAATTTCCTGCGCCAGACCGGCCCCTGCCTGTCGCCGTTCAACGCCTGGACGCTGCTGAAATCGCTGGAGACGCTCCCGGTGCGGATCGCGGCGCAGACGCGCTCGGCCGAACGGATCGCGGACTTCCTCAGCGGACATCCGGCGGTTGTCCGCACCCTCTATCCCGGCCGCGCCGATCACCCGCAGGCGGACCTCGCCAGGCGCCAGATGAGCGGCGGCGGCACGCTGCTCGCCTTCGAGGTCGCCGGCGGCAAGGCCGGAGCGTTCCGGATGGCCAATGCGCTCACGATCATCGGCATCTCGAACAATCTGGGCGACGCCAAGAGCCTCGTCACCCACCCGGAGACGACGACCCACCAGCGCCTGAAGCCGGAGCAGCGCGCGGCGCTCGGAATCGGACCCGGTTTGCTCCGGCTGTCGGTCGGCCTCGAGGATGCTGACGATCTGATCGAGGACCTAGGCCAGGCGCTCGACAAGGCCGATTTGCCGCGTCGACGCGCGGCGGAATGACGCTTGGCGGAAGCGAGGTCTACCTGTCGAGATCGTTCGCCGTGGGCACGCGCCCATTGGGGGTCAAACGGTTGATCAGCTGAGGCAGCACGAGCGCCAGCTGGTTGAGCAATTCCTCGTTGCTCATGCCTGAGTGCGCCGACAGGTCGTTGATCGTCTGCTGGCCGAGCGCCGAACCGAGCTGGCCCGGCTGAATGGGCTGGTTCGCCCCGCTGCCGACCCAGGAATTGACCTGCGGCGCGGCGCCGCCGGCGGCAAGCTTGCCGATCAGCTCGCTGAGGCCGCCGATCAGGCCGCCAGCGTGGGCGTCCGATGACGACGGCGCCGGCGCGGCCGGTGCGGACGGGGGAGAGGACTTCCCGCCGAAAATCTTGCCCAGAATAAGCGCGCCGGCCGCAATCGCGATCGGCGTCGTCAGATTGCCGCCGGGCACCGCGTTCTTCAATGCGTCGTCAAACGTTCCCATGGCTGCGTCCTCCTCGGTGAAACGATCGCCCTTCCCGCCCGCCTTGAGCGGCGTGCGCCCCGCGCAGCCCCGCGAAGATGGCGCGCCGCAGCTTACCGTCTTGCGTTTTCCTCGTCCATACCGCAACAATCCGGCTCGGCGTTGCCCTTGCCGCTGCGGCCTGCAGACGCGACGCGGCGTGTCTTCTTTGGGGGGCGGCCCGCGCAAGGAGGCTTGGATATGGGCATACTCAGCTGGATTATTTTAGGTTTGATCGCCGGCTTTATTGCGAGCAAGATCGTCAACAAGACCGGCTCCGGCATTGTCATGGACATCGTGCTCGGGATCGTGGGCGCGATCGTCGGCGGCTTCCTCGCGAGTCTCGCGCACATCGGCGGCGTCACCGGCGTCAACATCGGCAGCATCATCATCGCGGTCATCGGCGCCGTCGTCGTGCTGTGGGTCTATCACGCGGTCGTCGCAAAGACCTGACGCCGCGATCAGTCGGCGGCGCTCCAGCGCGCCGCCGACCAGTCGTCTTCGCCTTTGGCCTCGACCCACCCGTCGACGCCGCCGTCGGCGCCGATCGCCCGTTTCCAGAACGGCGCCCGCGTCTTGAGAAAATCCATCAGCATCTCGGCCGCTGCGAACGCGGGCGCGCGATGGGCGGCCGCGACGGCTGCCAGTACGATCCGCTCGCCCGGCGCAACGCGTCCGCTGCGGTGGATCACCGTGGCGCCCTTGAGCGGCCATCGCCGTTCGGCCTCGCGGATCACGCGCGCGATCTCCTCCTCGGCCATGCCGGGATAATGTTCGAGCTCCAGCGCCGCCAACCGGCCGCCTTCGTCGCGGCAATAGCCGACGAAACTCACCACCGCGCCGACGTCGGTGCGCCCACGCGCGAGCGCGTCCGCCTCCGCGCCGGCGTCAAAGTCCTCGCCCTGCACCCGGATCGTCGCCATCGGATCAACCGCCCGTCATCGGCGGAAAGAACGCGACTTCCCTGGCGCCGGCGATCGCAGCGTCAGGCCGCGCATGGACCCGGTCGAGCGCGGCGCGCACAGCTAAAGGCCTGTCGAAGGCGTGGGCGTAACCTTCGCCCTGCCCCGACAGCCAGGTCATCAGATCGCCGACCGTCGTCACCGTCGCCGGAGGGTTCAGCTCTTCCTCGGCCTTGCCGACGCGTTCGCGCACCCAGGCGAAATAGACCGCTTTCATCTTAAGGCTTAGTCGCTCCCGACGTGGTCGTAGCTCGCCTTCATATAATCCCAGCCGGTGTAGAGCGTGAGGATCGCTGCGATCCACAAAAGCACAATGCCGGTCAGAACCGAGCCCGGCGCGGCGGCCTCCCCCGCCGGACCCGCGATCAGGAACCCGAGCGCGACCAGCTGAACCGTGGTTTTCCACTTGGCGACCTTGGTTACAGGCACGGGGACCTGGAGCTCAGCCAAATATTCGCGCAGGCCCGAGACCAGGATCTCGCGGCAGAGTATGACGAGCCCCGCCAAGAGCGTCGCGCCCGCGATCGTCTGGTCGGCGGCCAGCATCAGGATGACCGAGGAGACGAGAAGCTTGTCGGCGATCGGGTCCAGCATCCGCCCGAGCGAGGATTGCTGCGACCAGGCGCGCGCGAGATAGCCGTCGAAGAAATCCGTGACCGCAGCGGCGATGAAGATCGCCAGCGCCGTCCACCGCGCCCAGGGCTCGTCAGGCCAGAACAGGAAGCCGGCGACGAGCGGAACCGCTGCGACCCGAGCATAGGTCAGCATGTTCGGCAGGGACCAGTTGCGGCTGATCGGGCGCGACGTCGAGGAAGCCATGGGCTTGCCACCTGACATTCTCGTCTCGCCCCCGTCAATAGCCTACAGCCGCGTAGATGCGCTGAGGCCGCCGTCTGGGAGCGTCTCCAACAAAGCTGGGGACGGAGCGCGCGCCCGGACCCGGGCCGGCGCGACTTCGTCTACACTTGAGCGGCGATCGAAGGGGTCAGGAGCTTAAGTCCATGTCGAACGTACGCGTCGTCAGCCACCCCCTGGTCCAGCACAAATTGACGCTGATGCGCGACAAGACGGTCTCGACCAAGGGATTCCGGCAGCTCCTCAACGAGATCGGTATGCTGCTGGCCTACGAGGTGACCCGCGATCTGCCCCTCGAAATGATCGAGGTCGAAACGCCGCTCGCCAAAACTCTCCAACCCACGATTGCAGGCAAGAAGCTCGTCTTCGCGCCGATATTACGCGCCGGCGTCGGATTTCTCGACGGCATGCTCGATCTGGTTCCGAGCGCTCGCGTCGCCCATATCGGGCTCTATCGCGATCCCCAGACGCTGGAGGCGGTGGAATACTATTTCAAGGCGCCTGTGGACGTCGCCGACCGACTCGTGATCGTGATGGATCCTATGCTCGCCACCGCCAACTCCGCCGTCGCGGCGATCGACCGCCTCAAGCGGCGCGGCGTGAAGGATATTCGCTTCGTCTGCCTTCTGGCCGCGCCCGAGGGGATCGAGCGGCTGACCAAGGCTCACCCCGACGTTGAGGTCTGGACCGCCGCCATCGACGAACGGCTCAACGAGCACGGCTATATTGTCCCCGGACTGGGCGACGCCGGCGATCGGATGTTCGGCACCAAATAAAGACCGCGGCTGGCCGGAAATCGGCCCGCGCGCGGCAGGAGACGCATCAGGCCTCGACTCGCGCAGGCCGCTTGCCCGCGCGAACGGCCGCCCCCAAGACTTCGATTCCGCGAGCACGCTCGCCTTCTCGACTTCCGACTTCGGGACTTCCGCCGTCGAAACTTCGCGGACAGTCCTATTTCCGGCGGCGACGCTGCTGACCCAGGCCCATCTGCTTGGCCAGGGCCGAGCGCGCCTTGGCGTAAGCGGGCGCGACCATCGGGTAATCGGACGCAAGACCCCACTTCTCCCGGTACTCTTCGGGGGAAAGGTTGTATTGCGTCCGCAGATGCCGCTTCAACGACTTGAACTTGCGGCCGTCCTCCAGGCAAATGATGTAATCGCTGGTAATCGACTTCTTCGGCGGCACCGCCGGCTTCGCCGCCTCGACGACGATGGGCTGCGCGCCTGTCGAGACACGCACGATCGCGGCGTGAACGTCGCTGAGAAGGGCAGGAAGTTCGCCTGACGGTACGGAATTGTTCGACACATAAGCCGAAACGATTTCCGCGGCGAGTTCTATGTGGTTGTTGGAATCAGCCATAGTTGTCACTACTCCAAAAGAAAGTCTCAAATGACCGCCTGGCGACAATCGGCGCCAGAGCCATCCTGCCCGTCCGACCCCGACGAGCTACATGTTTCTTTGCCGCCATTAGGCGACTTGGACAAATAACCCTATACCCCAATCGAAAACATGGCACAAGAAAAACTGCGGTGTTTTTAACTAGGGCGCCGGCCGACTTGGCTCGAATACTCAACGTCCACGGCTCGATTGATGCTGCATGTACACAAAAAAACGCCGGCTCTTCTCTTGACAAAATCACGCTTACGTGGCCACGAAACCGCCGCGAATCATCCCGCATCGATTGCATTCGCCCCCCCAGACAATTCGCAACAAAGGCGATTCGCGCTGACTTTGCGGCATGACGACTCGATGAGGCCGCGGTTCAATGCGGTCGAATGTCTCGGTCGAGGCCGCAGACCGGCCCGGACTCCAGGCGCTTGAAACGGGTCGACCGGCCCCGATGGCGGCTTCAAGGATGTCATGAGCCGGCAAAGCGACTATATCCTTGGCGACACTTCCTGACCGGCGGGGCACGCCTGCTCACATGCAACATCAAAAAACGTCGACATTCGTCGCCGCGCGCGCCAACGCCGGCAGGCCCGCCACGCTGACTGGAACCGTTCAGCTTCTGTGGCCCTACATCTGGCCGAGAGATCGGATCGATCTCAAACTGCGCGTTTTTCTCGCGGTCGCGCTCATGCTGCTCTCGAAGCTGATTACGGTCGCCATTCCCTATTCCTACAAGTGGGCGACGGACGCGCTGGCGGGAAAACTGAAGCTCGACGCCGTGCCCCTCCCCCATATCCTGGTCGGCGTGGCCTCGCTGACCGTCATTTATGGAGCGTTGCGCATCGCGATGGCGCTGACGCAGCAAAGCCGCGACGCTCTGTTCGCCGCGGTCGCGATGAATGCGGTCCGGCGGCTGGCGATCGAAGTCTTCGAGCACCTGCACCGTCTGTCGTTGCGTTTTCATCTCGAGCGCAAGACTGGAGGACTGACTCGGGTCCTCGAGCGCGGCCGCAACGCCATTGAAACGATCATACGCACCTCGATGCTGGTCGCCGTTCCGACCATTGTCGAGTTCGCGCTGATCGTCGGCGTGATGCTGATCTCGTTCGACTGGCGCTATGTCGCGGCGATCAGCGCGACGGTCGTCGCCTATCTCGCCTATACGACCATCGCCACCAATTGGCGCATCGGCATTCGACGCTCGATGAACGAGAGCGACACCGACGCCAACACCAAGGCGATCGACAGTCTGCTCAATTTCGAGACGGTGAAGTATTTCGGCGCCGAACAGCGCGAAGCCGCGCGTTATGACAAGGCGATGGCGCGCTATGAGCGCATGAGCGTGCGCACTTACGTTTCGCTGGCGGTGCTCAATGCGGGGCAGGCGGTGATTTTCACCATCGGTCTCGTCGTCGTGCTGGTCATGTGCGTGGCGGAAGTCAGGAGCGGAAAGAAGACGGTCGGCGATTTTGTGCTCATCAACCTGATCATGCTGCAACTCTACCAGCCGCTCAATTTCATGGGCATGGTCTATCGCGACGTCAAGCAGGCGATCGTCGACATCGAAGCCATGTTCGCAATCCTCGGGCAAAATCCCGAAATTGAGGACGTTCCCGGCGCGGCGGCGCTGAAGGTGACGCAGGGCGCGGTCCGGTTCGAGAATGTCGAATTCGCCTATGACGCCGACCGGCCGATCCTGCGCGGCGTCTCATTCGACGCTCCGGCCGGCCACACGATCGCCATTGTTGGGCCGTCGGGCGCCGGCAAGTCGACGATCTCGCGGCTGCTGTTCCGGTTCTACGAGCCGACGTCGGGACGCATCCTGATCGACGGCCAGGACATCCAGGAGGTCACCCAGACTTCGCTCCGCGCGGCCATCGGCATGGTGCCGCAGGATACAGTGCTCTTCAACGACTCGATCGTCTACAACATCCGTTACGGCCGGGACGGCGCCGACGACGCCGACGTCAGGGCGGCGGCGGTGAACGCGCAAATCGACGCCTTCATCGAATCCCTGCCCCAGGGCTACGCCGCGCAAGTCGGCGAGCGCGGACTCAAGCTCTCGGGCGGGGAGAAGCAGCGCGTCGCGATCGCGCGCACGATGCTCAAGGCGCCGCCGATTCTGGTGCTCGACGAGGCGACGTCGGCGCTCGACAGCTTCACCGAGCACGAGATCCAGTCGGCGCTGGAGCGGGTTTCGCGCGGGCGCACCACTCTGGTCATCGCCCACCGCCTGTCGACCGTCGTCAACGCCGACGAAATTCTGGTGCTCGACAAGGGCGTCATCGCCGAACGCGGCGCCCACGAGGCTCTGCTGGCGCGCGGCGGGATCTACGCGGCGCTGTGGAATCGTCAGCGCGAGGTCGACGCCGCCGAGGAGACGCTGCGCCGGGCCGGCGAAATCGTCGAGGCGGGCCGGATTACCGTGCGGCGGGCCGGCGAGGAGAACGATTCCGGCCTTCCCGGCGTCGCGGCCGAGCTGCCGACGCCGTGACATCGGGCGCGTTTTGCGCCAAGAATGCGTTCTTACCTTCATTGAGAATCGCAATCATGAGCGTCGCCAGTTCGCTTCGCCGTCAACTCGCGCCAATCCATCCCGAGGGCTATTTGTTCCTGGCGGGGTTCATCGTCGCGACTCTGATCCTCTGGTGGTTGTGGTCGCCGCTCGGCTGGATCGGCCTTGTCGCGACGTTGTGGTGCGCGTATTTCTTTCGCGATCCGGCGCGGGTCACGCCGCTGCGCGGCGATCTCGTCGTTGCGCCCGCCGATGGGACCGTCAGTTTCGCCGGCTTCGCCGCGCCGCCGCCGGAGCTCGGATTCGGCATGGGGCCGATGCAGCGGGTGTCGATTTTCATGTCGGTCTTCGACTGCCACGTGAACCGCGCGCCGGTCGAAGGGCGAGTCGCGCGGATCGTCTATCACCCCGGCGCCTTTCTCAGCGCCGATCTCGACAAGGCGAGCGAGGACAACGAGCGCAACAGCGTCGTCATCGATGCGGCATCGGGCAGTTTCGGCGTGGTCCAGATCGCGGGGCTCGTCGCGAGGCGGATCGTCTGCTTCGCCCACGAGGGCGCCCATGTCGGCGCGGGCGAGCGCATCGGGCTGATCCGATTCGGCTCGCGCGTCGACGTCTATCTGCCGCACGAAGCCCAAATCGTCGTCGGCGTCGAATCGCGCGCCGTCGCCGGCGAGACCGTGATCGCCGAGTTCGCGACCGGCGCCAGCCTCCGCCGCTTTCAGCGGAGCTGACGCTTGAACGACGCCGCCTCCCCGCCCCCCGCGCCGCTCACGGACGCCGCCGCGCCGGCGCGCAAGCGGGGCTTCCGGCCGGTGCGGTTGAGGCTTCTGCTGCCCAACATCGTGACCCTGGTCGCGCTCTGCCTCGGGATGACCGCCATCCGGCTGGCGATGGAAGGGTCGATCGACTGGGCGGTCAGCGCAATCGTCGGCGCGGCGGTCCTCGACGGTCTCGACGGCCGGATCGCGCGGGCGCTCAAGGGCACCTCCCGCTTCGGCGCCGAACTCGATTCGCTGGCCGATTTCGTCGATTTCGGGGTCGCGCCGGCGTTCGTCCTGTTCGAGACCGATCTTCACGCGGTCAAGAGCTTCGGCTGGGTCGCGGCGCTGCTGTTCGCGATGGCCTGCGCCCTGCGTCTGGCGCGCTTCAACGTCATGCTCGAGGATCCCGACCAGCCCGCTTGGCGCAAGAATTTCTTCGTCGGCATGCCGGCGCCGGCAGGCGCGATCGTCGGACTGCTGCCGGTCTACCTTCGCCTCGCCTTTGATCTCAGCGCGGCCACGCCTCGCATCGCCGTGGTCGAGAGCATCTATGTCGTGGCGGTGGCGCTACTGATGGCGAGCCGGGTGCCGCACTTCTCCGGCAAGTCGTTCGGCCGGGTGCCGCGCGAATATGTCTCCGTCTTGCTCGTCGGCGTCGCGGCGGTGCTGCTGCTCGTCTTCATCTTCCCGATGCCGACCCTCGTCGCCCTCACCCTCGCCTATCTCGCCTCGATCCCGCTGGCGGTCAGACGTTATCGCGAGCTGGACCGGAAAGGGCGATAGCGGCGGACTGAGGCTCTCGCTGCGGCTCACAAAAAATGGCCGCCGGGGCGGACCCCGACGGTCGAACAGACAGCGACGCCGGTTCTATGCCGGCTGCGCCCAAATTGGCGCGTCAGCACCCTTGGGCATTGCAAAGGTTCAGAATGTTGCCGCTGGTGAACTGGGCGCCGTCGAAGGTGCTTCCGAACGTTCCTGTGCAGGATTGACTGACATAGCCGTGCACCACCGAATCGACGTGGTTGCCGGTGCGATAGTCGCGAATCCACGGGCCACCGCTCGAACCGTAAGTCATTGAGCAGCCCGTATTCAGGACGCCTGACCCGCAACTCGAGCTTTGAGCGAAGCTCTCTGAAGCGCAGAGCTCGAGATTGGCGCCGCCGCCGATATTGCCCGGGTAGCCGAGCGAGTGCATGCTCAGGTTGCTGGTATAGTTCCACGAGCGTCCCAGCCAACCGGTGTAGTATGTCACGCCGTGACCCTTGGAGTCGTTTTGCAATGCGATCAGGCAGACGTCGGAAGCGATGTCGCCGTTGTTGATCCAGGAGTTGAGAACCCTGGCCTGCGCCCAATTGAAAACTCCGTAGGGGGCGTTGCCGTTGTTGTAGGCCGGCGCGAAGGACCAGCCTCCGATCCAGTTGTTCTTTGTGCGGTCCCAGCAGCAGTGGGCGGCGGTGACGATGATGTTTTTGCCGCTGATGACAGAAGCGGAGCAGTAGCCGCCGTTCAGGAACAGCTTGCCGATCGCCTTTGGCGCATTCGGATTGCCGGTCTCCTGATATTGGGTGAAAATGTCTGTCTGCGCCAACGCCGCCCCAGAGAGAGCCTGACCCGCGATCGCGGCTGCGACAATCAGTGGCACGCGCACGGAAATGTGCTTTTTGGCGACCATTTGCAGTCTCCTTCCCTCTAATCAATTGCTCAAATTCAGTTCCTTAATCGGATCATTTCCAATCGTCGGGGTGAAGCTTGCGGGCTTCTTCGTCGGCGTTTGCGTCCGGCGCGCCGCCGTCGGCCGAGCCGGGCCGGGCCCTTCGCAAGGCGTTCCGTTCCGCGCGAGTGAGACGATGCGGTTTTGGCTTGCCAATGGTCGAGTTCCAATTCAGCGGCTTCGCGTTCAGCCGCTCCTCGCGCGTTTGGTATGACGGTTCCTCCATTTTCGACGCTTTATTGCTTCCGCGTTCGATCGACGTCGTGGCGCCGCCTGAGGCCGCTTGCGCGAGACAAGCCGTCGAGGCAAGGAGCGGAGAGAGGAAAACGATGCCCGCCACAGCCATCCAGGACGGGTATCCATCGCCGATGTGAAGCGCTTTCTGTGACATGTTCGAACTCCTGACCGGCCGACAGTCTCCGGATGAGCGCCGGCCGCGCCTACAATCTGGTCCTATTCAATGCGCCCGACAAGGCCGGGCCGGCGCGCCGAGGCGGTCGCGTGAATGGACCGCGTCGTCCTCCTCGTCCGATCGCCCTGCCCTTTCGGCGACCGCTTTCCCTTTTGCGGTGAAATGCGATAGGTTCCGCCCGCCGCGCGGCGGCCCACGACGCCGGATCGTCGCTTCACCCGCTTTTCTCAGGCGGACGAGACGGGCGGAACACCGGCGCGTCGGGCTAGGGGACAAGACTTCCGCCGAAGTCCTGATAAGGACGGGTGAGGCCGCTCTTGCCCCCCGCCTGCTGTTTGTTTGGCGCGGCGGCGCTGCTAAGGAGCCCTATGTCGAAAGAAGAATTGCTAGAATTTCCCGGATTCGTGGTCGAGTTGCTGCCCAACGCGACGTTCCGGGTCAAACTGGAGAACGACCACGAGATCATCGCCCACACCGCCGGCAAGATGCGCAAGAACCGCATCCGGGTGCTGGCGGGCGACAAGGTCCTGGTCGAGATGACTCCCTACGACCTCACCAAGGGCCGGATCACTTATCGATTCAAATGAGGATCGCCGATTCGCATGACGAGCGGCCCGGGACGGCCCATGCCGGCGGCTCTGGCGTGACCCCTTCGCTGCCTCGTCCGCGTCTGGTCCTGGCGTCCGGTTCGCCGCGACGGCTTGCGCTTCTGGGCCAGATTGGCGTCGAGCCCGACGAGGTGCTGCCGTCGGAGATCGACGAGACGCCGCGGCGCGGCGAATCTCCTCGCGCGCTGGCGCAGAGGCTGGCGGCGGAGAAGGCGCGCGCCTCGGCGGCGCTGGCGCTGAAACTGCCGAGCCCCGGGCCCTACCTTACGCTCGCGGCCGACACGGTCGTGTGCGTCGGGCGGAGGATGCTGCCGAAATGCGAAATCCTCGACGAGGCGGACGCCTGCCTGCGCCTGCTGTCGGGGCGCGCCCATCGCGTCTATACCGGCATTGCGCTGGCGACGCCGGGCGACGCGTTGCGGCGCCGCTTGGTCGAGACGCGGCTCCGGTTCAAGCGGCTGTCGCGCGAGGAGATCGAGGCCTATCTCGGCAGCGGCGAATGGCGCGGCAAGGCCGGCGGCTATGCGATCCAGGGCCTGGCGGGCGTCTTTGTCGTCAGGCTCGTCGGGTCCTACACCAATGTCGTCGGCCTTCCGCTCGCCGAGACCGCGGGCCTGCTCGCGGCCGAAGGCTATTATCCGCACCGGCAATGGGTCGGAAACCTGCTCCGATGAACGCCAACGACAACACGCCCCCAAGGGCGCCGAAGAGCCGGAAGGCGCGGAAGGGAAAAGATCGCTCCTGCCCGATCTGCGGCAAGCCGCGCGATGAGCTTTACGACCCGTTCTGCTCGCGCCGCTGCGCCGACGTCGATCTGCACCGATGGTTTACGGGCGGCTACGCCATCCCGGGCGAGAGCGCGGCGCCGGAGCCCGCCGACGAGGATGAGTGAGGCGCGGCCGCCGGAATGGCCTCGCCCACCCGCCGCGTCACGCCGCCCGCTCGAGCCGCCGGTCGATTCTGTCTCGCAGCAGCGCGAAGTCGATCGGCTTGGTCAGCAGCTCCTCGGCGCCGCCCTCCAGCGCCCGGCGCTTGGTTTCGGCGTCGCCATAGGCGGTGATCATGACAATCGGCACGTCGGGCCGCAACGCCTTCGCCTTCGGCAGCATTTCGAGACCCGTCATGCCCGGCATATTGATATCGGACAGGATCAGGATCAGCGACGCGTCCCCCGAAGCCTCGACGCGCGCGAGCGCATCCGCGGCCGACAGCGCGAACTCCATCTGAAACCGCCCCGAGCGCAAATCCCGTCTGAACTGCTGGCGGAACAGCGGTTCGAGATCGGGTTCGTCATCGACCACCAGAACCAGAACGCTCATGCTTGCTCCCGCTTTGTTTCGTGCGCGCCGCCGGCCCGAGGCAGCACGATCCGGAATTCGGTGAATTCCCCGGGCGCCGACTCGACGTCGAGGGTCCCGCCATGTTCCGTCACGACGATGTCGTGGGTCATCGACAGCCCGAGTCCCGTCCCCTCACCGGCCGGCTTGGTGGTGAAGAACGGGTTGAAGATCTTTTCCCTCGCCCCGGCCGAAATGCCCGTCCCGTTGTCGCGGATCCGAATCTCGACCGCCTCGCCGAGGCTTTTGGTCGAGACGCTGAGCAAAGGCTCGAAGCCGGGATCGCCGCTCTCGGTCTTGCGTTGCGCAGCCGCGTAGAACCCGTTCGATATCAGATTGAGAAACGCGCGCGAGATTTCCTGCGGGAAGACGTCGAGCATCCCGGCGTCCGCGTCCAGTTCGCGCGTCATCGTGATGTTGAAGCCGGGCTTTTCCGCACGCGCGCCATGATAGGCGAGGTTGAGGCTCTCCTCCAGGATCGCGTTGATGTCGGACGGACGTAGTTCGCCCGGGCCCGAGCGCGAATGCAGCAGCATATTCTTGACGATCGAGTCGGCGCGCTTGCCGTGCTGGGCCACCTTCTGCAGGTTGTCCTTCAGCATCCGCGTCAGTTCATCGACCTCCTCGCGAATTTTGCCGCCCAGCGGCTCGGGCGCCAGGACCTCCAGCAACTCGTCGGTCAACTCCCCCGAGAGCGCCGCGAAATTGTTGACGAAATTGAGCGGGTTCTTGATCTCGTGGGCGATGCCGGCGGTGAGCTGGCCCAGCGAAGCGAGCTTTTCCGACTGGATCAGCCGGTCCTGCGCCTTGCGCAGGTCGTCGAGCGAGGCCGCAAGTTCGTGTGTGCGGGCCTGAACCTCGTTGAAGAGGCGCGCGTTTTCGATGGCGATGACGGCCTGGTCGGCGAAGGTTTGCACGAGATCGAAGTGGCGCTGCGTGAAGGCTTCCGGCTGGGCGGCGACGAGGGTGATGGCGCCTTCCGTTCGGCCATCGCGTAAAAGGGGAACAGCAAGATAGCTCCGCCCCCGAGCAGCCGCAGCCACGCGCACGTAATTCGGATCCTTGTCCGCGTCCGGAACATATTCGACGGCGCCGGACAGAATCGCGCGACCAGCCGCAGTTGCTCGATCCAACGGTATGAGCTGCCCGGTCAACCGCCGCGTCATCTCGCCGTCGCCGCTGACGCTCGTCTGGAACCGGACCTGATCGCCTTCGCGCACCGCGATCGCGCCGCCGATGGCGCCGATCAACTCGACGGCGGATTTCAACAAGGTGTCGAACACCGTCTGGAGGTCGAACGCCGAGCGGCTGATGACCTTCAGCACCTCGGATGTGGCGGTCTGCTGCTGCAGCGCCTCGCTCAAGTCGTCGGTCTTGGTCTTGACCTCGTTGAACAGCCGCGCGTTCTCGATCGCGATCGCCGCCTGATCGGCGAAGGTTTGGGTGAGCTTGATCTGGCTTTGCGTGAAGGGTTCGGGCTCCGGGCGCCCGAGGCTGAAAATTCCAACCAGCTCGTCTTCGCGCATCAAGGGGATCACGACGATCGCGCGATAGCCGCCCAATTGAGCGCTCGACTTGTAGAGGTAGTCCGGATCGTTCCAGGCGTCCGAAAAATGCGCGATGTCGCCCGCCCGCACGGTGCGCCGCGAATGCAGGGGGTAGCGGACCGGGATCGGATTCTCGCGCGCCTCGCGCTCGAACGCTTCCGGCAGGCCGAATTGCGTCGCGAGCCGGCAAACCTCGCCGTCCCGCAGGTGAAGCGTCGCAAGAGGCGCGCGGCAGAGTCTGGCGGCGGCCTCCAGAATCGTCGATGTGGCCAGATTGAGATCGAACGCCGAGCGGCTGATGACTTTCAGGACGTCCGCCGTCGCGGTCTGCTGCTCCAGCGCCTCGGTAAGGTCGCGCGTGCGCGCCAGCACCTCGTCGAACAGCCGCGTGTTCTGGATCGCGATCGCGGCCTGATCGGCGAAGCTCTGCAGGAGCGCCTGTTCCCGATCGGAGAACGGCTTCGGCGGCCAGCGCACCACGACGATCGAGCCGAGGCCGCTCTCCTCCCACAGCATTGGCGCATAAAGGAGGGATGCGCCCCCGTGGCGGTTCACCCGATCGCGCAGTGTCGGCGACAAATCGGGAAGGGCGCCGAGATCGGGGATGTGGTGGGTGCGGCGTTCCCGGATGACCCGGCCGGTCACGCTTTCGGCAAGCGGGGTGACATCTTGCCGGGCTTCCTCGGCCCTCGGGCCGCGCCACGCCGCCGCCCGCACCATCTCGTCGTCGCCAATCGTGTAAATGCCGATTTCTTCGCTGCCGAAGAGACGCTGGCAGGCGTCGAGGATCGTTTCGAACACCGGCGCCGTATCGGCGACGGATCTGCTGATCGCGCCGAGCACCTCCGCCGAGGCCTTCTGCTGCTCCAGCGCTTCTTGAGTCTCGTCGAACATCCGGGCGTTCTCGATCGCGATCAGAGCCTGGTCGCGGAAGGATTCGGCCTGGGCGATTTCGCTGGGGCCGAACATGTTGGCCCGCTTTCCGGCCAGCGTCAGCAGTCCGATGCACTCGTTCTCACGCAGCAGCGGCAAGTACAGCGCCGAGTTGATGCCGAACGTCTCGCGGCGATGGCGCTCATGTTCGGGCAGCTCGATGAGCGACCAGTCCGGCAGGTGCAGCATCGTCTTCGACACGAAGACGCGCGAGGGAAAATTGGCGCTCGGATCGATCGGGAAGCGCTCGGACGGAAGCCCCGTTACTGGTCCCGCCGCGGTCGCTCCCGCTTTTGGCGCATAGGCGTCGCCCTCGCGAAGCTGCACCAAGGCCATGTCGCAGCGCAGCACCCGCGCGGCGGTAAGGACGATCTTTCGAACACCGGCCGCGCGTCGGTCGGCGACTGGCTGATGACTTTCAGGACGTCCGCCGTCGCGGTCTGCTGCTCCAGCGCCTCGGTAAGGTCGCGTGTGCGCGCCAGCACCTCGTCGAACAGCCGCGTGTTCTGGATCGCGATCGCGGCCTGATCGGCGAAGCTCTGCAGGAGCGCCTGTTCCCGATCGGAGAACGGCTTCGGCGGCCAGCGCACCACGACGATCGAGCCGAGGCCGCTCTCCTCCCACAGCATTGGCGCATAAAGGAGGGATGCGCCCCCGTGGCGGTTCACCCGATCGCGCAGTGTCGGCGACAAATCGGGAAGGGCGCCGAGATCGGGGATGTGGTGGGTGCGGCGTTCCCGGATGACCCGGCCGGTCACGCTTTCGGCAAGCGGGGTGACATCTTGCCGGGCTTCCTCGGCCCTCGGGCCGCGCCACGCCGCCGCCCGCACCATCTCGTCGTCGCCAATCGTGTAAATGCCGATTTCTTCGCTGCCGAAGAGACGCTGGCAGGCGTCGAGGATCGTTTCGAACACCGGCGCCGTATCGGCGACAGATCTGCTGATCGCGCCGAGCACCTCCGCCGAGGCCTTCTGCTGCTCCAGCGCTTCTTGAGTCTCGTCGAACATCCGGGCGTTCTCGATCGCGATCAGAGCCTGGTCGCGGAAGGATTCGGCCTGGGCGATTTCGCTGGGGCCGAACATGTTGGCCCGCTTTCCGGCCAGCGTCAGCAGTCCGATGCACTCGTTCTCACGCAGCAGCGGCAAGTACAGCGCCGAGTTGATGCCGAACGTCTCGCGGCGATGGCGCTCATGTTCGGGCAGCTCGATGAGCGACCAGTCCGGCAGATGCAGCATCGTCTTCGACACGAAGACGCGCGAGGGAAAGTTGGCGCTCGGATCGATCGGGAAGCGCTCGGACGGAAGCCCCGTTACCGGTCCCGCCGCAGTCGCTCCCGCTTTTGGCGCATAGGCGTCGCCCTCGCGAAGCTGCACCAAGGCCATGTCGCAGCGCAGCACCCGCGCGGCGGTGAGGACGATCCTGTCGAACACCGGCCGCGCGTCGGTCGGCGACTGGCTGATGACGCGTAGAATCTCCGACGTCGCGGTCTGCCGCTCCCGCGCCTCGGCGAGTTCGCGCTCGCGCTCGGCCAACGCGGCCGCCAGAGCCTCGCGCGTCGACCGTTTCGCCACGCCGCGCGAGGGCTTTGGCGGAGGGGCGGCGGACGGGGCGGCGCGAACCGGGGGCGACATGAGGCGGGAATCCACGAACGAATGCGGGGGTCGGACCATTGCGTCTATATTGGCCCCATGGCAATCCGATGTCTCCTGCTTTACGCGCGGCTCGGCGGCGTCGGGCCCGGCCGCGACGCTGAGCACGTTTAGGCCGGTTTGAGGTGACGTGGCCGGGATTGCCAGTTTCGCTCCATAACGGCTATCTAGGCCTCGCCATTGGCTTTCGGATGGCGAAATGTCGATACGTGATGTCGATATGCGAAGCCCCGGAGACCCTGCAAAAATGAACCGACGTCAACTCTTTCTCTCGACGGCGAAAGCCGCGCTCGCGGGCGCGCTTGGCAGTCTCGCGCCTTCGGGTTGGGCAAAAGCCCAGGAGACGAAGGGCTCACCGTCGGCCGGCGCGCCGCAGGTCACCGGCGTCCCCGGTTCGCCCGAGGCCACGACGACCCTTCCGGGGAATCAAATCCCGCCCGCGCCTCCGAAATTCGGCGGGGTGATCAAGGAGAAGGCTTCGGAGTCAACCCCATGGTGGGCCCCGCGCATCGTGCCGCCGAAAGGCGCGCCCAACGTGTTGCTGATCATGACGGACGACGTCGGCTTCGGCGCGCCGGGGACATTTGGCGGCGTGATCCCGACGCCGGCGATGGACCGCATCGCCGCGGCGGGTCTGCGCTACACCAATTTCCATTCGACCTCGCTCTGCTCGCCGACGCGCGCGGCGATCATCACCGGACGCAACCATCACTCGGTCGGCTTCGGGGTGGTCGGCGAAATCGCGACGGGGTTCCCGGGCTACGACTCGATCATCCCGGTCGACAAGGGCACCATCGGCACAATCCTCAAGGGGAACGGGTACGCAACCTCGTGGTTCGGCAAGGATCACAACACGCCATTTTATCAATCGAGCCAGGCCGGGCCGTTCAATCAATGGCCCAACGGCATGGGGTTCGACTATTTCTACGGATTCGTCGGGGGGGACGCCAGTCAGTGGCAACCGAACCTGTTCCGCAACACCACGGCCATCTATCCCTTCCTGAACGATCCAAAGTGGAACCTCGAGACCGCAATGGCCGACGAGGCGATCCAGCACATCAAGGAACTCAAGGAGATCGCGCCCGACAAGCCGTTCTTCGTCTATTACGTGCCCGGCGCCACCCACGCGCCCCATCATCCGACGCCGGAGTGGATCGAAAAGATCAGCGCCATGCACCTTTTCGACGGGGGCTGGAACAAGCTGCGGGAGACCATTTTCGCCAACCAGAAGCGTCTGGGCATCATGCCCGAAGAGGCCAAATTAACGCCGTGGCCGAAGGAGCTTCCGGAATGGGATTCGCTCAGTTGGGACGAGAAGAGACTCTTCGTCAGGCAAATGGATGTCTATGGGGCCTACCTCGCCTATGCCGACCATGAGATCGGGCGGGTCATCCAGGCCGTCGAAGATCTGGGCGAGCTCGACAACACCCTGATCTTCTATATCAGCGGCGACAACGGCGCGAGCGCCGAAGGCATGCTCAACGGCACGCCGAACGAATTCACGACATTCAACGGCATTGCGGTGCCGGTCAAGGACCAGTTTCTGTGGTATCCGTTCTGGGGATCCGACCGGACCTTCCCGCACTTTGCGGCGGAATGGGCGTGGGCGATGGACACCCCCTTCAAGTGGGTGAAACAGGTGGCCTCGCACTTCGGCGGCACCGCCCAGGGCATGGCCGTTTCCTGGCCCGGGCGCATCAAGGACGCAGGCGGCATACGCCGCCAGTTCCATCACGTCGTCGACATCGTCCCGACCATCCTCGAAGCGACCGGCATCCCGGCGCCCAACCTTATCGACGGCATCCAGCAGGCGCCGATCGAAGGCGTGAGCATGGCCTATACGTGGGATAAGGCGACCGCCGGCGCTGCGACCCGACACACGACGCAATATTTCGAGATGCTCGGAAATCGGGCGATCTATCACGACGGATGGGTGGCGACCACGACGCCGGTCACGCTTCCCTGGGAGCTGAGCACCGCCCCGCCTCCGGACGTGATCACCGGGTACAAATGGGAACTCTATCACGTCAAGGACGATCCCACCCAGTTCAACGATCTTGCTACGGAGATGCCGGACAAGCTCAAGGAAATGCAGGATATCTTCTATGCCGAGGCGAAGAAATATAACGTGCTGCCGCTCGATAATTCGACACTCGCGCGCTGGAATACGCCGCGTCCGAGCCTGACCGCCGGGCGAACGGTCTTCACCTATTCGGGCGGATTGACGGGCGTGCCGGCGAGCGCCGCGCCGGATATCAAGAACAAGTCGTACGTCATCACGGCCGAAGTCGAGATCCCGGAGGGCGGCGCCGAAGGCATGATCGTCACCCAGGGCGGGCGCTTCGGCGGCTATGGCCTCTTCCTCAGCAAGGGCGATCTTGGGCTCGACCGAGGCAGGGTCGTGTTCCTCTATAACCTGCTCGACCTGAAGCGCACGATGTGGGAGGGGCCGAAGTTGGAAGGCGGCAAGCACACCATCGTCTTCGATTTCAAGTCGGATGGTCCCGGCTTGGGCAAGGGCGGCACGGGCGTGCTGTATGTGGACGGAAAGGAAGTGGCGAGGAATTCGATGGATCACACCACTCCGATTACGTTCCCGGAGGACGAAACCTTCGACATCGGCGAGGACACCCGCACTGGGGTCGCGGCGGTGGAATATCGCTACGATCCGCCGTTCATGTTCACCGGCAAGATCAGCAAGCTGACCTTCAAGCTCGAACCGGAGCAGTCGGAAGCGAAACCCTAAGAGTTCCGGCCGACCGGACCGCGAGAGGAAAGCCGGGGACTGCGAGGGAAGATGAAAAAGGCGCTCATTGTCGCGTCGGTCGCGGAAACGGCGACGGGACTGGCGTTGGTGATCGCACCATCGCTGGTCGCGCGGTTGTTGCTGGGCGAGGATCTTGCCGGCGTCGCGATTCCGGTGGCGCGGGTGGCCGGCATCGCGCTCATCGGCCTCGGCGTCGCCTGTTGGCCGGGCCAGCCGCTGATCGGCATGCTGATCTATGGCGCCGGCGTCGCCCTGTATCTCGCCTATGTCGGCCTGGTCGGCGGTTTCGCCGGCATCCTCCTCTGGCCGGCCGTCGTCCTGCACCTGGTCCTGACCGCGCTCCTGGCCCGGGAGGCGAGACGAACGGCCTGATCCCGGCTTTGCGGTTGAGGCGCCACGGTCCGTTGGCGCCGACAGAGCCCGCCGCAACAATTTCGTCAAACAATTTCTTTTCTAAAAATCCGCATCCATGCTATGATGCCCGCACGATGAATGACACGCGCGACAATCCCGTGCGCCCCGGCCGCCGCGGGCGCAGCCCGTTCGGCCTCCGTGCGGGCGCATTTAACACGAATTCACAGTTTTTAAGGCCGGCGACGAAAAATTTTTCCTTGGATTCGTCGGCAACTCCTTGAAAAGTCCGGGTTCGTGGAAGGAAAATCCTTTGATTCGGCTTCCCCGGATTTGGATTCCGCTTCCCCGGATTTGGTTTCCGCTTCCGGCAATTTGGCTTGGCTTCCAGATAATTTGGACCTCGATCAATTTACACAAACATTTTTGGTGATACATACGGCACAGGTTGGTTGTGTTTTCTGTTTCCCGTGAAACGGCCTTTCACGTCGCCGCCCAGCCTAATCCGCCGCTGACGCAGGCGATCGCGAAGCCGTAGTTGCGGGCGACGTCGTCCAGGCGGTCGAACCGGCCGGGCTGGCCGGCGTGGCCGGCCTCCATCGCGGTGCGCAGCAGGATCGGCCCGCCCCCTTTCATGGTCGCGCGCAGGCGGGCGACCCACTTGGCCGGCTCCCAATAGGTCACGCGCGGGTCGGTCAGGCCCGCCAGCGCCAGGATCGGCGGATAAGGCTGCGGCCGCACGTTGTCATAAGGGCTGTAGGCGCGGATGGTCTCGAACGCGGCCCGGTCATGGATCGGATCGCCCCATTCCAGCCACTCCGGCGGCGTCAGCGGCAGGTCGGCGTCGAGCATCGTCGCCAGCACGTCGACGAACGGAACGTCGGCGATGATTCCGGCGAACAGGTCCGGCGCGAGGTTGGCGACCGCGCCCATCAGCATGCCGCCGGCGCTGCCGCCGTGGGCGACGATCCGCCCCTTGCCGGTATAGCCGAGGGCGATCAGATGCCGCGCGGCGGCGAGGAAATCGCCGAACGTGTTGGTCTTCCTGGCGAGCTTTCCATCCTCGTACCAGCCCCAGCCCTTGTCGGTTCCGCCGCGCACATGAGCGATGGCGAAGACGAAGCCGCGATCGACGAGCGACAGCCGATTGGTCGAAAAGCCCGCCTCGACCGGGTATCCGTAGGCGCCGTAGCCGTAGAGCAGCAGCGGCGCCGAACCGTCGAGCGCGAGACCGCGCCTATGGAGCACCGACACCGGGACGCTCTCGCCGTCGCCGGCGGGCGCGAAGACAAGCCGGGCGACATAGGCTGCGGGGTCGAAACCGCCTGGAACCGTCTGCCTCTTGATCAGCGTCCGCCTGCGGTCCGCGACGGCGTAGTCGTAGGTCTCCTGGGGGCGAGCCATCGAGGAAACGCTGAAGCGGATCGTCCGCGCGTCGAACTCGTAGACCGGCTCCAGTCTGAGCGCGTAGGTCTCTTCCTCGAACCCGATCTCATGCGCCTCGCCGGTTCTCAGTTCGTGGACGACAAGGCGTGGACGGCTGTTCTCGCGCGCCACAACGACGAGCCAGTCCTTGAACAAAGTCGCCTCGGCGATGAAGCAGCCGTCGCGATGGGCGACGCAGTCGCGCCAGTTCTCCTCCTGCGGCGCCTCGCTCGGCGCGACGACGACCTTGAAGTCGCGCGCTTGCCGATTGGTGCGGATGTAATAGCAATCGCCATGGTCCATGACCTCGTAGCGAAAGCCCGGCCGCCGGGGCGCGATGAGACGCGGGGGCGCGGTCGGAGCGTCGAGATCGACGATATGAGACTCCGAGGCGTCGTGGCCATGCACGGAGATCACGGCCGTTCGACCGAGCCGGGTCGGCTCGATCGCGATGAACCAGGCGGGGTCGTTCTCGCTGAAAATCTCGGCGTCGTCGCTTTGCCCGGTTCCAAGCCGATGCAGCCTCACCCGGCACGGCCGATGGTTCTCGTCCTGCTCGACATAGAGAAACGCCTCCGAATCGCGGGTCCAGACGACGTCGCCGGTCGCGCCGCCGACGCGGTCGGCGAAATCCTGCCCACGCGCCACGTCCCTGACGGCGATGACATGCATCTCCGAGCCGAGGTCATCGGAACTCCAAGCGAATCTGGCGTGGTCGGGCGAATGGCGCACGGCGGCCAGCTGGAAGAACGTCCGTCCACTGGCGCGCGCGTCACCGTCGACAAGCACGGTCTCCTCGCCGCCCTCGCGCGGCCTTCGGCAATAAATGCGATGCTGACCGCCGCGGCGAAACCGCCAATAATACGCCCAGGGCCCGTCGACCTGCGGCGGCTCGCTGTCATCTTCCTTGAGCCGCGCGCGCATCTCGCGCGCAAGCTTCTTCCTGAGCGCGAGCGTCGGCGCGAGCAGCGCGTCGGCATAAGCGTTTTCCGCATCCAGCAGCGCGCGGATGTCCTTCGGCAGCCGGCTCGGATCACGCAAGACCTCGCGCCAGTTCGCGGCCCGGATCCAGGCATAGTCGTCGGTCCAGGCAAGGCCATGGGCGCGGAGCTCGAACGGGCGCTTCTCGGCGCGCGGAGGCTCTGGCGCATCCAGCAGCGTCCCGGCGAAGGGCTTCGATCCGCTTTCACTCATGGGGCGGCGTCTTGCCACGGACGCAAGCCGGGAGGAAGCGCCGCCAGGGCCGCAGGAACCTCCCTCGGCGACGCGCACAACACCGCAGCGCCGGCGTCCCGCAGCTCGTTCTCGCCGCCATATCCCCAAAGCGCGCCGATTGTCGGGATCGCATGGCGCCTCGCCGCGATGACGTCTTGACTGCGATCGCCCCACATGCAGCAGTGGCGAGCGTCGAGCGCGCGGCTCCCGAGAATATGCGCGATCAGGTCGCCCTTGTCGTCGTTGCGGCCGTCGAGTTCGGCGCCGAACGCCCCTTCGAAATGGCGCTCGAGATCGAATCGGCGCAAAATGCGCTTCGCGTAAGTGAGCGGCTTGCCCGTGCACAGGAAAAGCCGAGTCGCATTCGCGTCCAACCGCGCCAACGCCTCCCGAACCCCGTCGTAGACGACAGCCTCGAACAGGCCTTCGGCCGAATAGCGCCGGCGATAGATGGCGAGCGCCTCCTCCGCATCGCCCGTCCCGCCAAGGGTTTGCGCGAAGGATTGCCGCAGCGGCGGTCCAATGATCCAGGTCAGATCGGCCGCGGGCGGCGGGTCATGCCCGAGCGCTTCGAGGGCAAAGCGAAAGCAGCCGACGATGCCCTCGGCCGGGTCCGTCAGCGTCCCGTCGAGATCGACGAGGAGGACGCCTCGCGCGTCGCGTTTCATGCTCCTGGCGTCGGTCGAGCGCCAGCCGCTCCCTTCTACGGCGTTTCCCACGACCCGCCTTGCGCCGATCGAAACAGGGCGTCGATGACCCGCATGTTCGCGATCGCATCCTCGATCGGAAACTCGAATGGAGTCTGCCCGAGCACCGCGCGCGAAAATGCGTCGCCCTGCAGAGTGTACTGATCGCAGACGGCGAATTCCTCGACATGCATGCCGCGGCCGACAAGATCGGCGCCGTTGTCGACAATGATCGTCGTCGGTCGATCGGCCGGCGCGTTGAAGGGAATGGCGATCTCGATCCGCCCTTCTTCGCCGACGATCGTCACCCGCTGATGCCCCGACAATTGCGTCCCGGCGCTGAAGGTCAAATGCCGTCCTCCGGGGAATTCGACAATCGCGCTCACAAGACGGTCGGTCTGAAAATTCGGATCGCGATCCAGCGTCGCCACGACCCGCGTCGGCTCGGCGCCGAAAATATACCGCGCTGTCACGATGGCGTAGCAGCCGATGTCGTAGAGGCCGCCTCCGCCGGGCGGACGGTTGCGCACGTTATCGGGATCGAGCAGGCGATAGGAGAAAAAGGTCTGAATCGCGCTGACCACGCCGAGCGACCCCGCTGCGACCAGCTCCCGCGCTCGCCGCCATTGTGGATGGAACCGCACCATGAACGCTTCCGCGACGATCCTGCCCGAACGATCCCGCGCCTCGATCAGCGCGCGTGCCTCCTCGGCGTCGAGCGCGATCGGCTTCTCGCACAGCACATGCTTGCCCGCGTCCAAAGCGCGGACAGACCAGGGGACATGTAGCTCGTTGGGCAGCGGATTGTAGATCGCCTCGATTTCAGGATCGGCAAGCAGCTCTTCGTAAGAGCCGTGCGCGCGCGCAATGCCGAGCTTGTCGGCGGCGACGCTAGCCTTGGCGAGGTCGCGCGAGGCGATCGCGACGACTTCCGAAACCTCGCCGCGCTGCATCGCCGGGATCACCTTTTCAACGGCGATTTTAGCGACGCCCAGCACTCCCCACTTCACTTTGCGCACCGCGTGACCTCCCAAGAGAAAGCGCCCCTCCCGCTCGCGCGAGGACGAAAAGTCTAGCCTTTCGCCTCTGGAACGCGACCCTCGGCTTGCCGCGCCAGCATCCAGCCAGGGTATTCGGGCGGCAGAGCGCTGACCTCGTCAAGCGTTGCGACCTCCTCCGCGCCCAGCGTCAAGTCGGCGGCGGCGAGATTGTCATCGAGCTGCGCCGTCGTCTTGGCCCCAATAATCACGCTCATCACCCCCTTGCGCTGCAAGAGCCACGCAAGCGCGACGCGCGCCACCGACACGCCGTGCGCCTTGGCGATCGGCGTCATCGCGTCAATGATGTCGTAGGCTTTGTCCTTGTCGACAGGCGGAAAGTCAAAGACCGTGCGCCGCGAATCGTTGTCGCCGCGCTGACTGCGGGTGAACTTGCCCGACAAGAAGCCGCCGGCAAGCGGGCTCCACACCATGACCCCGAGGCCCTGGTCCTCGACCAACGGCAGAATTTCGCGTTCAAGCTCGCGGCCCGCGATCGAGTAATACGCCTGCACCGTCTCGAACCGCGCGAGTCCGCGCCGCTCGGAGATGGCCAGCGCTTTCATGATCTGCCACGCGGCGAGGTTCGAACAGCCGATCGTTCGCACCATGCCGCGAGTCACGCAGTCGTCGAGCGCCCGCAATGTTACCTCGAGCGGCGTCACGGGATCGAAGCCATGGATCTGATAGAGATCCACATGGTCGAGACCGAGACGCTTCAAGCTGGCCGCGACCTGATCCATGATGTGGCCTCTGGAGAGGCCGACGGCGTTCGGCCCCGGTCCCATCCGTCCGCGCACCTTGGTCGCGATGACCACGTCCTCGCGCTTAACGCCGAGGTCGCGCAGCGCCTGCCCGAGTTGCACTTCGGACCGGCCTTCGGAGTAGACGTTCGCGGTGTCGATGAAGTTGACGCCCGCTTCGATCGCGCGCGAGACGAGCGCCGTGGAGGCTGATTGATCAAGTGAGCCGATCGCGCGCCAGAAACCGGCTCCCCCGTCAAAGGTCATGGCGCCGAGGCAAATTTCGGAAACGAATTGGCCGGTTCGGCCAAGCGGTCGATAGCGCATGCACACAACTCCAAAGCCTAACGTGCTGTAAGGAGCGATCACGACAACAGTCGTCTCGTCGCCGGGGTCAAGCGCGCCGCCGCTGATGGGACGCGCGCTTCTAACCGCGAACGCAATCGGTCGCGTCAGGCCGCCTGCGCTTCCTCTGGCGGCGCCATTGCGCCGGTCATCATCGCGACGGCGTCCGACATCGTCACCTCTTTTGGATCGACGACGGTCAGGCGCCGCCCGAGCCGGTGGATGTGGATGCGGTCGGCGACCTCGAACACATGCGGCATGTTGTGCGAGATGAGGATGATCGGCAGGCCGCGCTTCTTCACGTCGAGGATGAGCTCCAGCACGCGCCGCGATTCCTTGACGCCCAGCGCCGCCGTCGGCTCGTCCATGATGATGACCTTGCGCGCGAAAGCGGCGGCGCGCGCCACCGCCACGCCCTGGCGCTGGCCGCCCGACAGCGTCTCGACGGGCTGGTTGATGTTCTGGATCGTCATCAGCCCAAGTTCGTTGAGCTTTTCGCGGGCGAATTTCGACATCGCGCCGCGATCGAGGGCGCGGAACCATCGTCCGAGCGGTCCCTGAGCGCGGATTTCCCGCCCGAGGAACATGTTGTCGGCGATCGACAGCGCCGGCGACAGCGCGAGGTTCTGATAAACCATCTCGATGCCCGCCGCGCGCGCGTCGATCGGCGAGCGGAAATTCACCACCTCGCCTGCCAGCCGAACTTCGCCGGTGTCGGGAATGACGGCGCCGCACAGCGCCTTCACCATTGTCGACTTGCCGGCGCCGTTGTCGCCGATGACCGCCAGAATTTCGCCCGGATAGAGGTCGAAATCCGCGTGGTCGAGCGCGGTGACGCGGCCATAGCGCTTGACGAGCTGGCGCGCCTTGACGATGGGTTCGACGCTCACTTGGAGACCCTCCGGATCCACTGATCGAGCGCGACCGCGACGATGATCAGGACGCCGATCGCGAATTCCTGCCACAGCACGTCGAGGCCGGCGAGCGACACGGCGGAGCGGAACACGCCGACGATAAGCGCACCCACCAGCGTGCCGACGATCGAGCCGCGCCCGCCGAAGAGGCTGGTGCCGCCGATCACCACCGCGGTTATGCTGTTGAGGTTCATATTTTCGCCCGCCGTCGGGCTGATCGCGCCGACGCGGCCAATCAGCGCCCAGCCGGCGATCGCGGCGATGAGGCCGGCGAGCACATAGACGCTGAGCAGAACCTTGTCGGTATCGATGCCGGCGAGCCGCGCGGATTCCGGATCGTCGCCGGTCGCATAGACGTGGCGGCCGTAGGCAGTGCGGTTGAGCACGTACCAGACGACCGCGGCGACCAGGATCAAGAGGAACGTGCCCCACATGATGCGCGCGTCGCCGACCGAAACCTGATTGCCCATCATGTTCAGGAACGGCGCCTTCGCGTCGATGTCCTGCATGCCGATGGTTTGGCTCTGCGAATAGAAGGTGTTGAGAGCGCCGATGATCGACAATGTGCCGAGGGTGACGATGAACGGCGGCATTCGCAGCCGCGTGACCAGAATTCCGTTCAAGTATCCGAAGACCGAGCCGCAGAGCAGACCAAGCGGAAAGGCGAGGATCGTCGGCAGGCCGTCGACCACCGCGAGCCGCCCCATCACCACGGAAGAGATGACCATGATGACGCCAATCGACAGGTCGATGCCGGCGGTGAGAATCACCAGGGTTTGGCCGATGCCGAGAATGCCGGTGACCATCACCTGGGTGAGCACCGTCGAGACGTTGCTGGCGGAGGTGAAGCGCGACGGATTGACGATGACGCCGAGCAGCAGGCCGAGCACCAGCACGACGAAGGGAACGGTCGTCGGGTAGACATGCAGGAATCGCTGGACGCGCTGCAGAAACGTGACCCGCTCATCCTCGAACGAGGCGACCGTCGTCGTCGCCGCGCTCAGCACCTTCTCGAATTCCTGCGGCGCACGCCGCCCGCCCTCAGAGGCTTCGCTCATCGCTTCCTCGTACGTTCCCCCGCGCGCCGACGCACGCCGCCGACGCTTCTCTTGCGCTTATCTTCGCGAAATCGGCGCCCGCGAACCGCGGCCCCAGGCGCCGACATCTCGTCGTTCAGAGAATTAAGCTCCGAACGTCCGAGGAAATCAACCCCAGCAGAGCTTCAAGCCCTCGGCGGTGTCGATCGAGGGCACGCCCTTGACCGGATGGTCGGTTACAAGCTTCTCACCGGTGTCCATGCTGTGGGGCTTCTTGCCGCTCTTTATGTACTCGGCGATGGCTTCGACGCCGTCGGAGGCCATCAGCAGCGGATACTGCTGGGAAGTGGCGCCGAGGATGCCGTCCTTGACCCACTTGACGCCCTGGCAGCCGCCGTCGACCGCGACGAACACCACGCCCTTCTCCTTGCCCGCAGCCTTCAGCGCCGCGTAGCCGCCGTAGGCAGCCGGCTCGTTGATTGCATAGACGACGTCGATGTGGTCGGCCTTCTGCAGGATGTTCTCCATCGCCTTGCGGCCGCCCTCGGTCGAGCCGGCGGTCACGTCGGAGCCGACGATCTGCGGGCTGTCGCTCATGGCGTAGTGCTTCGGATTGGGAACCTTGATGCCGAAGCCGGTGAGAAAGCCGTTGTGGCGCAGATAGTCGACCGACGGCTCGTTGGCGGCGAGGTCGAGGGTCGCGATCTTGGCGGTCTTGGCCTTGTCGCCAAGCGTCTCCTTCGCCCACTTGCCGATCAGTTCGCCGGCCTTGAAGTTGTCGGTCGCGTAGAGCGCGTCGGCCGCGGTGACCGGATCGAGCGGCGTGTCGAGCGTAATGACGAGAATGCCGGCCTTGCGGGCCTTCTCGACCGTCGGCACGATCGCCGTCGAATCGCTCGGCACCAGCAGGATGCCCTTGGCGCCGGCCGCCATCAGCTGCTCGATCGCCGCGACCTGGCCGTCGTTGTCGCCGTCCGCCTTGCCGGCGTAGGCTTGCGGGGTCAGGCCGAGCGCCTTGGCCTTGGCCTGGAAGCCTTCCTTCATCTTGACGAAGAACGGATTGGTGTTTGTTTTCGTAATTAGGCCGACGATGTCCCCGGCGTGCGCGGAAGCGCCGATCAGGGCGAAGGACAGAACGCCGGCTGCGGCGCACGTGAACAGTTTGGAGATTTTGGACACGGATTTCCTCCCTGGAGGGTCATAGCGGCGGCGTCGGTCTCTGTCGGTCGCTCAAGGACGCCTTGCGTTCCCGAGCCGTACGACTTGATTTGCGCCGTCGTCACGTCATAGGGCCAAATTTTTGATCAAGAGTCAAGGATAACTCCATCCGATAGAATAATCGTTGACAGCCTTCCGCATTCGGACCAATCATGTGGCACCTAGGGCTTTATGGCAACTTCGAGGGGGAGGATGAAGGAGGCGGGCGCCTATTTACCGCGCGCGCCCGAACCTAGCGTTCGGTTCCGCCGGTGCGGAAGAATTTTCCGATCTAATGCCACTTCCTAACGCCGACGTTGGCGGCGCGGACCAGGCCGGCGTACGCCTTTACAATGAGCGACTGCTCCTTTCCTTGGTTCGCCGCTTCGGACCTCTGTCAAAAATCGAGGTGGCGAGGTTGACAGGCCTATCGGTGCAATCGACTTCCGCCATCATGAATCGACTGCAAGCAGACGGACTGCTGAGGAGGGAGGCTCCGTTGCGCGGGCGCGTTGGGCAGCCGACGATCCCAATGTCGCTCGACCCGGAGGGCGCCTATTCCTTTGGACTCAAGATCGGAAGGCGCAGCTGCGATCTGGTGCTGATTGACTTTCGCGGCGCGATTCGCGAGCGCGCTCGCAGGGCTTACGCCTATCCCAGGCCGGCGATGATCCTCGATTTCGTTAGAGGTTCGCTGTCATCGCTCGCCAATCCACTGAGCGCGATCCAGAGGCGGCGAATCGCGGGACTCGGCGTGGCCGCGCCCTTCCAGCTTTGGAACTGGGAGACCGAAATCGGCGCGCCTATCGGCGCGCTACGTGCTTGGCGAGGATTCGACATCGAAACGGAAATTGCGGAACTTTCTCCATTCCCGGTCACTCTGTGCAATGACGCGACCGCCGCCTGCGCAGCGGAATTCTTCTTTGGCAGCGGCTGGCGACATCGCGATTTGCTGTATTACTTCCTCGGGCGCGTTCCTCGGCGGCGGACTGGTTCTCGACGGTGCGTTGCATCCGGGGCGCAATGGCAACGCCGGCGCGTTGGGATCGATGCCGGTCATGAGTAAAATCGCTGGAGGCGTTCCGCCGCAACTCATCGCCTGCGCCTCGATCTATCAGCTCGAGCGCCGGCTCGAAAGCGCCGGCGTCGACGCCTCTTCGATCTGGGCGACGCCCGACAGGTGGATCGACTTCGGACCTCAGCTCGACAGTTGGATCGAGGATGCGGCCTCATCCCTGGCCTACGCGTCTGTCGCCGCGATATCGGTCATCGATTTCGAGACGATCATGATCGACGGAGCGATGCCAGCAAACGTGCGCGACCGCTTGACGACGCGAACGGCGCAAATTTACGCCCGTCTCGACCGCCGTGGACTGAGCGATGTCGAATTCGCTTCGGGCACAATCGGGGCCGACGCCCGCGCCATCGGCGCCGCCGCCTTGCCTCTCATCGGGCAATTTTCGCGTGATCGCGAGGTCTTGTTCAAGGACACCGCTGGTCAAGCCGGTTGACCGTTGGGTTCGAGTCTTGTCGCTATCCGCGAACTTGGCGAACAGGGATGAGGTCGCTAGACTTCCGCAAGTCGCCCCACGGCAGCGGCGCACCTCATTCGAGCTTCTTGCCGACCAAACTGAGACGCGCCATGGTCGTCCACATCGTCAAGGTTGAACCGTTCGATCTCGTTGTCTTCGGCGGAACGGGCGACCTTGCCTATCGCAAGCTCTATCCCGCGTTGTTTCACCGCGAGAAAAGCGAGCAATTCTCGGAGCCGACGCGAATTATCGGCGTCTCGCGCCGTCATCTCGAACGGGACGCTTTTCGCGCGGCCGTCAGGGATGCGCTGGTCAAGTTCAATGCAATCGACGACGAATCCAACCCGGCCGTGGATCGCTTCCTGTCGCGAATTGAACATGTCGCGGCCGACGCCAAAAGCGATTCCGGTTGGGCCGACCTGAAATCCTTGCTTGGTCCCGACGAGCGGATTCGCGCCTTCTATCTTGCGACAAGCCCCGACCTCTTCGCGCCGCTGGCCAAGCGGCTAGGGGCCGAGGGCCTGACCACTCCCCGCTCGCGCATCATTGTGGAAAAGCCGATCGGGCGGGATGGCGCAAGCGCGGCTACGGTCAACGACGCGATCGGCGCCGTCTTTCTCGAGCGCAACATATTCCGCATCGATCACTATCTCGGCAAGGAATCAGTGCAGAACTTGATGGCGTTGCGTTTCGCCAACATTCTGCTCGAGCCGTTGTGGAACAGCGCCCATGTTGACCATGTGCAGATCACCGTCGCCGAAACGCTCGGCGTCGAAGGCCGTGGCGACTACTACGACGCGTCGGGAGCGATCCGCGACATGGTGCAAAACCACATAATGCAGCTCCTTTGTCTGGTGGCGATGGAGCCGCCGAATTCGCTCGACGCGGACTCGCTGCGCGATGAGAAGCTCAAGGTGCTCAAGGCGTTGCAGCCGATCGACGAGTCGAACGCCTCGGCGCTCACCGTTCGTGGGCAGTATCGCGCCGGATTCGCCGACGGCGGCCCGGTCCCCGGCTACCTGCAAGACGTCGGCAGAGAGCAGAGCGACACTGAGACCTTCGTCGCGCTCAAGCTCGGCCTCGCCAATTGGCGGTGGGCCGGCGTGCCTTTCTATATTCGCACCGGCAAGCGGCTGCCGCAGAAGTTCTCGGAAATCGTCGTCACGTTCCATCGCTTGCCCCACGTGATTTTTGACCGCCAACCCGACGGCATTCCGGCCAATCGCCTGGTGATCCGCGTTCAGCCGGACGAAGGGATCAAGCTGTGGATGATGGTCAAGGAGCCTGGCCCCGGCGCCATGCGCTTGCAGCACGTCCCGCTCGACATGAGCTTCGCCAGGGCTTTCGGCATGGTGCCGGCCGACGCTTATGAGCGGCTGCTGATGGACGCCCTGCGCGGCAACGCCGCGCTCTTCATGCGCCGCGACGAGGTGGAAGCCGCCTGGAGATTCATCGATCCGGTCCGCGAGGCCTGGGCCCAATCGCATGAGCCGCCGCGCCCCTATGCCGCAGGAACCTGGGGACCGAACGCCTCGGTCGCGTTGATTGAGCGCGACGGACGGACCTGGAACGAGGAATACGAATGATGACGACCAACGTTACGATGAAGTCGGACTTTCTGCGCCGCGATTTTGCCGATGGCGAGGCCCTGGCCGCCGCCCTGGCGGAGTGGACGGCCGAGCGTCTGCAGACTGCGATTGCGGCTCGAAGCGCGGCGCTGCTCGTCGTGTCCGGCGGCAAGTCGCCGGAGCGATATTTCGAAGCGCTGTCAAAAATGACGCTCGACTGGACCCGCGTCTCGATCACCCTCGCCGACGAGCGGCGCGTGCCCGACGACAGCCCGCGCTCCAACGCGCGCCTGGTCCGCGAGGCCTTGCTGCGCAACGAGGCCGCGGCCGCAAGTTTTTCGCCGCTGGCGGACTCGCGTCTTACCGCCGACCAGGAGCTTGCCGCCGCGAGCGCGCGGGTCGCCAATCTGCCGCTTCCCGCCGATGTCGTCGTCCTCGGCATGGGCGACGACGGCCACACCGCCTCCTGGTTTCCCGGCGCCCAAGGGCTCGCCGAAGCGATGGACTCCGGCGCGCGACAGCTGGTCGCGCCCATCGTCGCCGCCGGCGCCGACGAGCCGCGGCTCACCCTGACCGGCCGCGTGATCCTGCGCGCGGATGCCATCGCCCTCCTGATCGAAGGGGAGGCGAAGCTGAGGACGCTCGCGGCCGCGCTGGAGCCGGGACCCGAAGCCGACATGCCGATCCGGGCCGTGCTTCGCCGCGCGGCCGACCGGCTGACGGTGTTCAGCGCCGAGCGCGAGTGACGGCGGCGGCCGAGAACGCCGGTCCGCACGGGTTCTTCGCGCGCCGCCTGAGCCTACGCCTTCACGAACGGGCATCCGCCCTTGTCCAAGGGTCGAAAGGCGTCCTCCGGATTGATCGTCGCGACAAGCCGGAAATAGTCCCAATCGTATTTCGACTCGGCGCTGGACTTGGCTTTGTAGAGATAGACTGGGTGGAGCTTGCGTCCGTCAACCCGGATGATCCCCTTGCCGAATAGCGGATCGTCGGTCGGAATCGCCTTCATCGCATCGACGAGTTTGACGCCGTCGTCGGCGCTCTTGATCTGAGCCATCGCCTTCATCAGATGTTCCGTGGCCGCATACATGCCCGCATGCATGTCATTGGGCATCATCTTCTTGGGATGCGCCGCCTGGAAGCGCCTGGCGAAGGCGCGCGTTCCCTCGTTCGCGTCCCAATAGAAGGCGGTGCAGATCATTGCGCCGTCGACGATGTCGAGACCGAGCGCCGGAATGTTGGTGACATTGAGCGTGAAGCCGGCGAGGCGCTGCTTGGAGCCCAGTCCGAACTCATGAGCCTGTTTGAAGCAATTATTGGTGTCGCCGCCCCCGTTCGCGAAGGCGACGACATCCGCGCCCGAATTCTGCGCCTGCAGGAGGAATGAGGAAAAGTCGGCGCTGTTGATGGGATGGCGAACCGAGCCGACAACCTTTCCGCCCGCGGCTTCAACTCCCGCGGCGCCATTGGCTTCGAGGTCCTTGCCGAAGGCGTAGTCGGCGGTGATGAAGAACCAGGACTTGCCACCCGCTTCGGTCACCGCCCTTCCCAAACCCCGGCCATAGGCATAGGTGTCGTAGGTCCAGTGGACGAAATTGCGCGAGCACTTCGCGCCGGTCAGCACCGACGATCCGGCTCCCGAGCCGATGACCGCCTTGTTCTTCTCGTTGGCGACGGCGAGGACCGCGAGCGCCACCGCCGAATTTGGCAGATCCATGATCACGTCGACATTCTCGGTGTCGAACCACTTGCGCGCGATCGCCGCGCCGACGTCGGGCTTGTTCTGGTGGTCGGCGGAGACGATCACGACCGGGACGCCGAGCTTGGCCGAGAGATCGTCGACCGCCAGTTTCGCCGCGATCACCGAGCCCACGCCCTGGTAGTCGGCATAGACGCCCGACATGTCGTTCATGATTCCGATCTTGAGCGGGCGCGCGGCCTGCGCCCGTGCGAGCCCCGGCCCGACGGCGAACGCGGCTCCCGCGAGCAAAAACCGCCGCCGATCCGTCGCGGTTGAAATCCTCATGCGCTCCTCCCGATCGGCGATCCCTGGCGCGCGGCCGCGCATCGCGCCGGCCGGCATGTCGCCGCCTGTCTGAGGTTTGTGGAGGAAGACCAGAGGTTAGGCAATCCCCGCCCCGGAGACGCGATCCTGGCGCGGCGCTCGGCGCGCACGATCGGCAAGGCGCCGATAATTAAAACATTTTATATTAGTGCAATAAGCGCCTGTCGCCGTCTTGAGCCCTTTCGAGGGCTCGGACGCCAAATTTTTCCAAGCCAATCCAAGCCGGACCAAACAAATCCAAGAAAAACCAAGAATAAAAATGCTTGGATTTGCTTGGACTTGCCTTGGATTCTCTCGTCCGAATTGGGACTTTTCAATGGGTTACGGCGATTCCGAACGAAAAAAACAATCAGGGTTAATAACGACCACGTACATTGTGTGATATATGCCCGCGCGCGCCGAACCGGCGGCTTCCGCCCTCGTCCCTCGGCCTGCTGGCGACTGCTTTGCCCATGACGAGAGGCACAGTAACACGGCTTTGGATTTTCCGCAAAGAATTGTTGACTCTTATCGCGGCGGCTGTCGGTCCCGATGGTTTGGAGCGTCGGACCAAAATCGGCAGGTGCTCAATCGAGCGACGGCCGCGCAGCGCGATTGCAGAGCGGCTGGCGCGGACGGACGAGGGCAATTCGGACTGGCGGCGCGATCGCGAATCGGCTGCGCGACGAGGGGCGGCTCGCGCCGGTCGACGCCTGGATGCCGGACGAGCTTGCGCGAAGGCTGGCGGCGTTGCCGGACTGAGGTTGAGGTGGCGTGGCGCCGCGCCCGTCATTGCGAGCGGAGCGAAGCAATCCAGCGATGCAGCCGCAGCCCCAAGACGACTGGATTGCTGCGTCGCTTTCGCTCCTCGCAATGACGGAGACTTGCTGAACCACGGGGCCGGACAAAAGGTTGTGTTGGCGTGGCGCCGCGCCCGTCATTGCGAGCGCAAGCGAAGCAATCCAGCGCCGCAGCCACAGCCCTATGACGACCGGATTGCTTCGTCGCTTTCGCTCCTCGCAATGACGGAGACTTGCTGAACCACGGGGACAGACGAAGGTCGTGTTGGCGCGGCGCCGCGCCCGTCACTGCGAGCGCAAGCGAAGCAATCCAGCACCACGGCCGCAGCCCTACGATGACTGGATTGCTTCGTCGCTTTCGCTCCTCGCAATGACGGAGACTTGCTGAACCACGGGACCGGACGGAGGTTGAGTTGGCGCGGCGCCGCGCCCGTCATTGCGAGCGCAAGCGAAGCAATCCAGCGCCGCAGCCACAGCCCTATGACGACCGGATTGCTTCGTCGCTGTCGCTCCTCGCAATGACGAAGCGCCGCGCCGCCGCCTCAGAACCCGTAGGTCGGCGTCGAGGACACGTAGCCGTAGAAGTTGCGATAGAAGCCGCCGAGCGGATAGGAGCCGGTCCGCGGGATGTCGAGTTTGCCGCCCCAGGTGTAGACGCCGAATTTGACCGTATTGTTCTGCACCGTCATCCGCTTGGTCAGCACCACCCAATGGTTGGGGGTCACGGAATGGTGGGCGAATTTGAGCGGGTCCAGCATCTGCATGTTGACGAACAGGCAGACGCGGCGGTCGTGGTCGAAGTCGCGCGCGCAGGCGTTGACCTCGTCGCGTCCCTTGACGAAGAACGAATTGGTGTCGTTGCGAACGCCGCGCCAGCCGAGCTTGTTGAACCATGCGGCCAGGCTGTGCGGCATGGTGATGCCGGCCGCGGTGTCGTCGGCGGAGGAATAGTCGAGCAGCGTATTTTCCGAGTCGCGCAGGCTCGCCAGCGCGATCCAATCGACCGGATGGATCTTGTTCGCCGGCGGCAGATAGGCGCGGCAGCCGGAACTCGGCTTGACATGCAGCTTGCCGAGGCGCCCCTCGCCGGTCTTGTAGAGGTCGATCACATATTGGGCGTAGATCTCCGGGTGCTCTTCGAGCAGGCAATAGAGGAACGCGGCCGGCCCGCACAAGCTGGCGGCCGACTGGTTCTGTTTCGACGGATCGGCGAGCCTCACCCTGAGGCCGTCGACGACGTCGCTGCGCGCGATGCGGGCGAAGCCGATCTCATGCCCGCCCGGCGCGAAGGCGTCGACGAGCTTCAGGGCGTAGTCGATGCGAAACTGTTCGGCGGGCATGGCGTCCTCCCGGGTTCGCCGACTTTGTTTCCGAGGCTCTGCCTCGGGAGCCGGCCGCGGCATATCTTACAAGGGACAAGAAACTCCGTCGCGGCGGATTCCCGCAAGCTGGGACTCTCGTTCTACCGATCGTCGAGAAACGCCAGCGCCTCGCGGTTGAAAGCCTTTGGGTTATCGAAATTCGACCCATGCGAGGCGGCGGGAATGACGACGCGCCGCACGTCCTTCAGCGCGCTCTCGAGCCCGTCGAGGATGCGATGGAAATTCTCCGGCGAGCGTTCGCCCGCCATCAGCAGCGTCGGCGCCCGGACAGCCTCGGCGTCCGCGCGCGTGAATGGCGCGCGCCGCTCCCTGATTTGCCCGAGCAGCGTGCGGGCGTTGTCCCGCATCCGCCGCCTTGCCTCTTCGGGCAAGCTGGCCCACCCCCCGGGACCGTGGATCGCGTCGATGGTCGGCGCGAGACCCTGATCGACCTCGCCGCGGCGGATGCGCTCGGCGGCCTCGGCGTAAAGGGGCCCGAGCGCCAGCGGCGGGTTTTTCGCCGGCCGCGGCGGCTCGAGGCTCAAGTCCAGCGCGCCGCCGGGCTCGACCAGCGCCAGCTTGCGGACGCGATCGGGGAAGTTCTGCGCGACGCGGAAGGCGATGTAGCCTCCCCGGGAGTGGCCGAGCAGATGGGCGGGTCCCGCGTCGAGCGCGGCGATGAAGGCCGCGACGTCTTCGGTGTGCTGCTGGACCGTGAAATCGTCGCCGTCGCCATCCCAGCGCTCCGGCCAGCAATGCCGCAGGCTGACGGCGATGGTCCGGCAATGCGCGCCGAACGGCTCCATCTGCAGCGCCCAGAGTCCGGTAGTCTCCGAGCGTCCCGTGGACGAGGATGAGCGGCGCGCCGGTCCCGCGCTCGACGAACGCCATGTCGTAACCGTTCACGCGCAAGGTCGGCATGCGTGTCCTCCGTGTCCGGCGCGTTGAGTCGGAAGCGCGCGCGGACCCCCTACTCCGCCGCCGTCCGCCGCCCCTTTGCGCCCTTTCGCGCCAGCACCGGCTTGAGGTACGCGCCGGTGTAGCTCTTCGGGTTGCGCGCGATCTGTTCGGGCGTCCCCTGCGCCACCACCTCGCCGCCGCCGTCGCCGCCTTCGGGGCCCAGGTCCACGATCCAGTCGGCGGTCTTCACCACTTCCAGATTGTGCTCGATCACGATCATGGTGTTGCCCTGGTCGACCAGCTCGTGCAGCACGTCGAGCAGTTGCGCGACGTCGTGGAAATGCAGGCCGGTGGTCGGCTCGTCGAGGATGTAGAGCGTGCGGCCGGTGGAGCGGCGCGACAGTTCCTTGGCGAGTTTGACCCTCTGCGCCTCGCCCCCGGAGAGCGTCGTCGCCTGCTGGCCGACTTTCACGTAACCGAGGCCGACGCGCTTGAGGGTCTCCATCTTGTCGCGGATCGACGGCACCGCCTTGAACAGGTCCGCCGCCTCCTCGACCGTCATGTCGAGCACGTCGGCGATCGACTTGTCGCGGTAGCGCACCTCCAGCGTCTCGCGGTCGTAGCGCTTGCCCTTGCACACGTCGCAGGTGACGTAGACGTCGGGCAGGAAGTGCATCTCGATCTTGATCACGCCGTCGCCCTGGCAGGCTTCGCACCGTCCGCCCTTGACGTTGAACGAGAACCGCCCCGGCTGATAGCCGCGCGCCTTGGCCTCCGGCAGGCCGGCGAACCAGTCGCGGATGGGGGTGAAGGCGCCGGTGTAGGTGGCGGGGTTGGAGCGCGGCGTGCGGCCGATCGGCGACTGGTCGATGTCGATCACCTTGTCGATCGCGTCGAGGCCGTCGATGCGCTCGTAAGGCGTCGGGGGATCGCTGGCGCCGTTGAGATGGCGGGCCGCGGCCTTGTAGAGCGTATCGATGACCAGCGTCGACTTGCCCCCGCCGGAAACGCCGGTGACGCAGGTGAAGAGCCCGAGCGGGATCGTCGCCGTCACGTTTTTGAGGTTGTTGCCGCGGGCGCCGACGATCCTGAGCTCCTTGCCCGGCCGCGCCGCCCGGCGCTTCATCGGGATCGCGACCGTCCGCTCGCCCGAAAGAAACTGGCCGGTCAGCGAATTGGGGTTGGCGGCGATCTCGGCCGGCGTTCCCCTGGCGACGATCTCGCCGCCGTGCACGCCCGCGCCCGGGCCGACGTCGACCACATAGTCGGCCGCCCAGATCGCATCCTCGTCGTGCTCGACCACGATCACGCTGTTGCCCAAGCCCCGCAGGCGGCGCAGCGTGTCGAGCAGGCGCGCGTTGTCGCGCTGGTGCAGGCCGATCGACGGCTCGTCGAGCACGTAGAGCACCCCGGTCAGGCCGGAGCCGATCTGCGAGGCGAGGCGGATGCGCTGGCTCTCGCCGCCCGACAGCGTCCCCGACGCGCGCGACAGCGTCAGATACTCGAGCCCGACGTCGCGCAGGAAAACGAGGCGGTCCCCGATTTCCTTCAGGATGCGATGGGCGATCTCGTTGCGCTTGGGGTCGAGCTTTTCCGGCAGGCCCCGCGCCCACTCGATCGCAGCGCCGACCGAGAGCAGGCTGACCTCGCCGATGTGCTGGCCGTCGATCTTGACCGCCAGCGCCTCGGGCTTGAGGCGGAAGCCGTGGCAGGCCTCGCAGGGGGTCGCGGTCATGTAGCGCTGGATCTCCTCGCGCGACCACTCGCTCTCGGTCTCGCGGTAGCGGCGCTCGAGATTGGTGATGACGCCCTCGAACGGCTTCCTCACCTCGTAGGAGCGCAGGCCGTCGTCATAGGCCATGCGGATTTCTTCGCTCCCCGACCCGTACAGGATCGCCTGCCGCGCCGCCTCCGGCAGCTCGCTCCACGGCTTGTCGAGGCGGAAGTGATAGTGCCGCCCGAGCGCCTCCAGCGTCTGCAGGTAATAGGGCGAGGTCGATTTCGCCCAGGGCGCGACGGCCCCCCGCCTGAGGGTCAGCTTCGGGTTGGGCACGACCAGCGAGGCGTCGACGCGCAGCTCGGAGCCGAGGCCCCCGCAGACCGGGCAGGCGCCGAACGGATTGTTGAACGAGAACAGCCTCGGCTCGATCTCCGCGATGGTGAAGCCGGAGACCGGACAGGCGAATTTGGACGAGAACAGAATGCGCGTCGGTTCGCCGCCGCCTTCCGGCGGATCGGCGAATTCGACCACCGCAAGGCCGTCGGCGAGTTCGAGCGCGGTCTCGAAACTCTCCGCGATCCGGCTCGCCATGTCGGGGCGCACGACGATGCGGTCGACCACGACTTCGACGTCGTGCTTGAGCTTCTTGTCGAGCGCCGGCGCGTCGGCGATCTCAGTGAACTCGCCGTCGATCTTCAGCCGCTGGAAGCCGCGCTTCATATAGTCGGCGATCTCCTTGCGGTATTCGCCCTTGCGGCCGCGCACGACCGGCGCGGTGAGATAGAGGCGGGTGCGCTCCGGGTAGAGCCGAGCACCCGGTCGACCATCTGGCTCACCGTCTGGCTCTCGATCGGCAGGCCGGTGGCCGGCGAATAGGGAACGCCCACCCGCGCCCACAACAGGCGCATGTAGTCGTGGATTTCCGTCACCGTGCCGACGGTCGAGCGCGGGTTTTTCGACGTCGTCTTCTGCTCGATCGCGATCGCCGGCGACAGGCCGTCGATCTGGTCGACGTCCGGCTTCTGCATCATTTCGAGGAACTGGCGCGCATAGGCCGAGAGCGATTCGACATAGCGCCGCTGGCCCTCGGCGTAGATGGTGTCGAAGGCGAGCGACGATTTGCCCGAGCCCGACAGGCCGGTGAACACAACCAGCTTGTCGCGCGGGATCGTCAGGTCGATGTTCTTCAGATTGTGCTCGCGCGCGCCGCGCACCACGATCGCGCGGCCGCCGAACAGGGCCTCGACGGGTTCTGCGGCGCCCTTCGACGCGCTGCGCGCGGACGCCGCCGGGGCGGATTTGGCGCTGGCCATCACGGCTCCTCAGACGAAACTGCGGACGCTGCGAATCACGCTTGCGCGGCCGCTGCGCCAATGCTAGAACAAACAAAGAACGCTGGGAAGGCGCGCTCGTCGGCCGCCCGGCCCGGGGTTTGACGTAATGTAGTCGCGGCGGCGCCCGTTCCCAAGCTCTCGCCGCGGCGATTGTGGACAAGTGCCGGCGCGGGGCGATGGGGCGCGCGGCGGCGTGCGCTTTGGGCTATGAGTTGTGAAAGCGAGAGGACCGCGCGTCACCAGGCGGCGGCAAGGAGAGGACCATGGCGGGAAGCGTCAACAAAGTCATTCTGGTCGGCAATCTCGGCGCGGACCCCGAGGTCCGGCGGCTCAATTCCGGCGATCAGGTGGTCAACTTCCGGGTCGCGACCTCCGAGACCTGGCGCGACAAGACGAGCGGCGAGCGCAAGGAAAGGACCGAGTGGCATAACGTCGTGATCTTCAACGAGAACCTCGGCAAGGTCGCCGAGCAATATTGCAAGAAAGGCACCAAGGTCTATGTCGAGGGTCAGCTCCAGACCCGCAAGTGGCAGGACCAGAGCGGGGCCGACAAATACACGACCGAGATCGTGCTGCAGCGCTTCCGCGGCGAATTGCAGCTTCTCGACTCGCGCGGCGGCGGCGGAGAGCGCCAGAGCTTCCCGGACGAGGAGCGCGCCTCTGGCGCGAGCTTCAGCCGCTCAGCCCCCGCCGAACGCCGCCCGGCGCTGTCGAGCGGCGGCGGAGGCGGCGACGCGATCGACGACGACATTCCGTTTTGAGGGGGGGCGCCATTCGCCGCCAGCTCGCCCATGCCCCTCCCCGCCGACATCCCCTTCAAGACCATCGACGGCGAGTCCAAGACCCTCGGCGATTTCGACGGCATGGCGCTCCTGATCGTCAATGTCGCCAGCCAATGCGGCTTCACGCCGCAATATGCGGGACTGGAGGCGCTGCATCGGCGGTTTCGCGAGCGCGGCTTTACGGTGCTCGGCTTTCCCTGCAACCAGTTCGGCCGTCAGGAGCCCGGCGGCGAGGCTGAGATCAGCGCCTTCTGCAAGAACAATTACGACGTCACTTTTCCGATGTTCGCCAAAACGCAGGTCAACGGCGACGGCGCGCATCCGCTCTACCGGGCGCTGAAGAAGGAGGCGCCGGGCCTCCTCGGCACTGAAGCCGTCAAATGGAATTTCACCAAATTCCTGGTCGACCGCCAACGCCGCGTATTGTGCCGCTACGCGCCGACCGACAGGCCGGAAAAGCTCGCCCAAGACATCGAGGCCGTGCTGGAGTGACGCGAAATCGGGCCAACGCCTCGCGTCATCGTCATTCGCGGCGGACCGAATCTCCGGGATCGTTTCGCGGCGCCCTTTGGCCGCGAGCGCGGAATGGCCGCCTCACCCGTCGCCGTCTTCCTCCTCGACCTCCGCTTCGCCGATCCGGTCGACCGACACGACGCGTTCCTGTTCGGCGGTGTCGAACACGATCACGCCCTGGGTCGCCCTTCCGGCGATCCGGATGCCTTCGACCGGCACCCGGATGAGCTGGCCCCCGTCGGTCACCAGCATGATCTCGTCGCCGCCCTCGACCGGGAAGGAGGCGACGAGCGCGCCGTTGCGGGCGTTGACCGCCATGGCGACGATGCCTTTGCCGCCGCGCCCGGTGACGCGGTATTCGAACGACGAAGTGCGCTTGCCGTATCCGTTCTCCGACAATGTCAGGATCACCTGCTCGGCCGCCCGCATCGCTTCGAGGCGATCCGGCGCCAGCGCCGCAGCCGCGCCGTTGCCGCTCTCGAGGCCGTTCTCCGCCTCGGCCTCGGGTTCGACCGCCTCCTCGGGCGCCTCGTCCGTCGTCGCGCGGCGCTGCCTGAGATAGGCGGCGCGCTCCTCGGCGCTGACGTCGAAGCCCTTGAGGATCGCCAGCGAGATCACCCTGTCGCCTTCGCCGAGCGCGATGCCGCGCACGCCCATCGAGTCGCGGCCCTTGAACACGCGCACGTCGTCGACGGCGAAGCGGATGCACTGGCCGCCCGCGGTAGTCAGCAGCACGTCGTCCTTGTCGGAGCAGATCTGAACGTCGACGATCCTTTCGCCCTCGTCGAGGCGCATGGCGATCTTGCCGGCGCGATTGACCTGGGCGAAATCGCTGAGCTTGTTGCGCCGGACCGTGCCGCGCGTGGTCGCGAACACCACATCGAGCGCCTCCCAGCTCTGTTCGTCCTCAGGCAGCGGCATGATCGTCGTGATGCGCTCGCCGGCGTCGAGCGGCAGCAGATTGATGAGCGCCTTGCCGCGCGACTGCGGCAAGGCGAGCGGCAGGCGCCAAACCTTCTCCTTGTAGACCTGACCGGCCGAGGAGAAGAACAGGACCGGCTGATGGGTCGTTGCGACGAACAGCCGGGCGACGAAATCCTCGTCGCGCGTCGCCATCCCGGTCCGGCCCTTGCCGCCGCGCCGTTGCGCGCGATAGGTCGAGAGCGGCGCGCGCTTGATGTAGCCGCCGTGGCTCACCAGCACGACCATGTCCTCGCGCTGGATCAGATCCTCGTCCTCCATGTCGGCGTCGCTGTCGAGGATTTCGGTGCGGCGCGGACTGGCGAAGGCGGCCTTCACCGCGGCGAGCTCGTCGCGGATGATTCCGGTCAGCCGGGCGCGCGAGCCCAGGATATCCAGATAATCCGCGATTTCCGTCGCCAGCTTGTTGAGCGCCTCGGCGATTTCGTCGCGGCCGAGCGCGGTCAGGCGGGCGAGGCGCAATTCCAGGATTGCGCGCGCCTGGGTTTCGGAGAGGCGGATCGCGCCGTCGGGGTCGAGTGTATGGCGCGGATCGGCGATGAGGGCGACCAGCGGCGCCATGTCGCGCGCCGGCCAGACGCGCTCCATCAGGGCGGCGCGCGCGGCCGCCGAATCGGGCGAGGTGCGGATGAGGCGGATCACTTCGTCGATATTGGCGACCGCAATCGCAAGGCCGACCTGGACATGGGCGTTGTCGCGGGCCTTGCCGAGCAGATATTTGGTGCGCCGGGTGACGACCTCCTCACGGAAATCGAGGAAGGCGCGCAGCATGTCCGTCAGCGTCAGCATTTCCGGCCGGCCGCCGTTCAGCGCGATCATGTTGGCGCCGAAGCTCGACTGCATGGCGGTGAAGCGCCAGAGCTGATTGAGCACCACGTCGGCGACCGCGTCGCGCCTCAGCTCGATGACGATGCGCATGCCGTCGCGGTCGGATTCGTCGCGCAGGTCGGAGATGCCCTCGATCCGCTTCTCGCGCACCAGTTCGGCGATCTTCTCGATCAGCGTCGCCTTGTTGACCTGATAGGGAATCTCGCTGACGATCAGAGCCTCGCGATCCTTGCGCAGCTCCTCGACCGAAACCTTCGACCGCATGATGATCGAGCCGCGGCCGGTCGCGTACGCGGAGCGAATGCCGCCGCGCCCGAGGATGGCCGCGCCGGTCGGAAAGTCGGGCCCGGGAATATGCTCCATCAGCTCTTCGAGCGTGATGTCGGGCTTGTCCATCATCGCCAGCAAGCCGTCGATCGTCTCGCCCAGATTGTGCGGCGGGATGTTGGTCGCCATGCCGACGGCGATCCCGCCCGCGCCGTTGACGAGCAGATTGGGGAAGCGCGCCGGAAGGACGACCGGCTCCAGTTCCTTCTCGTCGTAGTTGGGCTTGAAGTCGACGGTGTCCTTGTCGAGATCGTCGAGCAGCGCAAGCGCCAGGCGATCAAGCCTCGCCTCGGTGTACCGCGAGGCGGCGGGCGGATCGCCGTCGACCGAGCCGAAATTGCCCTGGCCGTCGATGAGCGGCGCCCGCATGGAGAAATCCTGCGCCATGCGGACCAGCGCGTCGTAGATCGCCAGATCACCGTGCGGATGGTACTTGCCCATCGTGTCGCCGACCGTGCGCGACGACTTGTTGTAGGGTCGATCCGGAGTGAAGTTGAGTTCGTGCATCGCATAGAGGATGCGCCGATGCACTGGCTTGAGGCCGTCGCGAACATCGGGCAGAGCGCGGCTGACGATGACGCTCATCGCGTAATCGAGGTAGCTGCGCTTCATTTCATCGAGGATCGAGACGGGCTTGATGTCGGCCGGCCCGCCGGGAGCGGGCCGCTCGTCTAGAGTGTCGGGCAATTCGGAAGGGTCCTCGCGCGGGAATTTCTCCCGTGGGTCTAGCCGATTCCGGCGCGGCGCGCCAGCCGCCGCCGACGCTCGGACAGGAATATTTTTACTTGTAACATCAAAGTATTACGAGTCGGCGCGCTGGCGCTCGAAAGGGATTTGGCGCGCGCGTCGTTGGGCCGGTACCCAAGCGGCGCGTCCAACAGGTCGCCGCGTTGCGCGGGTGCGGAAATCCGCTATGGTCCCGGTTGATCGGTCGGAGCGCTCGCGCCGCTTCGCTGCGGCCCGCGCAGCGAGCGGGATTTCGGACGCCGGGGGCGCAACGATTGGCGAACGCCTCCGCCGGTGACGTGGCTGCGCGGAAAATGACGACCGCGTCCGAGGGGGCTTTGTGCCGACCGATTTCATCAAGACCGCGCTCATCACGTTGCTGGTGACGCTCGACCCGCCGGGCCTCGCGCCGGTCTTCATCAGTCTGACCCAGGGGATGACCGCCGCCGCCAGGCGCGAAGTCGCGGCCCGCGCTTGCGTGATCGCGTTTCTGATCCTGGCGGCCTTCACTCTGGGCGGCAAGGCGGCTCTCGACGCGCTCGGCGTATCGTTCCAGGCGTTCCGCATTTCCGGCGGCCTACTGTTGTTCGCGATCGCCTTCGACATGCTGTTCGCGCTGCGAGGCGAGCGGAAGCGCGAACTGGCGAGCGACGCCGTCGCCGTCGATCACGTCCGCAACGTCGCGGCCTTTCCGCTGGCGATCCCACTGATGGCGGGTCCCGGCGCGATCACCGCAACGACGCTGCTGGCCGGGCGGGCCGGCGGCGATTGGCTTGAGCTCGCCTCCCTGATGGCGGTCGTCGCCTTAGCGATGGCGCTGACCTTCGCAACGCTGCTGATGTCGGAGCCGGTCTCCCGGCTGCTCGGCGTCACTGGCAACATCGTGCTGACCCGCATGTTCGGCCTCGTTCTGGCGGCGATGGCGGTGCAGTTCGTCATCGACGGCGTCAGCGCGATCGGCAAGTGACGAGCTCCGGCGGCGAGCGTTGACACGGCGGACCTCGCGGCACGACTGTTGCGCGACGTCGCGCGAAGGGCGCGACGCGGAGACGCTTCTCATGACTATCGCCATTTGGTGCATCTTCATCGCTGCGACTTTGCCCTATGTCGCGTTCAGCTTCGTGAAGGGCCTCGATCCGATCCAGCCACGCTTTCATGCCGGCGACCTCGAGGGGCAGTCGGTGCGCGCCTACGGCGCCCATCTCAATGGCCTCGAAACCTTTCCGTGGTTCGCCGCGGCGGTAATCGTGGCCCACATGGTCGGGGGTCCGAGCCGCATCGCGGACATCCTCGCTGTCGTCTACATCCTCCTGCGCATCGGGCACGTTGCGGCCTATCTCTCCGGCCGCCAGCCGCTGCGCACGACGGCGTTCGCCCTGGGCCAACTCGTCGCTCTGGCGATTTTCGTTTCTCCCGCGTTTCGCTGAGCGCCGTCGGCGCGGCTCACCGTCCGCCGGAGACGTCGAGGATCGCGCCGGTGACGTAGGACGCTGCGTCGCTCAACAGCCAGACCGCCGCTTCCGCAACCTCCTCGGCCGTTCCGGCGCGTCCGAGCGGCGTCGCGCGTCCGAGGAGATGCGCGCGCTCGGGCTCGCCGCCGCTGGCGTGGATTTCGGTGTCGATGAGGCCGGGCCGAATCGCATTGACGCGCACGCCCTCGGCGGCGAGCTCCTTGGCGAGCCCCGAGGTCAGCGTGTCGACCGCGCCCTTCGACGCGGCGTAATCGACATAGAGACCTGGCGAGCCGAGGCGCGCGGCCGCCGACGACATCATCACGATCGCGCCGCCCGCGCCGCCCGCGGACTTCGACATTCTGCGCGCCGCCTCGCGCGCGGTGAGGCAGGCGCCCAGCACGTTGACCTCGAAGATGCGGCGCATGCGCTCGACGCTCATGTCAGCGAACCGCGCCGACGGTGCGACGACGCCGGCGTTGGCGACGACGCCGGTCAGCGGCCCGAGCGCCCGAACGGTCCCATCGAACATCGCCGCCACGTCCGCTTCGACAGCGATGTCGCCGCGCAAGGCGACTGCGCGGCCGCCGCTTTTGACGATCGTTTCGACGACCGCGCCGGCCGCCTTGGCGTCCTCACGGTAATTGACTCCGACCGACCAGCCGTCTCTGGCGGCGAGAATCGCGCAGGCGCGGCCGATGCCGCGCGAGGCTCCGGTGACAAGAAGGACTTTGGCGGGCATGACGACCTCGTTTCTTTGCCTCAGCGATAGGGGCTTTCCCGGCCGCCGGCAACAAGAGCTGTCGATCGCTCCGGCCGTGAAACGTCTCGCTCGTCAAAAGGCGCGATCAATTTCGCGCGAGCCGGCCCGAGGAAGTCAACTATTGCTCGGACACGGCGCTAAGAGTCGTCTGAAGAAGCAGGATTTTTGTCGAACAACCGGTGGCCGCTTTTGCACGATCCTGCTTAGCGCGCTGTCGCCAGCTTCGCCTCGACCGCCGGCGGGCGCCTCAGGGTCTGCAGCACGACGCAGTAGCGCTCGGTGAGCCTGAGGAGCGTGTCAAGCTGATCTTGCGGCGCGTCCGCATCGAGCACAAATGTCAGACGGATGGCGCGAAAGCCGACAGGAGACTCGCGCGCGACTCCGAGAGTGCCACGAACATCGAGGTCGCCTTCCGCCTCAACCCGGCCCGAGCGCAGTTCGACGCCGATCGAGGTCGCGACCGCCTTCAAGGTCACGCCGGCGCAGGCGACCAGCGCTTCAAGCAGCATATCGCCAGAGCACAGCTCGGCGCCGCTTCCCCCCGTCGCCGGATGGAGCCCGGCAAGGCTCAGCGCCCTTCCCGTCTCGACCTTGCAGGCGATCGCCGCCGAATCGAGCGTGCCGCTCGCGCGCAGCGTCACGATCGCAGCCTCGGGCTGCGAGCGGTAGCGGTCCTTGAGCGGCGCCTGCACCGCGCGCAGTTCATCAGCGTTCACGTCGCGCATCTCCCAATCCCGTTGGCTGAGATGAGATGCCACGAGCCGCGGATCGGACGCAAGCGGCAAGGCTGCGCCTCGGCCTGCCCTTGTCCGCGCCGGTCCGGCGGGCTAACGCTTGGCGCATGACGCGCATCGGATTCTTTTCCGGCTCTTTCGACCCTATGACCAACGGCCATCTCGACGTGATCGAGCATGCCGCGGCGCTCTGCGACCGCTTGGTGATCGGCGTCGGCTCCAATCCGAACAAGCAAGCTTTGTTCACGATCGAGGAGCGTCTCAAGCTCATTTCCGAAGCGGCGGCGCCGATCGTAGCGAAGGAGCACTGCGAACTCGACGTCGTCGCCTTTACCGGCCTCGCGATCGAGGCGGCGCGCAAGGCGGGAGCGACGCTGATCGTCAGGGGCCTGCGCGAACTCGACCGACTTCGACTACGAGATGCAGATGGCGGGCATGAACGGCGCGATGGCGCCGGAACTGCGCACGATTTTCCTGCCCGCGTCCTCGCCGGTGAGGCCGATCACCGCGACGCTGGTGCGCCAGATCGCCTCGATGGGCGGCGACGCCTCGCCCTTCGCCCCGCCCAACGTGGCCGCGGCGCTGAAAGCAAAGTTTGGGCGATGAGACAACATCCATTCACGCCTTGACCGCACCGGCCGTCAAGCCCGATACGATGTATCGTTGAGCCATGAGGAACATCAGGATCGCCGGCAGGATCGTGAGGGTGATGAAGGCGAGGACCAGCTGCCAGGCCGTTGAGTATTGACCCTGGTAGGCCATCAAGCCGAGCGTCCACGGATAACGCGATTCGCTGTCGAGCACGACCAACGGCAGCAGATAGCCGTTCCAGCTGGCGACGAACGAGATCACGGCGACCGTGGACAGAATCGGCCCCGAGAGCGGCAGCGTGACATACAAGAAAAAGCGGAAATAGCCGCAGCCGTCCATCATCGCGGCGTCGAGCAGTTCGCCGGGAAGCTGCTTGAAGGCGTTGCGCAGCAGGAGGACGCTCATCGCCAGCGAAAAGGCGACCTGGGGCAGGATCACGCCCCAATAGGAATCGAGCAGGCCGAGGTCACGCACCTTGATGAAGATCGGCGGGATCGCCGTCGCCAGCGGGAACAGGAGCCCGAGCTGCAGATAGCTGAGCAGAAAGCGGTCGCCGAAGAAGCGCAGATGGGCGAAGGTGAAGGCCGCCATCGACGCGAGGGCGAGCGTCAGCGCCACGGTGAAAACCGCGATCAGGAGCGAATTGCCGAGCACCTGCCAGTAGCGATGGCCGGTCAGGATTTCCCAATAGTTCTTCCATACCCAGACCTTCGGGAGGGAGAAGGGATGGGCCTGCAGATCGCCGAGATCCTTGAAGCCGTTCAGCGCCGTCGCCAGGATCGGCACAAGAACGACGCCCGCCAGGACGACGAGCGCCGCGAAGACGGCGATGCTCGCCAAAGCGCCCGGACGGCGGCCCGAAGGTTCATGCGCCGTCGCCGCGGCGTGTTCGATCGCAATCGAGGTCTCAGTCATCGCGCATGAAGAGCCGTCTATAGCCGAAGGCGAAGGTCACGCAGATGAGGAACAGGACGACGCCGACGGCCGAGCTGAAGCCGAAACGCATCCGCGTGATGCCGAAATAATAGAGGAAGGAGACCATAGTGTTCGTCGTCTCGAACGGGCCGCCGCCGGTCAGAGGCACGATGATGTCGAAGAGCTGCAGCGAGCCGACGACGGAAAAGAAGATCGAAAGCCGGATCATCGGGCCGAGCAGCGGCAGGGTGATATGCCAGAACCGCTGGAAGGCGCTCGCCCCGTCCATCTCCGCCGCCTCGAGCAGCGACCGGTCGATGCCCTGCAGCCCGGCGACGTAGAGCATCGTGTAGAAACCGAAATATTTCCACAGGATGACGATCAGGACGGCGCTGAACGCCCAGGTCTTGTTCGCGAGCAGATAAAAGGGCGCGAGGCCGAGCGCGCCGGTGATCACGCTGGACAGCCCGTAGCCGCCGTCGAACATGAAATGCCAGATGAGGCCCGCGGCCACGTCGGCGAGGACATAAGGCAGGAAGAAGATCATCCGGAACCAGACGGCGCCGGTGATGCGCCGGGCCACCATCAGCGCCACGCCGAGCGCGAGCGGCAGCTGGATGAGTAGCGAGGCGGCGATGACGAGGCCGTTGTTGATCAGCGAGCGGTTGAAGGTGGCGTTGCCGATCAGATAGCCATAGTTTCTGAGCCCGATGAATTTCTCGGGCCTGCCGTAGCCGTTCCAGTTGAAGAAGCCGTACCAGGCGGCCTCCAGCATCGGCAGGGCGACGAACACCGTGAAAAGCAGGAGCGCCGGCGGCAGAAATATGACGACGGTCGCCCAACCGTTGGCGGACATTCGCCGACGAGGTTCGACATAGCTCGTATCAATCGCTGACAAGAAGCCGGGCCTCGCGTTGTTGCTTGAGGCCGGCCCCGCCGCATCGAGCGGCGAGGCCGGAGGGCAAGGTTCGAAGACGCCGCTACTGCTGTTCGGCCGCGTCCTGAAGCGCCGCCGCCGCCGCCTCGGGCGTCATCTGACCGGCCGCGACCGAGACCGAGACGTCGTTGATGACCCGGCCCACGGCGGGGCCGAGATCTTGGTCGAAGTAATTCTGGTGCCAGGTCGTCTTCGCGAGATCGCTGGCCAGGCGCTTGAACAGCGGGTCGGTGAACGAGGCTTCGGCGCCCTTGACAACCGGGATATAGGCGGCCGACGCGGCGGCCTCTTTCGCGTATTTGTCCTGGCTGAAGAACTTGAGGAAGTCGACCGATTCCGGGGGCGCCGACTTGCTGACGAGCCAGCCATTGACGCCGCCGAGCGTATCGGTCGCCTTGCCCTTGCCGCCGGCGACGATCGGGAAGGACAGGATGCCGATATCCTCCTCCGGGAGGCCCTTGCCGCTCGCGGAATTCGGCCCCTGCATGCTGATCAGCCACTGGCCCATCAGATCCATCGCCGCCTTGCCGTCGCCGAAGATGCCGGCCGATTCCGCGTGCTTGGTCGCAAGCCAGCCGGGCTGGAAGGGTTCGAGCGCGCCGAGCTCGCGCAGGCGCTTGCCGGCCTCGACGAAGGCCGCGCTCTTGAATCCGCCGTTCTTTCCGGCCTTCGCGTCGGCGAGCGCGTCCTCGCCGCCAACCCGCATGACCAGGTAGTCGTAGAAGAAGGCCATCGGCCACTTCTCGCCCGCCCCGACCACGATCGGGGTGACGCCAGCCGCCTTGAGCTTCTTCACCGCGCCGAGGAAGTCGTCCCAGGTCTTGATGTCCTCGGCCTTCACCCCGGCCTTCTCGAACAGCTTCTTATTGTAGTAGAAGACGACCTCGCCAACCTCGAACGGCACCCCGACAACTTTCCCGTCGACTTTGAAGGCGTCGACCGCAGTGGGAGACAAATCGGATTCGAACGATGCGGCCTCCTTCGTGATGTCCTTGAGGAAGCCCGCCTTGTCCTGCGCCTGCATGACGCCGCCGGCCCAGCTATAGAACAGGGCGGGACGGTTGTTCGACTGAAGCATCGTCGGCAGCTTCGCCTTGAACGCTTCGTTTTCCAGATACTTGACCTGGACTTTGACCCCCGGGTGCTCTGCGTTGTAGTCCGCGGCGATCTTTTCCCAGAGCCCGACCTGAGCTTTGTTTTCGGAGACATGGAGAACGGTGATGTTCGTTTCGGCGAGCGCCGGGGCGGTCAGCAGCGCCGCAAGACATCCCGCAGCGAACGCAAAGTGACGAAATTTCATTGGTTTCCTCCGAAGAATGACGGTACAGCGGTTTTGTTTTTTATCCGCGATGTGGATTAAATCTGTCCCGACTTCCGGGAGCTGTCAAGGGAATCGTTTAGGATTCGCGCAAAACAAGGCGCCTCGCTGTTGACAGGCGGAAGTGGGGGTGAAAATAATTCCGCTCCCCGCAGAAAAGATGCGCCACAGCGGAAACGTCTCGAGCGATGAAGACCGCCGACCCCGAATTGATGCGCGCGATCAATCGCTTCCATGTAATGGATGCGATCCGGCGGTTCGGCCCGGTCTCGCGGGTCGAGATCTCGCAATTCACGGAACTCAGCCCAACAACGGTTTCCGCGATCACCGCGGCGCTGCTCGATGACCAGCTTATCGTGCCGCTGCAAGTCGGCGCAGTGCGCGACGCGGGCCGCGGCCGGCCTCGCGTCATGCTCAAACTCAATCCCGACGCGGCGCGGGTCGTGGGCGTCAAGCTCGCGCCCGACCAGATCACGGTCGCAGTGACGAACTTCTGCGCGGATGTCCTGCGCACGCTCGCGCTGCCGATCCGCATCGATCGCCAGACCGCCGGGGTGATCGCCGACCTCGTCGAGGACGGCGTGCGCCGCTGCGTCAGCGACTCCGATCTGGAGATGTCGGACATTTCGGGAGTGTGCGTCGGATTGCCGGGAATTGTCGAGCGCGCCGCTGGCGTCTGCCGTCAGAGTCCGATTTTCGGCGAGCGCGACGTGCCGTTCGGCGCCGACCTTTCGCGGCGCCTCGGCGTCCCGACGTCGATCGACAGCGACGTCAATCTGGTCGCGCTGGCCGAACATTGGTTCGGACAGGCGCGCGAATTGAACGGATTTCTTGTCGTCAGCGTCGAGCAGAGCATCGGGCTCGGCATTCTGCACAACGGCGAACTTTTCCGTGGCGCCAATGGTCTGAGCCCTGACCTCGGCGACCTGATTTTTCTGCCTCCGCGCAGCGGCGGCGGACGCCTTGCCGATGTCGCCTCGGAGGCTTCCGTTTTGTGCGAGGCGGAATCCCTGCTGCGGGGAAGCGAACACGGCGCGGCGTTTCGCGCCGGACGCGGTATGGCGCTGGTGCTGCAACGCGCGGACGCGGGCGATGCGCGTTGCATCGGCGCGCTCGCCGCCGCTGGCGAGGCCTTGGGCGTGGCGATCGCCAATCTCATCACGCTGTTCGCGCCGCCCAAGGTGATCATTTCCGGAAGGGCGATGGCGACCAGCGAACATTTCATCGGGCCGCTGCGGGAGGCGGTGGCCGCGCTGCTGCCCCCGAGCCTCGCCGACGTGTCCGACATCGTCGTTCGGGAATGGAGCGACGGCATCTGGGTGCGGGGCGCCGCCGCGATGACGTTGCGCGATCTCTATGGGGCGCCTTGGGGAACAACCGGTCCGGCGCCCATTCGCGAGGCGCCGGCGTCGATTGTCGGAGTGGCGCAATGAAGCGGGTCGGAATCGGCGTCGTCGGATGCGGAAACATCAGCTCGGCCTATCTGACCGCGGCGAGGAGTTTCCCAATTCTCGAGATCGTCGCGCTGGCCGACGCCAATCATTCGGCGGCGGAGGCGCGCGCTGCGGAATTCGGATTTCCGGCGCGTTCCGTTGACGCCGTCCTGGCGGACCCGGCGGTCGAGGTCATTCTCAACCTGACTGTCCCCAACGCGCATATCGAAGTCGGCCTCAAGGCGATCGCGGCAGGCAAGCACGTCCACTCGGAAAAACCGCTGGGCGTCACGGTGACCGAGGCCCGCAAATTGATCGACGCGGCGGCGGCCAAGGGCTTGCGCGTCGGCTGTGCGCCCGACACTTTCTTGGGCGGCGCACACCAGACGGCGCGCGCTTGCATCGACGAAGGCCTCATCGGTCGGCCGGTCGGCGGCACGGCCTTTTTCATGTGCCCGGGGCACGAAAGCTGGCACCCAAATCCGGGATTCTATTATCAGCGCGGCGGCGGCCCGATGCTCGACATGGGACCTTACTACGTGACCGACCTCGTCAATCTGCTCGGTCCGGTGGCGAGCGTAAGCGCGGTGGCGACGCGCACCCGGCGCGAGCGCGTCGTCACCAGCAAACCGCTCGCGGGAACGCGCATCCCGGTCGAAGTCGCCACCCACGTCGCGGGAACGTTGCTGTTCGCGGGCGGCGCGGCGGTCTCGATGACGATGAGCTTCGACGTGCCCAAGCACAAGCACGTCCCGATCGAGATCTACGGGGAAGCCGGTTCGCTGATTGTCCCCGATCCGAACTATTTCGGCGGCAAGGTCGAATTTGGCGCCGGCAAGGAGGATTGGCGCGAGATCCAGACCCAGCACGCCTACGCCGACGCCAACTATCGCATTATCGGCGTCGCGGACATGGCTCGCGCGATCCGCGCCGCCCGGCCGCACCGCGCCAGCGGCGCGCTGGCGTTCCATGTTCTGGAAGTCATGGAGGCGTTCCAGACTTCGTCGGACACGGGCGCTGCGGTGAAGATCTCGTCCCGCCCCGAGCGTCCGGCTCCTCTGCCGGCCGGGCTCGCCGTCGGCGAACTCGACTGAGACGCGCGCGCCAACGCGGCGCAAATGAAGAGGGAGAACCACAATGCGGGAAGCGCTCGTTGTCTGGGGCGGATGGAGCGGGCATGAGCCCGAGAAGGGCGCACATATCGTCGGCGGCATGCTGGAGAAGCACGGCTTCAAGGTCTACATCGAAAACACCACCGAAGCGTTCGCCGATCCGACAATCGCTGACATGAGCCTGATCGTGCCAATCGTCACCATGTCGAAGATCGAAAAGGAAGAGGTCGAGAACCTCGCCGCCGCGGTCAGGGGCGGCGTCGGCCTCGCCGGATATCACGGCGGCATGTGCGACGCGTTTCGCGACAGCGTCGACTATCAATTCATGTGCGGCGGACAGTGGGTCGCTCACCCCGGCAACGTCATCGACTATCGCGTCGACATCGCCAAGCCTGACGATCCGATCATGCAGGGAATTTCGAGCTTCCCCTATCGTTCCGAGCAATATTACATGCACGTCGATCCTTCGAACGAGGTGCTCGCGACCACAACCTTCTCCGGCGAGCATGCGGCGTGGACGAAGGGCGTAGTGATGCCGGTGGTCTGGAAGCGCAAACACGGCGACGGACGCGTGTTCTTCAGTTCTCTTGGCCACGTCACGGAGGAATTCGACGTGGCGGAAATGCGGACAATTCTGGAGCGCGGCCTATTGTGGGCGGCTCGCTGACCGCCGCCTGACAATGATCCGCAATCCGATCCTGCCGGGCTTCAACCCCGATCCCTCGATCTGCCGAGTCGGCGAAGACTATTACATCGCCACATCGACGTTCGAATGGTATCCGGGCGTGCAAATCCATCATTCGCGGGATCTCGCGCATTGGCGGCTGGCGCGACGTCCGCTCGATCGGGCGTCGCAGCTCGACATGCGCGGCGACCCCGATTCCTGCGGCGTCTGGGCGCCGTGTCTATCGCACGCTGACGGCAAGTTCTGGCTGGTCTACACCGACGTCAAGCGGTTCGACGGAAGTTTCAAGGACGCGCACAATTACATCGTGACCGCGCCGACGATCGACGGCCCGTGGTCGGACCCTGCTTACGTCAATTCGAGCGGCTTCGACCCCTCGCTGTTTCACGACGACGACGGGCGAAAGTGGTTCTTGAACATGATTTGGGACCACCGCGACTCCGCGGCCCCGTCTCCGAGACACCCAGCTTTCGCCGGCATTGCGCTGCAAGAATGGGACGCCGTCTCCGGCAAGCTGGTCGCAGAGGCGCAGACGATCTTCGCCGGCAGCGCGCTGGGCCTTGTCGAAGGCCCGCATCTCCACAAGCGCAACGGCTGGTACTATCTGACGACCGCCGAGGGCGGCACAGGCTACGACCACGCGGTCACCATGGCGCGCTCGCGGCGGATCGACGGACCCTACGAACTGCACCCCAAGGTTCACCTTCTCACATCCAAGGACGCTCCCGAGGCTGTCCTGCAACGCGCCGGACACGGACAGATCGTCGAGACTCCGGACGGCCAAGTCTATCACACCCATCTCTGCTCGAGGCCTCTGCCTGGCCTCAGACGTTCGCCGCTCGGCCGCGAGACCGCGATCCAGAAATGCGTTTGGCGCGACGACGAATGGCTCTATCTCGCTGAGGGCGGTCAAGTCCCCTCGGTCGAGGTCCCTTCGCCATTCCCTACCCGGATCGAGAGCGGACCGAGGACAACGCGCCACGTCTTCCGCCCTGGCGGCCTGCCGCTCGACTTCCAATGGCTCCGCACGCCGCATCAGGAGAGAATCTTCGCGCTCTCCGCGCGCCCCGGTTGGCTGCGGCTCATCGCGCGCGAATCGATCGGCTCGTTGTTCGAACAAGCGCTGGTCGCGCGTCGGCAGGAGCATTTTGTCTATCGCGCCGAGACGGAGCTCGCATTTCGGCCGTCGACCTTTCAGCAGGCGGCCGGCCTCACGGCCTATTACAACCGAACCAAATTCCACTGCCTCGCGATCACATGGGATGAGACGCTGGGGCGCGTCCTGACTATTTTGAGTTGCGAAGGGGACTATCCGGACGGACGATTGAGCTTCCCGCTCGCCTCGCCGGTCGCGCTCGAAGGCGAGGGGCCGCTGCGGCTGGCGGTCTCGGTCGATCACGCCAGACTTCAATTCGCCTACGCGCTCGGCGGCGAGTGGCGGGACATCGGGCCGGTCCTCGACGCCTCGATCCTGTCGGACGAAGCGGGAAGCGGCGAGCACGGCTCGTTCACCGGCGCTTTCGTCGGCATGGTCGCCTTCGACACATCGGGCGCCGCGATCGCCGCGGACTACAGATATTTCGAATACGAGGGGCGAGGCGAAGGATAGGCCAAAACGCCTTTACCGCCGCTTTGCCTCCGCCGAGTCAATCATTTCAGCATCTTGGAACCCCGTTTACCGCCGCACTACCGGAGGCCGCGCCCGGAGGGCGAAGGATCGTGGCCTCGCCGCCTCCGCTGCGCCGGCCGGGCTGGCGCAGCCATCACTAAAGGACTTGATTAACTGTCGGCGACGCGATACTAAAGCATATGCTTAACCAATCGCGGACCCTCGACCTCGCCTTTCAGGCCCTCGCCGATCCGACCCGACGGACAATCGTCGAGCGGCTGACGCGCGATCCCGTCTCGGTCAGCGAACTGGCGCGGCCGCTGGCGATGACGCTGCCGGCGGTGATGCAGCATCTGGCGGTGCTTGAAGCCTCCGGCCTGGTGCGCTCGCAAAAGACCGGGCGCGTGCGCACCTGCCGCATCAACCCTGAGACGCTGAGCCTGGCCGAACAATGGATCAACGGCCGGCGGCTCGAATGGGAGCATCGCCTCGACCGGTTGGGCGACTATCTCGCAACCCTCAAGAATGAAGGAGAAGACCATGGCCAAGTCGGTTGAGAACAGCCCTGCCCTGGAGCCGCCGCCGGTTCGCCTCTCGCGCATCCTCCACGCCCCGCCGGAACTCGTCTTCAAGGCCTGGAGTTCAGCCGATCACGTGAAGCGCTGGTTCGCGCCCTCGGGATACACCGTGCCGACCGCCAAAGTTCAGATGCATGTCGGCGGCCCGTTCGAGGTCTTGATGCGCGCGCCGGACGGGGTCGAACATTGGGCGCGCGGCACGTTCGTCGAGGTCTCGGAATTCGACCGGCTGGCGCTCGATCTCATCGTCGAGGACGCCAAGGGCCACGCGCTGTTCCGGGCCTACACCGAGGCCAATTTCGCCGCGGCCCTCGGCGGCACGCGGATCGACGTGACCCAGACCTACGCCGTCATCGACCCGGACGCCGCCTGGATGGCGACCGGCGCGCCGGAAGGCTGGGCGCAGACGCTCGACAAGCTCGCGGCCGAGATTGCGCGCATGCGCACCCCCTCAGGAACCGAGCGCTCGGTGGTCCATGCGGTCTTCAGCCTCGAACGCACCTACGAAGCCCCGGTCAGCCGCGTCTACAAGGCGCTGTCCGACGAGGCCGCGAAGGCGAAATGGTTCGGCGGCGAGGACGGGCGATGGCGATTGATGGATCGGAAGATGGACTTCCGCGTCGGCGGCCGCGAGCGTCTGCAAGGCCGCTGGGAAGGCGGCGTGGTCTCGACTTTCGACGCGGTCTACCACGACATCGTGCCCAACGAGCGCATCGTCTACACCTATGAGATGCATCTCGACGACCGGAAGATTTCGGTCTCGCTCGCCACCATGCAACTGAAGTCCGTTGACCCGGGCCGCACGACGCTGAAGGTGACCGAACAGGGCGCCTTCCTCGACGGCTACGACGACGCCGGCTCGCGCGAACACGGGACCGGCTTCCTGCTCGACAAGCTCGGCGACTCGCTGCGGAGCTAACCCTCGCCCCTGACCCCTCTCCCGCAAGCGGGAGAGGGGAATCGCGCATTTCGTCCGACGCTTAGCGCCGCAGGTCGCCGGTCACCCGCCAGATGACGTCGCCCACGTCGTCCGCCACCAGCAGCGAGCCGTCCGGACCAATCGTCACGCCGACCGGCCGACCATAGGACGCGCGCTCGTCGGGCGACAGGAAGCCAGTCAGGATGTCACGCGTGGGCCCCGCCGGCCGGCCGTTGGCGAACGGGACAAACACAACCCTGTAGCCGCTCAATGTGCTCCGGTTCCAGGAGCCGTGCTGTCCGACGGCCATTCCTTCCGGAAAGCCGGGAAGCGCGCCCGCAGGCAGCCAGCACAGGCCGAGCGAGGCCGTGTGTCCGCCAAGCGCGTAGTCCGGCGTGATCGCCTTCGCGACCATGGCCGGGTCCTGCGGCACGCGTCCGTCGACTGTCTGACCCCAATAGCAATAGGGCCAGCCGTAGAACCCGCCCTCACGCACCGAGGTCAGGTAGTCGGGAGGAGTTTCATCGCCAAGCCCGTCCCGCTCGTTGACCACCGCCCAGAGAACGTCGGTCCGGGGCTCCCACGCCATGCCGACGGGATTGCGCAGGCCGGACGCGAATATGCGACTTGCCTCGCTTGCGACATCGAGCTCGTATATGGCCGCGCGACCTTCCTCGGCGGCCATCCCCTTGTCGCCGATATTGGTCAGCGACCCGACCCCCACGAAGAGTTTCCGCCCATCCGGGCTCGCCAACAGGCTTCGGGTCCAATGGCCGCCCCCCTTAAGCTCAAGCAGCCTGCGTCCCGGCGAGACAATACGGGTCGCGCCCCGCTGATATGGGAAGGCGACAACGCCATCGGCCGCGCCGACATAGAGCGTATCGCCCAGCAGCGCCATTCCGAACGGCTGGTTCAGTCCTTCAAGGAACGCCTCCCGGATTTCAGCGGCGCCATCGCGATCCGCGTCGCGCAGCAGCGTGATGCGATTGGGGCTCGCCCCGATCGCGGCGGCTCGTTTCATCGTCGCGAACTGGGCGTAGTCGAACACACTGCGGATCGGTTCGGGCAGGGTCAGGGCCTCGGCGGCAAGCACGTCGCCATTGGGCAGAACATGGAGCCAGCGTGGATGCTTGAGCCCGGTCGCGAACGCATTGACTTTGAGTCCGGGCGCGGCGACTGGCTCGCGCCCTTTCGTCCACCCCTTCGCCGTGGGCATTTTCAGAGTCGGGAGGCCCTGGGGCTTCGCTGGAGGGATCGTCGGAGCGCCGCCGAGCGCCGGCTTATGTGCGCCCTCCCTCCGCGCAAGGATCAGAGCGGCGCCGACCAACTCGACGATTCGCGCAAAAGTTCCGTCCAGGCTCATTGTGCTCCTTTCAACCGCGCGCCGCAGTCGGCGTTGACCTTGAGGCGCAACACAGAGGCGCAGCGCACACTTTCGTCACGCGGCCGATGGCGTCGGGCGTAGCAGACTTTGCTCGTTATCCCATTTCGCCAGATCGACGAAACTTCCGCAAGGAGCCGCGGCGCGACGCCTCGGGCGGGTTTTCGCGCCAGCGGGAGTGTGGAAGGCGCCGGCCCTGCGCCGCCGCTGGATTGCTTCGCTTGCGCTCGCAATGACGCGGCTCTCGCTATTGCGGAAGAGCGCCAAGCTCCGGCCAGCCGTCGAGGGTCCAGCCCAGCGGAGAAAACTGGAGCTTGGAGGCGCCGGCCGCATCGCCGTCGTAATAATGGTAGGCGAGCATGTCGCCCTTTGAGGTTTTGACCGCCTCCTGCCCGCCGGGGCCGATGAAGCGGCCGGTCGTCGCGAGCAGGAGCGAGCCGCCGCCCTGCGCCATGTCCTTGCCGTCGCGGTCGAGATAGGGGCCCTCGATCCGGTCGGCGCGGCCGACGCGAATGTTGTAGGTCGAGGCGATTCCCTTGCAGCATTGGTCGAAGCTGACGAAGAGATAGAATTTCCCTTCGTGCTCGAGGATCGAGGAGGCCTCGATCGCGCCTCCGTGACGTCCGGCGAGCGCGATCGTCGGCGTGTCCGGGCTGACAAGTTTGCCGGTTTCCGGATCGAGCTGACGCAGTTTGATCCCGGACCAGAACGAACCGAAGGCGAGGAAGGCGCGACCGTCGGAAAGGTCGATGCGGAAGGGATCGATCGCGTTGAAGTCGTCGCCGGCGCTCGACGCCAGGACCAGGCCCTGGTCCGCCCAGCCCTCGCCCGGCCTGGCGGGATCGAAGGACGTATTGGTCATCAGTCCTATGGCGCTCGCATTGCCGCCGAAGCTCGAGAGCGCATAGTAGAGGTAGAACGTCTCGCCATGCCGGCTGATCGACGGGGCCCAGACATTGATCGGCTGGTAGCCGAGCGTCTTTATCGCCCATTTCGGCACGCCCTTGCCGATCGCGCCCGCCTTGGTCCAGATCACCCCGTCGGGCGAGGTCTTGACGAAGATGGCGCCGCGATAGAGGCCCTGCGCGCCGGTCCCGAAGGCTGCGTATGCGCCATCGACCTCGATCACCGACGGGTCGTGGATTCGCGTGTCGCCGCCGAGCCTCGGCTGCGGCTCGGCGGCATGGAGAGGCGCAGCGAGCAACGGCAAAATGGCGAGGCGGGCGAGGGCCGCCGTGAATTTTCTCCATCGGCCCATGCGGACTCCGTTCCCGGTTGCGCCGCGCCCGTGGTCCTATTTCGCCAGGTCGATATAAATCTGATAGCGCCCGGTGGTGAACGTCAGGCCGCTCTGAACGCCGGTCAGGCGCATGATGACGCCATTGTTGTTCTCGAGCCACAGTTCGCCGGCGCCGGAGGCCGAAACCGCGAGCCTGCCTGTGCCCTGGATATAGGCGCCGGAGAACTGCGAGAGGTCGCTCAGCCCGTAGACCTCTCCCGTCGCGTTGAGACCGGACAGCGCGCCGAGGCCGGTGAGGTAGCCAAGCAGCGTGAACCGATAGGTCCTGCCCCTGAACGTGAGCGTGCCGCTCCCGACGCCGGTCGCGGAGACGAACGCCTGCGTCATCGTCACTCTGCCCGAGGGTTTGAGGCCGCGGATGCTCTGCGCGGTCGGAATCCCGGTGGGCGGAACCGCGCAGCCGGCGAGCGCCAGCAGGCCCGCGAGCGCAGCCGCGATTCCGATCGATCCAGAGACCTTGGCGTGAAGATTCATTGGCTTTGCCCCGGTTTCGAATTGACCTGCGAAACGATGCGCCCTCACTCCCGACGCCGCTCTTTCCTCAGCCTCGCCCAATACTCCAACCGCTTTCGGATGTCGCGCTCAAATCCGCGTTCGACCGGCGCGTAAAGCGTATGGCGGCCGAGCGCCTCGGGCCAGTAGTCCTGGCCGCTGAAGGCGTCGGGCGCGTCGTGGTCGTATTCGTAAGTTGCGCCGTAGCCCTCGCGCTTCATGAGGCGCGTCGGCGCGTTGAGGATGGTCTTCGGCGGCGTCAGCGAGCCATGCGCTTGCGCCAGCGCCCGCGCGGCGCCGAACGCCTTGTAGAGCGCGTTCGACTTCGGCGCGGTGGCGACATAGACGACCGCCTGCGCGATCGCCAGCTCGCCCTCCGGACTGCCGAGAAAATCGTAGGCGTCCTTGGCGGCGTTGGCGATGAGGAGCGCATGCGGATCGGCGAGGCCGATGTCCTCGGAGGCCATCCGCACCACGCGGCGCGCGATGAACAGAGGATCCTCGCCCGCGTCGAACATGCGCGCGAGATAATAGAGCGCCGCGTCGGGATCGGAGCCGCGCACGCATTTGTGCAAGGCCGAGATCAGATTGTAATGGCCGTCCTGGGCCTTGTCGTAGATCGGCGCGCGCCGCTGCACCACCTCGACCAGGCGCGCGGCGTCGAGGGTCTCATCGGGGCGCGCGGCGCGCCAGACCTCTTCGGCGAGGGTCAGCGCCGCCCGCCCGTCGCCGTCAGCCATGCCGATCAGCGCCTCGCGCGCGTCAGGCTCCAGCGGCAGCGGCTTGCCGGTCAGCCGCTCCGCACGCTGGAGCAACGCCTCGAGCGCCTGCGGCGTGAGCGGCCGAAACACCAGCACCCGCGCCCGCGACAGCAACGCGGCGTTGAGTTCGAACGAGGGATTTTCCGTGGTCGCGCCAATCAGCGTGATCGAGCCGTCCTCCATCACCGGCAGGAAGGAATCCTGCTGCGCCCGGTTGAAGCGATGGATTTCGTCGACGAACAGAAGCGTGCCCAACCCTTGCGAGCGGCGGGTGCGCGCGGCGTCGAAGATCTTTTTCAGTTCGGCGACCCCCGAATGGATCGCCGACACCTGCACGAACGCGTCGTCGCGCGACGCGCCGATGAGCCGCGCGACCGTCGTCTTGCCGCTGCCGGGCGGTCCCCAGAAGATCATCGAGCCGAGCGTCGGGGCCGCGAGCAGCCGCGTCAGCGCGCCATCGGGCCCGGTCAAATGCTCCTGGCCCGAAACTTCGGCCAGCGAGGTCGGCCGCAGGCGCTCGGCGAGCGGCGCCGACGGCGGATCGACCCTGGGGCCCGCCTCGTCGAGAAGGCTCATGGCTCTTTGTCTCGCGCGAGCAGCCCGCTGTCCAGCGGGGAGGCGGCGGCGCGCCGCTCGTACTTGTCGGCGGCGCCAATTTCGTCGATGGTTCCGCCCGCCCGCGCGGCCGGTCCGGGGACGGCCATCGCACGGGTCACAAAGGCGGCGGATGACGAAGGTTCGCCGCTTCGCATGTTCAGGTTTGACGCCCGATGATCGAACGCCATCTCTCCTGCCTCGGGCCTTCGGGCTTTCACCGGCTCGCTTACGACGAACGGCCGGGGCCTGCCGGCGCGCGGACGCTGGTCTGCGTCCACGGCCTAACCCGCAACGCCAGGGATTTCGACGCGATCGCGGACGCCTTGTCGGCGCATTACCGCGTGATCTGTCCGGATATGCCCGGACGAGCGCGCAGCGAATGGCTGACGGTCCCGGCCGAGTACGGCTATCCGCTTTATCTTCAGGACTGCGCGGCGTTGCTCGCGCGTCTCGACGTCGAAAGCGTCGATTGGCTCGGCACCTCGATGGGCGGCCTGATCGGCATGATGCTGGCCGCCCAGCCCGCAAATCCGATCCGCAAGCTCGTGCTCAACGACATCGGCCCCTACCTTTCGAAGGTCGGGCTTGGGCGAATCGGGAGTTATGTCGGGCTCGACCCGACCTTTCCGTCGCTGGACGCATTGGAGGCCGCGGTGCGCGCGAACTATGAGAGCTTCGGCCCGCTCACGGACGATCAACTGCGCAAGATGGCGCGCGACAGCGCCAGGAAACGGCCGGAAGGCGGATGGAGCTTCGCCTACGATCCGCGGATCGGCGACGCCTTCAAGGCGGGCCCGACCGAGGACATCGATCTCTGGCCGGTGTGGGATGCGATCCGATGCCCTTCGCTGCTGCTGCGCGGGGGCGTTTCCGATCTGGTGACCCACGAAGTCGCCGAGGAAATGACACGGCGCGGACCCAAGGCCAGGCTGGTCGAATTCCCAGGAATAGGCCATGCGCCCGCGCTCCTCGCCGACGACCAGATTGGCGTCGTGCGCGATTTCCTGCTCGCTTGAGCGCCCGCTTCGCTCACCACGCCCCGGTGTTCGCCATCGACGCCCATGGCTCGGCCGGCGGCAGGGCGCCGCCCTTCTGGATCAGCTCGATCGAGATCGCGTCGGGCGTTCGGATGAAGGCCATATGACCGTCGCGCGGCGGGCGGTTGATCGTCACCCCTGCCGCCTTCAGCTTGGCGCAGGTTGCGTAGATGTCGTCGACGCGATAGGCGAGATGGCCGAAATTGCGGCCGCCGCCATAGGCCTCCGGGTCCCAGTTGTAGGTGAGTTCGACAAGCGGCGCCTGGTCGCGCCGCGCCTTGTCAGCGTCGCCGGGCGCGGCGAGAAAGACCAGCGTGTAGCGGCCTTTTTCATTTTCCAGCCGCCGGGTCTCGACAAAGCCGAGCAGCTCGAAAAACGAAATCGTCGCCTTGAGATCGGTCACGCGGATCATCGTATGCAGGTATTCCATCGGCTCGCCTCGTTGCTTCGTATGTCTGGCGAGAGCATAACCGCTTCGTTCGAAGGGGGCAGCCCTTAAATCATGGGACGTCTCGCAATGGCGGCGGGTCAGCCGGATTCGGCCGAGGCGCACACGATTCTGAAGAGCCGGGCGGCGGCGGCCTCCGTCGGTGCCAGCCTGATCCTGGCCGTCGTAAAGCTCGCGGCCGGCCTTGCCTCCGGCTCGCTCGCGCTCCTTTCGGAAGGCGCGCACAACGCGCTCGACATCGGCGCCAGCGCGCTGACCTTCTTCGCCGTGCGCGAGGCCGACAAGCCCGCCGACGCCGATCATCCGTTCGGCCACGCCAAGATCGAGGCGGTGGCGGCTCTGGCCCAGACCGGCATTCTCGCGGCGCTCGCGGTCGGCGTCGCCGTCGCGGCGGCGGCGCGCATTCGCGGCGGCGGCGGACGGGTCGACGCCGACGCCTTCGCCATCGGCGCGATTCTGTTCTCGATCGGAGTCGACCTCGTGCGCTGGCGGGCGTTGACCCGCGTCGCGCGCGTCGCCTCGAGCCATGCGCTCGCCGCCGACGCCCTGCACTATTCCAGCGATCTCATCTCCTCGGTGCTGGTGCTCATGGGGCTCGCGGCGACCCGCGCCGGCTATCCTCACGCCGACGCCTTCGCGGCCGTCGGCGTCGCCGGGTTCATCGCGGTCGCGGGCTATCGTCTTGGCCGGACCACGATCGACGCTCTGGTCGACCGCGCGCCCGACGGATTGACCGAGGCGCTGAGCGCCGTTGTCGCCGGGACGCCCGGCGTCGCGGGCGCGGAAGCGATCCGGCTGCGCACCAGCGGCGCTCGCATCGTCGGCGAGCTCATCGTCTCCGTCTCGCGGACGCTGCCGCTGGAGCGGGTGGCGACGATCAAGGCGGACCTCGAGCACCAGATCGGCCAGCGGTGGCCGCAGGCCGATCTCACCATCACCGCAAACCCGATCGCGCTCGACGACGAGACAATCCTCGAGCGGGTGCATCTGACAGCGATGCGGCGGCGCCTGCCGGTCCATCATGTCACCATCCAGGACATCGACGGGCGCAAGAGCGTGGCGCTCGATCTCGAGGTCGACGGCGCGATGACCCTGAGCGCCGCCCATTCGATCGCCTCGGACCTCGAGGACGCCATCGCCGCCGAAGTCGGCGAGGGGGTCGAGGTCGACACCCACATCGAGCCCGCCGAACCGGAGGCGGAGAGCCAGGCCGCCGACCTCGATCTCGCGCGCCGGATCGAGGCCGCGCTCACCGCCGCGGCGGCCAAGGGGTCGTTGCGCGAGGTTCACGACGTGCGCGTGAGCAAATCCCCCAGCGGCCTCTATGTGCTGTTCCATTGCCGCGTCGATCCGGCGACGACGGTCGAAGCGGTCCACGAAGCCGTCGACGCGCTCGAACGCTCGCTGCGCCGGGCGTTCCCTGAAGTGCGGCGCGCGGTCGGCCATGCCGAGCCGGCAAGGGAGGGCGCTGGGTGAGAGGCGGCGCGGCAAGCCGCGCCCGGGCGCTCGGGCCCGGGGCGCAGGCGGCGATCCCAGACCTCAGATCGAATATTCGAACGATTTGAAGGTCAGGCGCGTCGCGTTTTCGGGCGCGGACGCGATCTTGCGAATGTCGCCCCAGGTCTGTTTGTAGTTCGGAATGATCAGTTCGTTGACGCCGGGCGAGACGACGTTCCCCTGCACGCCCATCGGAGAGGCGAACAGCATGAAGGTCTGCTTGCGCTTGGCGGTCGGCGTCGGATACGCCATCGCCTGGGTCGCCCCATTTTCGTTGTGGACCTCCACCAGGTCGCCCGGCGAAAGACCCAGCTCCTTCATGTCATCCGGATTCATCTGGATGAACGGATAAGGCCAGCGATCCATGACGAGATCTTCTTTCTGGTCGAGGTAGGCGCTCTGCCAGACGTGGTTGGTGCGGCCGTTGTTGATGAGGAAAGCGAATTTCTTCGATTCCTCCTCTTTGCCCGGCGCTTCGAACCCGCGCCACGGCGCGTCCATGAACCGGGCCTTGCCGTCTTCTGAGGAGAAGACGCCGTCAGTGTAGAGCCGCTGCATTCCGACGAGCTTGCCGTTCTCGAAGCCGGTCGCCGGCTCCTGGACGCCATTCGTTCCCATGGCCTGGAGCCGTTCGTAAGTGACGAATTCGCCGCCCTTGGCGTGGCCATGATAGCCGTCCATGAAGGCGTCTTCCTCGGTCTTCCAGTCGAAGCCTTTGAACTTTTCGGCTATGTCGGACTTGCCCATTTCGCGGAAGACGCGTTCCAGATTGTTGGCCAGTCGCGCCGCGATCAGGCAGTCGGGCATGGATTCGCCGGGCGGGTCCATATAGCGCTCGGTCAATCGCAGCCGTCGCTCGCCATTCATCGAGGTCAGGTTCATCTCGCCCGCCGTCGCCGCCGGCAACCATACATGGCAGGCTTGGCCAATCTTGGTCGGCACAATATCGACGTCGACAGCGAACAGCCCGCCTTTTTCAATCGCCTCCAGGATGGCGTCGACCGTCGCCTTTCGGTCGCCGTAGGGAACCGCGGACATCGCGTCCTTCACCAGATCCGTCCGCTTCTTGTACACCTGCTTGAACTGGTCGGCGTTGAGCGTAGTCTTGTAGTGGTCGCAGTCCCAGATGTGGTGGACGCCCGCCTTCCCCTCGATGAGAAGCTGGTCGATATATGGCGCCGGTCGCGGGCCGGGATAGTCGGGACGCACGTAGCCTTCCTGATGTCCGCCGAGGCGAACCGCGCCGCCCCCCAATTGCCCGACGTTGCCGGTGGCGAGCGCAATGTTCACATATGCGCCGTTGGTGCGGTAGTTGTCGTTGCCCCAGATGAGGCCCTTCTCGTATCCGAACATCGTGCGGCGGCGCTTGCCGCCCTCTTTGGGCATGGCGATCCATTCGGCCGCCTTGACGATGTCGGCAGGAGTCAGGCCGGTGATTTTCGCCGCGTCGTCAACCGACATCCGGCAGCCTGCGAGCGCGCCTTCGTAGCTGGTCAGATGGCCGGGCATCGCAGGCGAATCGCCCCGGGCCGGGTAAAGCGGCGGGCGCGTCACAGCCGTGCGCAGCGTGCTCTTGTCGATGAAGTCCTTCTGCGCCCAACCCTTGTCGGCGATGTAGGTGAAAAGAGCGTTGAACAGAGCCAGATCGGTTCCCGAATTGAGAGCCAGGTGAAGCACATTCCCCTTGCCCGCCTCCACTTCGCAGGCGTTGACCGTCACCGTTCGGCGAGGATCGACGATGATAATGCGGGCGGCGGCGTGCGGCTCGTCGGGCATGAGCTTCTTTTTCTTGTCGAGCGTCGCTCCCTGTAGGTTGGGAATCCAGTGGTTGAGGAAATAATTGGTCTGGGTCTCGAGTGGATTGGTGCCGACGGCGACGATCGTGTCAGCGAGTTCGGCGTCCTCGTAGCAATTGTTGAGTTCGCCTACCCCCATGTCGCGTGTGGCGTGCACCTCGGAGTTGTAGGCCGGGCGATTGTGAATGCGAACGTTCTTGATCTTCATCGCGCCGAAATAGAGCTTGCCGGTGCCCCAGGTGTTTTCGTAGCCGCCGCCGGCGCCGCCGTGATCGAACATGGAGACGAACAAGCGGTCCTCGCCGTGGCGATCGATCACCGCCGCCGTCACGCGCGCCACCAGATCGAGGGCGTCGTCCCAGCTCGTCGGCTGCATCTGGCCGTAGCGCCACACCATGGGTTCGGTTAGGCGCTGCTGTTGGGTCGAGCGCATCGCGGAAAAGGATTCCTCGGCCATGCGCCCACCGCGAATCGATGCGAGTCCGGAGTTCACAGAGCAGCCGGAATCCGGTTTGATGACGAGGTGAACGTCTTTCCCGTCCTGCTTGACAATGTTGTACATCGACGGCGAGTACCAGTTCGGCGTCATCGGCAACTGCTGCTTCGAAAGATCGACGCCGAACTTATTTTCGCTCGGGCTCGTACCGCCCTGCTCATTGATGTCCCAGGTGTAGGCCTTGTATCCGCAACCGACGATGCAGAACTGGCAGACGACGTTGTGCTCCCTGGCGTCCGCCGGGATGATCGGGAGCCGATCGGTGTGACGCTTGAATGTCATGGCTCAGGCCTCCAAAACATTTGACAGCCGACCGTAAAGCAGCTCGTCGACGCCCTCGGCGTAAATGTCGCCGTTGGCGTCGACCCGCAGCAGATATTGCGGAAGGTTTTCGGTCGCGTGGCCCCAAATTTCCTGGCCGCCGTTTTCGCAATCGAAGCGCGAGTAGTGGCCGGGGCAGTTCAGCGTCTTGTCCGAAGGGTTGTAGCTGAGCGGAAAACCCTTGTGCGGGCATATCGTCGTGAAGCCGACGATGTCCCCGTCGGGCCCGACCCCGCTCGGGACTTTGCTGCCGAGCTTCAGCAGCACGCCGGGCGCGTCGGCGTCCGGGTAGGCGACTTGAAAAGGCTTGTTGGACTTGAGGTCGCTGATATTGGCGAGCCGGTTCGAAGGGTAGCTTAGCCGCGCAAGTTGGGGGCCTGCCTCCGCCTGCCGCGGAATGACGGTTGCGGCGGCCGCGCCCGCCGCGGCGACCCCGGCCCCGGTCAGGAATTTTCGGCGGCCAACATCAACCGCTCTCGGGCAAGTTTTCATCGGCTTCCTCCTCCCTATTTGGCGGCGCCAGTACGGCTCCGAATAGCGCCCGCTCATTCGGGCGCCGACGCTGGCTCTCTTTGCGGCCTGTCATCACGCCGTCATGATATCAGGCTCTTTCTCGATCTCTAGATCTCCAGACTTATCGACATATAGGCTAATGGAACTTTTCGGCGGTGTCATCTAAAAATCGCCCCGAACCTGACCCCTTCGAGAGGAAATTGGATGCCGAGCAATGCGCAGGCCGTCGTCGGCCACATCGGGCCGGTCTCCCACGGGGACAGAATGTCGCCCGCGCATGCGCTGGCGGCGCTGGCGGCGCTCGGTCAGCCGACCCAACTCGAAATCTTCCGGATTCTAATTCGACGAGAACCCCACGGCCTTCCCGCCGGCGCCCTTGCGGACGCCGTTGGCGCGCCGCACAACACGGTCTCGACGCACCTCGCCATCCTGGCGCGCTCGGGCCTGGTCACAGGCGCCAGGGAAGGGCGCTCGATCATCTATCGCGCCGACATCGAGGGCATGCGGGATCTGATCTCCTTCCTTGTCACCGACTGTTGCGGCGGGCGTCCCGAACTCTGCGATTTCCTGTGCTTTTCAGACGTTCCGAGGTGCGACTACCGGCCAGAGGACAAGACGGAGGATGAGAGCGGAAATGACGGGAGATAGTCCCATGAACATGCGCGAAGAGAAGAAGACCTACAACGTTCTCTTTCTTTGCACCGGAAATTCGGCGCGTTCGATCATGGCGGAGGCCATCCTCAACCGGGAGGGCCACGGCAATTTTCGCGCCTACTCCGCGGGTAGCCATCCAAAGGGCCAAGTGCACCCGTACGCGCTCGATTTGCTGCACAAGCTCGACTTCGACGTCAGCGGCTTTCGTTCCAAGAGCTGGAGCGAGTTCGCGGAGCCGGACGCCCCGAGGCTCGACTTCGTCTTCACGGTCTGCGACGACGCGGCGCAGGAGATATGCCCGGTCTGGCCGGGTCAGCCCATGACCGCGCACTGGGGCGTGCCCGACCCGGCTGCCGCGACCGGGAAGGAGGCGGAGATTCGCGTGGCGTTCGCCGACGCCTTCAGGATGCTCAACAACCGCATCTCGATCTTCGTGAGCCTGCCGCTTCGCTCGATCGACCGACTGTCGTTGCAAACGCGCCTCGACGCCATCGGCGAGAGGAAGGACGCAGGCGCCGATCCCAGATCAGCGGCATGATGAGAGAACCGCCTTCCTCACTGTCCCGTCGACCGTCGGCCGAAGCGCTGGGAGCAGCCCATCTGGTCGCGACGGTCGTCGGCTCGGCATCATGGCCGAACGGCTCTCCGGCGGCAATCAGGCGATCGCATTGCTCGGGAACACAATCCCCGCCGGCGCGATCCTCGTTGTCATCATAACGATCCTCGGTCCGATTTCGGGCGGCGGTCACCACATTCTCGCCCATTCTCACCATCCTCGGCGGAATCCGATACGCGCCGCAATCCATTCGAGGCCGGTGGGATTGGTGATCACCGCCGCCTACTGGTTCACGTCATCAGCCGAGGCGCTCGCGGCCGGCGAGTAGTATTTTCAGCGACGCGGGCCGACCGGGGCCCTCCGCCTGGTCGGCTGTTGCGCGGCGTTGCTTCGCTTGGCGGTCAGCAACGGCTTGATTCAAAGCAAAGGGCGCGCCAAGGAAGAGCGGCATGCGCACGGCCTATTGCTTCACCCCCGACCGCAGCTTTTTTCCGCCTGCGGTCCGCGCCATCGCCTCGCTGATCGATGCCGAGCCCGACGGCGGCTGCGAGATTTTCCTCATCTGCGAGCCCAGCGACGTCTGGCCGGGCTTCGACCGGCTCGATCGAGGTCTGCGCGAGCGGATCGCGCTGGTCACGACCGATTTTTCGCGCTTCGACAAGCGCCTCAGCGCGAGCGGCCGCTTCTCGCGCGCGGTGTTCCGCCGCCTGTTTCTCGATGACCTCCTGCCGGCGCATTTCGAGCGCATCGTCAGCGTGGATTCCGACATGCTGATCCCGCGCCCCGGCCTGTCGCGTCTGGCGGACTTCGATCTCGCGGGCCGGCCGCTCGCCGCCGCCTACGACATGATTTTCCTGATGGACTTCAAAGGCGACGCGCTGGCGCGGCGCTTTCAGGCCTATCGCCGCTCGCTCGGCCTCGAACCCGACACGCCCTATTTCAACGCCGGCCTGATGGCGATCGACCGCGCCGAATGGCGTGCGCGCCGGCTCACCGAGCGCGTGACCCGCGCGCTCTGCGATACGCCGAAGCGCTATCCTTTCAACGAGCAGAGCGCGCTCAACGCGACGCTGGCCGGCGACTTCGCGCCGCTATCGCCGCGCTACAATTTCATGGGCGATTTTCTTCTGCTCGATCTCGAGCGCCGGCTCGAGCCGATCGTGCTGCATTTCGTCAACGCGCCCAAGCCGTGGGAGCTCGCGCTCTGGCGCGGCGAGGCGCGATTCGCGGAGAACTACCGCGACTGGTTCTTGAACTCGCCCTGGCCGGAGTTGGGAAAGGCGCCGCCTGCGCCGCCCTGGCGGCGAACCCGGCCGCCGATGACCCGTCTGAGACAAAACTTCGCCAAGCGCCTGTCGTTGTTCATTGACCAGACGGCATATATTGATGCTTAGTTGTCTAATACAGTATAAATTCAGGCGTGAGGGAACATGGTTAAATCCTGATTAAGTATTATGCTCCAGGCTATGCTTCGTCGGCGCCGTTTGTCGTGCCGACGAATCGTTTTCTGGGGTGAGCCGATGAAACGTTGCATGTCCCTAGCTTTCGCGGGCCTGACCTTGGCGACGCCCGCCGGCGCCGCCGACCTGTTCGGATCCGCCCCGCCGCTGTCGATCCCCGCCTCGCAAGGGGCGACGGCGGTCGAGGTCGGCTCCAACTGGTATATCCGCGGCGACGTGGGGGTGACCTTCGACAAGCTGCCGACGGTGACGCTGTCGAGCCTCGCCCTGCCGCCGCTCTCCTTCGTCGGCGCGCAGACCTTGGCCTTCGGCGGATCCGGCTCGAACACCACCGATTTCGACGGCGGCCTCGGCTTCGGCTATCGTTTCAACAACTATCTGCGCTTCGACGCGACCTGGGACTATCGCGCCGGCCCGGGCAAAACCCGTTCGGGCGTCGTCGTCTGTCCTTACGCTCCCCTCACGGGCGTCAGCAACGGCGGGATTCCGGCCGGATATCTCTACAACACCGCCGACGCCTGCAACGGCTACATGAACTTCAAGCAGCACAACAACACGTTCTTGGCCAACGCCTATGTCGATCTGGGAACCTGGGCGGGCTTCACTCCCTATGTCGGCGGCGGCGTCGGCATGAACATCAATTCGATGCAGGGAAATCTGAATTTCTACCAGGCGTCGAACGCCCAGCAATATATGGCCAACCTCACCCCTGCCGGCGGCTTTCCCGCGCTCTGGGTCGGCCCGACCGGTCAGGCGCTGACGCCGCAGCCCGGCATCGCCTTCGCCCAGCAAAACTGGAACCGGTCGTTCAGCTCCACCGCCTACCGCGTCGCCTGGGCGCTGACGGCCGGCGTCGCCTTCCAGCTCAATCCGAGCGCGACGCTCGACATCAGCTATCGCTATCTCAACGCCGGCGATTCGAGCGTGCTCTTGAACCCCCAGACCGGCATGACGATCAAGCAGAACAATTCGTCGCAGCAGATCCGCGTCGGCATTCGTTACGTTCTGCAATAAGTCCTGGGCCGAAGCTTTCGCGCCGCCGCCCAGGCGGCGCGGGCGAGGCGCCCGCGAGAAGACCTCCCACCCCTGAGAAGCGGCGCGGGATTACGCTTGACGCGTAACGCGATTCCAGCGTCCCATCCGCCCGCAAGCACGCCTCCAGGGACGCCCGGCCACTATGTTCGGCGCATTGATGACGTCGCGGCGCTTCGCGCCGTTGTTCTGGTGCCAGTTCTTCTCGGCGTTCAACGACAATTTCGTCCGCAACATGCTGACGATGCTGATTCTGTTCCGGCTCGGCGGAGAGAACGGCAGTCTCAAGATCCTGCTCGCCACCATCGTTTTCGTGCTGCCAGCGATCCCGCTGTCCGCACTCGGAGGCGAGATCGCCGATTCGCACGACAAGGCGCTGATCGCGCGGCGGCTCAAGCTTTCCGAGATTTTTGTCCAGATGATCGCGGCGGCGGGATTCGTGCTTTCCTCCCTCCCGCTCCTCTATCTCGCGCTGCTCGGTCTCGGCTGCATCGCCGCCCTGTTTGGCCCGATCAAATACGGCATCCTGCCTGACCATCTGCGGCGGGAAGAACTCGTCGCGGGCAACGCGCTGGTCGAGGGCGCCACCTTCGCGGCGATCATCTGCGGGCTGGTCTTCGGCGGATTCGCAGCGGCCGAAGGGCGCTCGGCCGCGAGCGTGGTTGCGCAGCTGATGGCGGTCGCGCTCGCCTGCTACGGCGCAGCGCGCTTCATTCCCGCGACCGGGATCGGCGCGCCGGGGCTCAGGGTCCACAGGAACGTCTTTCGCTCGACGGGAATCGTAATCCGCGACCTGCGCGCCGATGACCGCCAATGGGTCGGCGCGCTCGGCACGAGCTGGTTCTGGACCGTCGGCGCGGTCACGCTGTCGCTGGTCCCGGTCATCATCAAGTCGCGGGCCGGCGGAGGGGTCGACGTCGAAATCGCGATTAACCTCATCTTCGCCGTCGGCATCGCCGCCGGCTCGCTCGGCGCGGCGGCGCTTTCACACGGGCGCATTCAGCTTGCGCCTGCGCCGTTCCTGCTCCTCGCCATGGCGGCGCTGGCGATCGACATCGGCCTCAGGACGCATGCGATGGCGCCCGCGAGCCGGGTCGTCCCGCTGATCGCGTTTTTCACCGGCCCGGCTGGCCTGCGCATCGCGCTCGATATTTTCGCCTATTCGGCCGCCGCGGGCCTGTTCGTCGTGCCGATCTTCGCCGCGGTCCAGGCATGGGCCGGCGAGGAGCGGCGGGCGCGCGTCGTCGCCGCGGTCAATGCGCTGAACTATATCGCCATGGTCATCGGCTCGCTGGCGACGATGGTCCTGTTGCAGGTCGCGGGCATGAGCGAGTCGATGGCGCTCGTGGTCCTCGGGCTCGCCAACGTCGCGGCTTCGATCTACTTCTTTCGCCGTCTGCCGGCGAATTTCGTCTCCTTCATCCTGCGCGTGCTGTGGCGGGTTCTGCTCCGGATCGAGGTCAAGGGGATTGAGAATCTTCCGCCGGCGGGAAGGCCCAATATCATTGCGCTCGATCACGTCTCGAATCTCGACGCGCCGATCATTCTCTCGCTGCTGGACGGCCCGGCTCTATGCGCGTTCGCCGACGGCGCCCCCGGACCCTGGTGGGTCCAACGCCTGCTCGAGTTCGCCGGCGCGCGCCTGATCGACCCCGCCCGTCCGCTTGCCGCGCGCGCCCTGATCGCCCGGCTCCGCGCGGGCGAGCGGCTGGTGGTCTTCCTCGAACGGCGCGTTGCCGGCGCCGCTGCCTCGATCGCCCTTTTCGAACAGACTGCGTTCGTTGCCGAAAGGAGCGGCGCGCCGATCACGCTTGTGCGCCTTGCGGGCCCCGAGCGCACTTATCTGTCGCGCCTCGGCGCCGCCGAGGTCGGACGGCGACTGCTGCCGAAGACCACGGTCACGATTCTGCCGCCACGGCGGCTGGAGGCGCCCGCCGGTCCCGACGGCCGGTCGCGTCGGCGGGCCGCCGCCGCCGCGCTTTACGACATGATGTCGGACCTCGCCTTTCGCGCCTCCGACATTCGCCGCACGCTCCACGCCGCCTTCGAGCAATCGGCGAAGTCCCGCGGCCTCTCGAGCGTCGCGGTCGAGGATCCGCTGAGCGGCGCGCTGAGCTTGCGCGCATTTCGCATCGGCGTCGGCGTCATCGCCCGCAAGGTCGCGAGCCTTTCGACGCCGGGCGAGGCGATCGGGCTGATGCTGCCCAACGCCAATGCCGCGGCCGTCGCCTTCATGGCTCTGCAGGCTGCTGGCCGGGTGCCGGCGATGCTGAACTACACCTCCGGCCCCCACAACCTCGTCGCCGCCTGCCAGACGGCGCGCGTCCGCATGGTGCTGACCTCGCGCGCCTTCGTCGACAAGGCCGGTCTGGCCTCGCTCGTCGAGCCGATCAGCGCCGAGGCGCGGATCGTCTGGCTCGAGGACATGCGCGCGAGCGTGACCCTGTTCGATAAACTGCGCGCGGCGCTGACGGCCGGCCGCGCGCTCGCGCCGCGCGAGCCCGACGATCCGGCGGTCGTCCTCTTCACCTCCGGATCGGAGGGCGCGCCCAAGGGCGTCGCGCTGTCGCACGCCAATCTGCTCGCCAACATCGCCCAGATCGACGCGATCTTCGATCTCAGGCTCACCGACGTCTGCTTCAACCCGCTGCCGGTGTTTCACGCCTTCGGCCTGACGGGCGGGCTGCTGCTGGGCCTGATCGGCTCGATGAAGGTCTATCTCTACCCGTCCCCCCTGCACTACCGGCAGATTCCCGAGCTGATCGAGCGCGTCAAGGCGACGGTGCTGTTCGGCGCCGACACGTTCCTGGCCGGCTACGCGCGCAACGCCGACGCGCGTCGCCTGCGCTCGCTGCGCTATGTGATCGCCGGCGCCGAGCGGGTGAAGGACGAGACGCGGCGGGCCTATATCGAGAAATTCGGGCTCAGCCTGCTCGAAGGCTACGGCGCGACCGAGGCTTCGCCGGTGCTGGCCGTCAATACGCCGCTGTTCAACAAGGCCGGAACGGTCGGCAGGCTCCTGCCGGCGATCGAGGCCAGGCTCGCGCCGGCGCCGGGGATCGAGGAGGGCGGCAGGCTGGTGGCGCGGGGTCCGAACATCATGATCGGCTACTACCGGGCCGACAGTCCCGGCGAACTCGAGCCGCCGCCGGGCGGCTGGCACGACACCGGCGACATCGTGACCATCGATTCCGAGGGCTTCGTCACCATCAAGGGGCGCGCCAAGCGCTTCGCCAAGATCGCCGGCGAGCTTATCTCGCTCGCAAGGGTCGAGGATCTGGTCGCCGGCCTTTGGCCCGACGAGATCGTCGCCGCCATCGCCGCGCCCGACCTCAAGAAAGGCGAGCGGGTGGTGCTGGCGACGACGAAGCCGGGCGCGACGCGGGCGGAGGTTCAGGCCTGGATGAGAATCAAGGGGGCCTCCGAAATCATGTGCCCCGCCGCCGTCATCGTCCTCGACGCCATCCCGCTGATGGGCTCGGGCAAGACCGACTATATGGCGCTCGCGCGTGTGCTGCGGGAGCGCGGGGCGTAGCGGCGGCGAGAGGCCGCCATTGTGAAGCTGGTCAACGACTGTGAGCCATGTCACGCTGGCTTTTTCGAAAGCTGATAGCTTCATTCAGAGGCGGCGCTGCGATTTGCGCGCCAACTTTGCGCCGCTGACGCAATTACCGGGCGATCCGAATTGACAGCGTGTGGCAAGAGGCGACAGGAGTGGGTCCGCCAGGGGAGGGCGCGATGCTGAGGCTGTCCTGGAACGCCTATCGCGGCTGGGCGAAGCTCGCCCGGGACCTGCAGGCGGCCACGCGGCGGTGGAACGTGGCCGCTCTCGTTTGCGTCGTCATCGCCGCGATCTGCGGCGCCGCGACGATGTTGTTTTCGGGCGCCGGCGGCGCGGCAAACTCCATTGCCGCGACGCTCGCCGGGGCCGCCGCGCTCGCCTCCGCGCTCGGGGCGTTCTTCGGCCGCGAATTCCTCGGCTCGGGGAAGGAAAGCGACTGGATTCAGGCGCGCGCCACGGCCGAGGGCGTCAAGTCCGAATGTTTCCGCTACGCCGCAAAAGCCGGCGCCTACGCCGGCGCGGACGCCGACGCGGCAAAAGAGTTCGAGCTGCGCACCGACGCGGTCGAGAAGCAGGCGGCGGACAAGGGCCTCGTGCGCGCCGACGATCCTGTCCCGCCGTCAGGCGACAAGCGCGAGCCTCCGGTCCCGCTGACGACGGACTGGTACAAGACAGGCCGGATCGGCGAGCAAATCGATTACTACAGGAAGGGCCGCGCCAGGAACGAGACAATCGCCGACCGTCTCTGGTGGGTGGCCTTCCTCGCCGCGCTGGCGGCGGTGGCGTTTGGCGCGCTCGGCGCCTGGGCCCAGCGCTTCGCGCCCTGGATCGGCGCAATGACGACGATCGCCGCTTCGATCGCCGCCTTCGGCCTGCTCGACCGACGCAAATTTCTCACTGCGAGCTACGCGGCGACGCAGTCGAGCCTCGAGCGAATCCTCGCTCGCGACGAGGTGATCCCGATGAGCCTGGGCGAGCTCGTCACGGCCACGGAGGACCTGCTCGAAGGCGAACACAAGGCCTGGCTTCCCCAGATGCTATCCACCAAGTCGACCGGCCCCGCCGAGCCGCTCAAACCTGTGCCGCCGAACCAATGACGGAAAGCGGAACGCGGCGTCCGGCGACCGCGTCGCGACAAGGAGGACCACCGCCATGCCGATCACCGACCAGGACGCCATCGACTTCGGTTTTCTCGTCGCCTACGCCGAAGGCATGGTGATCCCAAATCAGATCGAGCCGCACGACGAGCCGAGGATCGCCGCCGCCGGCTGGGACGTGGTCGGCCATTTCCTGGCGCAGGAACTCGGTCCTGCCCGATCCGTCGGCGGTCGCGCCGGGAATTCCGCTGACGGTCAAGCTCGGGCCGACCGTCTTCTATGGATATCTGGCGCGCAGCCAGAAGGATCAGAACGTCTACGCCGCCGCCATTCGCGGGACCAACGGCTTCGCCGAATGGGTGATCGACGCGAATTTCGTTCCGCGTCCCGCCCCGTCCGCGCCCGGGGCGAAAGTGGAGCAGGGCTTCTGGAGCATCTACGAAACGATGACGCTGGTCGGCCTCACGGGGCTCCAGATCGGCGACAAGGCGGCCGACGGCATCGCGGCCGTCGATCGGCGCCGCCGGAACGGTGACGGTCTGCGGACATAGTCTGGGCTCCGCCCTCGCCACCTATCTCAGCTACGACGCAGCGAAGCTTCTCGGGAACCGGGCGAGCGCCTGTCTCTTCGCCTCGCCGCGCACCGGCGACCACGCCTGGGCGGCGGCCTACGACGCCGCGGTTTCCAATTATCGGCTCTCCAACTACGTGCTCGACGTCGTGCCCTACGTGCCGTTCAACGCGCCGCCAATTCAATATTCGACGCTTGTCAGGCGCCGCGATCCTGCAACCCGCGACGGCGCAGGCCGACGTGCGGTTCGACATCGCCTGCAATCATAACCTCATCTGCTACTGCGCCATGATCGATTATGTGACGACGCGAAAACGGTTCGACGCCGAGGACGCGGCGGCATGGCGCTGCATCATCGGAGCGCCGGCCTTCAGCCTGAACGCGCAGCTGACCAGAGCGCTCGCCACCGCGATCAACGCGCTCGGCGGAGCGGCGAGGGACATCGTGCAGTTGATCTCCATCTCGGCGAGAGCCAAGGGCGGACACGTGTAGCGTCGGCGAGGCGCGCGACAGCCGGGTCGCCTTGCCGCTGTCGCAGAGCTGTGCGAAGTTCGCGCGCCGACGAGCCGCCGGAAAAAGCTGGGGCCGTTCGCGCGACGGGAGGACGCACATGCTCAGAATGCTGACGCGGTTGATTTTCCTGGCGCTGTTTGCGCTGTCTCTGCCATTGGCCGCCGAGGCCAAGACCTTCTACTGGATCTCGCACGGATCGCCCGCCGATCCGGTCTGGACCTATTTCCTCGCCGGCGCCGAAATGTGGGCGAAGGACACCGGACAGACGGTCAGGACGTCGTTCCACAACGGCGACGTTCCCTCGCAACAGGAAGCGATCCGCGCCGCGATCGCGGCCAAGGCCGACGCGATCGTAACCACCAGTCCCGATCCCGGCAGCCTGGTCCAGGTGGTCAAGGAAGCCCGCGCCGCCGGCATTCCGGTCATCAACTTCAATACGCCTGATAAAAAAGTGGACTTCAACGCCTATGTCGGCGGCGATCTTTCCGTCGTCGGCAAGGGGTGGGCGCAATATCTCGTCGACCACAAGCTGGTGAAGTCCGGCGATTTCGTCTGGCTTCCAGTCGAAGTTCCCGGCGCGAGCTACGGGGTCGAAGAGGAAAAGGCGATCGCGACCGTGTTCAAGCCGCTCAACATCACCTGGGAAGTCACCGACAACACGCTCGATCAGGCGACCGTGATCTCCCGCATGAGCGACTACCTGACCGCCAACCGCAAGAAAATCAAGGCGATCATCGGGCTTGGCGACATGGTCACCGGTTCGATCAAGCGCGTGTTCGACCAGGTCGGCGTGAAGCCGGGCGACATTCCGGTCGTCGGCTGGGGCAATTCGCGCGACACCACCCGCGAAGTCATGGACGGCTATGTCAACGCCGCGGAGTGGCAGGACCCGCAGGCGACCAGCTATATGGCGCTGTCGGTGGCCAATATGGCGGCCTCGGGCGTTCCGCCCGGATTCAACATCACCGTCGGCACGCTCTATGACAAGGACCAGGCGCCGCTCTACGACAAGATCATGTCGGGCAAGTAGGCGCGAGCGCCGCCCGGCGCCCTCATCCGACCGCGCCTTCAGGGCGTCCGGCCCTCTCCCGGGAACGGGAGAGTGGTTTGGATGAGGGCGTCGTCCTTTCCTCCATTGGTGACCGCTCTTGCAGAATCCATCCCTCCTCCGCCGTCTCGTCTCGGCGCCGGAGTTCGGCCCGTTCGTGCTCCTGGTGGTTGAACTCGTGGTCTTCACCGCGATCAACCCCGATTTCCTGTCGATCCTCAACATCTCCAACACGCTGACCTTCACCGTGGAGCTCGGCCTGATCGCGCTCGCCATGACGCTGTTGATGACGGCGGGCGAGTTCGATCTCTCGGTCGGGTCGTTGTTCGGTTTCGCCCCGGTGGTGATGTGGACGCTGTTCAACGCGGGGCTGACCTCGCTCGACGTCGCCTTTGTCGCGGCGCTTGCCCTGGCGGCGCTGATCGGGCTGATCAACGGGCTGTTCGTGACCCGCCTCAAGATCCCCTCCTTCCTCGTCACCCTCGGCATGCTGTTGGTCGTGCGCGGGACCGCGCTCTTCATCACCAACGGATTTCCGCAGCGCACGTGGAGCGCTGGCAATCACTGGCTCGCCAGGCTCCTGGTCGGGGACTTTTATATCGGGCCGTTCCGGGTCTACGCGTCGCTGTTCTGGTTCGCCGCCGCGGCCGTGATCCTCGGCTATGTTCTGACCGAGACCAAATACGGCAACTGGATCCAGGCCACCGGCGGCAACGCGAGCGCGGCCCGGGCGCGCGGCGTCAACGTCTCGGCCGTGAAGGTTTCGCTCTTCATTCTCACCGCCGTCATGTCGTCCTTCGCCGGGATCATCAGTTCGATTCGCACTTCCGCCGCCAATCCGAACAGCGGAACCGGCTACGAGCTCGAGGTGATCGCCATGGTCGTCATCGGCGGCACGGCGCTCACCGGCGGGCGCGGCACCATCATCGGCGCCGTGATCGGCATATTCATCCTCAGAGTGATGCGCAACGGCATTGTCCTGATCGGCGTTCCCGGCCTCGCCTACAACATCTTCATCGGCGCGATCATTCTCGGCATGATGGCGCTGCATTCCTGGCTCGAGCGCCGCCACCACGCGGGGACCTGACTTAAGATGGCCGAAGACCTGATCCGCATGGAGCGCATCTCCAAGTTCTATGGCCAGGTGCAGGCGCTCGACCGCGTGAGCGTCAGCGTCAACCGTCAGGAAATCGTCGGCCTTCTCGGCGACAACGGCGCGGGAAAATCGACGCTGATCAAAGTGCTGTCCGGCGCCGTGCGCGCCACCAGCGGCGACATTTATGTGCGCGGCGCCCGCGTCGACATCCGCAACACCACCGACGCCATCGCGCTCGGGATCGAGACGATCTATCAGGATTCGGCGCTGGTCACGCAACTGTCGATCGCGCGCAACCTCTTTCTTGGGCGCGAACCGATCAAGGGACCGCGCCTGTTCAACCGCATGAATTCCGGATTGATGGAGGAGGTCGCCGGCGAACTCCTGCGAAAAGTCGGGATCGGCAAATCCATCCCCGCCTCGACCCCGATCTCCGCGCTGTCGGGCGGCGAGCGTCAGGCGGTGGCGATCGCGCGGGCGATGTATTTCGACAGCGATCTCATCATCCTCGATGAGCCGACCAACAATCTCGGCGTCGCCGAGACGCAAGGCGTGCTGCGCTTCGTGCGCAACGCCCGCGATTCCGGCCATTCCTGCATCTTCATCGCCCACAACATCCATCACGTCTTTCAGGTCGTCGACCGCATCGTCGTCATGCGGCGAGGCAAGATCGTCGCCGACGACATCGACCCAAAGCGGACCTCGGTGGCGCAGGTCGAGGACGTCATCACCGGCGAATTGTCTGACGCGGGGCGGTGATCGTGAGCGGCGGCGCGTCGCGATCGCTCTTCCGGCGAGCGCTATTTCTCGAGATGACGATCGAAGAAAAGAGCGATCTCTCCAAACGCTTCCTTGGTTTCAGGCGCAGCGTCATTGAAGAGATAGTGCGCGTGCGATTGCCCCTCATAGACGTGCAAGGCCGCCTCGACGCCCGCCTGGCGCAGTTTTCGGTGGACGCGCACCGTGTTGCTCAGCAACAGGTCGCGGGTCCCGCTGGTGAGGATCGCTGGCGGAAAACCGCTCAAGTCCCCATAGACCGGAGAGAGCAGCGGATCCGAGAGGTCGTGACCATTCGCATAGAACTTCGTGGCGGCGTCGCACAGGCCGTCGCGCGACACCAGCACGTTGTCAATCAACTCATTCGTATAAAAGGTGTCGCCCGTCTTGGTCGCGTCCGACATCGGCGTGCCGGGCGCGATGGCGGCGGGAAGCGCCAGCCCTTCCTGTTTGGCCCGCAGCATCAACGCCAGCGTCAAGGCCCCGCCGGCCGAAGTGCCGAAGACCGCCATTCTCCTGGGGTCCTCGATTTTCAGCGCCGCCTTCCACGCGCTGAGCGCATCGTCCAACGCCGCGGGGAAATACGCCTCGGGCGGCATCCTGTAGTCGATCGACAAGACCCTGAAGCGACCAAGACCCGCCATCAGGACCGCCTCGGTCAGTCCGGCCTCGCCTGGACTGAGGACGTAGCAGCCGCCGTGCAAGTGGATCAGCAATCGGTTGAGATTCTCGGGCGCGACGGCCTCAGGAGCGACTATGAATCCGCGGACGCCGTCGAGCGTCGTCTTTTCGACATTGACCCGCAACCGTTCGCGCATTCCGGCCAGGACCCCGATCGCCACCGCCGCCGAGGCGTCGACGATCGATTTCCACTCCTCGTTCGTCTGTGGTCGCGATTTCCAGGCGAGCCTCGCCGGCGCGCCGATGATCTTCTGCATCTCGGGGCTCACGGTCGAGGGCGCCGGCACGGCGCGAGCCGGCGCCTCGAGCACGATTGAACCGGTCGCCTGGGTTCCCGCCGGCGAAGGATCGGCGCCTGAATTCGCGCTCATGGAATTCTCCCTTTTTCGGTTCCGGCCCGCGAAGGCGGCGAGCGTCCGCAACGAGACGCGCGCCCCCTCCCTGCCCCCTCAGGCCTCCTGCGCGCGGGCGCCCGGATGAACGCCGGGCCGTTGCGGAATGAGGACGATGAGCGCGGCGATCAGCGCCGCGAGAATGGCCGAGGCCAGATAGCGGCTGATCGCGAGCCCGCCGTGATTGAGCGGCTTGTCGAGAAGATCGCCGAGAGTCGCGCCCAGCGGCCGGGTCAGGATGAACGCCGCCCAGAACAGCAGCGTGCGCGAGATCGCGGTGGTGAAATAGGCGACGGCGACGACCGCGAGACCGGCGGCGAAGACGATCGCGCCGTACTCGTAACCGATGCCGTTGGTGTCGGCCATCCAGTCGCCGAGCGCCGTGCCGAGCGTCTGCGAGAACAGGATCGCCACCCAGTAGAACATCTCGACCCTCGGCGTAGCGACGGTGTTGACGTTGATCGAGCCCTCCGACCAGCGCCACACGGCGAGCGAAGCGATGAGCCCCGCGAGCAGAATCGACGATCCGCCGAAATAGCCGATTCCAAGAGAGCGATCGACGTAATCCGCCATCGTGGTGCCCAGGGTCGTGGTCGCGACGATGGTGATCCAGTAGACGAATGGATGGAATTTGTTCGCGGCGATCTGGGCGATGACGGCGACCACGAAAATTCCGAGAAAGATGAAGCTGCCGATCGCGTAGCCGAGATTCATCGACATGGTGACGGAATCGCCGCCCGTTTCTCCGAGCGTCGTGGCGAGAATCTTGATGACCCAGAACCCGAGCGTGACCTCCGGGACTTTGCTCAATGCGCCAGCCAATTCCTTGTTCATGCCGTCGTCCTTGTGGTTTTATCAAGAAGGGAATCGCCCCTCCTACGCGAGAGAGCCGATTCCGCTTTGGGTTCGACAAACCGTTGCGCTAATCCGAATTTTTGCCTTCCTTCTTGTTCTCCAATACGCGCCCCGTTCTGGCGTCGACGCCGACCTCCTGCGTAACGCCGCCACTCTTGACATCGAATGAATAACGAAGGCCGGTTCCTCCGCCTTCACGCTCCAGTTCCTCGTCAGTGATCTTGCCGGGGTGCGCTTTCAGGGCGATGGCGCGCGCCTCGGCGATACTGACTTTCGCCTGCTTGGCGAGCTCTTCTCCAGTAAAGGCCATCGCCGGCGCAAGGCTAAGCAGCACGCCCACGACGCCGATTGACGCCCATAGACGGTATCGAGGTTGCATGTTCTGACCGACATTCATCGTATTCTCTCCAGACGCCGCTTCGCCGCAATCGCGAACGGCCGCCGCCGTCCGCAAACGACTATGCGCCGTCCGAATGAGCGCAGAATGAGCTAGCCCCGACCGGCAACGCCCGGTTCGCCAATCGGCAGTTCGACCCGGGCCAGCACGCCGCGGCGTCCATCCGGGCGATTTTCAACCGTCAGGGCGAGGCCGTTTCGCTCGGCGACGCGCCGCGCGATCGCAAGGCCAAGACCGCTCCCTTCGCTTGCCGGCGCGCCGCGATAGAACCGATCGAAAATGCGCGTCTCAGCGCCGGGCGGAAGCCCGGATCCGGTATCGAGCACCTCGACCGCAGCGCGCGAATCCGACCGCCGGACGCTGACGTCAACCCCGCCGCCTGACGGCGTGTACCGAACCGCGTTTTCGATCAGATTCGAGAACAGGACGCGCAATTCCCCGGAATTGCCGACAAGCCATGCCCCGGCGGGCGCGTCGACGCCCAGGTCCACCCCCTTGCGGGCGGCGACCGCGGCGTAGTCGCCAGCGCAGTCGAGTACGAGCTCAGCGACATCGATCGCCTCCAGGGCTGGTCCCGCCGGTTCGTCGAGCCGCGCCAGCCGCAGAAGTTGATCGACCAGCGCGGACGCGCGCCGCACCCCTCGCGCAAGCGCGGTCTTGCGCTCGGCGAGCGACTCCACTGTCGCCGAAGCGATGCCGTCAACCTCGATCTGCATCGCGGCCAGCGGCGTTCTGAGTTCATGGGCGGCGTCGGCGAGGAATCGTTTTTGAGCGTCGAGGGCTGCGCGCAGCCGCTCGATCAGCCCATTCATGCTGTTGACGAGCGGGACGACCTCGGTCGGGATTTCGGCCAGCGGAATTGGCGCGACGGCGTTCGCGCCGCGAGCAGCGATGTCCCGGGCGAAAAAGTTGAGGCGGCCGAGCGTGCGGTTGATCGCCCAACCGACCACCAGCCACGAGAGCGGAATCACGATCAGGACCGGCGCCGCCGCGCCAAGCGCCGCGCCTTGGGCGATTTCGTCGCGCACGGTCATGCGCTGCGCGACCTGCACCGCGCGCCCCCTCTCGGTCGCCGTGTAAACGCGCCAGCGCTCGCCGGCCGCCATCACATCCGAGAATCCGGCTTCCTTCTGGCGCGGGATATTCGGGTCCGAGCGCGAGGCATGCGCAACACCCCCGTCTGCGTTCCAGATCGTCACCGCGAGCCGGTCTTCCGGGTCCTGATCAACGCCGCCCGGAGCGGCGGCGGCGGGCAGTCCCGCGCCCGCATTCAACGCGACCTGTCGCAGTTGCCCGTCAAGGAACTCCCCCGCCTGGTCACGCGCCAGTCGATAGGAGATCACCGCGGTCGCCAAGCCGACCAGCGCCAGGAGCACTGTCATCCAGACAAGCGCGGTTCGCCTCAGGGAGTTGAATCTCATCATTTCGGCGTCAACCAGCCGGCGCCGCGCACGTTGAGTATGATGTCCTTTCCAAACTTCCGCCGGATCGAATGGATCAGCGCATCGACAGCGTTGCTTTCGACCTCCTGCCCCCAGCCGTAGATGCGCTCCTCGATCTGGGCGCGCGACAATATGCGGCCGGGGCGCTCCATCAATGCGTGCATGAGCGCGTATTCCCGGGCGGGCAGGATTTCGACGATTTTCCCGTGCCACAATTCGTGCGTCTCCGGATCGAGCCGCAGCGCCCCGGTCTCGATGGTCGAGACGGCCCGCCCCTGCCGGCGGCGAAGGACGGCGCGCATTCTCGCGATGAGCTCCCGAACCTCGAACGGCTTGACGAGGTAATCGTCCGCGCCGAGATCGAGGCCGCCCACCCGATCGTCGAGGCCGTCGCGGGCCGTAATCACGAGGATCGGAGCATTGAGCCCCGCGCGCCGGGCGGCCTTCATGAGGTCGAGTCCATCGGCGCCCGGCAATCCGAGATCGAGGAGGACAATCGCGTGCGCGCCGTCGCGCAACGCAGCCTCGGCCTCCGAGCCCTCGCGCACCCAGTCCACGGTCATGCCTTCCGCCTTGAGCGCGCGCGACAGGCCCTCACCAATCATCCGGTCGTCTTCGATCAGGAGAACGCGCATAATTTTCGGTCTATCACATCGCGCCGGGCGCGCAGCGATGCGTTTGAATCGCTGATTGTCGAGTCAAAGCAGCAGTGGACCGCGAGAGTCTTCTTGAAGTCGCCGCGGAGGTCGGCGGCAAAGGCTGAGGACGTAATCACCCGTCACCGGTCTGGTCCTGGGTGTCATGTTGGAGCTGATCCGGCGCGAGCGGCAGCGAGGCGGCTCGGTTGACTGACGATAGGCGGTGCGCCGGACCGGAACTGGGCCTCGGCGGCATTCTTTCCTGCGATCACGCGCATCAACCGGCGGCCGACGATCGTAACGGCGACGCTCAGCGCTGCCGAATAGACGGCCGCAGGTCGCGGGTCTTGAAGCGACAGCGTTCGGCAATCCGACTAACGGATTAAAGCCGCCCCATAAGAAGCAATACTACGAGGACGATCAGGATGAGGCCGATCACACCGACGCCGCCATGACCGTAGCCATACCCGTAGCCGCCAAAGCGGCCGCTGAAGCCGCCAAGCAAGAAAATGACGAAAAGGATGACGAGGATGAGTCCGATCGACATAAACCACCTCCGGTCGCAACGCCTACCCTTGATAAGTGAGAACATGGACCTAGTTGACAGCAGTCGTCCAGCATCGACTTCGACGGTGGCGATGCTTCCTCCGCCGAAGCGAATAGGGGGGAAGCCATGGCGAGAATGATCATCGGTCTCTCGGTCCTGAAGCGCCTGATGCTCAGGACGGCGCTTCCGCTGGCGATTTTGGCGAGCGGCGGAGGAAGCGCCAGCGCCCTTACGGTTATTATTGTCGGAGACCCAGGCGCCGACGGGGCGGACGGCTCCCCGGGTCTTCCGGGAGGTCCCGGAGAGAGCGTGCTGTTCAGCCTGGGACCGAACGGCGACGCCGCCAATGATCTGACAGTCATCGGGGGCGCGGGGGGCACAGGCGGCGACGCGACCTCCCCTGGCGATGGAGGGGCTGGCGGCGATGGGGGGGTTGCTGGCGCGACCACGACGACGTCGGTGGCGTCCGGCTCGGCCGAGGCCTTGGCCACCGCAATCGGCGGCGCTGGCGGGCAAGGCGGTTTTGGCTTTTCCCCCGGGATCCCAGCGATCGGCGGCAAGGGCGCGGACGCGGCGGCATCGAGTTGGGCGGCGACGTCAGGCGCGGGTGGGGTCGTCAGCAGCGCCGCCGCTACGGGAGGCGCGGGCGGCGTGCAGGGCGGCGGAGGGGGGACCGGGACGGCTTCAAGCTTCGGCAAATCGGACGCCGGGGACGTTCAGGTTTCGGCGATGTCGACCGGCGGCGCCGGCGGCTCGTTGTCGTTCGGCGGCGCAGGCGCCGCCGCGAGTCTGACCAACGCCGTTTCCGGCATAACCAGCGGGTCGCTGACGCTTTCGCAAAGCTCAGTAGGCGGCGCCGGCGGCTCGATGTCGGTCGGCGGCGCCGGCGCGGGCGGCGCCGCGACGTCGACCCTGTCCGAGAACGACGACACCGCTTCGGCGCTGGCCGGAACGACGTCCGCCCGGGGGGCGCCGGCGGCGGCGTCGGCAACGAGGGCGGCGGCGGCGCAGGAGGAGGAGCGACCGCTTCGACGAATTTGACCGGGGCAGCGGCGGTGACGGCCTTTGGCCTCGCTGTCGGAGGCGCCGGAGGCGGCACGGGCGACGGCGTCCCTGGCGTAGGCGGCTCTGCAAGCGCGACCAGTTCCGGCGTGACTCTCGGGCTGATTGGCCCGACGGTGAGTGCCGCCTCCACCGGCGGCGCAGGCGGCGACGCGGTCGGCTGCTGCAGCGGCGGAGGGGCCGGCGGCGACGCGACGGCGGCGGCATCGGGCGAGTCCATGGCCCCCGGCCTCGCCTACGGCGGCTCGGTGAAGGCCTCCGCCGCTGGCGGCGCCGCCGGTTTTGGCGTCTTCGGCGAGAGCGGAGACGGGGGAACGGCCAAGGCGACGGCGACAGGCAGTTGGGGCGTAAGTTCCGCTGCGGCCGATGCTAAGGGCGGAGCGGGCGGCGCAAACGCCACCGTCGAGGGGGGCTCAGGCGGCGCGGCGATCGCGGACAGTTCCGTCGAAACCGGCCCAAGCCTTGGCTCGCCGTCCGGGTCCTCATCGGCGGCGACCGCGCTCGGCGGCGCAGGCGGCGACGGCCAGTACGGCGCCGCCGGCGGCAACGGCGGGAACGCTTCGGCGACGAGCTCGGCGACCGTGATGGGCGACGTCGCCCACTCCACTGCGACCGCGACCGGGGGGGCCGGTGGCGCTGGCGGCAGGCAGGAACCCGGAATCGGCGGAACGGGCGGCGACGCCACAGCCTCGGCGACGTCCGGCGGAAGCGCGTATGAGCCAGCGGCGGAAGCCTTCGCTACCGCGACGGCGACGGGCGGCGCGGGCGGCGACGCCGCCGGCGCCGGTTATACGGCGGGCGCCGGAGGAACGGCGACGGCTTCAGCGCACGGGTCGTCCTCTGACGACGGCAGCGTCTCGGCGCTCGTCGTCGGCGGCGCGGGCGGCGATGGATACGGCGGGGCGAGCGGCGGCGACGGAGGCACGGTCAGCCTCGACAACGCCGTTTCCGGTTCAGTCCCGGGCGAACTCATTCTCTCTCAGACGGCGAACGGCGGCGCGGGCGGAGGCGCCTATGGTGGCTCCTCGTCGAGCACGGTGGGCGCCGGCGGATCGGCGACCTCCACGCTGAGCGTCCCCAGTGGCGCGGCGCCTTGGATCGTCGCGCATACGAGCGCAACCGGCGGCGCGGGCGGCGCGAGCGACTCCGGCGCGTCGGGCGGCGCCGGTGGAACGGCCAACGCCTCAACTTCGGTCAGCGCGCCCGGGATTGCAGAAGCCTACAGTGCTGCGGCGGGCGGCGACGGCGGGCCCGGCGGCGCTGGCGGCGACGCCAGCGCGGCGAGCGCTTCGAACCAGATCGCCGATGCAGTCGCGACCGGCGGCACGGGCGGAAACACTGGATACGGAACGAACGCCAACGCGGGCCGCGGAGGGCAAGCCACAGCCTCGGCTGCCGCGGAGAGCAGCGCGGGTTCTGGCGCCCGCGGGTCCTCGACGGCGCGCGGCGGCTCGGGCGGCGACGCCATCGACATCGGAGACGGCGGCGCCGGCGGCGAGGCGCTGGCGACGGCCAGGTCGGACTCGACCACGGGAGTGTCGGACGCCGACGCGAGCGCGACCGGCGGCGCGGGCGGCGACGCCAACGCCTGGGGCTCGGGCGCCTCGGGCGGATCGGCCTCGGCGTCGGCTGAGTCAACTGCCGGATCTGGCCCGGCGAGAGCGACTGCGAACGCCCTCGGCGGCAGCGGCGGGTCCGGCAGTTTGTCACTCTCGGGGGAAGGCGGACAAGGAGGCGCAGCGACTTCGACGGCGAACGCGTTCACCACTCAGGGCGGCGACGCGACCGCCACATCGCGGGCGACCGGCGGGGATTCGGGGAGTGCTGATCTGTTCGCTCCTGGTGGCGGCGGCGCATCGGCCAAGGCCGATGCGCAAGCGGGCGCGGGCGTCGCCAACGCCTCCGCCACCGCGACCGGCGGCGCCGGCGGATTCTCGTTCGACGCGGTCGGCGGGATCGGCGGCAGCGCCAATGCCCAGACCAGAGCCGCCGGCCGTTTGGCGACGTCCTTGGCCTCCGCCTCAGGCGGCGGCGGGGGCGGAAACAGCGAGGGGGCGGGGGGGGCCGGCGGCGCGGCGGCCGCAACTGCCAGTTCTGCAGCGTCCGAAGGCGGCGCCGCCAGAGCCATCGCCACTGGCGGCGGAAGCCCCGGCTCCGTCGACGGGTCGGGATTGCCGGGCGGCGCAGCGGCCGCCGATGCGCGGTCAACGACCTCGGCGGCCGGGCCGTCCGCAGCCGTCGCCCAGGCGACCGGCGGCGGCGGCGGCGCTAATGACCTCGCGGGCGGCCGCGGCGGAGACAGCCGGGCGACGGCGATCTCGACCGCCTTCTCCGGCGCTTCCGAGGCGAACGCGAACGCAACCGGCGGCGATGGCGGCCAGGCGCTCGTCGGCGCCAGCGACGACGGTGGCCGAGCCCTGGCGAAGGCGACCGCGACGACTGAGCGCGGCGGCGCGGCGAACGCCAAGTCGAACGCCGACGGAGGGAACGGGGGACCGGCGTATTCCGGCTCGCCTGGGAACGGCGGAGCGGCCGCTGCAGCCGCAAACGCCGACGCTCGAGGCGGAGGCGGTGCGGAGGCTCTAGCTGCCGCGCAGGGCGGCGGGGGCGGTCCAGCAGGCGCGTCTGGCGTCCCCGGCGCGGCTGGCACCGCCAACGCGACGGCCTCGGCGACGACGACCAACGGCGCCAAGGCGCAGGCGCATGCGACCGCCGCCGGCTCCGGCGGGCAGGCGCTGGCGAACGCAAAGACGAGCTTCTCCTTCGCGAGGACTACATCCTCAGCCACAGCTCCCGTCGGGAGCTCCGCATCCACCAGCGCCGTCGCCGATGGCGGCGGGGACGGACAGGCTTTCGTCAACCCGGGCGAGACGGCCTACGCATTCTCTTCCGCCCTGCCGGACGGAACCTACGCCGCGAGCCTCATCGGCGGCGCGGGCAATGTGGCCGACGCCTTGCTCGGTCCGCGCGACGTCGTGATGGGGACCGCCATCCTCGGCGCCAACTACGCCGCGGACGGCGGCGGCGAGAGCCTGACCTACAGCTCGTCGGCGACCTTCGCTTTCGGCTATCGTGGCGACCTCATCCTCGGCCTCATCGACAATCAGGCGAACGGTTTCGACGGCGGGCTCGGCTTCCAGTCGCTCGAATTCAGCGTCGCCGAGGACGGAGTCACGATTATCGACGCGACATTCGAGACTTTGTCCTTCGCCGAGGGCTTCTTCCGCGACGCCGTGTTCGACCTCGGCGCTTATTCGGGGCAGGAGGTGACCTTCGGCTACACGTTCACCGCCGACGGGGCGGGCGGCTTCGGCTTCGATCTGGCCGTCGGTGGAGCGGTTCCGGAGCCGTCCACCTGGGCATTGGTGGCGCTTGGGTTCGCGGGGCTGATCTTTGCCGGCTATCGCGGTTCGCGGAAAAACGGAAACCATCCGACATCGCCGGGGCGCTGGCGCGCCTCGACCTTCCCTTCAACCTCATCGTCACCACGGTCCCCGGGCGGGAGCGCCTCGTCGAGGCGATCCGCGGCGACTTTCCCGACGCCGACATCGAGGTGATGGAGTTCCTTTCGTCGATGCGGTCCATCCGACCCATCAGGTCAGGCCGGCTGGCTGCTGGGCGCAAAGGGACGTCGCCGTCGCGGTGGAGCAGACGACCGGCCGCCAGCGACTGAACATCCCGGCGTTATCAATCTGGAATCCGGCCAAACGCAGATCCTCGCCGTCGACAAGGTCAGCGCGGAGAGCTTCATCAAGCGATTGGGCGAGATCGAAGGCACGCATACCGCGATGCGTCTCATTCACGTCTTCATCGACAACGCCAGCTATCATCATACCCACATCGTCAAAGAGTGGCTTGCGATGGCGGGGCGCAAGATCGTGCTGCACTTCCTTCCGACCTATTGTCCCCATCTCGATCCCATCGAACGGTTGTGGGGCTTGATGCACGAAAACGTCACCCACAACCGGGATTACAAGACCCTTGCCGAGTTCCACAGGGAGGTCATCAAGTTCCTCCAGCACACCGTGCCCAGAGGCTGGAAACATTTCTGAGACGCCCTCGGGCCGCGCTCGGTCTTGCGCCGGCGGCCCCCCGTGCCCCGAGGCCTTGAGCCTCACGCGTCTCCCCCGCCCTTCGGGCGCTCGAGCGGGAAGACGGAGTCGACGAAGGCATAGTCCTGGTAGCCGCAGCGGGCGAGCGGGTGGGCGCCCGCGGTGTCGAACCGGCCCTCTCGCAAAAACCGCTCGTCGATGTGAAACGCGACCACTTCGCCGAGCGTCAGCACGGCCCCGCTCCAGGCGCCGCCCTGCCCCCTGATCTCGATGACCTCGACCACCTTGCATTCCATCGAGGCCGGGCTCTCGGCGACCCGCGGCGCGGCGAGGAGGCGGCATTCGGCCATGGTGAGGCCGGCGAGGAGGAATTCGTTCTCGCCCCGCGGCAGGGGCGCCGAGGTCGTGCTGACCGGCAGGCGCAGGTCGTGGGTCGCGAGGTTGGCGACGAACTCGCCGCTCTCGCGGGCGAAAGTCGCCGAATCCTTCCAGCCCTCGCTGGAAAAGCCGACGATCGGCGGCGCGCTCGAAAAGCCGTTGAAAAAACTATAGGGCGCGAGGTTGACCCGCCCGTCGCGCGCGCGGGTCGAAATCCAGCCGATCGGACGCGGCGCGACGATCGCCTTGAACGGATCGTGCGGCAGCTTGACCCTGTCGCGTCCGCCGGTCTCGTAATACATGGCCTCAAGACCTCATGCGGGAAAGGTGGTCACGATAGCATCCAGCGGCGGCCGGGGGCGATCCTCGATCGCGGCCGCCGCCGTGCCGATGTGGATGAAGCCGGCGACGCGTTCATGCTCGGCAAGGCCGATCGCGGCTCGGAAGCGCGCGTCATAGGCCGGCCATTCGGTCAGCCAGGTGGCCGAGAAACCGAGCGCCCGGGCGGCGACGATCATGTTCATGCACACGGCTCCGGCGGAGAGCACCTGCTCCCACTCGGGGATCTTGACGTGCGGGGCGGCGCGCGAAACGACGGCGACCACCAGCGGGGCGCGGGCGAACCGGCGCAACTCCTCTGCCCTCGCAGCCTCCTCCAGCTCCGGCTGGTCGGCGAGGCGAATGTCGAGCGCGATGCGGCCGGCGCGCTCGCGCGCCCGCCCTTCGAAGACGACAAACCGCCAGGGCGCGAGCTTGCCGTGATCGGGCACCCGCGAGGCGACCGTCAGCACCGTCGACAATTCCTCGCGGGTCGGCGCGGGACCGGTCATCAGCGGCGGCGGGACCGAGCGGCGGCGTTTCAAAAGCGCTATCGTGTCGTTCATCGGCGCGAACCTCGCATGCTCCAGGCGCTGCTTGGCGGAATTTGCCGGCGCTGTAAACCGCCTTCGATCCGCCTCATTGTGGCGGCACGAGCGCGAACCCGCGCGCTTCGGCGCGACGGAGGGACGCCGCCGTTTCGCGGCGATGCGAGGCGCAATGACAGGTGTCGGGCGCGGTTTGGCGACGTTCTTTGCGTTGATAGGCCTTATCGCGCTGAGCCGGGCGGCGACCGCCCAGACGGCGGCCCCCGAACAGGGGCAGGCGACGCTCAATCTCTCAGCGGTCATCAACGGCCTCCACACGCCGTTGACTGGCGGGCTTCGGTGGCGCGTATTCGCCGCGCACCCAGGACCGGACGGCTCCTATCCGCTGATCGTCGAATCCAAGCTCGCCGAGCCGACCCTCACCCTGCCTCCCGGCGATTATGTGGTGCATGCCGCCCTCGGCCTGGCGAGCGCCGCCGAGCGCCTGACGCTCGCCGCGGAGGTGCGCACCGTGCGGTTGACGCTCTCGGCCGGCGGCCTGCGGATCGAAGGCACGGTCGGCGACGCGCCGATCGACCCATCCAAGCTCTCCATCGCCATCTACGTGCCGCAGAACCGCAACCCTCTGGGCAAGCTCGTCTACGCGAAAGCGAAGGCCGGCGATTTGATCATGCTTCCGGAAGGCGTCTATCATATCGTCTCGACCTACCTCGACACGGTCGGCCCTTATTCCGCCGCAAACCCGCAGGCGAATTCGGGCAAGTCGGCGATTCCGGCGCCGCCGGCGGCGGTTCCCACCAACTCGATCGTCAATGCCGATATCAAGGTGGCGTCCGCCAAACTGGTCGACGTGACCCTTCGCCATCGTTGCGCGACATTGACGCTCAAGCTCGTCAACAAACCAGGCGCCGAGGCGCTCGCCAATACGACCTTCACCGTGCTGACCCCAGGCGGCGACGTCATCCGCGAACTCGTCGGCGCCTTTCCCTCGCTCGTTCTGGCCGAGGGAGAATACGTCGTCGTCGCCCGGCACGACGCCAAGACCTACCAATCGACGTTCAATGTCCGGTCGGGTATGGACCGCGACATCGAAGTTGTTGCAAAAGAGACCGGCGACTAGGGGCGGCAAGCTGATGCAGACATTTTTCGTCCAGATCAAATGCGCGCTCGGCCGCACCTACGAGGTCGCAAATGCGCTCGCCGAGGCGGAGATCGCTTCCGAAATCTATTCGATCGCCGGCGACTACGACATTCTGGCCAAATTTTACGTTGAGTCGGAGGTGGACATCGGCCATTTCGTCGGCCTGAAGGTGCAGGTCATCCCGGGCATTGTCGACACGCGAACGATCATCACCTTCAAGGCCTTCTAGTTCGCGCGCGCCGCCCGAGCGAGGCCGCCGGTCCTGAACCCCGCACAGCCCCTGGGGCATTATTCCACCGTTCCAAATCGAGAGCACGATCGAAAATGCGCTTCAGCCTCTGTCTCGCCTCTCTGATCCTGGTCGGCGCCGCGCAAGCGGCCGAAACGGAGTATCTCTTCGACGTCCTGCACGGCAGGACCGCCTATCATGCGTCCTGGGACAGGCTGATGAAGCAGGTTCAGCCGACGCCGGACTGGCTCATCCGCTTCAACAGGAACTTCGACGGCGTCGCCAGCCAGATCGCGAGAGTCACCATCGACGGCAAGCCGTACTCGCTGTCCTATGTCTGCGAGCCCTCGAAATGCGCAAGTCACAGATTCGTCGTGCTGTTCGACGCCAACGGCGCTCATGCCTATGGCGCTCTCGGAGGCAAGGACAACCAGCCGGCGTATTACGGCGCCCCCTCCGCAGCCGAACAGGACGCGATGGCGAAAGCTGTGACGAAGTAAGAGCGCGAGATCGGGCTCACGCGCCAGGCCCGCAGATTGCTGCCCTTCGTCGGCGGGCGGCGGGCGAGCTTAAGCGCAGGACCAGCAGGTACGGAATGACGAACATTTGAGCGTCATTCCGTGATCGGAGCGGGGAGAGGGGAGGCGCCTGCGATGCTCGAGACGTTTCAAACTCTAATCCTGCTCCTGATCGTCATTTCCGCTGTCGCGGTCGTCGCCAGGCGGTTGAAGATTCCGCCGGCCATCCTGCTGGTGATCACGGGCGTCGTTCTTGCCCTCGTCCCTGGCCTGCCGACGCTGCAGCTCGCTCCCGATTTCGTCCTGGTGCTGGTGCTGCCGCCCGTCATCTATTCGTCCGCCTTTGCGATGAGCTGGCGCGAATTCCGGTTTAACCTTCGCCCGATCACCCTACTGGCGGTCGGTTGCGTCGTCTTCACCACGGTCGCCGTCGCCGCAGCGACCCATTGGCTGTTGGGCTTCCCCTGGCCGGTCGGTTTCGTCCTGGGCGCGATCGTATCCCCGCCTGATCCCGTGGCGCCGTTAGCGATCGCGCGCAGGTTGCAGATTCCGAAGCGGCTCCTTGTCGTCCTCGAGGGCGAGGGACTGGCCAATGACGCGACCGCGCTCGTTCTCTACCGCTTCGCGGTGGCGGCGGTCAGCGTCGGATCGTTTTCGTTCGGCGCGGCCATCGGAAGCCTGGCGGCGATAATCGTCGGGGAAATCGTGTGGGGCGTCGGAGTCGGCTGGTTGATGCTTCGCCTGCGTCGCTGGGTCCACGATCCAAGCATTGAGATCATGCTCTCGGTCCTAACCCCGTTCGTGGCCTATTGGCCGCCGGAGCGGCTCGGAGGCACCGGCGTGCTGGCGACCGTGGCGACCGGGCTCTACATCAGTTGGAACGGCCTTCGTTTGATCAGCGCGGCGACTCGGCTTCAGGGCGTTTTTTTCTGGAGCTTCCTCATTTACCTGATCGAAGGCATGGTGTTCCTCATCACCGGGCTGCAGGCGCGCAGGCTGGTTTCCGCCATTGGCGCCTATTCGATTTCCGAACTGGCGGTCGCTGCTCTTGTCGTCTGCGTCGTCGTGATCGTGACCCGCTTCATCTGGGTGTTTCCGGCGACCTATCTCCCGCGCTGGCTCGTTCCCGCGATCCGACGCAACGATCCAGCGCCGCCGTGGCAATGGCCGTTCGCCCTGGCGTTCACCGGAATTCGCGGCATCGTATCGCTGGTGGCGGCGCTGGCGATCCCATTCGCGAGGGCGGACGGAAGTCCCTTTCCCGACCGTGACCTTATCCTCTTTCTGACATTCTGCGTCATTTTCGTGACCCTGGTCGGAGAAGGACTGACGCTGCCCGCCGTCACCCGCGCACTCGGTCTTGCTCACGCCGGACGTCGCGAGCGACAAGCCGAGCGCGACGAGGAGTTCAAGGCTCGCAGGCGCGCCATCGAGGCGGCGATCGACCGCCTCGACGGACTGGCGGCCGAACGTGAGCTGGCCGAATCTTTCGTTCGCCCGATTCGCGGCTTTCACCGCGACCGGCTCGACACCGTTGAGCGCCGCAATGACGGCGACGCCAAACATAGGAAGCTGGTCGAGACCGGCGACGAAATCGAGCTGTTGCTGATCGAGGCTGAACGAGACCTGATCAACGACCTTTATCGGGGCGGCGAACTGACGGACGAGGCGCGCCGCCGCATCGAGCGCGAACTCGATCTTCACGACGCGCACCTCGCAAACGTGCGCGCCGCGGACTGACTGTTGATGGTCCTCTTGAACGAAAGTCGAGTTGACAGCCGCGCGACAGCGGCAAACACATGGCAATGCGTGTAGGGTCGCGATGAACGTCACGGGGTCGCGGCGTCGGGTCTTGCTTCGCATACGGCTAGGAAGTACGTGGTTTGACAAAGACAACAGTGGTTTTTTCGGGAGGAATACTCATGACTAAGGGCGAATTTAATCGAAGAAACGCCGGCGCGGTAATGTCGCGTCGCGCGTTGCTCGGCGCCGGAGCCGGCCTGGCCGGCGGCGCGTTACTGCCGTCGGGACTGATCGTTCCGGCGTTTGCGGATGACAAGCCGGCGCTTGGCACCTGGCCCGCAGGCTCGCAGGGCGACTCGGTCACGATAGGCGCGACCGTGCCGCGCACCGGCGCCTACGCCGTTCAGGGCGAGGATGAGCTCAAGGGCATGCAGCTCGCCGTCGAACACCTCAATGAGGGCAACGACCTCATCAAGCAGATCGCGCCCAAGGTGACCAAGGGCGTATTGGGCAAAAAGGTCGTTCTCGTCGTCGCCGATTCGGCCGCCAAGCCGAACAACGCCGTCCAGGAGCAGCAGACCTTCATCAACGACGACAAGATCATCGCCATGAGCGGGTCGACATCCTCGGCGGTCGCGGTGGCGCTCAACAAATTCGCCCAGCGCGAGAAAATTCTCTATCTCGTCGCCATCTCGGGCTCGAACGACACCACCGGCAAGGACTGCGCCCGCTATTCGTTCCGCCAGTGCTTCTACGGCGAGACGGCCGCCAATGCGATCGGCCCGGTTCTGCTCAAGAATTTCGGCAAGGGCAAGAAGGCGGCGTTCATGACGCCGGACTACACCTACGGCCACACCGTGACCAAGTCGGTCAACGATTATCTGACCTCGCAGGGCGGCTGGACCCAGGTGACGGACCAGGTGTCGCCGCTCGGCACCCAGGATTTCAGCCAGTATCTCACCAACATCGCCAATTCCGGCGCCGAGTTCATCATCAATGTGAACTGGGGGCGCGACGCCGTGCTCTCGGTTCAGCAGGCCAAGCAGTTCGGCCTCACCCCGAAGATGAAAATGGTGATCCCCTACCAGATCCCCTTCCTCGCCAAGGAAGTCGGGCCGGCGCTCACCGAGGGCGTGTTCGCCGCCACCGACTTCTGGTGGACGCTCGAGGACAAATATCCCCTCGCCAAGTTGTTCGTCGACGCGTTCCAGAAGAAGTACAATTACCGGCCGGAATGGGGCGCGGAGAACGCCTACATGCAGTTCGCCATCTGGGCGCGCATGGTGTCCGAGGCCGGCTCGTTCTACCCGCCGGACGTCATCAAGCAGTACGAGAAGGGCGAAAACTTCCCCTCGATGGTCGGCGAGGTGCGGTTCCGGCCGGAGGACCATCAGTTGATCCGGCCCGTCGTCATCGTGCGCGGCAAGGCGCCGAAGGAGATGAAGAACCCGGAGGACTTCTGGGAGGTGCTCGAAGTGGTGCCCGGCGAGCCGCTGATGGGCAAGCCGGATCCCGCGTGCAAGCTCGGCGATTACACCTGACAGGCGCAAGCCTTCTCCGCGCCGAGGGGGCGCGGAGAAGACGTTTCGCCGGACGGCGGCCTGGACCTGAAATAGGGGCCAGGCCCCCGAGTCTCGGACCCGCTCCCGTGACTCCCCAAGTGGCGGATTGCCTGTCATGATGACGGGCGGGGCGGCGGCATAAGCGAATTGTCGGTGTCGAAGCGGGGGCGGCGTGATCAACTGGGCGAATTTCATCTCGCAATGTTTCAACGGGCTGGTGCTCGGCGCGCTTCTCGCGCTGATCGCCTCCGGCCTGACGATCATCTATGGGATGCTTGGCGTGCTGAACCTCGCGCACGGCGCGATGTTCATGCTCGGCGGCTACGCCGGCTGGGTCGCCTATACCTATTCGGGCTCCTTCATCGTGGCGGTGATCGCCGGCTCCCTCTTCGTGATGCTGGTTGGCGTGCTGATGGAGCGGATCATCATCCGCTATTTCTACGCCCGCCCCAACGAGGACCAGCTTCTCGTCACCTTCGGCCTTGGCATCGTCTTTGTCGAAGCGGTGCGCTTCTTCTTCGGCAGTCTGTCGAAGACCGTGCCGGCGCCGATTGGCGGCATCACCTCGCTCGGCTTCATGGTTTATCCGACTTATCGGCTGGCTCTGCTCGGCATCGTCGCCGCGGCGCTGCTCGCGCTCTATGTCGTTCTCTATCGCACCCGCATCGGCATGATCGTGCGGGCGGGGATCGAAGATTCGGTGATGGTCGATTCGCTCGGAATCGACGTTTACAAGATTTTCATGCTGGTGTTCGGCATCGGCGCGATGGCGGCGGGCTTCGCCGGAATCGTCAACGCTCCGGTGGTGTCGATCTCGCCCGACATCGGCGAATCGATCCTGGTCCAGACCTTCGTCGTCGTCGTCATCGGCGGCGTCGGCTCGTTTCCCGGCGCGGTGCTGGGCGGCCTGCTCGCCGGCGAGATCATCAGCATCACCTCGATGTTCAATCCGGGCTACGCCTATGTCATGCTGTTCGTGGCGATGACGCTGGTCCTGGTGTTCCGGCCTTACGGCCTTCTCGGCGCGGCGGGCCGCGAATGAGCCAGGCCCGCAGATGAACCCCAGGCGCCCCTTCCTCGTCGAGGCCCTGACGGCTCTCGGACTGATCGCCGCGCCCTTCGTCCTGCCCCATCTCGGCTTCGCGCCGACGACGATCAACCGCATCCTGATCTGGGGCCTGTTCGGCCTCGGCTTCGACATCCTGTTCGGCTACGCCGGCCTTCTCTCGTTCGGACAATCGGCGTTCTTCGGCACCGGCGGCATGTTCGCCGCCTATCTCTTGACCCAGGTCAATTTTCCTTATGTGCTCGCGGCGATCGTGATCGGGACCGTGGTCGCCGGCGTGGTCGGCTATCTCGTCGGCCTGATCGCGCTCAGGAGCACCGGCATCTATTTCGCGATGATCACCGTCGCCATCGCCGAAGTGTTCTTCTTCGTCGAGTTCAATCCGCTGTCTGCCTACACCGGCGGCGAGAACGGCCTGCCGGGCGTGCCGCAGCCGAGCGTCTACCTTGGCTTCACCACGCTGCAGTTCAATGGCGACTGGTCGATCTATGTGTTTCTGGCGTTCTGGTACTTCGTCGGGCTGGTGATCGCGCTGCGCATCGTGCGCTCGCCGGTCGGGGCGATCTTGAGCGCGCTGCGCGACAACCCGCTGCGCGCGGCCGCGCTCGGTCACAACATCCATAGCTACAAGCTGACCGCCTTCGTGGTTGCGGCGGCTTACGCCGGTTTCGCTGGCGGGCTGCTCGCCCTCATGCAGGGCTTCATGCCGCCCGACGCCTTCATGTTCGACACCTCCGGCCAGCTCGTCATGCAGACGGCGATCGGCGGCGCGGGCACGCTGTTCGGGCCGCTGGTCGGCGCGACCGTCTGGCTTTATCTTAGCGATTTCTTCCAGAACACGCTGCATCTCGGGGCGACCTGGAAGCTCGTGCTCGGCATCGTGTTTGTGCTGCTCGTCTGTTTTCTGAGGCGCGGCATCGTCGGCGCGATCGCCGATCTTTACCGCCTCCTCGCCGGCCGGAGGAGGAGCGCCGAAACCGCCTCGATCGGCGAAAGCGAGCCGTCGGGCGCGCCGGTTGCGCAAGCCTCCGCCGGCTCGATGCCGGCGCCGCATCGTCCGAGCGACCGGACGTCGGGTCCGATCCTGCAGGCGACTGGCCTCACGCGGCGCTATGGCGGCCTGCTCGCCAACAACAACATCGACTTTACCGTCAATCACGGCGAACTGCGCGGCGTCATCGGACCGAACGGCGCGGGCAAGAGCACGTTCTTCAAGATGCTCACCTGCGAGGTTCACCCGACGTCCGGCAAGATCCTGTTCGAAGACCGCGACATCACCGGCATGAGCGTCAGCGATGTCTGCCAGCTCGGGCTGACCAAGAGCTACCAAATCAATCAGCTTTTTGACCGGCTGACCGTGAGGCAGAACCTCACGATCGCGGCGCTCGGCGAGATCCGCGGCAAGTTCAGGCTCGATCTGTTCCGCAGTCTCAACAGCATTCCCGGTCTCGACGACCAGGTCGAGCGGACGCTGGCGCTCGTCAACCTCGCCGGCAAGGGGGATTGGCCGGTGTCGGAGCTTGCCTATGGCGAGAAGCGGCGCCTCGAAATCGGGCTCGCGCTCGCGACCCAGCCAAGCCTGCTTCTGCTCGACGAGCCGCTCGCGGGCATGAGCCCGCGAGAGCGCTTGGAGACGGTCGCGCTGCTCAAGTCGATCGCGCGCGGACGCACGATGATCGTGATCGATCATGACATGGACTCGCTGTTCGAACTGGTCGAAAGAGTGACCGTGCTGCAGGAAGGCCGCGTGCTGGTCGAGGGCACGCCCGAAGAAATCAAGGCCAACACCGCGGTGAAGGAAGCCTATCTCGGGGGGGTTCTGGAATAATGAGCCTGCTCGAAGTCAAGGCGCTCAACAGCTACTACGGCGACTCGCACATTCTGTTCGATGTTTCGCTGCGGGTCGAGAAACATGAGGCGGTCGCCCTTCTCGGCCGGAACGGCGCCGGCAAGAGCACCACGCTCAAGAGTCTTATGGGGGTCGTCACGCCGCGTGCGGGCAGCGTCAAGCTCGACGGCGTCGAGCTTGTCGGTCAGAGGGCGCACAGCATCGCGCGTTTGGGCATGCAGCTTGTCCACGAGCAGCGGCGCATCTTCGGCAGCCTCAATGTCGAGGAAAACCTGATCCTCGCCGGATTGACCGCGCCCAAGCGCTGGCCGCTCGACCGCATCTACGAGATGTTTCCTCGCCTGAAGGAGCGCCGCGCCAGCCGCGGCACCGACCTCTCCGGGGGCGAGCAGCAGATGCTGGCGATCGCCCGCGCGCTCGTGCGCGATCCCAAGATCATCCTGCTTGACGAGCCCTTTGAGGGCCTCGCGCCCGTCATCGTCCACGACCTGGTGGCGGCCTGCCGCGCGCTGGCGGCGGCCGGGCAGACGATCGTGCTGGTCGAGCAAAACCTGGCGGCGACGCTTGCGCTGGCCCAGCGCGTCTACATCATCAACAATGGCCACGTCGTCCACGAGGGTCCGGCCGGCGAGCTGAAGGGGCGGCCGCAAATCCTCGAGCGCTACCTCGGCGTCTGACCGCGCCTAGCCCTGACCTGCGAAGCCGCGGCTTCCCCCCGACGTCGCAGCGTCCAGAGACCGCTAGCGTAATTACTGAACGTGAATTGTGTTTAAGTAGGCGCCGAACGCGCTCCGGGTTCGACCAAATTTTTCCAAGCCAATCCAAACATAACCAAGAAAATCCAAGGAAATCCAAACAAAAAATCCTTGGATTCGCTTGGATTCCTTCGATTACGTCTTCCCTTCGACGTACTGGTCGTGAGTGACCTTCTCCATCCAAGCGACGGCCGAGCCGTCCTTCATTTCGGCAATGGCGATATGCGTCATCGCGCAATCGGGCGTCGCGCCGTGCCAGTGCTTCTCGCCCGGCTCGAACCAGACGATGTCGCCCGGTCGGATCTCCTCGATCGGGCCGCCTTCCCGCTGCACGCGGCCGAGACCCGCGGTAACAAGGAGCGTCTGGCCAAGCGGATGCGTATGCCAGGCGGTGCGCGCGCCGGGCTCGAAAGTGACGGTGGCCGCGCTGAACCCCCCGCTGCCGCTGAACGGCGCGTCGATCCGGACGCTCCCAGTGAAATAATTCTCTGGCCCGTTCCGGGAAGGCTGCGAGCCGCTGGGCTTGATGTCCATAGCCGTCATCCAAATCGGTCTAACTTCATCCGAGGGCCGCGATGGCGCCGAGCCAGCGGTCATGCCATGCCGCGGTCGGAGAGCCGCGGCGTGATCGCCTGGTTTTGGCCTTCGCCACGAAGGCAACGCCTCCGACGAAAATTCCCCGTCCGCCCGGCGCGGCCAAAGAGCTAGCGCACGCTCGAGAACGAGGTCGGCTGCAAGATCGAACTCGCCACGTTGGCGACGATCGGGCCGTCCTTCTCGCTGTCGCGCTTGGCGGCGATCCACTCCGGATCGCTCGCGAAGGCGCCCCATTTCCGCTCGCGCTCGGCCAGCAACTCCCAGGCCAGGAGGTAAGTGAGATCGTTGCTCAACTCTCCGATCAGCGTCGTCCAGAAGCCGGCCTGCCGGACGCCGTGTCTCTCCCATAGCCGCAGCGTCGCCGATTCGAACCGCTTCAATAGAGCCGGCATCCGGTTCGGGAGGCAGCGATAGACGCGAAGCTCATAAATCACTATGCGACCGCCGCCCTCTTGGCCGGCTCTCGACTTCGCTGCGCTTCGCTGTGGCGGATCTCGGTGCCTAGAACCTTGAGGCACTCCCGGATAAAGGCCGCCAGCGCCGTCCATCCCTTGGCCGACACCATCGTGCCGTCGACCAGGGCTTCGGTCGGCGACAGGTCGACGTAGGTTCCGCCCGCAAGGATCACTTCCGGTTCGCAGGCGCCCAGCGCGCCGACCCTCTTGCCCCGGACGACGCCGTCGACCGCGACCAGAATCTGAACCCCGTGGCAGATGGTGAAGATCGGCTTCCCTTCCTCATGGAAGTGACGCACCATCGCCTGCACGCGCTTGTCGGTGCGAATGTATTCCGGACCGCGCCCGCCGGCGCAATAGACCGCGTCGTAGTCCTTGAGCCGGACGTCGGCGAAGGTCTTGTTCAAAGTGAAATTGTGACCGGGCTTTTCGGTATAGGTCTGATGACCCTCGAAATCGTGAAGGGAAGTGGCGATCAAATCGCCGGCCTTCTTGTCGGGACAGACGACATGAACAATGTGTCCCACCGCTTCCATCGCCTGCTGGTAGACGAAGATTTCGTATTCCTCGGTGAACTCTCCAACGAGCATCAGAATTTTCTTGCCGGACATTTTCTCTCCCCTAAGGTTGTCGTGCGCCGCGCCCACCATTGCATATTTCGCTGGCGGCCGACAACATCGGGGCCGCGGGAAGCGGGGATCGGCGAACATTCATGGACGTATCGCGCGAAGCGTCGCGTGAACAATTCGGCTGCGGATTTGGGAGGCGCCTCGATGCAGGGAACGGGCAAGGCGAGGCGCTTCCGTCGCGCCGCAGGCGTGCTGGCGATCGTGGGGGCGATATGCTGCCTTGATCGGCCGGCGCTTGCCGGCGGGGCGTTGGTCGAAGGGCGCGCGGCGGCCGCTTCAATTCGTTTGGCGCAAACGGGCCTCGCGCCTCCCAAAGCCGCGGACGGCGCGTCCGCGGGTTGTTTGAGCGCCCCGCGCTTGATTGCGACATTTTTGCAAAACTGACGACCGGACGCGTGTCGCGAGGCTCGCGCGACGCCGGCTCAGGCGTCGAGGGCAGGACGGTGGCCATAATCACGGTTTTGGCGCGGCTTTACTCGATCCCCGTTCTCAGGCAATGAGACGCGAACCGGAACGTCGGCATGCACATGAATCCAGACGCCTTTCGTGGACCGCTGCGCGCTCGACTTCATCCCCCGGGACGGGGAGCCGCTGATGGACAAGCAACAACGATGGCACGCCTGGTACGCCTTCATCGCGATCATGGGCGTGATCCTGTTCGCGCAGATGTGGGCCTTGAGCCGAAATGTCGCCGTCATCCCCTACAGCGAGTTTCTGGACGACCTTAGCGCCGGCAAGATCGCCCAGGTCCGGGTCTCGGGCGACTATATCGAGGGCGACTGGAAAGAAGCGCAGAAGAGCGGGGCGAAGAGCTTCCAGACGACCCGCGTCGCGCCGCAACTCGCCGCCGATCTTCAGCGCAATCATGTGAAGTTCAGCGGCCAGGTCCAGAACACTTTTCTCAGCGAGCTGCTCTCCTGGATCATTCCAACCGCGATTTTCTTCGGCCTGTGGATGTTCTGGTTCCGGCGCCTCGCGCAAGGCCAGGGCGGAATGGGCGGCTTGATGTCGATCGGCCGCAGCAAGGCCAAGGTCTATGTCGAGACCGACACCAAGACGACATTCAAGGACGTCGCCGGCGTCGACGAAGCCAAGGCGGAGCTCAAGGAGATCGTCGACTTTCTCAAGCACCCCGCCGAATACGGCCGGCTCGGCGCGCGCATGCCCAAGGGCGTGCTGCTGGTCGGGCCGCCCGGCACCGGCAAGACCCTGCTGGCGCGGGCGATCGCCGGCGAGGCCGGCGTGCCGTTCTTTTCGATCAATGGTTCGGAATTCGTGGAGATGTTCGTCGGCGTGGGCGCGGCGCGCGTGCGGGATCTGTTCGTGCAGGCGCGGCAAAAGGCTCCGGCGATCATTTTCATCGACGAACTCGACGCGATGGGGCGCGCCCGCGGCGCCTACCCCTATATGGGGCACGACGAGAAGGAGCAGACTCTCAACCAGCTGCTGGTCGAACTCGACGGCTTCGATTCCCGCAGCGGCCTGGTGCTGATCGCGGCGACCAATCGGCCGGAAATCCTCGACCCGGCGCTGTTGCGCGCCGGCCGCTTCGACCGTCAGGTGCTGGTCGACCGCCCGGACAAGCTCGGGCGCATCGACATCGTCAATCTCTATCTGAAGGGCCACAAGCTCGCCGCCGACGTCTCGGCGGAAAAGATCGCCGCCCTGACCCCCGGATTCACAGGCGCCGACCTCGCCAATCTGGTCAACGAGGCGGCGCTCGTCGCCACCCGCCGCGACGCCAAGGAAGTCGCGATGGATGATTTCACCGAGGGCGTCGAGCGCATCGTCGCCGGCCTGGAGAAGAAGAAGCGGGTGCTCAGTCCCAAGGAGCGACAGTTCGTCGCCTATCACGAGATGGGCCATGCGCTGGTCGCGATGTCGTTGCCGGGCGTCGATCCAGTGCACAAGATTTCGATCATCCCGCGCGGCGTCGGCGCGCTCGGCTATACGATCCAGCGGCCGACCGAGGACCGCTATGTCATCACCCGCGCAGAGCTGCTCGACAAGATGGCGGTGCTGCTCGGCGGGCGCGCTGCCGAATGGACAGTGTTCCATCATCTTTCGACCGGCGCCGCCGACGACCTCGCCAAGGTGACCGACATCGCCCGCGACATGGCGACGCGTTTCGGCATGGAGCAGACGCTCGGGCCGGTCTCCTACGAGGATGCGCCGTCTCCGTTCCTGACCGGGCCGCCGGGTCTCGGTGGCCTGCATGAGAAGCGCTACAGCGACGAAACGGCCCGCGCGATCGATGAGGCGGTGCAGAAGATCGTCAGCGACAGTTTCGAGCGCACGGTCGGCATTCTCAAGGAGCATGAAAAGACGCTCGAACGCGGCGCACGACTCCTGCTCGAGCGCGAAACGCTCGACGAGAACGCGCTGCAACAGATTCGCGAGGAATTGCGGGCGGCGCCGTCAACGCCCGGCGCGGCGCCCGCGGCTCAAGGATAGGACGATGCTGTCTCGCTTCGGCCTTTCGCTCTACGGGCTCTCGACCTGGATCATTCCGCTCGTCATCGCCATCACTTTTCATGAGGCGGCGCACGGCTATGTCGCGCGGCTCTTTGGCGACAGAACCGCGTGGCTGCAGGGTCGCGTCACCTTCAATCCGCTAAAGCATATCGACCCGTTCGGCACCATCCTGCTTCCGGCGCTCCTGCTGATTTCGCACGCGCCGTTTTTGTTCGGCTACGCCAAGCCGGTGCCGGTCAACTTCCGCGCGCTTCGCAATCCGAAGCGGGACTCGGTGTTCGTCGCCGCGGCAGGCCCGGCGATCAATCTCGCACTGGCAATCCTGAGCGCGATGTTGTTTCGTCTGGTTCCGTTCCTGCCGAACGGCGCGTCGGGCTGGGCGGCCGACAACCTCAACAACGCCCTCCTGATCAACGTGCTGCTCGCCGTATTCAACCTGTTGCCGATTCCGCCGCTCGACGGCGGCCGCATCCTTGTGGGGCTCTTGCCCGCGGAGCCTTCGCGCGCGCTCGCCTCGCTCGAGCCTTATGGAATGATCATTCTGATCGCCGCGCTGCTGATCCTGCCGATCCTGGGCGCGCAGACCGGCCTCGACCTCAACTTTGTGTGGCGGTTTGTCGCAACGCTGACCTACGCCATCGTCGGCGATATCCTGTGGATCACCGGCGCGGGCTGACCGCTACGCGGGGCCAGGCTGCGCGCTAGCCCAGCTCGAGGACGAAAGGCGTTCCCTCGAAGCACTCCTCGCCCCGCCCGATCTTCGCGATCGCCGCGTTCATGCGGCCGCGCCGGCCGAGTTTCGCGTCGGCGAGCGCGACCAGGCGGGCGTTCGGGGTCGCGGTCGGCGAGGCTGCGCGCAGCGCCCGGGCGATGGCGAATTCGTCGCGTTGAGGACTGAGCGCGCAAGCGCTGATGAAGGCGGCGGCGGTCGAGCGGCTGACGCCGGCGAAACAATGGATCAGCATCGGCTCGGCGCGGTCCCAGGCGCGGGCGAAGGCGAGGAGCTGGTCGAGATGCGAATGGTCCGGCAGCACCTGCCCCGGCTCCGGCGCGACGATGTCCGACACCGCAAGATAGAGATGGCGTTCCGGCGCGATTCCTGCCGGACGCTGGACCCGCGTGCCGGGGCTCAGCAGGGTGACGAGCGAACGCGCGCCGGTCTGGGCGGCGATTTCGTCGATCATGGCGAGCGAACAGATGTGCAGGCGCGGCATCGAGGCGTCTCAATTGCGAGGCGCTTCTCTCATGCCGGCGGCGCCTTGCCAACTCCGCCGGGCGGCCGGCGGAGCTTCGTAAGAATCGAAGGCCTTTCCAAACGAGCCGCGATGGCGGAATCCGGCCGCTCGATCAGCCCTGCGGCCGGAGCGTCTCGTGGCGGCCGGCGCCCGCCTTACTGCCGCGCCATCGCGATCCGGATCGCGTCCTCCGGCGAGACGAGGTGGTCCGAGTTTTCGGCGGCGTCGGCGATGGCGAGCTGGACGCCCTTGACCCGGCCATTAAAGGCGTTGCCGCGCGAGCCGTAATCCGGAGAGACGGGGGCGCCGCTATCCTCGCCGACGTCGCAGCCGTCATCGGCGGAAAAGACCATTGCCTGGGTCATCGGGACCGAGCCTTCGCCGACCTTCTTGCCGTCGACATAGAGCGTCACCTGGCCGCCCTTGCCGAGGCCGCCGCCGGCGTAGGCGAATTCCATCCGCACCTGGTGCTCGCCAGCGGGCAGCGGGCTCGCGGACTCCACATAGTAGTGGTTCACTCCGGCGACGTTGTAGCAGTATTTGAGCTTGCCGCCTTTCGCGTAGAGACTCCAGCCGCCGATGTTCGCGCCCTGGGCGATGATCACGCCCTCGGCGCCCGAGTTCGGCACTTCGATCTCCGCGGTCACGGCGTGGGACTTGTTCTTGATGTTGAGGACGCAGTTTTCAGACAGGCGCCCCATGCCGCCGAACAGCAGCTGGGTGTTTCCCTTGATCAGCACCGGCCGGCCGGCGGTGTCCGGGTTCATCTTCTCGGCGACGCGGTCATCGATCGGCAGCACGTTGTAGCGCGTCGCCTCGATCAGCCATAGCCGCTGGAGTTCATGGAGCTTTTCCGGCATCTGCTTGGACAGATCGTTCGCCTGGCTCCAGTCCTTGTTGGTGTCGTAAAGCTCCCACACGTCGTCGTCGAGCGGTACGGTCTTTCGTCCCATCAGCACCCAGGGCGTGCCGTGTTTTGTCACCGCGGTCCAGCCCTTGTGGTAGATGCCGCGGTTGCCAAACATCTCGAAGTACTGCGTCTCGCGCCGCTCCGCGGCCTTGGCGTCATTGAACGAGTACAGCATGCTGACGCCCTCGATCGGGCGCTGCTGCACGCCGTTGACCGAGATCGGCTCGGGCAATCCCGCCGCTTCGAGTATTGTGGGCGCGATGTCGATGACATGGTGAAACTGGGATCGGATTTCGCCCTTTCCCTTAATGCCGTTCGGCCAGGACACGATCGTGCCGTTGCGGGTTCCGCCCCAATGCGACGCGACCTGCTTCGTCCACTGATAGGGCGCGTTCATCGCGTGCGCCCAACCCACGGCGTAGTGATTGTATGATTCCGGGCCGCCGAGCTTGTCCAGGCGCTGCATCAGGAATTCAGGGGTCTCGAGCGCCGCCAGGCCGTTGAAGTTGGCCATTTCGTTATAGGCGCCGTTGATCGTGCCTTCGGCCGAGGCCCCGTTGTCGCCGATGATGTAGTAGACGAGCGTGTCGTCGGAGATTTCGAGCTTTTTCAGGCCATCGAGCAGCCGCCCGACATGGTGGTCGGTGTACTCCATGAAGCCCGCGTACACTTCCATCTGGCGGCGCAGGACCGGCTTCAGCGCCTCCGGCATTTCGTCCCAACTGGGGATCTCCGCATGACGCGCGGTAAGCTTTGCGTCCTCAGGGATGACGCCGAGCGCCTTTTGCCGGGCGATGGTCTCCTCGCGCAGCTTGTCCCAGCCCTGATCGAATTTGCCCTTGTACTTGTCGGCCCATTCCTTGGGCACATGATGGGGCGCATGGGTCGCGCCGGGCGCGAAATAGGCGAAGAAAGGCTTGTCGGGCGCGAGCGCCTTCTGCTGCGAGATCCAGGCCATCGCCTTGTCGGTCATGTCCTCCATGAGGTGGTAGCCCTCTTCGGGCGTCTTCTTCGGTTCGACCGGCGTCGTGCCCTCGTACAGCGTCGGGTACCACTGGTTCGCCTCGCCGCCGATGAAACCATAGAAATACTCGAAGCCGCCCCCGCCCGTTGGCCAGGCGTCGAAAGGCCCGACCGGGCTCGTCTCCCACACCGGCACTTCGTGGCATTTGCCAAACTGCGCGGTCGAGTAGCCGTTGAGCTTCAGGGTCCGCGCCAGCGGCGATATCGTATTGGGCAGCACGGAATTGTATCCCGGGGCCCCGGTGGCGACCTCGGTGATGCCGCCCATGCCGGCGGAATGGTGGTTGCGCCCGGTCAACAGGGCCTGGCGGGTCGGAGAGCACAGGGCGGTGGTGTGAAAGCGATTGAACTTCAGCCCGCCCGCCGCCAGCTTTTCGGCGTTTGGCGTCTGGCAGGGGCCGCCGAAAGCGCTCGCCGAGCCGAAACCGGCGTCGTCGATCAGGATGATGAGAACGTTGGGTGCGCCCTTGGGCGGACGAAGTTGCTCAATTGGCGGGAATTTGCTGTCCGGATCCTTCGCATCGTAAGTGATGAGCCCAGTTCGCTCCGGCGTGGGCATGGGCAGATGCGCACGATGTTTCTTGTCTTCGCTGCTCATGACTTCATCGACCCCTGAATGGTGGAAAGACATTCGTTGTTGAAACGCGACGCCCGCAAGCGGCGGCGCGCCTGTTTGGCTGAAACGCGACGCCGGCGCAAGCGGCGGCGCGCCTGTTTGCCGGGGACGTTAGGTGAAGGCGTCTTCACCCGCCCGCCCGCGCAATGGCCTCGCCGTCGAGTTCGGCGAACCGGTCGAGAAAGCGCGCCTCCGCTTCGGCGGGCCGCAGCGGCTGCTCCGCAATATCCCCGGCGCAGCTTGCTGAAAATCAGCGCGCCTCACGTCCGTCAAATCTCGTCGCCGCCGGTTGCGCGGGGCGTCGGTTCAGAACCAACGTCCCCGCCCCTTCCAGCCGAACCCGCCGAACACAATATCAGGACGAGGATCGCTCGACCAGATCACCGTCGCCGCTGACCGGCGTGATAGGCGCCGCCGCGGTGGACGCCATGATGGCCGCCGCGAGAATAAACGCCGCGAGAATGAACGCCGCTTCGATAGGCGCCGCTGCGGTAAACGCCATGATGGCCGCCGCGGTAATAGCCGCCACGGCCGTAGACGCCGCGAGAATAAACGCCGCGAGAGTGAACGCCGCTTCGATAGGCGCCGCCGTAATAGCCGTGGCGATAGACGTGCCCGCCGTAGTAACCGCCACCATAGACGGGGGCGCCGTAGCCGCCGCTATAGACGACAGGCCCACCACCGCCGTAACCAGCGTAGCCCACCGGCGCACACCCCGCGAGCGAGCCGGCGAGGCCGACGATGATCGCGCCCAAGAGAATTTGCTTGCGAAACATAGCCCGGTTTCCTTTCCATGGTTGAACGTTACGCATCTTTCCTGGCTATTCTGAAACTGTTGTTGATTTGCATGAATTCCCAAAAGGAAACGACCAGGGTAAGAGCGAGCAACAAAGTCCGCAGTCGGAAAGACGTTGGATAGCTCCACTGAACATGATGGAGAAGTCGAAGCCCTCATAGGCTCGGAAAATACCTACGCTCCGTCGAAACAGATTGACGTCCTGCGTCGTGTAAAATTCGCCCGGTTGGATTACGCCGTCCAACCAATTGAAGTGTCTCCCACTATTCGGCAGTGGAACCCAATATTGCCCGATGCAAAGCGGCTTCCAGCAAAAGTCGGGTGGACATCGACTGATTTAAATCAATGACCACCGCAAATCAGAGCGGTATCTGAAACTGACGAAAACGGCCGGAGCATTGGCGAACACGCAAGCGCCGCCGTTTTACGAACTTGCAGAGGAGAAAGTCATGGACAAGGATCGCATCGCGGGATCGGCGAAGCAGGTCAAGGGTGCGGCAAAGGAGGCGGTCGGAAAGGTGGTCGGCAACTCCAAGTTGGAGGCCGAGGGCAAGGCTGACAAGGTCGAAGGGAAAGTGCAAAACGCCATTGGCGGCCTAAAAGACGCGGTGCGGGACGCCGTGAAGAAGTAGTTGACTCTCTCGGCGCGGCCGGAACTTTGAGCAACCCTTAGGAGACTTTGAGGCATGGGCACGATCCTTATTATCATTGTGCTAATTCTGATTTTCGGCGGGGGCGGTGGATATTATGCGCACGGTCGTTATGGGAGTGCGGGGCTCGGCGGCGTCCTGGGGCTTGTCTTGATCGTGCTAATAGTGCTTTGGCTCGTAGGTGTGTTGGGCGTCCACGGATCGCACATGTGACGCGCGCCGACACGAACTGAACGCGCTATGGCGCCGGCGTGATCAAAGTCGGGACCCTGCCCCCGGGGCGTTCTCGGCGTCGAGTTCGGCGAAACGGCTGAGGAAGCGGTTCTCGACTTCGCTCGGCCGCAGCGGCTCGAGATAGGCGGCGAAATCGCAGGGCGCAAACTCCGGCTCGCCGAACAGCTTGCGCGCCTCGGCGATTGAGAACCCGGCGAGCGCGGTCGCCTCCAGATAGGCCGAGGCGCGATCGACCGCCTTGATGCGCTTGGCGAGCTGCGCCGTCAGTTCTGCAGGCAAGCCGAATCGGATGTGGATCGCCCGGTGGAGGCGCGCTTCGACGCGCTTGTAATCGCCGCCGACCGCGGCCTTGAACGGCGAGATCATGTCGCCGATCACATATTCGGGGGCGTCGTGCAGCAGCGCCGCGAGGCGCGCCTCACTCGGCTGCGGCGGCGAACCGGAGGCGAACAACGCCTCGACCAGCAGCGAATGCTGCGCGACCGAGAAGATCTCCGGTCCTTTGGTCTGGCCGTTCCAGCGCGCGACGCGCGCCAGCCCGTGCGCGATGTCGCCAATCTCGACGTCGAGCGGCGAAGGATCGATGAGGTCGAGCCGCCGCCCCGACAGCATGCGCTGCCAGGCGCGAGGCTTACCGCGTTCGCTCACCGCCCGGAGTTCCGCGCCAGCGCGCGGCAGGCCTTGTGGCGGCAGCAGTCGACGAGATGGTCGTTGACCATGCCCGTCGCCTGCATGAACGCGTAGACGATCGTCGGGCCGACAAAATTGCCGCCGCGCGCGCGCAGGTCCTTGGAGATTGCGCGCGCGGCCTCGGTTTCGGCGGGAATGTCGGCGAGGCTGCGGCGTTCGTTCTGAATCGGCCGCCCGTCGACAAAGCTCCAAAGGTGACGCGCGAAGCCGCCCTTGTCGGCGAGGTCGAGAAAGACGCGGGCGAGCGCGACGGTCGCCTCGATCTTGGCGCGATTGCGCACGATGCCGGCGTCGAGCATCAGCGCGTCCTTCTTCGCCGCGCTCCAACGCGCGATCTTTTTCGGCTCGAAGCCGTCGAAGGCGGCGCGAAAGGCGGGGCGCTTGCGCAGGATCGTGATCCACGACAGCCCCGCCTGGAAAGCGTCGAGCGCCAGCTTCTCGAACAGGGCCCGGTCGTCGTATTCGGGCACGCCCCATTCCTCGTCGTGATAGGCGAGGTAGAGCGGATCGGCGCCCGGCCACGGGCAGCGCAGCAGTCCGTCCGCGCCCTGCACGGAAGTCACAACGCGCGGCGGCCTCTCTCGCTCGGCCATGAATTCGCTCTCGAGTCCTAAAAGGTCAGGCGCGCACTCTTGCCGCTTCGCGCGCCAGCGGGCAAGACGAGTCGAAGCTGGCGTCTCGCCTCGGCCCGACCGGATCTGTCATTCGACCGGGATTTGCAGGCTCTCATCGTCGTTCGCTACATGGTTGACGGCCGGACCGATCTCAACGAGTTCGAGAGCGGTTTCCGGCGCCGGCCGCAACAGGCCGCTCGCTCTTGCTGCGTCAACGCCGTCGACGTCGAGCCAGGCGGCGAAATCCCGCGGATCGAGGATCGCCGGCATACGGTCGCTCAGCGCGGCCATCGACCGATTGGCCGGCGTCGTGACAATGCAGGCGGTGTCGATCTCGCCGCCGGTCGGATCGCTCCAGGTCTCGTAGAGACCCGCGAAGCCCATCGGCTCGCGGCCGACGCGGCGAACGAGATAGGGCCGCTTGGGCGGTCCCCGGCCGACGCCCGGCTCCGCCTCCCGCCGCCATTCATAAAATCCGTCGGCGATCGCCACGCATCGCCGCCGCATGAGGGCGGCGCGAAAGCTCGGCTTGGCCGCGAGCGTTTCAGCGCGGGCGTTGATGATGAGGGGGAAAGTCCTCGGGTCCTTGACGAAGCCCGGCAGGAACCCCCAGCGCGCCAACAGAAAATGCCGAACGCCGCCCGAACTTCGCGGTTCGGCGATCACCAACGGGATCGGCTGGGTTGGCGCGATATTGTAGCGCGGCGGAAAATTCGGAGATTCGCGGTAGGCGAAATACGAACGCACCGCCTCCGGCGGCAAAGTGATCGCGTAGCGTCCGCACATTCCGCTGCTCCGGCGTCCAAACGCGGCGCGGCGGGGCCAAAAAGGCTCGCCGCCTGCTTCCGTCTATAGCCAAAGGCGCGCTCTGCGGCGAGGCAGGTCATTTTTCCACCCCAGACCACGGCGAAAACGCCCGAATGAACGCATTGTCCAACCAAAATTAACCCTTTTGAAGGACTCGCGTCGCCTTGCCATTCGCAAGGTCTTAATATTGTGGCCGATGCCGATCGCGATCCAGAACCCGCTCGAGGAGCGCAGCGCCGCGGACGCCCGCAACGCGGCCTTGAGCTATGTAAGCGAGGCGTTCGCATTTGCGCTGCTCGACGGCATCGGCGCCGATGACTTCGTCGACGCGGCGCTATGCGCGGCGATGTGCGAACTCGTCGCGGCCCACGGCGAGGACAACGCGGCGCAGGTCGCCACCCGCTTGGCCGACCGTGCGGCGGCCGGCGAATTCTCCGTGTCGCGACGGCAATAGCGCTTAGCCTCCGCCGATCGAATTGACCGGGCGCCGAATCTCGCCAATAGACTTGACCGTTGTGAGACGCGACCGCCAGGCGATTTGGCCGGCGCCGCTGCGCCCATGCATGGCGCGGACGACGACCCGGTTCGCGAAGAGAGGAGATTCCCATGCCGTTTCGCGCCGTACGGGCCGACAAATCCGACGCGGGCCAGGACGTTCGTTTCGTCGACATGGAGATGGCCGACCTGATGGAGGGCGACGTGACCATTCGCGTCACCCACTCGACCGTCAACTATAAGGACGGCCTGGCGCTCTCGGGCAAATCCGCGATCATCCGGCGGTTCCCAATGGTGCTCGGCATCGACCTTGCCGGGATCGTCGAAGCCTCGAGCCGGCCGGATTTTTCCGAGGGCGATGAGGTCATCCTCAACGGCTATGGCCTCAGCGAGACCCATTTCGGCGGTTACGCCGAGCGGGCGCGCGTGAACGGCGACTGGCTGGTCAAATTGCCCGCGGGACTTACCCGTGCGGAGGCCATGGCCATCGGCACCGCCGGCTACACCGCGATGCTGGCCCTGATGGCGATCGAGCGGGAGGGCGTTACGCCCGCGGCCGGCCCCGTATTGGTCACCGGCGCCGCCGGGGGCGTCGGGTCGACCGCCATTTCGCTGTTCGCGGACAAAGGCTGGACGGTCATCGCCTCGACCGGACGGCCGAGCGAGTCGGACTACCTGAAGCAACTCGGAGCCGCTGAGATCATCGAGCGGGCCTCTCTGGCCGCGCCGGGCAAGTCGCTCGGCAAAGAGCGCTGGGCGGCGGCGGTCGACAGCGTCGGCTCGCAGACACTCGCCAACGTGCTGGCGCAAACGCGCTACGGCGGCGCCGTCGCCGCCTGCGGGCTGGCGGGCGGCATGGATCTGCCGGCGACGGTCGCACCGTTCATACTGCGCGCAGTGACGCTCGCCGGCGTCGACAGCGTCCAATGTCCGATGCCGCGCAGGCTCAAGGCCTGGGGCAGGCTCGCGCGCGATCTCGATCGCCGGAAGCTCGCCGCGATGACCGAGACCATCCCCTTCGACGAGGTCTTCGACGCCGGGCGGCGAATTCTCAACGGCGAAACCCGCGGACGGTTGGTGGTTGCGATCGGATGAGCGTCCGAATCGCCTCGCACGCCGGCGCCGCGCGGAGAGCGATGCGCGTCGTCGTCGCTGCGCCGCGGCGGCGGGCGCGCGCGCCGTTCCCCGGTCCGATTTCGCAAAGCCCGGCGTTCAGGTCGGGAAGCCTCTGTTCCCGACCCGTCGGCTTTCTGGCGTTCCGCCTGGCGCCGCTGAAGAAGCGCGTCGCTTCGCGCGACTGGCGCTTCAACGCTGGGGCGGATTAGAGCGAGATTTCGATCGCCTCACGCCCCTTGGGCGTGTCGACGACCCGCATGGCCACGGCCTGGCCTTCGGCAAGCCGCAAAACGCCGGTGGGGCGAAGAATCGAGCAGTGGACGAACACGTCCTTGCCGAAATCGTCGCTGGCGACGAAGCCGAAGCCCCTTACGCCGTCGAACCACTTGACCCTGCCGGTCAGGTCGACCGCCGCGGAGGCGTCTGGCGCGCGCCTGCCCTGCGTCCTCGCGCCGGCGGCGAACGAACGAACGGACGATTCGACGATGCTCGAGGCGTCGACCTCGACGACCCGGGTCACTTGCGCGCCCTTGGGTCCGAGGCCCACAATCACGCGCAGCTTCGCGCCGGTCGGCAAGGATTCGCGCCCCACCGGACGCAGCGCGTTCAGATGCAGGAACGCGTCGCCCCGCCCCTCGGGCAATTCAACGAAACCATAACCCCTTTCGGTCCTGAACCACCTCACGGTCGCCTCAACCGCGGAATCTTCGACCGAAGCCGCCACCACATCCCGCGATCCGCCACTGACGGCCCCCAGATCGATAGGAGAGCGCTCGGACAGCCACGGCCCCGGATCATCGGGGACCGCCCCGTCATAAGACGCCGCGCGCCCGCGAGGCGCCCAGGATTCGCGTTCGTTGTCCATCGCGCAAGCCTCCTCCAGTCCACAAAACCGCGGAGCGCCTCGGGCAGAGGTTTGAGGGAAGTACGATGTCGGCGAGATTCCGAGGCTGCCTCAGCAATGGGAGCCGCCGCCAAACCCCTTTTCCGCGGCCGACCGAGCCCTCCGCGCTCATTGACGCTAGGACAGCGGCGCCTTCAGGACTGTGACCCGCGTCACACTTTGGACACGCGGCGAGAACGAAAGCGCACCGACGAATCGGTCGGCAGCCGAGGACGCGACGTCCATTTGCGGGCGGTCGACGATGGCGCCGAAACGAGGCGGCGGCCGAGCCTCGCCCGTTTTGCGGGACCTACAAACAGGCGCCCTCTCAAGCCACCTGGGCGAGCGCGACCGCGCCCGCGCTCCGCTGGATTCGCGGCAGGGTGACGAGCGCGACAGCGCCTTCGCCGGGGCGCGAGGCGAGCCGAAGCGTTCCGCCATGCAGTTCGACCAGGGAATTGGCGATCGCGAGGCCGAGCCCCGAACCCCTCATCCCATTCGCCATCACCACCCCGCCCTGCTCGAAGGGCCGCCCCAAACGCGGGAGGTCCTCGGCCGCGATGCCAGGGCCATTGTCCTCAACATAGAAATAGACCTGCTCAGCGATCGCCTGTGCGCCAATACTGATCTCTCCGCCTTCCGGCGCGAACTTCACGGCGTTGCGCATCAGCGTCGTCAGGATGCGCTCGACGGCCGAGGGGTCGGCGTCGATCGCCAGGTCCGCTGTGACGTCGACAATGACGGCGATGCGCTTCTCTCGCGCCGTCGCGGCAATGTCGGACACGGCGCGGTTGACCGCCTGTTCGGCGCGGAAGCGCACGCGGGTCAGACGCTCGCGGCCCGCTTCGAGTCGCGACATGTCGAGAATGTCGCTGACGATACGCAGCAGGTATTCGCCGCCCGAGAGAATATGCGCGCAATAGTCACAATACTTCTGCGATCCCAGCGGCCCGAAGGTCTGGTTCCCCATCAACTGAGAGAATCCGATGATCGCATTGAGCGGCGTGCGCAGCTCGTGACTCATGTTGGCCAGAAATTCCGCCTTGGCGCGATTGGCCGCCTCGGCTTGCGCTTTCTGCTCGTGATAGCGATCGGCGAGTTCGGCGAGCTGCCAGGCCTGCTCCTCGAGCGAACGGCGCGACTGCCGCAACTGGGCGACCGTGGCGAGCAGAAGACGCTCTGAGTCAACCAGTTGCGCCTCGTGCTGCTTGAGCGCGGTGATGTCCGAGCCAACCGACACATAGCCGCCGTCGCGGGTGCGCCGTTGGTTGACCTGCAGCCATCGGCCGTCGGCCAGGCGCGCTTCGTAGCTGCGCGAGCAGCCGGCCAGACCGACTGCGTCCGCCGCTGCGACGGTCTCTTCAGCGATGACCGGGGCGTCGCCGAACGCGGCCAACAGGTCCGAATTTGCGCCGGCTTCGAACGCTTCGCCGCGCAAGTTGTTCAGGCTTCGATACTTCGAGTTGCAGAGCACGAGCCGGTTGCCGGAATCCCGCAGGACGAAAGCCTCGGAGATGGCTTCGATCGCGTCGCGAAGGCGCTGGTCCGCCGTCGCCGACAGTTCGGCCTCGCGTTTGCGATCGCTGACATCGAAAACGATGCCGACGAGGTTGGCGGAGCCGGTTTCCTCGTCCTCGATCATTTCCGCCTGCTTGCGCAGCCACACCCATCGCCCATCGGCCGCGCGCATGCGAAACTCGACGTCGACGCGATCGCCCTGCCCTTCGGCGGCGGTCCGCCCGATCGTCTCCAGGCTCAGGTCCTCCGGATGAATCAGCGTTTGCAGGTCGGCAATGGTCCAATGGCTGCAACGCTCGCTGAGCGCGAGAATGTCGAACATCGACTCCGACCAGACGATCCGCCCGCGCTCCAGATCCCAGGTCCACAGGCCGCAACGGCCGCGATTGAGGGCCAGATCGATGCGCGCGCATCGGGTCCGCTCCGCGCGGGCGCGCTTGCGCTTGCGTCTGACCTCAGCGGCGTAGAAGGCGCAAGCCGCGACCATGAGCGCCACTGTCGAGGCGAGCAGCAGAACGGTCGCCCGCGCCGTGCGGCGCCAGGCCGCGAGATGAACGTCGACGGGCGATGCGAAGGCGACCAGCCACGCTGTCGTCGGGAGGCTTCTCACCGCGGCGAATTGATCCGCTTGCCCGCCGGCGGAAACCCGAACGACCCCGGATCGATCCGCGCCGGAATCCGTAAGCCTCATCCCCCCGACCATGCGCATGAGCGGAGAGTCGGCGGCGCTTCGCGGGGCGTCGATCGCGATCCGCCGGCCGTAGCGATCGACCAGGATCGCCTCGGCGAGGCGTTCGTCGGGATGGGCTTCGAGGACGCGGCGGAAAACCGAGGCGGGAGACGCGTGCGGCGCGGTCGAAAGCGCCGCATCGAGCCGTGTTGCGAGAATGGTCGCGCGCATGGCGACCTCGCGCGCGGCCGCGCGCAAGGCCATTTCCCGCTCGAACAACAGGTGCTGGAGCGTCAGAGCGACGACCGAGACGACTGCAAAAACGACCCCAATCGCGGCGGCCGCGGGGATATGGCGCGACCATGCCAGCGCGCGGAGGAATTCAGCCAGCGCGAGCGGACGATTGCCGAACCGTCCGCGCACAGTCCCGGCGATCCGGAGAGCCGCATCCTCCGGCACGAGAATCATATCGGGACAAACGTCCCCGTTTGCCGCGTTGGCACGCGTCATCGCCGTTCCCAGACCCCTGCAAAAATCTCTCGCCCAACCGCAATAACGCCCGAATCACCATGATAAGAATCCCTGTGCAAATCTTTGTCCAGCCCCTTGACAGGGACCGACCCGACTTTTTTCGGGCGGTCCGCCAGCCGAGCGCGAGAGCCCGGCGCCGGTCGTAGGGGAAGCTTCGGCTCCATGGACCGCCGCGGACGCCATCAGCTTAACGAGTCGGGAACGGTCGACGGGGTAAGCGGTGGCCATGTCGACTGTCCATGATCCGCTCTATCGCCACCGTCGCTTTCCGCCGGAAGTGATCAGCTATGCCGTTTCGCTCTATTTCCGGTTTCCCTTGAGCCTTCGCATGGTCGAGGAGATGCTGGCGGCGCGTGGGATTTGCGTGACCTATGAAACCGTGCGCCGGTGGGGAATGACGTTCGGCAAGACGTACTCCGATCGGATCCGTCAGCGAGCCCCGGTCGCGGCGACAAATGGCATATGGATGAGGCCGTCGTCTCGATCTAGGGCGAGCAGCACTGGCTCTGGCGCGCCGTCGATCAAAATGGCTTTGTTCTCGATGTCCTAGTCCAGAGCCGAAGAGACGCGTATGCCGCGCAGCGGCTCATGCGGAAGCTGTTGAAATCGGCCGTCACGCCGCCGCGCGTGATGATCACGGACAAGCTCCGTTCCTACTGCCCTGCGAGGGCGAAGATGGGCCTGCACGTCGGTCATTGGCGTACTCCGGCATCCGGCGGCGACGCGGTTGCCTACGCAGCCCAGTCAAAGGGCGCGAAATGGCCGTTGTTGCCCTTTCCGTTCACCTCGACGTTTAGGCCGAAGCAATCGACGTGCAGATGCGCGGCCTGGGCGAGCGCAACGCGCCGGTTCGCGGGGTGCTCGGTGTTGTCGACGCAGATCGGGCTGCCTGCCACGCTGGTCGAGGCAACGCCCTCGATTTCGAACGACAGAAGATCCGGGATCGAGGTCGAGCGGACGAGGCCGGCCATGTTGAACTCGATCGGTCGGAACACGACGCCACGGAAGTCGCTCACCAGATTGTCGCGGATCATCGACGGAGGGCCGCCGGCCTGGCCGCTGACGATAGCGGTCAAGGCTTCGCGCTGGGCGTCGGTGGCCGCCACATCCACCACGCCGGCGAAGACCCAGTTGCCGTCCGCCATGACCTTTCCCGAGCGGATGACCAGCGCGAACTTCAGCCCGTCAAGCTTGATGCTGCCATGGCGGCCGGCATCGATGCGGTAGACTTGGATGGCTATGCAATGATCATGCGTCACAGGCCCGCGTGAGTTCGTATAGATACAAGGGCAAAGATAATCGCAGTTGCAGCTCTCCATGAATTCGCCTCTGAGCTCCCATTTCTTATTTGCCATGCTTTTTGCCTCCCTGGCGCAAAACGAAGAGGATGATAATCCTCCGCTGATGTTTCGCATATCGCTAGATGAATTCGCGCGATGGTAGCGAACGGTAGCCGTCTCCCCGGCCTTCCGAAAGTGAATTTGTCGGTCAGAGCCGAGCGAACGCTCCCGGGTCGCGCCGATTTCGGCCGGCAATGGTCGGGCTTCGCCGCGGCCAGCAACGGCGCCACGTCGTTTAACTATGCCATATCCGGCTTGGTCGACTGGCCAGTCGCTGCCTTGTTCATCGTTAGCGGCGTCCTCGGCGGCGCCCTGGGACTTCGAGGGGCCCGAGCCCTGTCGTCCGGCGCCGCGCTGGCGCGCCGCCTGTTCGCCAGGTTCATCCTAATCGTCGCGGCCTATGTCGGATGAAGGGCGGTGAACGGATGAGCGTGACCCCCACGTCACCATGGGACGCCCGCCATGCCGGGGATCACTATCTCTTCGGCCAAGCTCCCAATGCCTTCCTGGCCGCGCAGGGGGCAAGGCTGACACCCGGCTGGTCTGCCTTAGCGCTCGCCGACGGCGAAGGGCGCAATGGCGTCTGGCTGGCCGAACAGGGCCTTGAGGTCCTGTCGGTCGATTCCTCGTCCGTTGCCCAGGAGAAGGCGCGCCGATTGGCGCGGTCGCGCGGCGTCGAGCTGCGTATCGAGCTGGTCAACCTGGAGACCTGGTCCTTTCCCGAGAGTCGGTTCGAGGTGATCGCCGCGATCTTCATCCAGTTCGCCGGCCCGACTCTGCGAATCCGGCTGTTCGCGGCCATCCAGCGCGCCTTGAATCCCGAGGGTCTTCTCCTGCTGGAAGGCTATCGGCCCGAACAGCTGGAGTACCGGACGGGTGGCCCGCCCATCGCCGAGAACCTCTACACGGAACCGCTGCTGCGCGAGGCGTTCGGAGACCTGGAGCTCCTGGAGCTGGTCTCCTATGACGGCGTCATCGAGGAGGGATCAGCCCACAAGGGCCTGTCCACCCTGATCGACTTGGTCGCGCGCAAGAGGAGTTGAGAACGCGTCGGTTCTGGCCTCGGACGACCATGCTTTTCGGCCTGGCAGGATTGTCCTAACCTCGGCGCAACCTCGGAGAACGCCATGGCGGAATGGGATGGAAGGGGCCTCGTGTCCTCGGCCTGGCTTGCGGACAACCTCGGTGATCCGGACCTGCGGGTGTTCGACGTGACCGTCCACCTGCGGCCGGCGGCGAACGGACCCTATAGGATCGAGAGCGGACGAGCCGACTACGAGGCCGCCCACATTCCAGACGCCGCGTTCCTGGACATGGCGCGAGATCTGTCCGACCCGGACGCCCCGACGACTTTCACCATGCTCGCACTCGATCGACTTGCCGGGGCGCTCGGAACCGCCGGCGTGAAGCGCGGCGGGCGCGTCGTCGCCTACACGACGACGACGCCCATGTGGGCGACGCGGCTGTGGTGGATGCTGCGTTCCTCAGGCTTCGACGAGGTCGCGGTGCTCGATGGCGGCTTCGTCAAATGGACGGCGGAGGGCCGCGCGGTGGAAGCTGGCGCGCGCGCCTATCCACCAACCGACCTGTTGCTGACCGCCCGGCCCGGCACTTGGGCCGACAAACGGGCGGTGCTGGCGGCGATCGGCGACGGCGCCGTCTGCACCATCAACGCCCTGTCGCCCAGCGTCCACAGCGGCGAGTCGGCGATGAACTACGGCCGCAAGGGCCACATCAAGGGCAGCCGCAACGTCCCCTACGCGGCCTTGCTCAACGCCGACGGGACCTACCGAAACGATGCGGAACTACGCTCCCTGTTCGCGGCCGTGGGCGCATTCGAACGTCCGCGGGTGATCTGCTACTGCGGCGGCGGCATCTCGGCGACGATGGAGGCTCTGGCCCTGACGCGGCTCGGCCACCCGTCAGTGGCGGTTTACGATGGCTCTATGTCCGAATGGAGCCGTGACCCCGACCTGCCGATGGAGATGGGCGCCTAGCCGCCCTTCAGCTTGCCGCCGTAGATGTCGCACAGCGGGGTCGATCACGCGCGTGGTCGCATCGTCATCCAAGCGACAATTGATTGGTCTGCGCGTGCCGGCGGGTCGCCGCCCGGCTTGAGCAGCCGCCGCACCTTGCCGAACAGCCGCGCCTTATCGGCGACGTTCATGCCGACATGCAGCATGTAGGCGCCGTCGAAAGCGGCGGTCTCGAACGGCAGGTCCAGCGCGCTGCCCTGGCGGTAGGACACCATCTGGTCCAGCCCCACCGCGGCCGCGTGAAAATTCTTCCTATCGCCATCTTTCGATACCGGTCGCCAAATCGTGACGCCTTTCCACTCCCCGCGTACTCAATCGGCGGCTGGTCGGAGGAAGCGAAATAACGTCAAAATACGAAATGGCTTATTTTTATCAGACTATTATACGAATTTATGCTGCATCATCGACTGGCCATGAGTTATCTGTCCCCGGTATCAATGGGCGTCATCGATCGGATACTCGCGAGGCGCCCGAGATGGCGTGATAGCATGCACTGGATTGGTGGAATTTCGCTATGCCTGCAAAGCCGTGCTCTTTCTCGTCAGCAGCGCATGTCACTATATGTGAGATGTCGATGTCGACACCCTCGCAGCGAAGCTTCGCGCCATGCGTCTGAATGATGATCTATCCGCCCCAACGGTCGTCCACGCCGCCGCGATGGACTGGGCCCCGAGCCCGGCGAAGGGCGTCGAACGCCGGATGCTTTTTCGTATCGGTGAGGAGAAGGCGCGCGCGACTTCGATCGTGCGATACGCGCCTGACAGCCGTTTCGCGCGGCACGGCCACCCTGGCGGCGAAGAGTTCCTCGTGCTGGAGGGCATATTCCAGGACGAGACCGGAGACTTTCCGCCAGGGACCTATGTCCGCAATCCTCCGGGGACCGGGCACGCCCCAGGCAGCCGGACGGGATGCGTGATCTTCGTCAAGCTTTGGCAATTCCGGGCCGACGACCAAGACCGCGTCATCCGCCGCCCCGGCGAAGTCGAACCGACCGGCTTGCATCCCGGCGTGAGCTCATCGTCCATCCTGTTCGAAGGCGCGGACGAGCGCGTGATGCTCGAAGAATGGCAGGCCGGCGCCGAGATCATTTTGGCGAACACCGAAGGGCTTGAGCTCCTGGTCCTTGCAGGGGGCTTCACGCACGGGACAGGTCGTCTCGACCGCTGGAGCTGGTTGCGCCTGCCCGCCGGCGACCCACTTCGCGTCCGAGTGGGTCCTGACGGCGCGCGCGTCTGGTACAAGTCTGCGCCGCTGCTCCATGCCACGGTCTGCCCCATGGACACCGGCGAAGCCTTGCAGGCATAGAACATGGCCTGCGAAGGAAACACCGTCGCCCCAGAGCGCCAGCGGTCCCCGTAGTAACGCCGACATACAGGCCGAAGCCCTTATTCTCAGTGTCAGGCGAATCGCCTCAGAGGTATCGAGGAACGGGAGCCGACCGACCGTCCATGCGCATGGTCGGCGGCACGGCCGCGATTGTGCGGGCGCTTGCGCGCGACCTGCCCCAAGACAAAATCATACTCGGGACCCGTGTGAGGGAACTGGCCCTGAGAAGCGAGGGAGTGGCCTTGAACGTCACACGCGGGGACGCGCCGGCCGTGCTGCGCATCGCCCGCAAAACCGTGGTCGCATTGCTAACGAGGGCGCAACAACTCACGAATTGGAGGCGCTGTTCGGCTGGCGCGGCGGCGGCATGGCGTCGCTCTACACGCGCAGGGCGAACCGAACGAAGCTCGCGGGCTCGGCGATGGACAAGCTCTCCAGCGAACGAAGCGCGAACGAACTCCCCCCGCCCCTTGCCGAGACGCCCCCGCACCTCAAAAAATATGCTTTGTGCCCAATGGCTTGTGCCGCCGCGGAGGCGGGGGTGGTGGGCCGGGCAGGACTCGAACCTGCAACCAGACCGTTATGAGCGGCCGGCTCTGACCATTGAGCTACCGGCCCGACCGAGGCGCCCGGGCGCATAAAGCGCAAAACGCGCGGCGGCGCAATCGCTCCTCGACGAAGCTTGCGCGGGGACAGGGCGAGAGCTCCAAAGGCGCCGGAGCGCCTTTTCGTCCGGGGTCGCAAGCCTGCGGGCGAGGGCTTCCGGCGTCGCAGCGATCGACGCCAGACGACGGCTCGACTTTCGCTCCGCTATGCGATATGAGCCGCGACCTTAAATCAAAACAGCGCGCCGAAGCGCTCGTCGGGCCCCGCTTGGTCCGGCGCACGGCAGGAGTCAACGCAATGAATGTCATCGAGACGCTCGAGTCCGAGCACGCGGCCAAGTTGCCCGGCGCCAAGCTGCCGGAATTCCGCGCCGGCGACACCGTCGTCGTCAACGTGAAGGTCACCGAGGGCGAGCGAACCCGCATCCAGGCTTACGAAGGCGTCTGCATCGCGCGCAGCGGCGGAGGACTGCAGGAGAGTTTCACTGTCCGCAAGATCTCATACGGCGAAGGCGTCGAGCGCGTCTTTCCCGTCTATTCGCCGATGATCAATTCGGTCAAGGTGCTGCGGCGCGGCAAGGTGCGCCGCGCCAAGCTTTACTATCTGCGCGATCGCCGCGGCAAGTCGGCCCGCATCGCCGAGCGCACCGACAGTTCCGCCGGCAAGGGAAAAGCGCCCGCCGCTAAAGAGGTCGCCGCCAAAGAGTAAGTCCTGCGCCAAAGCCGCGCGTTGAGCTATTCTTGAAGTGAGAAGATCGTGACCACGCCAGTCGTCGCCCAGAAGGGGCCCTACGCTCAGGCCGTCGAAGCCGGCAAAACCTATTATTGGTGCGCCTGCGGCCGATCGGCCAACCAGCCGTTTTGCGACGGCTCGCACAAGGCGGTCGGCCTCGCGCCAAAACCCTTCGTCGCGGAAAAGAGCGCGACCGCCTATCTTTGCGGCTGCAAACAGTCGAAGAACGCGCCCTATTGCGACGGAACCCACAAGAGCCTGTGAGCGGCGCGGGATCGGTCAACGGAAGACGAGGGTTCCGTCGTCGAGGTCAGCCGTCGCCAGCGTATTCTTGTCGGCCTCGTAGTCATGTGTGTGCCGCCACTCCGGCTTGTCTCCGCGTTTCGGCAGCAAATGCGCGCCGCGCGTCAGATAGCCGGGATTGAAGTCCTCCGGATCAACCCATGGAGACAAAGGCATGTCCCTGTCTTCGGGGCGAAGGCTCGGGACCACCTTCTTCGAGCCTTTCTCCTTCATGTGATTGAGAAGCCGGCAGACGAAATCGCCGACCAGGTCGGCCCGCAACGTCCAGCTCGAGCGAAAATACCCGAACACCCACGCCATGTTGGGCACGCCCACGAACATCATGCCGCGATAGGTGACCGTTTCGGAGAAATCGAGCGGCTGGCCGTCGATGACAAAGTCGATGTCGCCCAGCACGTTGAGATTGAAGCCTGTCGCTGCGACGACGATTTCGGCTTCGAGGAGCTTGCCTGACTTCGTCAGGATGCCCGCCGGCGTGAACCTTTCGATTTCGTCGGTCACCACCGAGGCCCTGTCGGCGCGAATCTCGCGGAAGAGATCGCCGTCCGGAATGAAGGCGATGCGCTGCCTCCAGGGCCGATACTTCGGGGTAAAGTGGGTCTCGACGTCGTAGTCCTCGCCGAGATAGGCGCGAACCGCCGAAAGCAGCTCCTGTTTGACGGCCTCAGGTTCGCTGAAGCAGCGCCGGGTGAACGCGGCCTGATCGAAGAGCACTTTCCTGCGCGTGATTTCGTGGATCCACTCCTCGTTGACGTCGAGCTCGCGCAGCGTATCGGCCAGAACGTTGGCGTTGCGCCCGGTAATGTAATAGGTCGGCGAGCGCTGCAACATCGTCACGTGGCCGCAATGCCCCGCGATCGCCGGAATGAGCGTCGCCGCGGTCGCGCCGGAGCCGATAACGACGACGTTCTTGCCCGTGCAATCCAGATCTTCCGGCCAGGATTGGGGGTGAACGATCCGCCCTTCGAACGTCTCGATCCCATCCCACTCGGGCGTGTAGCCTTGCGCGTGCCGGTAATATCCCTGGCACATCCAGAGAAAATTACCGGCGAATCGAATGCTCTCGCCGTTGTCCGTCCGGGCGCCCTCCAGCGTCCAGACATTGTCGACGCTCGACCAGCTCGCCGCCGAGATAGCGTGCCGATAGCGAATGTGGGCGTCGAGCCCGTTTTCATCGATGACTTCGCCGAGATACGCCAGAATTTCGGCGGCGGTCGCAATGGGTTTGCCGGTCCAGGGCTTGAAGCGATAGCCGAATGTATAGAGATCGCTGTCCGACCTTATGCCGGGATAGCGATGGGTGATCCAGGTGCCGCCGAAACTCTTCTGGGCCTCGAGGATCACGAAACTCGTCCCCGGGCGCTGGGTCTTGAGGTGATAGGCGGCGCCGATGCCGGAGATTCCGGCCCCGACGATCACAACGTCAAAGCGCTCGGGCTTTTCGGATTTGGGATCGGCGGCCGGCGCGTTCTGAGTCATCGATTCGCCCCGGTCCCCGCTTGTGGCCGGCCTCGGCTGGCAATGCGTCCGCCGGATATATCCGCAGAACAAGGGACCACTTCCGGCGGCTTCTGGCAACACCAAGCCGTCATTCGGTCCTGCGAGTCAAAGGTTCGCCCGCGACGCGCCGGTCTCTCTCGCCGAACCTTGCCCCGGCGCCCCGCGGCCATGCTAAACGCTCATCATGCCTTCGCCCCTCGTCGCCGCAAACGCCTCGCCTCCCGGCGTCGTCGTCGACGTGCTGGCGCCGGTCGCGGTCGACACCGCCTACAGCTATCGGGCGCCCGCCGGGCTCAAGCTCGAGCCGGGCGCGTGCGTCCGCGTGCCGCTGGGAGCCCGTCAGGCGACCGGCGTCGTCTGGGCGGCGCGCCCGGGCGGCGGCGACAATTTGAAGTCCGTCGCGGGGTTGTGCGACGGGCCGCCGCTTCGCCAGCCTTTGCGCGACTTCATCGACTGGGCGGCGCGCTGGACGCTCAGCCCCCGCGGCATGGTGTTGCGCATGGCGATCCGGGCGCACGAAATCATCGAGCCGCCGGCGCCCAGGTTCGGCGTGGTCACGACCGGCAAGGCGCCCGCGCGGATGACGGAGGCGCGCGGGCGCGTTCTGGGCGTACTCGCCGCCGTGGAAGCGCCGACAGCGAAATCCGCGCTCGCCGAGCGCGCCCAATGCTCGACCAGCGTGATCGACGGCTTGATCGAGGACGGCGCGCTCAAGAGCGTCGCGCTCGCCCCGGAGCCAGTCGCGGCGGCGCTCGATCCCGAGTTCGGCGCCGCATCGCTCAATGCCGATCAGCGTCTAGCGGCGGACGATCTTGTGGCGCGGGTCGCCGAGCGCGCCTTTTCGGCGACCTTGCTCGAAGGCGTAACGGGGTCGGGCAAGACGGAAGTCTATTTCGAGGCGGTCGCCGAAGTCCTGCGGCAAGGCCGGCAGGCGCTGGCGCTGCTGCCGGAAATCGCGCTCACCGCCCAGTTTCTCGACCGCTTCGCCGCCCGCTTCGGCGCCCGGCCCGCCGAATGGCATTCGGGCCTCACCGAGCGCCAGCGCGAGCGCGTCTGGTCGGCGACGGCGAGCGGCGAGGCGCGGATCGTGGTCGGCGCGCGCTCGGCCCTCTTCCTGCCGTTCGCCGATCTCGGGCTTATCGTGGTCGACGAGGAGCACGAGAGCGCCTACAAGCAGGAAGACGGGGTCGTCTACAACGCGCGCGACATGGCGGTGGTGCGTGCGCGGCTGGAAAAGGCGCCGATCGTGCTCGCCTCCGCGACGCCCGCGCTCGAGACGCGCCACAACGCCGAGACGGGACGCTATCGCTGGCTCAGGCTCCCCGCCCGATACGGTCCGGCTACGCTGCCCAGCATCGCGACCGTCGATTTGCGCCGCGAAGGCCCGCCGCGCGGACGCTGGCTCTCGCCCAAAGCGATCGCCGGGGTTGAGGAGGCTCGCGCGCGCGGCGAGCAGGCGCTCCTCTTCCTCAACCGGCGCGGCTATGCGCCCCTCACCCTATGCCGGGCCTGCGGGCATCGCTTCGAATGCCCCAATTGCGCGTCCTGGCTGGTCGAGCACCGCTTCCGCGCGGCGCTCCTCTGCCATCACTGCGGCCATGTCGAACCGCGCCCGAAGATCTGCCCCGCCTGCCACGAACCCGACACGCTGACGGCCTGCGGGCCGGGGGTCGAACGGCTGGCCGAAGAGGCCGCGCTCCTTTTCCCCGACATCCGCACGCTCGTGCTCTCGTCCGACTTTCCCGGCGGGATCGAGACCCTGCGCAGTCAGCTCGGCGCGGCCGCGCGCGGCGACTACGACCTCATCATCGGCACCCAACTCGTCGCCAAGGGGCACAATTTCCCGCTGCTGACCTTCGTCTGCGTGGTCGACGCAGACGTCGGGCTCGCCAACGCCGATCCGCGCGCCGCCGAGCGCACGTTCCAGCTCCTGCGACAGGCGACCGGGCGGGCCGGACGCGGCGAGAAGGCCGGCCGGGCGCTGTTGCAGACCTGGCAGCCCGAACATCCGGTCATCGCCGCGCTCGTCTCGGGCGACGCGGAACGGTTCTACCGCGAAGAGACCGAGCAGCGGCGCCTCGGCGGCCTGCCGCCGTTTGGCCGGCTCGCCGCGATCATCGTTTCGGCGCAGGATCGCGGCGCGGCGGAACACCACGCCCGCGCGCTCGCCCGCGCCGCCCACGCCTTGCCGGTTGGCAAGGGCTGGCGGGTCGCGCCGCTCGGCGGGCCGGCGCGGGAAGACGAGATCACCCTGCTCGGCCCCGCGGAGGCGCCGATCGCGGTCCTGCGCAAGCGCCACCGCTTCCGTCTCGCCGCCAAGGCGCCCCGCTCGGCCGACCTGCAGGGCTTCCTGCGCGCGATGCTGGCCGCCGCGCCGCCTCCGCGCGGCGGGGTCAGGGTCGTGATCGACGTCGACCCGCTAAATTTTCTGTGAGGCCGTGCGCACGTGACAGGCGGCGCTCCGGTGCTAGACTGACGTTTTGACGCATTCCCGCCGCAAGCGACGCGAGACCGCGGTTGTTTCCGCGCTTCCGGCGACGTGTACGACCGACGCCAGCTGTGGAGCCCGACATGACCGATCATCCCGTCGCGACCGAGGGCGAATGGCTCGCCGCGCGCAGGCAGCTGCTCGCCGAGGAGAAGGATTTCACCCGGCTGCGCGATGAACTGAGCGCAAAACGGCGCGCGCTGCCGTGGCTGCGCATCGAAAAGGACTATCGGTTCGACGGCGTGGAGGGACAAAACCTCACGCTCGGCGAGCTGTTTGGCGGGCGACGGCAACTCATCATCTATCATTTCATGTTCGCGCCCGACTGGGACAAGCCGTGCAAGAGCTGTTCGTTCTGGGCGGACGGCTACAACGGCGTGACCCAGCACCTCGCTCAGCGGGACACGCGGCTCGTCGCGGTCTCGCGCGCGCCGCGCGACAAGCTCGCAGCGATCGCCAAGCGAATGGGCTGGACCTTTCCCTGGTATTCATCCGACGGCAGCGACTTCAACTACGACTTTCACGTCTCTTTCCGCCCCGACCAGGTCGCCGGCGGCGCGATCCGCTACAATTTCGCTCCGACCGAAACCAAGATGACCGACCTGCCGGGCGTCAGCGCCTTCATCGAGCAGCCGGACGGATCGATTTTCCGCACCTATTCGGCCTACGCGCGCGGCCTGGACATGCTGAACCCCGCCTATCAGCTGCTCGATATCACCGCCCTCGGGCGGCAGGAGGACGACCTGCCTCATGCGATGGCCTGGGTCAGGCTGCACGACGAATATGTCTGACGGCAGGCTTGCGCGACAATCGGTCGCGCGCCATTGTCCGCGGGACGCTCTTCCTGCTGCCGGTCATCCTCATGTCCATTGGCTGGTCGTACTGGGTCGCCCGCGGCAAGCTGCGTAGCGAGATCGGCTATGACTGAGAGGTAAAGCGACCGCGCGCAGCGATTGCGCACAGCCAGCAAACGTCCGACAATGCGCCGCTGAGAGAGGGCGCGCGTGACCGGTTTCGCATCCATTTTCGACGTCGTCGTCGCTGGCGCTGGCGTCTCTGGCCTAGCGCTCGCCGCCGCGCTCAAGCAGGCGCTGGGGGCCGGCTTGTCGATCGCGGTCGTCGATCCGGCGCCCTCTCCCGCCCCCGACCCCGCGCATCCGCCGTTGCGCACGGTCGCGATCGCCGAGGGGCCGCGGCGGCTTCTCGAGCGCGTCGGGGCCTGGGAGGCGATCGAGCCGAAGGCGCAAGCCATCCTCGCGATGGAGATCATGGACGGGCGCGCGCGCGACGCGGTGCGGCTCCCACATCTGCATTTCGAGTCCAAGGGCCACGGGCCGCTCGCTCATATGGCGTTCAACGACGACGTCGTTTCAGCCCTGTCGGCGCTCTCGGACCGCCTCGGCGTCGCGCGGTTCGCGACCTCGGTCGCTCGTTGGCGCCCCGGCAAGCGCGTCGCCGAACTTTCGCTTTCCGACGGCCGAAATATTCGCGCCCGGCTCGCCGTCGCCGCCGACGGGGCGCGCTCAAAACTGCGCGCGCTCGCCGAGATTTCGACCTACGGCTGGGACTACGACCAGTCCGGCATCGTCGCCACCATCGCGCATGAGCGCGACCATGAAGGCGTGGCCCAACAGCATTTCCTGCCGGCTGGCCCCTTCGCCATCCTGCCGCTGCCCGGACGCCGGTCGAGCATCGTGTGGAACGAAAGGCGCGCCGACGCGCGCGCGCTTCTTGCGCTCGATGCGGACGACGTCGTGCGCCAACTCGAGTTCCGCTTTACCCCAGAGACTCGGCGCAATCCGCCTCGCCTCGCGGCTCGAAGCGTTCCCGTTCCGCTTCCAGATCGCGCGGCGCTTTGTCGCCGAGCGGCTGGCGCTGATCGGCGACGCGGCGCATGTCGTGCACCCGATTGCGGGCCAGGGGCTCAACCTGGGCCTGCGCGACGTCGCGGCGCTGGCCGAGACAATCGTCGGAGAAATGCGACTCGGGCTCGATCCGGGCTCTTCCCAGGCGCTCGCCTCCTACCAGCGCCTCCGGCGCTTCGACGTCGCCGCCAGCGGTCTCGGCATGGACGCGCTCAATCGATTGTTCTCCAATGACATCGCGCCCTTGCGTTTCGTTCGCGATCTCGGCCTTCGGATCGTCGATCGCGCGCCGGCGCTCAAGCAGATGCTGATCGCGGAGGCGACGGGGGCGGGAGGCGGCGCCCCACGGCTGCTTCGGGGTCTCGCCTTGTGAGCGAGCGGCCGGATTTGAGCCCGCGCACCCTCGCAGCCCAGGCGCTCGGCCGGATCGACGAGCAGACCCGCGCGCTCGTGCCCCCGATCCATATTTCCTCGACCTTCATCCGCGACCCCGACAATCTCTATCGCAGCGGCAACATCTACGGCCGCCCCGACAACGAGACCGTGCGCGAGGCGGAGACGGTGATCGGCGCGCTCGAGGGCGCGTCCGCGACGCTTCTCTTCGGCTCGGGCATGTCGGCGGCGATCGCGCTGTTTCTGTCCCTGGGCGCAGGGTCGCATGTCGTCGCGCCGCAGGCGATGTACTGGGCCTTGCGCGCATGGCTCGCCAGCCAGGCGCCGGATTTCGGATTGCGCGTGGACTTCTGCGACGCCGAGGATCCGCGCGCGCTCGACCGTGCGGTGAAGCCCGGAGCGACGAAGCTCGTCTGGCTGGAGACGCCCAGCAACCCGCTATGGGGCGTCAGCGATATCGAAGCGGCGGCGCGAATCGCCCATGCGGCGGGCGCGGCGCTTGCGGTCGACTCCACCTGCGCGACCCCGGTCTTCACCCGGCCGCTCGCGCTCGGCGCAGACGTCGTGATGCATTCGGCGACCAAATATCTCAACGGCCATTCCGACGTGCTGGCGGGCGCGCTCGGCTTCGCGCGCCACGACGCGCTTGCCTCACGCGCGCGACAGATCCGCCAGGAGCACGGCCTGATCCTGCACCCGTTTGAAGCGTTTCTGCTGACGCGCGGCCTGAGAACCCTCGACCTCAGGGTGCGGGCTTGCGCGGCCAACGCGATGGAGCTTGCGAACCGCCTTTCCAACCACGCTTCCATCTTCGCCGTGCTCTATCCGGGGCTGCCGCATCATCCCGGCCACGAGGTCGCGCGCCGGCAGATGCAGGGCGGGTTCGGGGGCATGCTGTCGGTCCGCGTCCGCGGCGGGGCCGAAGCGGCGATCGCGGCGGCGGCGCGGGTGAGGGTGTGGAAGCGGGCGACTTCGCTCGGCGGCGTCGAGTCGCTGATCGAGCACCGGGCCTCGATCGAGGGACCGGACTCGACATGCCCGCCCGACCTGCTGCGTCTTTCCGGGGGAATCGAAGACGTCGAGGACTTATGGCGCGATCTCGATCGGGCGCTTGCTGGATGAGCCGATCAGGCGCGCGCGTTTCGCTTTCCTCTCGGGAAGGCGTCGGAAAGGATGTCAGATGAAAATCCCGCCGCCTGTGATGATGGCGCGGTTGCCGGGCGCGTGCGCGTCGGGGGCGCCGAGATGCGGATAGGCCCGCGACTGCGGCTTTTGCCGCCGATTACCGAATCCGGTTAAACCGGCGATTATGTATCGCAACATCTTCTCCGTCGGCGGCTGGACGATCGTCTCCCGCCTGACCGGCTTCGTGCGCGACATGGCGCTGGCGGCGCTGCTCGGCGGCGGGGCGCTGAACGACGCCTATGTCGCGGCGATCAAGCTGCCCAATCAGTTCCGCCAGATCTTCGGCGAAGGCTCGTTCAATGCCGCCTACCTCCCGACTTACACCAGCGTGCTGGAGACGAAGGGCGCGGAGGAAGCCGGGCGCTTCGCCAGCCAGGTGTTCACCCTGCTCATCCTGTCGCAAATCGCGCTGCTGGGGCTCGTCTATCTCGACATGCCGCTCTTGGTCCGGCTGACCTCGCCCGGATTTGTCAGCCAGCCCGACAAGTTCGAGCATGCGGTCGCGATGTCGCGGATCATGTTTCCCTATATCGCCTTCATCGCGATCTTCGCCCTGCATCAGGGCACGCTCAACGCCAACAATTCCTGGAGCGTGCCCGCGTTCGCGCCGGTCGCGGCCAATCTGTGCATGATCGCCTTTCTCGGCTTCGCCGGCCTGTTCCCGAAGCTCTCGCCGGGGGTGGCCAGCATGGCGAGCTGGGGGTTTTTGGCCTCAGGCGCGACGCAGCTCGCCATTGCGATGACGGACGCGCGGCGGCGCGGGCTCTTGGAGCGGTTGACCTGGCCTCGCCGGACGCCAGAGGTCAGACGCTTCTTCTGGATGCTGGGGCCGGCGATCGGAATTTCGGCAAGCTACCAGATCGGCGCGCTTGCAGACCAGATCGTCGGCTCGCTGCTGCCGACCGGCGGCCTGTCGGCGATCAGCTACGCCGACCGGCTTTATCAATTGCCCGGCGGCGTCATCGTCATCGCCGTCGGCTCGGTGCTGCTGAAGGAAATGTCGAGCCTCGTCGCCAAAGGCGACGAGGGCGCCGCGCTTTACGCCCAGAACCGCGCGGCCTCGCTGACGCTCGCGCTCGGCGCGCCGTTCGTGGTCGTCTTCCTGCTGATTCCCGATCTCGTCGTCGCCGCCGCCTTCGAGCGCGGCGCGTTCAGCGCCGACGCGACGCATCGGGCCGCGAGCGTGCTCGCCGCCTACGCCCTGGGGATGCCGGCGCTGTTTGTCGACCGGATCGTCGCGGCGAGCTTTCTGTCGCGCGGCGACACCGCCACGCCGATGAAGGTCACGCTGGTCGGCGTCGCCGTCAATGTCGGGCTCAAGATCGCGCTCTATCGGCCGCTCGGCGCGCCGGGCCTGGCGCTTGGCACCGCGGCCGGCCTTTGGATCAAGGTCATCGGCGTCTTCGCGCTCGCGCGCCGGCGCGGCTGGACTGCGCCCGACAGACGCTTCATCGCCACCGCCGCCGCAACCCTGTGCGCCGCCGGAGCGCTGGCGCTGGCGCTGGCGCTGGCCGACGCGCCGCTGATCGCACTGCTTTCCGGCTTGCCGCGCTTCGCCCGCGAGGCCCGGCTCCTGATCCTCGCCGCGATCGGCGTCGCGGTCTATTTCCCGGCGCTGGGCCTTGGGCTGTGGCTGACGGATGCGGCGCCGCCGGATTCTGTCGGGCGGACGCTGCGGATGCTTAAGCGCCGCCGGGCCGCACGGCCTTGAGGCGCGCCGGCCCTGGCCGATAACCGCCGTCGGCGACTTGACGCGCGCATCCGCAAGGCCTCCTGTTCTGGGAGGGAGGAGGATCGCTCATGAGCGTTGAAGCGCGCGATCTGGCGGCGGAGTTCGCCTATCGCTTCGGCCGCGCGCCGACCGTCAGCCGGGCGCCGGGCCGCGTCAACCTGATCGGCGAGCACACCGACTACAATGACGGCTTTGTCATGCCGGCGGCGCTCGAATTCGCAACGCTCGCCGCGGCGTCGCCGCGGCCCGACCGGCGCTTGAGCGTCTATTCGATGTTCATGGACGAGACGCGGCAGTTCGATCTCGACGCTCCCGACACGGCCCCGCTCGGCGACTGGTCTGATTATGTGTTCGGCGTCGCCGTGATGTTGGAAAGAAGCGGGCGGCGCCTCCCGGGCGCCGATCTCGTCGTGTGGACCGATATCCCGATCGGCTCGGGCCTGAGCTCGTCGGCGGCGATCGAGGTCAGCTCGGCGCATGCGCTGCTGACCGCGGCCGGACTGCCGTTCGAGCCGGTCGAAGCCGCCAAAATCTGTCAGCGGGCCGAGAACGACTTTGTCGGCATGCGCTGCGGCATCATGGACCAATACGTCTCCTGCCTCGGAGTCGCCGGCTCGGCGCTGCTGATCGACTGCCGGAGTCTGGAGTCGCGCAACGTCGCCGTCGCGCCGAACCTGCGGCTTCTGGTCGCGGACTCCTCGGTGCGCCATCAGCACGCCGGGGGCGAATATAACGCCCGGCGCGAGGCTTGCGAGGAAGGCGTCCGGCTGCTGCAGCCCAGCCTCGGCCCGATCAAGGCGCTGCGCGACGTCACGCCCGCTCGGCTCGAGGCCCATCGCAAGGTCATGCCGGACCTGATCTATCGCCGCTGTCGTCATATCGTGACCGAGAACGCGCGGGTTCTGGAGGCCGAGCGAGCGCTTCTCGCCGGTGATTTCGCCGCTTGCGGGCGGGCGATGAACGCGTCGCACGCCTCCATGCGCGACGATTTCGAGATCACCTGCAAGGAGATCGACTTCCTCGCCGATCTCGCGCAGACGATCGAAGGCGTTTACGGATCGCGCATGACCGGGGGCGGCTTCGGCGGCTGCACGGTCAGCCTCGTCGAGGCGGCCGCGGTCGACAGGGTTTCGAGGATCCTTGTGGAAGGCTATCGGGTCGGAACCGGCCTCGACGCGGAGGTCTTCGCCTGCTCTCCGGCCGACGGGGTTCGGCTGGTTCCGGTCTGAAGGGGGCTCAGTCGAACCTCATGGCGAACCTGAACGTCTTTCGCGACGCCTCTCATCGTCGCCTCAATCCGCTGACCGGCGAGTGGGTCCTGGTTTCGCCCCACCGCACGGACCGCCCGTGGCAAGGCAAACGTGAGGCCGCGGCGGCGCCCGTCGCGCTCGCGCACGACCCGAACTGCTATCTCTGCGCCGGCGCGCTTCGCGCCAGCGGCGCGCGTAATCCCGACTATTCCCACACGTTCGTGTTCGACAACGATTTTCCCGCGCTGGCGGGCGACGCGCCGCCGGCGCGCGATGACGACGGGCTCTTGGTGGCGGAGGGCGAATCCGGCGCCTGCCGCGTGCTGTGCTTCTCGCCCCGCCACGACCTCACGCTGGCCGGCATGACGGTCGCCGACATCGAGCGCGTCGTCGACGCCTGGGTCGAGGAGACGATCAATCTCGGCCGGCGTCCCGACGTCGCCTCGGTGCAGATCTTCGAAAACCGCGGCGAGATCATGGGGTGCTCGAACCCGCATCCGCACGGACAAATCTGGGCGACCCGCCATTTGCCGAACGAACTCGAAAAGGAAACGAGAGCGCAGGCAGATTATCTGCGCAAAGTCGGGCGGCCGCTGCTCGTCGACTACCTCGAGCGCGAGCTTGCGCTCGGCGAGCGGATCGTGTTCGCCAATGAGGATTTTTGCGTGCTCACGCCATTTTGGGCGATCTGGCCGTTCGAGACGATGATCCTGCCGCGCCGGCGCATCGGCGGCTTCGACGAGCTTGCACCACGCGAAAGAACCTCGCTCGCCGCGGCGCTGTCGCAACTGACGAAGCGCTACGATCGGCTGTTCAACGTGTCGTTTCCCTATTCGATGGGCTTTCACCAGAAGCCGACCGACGGCGCGGCGCACGCGGAATGGCAGATGCACGCCCATTTCTATCCGCCGCTGTTGCGTTCGGCGACGGTGAAGAAATTCATGGTCGGCTTCGAAATGCTGGGGACGCCGCAGCGCGATCTGACGCCGGAGACGGCCGCAGCGCGGCTGCGCGAAATTTAGAGCCTCGCCCGACCGGGCGGGAAAAGCTACCGCGCGGGCGGCCTGCTCGCCTCGCGCAGGTAGCGCCCGCTGAACGATCGTCAGGACGTAGTTTGCGACTACCCCACGTCGGGCGTCATTGCGCATGAGATAGACCCGCGCCGTATAGTCGCCGTCGGCCGGCGCGACGCCCATGAATGCGATTTGGGGACGGAGCAAGGTCTCAGCGCTACCCCGCGGCCCCGATCGACCTCGTCCTGAAGCGCCGCGAAGCGGCCTCGGAAGCAATGCAGGGCCCCAGCCCCAGCCCTTCGATCCGTGGATTGCTTCGTCGTTTCACTCCTCGCAATGACGTCCTCGCGCCCCGCCCGCCCTGCTATAACCCCGCCTATGCGCCCCTCCCTCCTTGATCCGCTGTTCGCCCCGGCCGGCGCCCTGCCGGGGATCGGGCCGAAGAACGCGAAGCTGATCGACCGCCTGCTGGGTAAGCCTGAGGGCGCGCGGGTCGTCGACGTGCTGTTCCACCTGCCTTACGCGACCCTCGACCGGCGGGCGCGGCCCAAGATTCGCGACGCGGTTCCGGGCGCGATCGTGACCATCGAGGCGCGGGTGACCGAGCATCGCGAGCCGCCGAACGCGCGCTCCCGCGCGCCGTTCAAGGTTCTGGTCGAGGACGACACCGGCGACGTGGAGCTGGTGTTCTTTCTCGCCAACCACGAATGGGTGCGCTCGCGGCTGCCGGTCGGGGCGACCCGCTGGATCTCCGGCAAGCTCGAGATCTGGGACGGCTATCGCCAGATCGTCCATCCCGACCGGGTGCTCAACGCCGAGGAGTTCGCCCGTCTGCCCGCAGTCGAGCCGGTCTACGGCCTGACCGAAGGGCTTCATCTGCGCACGGTCGCGCGCGCGGCCGAGGGCGCGCTGAAACGACTGCCGCGACTTCCGGAATGGATCGGCGCGGAGACCCTAAGCAGGCTCAAGCTGCCGGGCTTCGCCGAAGCGCTCAGGGCGATGCACCGCCCGAGCGCGCCGGAAGACATCGATCCCGCCGGGCCCGCCGCGACCCGGCTCGCCTACGACGAACTGCTGGCCAACCAGCTCGCGCTTCTGGCGATGCGGGCGCGGATGCGCGCGATCGCCGGTCGCGCCCACGTCGCCGCCGGGACCTTAAGCCGTCGACTCGAGGCGGCGCTGCCGTTTTCGCTGACGTCAGCCCAGCGCCAGGCGGTCGGGGAGATCCGCGCCGATCTTGGGGCTGGCAAGCGCATGATCCGATTGCTGCAGGGCGACGTCGGCTCGGGCAAGACTGTCGTCGCGCTGATCGCGATGGCCGACGTGGTCGAAGCGGGCCGGCAGGCGGCGATGATGGCGCCGACCGAAATCCTCGCCCGCCAGCACTATGAGCGCATGGCGCCGCTGGCGGAAAAAGCGGGCCTTAGGATCGCGCTTCTGACCGGCCGCGACAAGGCGGCGGAACGGCGCAAAATGCTGGCCGCGCTCGCGAACCGCGAAATCGACATCGCGGTCGGCACCCACGCCCTGATCCAGGAGAGCGTCGCCTTCGCCGATCTCGGGCTTGCGGTGGTCGACGAGCAGCATCGGTTCGGCGTGCGCCAGCGCCTCGCGCTCGCCGCCAAGGGAGAGGCGGTCGATCTCATGGTCATGACCGCGACGCCAATCCCGCGCTCGCTGGTGCTCGCCTATTTTGGCGACATGGACGTATCCGCGCTGCGCGAGAAGCCGCCCGGGCGCCAGCCGATCGACACCCGCGTCCTGCCGATCGAGCGGCTCGAGGAGGTCGTCGCGCGCCTCTCGTTGGCGGTCGCCGCCGGCGCGCGCGCCTACTGGATCTGCCCGCTGGTCGAGGAAAGCGAAACCCTCGACGTCGCGGCGGCGGAGGAGCGCGCGGCGGTCTTGCGCGCGCTTTTCGGCGACGCCGTCGGGCTCGTTCACGGCAAAATGCCGGGGCCCGAGCGCGACGCCGCGATGGAGCGATTCCAGCGCGGCGAGACCAAAATCATCGTCGCGACCACAGTCGTCGAGGTCGGTGTCGACGTGCCGGAAGCGACGATCATGATCGTCGAACACGCCGAGCGCTTCGGGCTTGCCCAGCTCCACCAGTTGCGCGGCCGGGTCGGCCGCGGCGCGGGCCGCTCGGCCTGCCTCCTCATCTACAAGGGCCCGCTCGGCGAGGCGGCGCGGGCGCGGCTCGAGACCTTGCGCGAAACCGACGATGGCTTCCGCATCGCCGAGGAGGACCTCAAGCTGCGCGGCGAGGGGGACGTGCTCGGCGCTCGCCAGGCGGGCGTTCCCGGCTTCCGCTTCGCCCGGCTCGACGTCCATGGCGGCCTGCTGGCGCACGCGCGCGAGCACGCCCGCGCCGCGCTCGAGCGCAGCGAACGGCTCGCCGGCGACGAGAACCGGGGCCTCAGACTGCTCCTCTATCTGTTCGAACGCGACGAGGCCGCGCGCCTGATCGAGGCGGGGTGAGCGAGAAGGCCGGCGCCCGGCGCCGCATTCGACGACGAGCGAATTTGCCGCCGCCTCGAATAAAACGCAAAGCGGCCTCGAATAAGTTGATCATCAATGGAAAATCGATTTGCCCGCAAGCGCGCTCGCCGGGTTTGCTTTTTAGTGCAACAGGGGCGCCTCAGAGCGTCCGTTGGCGATTTTCCGCATGAGCTTCTCCGGAGCCGAGAGGTCCATCCAAGCGGCCGGCGGGTGGGCGCTCGTCGCGACCAATAACGCCAGCCTCACGCCCGGCCTTCGCGACGCCGCGACAGCGCATCTCGATGTCGCCAAGCAGAACTTCAGGCTCGCGCGACTCGTCCATTTCGCCGCGCTCGCCTATCTCATCTCCGCCGCGCCCGGCCCGACGCGCCTCATCGAAGGAAGCGCCGGCCCGCGCGGTAGAGATGCTCGGCCGCGACGGCCTTGCGATCGCCGCCGCGGGTTCGCGGGTCAGCGCGGTGGGACAGGCGAAGCTCGTCGAGGCGGAATTGGCGCTCGCTCGCGGAAATGTGATTTGCTCGCAACCGCGAAACCGATAAATGCGCGCCGAACTCGAAAGCGTTCAGCGGCCGTTCAGCGGCGATGGCTTTATCTAGCTGTCGACTTTGGAAGGCGAGACATGGCGCCGCTCTTGGAGCGAACCCCCACATGGTGAACCCAAACCGCGTCAGCAGCATCGATTTCTGGCGAGGCGCAGTGCTGATCGCGATCCTCGTCGATCACATTCCGGGCAACCTGCTCGAATTTGCGACTCCGAGAAACTTCGGGTTTTCCGACAGCGCGGAGGCGTTTGTCTTTCTTTCGGGACTGTCGGTCGGCCTGATTTATCTGCCGAGAGCGCGAAAGCACGGCTTTGAGGCGGTCGCCCTCGCTTGCCTGAAGCGCGCGTTCAAGCTTTACCGCGTGCATCTCGTGATGACGCTCGGCGCTCTGGCGATTTTCGCCGCCGCCTACAGCATGAGCGGCGTCGAGAAGCTGATGGCGATGCACGGACGATCGGTGGTTTTCGGGTCGCCCACAAGCGGACTCACGGGCCTGGCGCTGCTCAGCCATCAAATCGGTTATTTCAACATCCTGCCGCTCTATATCGTCCTGATGCTCTGGGCGCCGCTCGTGCTGGCGCTGGCGTTGCGCGATCCGCGGTTGGCCCTTGCGGCCTCGGCGGGCCTCTATCTGGTCTCGCGCGCGCTCGGTCTGCACCTGCCGAACTGGCCGGAGCCGGGCGGCTGGTTCTTCAATCCGTTCGCCTGGCAGCTCGTCTTTACGATCGGCCTGCTATGCGCCATCGTCTGGCGGGAAGGCGCGCCGCGACCCTCGCCCGCGCTTGTCGCGCTCAGCGCGGCGCTGGTCGCAGCGGCCGCGTTTGTCGCGACCGACGCGGCCGGGCATGCGCCGGGCCTTCGGGCGGCGATGGGCGGACATCTCGACCTCGGCAAGCAGGATCTGGGACTGGCGCGGCTCGCTCATTTCATGGCGCTAGCCTACCTCATCGCAGTCGCGCCCGGTCTGACCGGTTTGATCGGCGGCGCGCTTGGCCGCGCCGTTCAGAGCCTCGGCCGGAACAGTCTGACGATCTTCGCCGCGGGCTCGCTCCTGAGCGCCGGCGGACAAGCGGCGCTAACTGCGGCCGGGGACAATGTCCCGGTCGAGGTTGAACATTTCATCGGACTCGCATACACGCTGACATGTGTCGCCGCCCTGTTCGCGCTTGCCCGCTGGATCGAGTGCAAAAATCAACCTGCCCGAGTTGTATTGTCTCCCGTCGGCTCCCCGTCGCACTGACGCGCCTGGCTGGCGCGAGTTTGTTCATAATCGCTTCGGTTTCGGCGCACGGCGCTGAAACGGCCTGCGCCGGGGCCGCCATGGCGTTCGATGCGAACGGCGCCGTGCTTGCGCTGCCCAAAGGCGGCGCCGGTCCGCTTGACATTCTGGCGATCGGATCGTCCTCGACCCAGGGAATCGGCGCCAGTTCGCCTGCGAACGCCTATCCGGCGCGTCTCAAGTACGAACTCGGCCGGCGGAACGGCGTCGCCGTGGACATCAAAAATGCGGGTGTCGGCGGTGAAATGGCCGTCAAGACCCTCCAGCGGCTGAAGAGGGCGCTGAAGTCCGGCTGGGCGCGGCTGGTGATCTGGCAGGTCGGCACCAATGACGCGCTCGTCGGCGTCGACGAGGCGGCGTTTCGCGCCACCGTGGAGAGCGGCGTCGCGGCCGCGCGCGCCGCGGGGGTGCCGCTCCTGCTCATCGACCCGCAATTCACGCCCATAGCCGCCAACAGGCCGCGCTACGAGCGCTTTGTCGCGATCGTCGATCAGGTCGGCGCGCGTGACCATGTCCCGGTGCTGTCGCGTTATGCGATGATGAAGCGGCGGGGGCCTAAGAACGCGCTTGCGCTTCTCTCGGCCGACGGCCTGCATATGAACGACCTCGGCTACCGGTGCGTCGCCCACGTTCTCGCCGAGGCGATCGGCGGCGCGGCCGGAGCCAAGCTCTAGAGTCCCTAAAGACGCGGGATTTTTGCGAAAAACTGGCGTCCGCTTTATCGCGTGCCGCTTTGGCGCCCGCTGACGCCAGCGGGGCGTCCGGGTCCCGGGCTTGACCCGCGCATCATGAAGCCAACAAAGCGTCGCCGCCTTCCCTGGCGATGAGACGAGGTTGTGAGCGATGCGGCGACGGCGGTTTGGGCGGAACGAAACGGTCTCGGCGATCGGCTTCGGCTGTATGAGCTTCGGCGGCTTCTACGGGCCGACGAGCGAGCGCGACACAATGCGTGCGCTGGCGCGGTCGCTGGAGCTCGGCGTCGATTTTTGGGACACCGCCAATGTCTACGGCGAAGGGGTCAGCGAGACCTTGATCGGGAAATTCCTGGCGCAAGACCCAAGTCGCCGGGCGAAGGTGACGCTCGCGACCAAATTCGCCATTCGCCGCCAGCCCGACGGCTCGCGGGTGTTCGACAACAGCGCCGCTCACCTGCGCGAGAGCCTTGAAGGGTCGCTCAGGCGGCTCGGCGTCGATCATATTGATCTTTACTATGTGCATCGCATCGACAGGAGGGTCCCGATCGAGGATACGGTCGGAGAGCTCGCGCGCTTCGTCGAGAAAGGAACGATCGGCGCGATCGGCCTCTCCGAAATCGCACCGGACACGTTGCGGCGCGCGCGCGAGGCGCATTCGATCGCGGCGGTTCAGTCCGAATATTCGCTGTGGACGCGCAATCCTGAACTCGGGCTTCTGCAGGCATGTGCGGAGGCGGGCGCGATCCTGGTCGCGTTCTCGCCGCTTGGGCGCGGATTCTTCGGCGGGCTGCTACAGGAGGTCGAGACCTTCGGCGAGAAGGATTTTCGCCATTCGAACCCACGCTTCCAAGGTCCCGATTGGCGGCGTAATCGCGATCGTTTGCGGTCCTATCTGGCGCTCGCCGAATCATGGGGCGTGAATCCCGCCGCGCTCGCCCTCGCCTGGACGCTCGCCAAAGCGCCCCACATCGTCCCCATCCCCGGTTCCCGCACCGCGGAGCACCTCGAGGAATGCGCCGCAGCCGCGGATTTCGATCTGACCCCCGCCCAGCTCGCCGAGATCGAACGCGTCCTGCCGGTCGGGTTCGCCGCGGGGGAGCGCTATTCCGAACGGCAATGGGTAGGGATCCAGAAATATTGAAGGAGGGAACCTGCGGGCCTGCGCGCCCCGCGGGCATGAGCCAAAGCGGTTCGTCCGCAGCTCTAGGGAATCGCCAGCGGCGCCTGTTCCGACGACGACACGCCGAACAGCGCCCGAATTCCAGCCAACAGGCTGCGCGCCGGCGGGCCCTCGACCAGCGTCGACAGATAGTCCTCCGCCCATTTCTTGATGTCGTATTCTATCAGATGAGCGAGCATCGGCTGATGGCGCTCGCGACGCTCGGCCAGAGGCATCACGAGCGCGCGTTTGAGCGCGGCCGCGACCGCGTCGATCTCGTGAGGATTGACGATCAGCGCGCGGTCGAGCTCCTTGGCCGCCCCCGCGAATTGCGATAGGACGAGCACCCCGGGATCGTCCGGATTCTGGGCCGCCAGATACTCCTTGGCGACGAGGTTCATGCCGTCGCGCAGCGGCGTCACCATCGCGACGTCGGCCGCCCGATAGAGGCCAGCCAGTACGGTGCGCGAATAGGAACGGTTGACGTAGCGGATCGGCGTCCAGGCCGCGTCGCCAAATCGCCCGTTGATCGTGCCGATCAGGCCCGTCAGCTCGCTTTCGATGTCGCCGTATTGCTTGATGTCGGAACGGCTCTTGGGCGTGATCTGCAGCAGCGTCACTTTCCCGCGCCACTCGGGATTGTTCTCGAGCAGCCGTTCGAACGCCTTCATGCGGTCGGGAATGCCCTTCGAATAGTCGAGCCGGTCGACGCCGAGCACGAGACGGTTGCCGCCGAGGCTCTCCCGCACCAGCTCGACCATCGCCGAGCGCCCCGCGTTGCGCGCCAGGCGCATATACGCCTTGGTCTCGATGCTGACCGGGAAGGCGCCGAGACGCACCTGCCGGCCCTCGAACTCGAGCGCGCCGCCCCGATTCTGGACCGCGCCCAGACCAGTCAAATAATGGGCGAAATTGTCGCGGTCGTTTTCGGTCTGAAACCCGACCAGATTATAATAACTGAGCCCGCCGAGAATCGCCCTGTGGTGGGGCAGGGTCTGCAGGATGTCCGGCGGCGCGCACGGCGTGTGCAGGTAAAATCCGATCAGGTTGCGATGGCCGCGCGAGCGCAGCTCGCTTCCGAGCAGCATCAGATGATAATCATGGACCCAGATGACGTCGTCGTCCTTGATCAGCGCGCTGAGGCGGTCCGCGAACATGCGGTTGACGCGCATGTAGCCACTCGCGTCGACGCGAGAGTATTCCTGCAAATCGACCCGGTAGTGGAGAATCGGCCACAGCACGCTGTTGGCGAGGCCGTTATAGTATTCCTGGACGTCGTTTTTCGACAGGTCGATAAGCACGTAAGTGACCTTGTTGACCTCGACCGCCTTCGGCTCGCCGACCGGTTCATCCGTGACATTGCCGCTCCAGCCGAACCACATCCCATTGCGATTCTTCAGCGCGGCTTTCACCGCCACCGCCATTCCGCCGGCGAGCGGCGTTCCCGTGTCCGGAACCGCGACCCGATTCGAGACGATGATTAGGCGCGCGCCCATGCGTCCTCCCAACTCGACGACAATCGCGTCGCCGTATTGATGACCCCCGCCATGGAATAGGTCTGCGGCAGATTGCCCCAGAGCTCGCCAGTCTCCGGATGAATGTCTTCCGAGAGCAGGCCGTAGGAATTGCGGCTCGCGAGCAAGGACTCGAACATGTCGCGCGCTTCCGGCGCACGTCCGATCTGTCGAAGCGCGTCCATATACCAGAAATTGCACGCAAGGAAGGCGGTCTCTGGGGCGCCGAAATCGTCTGGCGCGACATAGCGCATGATCCGGCCGTTGCGGGTCAGCTCCCGGCCGATCGCCTCGCATGTCCTGACGAAGCGCGCGTCGGTGGGCGCAAGGAGACCGAGCTCCGAGACCAGCAGGAGACTGGCGTCGAGGACCGGCTCGCCGAAGGCGCCGGTCAGCGCGCCCTGCTTTTCGTCCCAGGCCTCGGCGAGGATGCGCTCGCGCAGGGCGCGCGCCTCCGGCTCCCAGTATTCGGCGCGCTCGGTGAGATGGAGCCGCCGCGCGATCCGGCCAAGACGGTCGCAAGCCGCCCAGCACAGCACCGCGGAATAGGTGTGGGCGCGAGCGCGGGTTCGATATTCCCACAGGCCCGCATCGGGTTCGAACGCCAGCGCTAGCGCGCGCCTGCCCAGCGTTTCAAGCATCCGAAAGAGCGACTCGTCTCCCATCTTGGGCAGGCGCTGGTCGAAGAACATCTGCGTCGCAGCGAGCACGACGCTGCCGTAGACGTCGTTCTGGGTCTGCAGGGCCGCCTGGTTGCCCACCCGAACCGGCCCGTACCCGAGAAAGCCCTTTAGGTCCGGCGCGATCGTTTCCTCCAGCGAAGTGTATGGCACGACTCCATGCACCGGCTGTATGTTGCCGGAGTCGGTCGCGATGGTCGTAATGTAGTGGATATAGGATTCCATCGTCTGGGTCTCGCCAAGTCTGTTGAGCGCGTCGACGACGAAATAGGCGTCACGCAACCAGCAATAGCGATAGTCCCAGTTTCGCGTCGACGACGGCGCCTCCGGAATCGACGTCGTATGCGCGGCGATGATCGCGCCCGTCTCCGCGAAACTGCATAGTTTGAGCGTGATCGCAGAGCGCACGACCGCCGATTGCCATTCGAACGGCACGGCCAGGTTGCGCGACCACTTGTGCCAATTGTCGCGCGTGCGGTCGAGAAATTCCCGGCTGGTCGCGTCGATGGCGCTCAGGAAAGGCTCGTCCTGCCCAAAGATCAGGTTGATTGGACGGGTAAGCGGGAACGCGATCTCGCTGACGATGTAGGAGAGCGGGGCATCGGTCGTCAGCCGCAGCACCTGGGGCCCGCCGACGTATCGGATGTGATTGGAGCCGACGACCACATTGGTCGTCGGGCTGCCGTAATTGTGGGTCGGCCTGACCCGGATCGAGATTCTGGGCAGCCCCGCAATCGGCTCGATGCGCCGTATGATCTGCGGCGGCCGATATTCGCGTTCGAACCGGTCGAAGCTTGGCGCGAAATCGGAGATGCGCGCCTTGGCGCCCGCCGCGTCGGTCAGGGTCGTCTCCACGATCGCGGTGTTGCGCACGTAATGCGAATCGGTCTCGACTTGGCTTTCGAGCACGATGTCGCAAAATCCCTTCTCCTCGTCTGCCGCCAGCAGGCGTGAGAACACCGGATCAGAGTCGAAGTACGGAAAGCACCACCACACAATGCGCGCGTTGCAGTCGATCAGCGCCGCGGCGCAGCTGTTGCCGATCAACGCCAGATCGAGGCTCTGAGACGGGGTCCCGCGACACGCCGTCATGCTCCGCCGCCGTGATCGGCGAAATTCTTGATCCATTCGCGTACCGCGCTCGGCCGCTCGAAGGCGTCGATCGCGCCGGGGCGCCTGCGGCCGACGGAATAGGCGTAGCCTCCGAGCGCCGAGACGACGGCGAAACCCGCCTCGTCGGTTTTGTCGTCGCCGACGAAGATCGGCGTCCGGCCCCGGAATGGAGGCGTCGCGAGAAACGATTCGATCGCGCGCCCCTTGTCAAAGCCCGGCACCTTCAACTCGAGCGCGCAATGAGCGTCCATCACCTGAATGTCGGTCTGTGGCTCGCGTTCGACAAGCTTCATGATTCGCTCGCGCAATGGCCCTTCCGCATCCGGCGCCAGGCGATAGTGGATCGCGAAACTGTAATGCTTGTTCTCGGCGAAGGTTCCGGGGAACTCGCGCAAAGTTTCGCTCACCGCGGTCCACAGCGATTCCGGCAAAGCGACGGCCCCCGGCGCAGGGCCCGGGGCCTTGTCCGGATCGAAGCGCACTTCGGCGCCATGGACGCCGCTTGCGCGCAGGCGCAGCGGCTCGAACAGCCGGTCGAGTTCCTCAATCGTCCGTCCGCTGATCAGCGCCAGCGCGCCTTCGAGCCTGCGTTCGATTTTCCTCAAGATCGCGACAAGCCCGGTCGGGGTCTCGACCGCGCCCGGCCAGTCGGCGAGGTCGAGCAGCGTGCCGTCGACATCGAGAAACAGCGCGAACGGCCCGTTGGGCGGGACCGTGACATTGTCGTTGGCCGCGCTCAAAGGCGGCGCCGAAATCGTAACGCTCAACGTGCGCCTCCTCAGCCTCGCATGACCGCCTAATCGTGTTTTTAGGCGATAGCATGGTAGCGCGGCCGGTTGCACACGCCCTTGCGAATCCCCGCCTATGTTCGGATGCTGCTCTGGCCGGCTCCGCACGATAACCGATATCCGGCAAGCTTTGTTCCGGGCGCGCCCGATTCGGACACGTCCCGGAAAGTCCGAGATTCCTACAGTACATAACCGAAGAAAGCAAAGCCCTGCTCTGCGCCCGCCGGCTTGCGCGCCTCCTGGCGATGCGCAAGATAGAGTTTGTTTCTGAACCTGATCGATGTGTGACGACCGAACCCTATCCGTGATTGCGGACCCGATGCGGGCGCTGGCCTTCGACGTCGTCATCAGCGACGCTCGAAGCGAGTCCCGGCATAAGGTGACGATTTCTGCCGACGATGCGGCCCGCTGGGGCAAGTTCGGCGCCGGCCCGGCCGCATGCGTCGAGGCGGCGATGCTTTTCCTGACCGACCGCGAACCGAAAGAATCGATCCTGGCCGCGTTCGACATCCGCGTCATTCAGCGCTATTTTCCCGAGTTCAACGACGCTTTTCCCGGCTATCTCGCCCGCCTCGGCGGCGAGTCCGGAGAACGCGCGTGAGACGATACACAAGCCGCGGGAGAAAGCTTTCATGACCGTCGCGCTCGCCCGGTCGGAGGCGACTCTCGAATCCCGTTATTCGTCGGGCGAAGGCTGGTTCTACATGACCGGCATGCAGGCGCTGGTCCGATTGCCGATCCAGCAGCGCCTGCGCGACGCGGCGGCGGGCCTCAACACCGGCGGCTATATCTCCGGCTATCGCGGCTCGCCGCTCGGGCGCTACGATATCGAGTTGTGGCGGGCCGGCCCTCAGCTCAAGAGCCACAACATCGTCTTCCGTCCCGGCCTCAACGAGGATCTGGCCGCGACCGCGATCTGGGGCGCGCAACATCTGACCAGCTTTCCCGGTGCAACCGTCGAGGGCGTGTTCGGCATTTGGTACGGCAAGGGACCGGGCGTCGATCGCTCCGGCGACGCGCTGCGCCACGCCAATTTCACCGGCGTCTCGCCGAAGGGCGGCGCGATCGCGCTCGCCGGCGACGATCACGGCGCGAAATCCTCGACCGCGGTCAATTTCTCCGACACCTCCTTCATCGCCGTCGGCATGCCGGTGCTCTACCCCTCGAACACCCAGGAACTGATCGACTTCGGCCTCCACGGCATCGCGATGTCGCGCTTTTCCGGCTGCTGGGTCGGCATGAAGGTGGTGACCGACGTCGCCGAGGGCGGCGGCACGGTTCATGTCGGGCTCAATTCGCCTTCGATCGTCATACCCGAGCGCCCGAGCCATCCGCCTGGCGGCGTTGGCGCTCGGGCGATCGACATGCCGCTCGCCCAGGAGGAGCGGCTCTACAACCACAAGCTTCCCGCGGCCCTCGCCTATGCGCGCGCGAACGGGCTCAATCGCCTCGCGGGAGGGAGCGCGGAGGCGCGCGTCGGCGTCGTCGCCGCCGGCAAAGCGTGGCAGGACCTGCTGCAGGCGCTCGGGCAGCTGCGCCAGGCCGGCGCCGGCGTCGCGCCGGATCTGCGGCTCCTGAAGATCGGCATGGTGTGGCCGCTCGACCCGGTCATCGTGCGCGAATTCGCGCGCGGGCTCGATCTCATCGTCGTCATCGAGGAGAAGCGCCCGCTGCTCGAGGAGCAGATCCGCTCGATCCTCTATGGCGCGGAACACGCGCCGCAGATTGTCGGCAAACATTTCGGCGGCGCGGCTTTCGATCCCGCCCATGGCGGGTCCGCCTTTCCCAATTTCGGCGAGATCACGCCCGAGCTGGTCGCGCAAGTGCTGATCGGCGCGCTCCGCGCCCATAATCCCGATTGCGCGCTCGCATCCCCCGAGCCTCCAGGCAAGACGCTCGGCAACCGTCCCGCTCCGGTGCGCGCTCCCGGCTTTTGCGCCGGCTGCCCCCACAACCGCTCGACCCGGGTGCCCGAGGGCAGCCGCGCGCTCGCCGGCATCGGCTGCCATACGATGGCGATGTATGTGAACCCGTTTCAGACGACGACGGTCTCGCACATGGGCGGGGAAGGGGCGATGTGGCTCGGCCAGCAGCCCTTCACCAGCCAGAACCATGTGTTCGCCAATCTCGGCGACGGCACCTACGCCCATTCCGGCTCGCTCGCGATCCGTCAGGCCGTCGCCGCCGACGTGCCGATCACCTACAAGATCCTCTACAACGGCTTCGTCTCAATGACCGGCGGCCAGCCAATCGAAGGCGGCATGACGCCGGTTCAGATTCTGGCCGAGCTCGCCGCCGAGGGCGTGAAGAAGATGGCGCTGGTGGTCGACGAGCCGGAGCGCTACGCCGGCGTTGCGCTGCCGGCGGGGGTGAGCCTTCGCCATCGCGACGCGATGGACGAGACGCAGCGCGAGTTCCGCGAATTCAAGGGCGTCTCGGTCATCCTTTACGACCAGCCCTGCGCGACCGAGCGCCGTCGCTTACGCAAGCGCGGCAAGTGGGCCGATCCGGCCATCCGCACCTTCATTCATCCGGAAGTGTGCGAAGGGTGCGGCGATTGCGGGCGCGTCTCCAACTGCATGGCGATCGAGCCGCTGGAGACCGAATTCGGGCGCAAGCGGCGCATCAATCAGTCGAGTTGCAACAAGGATTTTTCCTGCGTCGAGGGTTTCTGTCCGAGCTTCGTGACCGTTCATGGCGGAAGCTTGCGAAAAGTCGACGTCGCCACGCCTTTGAGCCCCTATCTGCCGGCGGTCCCGGAGCCGGTCCTGCCCGAAATGGGCGAGCGCTACAGCGTGCTGGTGGCCGGCATCGGCGGCTCGGGCGTCGTCACCATCAGCCAGACGCTCGCCGTCGCCGCCTACCTCGACGGGCTTTTCAGCTCCAATCTCGACCTCACTGGCCTCAGCCAGAAATATGGCGCGGTGACCGCGCATGTGCGCATGGCGCGCGCCCCGGACGCCCTGCACGCGACCCGCATCGCCGCCGGCGAGGCCGACGCGCTGATCGGATGCGACCTCATCGTCGCCGCGGGCGACGAATGCGCCGCGAAGCTCAACCCGCGAACGCGCGCGGTGATTTCGGCCGATCTGACGCCGACCGCCGATTTCGCCCGCAATCCCAACTGGAACATTGACGCGGAAGCGTTGATAGGGCGCCTCAAGGGCGCCTTGGGCGACCGGGCGCTCATCCTCGAGGCGCAACGCCTCGCCGAGGCGCTGCTGGGGGATTCGATCGCCGCCAACATGTTCATGCTTGGGGCCGCCTGGCAGAAAGGCCTGGTTCCGATCCGGCGCGCGGCGATTGATCGCGCGATCGAACTCAACGGGGTCGCGATCGAGGCCAACAGGCAGGCCTTCGAATGGGGCCGCCGCGCGGCGCACGACCCGGCGAAAGTCGAATCGCTGGTCGCCGCGGACGAGCCGCAAGTCGAAGCGGCTCCGTCGGTCGACGCCCTGATTGAGCGGCGCGCGGCGCATCTGAACGACTATCGCGACGCCGCCTACGCGGCCCGCTACCGGGCCCTCGTCGAGCGCGTGCGCCGGGCGGAGAAAAGCGCGGGACTCGGCGAGGCGCTGACGGGCGCGGTCGCGCGCGCCTATCACAAGCTGCTCGCCGCAAAGGACGAGTGGGAGGTCGCGCGCCTGTTCGCCGCCCCTGAATTCCAGCACGCGCTGGCGCGCGAGTTCGAGGGCGACTATCGTCTGCGTTTCCATCTCGGCGCCTGGCCATTCGCGCGGCGCGATCCTGTGACCGGCGCCATCAGCAAGGGAGAGGCGGGTCCCTGGGCGATGAGCGCCTTCCGAATCATGGCGCGGCTCAGGTTCCTGCGCGGAACCTTCATCGATCCGTTCCGCAACAGCGACGAGCGCAAGCTCGAGCGCCGGCTCGTCGGCGAATTCGAAGCCGACATTGAAGAGCTGCTGGCGCGGCTTTCTCCCGCCAACCACGCGCTCGCCGTCCGCATCGCCGGTATCTATGAGACCATCCGCGGCTACGGCCGGGTCAAGGAGGCGAACGCCGCGGAAGCCGCCAAGGCGCGGGCGAACGCGCTCCGTGAGTTGCGGGCCGAAAAGACGATGCCGGACAAGGCGGCGTAGGCGTGGAGAGGGGAGAGGCCGATGCGCGGCAAGACGATCGTGGTGACCGGGGGGTTCGGCGCTCTCGGCGGCGGCGTCGCGGCGGCGGCGGCTGAGCGGGGCGCCTCCGTCGCCGTCCTAGACGTCGGTCCGTCCGCGCCGGCGGCGCTCGCCGAACGTCTGGGGCCGAACGCGCTCCTTCTCAGCCGCGTCGATCTCTCCTCGCCCGAGGGCGCGCGGAAGGCGATGGCCGACGTCAAGGAGAGGTTCGGGCGGCTCGACGCGCTTCTCAACATCGCCGGCGGCTTTCGATGGGAAAATATCGAGGGCGGCAGCGCCGAGACCTGGGAACGCCTCTATGCGCTGAACCTGAAGACCGCGCTCAACGCCTGCCAGGCCGCGCTGCCATATCTTCTCGAGAGCGGGGCCGGGCGCATCGTCAATGTCGGGGCGCAATCCGCGCTCAAGGCCGCGGCGGGCATGGGCGCCTACGCCGCCAGCAAATCCGCGGTGCATCGGCTGACCGAATCCCTGGCCGAGGAGTTGAAACTCAAAGGCGTCACCGTCAACGCGGTGCTGCCCTCGATCATCGACACCCCGGCCAACCGCGCCGACATGCCGAAGGCCGAGTTCGACCGCTGGGTTTCGCCCGCCGACCTCGCCGCCGTGATCCTGTTCCTGGCCTCCGACGAGGCCAGAGCCGTCACCGGCGCGCTGATCCCGGTCTCGGGGCGCGTCTGATGGCATAGACGAAAGGCCAAACCATGGGCGTTCTCCAAAAAGGAACATGGCGCGCTGAGGGCGACTTCCCCCACGACAAGAGCGGCCATTTCGTCAGGCCCGACGCGCCGTTCCGCAACTGGGTGACGGCGGGCGGCGAGCCGGGACCGACCGGCGTCGGCGGCTTTGCGGCGGAGCCGGGCCGCTACCATCTCGTCGTATCGCTCGCCTGCCCCTGGGCCCATCGCACGCTCATCTTCCGCCGGCTCAAAGGGCTCGAGGACATGATCTCGCTCTCGGTCGTCCATTGGCTGTTGCGCGAGCGCGGCTGGACCTTCGATGAGGGGCCGGGCGTCATCCCCGACCCGATTTTCGGCGCGAATGCTCTAAGCGAATTCTACGTCAAGGCGCGGCCCGACTACAGCGGACGCGTCACCGTGCCGGTGCTGTGGGACAAGACAACCGGCACGATCGTCAACAACGAATCCTCCGAGATCATCCGCATGTTCAACAGCGCCTTCGACCGCGTCGGCGCGGCGGAGGGCGACTATTATCCGGCCGAGCTTAAGCCCGAGATCGACGCGCTCAACGCCCGCATCTACGCGACCGTCAACAACGGCGTCTATCGTGCCGGATTCGCCACCACCCAGGAAGCCTACGAGGAGGCGTTCCGCGCCCTGTTCGAGACCCTCGACTGGCTCGAGGCCCGGCTCGCCGGACAGCGCTTCCTCATCGGCGATCGGTTGACCGAGGCGGACTGGCGCCTGTTCACGACCCTTGTCCGGTTCGATCCCGTCTATTTCGGGCACTTCAAGTGCAACCTGAGGCGGATCGTCGACTATCCGGCGCTGCAGCGCTATCTCAGCGAACTCTATCACTGGCCGAAAGTCGTCGAGACCGTCGACTTCTTCCACATCAAGCATCATTATTACGCGAGCCACTTGCGCATCAATCCGACCGGGATCGTGCCGCTCGGGCCGGAGCTGAGCCTGTAAGGCCAACGCAAAGGCGCGGATAGGGGAGAAACCGACCATGGCGGCTCCGTCCGGCCCCGCCCCAAGCCAAACGCGAACAATCGCCATCGCCGCGCTCGCTTTAGCCGCCGCGGCGCTCGCCGTCGCGCTCCTTGGCGCGATGGCCGCCCGGCCCTCGTCGGCCACGCCGTCGCTCGCGATGGCGACCTGCACCGGCTCGATCGCGGTGTCGCCCGACGAGGAATTTTGGAAGATTCCTCTGGACAAATGCGACGCCTCGATTGACGCCATCGACGTCAAGAACGGCTTCCTCACCAAATGGACGGTGTGCGGCGGCGCGAAGAGCTTCGAGGTGTCGCTCAACCCCCGCGCGGTGATCGTCAGCAGCGACCATGTCCACTGTTCGAGCACGCCTTCGGAAGCGAGCGTCACCTTCATCGGGCCGGTGAAGAAGTAAGTCCCGTCTTGCCGCGCCCGCCCGGGCGTGGCAATCGGACGCGATGAACGCCCTCTCGAACCCCGCGCCACGCATTTCCTTCGTCTCGCTCGGCTGCCCGAAGGCGCTGGTCGACAGCGAGCGGATCCTGACCCGGCTGCGCGCCGAAGGCTACGAACTCGCGCGCACCCACGCCGGCGCCGACGCCGTCATCGTCAACACCTGCGGCTTTCTCGACAGCGCGAAAAAGGAGTCGCTCGCCGCGATCGGCCAGGCCATGAACGAGAACGGCAAGGTGATCGTCACCGGCTGCATGGGCGCTGAACCCGACGCGATCCGCGACGCCTTTCCCAATGTCGCGGCGATCACCGGCCCGCAGGCGTTCGAGAGCGTGATGGCGGCGGTGCGCGAAGCCGCGCCCGCGCCCCGCGATCCGTTCGTCGATCTCATCCCGGGCGAGGGCGTGAGGCTGACGCCGCGCCACTACGCCTACCTTAAAATCTCCGAAGGCTGCGACCACCGCTGCACCTTCTGCATCATTCCGAGCTTGCGCGGACCGCTTGCCTCTCGCCCGGCCGGCGACGTAATGCGCGAGGCGGAGAGGCTGGTGAAGGCGGGCGTGAAGGAGCTCATCGTCATTTCGCAGGACACCAGCGCCTACGGCCGCGACCTCAAATACGCCGTGAGCCTGTGGCGCGACCGGGAGGTTGCGGCGCGCTTCGTAGATCTGACGCGCGCGCTTGGCTCGCTCGGTGCGTGGGTCAGGCTGCAATATGTCTATCCCTATCCGCATGTCGACGAGGTGATCGCGCTGATGAACGGCGGCGACGTGCTGCCCTATCTCGACGCGCCGTTCCAGCACGCTTCGCCCAAAGTGTTGAAGGCGATGCGCCGCCCGGGCGATCAGCAGAAGACGCTCGAGCGGATCAAGCGCTGGCGCGCGATCTGCCCGGAGATCGCCATCCGCTCGACCTTCATCGTCGGCTTTCCCGGCGAGACGGAAGAGGATTTTCAATTTCTGCTGGAGTGGCTCGACGAGGCCAAGCTCGACCGCGTCGGCGCGTTCCAGTACGAGCCGGTCAAGGGCGCCCGCGCCAACGATCTCGGGCTCGAACCGGTCCCCGACGAGATCAAGGCGAGCCGCCACCGGCGCTTCATGGAGCGCGCGCAGCCGATCAGCGCGCGGCGCCTCGCCGCCAAGGTCGGCAAACGCCTGTCTGTCATCGTCGACGAAGGCGGCGCGCACTCGGCCAAGGGACGCACCAAGGGCGACGCGCCCGAGATCGACGGCGCGGTCCACATCGCTGCCCGCCGCCCCTTGCGCGCCGGCGACATCGTCACAGTCAAGATCGAGCGCGCCGAAGCCTACGATCTGTGGGGGACGGCGGCATAAGCGCGGCGGCTGGCTACCGCGCCCGTTCGTAGTCCACGAATTCGAAATCCGCCTCGTCGCGCGGGCCGCGCTCGCCCTTCTCGCGCCTGACCTCGCGCCATTGGCTCGGGTCGATCGGGGGAAAGCGCGCGTCGCCTTCAGGGTCGAGCGCGACCTCGGTGATGAAAAGGCGGCTCGCGCGCGCGATCGTCTGCGCGTAGATCTCAGCCCCGCCGGCGATGACGATGGCGTCCGCGCCCATCGCGCGCGCGCGTTCCGCGGCGAGATCGAGCGCCGCCTCCAGGCTCGCCGCGACGAGCGCGCCAACGGGAGCGAAAGCGGGGTCGCGGCTTGCGACGATGATCTGGCGTCCCGGCAGCGGACGGCCGATCGAGTGGTAGGTCTTGCGCCCCATCACCAGCGGCTTGCCCATCGTCAGCGCCTTGAACCGTTTCAGGTCGCTCGACAGGCGCCAGGCGAGCCCGCCGTGCGCGCCGATGACGCGATTGCGCGCGACCGCGGCGACGATGACGAGGGGAAGGGTCACCCTTCTCCCCTTGCGGGAGAGGGGTTGGGGGCGAGGGGCGCCGCTCCTCGCTTGGCCGAAGCTCGCTCCGGCGCGGACCCCTCATCCGGCCGGCTACGCCGCCCGCCTTCTCCCGCAAGGGGAGAAGGGCAAGCCGCGGGCGACGTTGACTCTCGCGTCACACCGCTACCGGCGCCTTGATCGCGGGCCACGGATCGTAGCCTTCGAATTCGATCGCCTCCGCGTCGAGGTCGAAGATCGAGCCGACGTCGCCGAGCTTCAGCCTCGGCAGGGGGCGCGGCGCGCGCGAAAGCTGCTCGCGCGCCTGGTCCTCGTGGTTGCGATAGAGATGCGCGTCGCCGAAGGTGTGGATGAACTCGCCGGCCTCGAGCCCGCATTCGCGCGCGATGAGATGGGTCAGCAGGGCGTAGCTCGCGATGTTGAACGGCACGCCGAGAAAAATGTCGGCCGAGCGCTGGTAGAGCTGGCACGACAGCCGGCCGGCGCCGACATGGAACTGGAACAGGCAATGGCAGGGCGGCAGCTTCATCCGCTCGATGTCCGGCACGTTCCAGGCCGAGACGACGAGGCGGCGCGAATCCGGGTTGCGGCGGATTTCCTTCAACAGCCAGGCGATCTGATCGTAGGCGCCGCCGTCCGGCCCCTCCCAGGCGCGCCATTGCTTGCCGTAGACCGGCCCCAGGTCGCCGTCCGGCGCCGCCCATTCGTTCCAGATCGAGATCCCGTGCGCCTTCAGATAGGCGATGTTGGTGTCGCCTCTGAGGAACCAGATCAGTTCGCGCACGATCGACTTGAGATGCAGCCGCTTGGTGGTGACGAGCGGGAAGCCTTGCGCAAGATCGAAGCGGATCTGGCGGCCGAACAGCGAGCGCACGCCGGTCCCGGTGCGGTCGGGCTTGACCTCGCCGTTGTCGAGCGCGTCGCGCATCAGATCGAGGTAAGGGCGCATGTCCGGCGATCCTTGAAGCTGGCGGATCGCCCCCTTTTATCCGATTCCCCCGCGCCGGACACCGCCGGCGCGAAGCATTCTCCACAAATCGCGAAGACGTCAGTGCAGGCTGACGGTCTGCAGCTCGTGCTCCCAGGCGTTGGCGATCGCCGCGTCCCTGGAATCGGTCAGCATGATCGGCGTGCCGTCGGCGCCGAGCAGCGCGAACAGCTTGACCCCGGGCCGGAGCGCGGGCGCCTGCGGGAACAGACGCGCGACATCCTCGGAGCTGACCGTCTTCACATAGGCGAGCGCGCCATCGCCCAAATTGGCGAATTCCTGCGGCGTCAGAGCCATCGTTTTCTCGCTGCCGTTTGTCATCGCTTCGTTCCTTTCCGGCAGTCTTTTAAGACCCGCCATTCACGCGCATCGTTCAATCGCGCGCGGAAACCTCAATCTTCTTCACCACCCGCGCCGGTTGGGGCCGAACGAGATCGATCGACAACAATCCCTGGGCGAGATCGGCGCTCAGGACCTGTATGCCTTCGGCCAGAAGGAAGCTGCGCTGGAATTGCCGCGCGGCGATGCCGCGATGCAGAAACTCGCGCGCCTTGTCCTCAAGCTGCCGGCCGCGGATCGTGAGCTGGTTCTCCTCGACCGTGACGTCGATCTGATCCTGCGAAAACCCGGCCACCGCCAGCGTAATGCGCAGCTTTTCCGGCGCGCCGCCCTCGGCCGCGACCCGCTCGATGTTGTAGGGCGGGTAGCCGTCCGCCGCCGTCTTCGAGACCCTGTCGAGCGCCCGCTCGATGTCGTCGAAGCCGAGCAGAAGCGGAGAGCTCAACGCCGTCACGCGCACCATTTCCGAAGCCCCTTTCAGGCGCTTCATGGCCTCGAGCCTTCGACGAGAAGAAGCGCTCCGGCCACGTCTGCTATCGTGTCGCCCGGCTTTCGGGGGAATTGCCCTTCCGCCGGTCAAATCGATATAGGTTCGCGATCGGGGCATTCAAGTCGAGGGCCAGGATGTGCGTCAAACCCCGGAAGATATTACCTTTTCCGCTGATCGAACGCGCGTAGAACCAGACCGCCGGCCGCGTCTTCTTCTCCAATTCTGTTAAAAAGCTGCGCTCAAATTCTGAATCAATCGTTGATTCGGGGGTGGCGGCCCGAGGGGCGCACGATATTGGCCAAGAAGAAAATGGCGTTCGGCAGGCTCGGAACCAAACGTTTGTGTCTGGCCTGCGGCGCCAAATACTACGATCTGGGCCGCAAGCCGCCGGTCTGCTCGCGTTGCGGCGCGCAAGCCGCGCCGAAGCGGGCCGGCGCGCCGAAGCCCCCCGCGCCGCCGGCCGAGGCGCAGGCCCCGCCTGCGCCTGCGCCGGCAAAGCCGATCGGCCGCGAATGGTCGCGCGAGCAGGCCGAGGCGATCGACAGGGTCGCACGCTGGCTCAAGCAGGGCGAGCCGCAGATCTTTCGCCTGTTCGGCTACGCCGGGGTCGGCAAGACGACGCTGGCGCGCCACGTCGCCGAGGGCGCGCAAGGGGGAACCGCCTTCGCCGCCTTCACCGGCAAGGCGGCGCTGGTGATGCGCGCCAACGGCTGCGCCGGCGCGACCACCATTCACGCCCTGATCTATCGGGCGAGCGAGGGCGCCGATGGCGCGCCGACCTTCACCCTCAACGAGGACGGGCCGGCCTCGCGCGCCGGGCTGATCGTGATCGACGAATGCTCGATGGTGGACGCGGAGCTCGCGCGCGACCTTCTCTCCTTCGGCAAGCCGATCCTGGTGCTGGGCGACCCGTTCCAATTGCCCCCGGTCAAGGGCGGCGGCTATTTCACCGAAAGCGCGCCCGACGTGATGCTGACCAAGATCCACCGCCAGGCGGAGGACAATCCGATCATCCGCCTGTCCGAGATCGTGCGTTCCGGCGGCGAGCTGAAGGAGGGGCAGTACGGCGAAACGCGGATCGTGCGCCGGGGCGCCATCGACGCGGCGCAGGTCGTCGGCGCCGATCAGGTGCTGGTCGGCGTCAACCGCACGCGCCGCGCCTATAACCGGCGCATCCGCGACCTTCTCGGCTTCAAGGAGCCGCTGCCGGTCGCGGGCGACCGGCTGGTCTGCCTGCGCAACGACCGCGCAAAGGGCCTCATCAACGGCGGGCTGTGGCGGGTCGAGACGCTCGGCGGGGTGAAGAAGGACTTCGTCAAGATGACCTTGCGCTCGGAGGACGAGGGCGCCCGCGCGTCGGTGAAGGTCGCGGTGCTGAAGGCCTTCTTCGAGGGGACGGAGGGGGAGCTCGCCTATCCGCTGCGGCGGGAATCGGACGAGTTCGATTTCGGCTACGCGCTGACCGTCCACAAAGCCCAAGGCTCGCAGTGGGACGACGTGATGCTGTTCGACGAGAGCTTCGCCTTCCGCGAGCACCGCGCGCGCTGGCTCTACACCGGGCTGACGCGGGCGGCGAAGCGGCTGACGGTGGTGAGATGAGGGGCGCCCCAGGACCGGGCGCGGCCGCCTCCGCTCATTTCCCCTTGTGTCCGATCGCGCCCTGCGGCAGGTTCATAAAAACATAAGAATGTGAGGGAGGGAGGCGCGGATGCTCAACCGGCGGGAGACGTTGAAGTCCGTGCTGGCCGCGGGCGTCGGGGCGGTCGCGGTCGGGAAATTCCCGCTTGCATTCGCCGCGGATGAAACCGTCACCCTGCCGATCGGCAACGGCGAACGTCCGCTGGTCGCCTATCCGGGCAAACGGCCGCTCATCCGCCTCACCACGCGCCCGCCGCAACTGGAAACGCCGTTCAGCGTGTTCAACGAGGGCCTCATCACCCCCAACGACGCGTTTTTCGTGCGCTACCACCTGGCCGACATTCCTCTCAGCATCGACCCCGAGGCTTTTCGCGTGACGATCCAGGGCAAGGTCGAAAAAGTCTTGTCCCTCTCGCTCGCCGAACTGAAGACGGGCTTCGAGCCGGTGGAGCTGACCGCGGTCAACCAGTGCGCCGGCAACAGCCGCGGCTTTTTCGATCCGCGCGTCGCGGGCGGGCAGCTGGCCAACGGCGCAATGGGCAACGCACGCTGGAAAGGCGTTCCGCTCAAGGCGCTGCTGGCCAAGGCGGGCGTGCAGGCGGGAGCGGCGCAGGTCTCCTTCAACGGCCTCGACGGGCCCGTCCTTCCCGGGACGCCTGATTTCGTGAAGGCGCTCGACATCGACCATGCGCTCGACGGCGAGGTCATGGTCGCCTACGCGATGAACGGCGAGGATCTGCCCTGGCTCAACGGCTTTCCGGTGCGGCTCGTCGTTCCGGGCTATTACGGCACCTATTGGATGAAGCACCTCAATGAGATCACGGTGCTCGACGCCACCTTCGACGGCTTCTGGATGAAGTCGGCCTACCGCATTCCGAACAACGCCTGCGCATGCACCGAGCCGGGCAAAGCCCCCGCGCACGCCGTCCCGATCGGCCGTTTCGACGTCCGCTCGTTCCTGACCAACATCGCCGACGGCGCGACGGTCGCCGCCGATAAGGATCTAACCCTCCGCGGCATAGCCTTTGACGGGGGCCCAGGCATTTCCGACGTCGTGATTTCCGCCGACGGCGGCAAATCGTGGGTCGCCGCGACGCTCGGCGAGGACCTCGGCAAATACTCGTTCCGCGAGTGGACGGCGCATCTGACCCTGCCGCCGGGCAAGCATAAGCTGATGGTTCGCGCCGCCAACCGCGCCCGCCAATCGCAGCCGCTCGAGCCCTTGTGGAATCCCGCAGGCTATATGCGCAATGTCGTCGAGGTCACCAACGTGACGGCTGCGTGAGAGGTTGGGGCCATGAACCGGATCGCGATCGCTTCTCTGCTCCTGATCCTCGCCCCCGCGGCGCAGCCGATCGCCGCGCCCGTCACCGTTCAGTTGCCCGAGGAGACGGCCGCGTTCCGGCCCGGCCCCGGCGTCGAGACCGCGACCGCCAACTGCCTCACCTGCCATTCCGCCGACTACATCAGCACCCAGCCGTCGAAGAAGGGCAAGGCCTTCTGGGAGGCGGAAGTGCAGAAGATGATTAAGGTTTTCAAGGCGCCGATCAATCCGGCCGACGCTCCGGCGATTGCGGACTATCTGGCGGCGACCTACTGAGGAAGAGGCCTCCCGGCGACTGGGGCGAACTGCGAGCGGCGACGGTCAGCGCCGCAGCCGCGGCTCTTTTTCGGCACGGGTCGCGCCACAACTCCCCCGCGTTAAACCCTCTCGACTCCCGCGCCCAAGTTGCGCTAGATTGACGTTGCGGCGCCGGAGAACATTCCCATGCGTAATTCCCTCCTCATGAGGGCGGCCCGCGCGTCGGTCGCGGGAACGCTCTTTTTGTCTGTTGGCCTCGCGCCCGCCCTCGCTCACATGGCGGGTTTCCCGCACGCCGGACCGTCCGGCCGCCCGGGAATGGGCTACGGCCGCGGCCACGCGTTCGCAGCGCCGGGCCTCAACCGCAACGGCATGCGCCGCGGACCGAACCGGGGGGTCGTCGACGGCCGGGGCCGATTCGTCCGCAACGGACCGCATGGCCGAGGCTCCAGGTTCAATCAGGCCCTGACGTACAGCTGTTGCGGCTGGGGCGGCTGGAGCGGCTGGAGCGGCCCGGGTTCAACGCCGACTGCGCCGGACGCGCCGGTCGTCGTCGGCGGCGGCCCTGCGTTCGTGTTCAATCTCCCTTCCTCGGCTAACGTCGGCGACGGCGGTTACGGCGGCGGCTGCGTGATCCACAAGCTCCAGTTCGACAGCGCCGGGAAATATATCGGCGAGCGGCAATATTCCGAGTGCTGAGGCTCGGCCGGGCCGGCCGGATTGCGCATAGGCCCGGCCCGACCGCCGCCGACCAAACCGTTCAAGACGTCAAAAGACCGCTTGCGGAAAGGGGCCGTCCACAGATGGCAACCGCCCGAAGTGAAAGGATCCCGGTCTAAGAATGGCTCCGTCGGGGCGTCGTCGCCACGCCGTCACGCCGCCACGTCGGCGACCACCGAATCGAGCAGCGGCGCGCCGCGAGGCGTCACCCGAAGGCGGCCGCGGTGGTCGACTTCGATGAATCCGTCCTCGACGAGGCTTCGGATCCGGTCCGGATCGATCTCGCGCCCGCTCAAGCTCGAATAGCGGGCAGGATCGACGCCTTCGCGCAGTCTCAGGCCCATCAGCAGGAACTCGTCGCCCTGCTCCTCGCGGCTTAGCGGCGTGGTCTCGACCAAGCCGTGGCCTTCGGTCTCGACCTGGGTCAGCCACATTTCCGGATGGCGCTCGGCCTCCTGGGCCAGTCGTCCATTGGTTGTGATGAGACGCCCATGCGCGCCCGGCCCGACGCCGGCGTATTCGCCATAGCGCCAATAGACCAGATTGTGGCGGCTCTCCGCCCCGGGACGGGCGTGATTCGACACTTCATAGGCGGGAAGACCGCGCGCCTCGGTCAGTTCCCGCGTCGCTGAGAACATGGCGAGGCTGAGATCGTCGTCGGGGAGCTGTAATTTGCCTGAATCGCGCAGGCGCTCGAAGATGGTGTCGGGCTCGATGGTCAGTTGATAGAGCGAGACATGGTCGCCGACGTAGTCGAGGCCGCGGCCGAGTTCGGCGCGCCAGTCGGCCGCGCTCTGTCCCGGCCGGCCATAGATGAGGTCGAAGCTGAAACGTTCGAAGATCGAGGCGGCTAGTCTCACCGCCGACAGCGCCTCCTCGACCGTGTGCCGGCGTCCGAGCGCCTTCAGGTCGGCGTCGTTCAGCGCCTGCACGCCGATCGACAGACGATTGACGCCCGCCGCGCGGTAGCCGCGAAACCGGCCCGCCTCGACGCTGGTCGGGTTGGCCTCGAGCGTGATCTCGGCCGTTCGGTCGAGCCGCCACTTCGAGGCGATCGCCTCGATGACGCCGTGCACCGTCTGCGGCCGCATCAGCGATGGCGTGCCGCCGCCGAAAAAGATTGAGCCCACGACCCGGCCGGGCGTCAGCGACGCGCGGTGGGCGATCTCAGTCCGGAGCGCGGCCAGATAGCGTTCCTCGTCGATCGGCGCGCCGCGCACATGGCTGTTGAAGTCGCAATAGGGACATCTCGACAGGCAGAACGGCCAATGGACATAGACCGCGAAGCCCGCGTCGTCGGCGGCGGCCGCGCGGCCCGTCTTGCGCGCGACGCGCGGGATCTCGTCCCGAATCATCGGGTCCTTATGCCAGCTAACGGCGAGTCGCGCCAGTTTCGGCGGATCTCGAACCGTCTTCGCCGTCGCTCACAGCGCCTCGTCGCCGATTTCGCCCGTGCGGACCCGCACCGCCCGTTCGAGCGGAGTGACGAAAATCTTGCCGTCGCCGATCTGGCCGGTGCGCGCCGAAACGAGGATCGCGTCGACGGCCGCATCGAGGCGTTCGTCGCTGACCGCGACCTCGAGGCGAAGCTTCGGCAGGAAGGCGATTTCGTATTCGGCGCCGCGATATATTTCCGTGCGGCCCTTCTGCCGGCCATAACCGCTGACCTCCGCGACCGTCATGCCGACCACTCCCGAGCGATCGAGCGCCGCGCGCACCTCTTCCAGTTTGAACGGCTTGATGACCGCAATGATGAGTTTCATGATCCGCGTCCGCCTTCCGGACGATGCTTCCGTCGCCCCTTTTTTCGCTATGCCCGAGGGCGCGCCGGCGCAAGCACGATTTCGTGACCCCCGCAGGGCGGTCGCATTCGATGAAACCGACCGGCGAATGGCGGCGAAATGGTTCGGACATGAGTTCAAGTCATTCAACCCGCGGCCGCCGCGGCGCCAAAGCCCGCCAGGAGGCGCGAAAATCCTGCGGCTTGCCTGGAGCGCTTCCAAGCGCCATGAATCGACGATTGGCGCTCTTTGGACCTTTGGCCATGACCTCAACCCTCGCCGGCAAGACGTTGTTCATCACCGGCGCTTCGCGCGGCATCGGGCTCGCGATCGGCCTTAAGGCCGCGCGCGACGGCGCGAACGTCGCAATCGCCGCCAAGACTGCGGAGCCCAATCCGAAGCTTCCCGGCACCATCCATTCGGCCGCCGAGGAGATCGAGAAGGCCGGCGGCAAGGCGCTGCCTTTGACCGTGGACGTGCGCGATGAGGCGCAGGTGCGCGCCGCGCTTGGAGAGACCGCCGCGAGGTTCGGCGGGATCGACATCCTCGTCAACAACGCCAGCGCGATTTCGCTGACGAATTCCCAGGCGACCGACATGAAGCGCTTCGACCTGATGCATCAGATCAACGCGCGCGGAACCTTCATGACGTCCAAGTTGGCGGTCCCGTTTCTGGCAAAGGCGGCCAATCCGCACATCCTCATGCTGTCGCCGCCGCTCGATCTGAAGGAGAAATGGTTTTCCGGCAGCACCGCCTATTCGATGGCGAAATACGGCATGAGCCTGGTCGTGCTCGGCCTCGCAGGCGAGTTGCGCGGCAAAGGGATCGCCGTCAACGCCCTGTGGCCGCGCACCACGATCGCAACCGCGGCGATCAAGAACCTGCTCGGGGGCGAAGCCATCATGCGCGCCTCGCGCACGCCCGACATTCTCGCCGACGCGGCGCACATGATCTTCCTCAAGGACGCCAAGACGTTCAGCGGAAATTTTCTGATCGACGACACGTTCCTGTTCGAGAATGGCGTCAGGGACTTCGATCGCTATCGCGTCGACCCGAGCGTCGATCTCGCGCCGGATTTCTTTGTGCCGGACGATTCCGCGCCGCCCGTCAGCCTGGCGAAGGTCATGCGCTGAGACGAGCGGGGACGAAATCGATGGTAGCGGGACCCGGACTCGAACCGGGGACCTACGGATTATGATTCCGCCGCTCTAACCAGCTGAGCTATCCCGCCGCGTGGTCTGCCGGGCCTTGAAGCCCCGCAAGCGCCGCGCGGTATAGTGACGGCCTGACAAGGCTGTCAAGGCGGCGACCGCGCCAGTCTCACCCCTGCCCCGGCGTCTCGGGAAAGATCCGGGTGACGTGGCCCATCTTGCGGTCCGGACGGATTTCGAGCTTGCCGTACAGGTGCAGGCAAAGATCGGGCTGGGCGAGGATGTCGCGCCAATCCTCGGCGTCCTCGCCGATCAGATTGTGCATCTCGGCCCGGCCGCGCCGCCGCGGCGCGCCGAGCGGCCAGCCGGCGATGGCGCGGATATGCTGTTCGAACTGCGAGGTCTGAGCGCCTTCGAGAGTCCAGTGGCCCGAGTTGTGGACGCGCGGCGCGATCTCGTTGACGACGAGGCTCTCGCGGCCCTGCCGGTCGCGGGTCACAAACATTTCGACCGCCAGAACGCCGACGTAGTCGAGCTCCTCGAGGACGACGCTCGCGATCCGCTTGGCCTCGACATCGATCTCCGGCGCGACCCGCGCCGGCGCCCGGGTTCTCGCCAGAATGTGATGGTCGTGTTCGTTCTCGCACAGATCGTAGGCGGCGACCGCGCCCTCCATGCTGCGCGCGGCGACGACCGAAATCTCGCGCTCGAAAGCGACAAAGGCCTCCAGAATCATCGGGGACGAGCCGAGCGCGCGGTGGACCGCGCCGACGTTGGAGCCTTCGCGGATCAGCGATTGGCCCTTGCCGTCATAGCCGAAGCGCCGCGTCTTCAACACGGCGGGCCGGCCAAGCTCGGCGACCGCGCGCGCGAGCGCGCCCGCATCCTCGACCCCGACGAAGGCTGCGGTGTGAAGTCCGATATCGCGCAGGAACGTCTTTTCCGTCACCCGGTCCTGGGTCAGCGCCAGCGCGCGGACGCCCGGACGGACCGGAACCCGTTCCGCCAGGAACTCGACAGTGGCGGTCGGCACGTTCTCGAATTCGAACGTGACGACGTCCACCGCTTCGGCGAAACCGGCGAGCGCCTCCTCATCCTCGAAGGCGGCGATCGTTCGCGCCGCCGCCGCGTCATAGGCGGGCGCCTCGCTATCGGGGGCGAAGATGTGGGTTCTCAAGCCCAACTTCAGCGCGGCGATGGCGAGCATGCGCCCGAGCTGGCCCCCGCCCAGAATGCCGATCGTCGCCCCGGGGCTCAGGATCATCCGGCCGCTCCCTCGCCGTCGGGACGTTCGGCGACCTCGGCCGTGCGCTGGGCGCGCCAAGCCTCGAGCCTCTCGGCAAGCGCCTGATCGGAAAGCGCGAGGACGGCCGAGGCGATCAGCGCCGCGTTGACCGCGCCCGCTTCTCCGATCGCCAGCGTTCCGACCGGGACGCCGGCCGGCATCTGCACGATGGAAAAGAGACTGTCCTCGCCCGACAGCGCCCTGGAGGGGATCGGCACGCCAAAGACCGGAAGGGTGGTGAAAGCCGCCGTCATGCCGGGCAGATGCGCCGCTCCGCCCGCTCCGGCGATGACGACCTTGAAGCCTTCGCTTCTGGCGCCCTTGGCGAAGGCGACGAGACGGTCGGGCGTGCGATGGGCGGAGACGATGCGCGCGTCATAGCCGACGCCGAGCGCTTCCAGCGTTTCAGCCGCGCGGCGCATCACCGCCCAGTCCGACTGGCTGCCCATGATTACGGCGACCGGCTTCCCCGCGCCGCTCACGGGCGCCTACAAGCGCGCGAATCGACGAATTGCATGGGATTCGCGATTAAAGGAAGGGCGCGGACGGCGCAAGCGCGGGGGGCGAGGCGGTCAAGGTGGATCGCTTCAGCTCAACAGCGCCCGCCAAGCGTCCGGATCCGGCCCTCAACCTGAAGCCTCGACCAGAAGGCCAAGAAATGCGGCGGGGCCGTCATGTGCAGCGCCGACGGCACGAGCGGCTGTTCAGGCGCCCAGGCGTTCGATCTCAGCACCATCGCCGAATGGTTTCAGATCGACAAGACGGCGACCAACTCGTTGATCGCCGGACAGCCGATCGAACCGCGATGGGTTTTGCCGGGCTCGGCCAGGGGGGCTATCGCCGATATGGAAAGGCGCGGCGGGCGCGGGCGTAAGGCGGCGCGACAGACGCGACACGCGAGGCCGCCTCCGGGCGGCCTTTTGCGTTTGGCGCTTGAGGCGGCCATTTGGGAATTCCAACCCGGGACGTAGCGCGACGTTCGGCCCCATTGCCAAGCTGGTCGAGTTGCGCGAGTTTGGCCTTGCGGGTCTGCGTTAATCGGCGCATTTCCAAGTGGGAGGAGTAGAAATGGCGCCGGCGGCTCCGGATTTTGCCTCCATCGTCCGTCTCGAGGGAGTGCAGAAGTATTTCGGCGCGGTGCACGCGCTTCGCGACATCAATTTGACGATTGGGCGCAACGAGATCGTCGGGCTCATCGGCGACAACGGCGCCGGCAAGTCGACGCTGATCAAGGTCATGACCGGCGTTCTGGCGCCGACCTCGGGCAAGATTTTCGTCCGCGACCGCGAAATTCATCCAAGCGAATATTCAGTCCGCATGGCGCACGACTTGTCGATCGAGACCGTCTACCAGGACAAATCGCTGGCGGAAAAGCAGCCGCTGTGGCGCAACTTCTTTGTCGGCCGGCAGATCACCAATCGCCTCGGCTTCATCGACATCAAGCGCCAGAAGGAGATCGCGCAGCAGATCCTGATCGACGTCATCGGATTCAGGGGGGTCGGCATCACCGTCAACTCCACCGTCGCCAACCTGTCGGGCGGCGAGCGCCAGGGCATCGCGATCGGCAGGGCGATGCACTACAACGCCGACCTCATCGTGCTCGACGAGCCGACGGCCGCGCTGGGGGTGGCGGAGGTCCGCAAGGTGATCGATTTCGTGCGCCGCATCAAGCAGTCGGGCCGCGCCTGCATTTACATCGAACACAATCTCGCGCATGTGCACGAGGTCGCGGATCGGCTGGTGGTGCTCGACCGGGGACGGATCGTTTCCGAGATCATTCCGAGGACGATGTCAGTGCCGGAGCTCACCGAATATCTGATCGGCCTGCAGCATTAGGGGCTAAGGGGACGCGGAGGGATGGCTCAACAGCCGGGAGTATCGATCTTGCAGCGCTTCGAGGCGCTGCCGATCGTCATCGTCTTCGCCCTTCTGCTCGGTCTGTTCATGTACGAGGCGCCGGAGGTTTTCCTCAGACCCTATATCTACACCACCTTTCTCTCGACCCTGCCGCCGCTGGTGCTGCTGGCTTCGGGCCTGACTTTCGTGATCGGCGCCGGCGAGATCGACCTCTCCTTTCCGGCGATCATCGCGTTCTCGGGCTTCGTATTTGCGGTCCTGTTCAAGGAATACGACCTCGGCTGGATCGCTGTCCTCGCGGGCGTCGCCTCCGGCCTTTTCGTCGGGTTCGTCAATGGCGTGATCATCGCGAAGGTCGGCGTTCCGTCGTTCATGACGACGCTCGCGACCCAATTCTTCTGGGCCGGCATGGCGACGGTTCTGTCGGGCGGCAAGTCCTATGCGCTTCGCGGCGCGGAGGAGAGTTCGGTGTGGGGATGGATCGTCGGCCGCCCATTCGCGGCGACTGCCTCGATCGACTGGCTCCAGCAGGTTTCGGTCCAGGCGCTGTGGACGGCGATCATCGTTTTCGTCCTGTGGCTGGTCCTGACGCGCCACCGGTTCGGCGAGCACACTTTGTTCATCGGCGATTCCAACGACGTCTCGCGCGTCGTCGGCATCGACGTCGATCGCGAGAAGATCAAGATCTTCACCCTGATGGGCGGACTGGCGGCTTGCGCGGCCATCATGCTGACGCTGGAGAACAAGAACTTCTTCGGCAACCAGGGGCAGGGCTATCTCTTGACCGCGATCGCCTCGGTCCTGATCGGCGGCACCTCGATCTTCGGCGGTCGGGCGACGATCCTGGGAACGGTGTTCGGATGTTTCATCATCGGGATGATCGAGGCCGGCCTTGTCGCCTCGGGCCTGACCGGCGCCTGGGTCAGAACGGTGCAGGGGCTCATTTTCCTGATCGCGATCATCTTCTACATGTATGCGGACGAACCGCAGCGCCGGCAGTCGCTCTTCGCCAGCATGCGGTCGTTTCGGGGAATTCGGCGGTAGGCGTACTTCCGAATAGGGGCGGTTCCGCCGTCGGCGGCCGCCAGAAGCAAAAAGGGAGAAACGAACATGCGTGTGTGCAATCTGCTTTTGACCGGAATCGCGGCGTGCGCGGTCGTAGCGATCGCCGGCCCCGCCTCGGCCGCCGATCCAATCGGCAAGGGGCTGGTGATGTATATGCAGATGGGCGGCAACCCCGGCGACGGCGCGACGCTCGCCCGTCAGACCGGAGCGGCCCAGGCAGCCGCCGCCCTGGGCGTAACGCTGAAACCGCAGTTCTCGGCCTGGGCGCCGGAGAAGATGATCGCCCAGTTCAAGGAGGCTTTGGCCGCCAAGCCGAACTGCATCGAGATCATGGGCCACCCGGGCGCCACGGCGTTCCATGACCTGGTCAAGCAGGCCGTCGACCAGGGAATTGTCGTCACCGACGGCAATGCGCCGTTGACCGCTCTGCAGAAAGAATTCGGCACGAAAGGCTTCGGCTACGCCGGCGTCGACCTCTATGCCGGCGGCGCGCTGACCGCCAACGCCATGCTGGCGGAGGGCCTGAAGTCCGGCGACGAGGCGGTGGTCTGGGGCATTTTCAGCCAGGCCGAGCGCGGCCAGTCGGAGAAGGGCCTCGCCGACACCCTCGAGAAGGCCGGCCTAAAGGTGGACCGGCAGGAAATACCTCCGGAGGTCAACAGCGACGCCTCGCTCGGCATCCCGATGTTCGTCGCCTATATCCAGTCGCACCCGAACCTGAAGGCCATCGGCCTGCAGCACGGCGGCGTCACCGGCGTCATGCCCGAGGCCCTGAAGAAGGCGGGCAAGAAGCCTGGCGATATCATCCTCGGCGGCATCGATCTCGCCCCGGCAACGATCGACGGGCTCAAGTCCAACTATATCAGCGCGACGCTCGACCAGCTGCTCTACATGCAGGGCTTCTTTCCTGTCGTGCAGTGCGTGATGAGCGCCAAATACAAGATGCCGGGCCTGTCGCTCAACACCGGCGCGGGCGTCGTCACGCCGAAGACGATCGGCGGACTGACCAAGCTGATCGACGCGGGCATCCGCTGAACCGCATGCCGAAGCCTGGGACGCCGGCGGTTTCTCCGCCGGCGTCGCGCGCCGCGGCTTACCGTCCGGTCAGCGATTGCCGGCGGACGCGCCGGTCGATCAGCGTCTGCAAAACGACCGAGATCACGATCACCAGCCCGAAGGCGAGCTGGGTATAGAAGGCGTTGATTCCCGCCGAGACGATCCCGGCGTTGATGGCGCCGATGATGTAGGAGGCGACGAAGGTGCCCACGACCGACCCCGTGCCCCCGAACACCGACGTGCCTCCCAGGAACACCGAGGCGATGGTGTTGAGCAGGGATCCCTCCCCGGTGCTCGGCCAGAAATAATAGCCGTAAATCGACGTCAGCAGGCCGCAGAACACGGCGGTGACGCCGACCAGCACGAAGGCCTTGATCTTGACCCTCCCCGCGTTGACGCCCATCAGCCGGGCGCTGGTCTGATTGTCGCCGACAAGGAAGACATGCGCTCCGAACCGCGTGCGGTTGAGCAGAACCCATTCCGCGGCCAGGATGGCGACCATCCACAGCGTCTGAACCGGAACCCCGAAATAGGTCCCGCGCAGCAGGGCGTGCATCTGGGGATAAAGTTCGGCGGTCAATGGCACGCCGGAGCCGCTCATCAACACCAGTTCGAGGCCGCGAAAGAGAAACTGCGTGCCGATGGTGATGACGAGCGAAGGGATGTTGAGCGCGGCCACCAGCAGCCCATTGACGAGGCCGCAGGCCGCGCCGACCAGAAGGCCGCAGGCGAGGCCGACATACCAGGGCGCTCCGGCGTGGGCGGTGACGAGGCAGAACGCGGCCGTTCCCAACGCCATGACCGAGGGAAACGAGAGATCGATTTCGCCGGTGACGACGACGAAGGTCAGGGACAGCGCGAGGATGCCGAATTGCGGCGTGGTCTCGGCGAAGGCCAGGTAGATGTCGCGATTGGTGAAGACGGCGGGCGCGGCGGCGACGAAGCCCAGCCACATCGCCAGGCCGACGCCGATGATTCCCATCTGACTGCCGTAGCGCAGCAGGAACGACGACGGCGCGTCATGATTTCCGAGCGGACGAGCGGGCGAGGCTTTCTCGGTCATGCGCCTACTCCAGCGCGCCTGTGCGCGCGACCCGATAGAGCCGGTCGATCAGCTCGTCCATCGTGATGTCGCTCCTGGCGTACACTCCCGCGACGCGGCCCCGGTCCAGGACATAAAGCCTGTCGATGACCGGATAGACGTTGAAGATATTGTGATCGATGAAGATCGCCGATTTTCCCGCCTTCTTGATATTGCGGACGAAGTCGAGCGTCTTTCGCGTCTCGGTCAGCGACAGGCCCATCGTCGGCTCGTCGAGAATCACCAGTTCGGCTTCGAAGTGCAGCGCGCGGGTGATGGCGACGCCCTGCTTCTCGCCGCCCGACATGGTCGCCACGACATTGTTGGGGTGCACGGCGGCGGAGGTGAAGCCCATGTGCTCGCGCATCAGCCGCGCCGATTGCGCCCGCATGCCGCCGACGTCGAGCAGACCGAGGCGCGTTCGCATCTCGCGCCCCATGAACATGTTGCGCCAGATCGGCTGCTTTTCACACAGCGCGCGCTCTTGATAGACGGTTTCGATCCCGAGGCCGCGCGCCCTCGCAACCGACCAATCGTCAATGCGCCGCCCATGAAAATAGATTTCCCCCCCAGCGTCCGGCCGGTAAAAGCCCATCACGATTTTGACGAGCGTCGATTTGCCGGCGCCGTTGTCTCCGAGCAGGCCGACGATTTCGCCGCGCTTGACGAAGAAATTCACGCCCGCCAGCGACCGCACTTCGCCGAATGACTTGGAGACGTTGCGCAGTTCGATGACCGGCGGCTCGCCAGCGTTGGTCGTCGCCAATTCCGACAATCCCCCCTCCGCCGTTTGAGAATGCAAGACGCCGCCGGAGCGGCGCCTCGAACCTTCGACCCGAGGGATCCTTAGCGGATTTCCTTCGCGGCCAGCGGCGCGATCTTGTCGATGTTGCTGGCGTCGACAAAGGCGCCGGCGGTGTTGATGTCAAGCCCGGCGAATAGATATTTCTTGGTCAGGCAGATGTTGAGAATCGGCAGATAGCCCTGCAGATAGGGCTGCTGGTCGATAACCAGGTTCAGATAGCCCGATTTGATCGCCTGCGCCGTGTTCGGCGACAGGTCGAAGCCGGCGAAATAGACCTGGCCCGGCTTGAGCGAGGCGGCGCGCGCGTAAACGCCGGCGTTCGCCGTCAGGCCGCCGTGATCGGTGACGACGATCTTGACGCCGGGATGGGCGCCCATGATTCCGACGAACGTCGCCGTGCCGGCGTTGGGGTCGGCGTTGGTGGCCGAATCGATCTCCTGATAGATCACCTTTGCGCCGACCTTCTCGAAGGCGTCGATCACGCCGACGGTGCGCTTGCCGCGATCGCCGCCGGCGGCCTTGAGGCCCCAGACGAAGACGCTGTCGCCCGATTTGAGGTGCGCGCGCTTGGCCGCTTCGCTGCCGAGCGCGAAGCCGGCCTTGTAATTGGGCGCGCCGACATAGCCCATGCCGTCGGACGAATAGGTCTTCTGCGCCTCCGGCAACGCGGTGTTGGAGGTGGTGAAAATCGTCCCCTGGGCGAAGGCCTTCTTGATCAGCGGATCGGTCGCGTCGTCGCCGGGGTGGCCCATGAAGGCGATGCCGTCGACCTTGGTCGCGATCGCCTGCTGGAGCTGGACCAGCATCTTGTGGGGATCCCAGTCGGAGAAATAGTAGGTGACCGACGGTCCGAGATCGAGCTCGGCCTGACGATAGCCGTTGTAGACGTTGTTGGCGAACACGCCGCCCTGCGGCCCCCCGGGGAACGCGGCGATCTTAACGCCCTTGCACCATTTCGCCGTCGGCTCCAGGGCGTGCGCCGATTGAACCGCGCCCAAAGCGAGCACGATCGCCGCCGCCGCGCCCAGCGTGTTGCGAATTTGAGCTTTCATCGTCCTGATCCTCCCTGCATTTTGCCGAGCGCGAACTCCGCCGCGTCGCCAACCCGAGATCGGCGAAGCGGCCCGGCCTCATTTCACTTATCGAGCGCGCCTCTCAAGGCGGTCGACCACACAGTGAACTTCAACTCTGGCTTTTTCAACCGTTTGGCGGCGCCGTATGCAGGGCAATCGATCTGCAACGCGTCGGCCCCGCGAAAATGGAGCCGACCGGAGCGTGCATCACCCGGCGATCAGCCCGCGGATGATTGGGACAAACGGCCTCGGGACCGTGCCCTAGCGTTCCTACGTCGCTCGCGAGTAAACGTCGAGTAGCGCAACCTGCAAGTTGAGTCGCACAGTCGAATTCACGAATTCGTGACCCAGGGTTTTCTCAGATTCGCCGGAAAACATAGTTGACAAATAATCCAGTCTGACGCACTTTTCCTGTCCGGCGGTTGCATTTGGGGAGCGATCTGCCCGAGGCGGCGTTCCTTGAGAGCGCGCACGTGGGATTGTGAATCGGGGGGCTTCAAGATGAAAAGTTTGAAATTGGCATTGGCTGGAGCGGCGTTTGCTGCGGTGGCAGCGGGCGCCGCACAGGCGGCGACGATCGACTACATCTTCACTGGAACCGGGACGGGCTCGCTCAACGGGACCGCGTTCAATGGCGACTTCACCGTGACGGTGGTTTCAGACACCACGACGGCGGCCGACATTGGTGGAGGTGAACTTCAAAACATCGGCACTGCGACTTTTGTCACCGGCTCAACTACTGCGACTTTGACCGGCGATGTAAACTCGATCGTCGAGAATACCGGCTCCCCGGGGTACATGAGTTTTGCACAAATTACTTCGTCCCCTTTTAACGTCGCGGTCGAAGCTCTCACGAATTCTGTGTTTGAAACCTACGATCTCACCACCGCTCTTCCGTTGACGAGTGGGGGACTTTCCGTTGCTGCGGCGACGTATTATACGTCTGCAGGCGATTTGAACTTCAACACGATTACGGCGCTGAGTTTCCAAGCGACGGTGGCGGGAGTGCCGGAGCCGTCCACTTGGGCGATGATGCTTGCAGGCTTCGTCGGCCTCGGCTTCCTTGGCTATCGCCAGGCGGCGAGGGTCCGTTCTGTGCGTGCGTAAAGCGTGATGACAAGCAGCGTCTGCAAGGCCGCCTTCGGGCGGCCTTTTCCTTTGGCTCAGTCGCCGACTCACCCGTCCGACGCCCAGGATCGCCAGCCAAAGGGCCCTTGCGCTTGCGCCGCGCGTCGAGCCAAAACGCGACATGTCGTCGTAAAGTTGGAGACGCCTTTGGCCTCCGGGACGAAGCTCGCGGAACTGGCCGGGGAAGGGTCCTCCTCCGGAGCGCGGGTTCCCGGGTCGCTCGGCGATCCAGGCGCCCTGCGCTTCTGGGCAGCCGTCTTCCTCACGGGCGTCGGGGCGGGATTACGCGCCGCGCTTCGGACCGCTCTCTTGAAGGAGGTTCAGGGTCTCTAGCCCTTCTCGACCCACTCCTGCCCAACCTTTTCGTAGGCCCGCTTCACCGCCGCCCAGGCGATGCGGAAGGCGGCTTCTTCCTGGCGCGGGTCGTTCGAATGGGCGGCGAAGGCGTGATTGAAGGCCTCGCGGAAAATGTCCTGCGCGTGCTCGGGCAGGTGGCCGCGGACCGAGGGCGGCAGATCGGCGTTGACGCTGTAAGGCATGGGCTCCTCAGGAATCGGCGCCGCCGGATAGAACGCCGTCGTTCCGGCGCGTTCAAGCCCGGCGTCGCGCGGAATTGTCGGTCATCGCGCTTCAGCTCACGTTGGGGTCGAACGGCGCATCGCCGGGGCCGCCGGCCGGCCGGCGGAGCCGAGGGCTCGCAGCGATCCGTCGAGCGCGCGCTTGATCATTTCTTATCCCCCTCAAATTCCGGGGAACATTTCCTTTCTGATTATCACAATCCATGCTATGGTGCTTCCCGTGACGGTTTTGCACGATCTGGAGAAATCGACCTGTTGTCCGGATTGCGGGCGGACTTACATCACTTTATTTGAATGTAGAAATGGCGACAAAAAAATCTGTTTGGAATCGCCCATAACTCATTGATAAGTCCGGAATCGTGGAAGGAAAATCCTTTGATTTCGCTTCCCTGTTCTTTGGTTTCGCTTCCTCTGACTTGGGAAATACTTCCTCGGGCTTTGGAAGAATTTCCCCCAAGCTATCGGACTAACACTTGCATTGTGTGTAGTTAACGGCCGGGCGGCCGACGCGGTCCGGGGACGAAAACACGGCTCCGCTCCGTCAACCCGGCCGCCGCCCTCAGGCGATGATGTCGGGGGTCAGCTGGTCCTCGAGCTGGGCGAGGCGGTCGCGCAACAGCAGCTTGCGCTTCTTGAGCCGCTGCACCTGCAATTGGTCCGCCTGCCCGGCCTGGCGAAGCGCCTCGATCGCCGCGTCGAGATCGCGGTGTTCTTCGCGCAACCGTTCGATATGCGCGACCAGGGCCAGGCGTTCCTCCGGCGTGAGTTCCTTGCCAACCATGTGCGGCCGCAGCCTTCCGCGCCTCCGCGCCCCGCCTCAAGCGTCGAGGCGCTCCGACTATGCGGTCGCGGCCGGGCGCGCGCAAGCCGCCAGCGCACCGTGTTAGCGCACCGCGGCGCGCCCCGAAAGCCCGGGGCGAAATGTTAATCCGCGGGACAAGATTTGAACGCCGCTCCCCATTTTTGCCGCTTGCAAGGATTAGCCGTTGTGTCACAATTTCGTCGTCGTGAACGTAAGGGAGCGGTCCCATGTCGATTGATTCGCATCTCAGCGAACTGGTGCGTCGTCACCAGGCCATTGAAGAAGCGATCCTGGCCGAAGAAAATCATCCAGCGTCAGACGACATCAAAGTCCATGAACTCAAGCGTAAGAAACTTCACCTGAAAGATCAGATCGAGAGGCTCAAGCACCAGACCGAGCCGGCCGCCACGCACTGAGCGCGAGCTCGCGGCGCCGAGCGGCGGACGCGGGCGAGGCGGCGATTACGGGTCCGACGAGCCGAGGGCGATGCGCCATTCCTCGGCGACATCCGGATCGCGTTCCTCGGCCGGCCGGGCCGACGCGAGTTCGGCGAGGTCATTTCGCGGAACCAGGCGTGCGAGCGCCCATATGGCCGCCCCGCGCACGAGCGGAGAATCGTCCTGGAGAGAGGGGATCGCCGCCGCGGCGAGGGTGGGCGTTTGCGAGTTGCCGATGGCGATCAAGACGTTGCGGAGGAAGCGGGAACGGCCGATCCGCTTGATCGGGTTGCCGGCGAAAAGGGCGCGAAAAGAGGCGTCGTCGAGGCGGGCGAGTTCGGCGAGCGGCGGGGCGCCGAGATCATCGCGCGCGGCGAGCTTCGCCTCGCGTCCGGCGTGGGCGAATTTGTTCCAGGGGCAGACGGCGAGGCAATCGTCGCAACCATAGACGCGGTTGCCGATCGCGGGGCGCAATTCGCGCGGGATCGGGCTTTTGTGTTCGATGGTCAGGTAGGAGATGCAGCGCCGGGCGTCGATCTTGTAAGGCGCCGGAAACGCCTTGGTCGGACAGACGTCGAGGCAGGCGCGGCAATGGCCGCAATGATCGGGCTCCGGCGGGTCGGGCGGCAGGTCGAGGTCGGTCAGGATCGCGCCCAGGAAGAGCCAGGAGCCGAATTCGCGCGAGACCAGATTCGTGTGCTTGCCCTGCCAGCCGAGCCCGGCGCGCGCGGCGAGTGGTTTTTCCATCAGCGGCGCGGTGTCGACGAAGACCTTCACGTGCGCTTCGTCCGGCCGCGCCCGGGCGACAAGAAAGGCCGCGAGCTGCTTTAGCTTGCCCTTGACGACGTCGTGGTAGTCGCGGCCCCGGGCGTAGGCCGAAATCGCCCCCGCTTCGGCGCGCCCAAGCACCCTGAGCGGATCGCCCTCCGGTCCATAATTGAGGCCCAGCATGACGATGCTCCTGGCCCCGTCCATCAACGCGCGCGGATCGACCCGCCGCTCAAACGTCTCGGCCATCCAGGCCATCTCGCCATGTGCGCCCTCGCCGAGCCAGGCGGAGAGGCGTTCACGCGCATGCGGCGGCGCCTCGGCCGAGGCGACGCGGCAGGCCTCGAAGCCGAGCGTGCGCGCTTCTTTGCGCAGGGCCTCTAGAAGTCGAGATCGGCGTAGGTGAGGCTCGGCGCCGCGCCCGGCAGGCGCTCGGCCAAGAGGGGGCGGAACGAGGGGCGCGACTTCACCCGGGCGTACCAGATTCTGGCGGTTTCGTTCTCGTCCCACTGCGCGTCGCCCAGATAGTCGATGCAAGATAGATGGGCCGCCGCCGCGAGGTCGGCGTAGGTCAGCCGTTCGCCCGCCAGCCAGTTGCGGGCGGAGATCAGATGGCCAATGTACCGAAGATGATAGCGCAGATTGAAAAGCGCGGCGCGCACCGTTTGCATGTCCGGGGCGCCGCCGCCCTGCTCCGGACTCATGAAGCGCTTGTGGATCTTCTCCCTGACCAGCCAATGGCTCGCCTCGTTGAAGAACTTGACGTTGAACCACTGCGTCAGCCGGCGCGCCTCTGCGCGCTCGATCGGATCGCCGGGCAAGAGCCTGCGCTCGCCTAGGCTCGATCCCCTTGTCTCGTCGAGATATTCCGCGATCACCTCCGCTCCTGGAAGGCTCCGCGCCCGCTCGTCGACAAGAACCGGAGTCGCGCCCTCGGCGGCCAAAAGGAGGAATTCGCGCCGCCGTTCCCATTCCCTCTCCTCGATCAGCCTCGGCTCGATGCCCATTTCGCCCAGGATGAGCCGGACGAAACGCGAATGGGGGCAGAATGGATGATGGTGCAGCGTGACCATTCGGGCGCGGGCGGTATGAGAAAGGCGGCGGCGCGAGCGGATATTGCCTCCGCCGCGCACTTCAAATGCGTCGGCGCGGGTTAACTCCCGGTAAACCGCCGGACCGCTCGCCGAACTTGCAGTTAACCGGCGTCGGCTCAACCGAGGAGTTCGCTCGACTGGATTCGCCACACCTCGGCCGCGTTCATTTTTGCCCAGGCGTCGCCGAGGGAATTGTTGGCGTCGATCGCCCGGCAAGCGTCTTCGATCACGAAGGTCTCGAAACCCTCGGCGCGCGCGTCGAGCGCTGAGAACGCGACGCAATACTCCGTCGCAAGGCCGCAGGCGAAGACGCGTTTCACGCCCCGGGCTTTCAGCAGCGCCGCCAGGCCCGTCGACGTCTTCCTGTCCGCTTCCATGAAGGCCGAGTAGGAATCAACGCCCGCGCTCATGCCTTTGCGCAGAATGAGGAACGCAAGGTCGGTTGCGAGATTCGGGTGGAGCGCGGCGCCCGCCGTCCCTTGCACACAATGGTCGGGCCAGAGCGCCTGGTCGCCATAGTCGAGCCGCTTCATCTCAAACGGTTGCGCGCCGGCATGGCTGGAGGCGAAGGAGGCGTGTTCGGCCGGGTGCCAATCCTGGGTCACGACTACGTGCGCGAACCGTCGCGCGAGCGCGTTGACCAGCGGCACGACCGCGTCTCCGTCATCGACGGCCAACGCCCCGCCTGGCATGAAGTCGGACTGCAGGTCGATCGCCAGAAGAACATCCTGATCGTCAATCGTGATCGCCGAGGGCATGTGGATCGCCTCCCTTCGACAGCAGGAACGAGCGCAATCGGTCCCGCTCGAACACGAGCACGACGATGAGCGCGAACATCAGGGGCAAGATCAGATAGAGTAGTCGGAACACCAGCAGCGCCGCCACGACATTCGCCTGGGGCGCATCTGGCATCGCCTTGAGGAACGCAATTTCCAGCACCCCGAGCCCGCCGGGCGCGTGGCTGACGAGGGCTAACGAGAACGAGGCGAGAAAGACGCCCAAAACCGCGGCAAGGCCCGGATTGGCGGCATCCGGCAGTGCGAAAAAGACGATTCCGGCGGCGCCGATCAATTCGAGCGGGCCAGCCAGCATTTGTCGCGCCGCCACCGGCGGCCGCGGATAGACGAGTTCGAAGCCGGCGAGCTTAAGCGGACGAAAGTGCAGCAGAGCTCCGACAATGTAGAGGCTCGAGGCGCCGAGCAGCGCTACCGCTCCCGCCTCGCCCAGCCACCGCGGCGCCCCGTCGTAGCGCTCCACGAGTTCAGGACGAAGCAGCAGTACGAAGCCGCCCAGCGTCACCACTCCAAGGGCGAAGGTGAACGAACAAAAGGCGACGAGCACGCCGATCTCGGCGACGCTGAGCCCCTTGGTCGAATAGGCGCGGTAGCGTATGACAGCGCCGGAAAACACCGAGGCGCCGATATTGTGGCTGAGCGCGTAGGTGGTGAACGACGTCACGCTGACAAAGCGCCAACCGATTCGCCGGCCCAGATGCAGTAACGCGATTCGGTCGTACCAGGCGAGCGCGGCATAGGCGCACAAAGTCGAACTGAACGCGAGCAGCCACCGTCCGAGCGAGATCGAGGCGATCGCGTCCCGCAAACTGGCGAGGGAAAGGCCGCGCAAGTCCTTGAACAAGAACCATGACGATACCGCAACCGCACCGGCGCCGATGATCGGCCACGCGACGTCCTGCACGCGCTTCATGCCAATGTCCGCCCTCAGCGACCAACGATGATCCCGCCTCGACCTCCCTGCCCGAGCAAGGCGGCGAACGCAAGGCCAGCGCTCGCGGGAGGCGCGGCCCGACAGCTTAAGATTTGGGCGAATTCGCACTTGCCCAAGTAACGTCCCGCCGCCATTGTGATGTTTTTGAGAGCCAAAGAGAATCATGCTGGAAACCTTGCAAGCCTCGGCCGGATCGCAGGATTATCTGGGCGACCCACGCAACAATTCGGTATTGGTGAGCGTCAACGGGGTATTGACGCGAAGGGCGCAAGCCATGGTCTCGGTGTTTGATTCGGGCTTTGTGCTGGGCGATGGCGTGTGGGAGGGTTTGCGCCTCGTCGATGGCCGCATCGCGTTCCTGCGCCGCCATCTTGAACGCCTGTGGGACGGCGCGAAAATGTTGCGCATTGACATCGGCCTCAGCCGCGAAAGGCTGACGGCGCGCCTGTTCGAGGTCATCGACGCCAACGCTATGACCGACGGCGTGCATATCCGGTTGATGGCGACGCGCGGCCTCAAGCGCTCACCTTACCAGGACCCTCGCCTGACCGTGGGCGGGGCGACGATCGTCATCATTCCGGAGTGGAAGCAGCCGAGGCCGGAAATGTTCGCGCGCGGCCTCAATCTTTTCACTGTGCATATTCGCCGAACCGGCCCCGCCGAGCAGGACCAAAAGCTCAACTCCCACTCGAAACTCAATTGCGTGCTCGCGTGCATCCAGGCGATGGAGGCGGGAGCGGACGAGGCGCTGATGCTCGACGATCGCGGCTTCGTCGCGACTTGCAATTCGACCCATTTCTTTATCGTTCGCAAGGGCGAGTTGTGGACTTCGGCGGGCGGTTATTGTCTGGGCGGCATCACCCGGGGGGCGACGCTGCGCGCTGCGCTGCGCGAGGGAATCCCGGTTTACGAAAAGGATTTCTCGCTGTTCGACGTCTACAGCGCGGACGAGGCTTTCACCACCGGCACTTTCGCCGGCCTCGTCCCCGTCGCGCGCGTCGACGGGCGCGACATCGGCGAGGGAGCGAAGATTCCCGATGACGCCTCGGGCCCGATGACGCGCCGCTTGAGAGCCGCCGTTAAAGCGCTGGAGGTCGAAGAGGCCGAGCCAAGGACCCAAACTTGACCGCCGCCGCACCATGCGTGCGCATAGCGATGTGGTCGGGCCCGCGCAACATCTCGACCGCGATGATGCGCTCGTTCGGCGCGCGCGCGGACTGCACGGTCGCCGACGAGCCGTTCTACGCGGCCTATCTGGTCGCGACCGGGCTCATCCACCCGATGCGCGAACAGGTGATCGCCTCGCAGCCGGCGGATTGGCGCCAGATCGCCGACGCGCTCGTCGGACCACCCCCCGAGGCCAAAGCGGTCTGGTACCAGAAACACATGACTCACCACATGCTTCCCGCTTTCGGCCGGGATTGGATCGACGGTCTCGTCAACGCCTTCCTCGTTCGCACCCCGGAGGCGGTGCTCGCCTCCTACTCTCTCAAACGCGATGAATTCACGCTGGAGGAAATCGGCTTGCCGGCGCAAGCGGAGCTATTCGACCGGACGGCGGACCGTCTTGGACGCGCGCCGCCGGTAGTGGAAGGACAGGATGTTCTCGCCGATCCGCGCGGCATGCTTTCGGCCCTCTGCTCAGCATGTGGAATTCCGTTCGACCCGGCGATGCTCAGTTGGGCGCCAGGACGGCGGGAGAGCGACGGCGTCTGGGGGCCGGCCTGGTACGAGGCGGTGGAACGGACGAACGGCTTCGCTCCCCCGCGTCAGGAAGCCGGCTTCGACGACCTGCCCAATTCGTTGAAGCCAATCGCCGAGGCCGCGCGGCCGATCTACAACCGGCTTGCGCGCCATAAGCTCGCCGCGTGCAATCGCTGAGCTGTTCAAATAGGGAGGCGACATTCGCATGAATACGGCGTGCCGACTTGACGCCGACCTGGCCCCAGCGCATCTGGATTCGCCCAATGCCGACGCTCATCCTGCCTTTTCCAGCGATCAATCCCGTTCTCGTCCAGTGGGGGCCGCTGGTCATACGCTGGTACGCGATCGCCTATATCGCCGGCCTCATCCTGGGCTGGGCGCTGATTCGCCGCATCGTTACGAACGACCGATACTGGGGCGGGGCAAAGCGGCCGAACGTCGCCAGCATCGACGATCTTCTCGTCTATTGCGCCTTCGGCGTCATCATTGGCGGTCGACTTGGCAACGTGCTGTTCTACGATCCGCGATATTACTTTTCCCATCCGATCGAGATCTTCAAAATTTGGGAGGGCGGTATGGCCTTCCACGGCGGCCTGATCGGCGCGTTCGTCGGCATTCTCCTGTTCGCGCGGCGCTATGACGTGCCAGCGCTGACCGTGCTCGATCTATGCTCTCTCGCCGCCCCAATCGGGATCTTCTTTGGCCGCATCGCCAATTTCATTCGCCCCGAACTCTGGGGCCGCCCGACCGACGTTCCCTGGGCGGTCATCTTTCCGGGGACCGATGGCCTGCCGCGCCATCCCAGCCAAATCTACGAAGCGCTGCTCGAGGGGCTCCTGGCCTTCGTCATTCTGTTCGCGCTCGCGCGGGCGGGCGCGTTGCGGCGTCCGGGCGTCGTCGTCGGCGCCTTCGGCGTGCTCTACGGAGCGGCGCGCATCTTCAGCGAATTCTTTCGAGAGCCGGATCCGCGCCTCGAAGACCTTGGGCGGGGCCTGACCATGGGCATGGTGCTGTCCGCGCCGCTCATTATCGTGGGCCTCGCATTGCTCGCCTTTGGTCTCACCCGGCGGGGAGAGTTAGATGACGACGCTGATCGATGAAATCAAGGCGATGATCGCTGAGCGCGGCCCGATCACCGTCGAGCGGTACATGGAGCTCGCGCTAGAACATCCCGACTTTGGCTATTACATGAACCGGGATCCGTTCGGCGCGACCGGCGACTTCACGACATCGCCGGAAATATCGCAGATGTTCGGCGAGCTGATTGGGCTGTGGGCTGCGGACGTCTGGAGGAGCATGGGCGAGCCGAGGTCGGTTCGACTGGTCGAACTGGGGCCGGGACGCGGCACGCTAATGAGCGACGCGCTGCGCGCGGCCCGTATCGTGCCGGAATTTCGCGAGGCGCTCGAAGTGTGGCTCGTCGAGACGAGCCCGACGCTGGCCTCGATCCAGCATGATTTGCTAGTCGACAGCGGCGCTGGCGTGTCGTGGGCTCGGAGCCTCAGGGAGGTTCCCCAGGGACCGGCGATTTTCATCGGCAACGAGTTTCTCGACGCCCTGCCGGTACGCCAGTTCGGCCGCGTCAGCGGACAATGGAGGGAGCGTACGGTCCGCCTGAACGGCGAGGGCGGGTTAGCCTTCGACTTTGCTGCGGCGGCGGAGCCCCATATCGTCGCCAACGCGCCCAACGGAACGATCCTGGAGGTGAACCCAGCGGGGCATCGGTTCATGTTCGAACTTGGCGCGCGGCTCGCCAAGCAGGGCGGCGCGGCGTTGATGATCGACTACGGCCACGCCGCAACCGGCTTCGGAGACACTTTGCAGGCTCTGCGCGCGCACCGCCACATCGACCCGCTCGCCGCGCCTGGCGATTGCGACCTCACCGCCCACGTCGACTTCGCAGCCATGGCACGCAGCGCGAGCGCCGCCGGCGCTGCTGTTTACGGCCCAATAGACCAGGGCGATTTCCTGCGCGCGATCGGCGTCGACCTTAGGACCAAGGCGCTCGCCGAACGCGCGAGCCCGGAACGGGCGGAGGAATTTCAGCGAGCGCGAGCGCGGCTGGTCGGCAAGAATCCAGGCGAGATGGGCGCCTTGTTCAAGGCGATGGCCGTCGCCGATCGCAAGCTGCGCCCGCCGCCCGGCTTCCATCCCCCGACCGCGAGGCCGGCGTGAGCGGCGCTCCGACGCTGTCGGCGGATGCCTTGAGGCTGCCCGGGGTCGCGCATGGTTTTTTCACACGGCTCGGCGGGGTGTCGGAGGGCGTCTACGCCTCGCTCAACGGCGGCGTCGGCTCGCGCGACGCCCCGGATGCCGTGGCGGAGAACCGCGCCCGCATCGCGATAGCGATCGGCGTCGCCCCAGAGCGCCTGGCCGTACCCTACCAGGTTCATTCGCCAGACGCCGCGGCGATCGCTGTACCTTGGGCGCCTGACGCACGCCCGCGCTGCGACGCGCTCGCGACCGCGACGCCCGGCCTCGCACTCGGCGTCACCGGCGCCGATTGCGGCATGATCCTATTCGCGGACGCGCGCGCGCGGGTCGTCGGCGCCGCGCACGCTGGTTGGAAGGGCGCGCTGGCCGGGGTGATCGAATCAACCGTTGCCGCGATGGAGCGGCTCGGCGCCCGGCGGGGCGATATTGTCTGCGCGCTCGGCCCGTGTATCGCCCATGCTTCTTACGAAGTCGGCCCGGAGTTCGTCGCGACTTTTGCCGCCGCTGGCGAGGATATTCCGCAGTTCTTCGCTCCGAGCGGAAAGACGGGCCATTCGATGTTCGACCTCAACGCCTACATCGCCGAGCGGACAGCGCGCGCCGGCGTCGGCCGTTTCGAGGATCTAAGGCTCGACACCTACGCCGACGAGCGCCGCTTTTTCAGCTACCGACGCGCAACCCATCGAAAGGAGCCGGACTACGGCCGGCTTATCTCGGCGATCGCGCTGAGGTGATGGCGTCACAGAGCGCGACACGGCGGGCCGGGATTTCTTGACTTGCGCCCTGGGGCGGCTCATTTCAACTGATGCGGGGGCCGACGGGTCGGCGCTCGCGGGGGCGGGCGGGACGCGCCCAAGAGGATCATTAATGTTCGCGCGAGCGCTGGAGTGCGTTCCGTGGCCGATCGCTGTCGCGGCGATTAGACCGATCAGCCGCTCGCAGAGCGCGCATGAGCGGCTGATCGAGAAGAGCGCGTGAGCGACCGACGCCTGCATCACGCCGACAGCGCCGCGTTCCGGCACGCCATGCGCGCTCTGTCCTCGGGCGTATCGATCATCGCGTGCGGCGAGGACGAGACGCGAATAGGTTGCACGATCACATCGTTCGCCTCCTTGTCGCTGGCGCCGCCGACGCTGTTCGTCTGCCTGGCGCGCTCGTCCTCGACGCTCGCCGGATTGCGCAAGGCGGGCGCCTTCTCGGTCAGCACGCTCTCAGCGCGTCACGAGGCGCTCGCCCGTCGCTTTAGCGGACACGGAGGCGTCCACGGCCCCCGCCGCTTCGACAGCGCGCAATGGATTACGCTCTCGACTGGCGCCCCCATCCTCTCCGACGCGCTCGCCGCCTTCGATTGCTTGGTCGAAGACGTCGTCGAGCGACACTCGCACGCGATCGTTCTCGGCGCGGTCGTGAATCTTCGCGAAGGCGCCGAAGAGCAGGCGTTGACGCATTGGCGCGGGGGATACGCGCCGTCGCGATGATAAGCCCTTCGAGACGGATTCTAAACCTCCGCGATCGCATGGAAGAACGAGCCGGTCGCGTGGCCTCTTCGCGAACCGGCGGGCGAAAGCGGCGCCCCGTAGGCGTCGCGGACGAAAGCGAAGGGCTCGTCGATCCCGGTCGCGATGATCGTCGCATAGTGGAATTCGTGGCCGCGCAGGACGGTTCCCGCCGCCCCGAGCGCGCAATCGGCGGAGAGCCGCGCCTCGCGATAGCCGAGCGTCATCCGGCGCTTTTCGAAACTCGTCTCGACTCCGAGCAGGCCGGCCATCCGATGGGCGGCCCCCGACGCGTCGACAAGGCTCTCGCCGAGCGCCATGTAGCCTCCGCACTCGCCGTGAACGGGCCTCGTCTCGGCGAACCGACGCAACCCTGCGCGAAATCGCTCCGCCGCCGCCAGCCGTCCGGCGTGCAGTTCGGGATAGCCGCCCGGCAGCCAGCAGACGTCGCAATCCGCGCGCGGCGGTTCGTCCGCGAGGGGCGAGAATGCAGCGATCTCGACCCCCGCCGTCCGCCAGCCCCGCAGGAGATGCGGATAGATGAAGGAGAACGCCGTGTCGCGAGCGAGCGCGATGCGCTGGCCCGGCGGCCGTAGCGCAACGGCGCGCGACGGAGTCGCGCCACAGCTAAGTTCGTCCGCGAGCCCGAGGACGCGGCCGCAATCGACATGGGCCTCGACGAAATCGGCGATGATGTCGAGGCGCGCCTCGAGCGCCGCCGTCTCGCCCGCCTGAACGAGGCCGAGATGGCGTTCGGGCAGCGCGATGTCGACGCTGCGTGGCAGCGCGCCGACGACCGGAATCCCCAGCGCCTCGATCGCCTCGACCGTCAGCCGCCGATGGCGCTCGCTTCCGACGCGGTTGACGATGACGCCGGCGATCCGAAGACGCGGGTCAAAGCTCGCGCAGCCCTTGACCACGGCCGCCGCCGACTGCGCCTGACCGGAGACGTCGAGGACAAGGAGGATCGGCATGGCGAGGACCGCCGCGACGTCCGCCGAGGCGCCGCTGCGCCCCCTTGGGGCGGGCACGCCGTCGAACAGCCCCATCGAGGCTTCGCAGAGGGCCAGCGCGCGCCCCGCTGTCGCTTGGCTCGCAAGCGCATTCAGGAGCCCGGGCGCCATGGCCCAGGAATCGAGATTGACGCCCTCCGCTCCGGACGCCGCGGCGTGGAAGGCGGGATCGATATAGTCCGGCCCGGATTTGAGGCCGACCGCGGCAAGACCGCGCCGCCTGAACGAACGCAGCAGGCCTAGCGTCAGCGTGGTTTTCCCGCTGCCCGACCGGGGAGCGGCGATCATCAGCCCGCGCGTCATCGCGCGGGCGCGTCGGCCGCGACCAGGGCGACGGGGCGTTTTCGATCGGCATCGCCCATGGCGGACCTCCGCGGCTCATTTAGCCCGGAAGGACCGGCGAGTCATCGTCCCTCGATCCCGCGAAGGCGAACGCGAGATTTTGCTTTTACCGCCGTTTTTCCCGACCACATCAATCTTTTCAATGGCTTACAGCCAGGTTTACCGCCGTTTACAGCTGCCACAACCACTGTCAGCTTGGCAAGAAAATGTCGGCCTTTCAGAAACACGGCGGCGGAGGCGGCGGCGCGCGCCACCCCCGCCTCCTCTAGGCAAGACGGACGCCTCCATCTAGACCAACGCCAATGAGCCAGGCTCTGCCAGAACCGCCGCTGCGGCGCGGGTGGACGACCGGCGCCTGCGCCAGCGGCGCGGCGCGCGCCGCCTTTGAGGCGCTGCTGACGGGCGAATTTCCCGATCCGGTCCCGGTCGCGCTGCCGAAGGGCCTGCGGCCGGAATTCGCGCTCGCGACCCATGAGCTCGGCGCCGATTTCGCCCGCGCCGGCATCGTCAAGGATGCCGGCGACGATCCCGATGTCACCCATGGCGCGCTGATCGTGGCGACCGTTCGTCTTGCAGCGCCCGGCGCAGGAATCCTCTTCAGAGCGGGCGAGGGCGTCGGCACGGTGACCCGGCCCGGCCTGCCGCTGCCGCCCGGCGAGCCCGCGATCAACCCGGCGCCGCGCGCGATGATCCACGACAATCTCGCCGAAGTCGCCGAGCGGCTCGGCGCCGGCCTCGACGCCATGGTCGAAATCTCGGTGCCGGGCGGCGAAAGGATCGCCGAACGGACCGCTAACGGGCGGCTCGGCATCGTCGGCGGCCTGTCGATCCTCGGCACCACCGGCGTCGTGGTGCCCTATTCGTGCTCGGCCTGGATCCACTCGATCCACCGCGGCGTCGACGTGGCGCGCGCGAGCGGCTGCCCGCATATCGGCGCGGCGACCGGCGACACCTCCGAGAACGCCATCCGCGAGTTCTATCGCCTGCCCGACCACGCGCTGATCGACATGGGCGATTTCGTCGGCGGGTTCTTGAAATATCTGCGCGCGCATCCGGTCGCCCGCGTCACCATCGCCGGCGGGCCTGCGAAAATGGCGAAGCTCGCCGAGGGCAAGCTCGATCTCCATTCCAAACGCGGCGCCGTCGACCTCGCCGCGCTCGCCGGGCTCTGCGCGCAAGCCGGCGCCGAGCCGGCGCTGGCCGAGGCGATCGCAAGCGCCAACAGCGCGCTGCACGCCTTCGAGATCGCCGCCGCGGGCAGCTTCGACCTGCCCGCCCGCGTCGCCGACGGCGCCTGGCGCACGGCCGCCCGCGCGCTTGCCGGAACGCCGTGCGAACTGGAAATCGTCATCGTCGGGCGGGATGGGCGCATTCTCGCGAGCAGCGGGTTCCGGAGCGTCGGCAACAGAGTGGCGCCATCGTCTTGCTAGGTTGGCGCCGGCGCACAGGCCATCAGCCGGCTGGCTTGGTCGGGGCGAGAGCAGGCGGCGCGACAAGCCGTTCACTCCCCCTCGCCCCGCCGGCGGCTCTCGCGAAACCGGCGCACGTAATCGGCGTTGTAGAGTTCACTGTCGCGAAAATCCTGAGTTCCCAGCGCCGGGCCGACGAGGATCAGCGCCGTGCGCTCGACCGGCGATTCGCGCATCGCGGCGCCAATATCGCCGAGCGTTCCGCGCACGATCTTTTCGTCCGGCCAGGAGGCGCGGGCGACGACCGCCGCCGGACAATCCGCGCCATAGAACGGCGTCAGCTCGGCGACGACATCCTCCAGCGCATGGATCGAGAGATGGATCGCAAGCGTCGCGCCGGTCGCGGCGAAATTGGCCAGCGTTTCGCGCGCCGGCATCGGCGAAGCGCGGCCGGAGGTGCGCGTCAGCACCAGCGATTGCGCGATTCCGGGCAGCGTCAGTTCACGGGCCAGCGCGGCGGAAGCGGCGGCGAAGGCCGGCACGCCCGGCGTGATCGTGTAAGCAACGCCGGCCCGATCGAGCCGCCTGATCTGCTCGCCCATCGCGCTCCAGATCGAAAGATCGCCCGAATGCAGCCGCGCGACGTCCTCACCCTTCGCCGTCGCCTCGACGCATAGCGCGACGATTTGCTCGAGGTCGAGCGGCGCGGTGTCGACGATCCGCGCGCCCGGCGGACAATGATTGAGCAGGGCGGTCGGAATCAATGAGCCCGCATAGAGGCAGACCGGACAACGCGCGAGGAGATCGCGCCCGCGCACAGTGATGAGATCGGGCGCGCCCGGCCCGGCGCCGATGAAATGCACGGTCATGGCCGATCCGACGAAAGCGCGATGGCGCAGGTCGCGCCGTCGGCCGAAAGCCTCGGGCCCAGCAATCGCCCGCCCTCGCCCGCGCCGGCGAGCGCGGCCGCCTCGGCGACATTGGGCGCGCCGAATCGCGACTGCGCCGCCGCAGAAGGCGTGAGCACGCGGTCGGCCTCCGCCCGCAGCGCTTCGAGCGGCAGCGGCGTCAGGCTGGCGCCGATCAGGCGGGCGGCCTCGACCAGCCCCGGTTCGCCTGCCTTGGCGTCGAGCGTGAACATCCGCCTTTCGCCCTCCGGCGCGCGCGTCTCGGCGAGGGCGCGGCGCGCCAGCGCGGCGATCGCCGGAGCCTTGGCGCCCGCGCGGCAGCCGACCCCGATCGCGATCAGCCGGGTCATGGCTTGGTCATCCTCCACTGCACGACCGGCATCGCCGCGCGCCAGCCGGAAAAGCGCCCGACCGGCTCGGCGTGGGCGAGCGAAATCTGCATCAGGTCACCGCCCCAGCGCGCACGCCAGCCGACGCATTGCGCCTGCGTCTCCAGCGTCACCGCGTTGACGATGAGCCGGCCGCCCTGCGCCAGCGCCTCGATCGCGCGTTCGACCGTTCCGGGCGCGTTCGCCCCGCCGCCGATGAACACCGCGTCCGGCGCCGGCAAGCCCGAGAGCGCCGCCGGCGCCTCGCCGGCGACGACCGAGAGCGCGGGCGCGCCGAACGCGAGCGCGTTGCGCCTAATCCGCGCCGCGCGGTCAGGCCGCGCTTCGACTGCGATCGCGCAATTGGCGGGGTCGGCGAGCATCCATTCGATCGCGACCGAGCCCGAGCCAGCGCCGACGTCCCACATGAGTTCGCCCCGCCTCGGCGCCAGCGCCGATAGCGTAATCGCGCGGATGTCGCGCTTGGTGATCTGCCCGTCATGCTCGAACCACGCGTCGGGCAGACCCGCCGCGCGCGGCAAAATGCGCGCGCCATGCTCGGCGACGACTTCGAGGGCGATGGTGTTGAGCGCGGCGACGTCATGAAGCGCGAAATCAGCGGCAGGGGTCGCGCGAACGCGTTCGCGCGGGCCGCCCATCGCTTCGCACACCGTCAGGATCGACCGTCCCATGCCGCGCGACGCCAACAGGCCCGCTAGCTTGCCAGGCGTCGTTTGGTCCCACGACAGCGCGAGAATGCGCGCCGCCGGCTGAAGATGCGGAATGATCGCCTCCAGGGGCCGGCCATGCAGCGACAGCGTCGCGCAATCCTGCTGACTCCAGCCGAGCCGCGCCGAAACCAGCGCAAAGGCGGAGGGCGCGGGGAGGCAGATCATCTCGTCGGCCGCGAAGCGGCGCATCAGCATCGTGCCGACGCCGAACAGAAACGGATCGCCGCTCGCGAGCACGCACACGGGCTTGCCCCGTCGGGCTTCAATCTCGGGCAGCGCGTCCTCGATCGGCGACGGCCAGCACAGCGTCTGCGCCGTCAACGGCCCGGCGAGCGCAAGGTGACGCTTGCCGCCGACGATGAGGACCGCTTGCGCGAGGAGCCGCCGCGCGGCAGGAGTGAGGCCGTCGAGGCCGTCCTCCCCGACGCCCACGACTGCCAGCCAGCGGTCCCCGCTCATGGAGCCGTCCCCTGAAGCGCCTGCGCCTGCTCATTCTCGGCGGCGCCAGCGAAGCGAGCGCGCTGGCGCGCCGCCTCGCCGCCGAGCCCGACGTCGCGGCGATCCTGTCGCTCGCGGGCGCGACCGCCAATCCCGCGCCGGCGCCCATTCCGCGGCGGGTCGGCGGGTTCGGCGGCGTCGACGGCCTTGCCGCCTATCTCGCGGCTGAGCGCATCGACGCACTGATCGACGCGACCCATCCGTTCGCCGCGCAAATCTCGGCCAACGCCGCCGCCGCAGCCCGCGCGACCCATGTTCCGCTCGTCGTCTTCACCCGCCCGCCCTGGACGCGCGTGGCCGGCGACCGCTGGATCGAGGCGCCGACGATGGAGGCGGCCGTCGATGCGCTCGGGCTCGAGCGCAGGATCGTGTTCCTGACCCAGGGGCGGATGCGGCTTGCCGAATTCGCCCGAGCGCCGCAGCATCGCTATGTCGTCAGGGCGATCGACCGGCCGTCCGATATCGACGCCCTTCCCGACCACAGGCTGATCCTCGCGCGCGGTCCGTTCACGCTCGCTGGAGAACTCGAGCATATGCGCAACGAGGGCGTCGAGACGGTCGTCACCAAGAACAGCGGCGGCGCTGCGACCTACGCCAAGATCGAGGCGGCGCGCGTGTTGGGAATTCCAGTGGTGGTCGTGCAGCGGCCAAAAGCGCCGGAAGCCGAAACCCTGCACGACCTCGATTCGGTCATGGCCTGGATCGCGGCTCATCGCGAGACCCCATAGGAGCGAGGCGTCAGCATCCAGGGCTGGGCGCCCGCGCGGGCGATGAAGCGCGTCTCGCTGGAGCCGATGATGATGAGGGTCGCCATGTCGACGAGGCTCAGGTCCGCTTCGCCCAGCGTGGTCAACGTCAGCTTTTCCTCCGCGCGTCCGACGGCGCGCGCGAACGCGACCGGGGTCGCGGCGCCCTTGACCCCGCGCAGCAGAGCGAAGCATTCGACGATCCTCGCCGGCCGCGCCCTGGAGGCCGGATTATAGAGCGCGATCACGAAGTCGCCTTCGGCGGCGCATCGGAGCCGCCGCTCGACGATCGCCCAGGGCTTGAGGTTATCGGAGAGCGAGAGGACGCAGAAGTCGTGGCCCAGCGGCGCGCCGAGCCGGGCGGCCGCCGCCTGCATCGCCGAGACGCCAGGGGAGACCGCGACGTCGAGCGCAAGCCATTCCGGCTTCTCCTCGATCGCCTCGAACACCGCCGCCGCCATGGCGAAGATCCCCGGATCTCCGCCCGACACCACCGCGACGCTCCGGCCCGCCGCAGCAAGCTCCAGCGCCACCCGCGCGCGGCTGAGCTCGGCGCGATTGTCGCTGGCGTGGAGGCGCTGCCCTGCCTTGAGCGTCAGCCGCTCGACATAGGCCCGATAGCCGACGAGATCGCTTGCGGCCGCGATCGCCGCGCTCGCCTCGGGCGTAATCCACTCGGCGGGACCCGGGCCGAGCCCGACGATCGCGACCCGTCCGCTCATGGCCGTCGCCCCCGACCGGGAACCAGAATCATCGAGAAATAGGGGGTGGCGTCGTCGCGCTTGTCTTTGAGCGGCATGACGGCTTCGCCCACCATCGTCGCGCGCTCGACATAGATCGCCCGCTCAGCCATGCCGGCCGCCGCGAGCGCCTCGCGCGCACGCTTGAAATTGCGCCCGATCTTGATGATGACGGCGGCGTCGGCGAGCGCGAGGCGGCGCGTCAGCTCATCGAGCGGCAGCGTCGCCGGCAGCACGACGAGCGCGTCGTCACCCCAAGTCATCGGCGCCTCCGCTGCGCCCCAGGCGCCGCAGATCGAGGAAACGCCTGGCACGATCGTCACCTGAAAACGCTCGCGCAGGCGGATGAAGAGATGCATGAACGAGCCATAGAACAGCGGGTCGCCTTCGCTCAGCAGCGCAACGTCGCGGCCCGATTCGAGATGGCCGGCGATCGCGGCCGCGCTCTCTTCGTAGAAGCGCGCCAGCGCCTCGCGATATGGCGGATCTTCGAAATGCGACTCGGTGGTCATGGGATAAAGAAGCGGCAGCTCCAGATGGGCCGGGTTCAGCCAGCAGTCGACGATTCCGCGCGCGTTGCCGCGCCGTCCCTTTTTGGCGAAGAAGGCGACGACCGGCGCCTCGGCGATGACGCGCGTCGCCTTCACCGTCAGCAGTTCCGGGTCGCCGGGCCCGATCCCGACGCCGTAAAGGCGGCCGGCCGCGCTCATTCGGCCGTGCTCGCCAGCGCATTGACCGCCGCCGCCGCCATCGCGCTTCCGCCCTTGCGCCCGCGAACGACGATCGACGGCAGACCGCTCTCGATCAGCGCCTCCTTCGATTCCGCCGCGCCGACGAACCCGACCGGCATGCCGATGATCGCGGCGGGGCCCGGCGCGCCGCCCGCAATCAGCTCGAGCAGACGAAACAGCGCCGTCGGCGCATTGCCGATCGTCACCACGGCGCCCGAAAGCCGCGGCAGCCAGAGATCGATCGCCGCGGCCGTCCGGGTCGTGCCGAGTCTTGTGGCGAGCGCCGGGGTCGAGGGGTCGGAAAGCGCGCAGACGACGTCGTTGTTCGCGGGGAGCCGGGCGCGCGTGACGCCCTCGGCGACCATGCGCGAGTCGCAGAAGATCGGCGCGCCGGCGCCAAGCGCCCGCTCCGCCGCTTCGGCCGCGCCGGGCGCGAAGACGAGATCGCGCGCCGCCTCGATCATGCCGCAGGCATGAATGATTCTGACCGCGACGCGCTCCTCGATCGGCGAGAACCGGTCGAGCTCCGCCTCCCGGCGGATGATGGCGAACGACCGCCGGTAGATCGCAGCCCCGTCCTTTTCGTAGCTGTAGCTGCGCATTACGCCGGCCGCCCTGGGACGGCGAAAAGCCTCGCGCCTTCGTTCAGAACAAAGTCCCCGACCGTCTCGCTCGAAAGGCCGCGCCGCGCGGGCGGATCCCCTGCCCTTCCCTCGAGGACGAGGTCGTAGCCGGCGCTGGTCGCGGTCAGAGTCGCCGTCGTCGGCGCCGGACGCGCGCAGCCCTTGGCGCAGCCGCTGACATGGAGCGCCGGCCCCTCGCCGTTAGGCAGCAGCGCCGCCCAGCGGGTCGCGTCCTCGCGCAAGCGGCGATGGGCGTGAAGGCAGGCCGGCGCCCCGGGACAGGCGACGACGCGCAGCCGCGGATCATCCGCATCGAGGATGAACCCGAGCTTGGCGCTGGCCGCGACAAACGAGGGAGCGCGGCGCGGTTCGAGGCCGGCGATCAGGAACGCCCGCCACGGCGTGAGCCTGAGCCCGCTCGCGCCCGTCGCGCGCGCGCGCTCGATCAGCGCCTTGAGGCTTTCCGCCTCGATCGCGCCGAACGCCGCCGCAGCGCCGACAACGATCGCGCCGCCGAATATGTGGGTCCCGAGAAGCTCGCCGAGCGACGCGCGGCGCTGCGATCGCATGGCCGGCCGCGTCTCGAATCGGGCCTCGGCGAACACGGCTTTGGCCCCGATGCGCTCGACCAGCGGCCGCATCCGCCGCGCCGCGCCCGCGCCGGCGCCGGCCAACGCAAGAAAAGCCGAGGCGAGCCGCGCCGCGGCCTCGCCCGCCTCGCCGACGCCGCAGGTCGCGGCAAGCCCGTCCTCGCCGGCGAGAAAGACCGCGAAATTCGTAGCCCCGGCGCTCGCGTCAGCCTCGAACCGGATGTCCGCGTCGATATCGCCAACGGGCAGGCGCCCGAGAGCGTCGAGGACAAAACTGAACTTCGCCGGCAGCCGCCGCAACCGCCCGTCTTCCGCCAGCCGCTTCTCGAGCGAGGCGACGCCCGGCGCGAGGTCGAACGTGGATTCGCCGTCGATATCGTCGAGCGGGCTGACAACAATGTTGCGGAGCCGCTCGATCTCGGGGTCCGCGTCGATGAGACCGGCGGCGTCGAGGCGCACGTGCAGGTCGGGCAGGGTCCGCTCGCTCAAGCCGCGCAATTGAAGATTGCCGCGTCCGGAGAGGCTCAGCGAGCCGTTGCCGCAGGCAATCGCGGCCTCGGCGACGGCCGCGGCCTGATCTAGCGACATTCGTCCCGCACTGACGCGAACGCGAACCAGCAGCCCGTCGCCGGTCTCCATCGGCCGCAAGGCCCCGGGACACCAACCCTTGGCGCGCGGCGCGATCGCGATCATGCGGCCCCCGGGGACAGCGACGCCAGAATCCCGGCGCTCGAATTGCGCCGCGAGCGCCAGAACCCGCGCCGCGCCGCCTCCTCGAACACGCCCGCCATGTGGCGCGCGGCCGGGCGATTCGCTTGGTTGAGAAACGCGCGCACGGCGTCGTCGCCGAGCGTCGCGTCGAACATCAGATCGAATTGCGCGCTTTTGACCGCGTCGGTCAGCGCGGCGAAACAATAGAGGTTGTCGAGCGATTGAGCGATCTCGGCCGCGCCGCGATGGCCATGGCGCATCTGGCCGGCGAGCCAGCGCGGATTGGCCGCGCGTCCGCGCAGCGCGCGCGCGATCTCTTGCGCGAGCGGACGCACCTTCACGACGCCGGGCGCTGTCGCATCGAGATGATAGAGCGCGGATTTGGAGCCGACCTCGGCGGCGGCCGCGGCGAAGCCGCCTTCATGCTCCGTCACCGCGTCGGCGTCGAGAACGTCCTGCCCGGGCAGGTCCTGCGTGTGGACAAAGGCCTCGGCGCCGGCGACACGGGCGCGAAACGCCGCCGCCGCCTCCCGCTCGCGCCCTTCGGCGTCGTAGGCGTGGCTGGTCGCGGCGAAATAGGCCTCCGCCAGCTCCGCCCGCTCGCTCCAGCCGCCCTGGGCGATGCGTCGTCCGAGCCCGACGCCGTAGGCGCCGGGCGCCGCGCCGAACACCCGCGCCAATTCGTCCTCCTCCAGCCCGGCCAGCGGATTGTCGTCCGCGCTTTCCTCCAACGCCGCAACAGCGCGAACGGCGGCGGCGAAGAGTGCGATCTGACTCGGAAAAATGTCCCGGAACAGGCCGGAAATGCGCAGCGTCACATCGACGCGCGGCCGTCCCAGCATCGCCAGCGGCAGCACCTCGAAGCCGCTGACGCGATTGGACGCGGCGTCCCATGTCGGCCGACACCCGATGAGCGCCAGGGCCTGGGCGAGATCGTCGCCGCCGGTGCGCATCGTCGCCGAGCCCCAGACGTCGAGCACGATCCGTTTCGGCCATTCGCCGCGATCCTGCGCGTAGCGCGCCATGACTTCCTCGGCCGCACGTCGTCCGATTTCCCAGGCGTTGCGGGTCGGCGCGGAACGCGGATCGATGGCGTAGAGATTGCGTCCGGTCGGCAGCACGTCGAGCCGGCCGCGCGCCGGCGCGCCCGCGGGGCCCGGCGTTACGAAGCGGCCGCCGAGCGCGCGCAGCAGCCCAAGCGACTCATCCGCGCCGCTGGCGGCGATGCGTTCGGCCAGAGTGTCGGCCGCGTCGGCTCCGAGGTCGAGCCCTTCGGCGTAGCCCGCGGCGCTCTCCGGCGAGCGGCCGAACACATGCAGTCCGTCGCCGATCCGCATGTCCTTGAGCTCGCAGAGCCAGGCGTCGAGCGCGATGAGCGCCTCGTCCGGCGCCTTGCCGTCGGCGGCGCATTCCTGCAGCAATCCGGTGGCCGCGCCGCGCTCGAGGATCAGCTTCGCGATGGCGCGCGCGCGGCGAGGATCGAGCGCCTGAGCCTGCGCGAATTCGTCGAACAGCCCTTCGAGCTCCAGGATCGCGCCATGCGAACCGGCGACGATCAGCGGCGGCGTCAGATGGCCGATCGTCACCGCGCCGATCCGCCGCTTGGCCTGCGCCGCTTCACCTGGATTATTGACGATGAACGGGTAAATGACAGGCGATGGGGCCGAGCACGACTTCGGGCGCGCAGGTTTCCGACAGCGCCGCCGCCTTGCCCGGCAGCCACTCCAGCGTGCCATGCGCGCCGAGCTGTATCATCGCATCGACGCGCTCCTTGCGCGTGAGCCAGAAATGGAACGCGACATAGGCGTGGCGAGGCGCCAGCGCCATGTCGTGATAGTCGCCCTTGCGCTCAGCCGGATCGCCGCGATCGGGCTGGACCGCAACGATCAGTTTGCCGAGCCGCGCAAAGCGGAACCGGAACGCGCCCTCAATCGCGCACGGGTCGGCGGCGGCTTCGCCCCAGGCCGATCGCAGCAATCGCTGGAAGTCCGGTGGGGTCGAAGCGAGTTCGGCTTCGTATTCGGAAAGCGTCAGCGTCGGCTCGAGCGGCCCTTCGGCGAGGAGAGCGATCAATGCGGGCGCTTCGTAGCCGGAGGCGACGTCGTATCCGGCCGCGCGCAGCGTTTCGGCGATCGCGACCGCGCTCGCCGGCGTGTCGAGCCCGACGGCGTAGCCGGCGCGTCCGCCGCGCGAAGGATAGTCGGGCAGCACGCAGGCGAGGCGACGTTCGCCGGGCGCCTTGCGCCTGAGCGTCGTCCAGGAAGACGCAAGTTGCGCGACGAAGGCGACACGGTCGGCGAGCGGCTGATGAGCAATGGCGGCGAACTCGGTCAGCGGGTCTCTCGCGCGCGCGGCCTTGAAGGAAATGGCCCGGGTGAGGATGCGGCCGTCGATCTCCGGCAGCGCGACATGCATCGCGAGGTCCGCCGGGCCGAGCCCGCGCGGAGAGGCGCGCCATGCGTCGAGACCGATTCCCGCCAGCACGACCTGCAGCACCGGAGCGTCGATGGCGTCGAGCGCCGTCGCCTCGCCATCGTCTAGCCGGGCGGAAAAGGCGGTCGCGTTGAGGACGACATCGAACGATTGGCGCTCGATGAGCGCGCGCAGAGGCGCGAGCGCGGCTTCATCCTTGAGGCTCGTCACGTAGACGCTCGTCGTCGAGAAACCCCCGGCGCCGAGCGACCGGGCGAGGGCCTCGATCGGCTGAAGATCGTTGGCGAGATAGATCGAGCGATAGAAGACGATCAGCGCGCGCGGCGCGCCCGGGGCCGATTCGAGGCAGGCGCCGTCGAACCGGCCGAAAGCGCTGACCGGCGCGGGCGGCGCGACCTCCTCCGCGGCGCCGAGTTCACGGGCGAAAAAGGCGAGGCAGGCCGCCATGTTCTCAGGCCCGCCCTCGTCGAAATAGCGCCACATCCGCTCGACCGCGCCTCGCGCGAAGGTCGAGGCCTCCTCGAGGCGAGAGTCCGCGCGCCGGTCCCCCGGCAGCAACGCCAGCTTGAGTCCGCGCCGGCGCGCCAGCGCCGCCAGTTCGTCGACCCCATAGCGCCAATAGTCGGCGCCGCCGAGCACGCGGGCGACGACCAGGCTGGCGTGCGCGCACACTCTCCCGAGATAAAGATCGATCGAGAACGGATGACGCAACGCCGCGAGACTGGCGATTCTCAGCGTCGGCTTCGGCGACGGACCCAAATCATAGGCGCGCGCGAGCGCGTTGAGGTCGCTGTCGGAAAACGAAAGGAACACGATGTCCGCCGCGGTCTGGCCGAGATCGACGGCTTCGACCGTTTCGTCGAGCGACCGGACCTCGATGCGGGGGATGTGCATGGCGGCGAACGCGTCAGACGCCGAGCGCCGCGGCGATCGCCGCGCGGTCGACGCCTTTCTGGGCGATGACGACCAGACGGCCGTCGCGGGCCTCGCCGGGCAGCCACGGACGTTCGAAGTCGCGCCGGAAGCGTCGTCCGACCCCCTGCACCAGCAGCCGCAGCGGCTTGCCGGCGACTTCGACGAAGCCCTTGACCCTTAATATGTCATGCGCCCTCGTCGCTTCGCTCAGGCGATCGATCAGCGCGTCGGGGTCGGCGGTGGGCGGAATGGCGACGACGAAGGTCTCGAAATCGTCGTGATCGTGCTCGCCTTCCGCGTCGTGATGCGAGGGCCTGGCGGCGAGATCGTCTTCCGCCGCCGCCCGGACGCCGAGCAGGATATTCGGATCGATCGCGCCTTCGCGGGTCGCGGCGATCTTGACCTCGCGCGGCAACGTCCTGGCGATCTCGGCGCGCAGGGCCTTCATCCGGGCCGGCTCGACGAGATCGGCCTTGTTGAGCACGACCAGATCGGCGCACAGAAGCTGGTCTTCGTAAACCTCCTCGAGCGGGTTGTCGTGATCGAGCGACGGATCGGCGGCGCGCTGCTCGGCGACCCGCGCCGGATCGTCGGCGAAGCGGCCCTCGGCGACGGCGGCGGCGTCCACGACCGCGACGACGCCGTCGACCGTGAGCCTTGTCCGCAATTCCGGCCAGTCGAAGGCCTTGACCAGCGGCTTCGGCAGGGCGAGGCCCGAGGTCTCGACGACGATATGATCGGGTCTCGGCTCGCGCGCCAGCAGCGCCGTCACCGCAGGCGCGAAATCATCGGCGACCGTGCAGCAGATGCAGCCGTTGGAGAGTTCGATGATCGCCTCGCGCGGGCAGGCCGCGTCGGCGCAGCTCTGCAGGAGATCGCCGTCGACGCCGACGTCGCCGAATTCGTTGATGATGAGCGCCAGCCGCCGGCCGCCGGCATTGGCGAGGAGATGACGGATCAACGTCGTCTTGCCGGCGCCGAGAAAGCCGGTGACGATCGTGACGGGGGTTTTGGCGAGCATGAAGCGAACCTAACTGCCGAGTGGAGAATGAGCGAGCGCGAGCGGCGGGGTGCGCGAAACGATGCCCCTGCGAAAGGGGAGCGGACGCTCCCGCCAGGGGACCAGACCGTCGGCGGTCGCGGCGTAGCGGCGCGCCGCGGTCACGATGTCCTCGATATGCTCGCCGCGGTCGAGATCGCCGACCACATAGGACCATTTGCCGCGCGCGGCCAGCGCGACCGTGCATGGCCGCTTGCAGACGGCGAGGCATTCGACCGGGCGTAGAATGATGTCCGGATCGTCGGCGAGCCGGGCCTCGAGCGCGCCGAACAGCGATGCGCCGACCTGTCCCTGATCCGATTTGCAGGTCACGCAGACGAGGAGCGTTGCGACAGCCGGGGATTCGCTGATCGATGTCATGATCGCGCCTGTCAAACGGGGCGCGGGGCGGCGGCTCGAACGTGAAATGAATGCGGCGTTTTTGAATGTGGCGTCATCGGCGCTCCTCGGCCGCCCCTCCGGCGACCCTGGGGATCAATTCGGCGCACGGCAGGTCTCCTGGCTCGCAGCGTGTCGCCGACGCCGCCTTCCCGGACCTTTTTGAAGTCCAGTGGCGAAAAAGCGTCGGCACGCCGCTCACAGTCGCGGGGGCGGCCGCGGATCGGCGAACAGCCTACCGCGTTCCCTTTTCACCCTCATGGAAAGCGAGGGACCATGCGGAACTTATGTTCCAGCTTCGCAGGGGGTTGTCAAACGCTTGAGGCGCCGCGTTGGCTCCGCGCGCCGAAACCTGCTAGCCATCGGCCTCTTCGCGAGGACGGACATGGACGAAGCCGCCGACCGGCACAAAGCCAAGATGGTCAAGCGCAAGGCCGTGCAGGATGCGGAGGTCGCGGCCAAGCCGATCGCCGAGAAGGGGCTGCTGATCGTCCACACTGGCCCCGGAAAGGGCAAATCGACTGCGGCCTTCGGGCTCGCCTTGCGCGCGCTCGGGCGCGGGTTTCGGGTTGGGGTGGTGCAGTTCGTCAAGGGCGCCTGGACGACCGGCGAGCGGACCGCGATCGAGCGCTTTGGCGCTCAAATCGAGTGGCGCACGATGGGCGAAGGCTTTACGTGGGAGACGCAGGACCGCGCCCGCGACGTCGCGGCGACGGAAGCCGCCTGGGCCGAGGCGCGGCGCATGATGGCGGATGCTTCGATCCGCCTCCTCGTCCTCGACGAACTCAACATCGCCCTGCGTTACGATTATCTGCCGCTCACCGCTGTCGTCGAGGCGCTGAGCGCGCGTCGCCCCGAACTCAATGTCGTCGTCACCGGACGCAACGCCAGGCCGGAACTGATCGCCGCGGCCGACTGCGCCACCGAATTCGCCCTCATCAAGCATCACTTTGCGGCGGGCGTGCGGGCGCAGGCGGGCGTCGAGTTTTGACCGCCCGCGCCCTGATGTTCCAGGGGACGGGATCGGACGTCGGCAAATCGCTGATTGTCGCCGGGCTCTGCCGCGCCTTCGCGCGGCGCGGGTACGCCGTGCGCCCGTTCAAGCCGCAGAACATGTCGAACAACGCAGCGGTGACGGACGACGGCGGCGAGATCGGCCGCGCCCAGGCGCTGCAGGCTCGCGCCTGCGGCGTTTCCCCGAGCATTCACATGAACCCGGTGCTGTTGAAGCCGCAGAGCGAAATCGGCTCGCAGATCATCGTGCGCGGTCGCGTGATCGGCAATGCGAAGGCGCGCGACTACCAGGCGCTAAAACCCAAACTTCTCGGCGCCGTGCTCGGCAGCTACGCGCGCTTGAAGGCCGACGCCGACCTCGTCCTGATCGAAGGCGCGGGTAGTTCGGCCGAGATCAATCTGCGCCGGGACGACATCGCCAACATGGGTTTCGCCCGCGCGGCGGAATGTCCGGTGGCGCTGATCGGCGACATCGATCGCGGGGGCATCTTCCCGCAGATTCTCGGGACCAAGGCTGCGCTTGCGCCCAAGGACGCGGCGATGATCGTCGGTTTCATCGTCAACAAGTTCCGCGGCGACGCCAGCTTGTTCGCGGACGGCATGGCGATGCTCGCCGAGCGCACCGGCTGGCGCGCCTTCGGCCTTGCGCCCTTCTTTCCCGACGCCCGGCGCCTGCCGGCCGAAGACGCGTTCGGCCTTGGCGATCGTACGGCGCGCGCAGATGGCGCGGTCACGATCGCCGTGCCAATGCTCGCGCGCATCGCCAATTTCGACGATTTCGATCCTTTGCGCCTCGAGGCGGACGTGCGGCTCGTTTTCGTTAGCGCCGGTGAGCCCTTGCCCGTCGCCGATCTCGTGATCCTGCCCGGCAGCAAGGCGACGATCGCAGATCTTGGCTTCTTTCGCGAGCAGGGCTGGGACATCGACCTCCTCGCCCATGCGCGGCGCGGCGGCCGGGTGCTTGGGGTCTGCGGCGGCTACCAGATGCTGGGCAAGCGCGTCGCCGACCCCGACGGAATGGAGGGGCCGCCGGGCGCGGTCGAGGGTCTGGGGCTGCTCGACGTCGAGACGGTGCTGACGGGCGAGAAAACTTTGCGACGGGTCGAAGGCCAGTCGCTCCTCAACGGGGCGCCGTTTCAGGGCTACGAGATGCATGTCGGCCAGACGAGCGGCCCCGACTGCGCCCGGCCGTTGCTCGGCTTCGCCGACGGGCGGCGCGACGGCGCGACTTCCGCCAACGGCCGCGTCGTCGGCGCCTACGTGCATGGGCTGTTCGCCGACGACCGCCAGCGCGAGGCGCTGCTCGCTCTGCTCGGCGCGCGGGCGACGCTCGACTACGAGACGACGGTCGAACGCACGCTCGACCAACTCGCCGCGCATCTCGAAGCGCACCTCGATTGTGAGGCGTTGCTCAAAGTCGCGCGATGAGCGACGCGCCCAGCAGCGCCATGGCTTGAACGACGCAGGCGAGCCGATAGAGCCGCAGCGCCCGCCGGATGTCGGCGGCGTTCGCCTCACGCTTACCCGCGCCCATGAAGGCGTCATCGACCAGCGTATCGCCGTAGACGCGCGGCCCGGCGAGTTTAAGGCCCAGCGCGCCGGCCATGGCGGCTTCCGGCCAGCCAGCGTTGGGCGAGCGATGGTTGCGCGCGTCACGCCGAATGGCGCGGACGGCCCCGCGCGCCGAGGCGCCAGGCGTCAGAGCGGCGGCGATCGCGAGCCAAAGGGCGGCGAGCCGCGAGGCGGGCAAGTTGACGAGGTCGTCGAGCCGCGCCGCCGCCCAGCCGAAGGCGGCGTAGCGGTCATTCCGGTGGCCGATCATGCTGTCGGCGGTGTTGATCGCCTTGTAAAGCGCGCCGCCGGTCAATCCGCCGAGCGCGATCCACAGGATCGGGGCGACCGCCCCATCGGAGAAATTCTCCGCCAGGCTCTCGACCGCGGCGCGGGCGACGCCGGTTTCATCAAGCGCTTGCGGATTGCGCCCGACGATCATCGCGACCGCGCGTCGCCCCTCCTCGAGACTTTTGTCGAGCCCTTCCGCGGCCGCGAGCACGTGGCTGTCAAGACTGCGCTGGGCGGGCAGACTCGCAGCGAGCAACGCCAAAATCGCGAAGCCGGTTGCGCCGAGGGGGGCGAGCGCGTGAGTCGCCGCGCCCGCGACGAGCGCGACCGGGGCCAAAAGCATGACGAGCGCGGCTGCGCCCAGCGCCCGCCGCACGGCGAAACTCAGGTCCGGCCGATTGAGCCTCGCCTCCAGCCGGTCCAGCCACGCTCCCATCCAGGTGACGGGATGGCCAAGCGCGCGATAGAGATGCGCCGGATAGCCGACCAGCGCCTCGACGCCAGTGGCCGCGAGCGCGAGCGGCAGCGAGTACGAAAGCGACATGATGGCGGGACTAGACTCGGCGGAGGATACTCGACCCTTCACCTATCATGGCGGCGCGCTCGACGTCGCGCGCCGGCTTGCGCCCCGCGCGCCCCTGCCCTGGATCGATCTTTCGACCGGGATCAATCCGCATCCCTATCCCCTACCCGAACTCTCGCCCGAGGCCTGGTCGCGGTTACCCGACAGCGCCGCGCTCGCCGAACTGGAGGGCGCCGCCGCTTACAATTACGGTGTGACGGCGGAAATCGTCGTGGCGGGCCCGGGCTCGCAAGCGCTAATCCAGGCGCTGTCGCGCATCGTCCCGCGCGGCGCCGTTGGCGTGCTGGGACCGACCTACGGCGGTCACGCGGAGGCCTTCGAAGCCGCGGGCGCCCGCGTCGTCGAGGCGAAGCATCCCGAGGACATGGAAGAGCTCGACGTCGCAATTGTCGTCAATCCCAACAATCCCGACGGTCGCCTCACCAGTCGCGCAGACCTCCTCGAACTGCACCGGAGCCTCGAGCAGCGCGGCGGAATCCTGATCGTCGACGAAGCCTTCGCCGATTTCGACGGCGTCGAGGAAAGCCTCGCGTTGGTCCTGCCAGCGGCCAGCGCGATCGTGCTGCGCTCTTTCGGCAAAAGCTACGGCCTGCCGGGCCTTCGACTCGGCTTCGCGCTCGGTTCTCCGGACATTGCGCAGCCCTTGCGCGCGGCCCTCGGGCCCTGGCCGGTCAGCGGCGCCGCGATTGTGATCGGGACGCGGGCGCTCGCCGATTTGGATTGGGCGGATGCAATGCGTGTGCGTCTCGGCGAAGAGGCGACGCGGCTGGACGCGCTTCTCCGGAACAGCGGCTGGCGCATCATCGGCGGCACGCGCCTCTTCCGCCTGGCCGCGCGCGAGGACGCGGGCGAGTTTTTTCAGCGCCTGCTCGCGGCGGGGATCCTCACCCGCCCCTTCGCCGGCGCGCCCGACCGACTGCGGTTCGGGATCCCCGGCGAGGAGGCGCACTGGAGGCGGCTCGCGGAGGCGCTCAAAAAATGAGGCGTTTATCCCGCGATCCCTGAGAGGAGCCGCTTGCCTTCCCGCGCCCCCTACGTGAGAACGGCGCATGCTTTCCCGAGAGCCCCGCGTCTTCACGATTCCGACCGGCGCGCCGTTTCTGCCGACGCTCGCCCGCGCGCTCATGGACGGCGTGCTGATCGAGGGCTTTCCCGGCGCGGGGGGGCCGCTGGCCCTGGCGAGCGCGACGATCTACGTGCCGACGCAACGGGCCGCCAGCGCGCTCGCCGAGGCGCTGCTGGCGGCGAGCGGCGGCGAGAGCCTTCTACTTCCGCGCATCGCGCCGCTGGGCGGTCTTGAACCCGATGGCGCGGCGACGTTCTTCGAGCCGTCGCCGGACGACGTTCCGCGCGCCGTGGCGCCGCGCGCGGTCGGCGAGCTGACCCGCCGTCACGCGCTGGCGCTTCTGGCGCGGGCCTGGGGCGAGGCGTTGCGCGGTGCGATCCGCGGGGCCGACGACAAAGGCGATCTCCTCTTCGACGATCATGAACCGGCGCTCGTCGCCACCACCCCGGCGCAGGCCTATGCGCTCGCCGCCGATCTCGCCTCGCTGATCGACGACATGATCATCGAGGGCGCGTCCTGGGACCGGCTCGATGCGCTCGCGCCGGAGACCTACGATTCCTATTGGCGGATCACGCTCGACTTTCTCAAAATCGCCGTCACGCACTGGCCGCGATGGCTAGACGAGAACGGGCTCATCGATCGCGCCCGGCGGGTTTCGATTCTGATCGAGGCCGAGATCGAGGCGCTGGCGGCTCGGGCGCCGCGCGGGCCGACCATCATCGCCGGCTCGACCGGCGCCAACCGCGCCACCGCCAGGCTGATCGCAGCGATCGCCCGCAGCGCGCAAGGCGCGGTCGTGCTTCCGGGCCTCGATCTGAGCCTCGACGATCAGGCCTTTGCGATGATCGGCGCCGGCGACGAGGCCGCGCAGGGTCTCTCCGGCCATCCGCAAGCCCTCCTGCATCGGCTGATCGGCACGATCGGCGTCAGGCGGGAGCAGGTTGTGGCGCTCGGCTCGCCGCCGCCGCCTCTTCGGGCGCGCGCCGCCTTCCTGAGCGAGGCGCTTCGTCCCGCCGACTCGACCGAGCGCTGGCGCGACCGGGACAAGGCGTTGTCGCCGCCCGAAGTCGCCGCGGCGCTCGAAGGGGTTTCGATCATTGTCGCCGACAACGAGAATGAGGAAGCGCTGGCGCTCGCGATCGCCATGCGCGAAGCGCTCGAGACGCCGGGAAAGACCGCCGCCCTGGTGACGCCCGAGCCGTCGATCGCGCGCCGGGCGGCGGCGGAGCTCGCGCGCTGGGGGATCGAGGTCGAGGATTCAGCCGGGCGCACCCTAGGTCAGAGCGAGGCAGGGACGTTGGCGCGTCTGGTTCTTCAGGCGGCGATCGAATTCACGCCGCTCAATGTTCTGGCGCTGCTCGCCCATCCGGCGGCGCGTTTCGGCCGCGCGCGCACGGAATTGGACAGCGCCGCCCGAGCCCTGGAACTGGGCGTCTTCCGCGCGGCGCCGCTCGGCGCGTTCGATGATCTCGACCGAGCCTTCGCGGCGGCGCGCACTGCGGCGAACGACCGCCACGCGCATCCGGCGGTACGGGCGATCGACGAGAAGGAGCGAGCGGCCTGCGAACGGCTCGCCCGCGACGTGGCGACCGGGCTCGCGCGGTTGCAAGCAGTCCACGCCGCGGCTTCGTTGCGCGATTGCCTCGAAGCCCATCGCGCGGCGATCGACGCCGTGCTCGCCGCGCCCGAAGCCGACGCCCCGGAGCCGCATGGGTTCGACGCGCTGAGCGAATTGATCGAGGAATGGAGCGAGGCGGCGGGCGACGGCTTTCCCTGCGCCTTGGGCGAATACGCCGCGCTTTTCAACGACGCGCTCGCCGCCCTTCGCGCGCCGCCGGCCAGAGGCGGACATCCGCGCCTCAAAATATTGGGCCTGTTGGAGGCGCGCCTTCTTTCCTTCGACCGCGTGCTGGTCGCGGGCCTCGACGAAAAGGTCTGGCCGCCCGCGGTCGAGACCGACGCCTTTCTCAACCGGCCGATGCGCGCGCAGCTCGGTCTTTCGGCGCCGGAGCGACGCATCGGCCAGACCGCGCATGATTTCGTCTCCGCCCTCGGCGCGCGCGAAGCCATTCTCAGCCGCTCCAGAAAGCGCGGAACGGAGCCGACCGTCGCCTCGCGCTTTCTCCAGCGCATCGTCGCGGCGGCGGGCGGCGGCGCCGAGGCTATTCGAGCGGCCGAGGAGCGCGGCGAGACTTATCTTGCTTTCGCCCGCGCGCTCGATCAGCCCGCCGCCGTCAAACCCGTCCTCAGGCCGGAGCCGCGTCCGCCCGCCGAGCTTCGGCCCCGTTCGCTCAGCGTCACCCGAATCGAGACCCTACGGCGCGACCCCTACGCCATTTACGCCGAGTATGTCCTCAAACTCAGGCCGCTGGACCCGATCATGCGCGAGCTTGGCCCCCGCGAGGCGGGCGAAGCGTGGCACGCTGCGTTGCAGGAATTTTGCGAGCGCTACCCCACCGGGCCGCTGCCGTCCGATGCGCGCGAGGTTCTGCGCGGCCTCGCGCGCGCGCGCTTCTCCGCGCTGCTCCGGGACCCGGCTTTCAGGGGCCTGACTTGGCCGAATATCGAAAAAAGCGTCGACTTCGTTCTCGACTTCGAGCGCGGGACTCGCGGCGAGATCGAGCGCATCTTTGTCGAACGCCAGGGCGAGATTGCTTTTCCCCTAGCCGACGGCGCGCCGTTCAGATTGAAGGCGCGGGCGGATCGCATCGACGTCCTGCGCTCGGGCGGCGCGAGCCTCATCGACTACAAGAGCGGAGCGCCGCCGGGAGCCAAGGAGGTGAAGGTCGGCTTCGCGCCGCAGCTGACGCTCGAAGCCGCGATCCTGAGGCGTGGCGGATTCGAGGGTCTCGCGGCGATCGAGCCGACACGGGCGCTCTATCTCAAGCTTGGCGGCCCGGACGGCGGAGAGGTCAAGGAGGCGGGCGGGAAGGGCGCAGACATCAGCGACCTCGCCGACGAGCATTTCGTCGGGCTGAAGACGCTGCTCGACCAGTTCGCCAAGCCTGAGACCCCCTATCTATCGCGCCCGTTCCCAAAATTCGCTGGGCGTTTCGGCGAGTATGATCATCTGGCGCGCGTCAAGGAATGGTCGGCGACCGGCGGCGAGGCGGACGGCGGAGGCGAGGAGTGAATCGGCCTCTCGCCATTCCCTTGGCGTTGCGCGCCATGCAGGCGAGGGCCTCGGACCCCGCCGCCTCGGCCTGGGTTTCCGCCAATGCGGGGAGCGGCAAGACCCATGTGCTGTCGCAGCGCGTGCTGCGCCTTCTGCTTGCGGGCACGCCGCCGGCGCAAGTCCTGGGGCTGACCTTCACCAAGGCCGCCGCCGCCAACATGGCGGGCCGGATCTTCCATCAGCTCGCCGAATGGACGAGCCTCAGCGACGAAAGGCTCGCCAGGGCGATCGCCGACACAGGTGCGCCGGTCCCGGGGCCGCGCGATCTCGAATTCGCGCGCCGTCTGTTCGCGCGAACGATCGAGACGCCGGGAGGCCTGAAGATCCAGACCCTGCACGCGTTCTGCGAGCGGCTGCTGCGGCTCTTTCCCTTCGAAGCCAACGTCGCCGCCCATTTCAAGGTCATCGACGAGCGCGAGGCGGCGGCTCTGATCGATGAGGCGCGCGATCGGGCGCTCGCCGACATGACGGCCGCGCCCGAGAGGGCGGCGACGCTGGAGCTCATGGCGCGCGAGGCCGGCGCCTTCGGCTTCGACGCTCTGCTGCGGGAGGCGCTCGGACACGCCGAGATATTCGACGCCTTCGCCGACGCCAGCGCTTATGCGGCGGCGTTGCGGCCCCGCCTCGGAGTCCCTGCCGGCGTCACAGCCGCAAGCGTCGAGGCCGAGATGGTCGGCGGCGAAGCGAAGCGCGCGCAGCGGCGGGACTGGGCCCTGACGCTCGAAAGCGGTTCGAAGAACGACCAAACTCTGGCGATGGGACTGCGCGAGACGGACGAAGCTGCGCCCGTGGAGGCGCGGGCCGCCGCGCTATTGCGGGCTTTTTTCACGAACGACGGCGTCGGCGCTCCGCGCGGCGGCGCAGAGCGCAATCTCATGACAAAGCCGCTCGCCAAGCGCGCGCCCTCGCTCGCGGCCGATTTGCTCGCGGAACAGGATCGCCTAATCGCGCTGCGCGAATTGAGGCGCGCGGCGCGGACGCTCGAACGAAGCGAGGCGCTGTTCGCCGTCGCCAAGAGGATCCTGACGACGTTCGCCCGACTGAAGGCCGAGCGAGGCGTCCTCGATTTCGCCGACCAGATCGGACGGGCCTTGGCGCTGGTGACGCGCTCCAGCGCGGCCTGGGTGCTGCACAAGCTCGATTACGGGCTCGACCACCTGCTTCTCGACGAGGCTCAGGACACGTCGGCGGCGCAGTGGCGCATTCTCGCCGCGCTGAGCGCCGAGTTCTTCGCCGGCGCCGGCGCGCGCACGGCCAATCGCACGGTTTTCGCGGTCGGCGACGAGAAGCAGTCGATCTTTTCCTTCCAGGGCGCGGAGCCGGAGAAATTCGCCGAGATGCGGCGCGCTTTCGAGAAGCGTCATCGCGAGGCGGAACGACCATTCAATGAAGTCCCGCTGACCTTCTCTTTCCGCTCCTCGCCGACGGTGCTGGCCGCCGTTGACAGGACCTTCGAAACCGAATCGACCTGGCGCGGCGTCGTTGCCGCCGGCGAGCCGCCGCCCCCTCACCAGGCGATTCGCAGCGAAATGCCGGGCGTCGTCGAGCTGTGGCCGCCGATCGTTCCGAGCCCTGCGCCCGAGCCCGACGACTGGCGGATGCCGCTCGACGAGCCATCGCGCGACGACCCGGCGGTGACGCTGGCGCGCCGCATCGCCAAGGTGATCAGCGATTGGCTCTCGCCAGAGTCCGGCGAGCGCGTCGTCGACCTTGACAGCGGCCTGCCGCGACGCATCCGCGAGTGCGACGTGATGATCCTGGTGCGGCGCCGCAATGCCTTCTTCGAGGCGATGATCCGGGCGCTGAAAGCCAGTCGCGTGAAGACGGCTGGCGCCGACCGACTGACGCTGCGCGAGCATATCGCGGTGATGGACCTGGTCGCCGCCGGCCGCGCCGCGCTGTCGCCGGACGACGACCTTACCCTCGCCTGCGCGCTCAAATCGCCCTTGATCGGCCTCGATGACGACGATCTTTTCGGGCTCGCGGCCGGACGGAGCGGCTCGCTCATCGCCGCGCTCGAGAGCGCTCGGGACGGTCGCGTCGCCGGAGCGGCGCAAAAACTCGCGATCTGGCGCGCGCGCGTCAATGCGCTTACGCCTTACGGGTTCTACGCCCGTATTCTCGGAGAGGACGGGGGCCGTCGGGCGCTGCTCGGGCGGCTCGGGCCCGACGCCGCCGATCCGATCGACGAGTTCCTGGCGCTGGCGCTTGCCCATGAGCAGCGCGATGCGCCCTCCCTGCACATGTTTCTCGCCGAGGTTGAGGCGACCGACGCCGCCATCAAGCGCGACATGGAGGGCGGGTCGGAAGGCGTGCGCGTCCTCACCGTTCACGCGAGCAAGGGGCTGGAGGCGCCGATCGTGTTCCTGCCCGACACCTGCGCCACCTCCGACGGGCGGCACGATCCCAAACTGCTGCCGCTCGCGCCGGCGCGGTCGGGCGAAGCGCCGCTTTTCGCCTGGAGCCGCAAGGCGGCCGAGGACCCGGAGGCCCTTGTCGTCGCACGGGCCGACGGCCGGGAGGCGGAAGCGGGCGAACACCGACGCCTGCTCTATGTCGCGATGACCCGCGCGGCGCAGCGCCTCATCGTCGCCGGCTACGAGACGGCCAAGAAGCGCAAGCCCGATTGCTGGTACAACCTCGTCCACTCCGGCCTCGCGCCATCGATGTCCGAGGCTCCGGCCGCCTGGGACGCCGGCGAGACGATTCTGCGGTTCGGCGAAGGTTTGCGCGCCGAGGGCGGCGACCAGTCGCGGCGGGCGGGCCCGCGCTGCGCCCTGCCCGCCTGGCTTCGCGCCAAGGCGGCGGCCGAACCCGCCCTCCTCCCGGTCAGCCCCTCGCGCATCGTCGCCGGCGATGAGGGCGGGCGTGAGCGGCTCGAACTGGGGAGGCTCGCGCACGGCCTGCTGCAGATCCTGCCCGATCTTGCGCAGGACCTTCGCCCCACCGCCGCCAAGGCCTATCTCGACGCTGAAGGCGGCGCCCTCGGCGAGCCGGCGCGCGCCACCCTCGCGGCCCAGGTCGTCGCCGTCATAGAATCACCGGTTCTCGGTGCATTGTTCGGCCCTGGTTCGCGGAGCGAACTGGCCCTGACGGGCGTGCTGCGGCGGCCCGGAAGCGCCGACGTTCCCTACAACGGCCGCCTCGACCGACTGGTGCCGGGGGACGGAAGCCTGTCGATCGTCGATTTCAAGTTAGGCAAGGCGCCAGCGAGGCCCGCGACCGCCCATGTCGCTCAGCTTGCACTCTATCGCGCCGCCTTGCAGCCCCTCTACCCCTCCCTGCCGGTCAGCGCCGCCCTGGTTTATCTCGACGGCCCGACGCTCGCCCCGATCGGCGCGGCCGAACTCGACGCCGCGCTCGAGGTCGCGCTCCGGACAGGGTGAAAGGGCAAGCGTGATGTCGCATTTCCGGGCCGGCGCGCCGCTGACCGCCACACTCACGCCACAATATGACCCGACCGCGCGCCTTGATGAGGTCGCATTTCGACGGCAGGTTCGCCCGCGATGTCGTGCGAGAAAAGTAGGGGCGCCCGCCCGGAATCCGATCATCGCGAGCTGTGGAACGTCTGGCGGAAGGAGCCGCGGGGCCTTCGCGCGCTCGCAGTTTGCGCATTCGTTGGCGGGGCGCTCCTTGCCGCGCAGGCAGGTTCTGCGCACGCGGCCCACGCTCGGACGCCGCCAGGCATGGTGCCCTACGACCATCCGGTTTTCAAGAACGGAAAGCGCGTGCTGTGGCACGGCGGCTGGCGAGGCCGCGGCGCTAAGGCGGCCCGAAGATACGTCCAACCCGCGCCGGCAAAAGCCGCCGTCGAGGCGAAGCCGGCCGAGCAACCACAGGCCGCCATGTCATTCTCGATCCTCGCCGACCCGGGCGACATCTGCGCAAGCCGGATGGCGAAGGACTTCGCCGCGGTGCTGAGCGACAACGGCGAGACCGGGCGGGCGATCGTCGGATCGACGTCGCCGACCGGGCTGGCCAAGGTCGCCAGGGCTGGGATGGCGGATTTCGCCGTGGTGACGCTCGACAGCGTCGTCAACAGCGCCGCGGCTGACCCTGCATGGGTGAAGCGCACAGAGCTGGTGACGCGACTCGCTCCGGAGACACTGGAAGTGATCGCGCCGCGCGAGATCAAGTCGATCGCGGATCTCAAGGGCCGTTCCGTCAGCTTCGGAGATCCGGACAGCGCCACGGCGATCAGCGCCAAAATGCTGTTTTCCCGCTTGGGCGTCCCGGTCGATCCGATGTACGAGCCGGCCCCAGAAGGTCTCGACGGACTCGCCAAGGGCAGGCGCGCGGCCGTTGTCGTTCTGGGCGCGAAGGAAATGCAAGCGCTGAGCGACTTCGGCGACGGCGGCCGATTTCATGTCCTCGCCATTCCGTGGTCGACAACGCTGGATTCGGTCTACGCGCCGGCGCAGGTGACCGCCGCCGACCGCCCGAACCTCGTCGCCGCCCATGATGTGGTCGACACGGTCGGCGAACCCATGGCGCTCATTGCGTTCGACGAGGCGCCGGGTTCGCATCGCGCCGCCGCGGTCGGCCGCGTCGCCCGCGCCTTCCTCGATGATTACGACGCCTTCCTCAGCAGCAATCACGACGCCCATTGGCGCGAAGTCAATCTGGCGGCGGAAGCTTCCTGGCCGAAAGCGCCCTGGCCGAGAGTCGCGGCCGCCCAGAGTTGGCTCGATCAGAAGAAGACTTCCCCCGACGCGTCGCTCGAGGCTTTCCGCGCCTCGGCGAAGACCGCCGCTGACGCGACCGGGGGGCCGACCGCTAAGGATTCGGATCAGCTTTATCAAAATCTGACGCGCTGGCGCGGCTCGATGCAGTAGGGAGGACGGGCGCTGCCAATTCAGTGGAAATATATCGCGGGCCTCGTCGCCGCCGCGTTCGCGGGGGTGCTCGTCTTCGCGTTCCGGCCCCACATGGAGCCCTCGGCGACCGCCATGAGGGCCGTAGTCGAGCAGCCGGTGTTCGTCTCGCGGACGGCGGTCGCGCGGAGGGCCCAACCCGCCGCTCTCACCGCCCAGCCGCTCGCCAAGGAGGCGATCCATAAACTCGCCACCGCGCTTCGCGAGCAGCCTGCGTCGGAGAAATCGGCGATCGCGTCGCTTTCGATCCCGATCGACGATGCGCGCCGGCTCTGCGCCGAGGGCCTCGTCGCTTTCGCCAACGGCGATATCGCCGCCGCCCGCGGATTCCTCGTGCGCGCCGCCGAGGGCGGCGACGCCAGAGCGCTGGTGGCGCTCGGCGACACGTATGACCCGGCGACCCTGACGCGCCTTGGCGTCGTCGGCCTCAAGGGCGACGAAGTTGTGGCGCGCGGCTATTACTCGCGCGCGCTCGCCGCCGGAGTCGACGGCGCGCGGCGGCGGATCGAGTCTTTGGCAGCCGCGCAATATTAGGCGCAAGGTCCGCCGCGCGGACGCTCGGCTCGTCGCCGCTTTCAATCGCTGGCGACGGATCATGGCAGGCCCCCGGACCGGCAATGGAGGGGCGTTCGCCTGGTGGCGCGCCGACCGCCTGTGGGCCGGCCAGCCCGATAGCCCGACGCTCGACGAACATTGAGCGGGCCTCTTGCCGGATTACATCCTGGCCGGATTCCTTTCGTCGGCTTTCGGCGGATTGATCGACGCCGACGTCGCGGTAGTAGTGTGTTGTAGGTTCTGCAAAATCGCTGAAGACGAGAGGCGGTCATGGCGGGCTGGCGATGTTCGAGGTCACCGATTCCCGTGAGGAGCCCCGCCATGACCAGGATTGAAGCAAAGCCTGCGCTCGCGGCCGGGAAAGGCGAGCGCACCGCGCCCGGCTCGGCCATCGCTCCGGCCACTACAGGCGCGCCTTGATCACCCGTGTCGGCAAGCTCGAACTGCGCCGTGCCGCGGGACCGCCGCGCCCGGCGGCGATCGTTCATTGATTGCATGGAGGCGGTGCGCCTTAAGGCGAATCCTTGACGTCGAATCCCATTCGCGCCCCGCTCCGCCCGCATTCCTCCTCAGTCTCATATGTCTTGGAGCCAGGAGCCAGGACGGTTGGTTCCGTCAAATCGGGTCCCGCGCTAGAATGAGACGTTGTCTAACGACTAGCCGCGGCGCCCGCATGGCGCCCGATTGGACTGACCGTGATCGCGCATTTTCGCAAACTGCTGAGCGACGTCGGCGAGAAATTCTGGCTTCTGCCCGGCGCCATGGTCGCGATCGGGGTGCTGATGGCCGTCGGACTGGTCAATCTCGACCGCAGCGGCTTCGTCCCACAACGGCTGATCGACAGCCAGTGGCTCTACAGCGGCGGCGGGACCGGCGCCCGCACGCTGCTGGGGGCTATCGCGTCCTCCACCATCGGCGTGGCGGGAACGGTGTTCTCGATCACGATCGCCGCCCTGTCGCTTGCAGCCGGGCAAATGGGGCCGCGCCTCTTACGCAACTTCACCCGGGACCGAGGCAACCAGCTCACGCTCGGCGCCTTCCTGGGCACGTTTTCCTACGCGCTGATGGTTCTGCGCAGCGTCCGCACCGAGAGCGAGGGCGAGTTCATTCCCCATCTATCGCTCAGCGTCGGCATCCTTCTCGCGTTCGTCTGCGTGGGGACTCTGGTGTTTTTCGTCGGCCACATGGCTGGCCGGATCAATGTCGATACAGTGATCGAGCTTGTCAGCGAGGACGTGCTCTCGGCCGTCCAGCGCCTGACCACGACTGAGGCGTCGCCCGAACCTCCCGCCCCCGGCTTCTGGCGCGACGCGGCCCCCGTGGTCGACATGCGGCGCGGCTATCTCCAGCAGTTCGACGACGCCGGCCTCGCGGATTGGGCGAAAGAGAACGGAACGGCGATCCGGCTTCTGGTCCGCCCCGGAGACTACGTCTTTCCCGGCGCTCCGATCGCCTTGATGACGCCCGCCGTCGAAGGCGCCGACGCCGCGGTTCGTTACGCAACCGCGCTTGGTCCGCAGCGGGGGAGCTCCGCCGATCTCGAATTTTCCGTCCGGCAGCTGGTTGAAGTCGCGGTCAGGGCGCTTTCGCCCGGCATCAATGACCCGCACACCGCGATGAGCGTGATCGACCGGCTGGGCGCGGCTCTTTGCGAGCTGGCGCCGCTCTGCTTCCCGACCGGCGTCTTCCTGCGGGATGATCGGGTCGCCCTGGTCGTGCCGAGCATCGACTATGGCGGCCTCGTCGACGCGATGTTCCACATGATCCGCGAGAACGCGGCCGGCAGTGCGGCGGTGCTGATCCGTCTGATCGAGGTTTTGACCTCCGTCCTCAGCTGCGAAAAGGATCCGGGCCGGATCGAGACGCTCCAACACTACGCCGACCTCGTCCTCGCCGATGCGGAGCGAAGCCTGAAAACGCCGTCGGATCTTCAGGATGTCCGTGTGCGTCATCTGCGCTTCGAGGCGATGCGGAGAACTGGACCGGCCGGCTGCGTCGCCCTCGAAGCGAGTTGAGGCGGGAAAGAGCCGGGACCGCCCCTTGATCCCTGGAATTGTTCAGCGAAGGGTTCTTTCGATGAAATCGGTGGTGGTCACGGGCGTCTCGACCGGAATCGGCTGGGGCTGCGTCAAAGTGCTGATCGCGGGCGGATTCCGCGTCTTCGGCAGCGTGCGCAAGCAGGCGGACGCCGACCGGCTGTCGAAGGAATTCGGAGCGCAGTTCACACCTCTGATCTTCGACGTGACCGATGAAGCGGCGGTGGACGCGGGCGCGCGCCGGGTCGAGGCCGCGCTTGGCGGCGGGACGCTGTTCGGGCTCGTCAACAACGCCGGCGTCGCAGTGCCCGGACCGTTGCTGGAGCTCAAGCTCGACGACTTCATGCGCCAGCTCGCCGTCAACCTCGCCGGCCCGCTGATCGTCACCAGGGCTTTCGCGCCGCTCATCGGCGTCGACCGCTCGCGCAAAGGGCCGCCCGGACGCATCGTGATGATCTCTTCCGTCGGCGGAAAGAACGCCATGCCGTTCAACGGCCCCTATTGCGCGTCGAAATTCGGCCTCGAAGGCATGTCGGAATCCCTGCGGCGCGAATTGATGATCTTCGGCGTCGAGGTCATCGTCGTCGCGCCGGGCGTGGTGGCGACGCCGATCTGGGACAAGGCGGACGGCCTCGACGCCACCCTTTTCGCCAATTCGCCTTACGCGCCGGCGCTCGCCAAGATGAAACGCGCCATGATTTCCATGGGCAGGCAGGGCCTGCCGCCGGAGAGGATAGCCGAAGCGGTGAAGAGAGCGCTCACCGCCGCGAGGCCAAAGGTCCGGTACACGGTTACGCCGAATCCGATCCGGAACCTGATCGCGGTCACCCTGCCGAAGCGTTTCGTGGACAACTTGATCGCGCGTCGGCTGGGGCTGAAGGCCCTTGCCAATTGACGTCCTCCCCCGCCAATGCGAGGAGGCCCGCCGACGCGAGATGACCGGGGAGCGCTGATGAGCACGGACGAGGTCGA
>CAWASR010000029.1:0-33426 GCA_963784805.1 uncultured Alphaproteobacteria bacterium
CCAACTGAGCTATGCGCCCATCGAAATCGCCAGAGCCCTGGCGCTCAGGGAGGCCCCGCGAATTAGCAAAGGCGCAAAGCGCTGTCCAGCGCTAATCGGAACCAATTGCGCGCCGGCTCGCGACCCCCCGAAAGCTGGGCGTCGACAACTCAATTCCTGGTCTTGTCGACGAGCTTGTTCTTGCCGATCCAGGGCATCATTGCGCGCAGTTTCTCGCCAACCTCTTCGATCGGATGGGCGTTGACGCGCGCGCGAGTCGCCTTGAACGAGGTTTGATTGACCTTGTTTTCCAGCATCCAGTCACGAGTGAACTTGCCGGACTGGATGTCCTCGAGCACCCGCTTCATCTCGGCCTTGGTTCCGGGCGTTATGATCCGCGGGCCAGAGACGTACTCGCCATATTCGGCGGTGTTGGAAATCGAATAATTCATGTTGGCGATGCCGCCTTCGTAAATCAGGTCGACAATCAGCTTCACCTCATGCAGGCACTCAAAATAGGCCATTTCCGGCGCATAACCGGCTTCGACCAAGGTTTCGTAGCCGGAGCGGATGAGTTCGACGAGGCCGCCGCATAGCACCACCTGTTCTCCGAACAGGTCGGTCTCGCACTCCTCGCGAAACGAGGTTTCGATGACGCCGGCGCGGCCGCCGCCGATCGCGGAGGCGTAGGACAGGCCGAGGTCATGCGCGTTGCCGCTCGCGTCCCGGTGGATGGCGATCAGGCAAGGCACCCCCGCGCCGCGCTTGTATTCCGAACGCACTGTATGGCCTGGACCCTTTGGGGCGACCATCAGCACGTCGAGATCCGCGCGTGGCTCGATCAGGTTGAAATGGATGTTCAGGCCGTGCGCGAACATCAGCGCTGCGCCTTGCTTCATGTGCGGCGCAAGTTCGCTGCGGTAGATATCGGCCTGCAGCTCGTCTGGCGTCAGCATCATGACGACGTCGGCCCATTTGGCGGCGCCGGCGACATCCGTCACCCTGATCCCTTCAGCTTCAGCCTTTTTCGCCGATGGCGACTCCGGCCGCAACGCGACCGCGACATCCTTAACGCCGCTGTCGCGCATGTTGAGCAGATGGGCGTGACCCTGGCTGCCAAAACCAACGACGGCCACCTTCTTACCCTTGATGAGATTGAGGTCGGAATCCCGATCGTAAAAGACACGCATGTTGCTTCCTTGATCTTCCGGCCCAACACCGCGCGAAAAAAGAGCCTTACGCTCAAGCGGCGGCGCCGATGATCGGCGCTTTTAGTGAAAGCGGGTTGTCCGATCAAGCGCGCGAGTCGTTCGCGACGCACATCCGACCCAAGTCGCAAGGCGCTCACCCGGAATGGGGGACTCTAGTGTTTCGAAGCGCTGGCCTGCCGTAGCAGCAATGGAATGGCATAAAGCGCATCGACTATCCATAATTATCAAATAAATGGCCAATATCCAAGCTTTATATAAAATATATTTTTCGCCAGCTAATTACGGTACGGAATAACAAATTCACTTGGCTTTAATAAATAGGTCATCTGATGCTAAACAAAGCGTCGCGTGAGCAATTTTATAAGGAATTGGATACGTCTAATTAACCGTAATTTGACGATTGCCGGTTCTAAATCACGACGTATTGTCCGCCTGTACATAAGAGGCTGGGGTTTCATGAACCGAAGACTCGTTATAGTAGGAGCGATCGCGATATTCGCGTTCGGCACGACGTATGTCTTGATGACCAAAGGTCAGAGCGCGCGGCCGCTCCCTGTCGTCCAGTCGGCTCCCAAACTGGCCGTCGAGCAGGTGCTGGTGGCGAGTCAAGACATACCGATGGGAACCGTCGTCAACGGCTCATCGGTGAGTTGGCAGGCATGGCCGAAAACGGCGATCTCGGAGTTCATGATCACAAAGTCGTCCCAGGGCGACCCCATGGCGGACGTCAAGGGGTCGATGACACGGGTCGCCTTCCTTCGTGGCGAACCGATCCGGCACGACAAGCTGGTCAAGGCCGGAGAGGGCGGGTTCATGTCGGCGATCTTGCCGAGCGGAATGCGGGCGGTGGCGATCAAGATCGACAATGGCGGCGATTCCTCGGCCGGAGGCTTCATCTTGCCTAACGACCGGGTCGACGTCGTTCGCCTGGCGCGCGACGACGAAGCGACCAAGGAACGCGGAGTTGAAGTCGTCAGGGCCGAAACAATTCTCACCAACGTGCGCGTCCTTGCGATCGGACAGAACGTAGAAGAGCAGAACGGCAAAAAGGTCGTCACAGGCGCGAATGCGACGCTGGAGTTGAACCCGGACCAGGTCGATCTCATCATTCTGGCCCAACACTCCGGCAATTCAAATCTTCACCTCGCTCTTCGCAGTCTCGTCGACAGCGGAGGCCCGACCAAGACCGTGATTGGGTCGAGCAGCGGAGGAAAAGGCGGTCTTACCGTCATTCGCTATGGCGCTGCTCAACAGGCCGTCCGGTGAACCGAATCTCATTCAAGAACTCATTCAGCGAGAGCGAGGCTCGATCCATGACCATTGCTCGGATCTTGTGGAAAAGCGCGGCGTTGGCCGGCGTCGCCTTGGCCGCCGCAACAGTCGGAATCGCCGCGACTCCGGTCGCCGCGAAAACCGGCGCGTCGCAAGCTATGACGGCGACTACGAGCGGAGTGGTCAAAAATTTGCAGATGGGTGTCGGCAAATCCACAATCGTCGATTTGCCGGAGGAGGCTGCGGAAATTTACGTTGGCGACCCCAAGATCGCCAACGCGATCGTGCGCTCGGCCAAACGGATTTACGTGTCCGCGGTCGCCAACGGCCAGACGAGCATATTCGCGTTGGCCAAGGACGGCCGCAAAATCGCAATCATTGACGTGTCCGTCGGGCGTGACGTGGGAGAATTGTCCAGTCTTCTCAATGCCGCCATTCCTGGCAACGACATCCACGTTCGCACGGTCGCCGACTCAATCATTCTCACCGGATCGGTGGCGTCGGCCGGGGAAGCCCAGAAGGCGCTCGATATCGCATCGGGCTTTGTCAATCAGTCGTCGGGGTCGTTTTCCTTCGGAGCCGCCGGCATCACCGCCTCCAACACTTCCAACGGAAAAGTGATCAATTCGCTGACGATCCGCGGGCTGGACCAAGTGAGCCTGCGGGTCACGATCGCCGAAATTCGTCGCGAGATCGTCAAGCAACTCGGCGTCAACATGACCGGCAGCGGGCCGAACGGAAGTTTCACGCTCGACAATCCCTTCGCCGTCAACGGCGTCCTCGCCGCGTCCGAGGCGACATTGAACTGGGCCAAGGGGAATCAGAGCCTCAGCGCGACCTTGCAGGCCTTCGAGCGAGAGGGCGTCGCTCATACTCTAGCGGAGCCGACGGTCACTGCAGTCTCGGGGGAAAGTGCGAAATTCATGGCCGGCGGCACCATTCCCATCGCCACCAGCGAGTCCTGCACCACCGGAATCTGCCAAATCGGGTTCGTACAGCAGCCCTACGGCGTGACCTTGAATTTTACCCCCGTCGTCCTCTCCGAAGGGCGCATTCAATTGCGAATCGCGACTGAAGTCACCGATATCGACGCTTCGACGCAGATTACGCTCCCCGGCGGCGTTACGATCCCCGGTTTCCGAACCCGAAACAATGTGACGACCGTCGAACTGCCTTCCGGCGGTTCGATCGCCTCGGCCGGCATGATCGGCACTCAGACCCAACAGGCGGTCAATGGGCTGCCCGGATTGATGAATATTCCGGTGCTCGGGGCCCTGTTCCGTTCGCATGACTATCAGCGCAATGAGACGGAGCTGCTGATTGTCGTGACGCCCTACATCGTTCACGCGATCAACCCGAACCAAATCGTGCGGCCGGACCAGAATTTTCAAGAAGCCAGCGATCCCCAAGCTTGGTTTCTCGGTCGCGTCAACCGGATCTATTCGACTTCCGGCGCGCTCCAACCAATGCCGGGTTACAGCGGTGAAATTGGCTTCATTACACAATAGCTCTGAAGAAACTTGGTCACGATTAGGAACCTGAAAGAGAAAGACAGCACCAATGGCCGCTCTTCCTGACCGCCCGCGAACGCTCCACACAAGCATTCTCGGTTTGGGCCTTGCCGCCGCCGCGGCGTGCGCCCTGACGGGTTGCGGGGTCGACTATGCTTCGTCCGACCCTGGTTTTCCCGGCGATTTCCAGGCGCGCCACCCGATCGTGCTCGCCTCCGCGCCGACGACCTTGGACGTCTACCCCGTCGGTGGCGCGCTCGACGCGCGATCCGTAGCGAACCTGCGCGCATTCGCTGACCGGTATCGACACCTCGGGTCTGGGGAAATCATGATCTTTACACCGGGCCGGACCACGCCGACTGCGAAGGCGGTCTACGAAATTCGCAAGACCCTTGCGCGCGCCGGGCTTCGGGGCATGGTCGGCGTCGGCTCGTACGCTCCGCCCTATCTCGATCGCGAGGCCCCAATTCGTGTGGCGTTCACCGGCCTCAAGGCGGAAGTAACGACGCCCTGCGGGGTTTGGCCGGACGACCTTGCTTCGGGCTCGTCAGTGGCGGGATGGAAGAACGAACCATATGCAAATTACGGCTGCTCGACCCAGGCGATGTTGGCCGCCCAGGTCGATGACCCGCGCGACCTTGTTCAATCGCGGGCATTGGCTCCCTCCGATGTGGCCATGCGCACCAGGGCGATCGAGAACGTTCGCAACGGCACTGATCCCGGCACAAAATGGGCGACCGGATTGACTCCAATTGGCACGGTCGGCGGGGGACAGTGAATATGGGCAATGAAGACGACGGCCGCGCGAGCGGCGAAGGGCCGCGGGTGAATCGCGGCGCCATCCAGATCGATCCGGTGCCGCGAGTCTCGATCCAGGCGTTCTGCGAAACGCCCGAAATCGCGGCGCTGGTCAATACTGCGGTTGCAGATCGTCGCATGGCGAAAGCGCACGTCAAGCAGAATATGGGCGGCGCGGCCGCGGCGGTCGAAGCCTATAAGAATGCGCCGACGCCGAATGTGATTGTCCTGGAGGCGCCGACCGGTCGAAATTCTCTGATAGAACAACTCGAAGAGCTTGCGCAATACTGTGATGCAGGGACCAAAGTCATTGTCTTGGGTAAGACAAACGATATCCTTCTTTATCGTCAACTGATCGCGCACGGCGTCAGCGAGTACTTGGTTGCGCCTTTCGAGGTTGTGGATTTCGTCCATTCGGTATCGAATCTGTTCCGTACCCCGGGCGCCAAGCCCCTCGGCCGGATTATCGCCGTTGTCGGCGCCAAGGGGGGAGTCGGCGCTTCGACAATCGCGCACAACCTGGCTTGGTCACTGGCGTCCGTCACCGAGATGGCCACGATCATCGCCGATTTCGATCTCGCCTTCGGCACCGCGGGGCTCGACTACAATCAGGATCCGCCGCAAGGCGTCGCGGAAGCAGTGTTCGCGCCCGAGCGCGTCGACGCGACGCTTGTCGATCGGCTGCTGTCAAAATGTGGCGACAACTTGAGCTTGTTGGCTGCGCCGGCGACCCTCGATCGAGTTCCTCGATTTTTCTGAGACATCCTTCAACTCCCTGGTCGACGCAATGCGGACCTCAACGCCCTGGATCGTGCTCGACTTGCCTCACGTTTGGTCTGGATGGGCGCGTCGGATGCTTGTAGCCGCCGACGAAGTGGTGGTGGTCGCAAGTCCGGACCTGGCGAATCTTCGCAACGCAAAAAACTTGATCGACAACATCAAGAGCGCTCGTCCGCACGACCATCCGCCGCGACTGGTTCTCAATGGGGTAGGGATGATGAAGCGGCCGGAAATTGAGACGGCCGAATTCGCCAAGACGGTCGAAGTCGATGCGATCGCGGTTGTTCCCAACGACGCCAAATTGTTCGGTTCGGCTGCGAACAATGGTCAGATGATCGCGGAAATCGAAGCGAACGGGAAGGTTGCGGAAATTTTCGCCAATCTCGCCGCGGTGGTCGCGGGCCGCGCCGAGTTGCGCAAGCCGAAGAAGGGCCTTCTGGACCCATTGATGGCGAAGTTCGCGCTCAAACGGGCGTGAGCGGAATCGAAGCGCCTGGGGATTGCGCTAAACGGCTCGCACTGGCGAAGGGGGATAGCAGAGATGTTCGGCAAACGCGCCAATCCGGGTCTCAGCGCCGAGCTCGCCCCGCCGCGCGTGGCCACGCAAAACGCGCTCGCTGAGCCGGTCAGCTCCCAAGCCCCCGCTGCACCGTCCTCTCAGACCGAACGAAAGTCCGAAACCTATTTTCAGACCAAATCCCTGATTTTCGGCGCATTGATCGAGGCGATTGACCTCGGCGCCCTGTCCAAGCTCGACTCCGACAGCGCGCGCGATGAAATTCGAGATATCGTGCACGAGATCGTCACGATCAAGAATTTGGTGCTCTCGATCGCGGAACAGGAGGATCTGCTCGATGACATCTGCAACGACGTCCTAGGGTTCGGTCCGCTGGAACCGTTGCTTGCGCGCGATGACATTTCCGACATCATGGTCAATGGTCCCCTGCGCTGCTTCATCGAAGTCGGCGGCAAGATTCAGCTAACCAATGTCCGCTTTCGCGACGACGCCCAGCTGATGAACATTTGCCAGCGGATCGTGAGCCAGGTCGGCCGCCGCGTCGACGAAGCTTCGCCGATCTGCGACGCGCGTCTTCTTGACGGCTCGCGCGTCAACGTCATCGCTCCGCCTCTGGCCATCGACGGAGCGGCGCTGACGATACGAAAGTTCAAGAAGGACAAACTCACGCTTGACCAGTTGGTGCGCCTCGGCACGATCTCGCCGGCAGGGGCGGAGATTCTCAAGATCATCGGCCGCGTCCGCTGCAACGTGATCATTTCGGGTGGAACAGGCTCCGGCAAGACGACATTGCTGAATTGCATGACGAATTACATCGACGGTGATGAGCGCGTCATTACGTGCGAGGACGCCGCCGAGCTGCAGCTTCAGCAGCCTCACGTGGTGCGGTTGGAGACGCGTCCGCCGAATCTCGAAGGCGCCGGTCAGATCACGATGCGAGATTTGGTAAAGAACTGCCTGCGTATGCGGCCTGAGCGGATCATAGTGGGCGAGGTGCGCGGACCGGAGGCGTTTGACCTTCTGCAAGCGATGAACACCGGTCACGACGGTTCCATGGGGACGCTGCATGCGAACTCGCCCCGAGAGGCGCTCAGCCGAATCGAATCCATGATCACGATGGGTGGCTATGCGCTGCCGCCGAAAACCATTCGCGAAATGATCACAACGTCGGTCGACGTCATTATTCAGGCGGCTCGTCTTCGCGACGGGTCGCGTCGAATCACGCACGTGACCGAAGTCATGGGAATGGAAGGCGACGTTGCTATTACCCAGGACTTGTTTGTGTATGATATCCTTGGCGAAGACGCCCAGGGCAAACTGAAAGGGCAGCACCGTTCAACCGGAATCGGGCGGCCGCGATTCTGGGACCGGGCGCGCATGTACAGCGAAGAAAAGCGTCTCGCCGCGGCTCTGGACGCGTCCGAAATCCCCGGAGCGCTCTAGTTTCGCCCTGAAAACGGCTCGGATCGGTTGAGAAAGGCACGAATTGCATGGTCAACCCGTTAGTCATCGCCGGATGCCTGGCGGTCGGATTCGGCAGCCTGGCGTTCGGGTTTCTCACCGGGGACTCTCGCGCCGACAAGCGTCGCGCGGCAGTCGCATCGAACGCGGCCAAGTCGTCCGACGCTTCCGCTCAGGCCGACCGGGCCGCGCGCAAGAAGCAGATCGCGGACGGTCTTCGCGGCTTGGAGAAGAAGGGTCAAAAGCGGTTCAACCTGCAAACCAGGATCGAACAAGCCGGGCTTACGATCACGCGCCAGCAATATCTCGTTGGAAGCGCCGTCCTCGGGCTGGCGCTCGGCGCCGCCACTTACCTGAAATCGGGTAGCGCCTTGCTGGCGTCGCTGATTTTTGTGATCGGCACGATCGGATTCCCGCAATTGGTCCTCGCACGACTTCGCGTTCGCCGAATCAACAAATTCATCGCGAACTTTCCCAACGCGATCGACGTGATCGTCCGCGGCATCAGGGCGGGCCTTCCGCTCGGCGACACAATCCGGATCGCAGCGAACGAAAGCATCGAGCCGGTCAAGTCCGAGTTCCGGAAGGTTGTCGAGGCGATGTCGCTTGGGTTGACCCTGCCCGAGGCTGTCGAACGGATGGCTCAACGGGTTCCCATCACCGAGACCAACTTTTTTTCGATCGTGATCGCGATCCAGGGGAAGGCCGGAGGCAACCTCTCCGAGGCTATCGGGAATCTTTCGCGGGTTTTGCGCGAGCGCAAGAAAATGAAGGGAAAGATCAGCGCCATGTCTATGGAGGCGAAAGCCTCGGCGGTGATCATTGGCGCGGTCCCGTTTCTGGTGGTCGGCGCGCTCTATTTTTCATCCCCGCATTACGTGTCGCTGCTGTGGACGACCAGTCACGGACGAATGATTTCCGCGATCGCAGTATGCTGGATGGGCGTCGGGGTCGCGATGATGAAAAAAATGATCACCTTCGACTTCTAACCGAGCGCCCGCCATGTTGGATCAGATCGTCAATAAATTCACCGATCCCCATTTTCTGGCGGTTCTGTTTGCGGCCATCGGTTCGGCCGCAACGGTTCTGACCGCCGCGATGCCTTGGCTTCAACCAGACACCCTCTCGCGGCGCATCAAGGCCGTCAGCTCCGAGCGCGAGCGCATTCGCGCTCGGGAGCGCGAGCGGCTCCTTGCGACGCAGAACAAGTCGACCTTGCGGGTGAGGCCGAGCGGTCTGGTCAAGCGATTGGTTGAAACCTTCAATCTTTCAAGTTGGCTGAGCACGGAGAAGGCCAAGTCTCAGTTGGCGATGGCGGGCTTTCGCGGAGCGGGCGCGGAATACGTGTTTCTCTCTTTTCGTCTGCTGGCGCCAATCTGCTTCTTTTCCGTTACGATCATCTACGTATTCCTGATTTTGCATTGGAAGCAGCCGGCCGTCGTCAAGATCGGCGCCGCGATCGCCGCCAGCTACCTCGGCATCAAGGCCCCGGAACTCTTCTTGCGCAACAAGACCGCCAAGCGGAAGAAGGAGTTGGAGCGCGCATTCCCGAACACGCTCGACCTGCTTCTGATCTGCGCCGAGTCCGGCATGTCGATCGAACATTCGATGCGAAAGGTTAGTCAGGAGATTGCGATCGAGAGTATTTCGATGGCCGAGGAAACTGGGTTGCTGACCGCGGAAATGTCCTATCTGGCCGACCGGCGCATTGCGTTCGAGAACTTCGCCGCCAGAACGGGTCTGGACTCCATTCGGTCCCTGACAACCGTTCTTACTCAATCGGAACGCTACGGGACGCCGCTCGGCGCGGCGCTGCGCGTCCTGAGCCAGGAAAGCCGGGACCAGCGCATGAACGCCGCGGAAAAGAAAGCCGCCGCGCTGCCGCCGACCCTCACCGTGCCGATGATTCTGTTCTTCCTGCCTGGACTGTTCGCGGCGATCCTGACCCCGGCCATGATTCAGATCAACAACTGGCACTGAGCCCCTCACCGCTTCTGACACGAGACCTTTCACGGGGCTCGACAATTTGGGTTGCGCCCTGCACGGTGCGGGCGGATGATTCGGTCTGTGCCGCGACGATCCGAAAGACGTGACCCGACGGCAGGTTCGCCGATTGAGGCGGCGCGCGAAGGCGCGCTTCGTCCGTTGGCTCGACCCCGCGCTGGCGCGGCGCTTCCATCGTATCTCGTAGGGCTGAATGACGAGCAGCTGATCGCGGTCGAGACGTTGCAGGGTCCCGTTCTCGTGCTTGCTGGCGCCGGCGTCGGAAAGACCCGCGTGCTCACCACCCGCATCGCTCATTTGATCGCATCGGGAACGGCTCGCGCCGACGAGATCCTCGCCGTGACCTTCACCAACAAAGCCGCGCGTGAGATGCGGGAGCGGGTCGGCCTGTTCACGGGTGGCGCACAGGGGATGGCCTGGCTCGGCACGTTCCATTCGATCGGCGCCAAAATCCTGCGCATGCACGCCGAGCTCGCCGGACTGAGGCCAAATTTCACGATTCTCGATTCGGACGACCAGCTTCGGTTGTTCAAGCAGATCCTGAAGGCGGAGAACCTGGACGAGAAGCGGTGGCCGGCAAGAGCGTTGGCGATGCTCGTCGACAGCTGGAAAAATCGGGGATTGGACCCTGAGCACGCGCCAGCCGGCGAAGCGGCGGGTTTCGGCGGCCGCGGCGCGGCGCTCTACCAGGCCTATCAGGCGCGTCTGAAGGCGCTGAACGCTGTCGACTTCGGCGATTTGCTGCTCGAATCGCTGCGGCTGTTTCGCGGACACGGCGATATTCTCGCCAGTTTGCAAAAGCGCTTCCGGTACATTCTGGTCGACGAGTACCAGGACACGAATGTCGTGCAATATCTTTGGTTGCGTCTCCTCGCCCAGGCCAATGGCAATCTGTGCTGCGTGGGCGACGACGACCAGTCGATCTACGGCTGGCGGGGCGCCGACGTCGACAACATCTTGCGGTTCGAGAAGGATTTCCCGGGCGCGAAGGTCATTCGGCTCGAGCGGAACTATCGATCCGGCGGCCACATTCTCGCCGTCGCCTCGGGACTGATCGCGCACAATCAGGGCAGGCTGGGAAAGACGCTGTTCACCGACGCCCCGCCCGGGGAACGGCCGACCGTGACTGCGGTCTGGGACGGTCAGGAGGAAGCGAGGATCATCGGCGAGGCGATCGAGCAGGCCCAGCGGGCCGGCGTTTCGCTCGACGACATGGCGATCCTGGTGCGCGCCTCGTTTCAGATGCGCGAATTCGAAGAGCGCTTCATCGCATTGGGTCTGCCCTACAAGGTCATAGGCGGTCCGCGCTTCTACGAGCGGGCCGAAATTCGCGACGCGCTCGCCTATCTGCGCTGCGTCGCGCAAGCCGATGACGATCTGGCGTTCGAACGCATCTACAATCAGCCCAAGCGCGGCCTTGGCGACGCGACGCTCGCTATTTTGCATGAGTACGGCCGGCGCGCAGGCGTTTCCCTCATGCGCGCCGCGCGCATGCTGGTCGAGACCGAGGAACTCAAGGCCCGGCCCCGGACGATTCTGCGGGATTTGCTCGCAAGGTTCGAACTGTGGAGGAAGCGGGCGGGCGAGATCGCGCATGAAGAACTGGCGCAGCGGATTCTCGAGGAAAGCGGCTATATCGACATGTGGAAGGCCGAGCGGACGCCCGACGCCGCCGGCCGTCTCGACAATCTCAAGGAACTCGTGCGCTCGATGGGCGAATTTCCCGACCTCGGCGCCTTTCTCGAGCATGTGTCGCTCGTGATGGAGGTCGAGGGACCGCGGGAGGGCGCGCGCGTTTCGATCATGACGCTCCACGCGGCCAAGGGGCTGGAATTCGAGAGCGTGTTCCTGCCGGGCTGGGAGGAGGGGCTGTTTCCGCACCAGCGCTCGCTCGAGGACAATGGCCGGGCGGGCCTCGAGGAGGAGAGGCGGCTGGCCTATGTCGGAATCACCCGCGCCCGCCGGGAGGTGAAAATCTACTACGCCGCCAACCGCCGCATACGCGGTTTCTGGCAAAGCTCGTTTCCCTCGCGCTTCATCGTGGAACTGCCCGCCGATCATGTCGAGTTCGAGGAAGCGACCGGCGCGGCGAACTACGGCGGCTATGGCGAGACGCGGTTCGTCGACGGCGCAAGCGGGGCCGCCTATCGCCAGGACACGCCCGGCGCGCGGCGCGCGGCGGAGCGGGCGGGGCGTCCGGATGACGGCCGCGCCCGCTTTGGCGGCGTTTCAGGGCGCATGTTCGAAGGCCGGGCGCGGAGCGTCAACGAGGGCGAGTCCGCCTTCGCCGCCGGATCGCGGGTCTTTCACCAGAAGTTCGGCCCCGGCGCCGTGGTCGCGGTCGACGGGCCGAAGCTGACGGTCGATTTCGACCGGGCCGGCCGCAAGCTGGTGATGGAGAGCTTCGTCACTCCGGAAGGCTGATCGCCGGCCTCAAGTCCAAGTTTCGCGATTGAGATTCATCTTAGTGCGCGACATCGCCGCCCTGCTGAGGGAAATGCACTGTTTTGGACTCCAAAGGAGAGGGGCGCACCCCATGGGAGTTGCTCCCGTTGTCCCTCTCTCGACCCCGATCCGTTCTTTTAAGCTCCGCTAAGGGGCTGGCGCCATTTTGGGTCGCGGATTGCGTCTTTTCAATCGCTTGCGGCGCCATTCAGGGCGTAATTGCTCACCTCATTTCGATGGCGTTTGGCGGATTTGACTCGGGGATCGGCTTCTGATTCACGGTAGGGGTGAATCGCGCGGCGTTCGAATCGCTTGATTGGGAAGGACTGCTTGGCGTCGCCTTGGCGCAGGCGGAGGCGATCGAACGGCAGGCGGAGGTGTCGATCTCGGCGGCGCAAATGGCCTACATGCTCGAAGGGATCGATTGGCGGAACCCGCAACTGACGTGGCGGCCAAAAAGCGCTGGGTGAGCGCCGGACAGGCGAAGAAAAACATGGGGTCACACGCATTTTAGCGTGCCTCGAATCGCGAAATCGATGATTCCCTGCGTCTCATGGATCCCGCTCCCGAGGCTCTTCCCGACGACGTCGCCGCCCTGAAGGCGGCGCTCGTCGCCGAGCGCGCGAGGCGCCTCAAGGTCGCGGCGGAACTGGCGGTCGCGCGGGCGAAAGCCTCGGAAGACATGGCGCTGATCGCCGCGCAGAAGCTCAGGATCGCCAAACTCGAGCGTCAGGTCTACGGGCAGCGGTCAGAACGTTCGGCGCGGCTGATCGACCAACTGGCGCTCGAGTTCGATGAACTGGAAGCCAGCGCCACGGAAGACGAACTGGCGGCGGAACAGGCGGCCGCCAAGACGACGACCGTGCGCGCCTTCACCCGCCGGCGCGCCGAGCGCGGCACGTTCCCCGACCATCTGCCGCGCGAGCGCGTGGTGATCGAGGCGCCAACCGCCTGCGCGTGCTGCGGGGGCAATCGCCTGCGCAAGCTCGGCGAGGACGTGACGCAGACGCTGGAGATGACACCCCGGCGCTGGAAGGTGATCGAGACGGTGCGGGAGAAGTTCTCCTGCTGGGACTGCGAGACGATCAGCCAGACGCCGGCGCCGTTTCATGTGATCCCGCGTGGCTGGGCGGGTCCGAGCCTGCTGGCGATGATCGTGTTCGAGAAGTTCGGCCAGCACCAGCCTCTGAACCGGCAGGCCGAGCGCTATGCGCTCGAGGGCGCGCCGATCGCGCTCTCGACCATGGCCGACGCTGTGGGCGCCGTCTGCGCGGCGCTCGATCCCCTCCGGCGCCTCATCGAGGCCCATGTCATGGCGGCCGAGCGCCTGCATGGCGACGACACGACCGTTCCGGTGCTGACCAAAGGCAAGACCGACACCGGCCGGCTCTGGATCTATGTCCGCGACGACAAACCTTTCGGCGGCGCAGGGCCGCCCGCCGCGATCTTCCACTACTCGCGCGACCGGCGGGGCGAGCATCCGCAGACCCATCTCGCGGGATACGCCGGCATCCTGCAGGCGGACGCCTACGACGGCTACAACAAGCTCTATCTCGCGGACCGCAAGCCCGCTCCAATCCGGGAGGCTGCGTGTTGGGTGCATGCCCGGCGGCCGTTCTTCGCCATGGCCGACATCGAGGAGAACGCGCGCCGCAAGGCAGCCGGAAAGAAAGAGATCCCGCTCTCGCCGATCGCCATCGAGGTCCTGCGCCGCATCGACACGCTGTTTGCGATCGAGCGCTCGATCAACGGCAAGAGCCCCGAAGAGCGCCTGTTGGTCCGACGCGCCGTAAGCCGGCCTCTGGTCGACGCTCTCATGACCTACATCCGCGAGCAGGCGGCGAAGCTGTCGCGCGGGCACGACCTCGCCAAGTCGATCCAGTACATGCTCAAGCGCTGGCCGGCCTTCACGCTGTTCCTCGACGACGGGCGCGTGTGCACGTCGAATAACGCGGCCGAGCGTGGGCTGCGTGGCGTCGCGCTGGGACGGAAATCTTGGCTGTTCTGCGGATCCGATCGCGGAGGCCGGCGCGCCGCGGCCATGTACAGCCTCATTGTCACCGCCAAGATGAATGGCGTCGATCCGCAGGCGTGGCTCGCCGATGTCCTCGCGCGCATCGCCGGCCATCCCGCGCATCGGCTCGATGAATTGCTGCCCTGGAACTGGCGGCCGCAGCTTCAGGCCATGGCGCCGCTCGCGGCCTGACCCCATGCACGTCAACAAGGTCTACCGCGTCAGGACCATCGACCGCGTCGCCAAAGACCTCGGCGAGGACGTCGACCTCCTGTTCGACGTCGCCATCGAAATGGAACCCGAGGACGGCCTCATCTGGGTTCTCGGCCTCGGCGACGAAAGCGTCATGGCATTTACCGATGACGGCATCGACAGCCTCGTCGACTTGATCAGGATTCACCGGGACCAGGCGCCGCCCGAAGAGCCCTGAAATCGGCGGCGATTGCCAGCCATGCGGCCCACCCCGGACGGCTACGGTGATCCGGGTCCAAGGACGCGACAACGAGAGCGTCATGACCTTCACCGACTTCTGCGTCGGGAGTCTCGTCGAGCTGATCAAACCCTAAAGGGAACAAACGTCGCGCGACGAACGCTGAATTCACCGACGATCGACACCCCTGCGGCCCAGACCAGACGCTTACGACAAAGCCGTCGCGCAAGCTAATGCAATGACGAAGTCAATCGCGTGAGCCGCGCCTTGTATTCAGCGCGCGCCTCAAGCGCGGCGTCCATGTCCACCTGGACGAAACGCGCCAGATTATTTGGCTGCATCTGCGCGATGCGGTCCATATCTGCGCTGATCACTGTTCCTATCATGGCGTATCCGCCGCCCGACACGGCGTCGCGAAGCAGGATGATCGGTTCGACGCCACCAGGCACCTGGATCGAACCGTAAGGATATCCGGCGTCGACGATGTTGGACGGGTCCGAGCCCGCGCCGAACGGCTGTTTGCGATCACGGAAAGAAAGCGCTCGTCCTTTGCGATAGCGATAACCGATGCGATCCGCTTCCGGCGCAACGGTCCAGGTGTCTTCGAAGAAGGACCTGGCGGATTCGTCGGTCAACCGATGAAAATAGAGACCCGGCAACACACGTAATTCAAGCGACTTGGGATAGGCCGGCACCAAATCGCGCGAGATGGCGCGGCCGACGCGCGCCCTGGGGGCCGCGGCGCCGGTCGGAAGCACGTCGCCGGCGGCCAGCTTGCGCCCTTCAAATCCGCCGAGCGCGCCAAGCGCGTAAGTCGAGCGGCTGCCAAGTACGACCGGCACGTCGATCCCGCCGGCGACTGCAATATAGATACGCGCGCCGGCCTTCACGTAATCGAACGAGAGCCGATCGTCCGATCGCACGGCAAACGATTCGTTGCGCGGGCAACTCTCGCCATTGATTTTCGGTGTCGCTTCAGCCCCGGTGACAGCGACAACAGCCGGAGTCCTGAAGAGGAGTTCCGGGCCAAGCAAGGTCGCTTCCAGCACGGAGGCCCCCGTGTCGTTGCCGACCAGGAGATTCGCCGCTCGCAACGCGTATTGGTCGAGCGCGCCCGAAAGCGGAATGCCGATGTTGTAGTATCCGGGCCGGCCGGCGTCCTGGACACTTGTGGCAAGGCCGGGTTTGATAACCTCAATGGCCATGAAGCGCCTCCACCAAGCCGCGGCTGTAGCCTCCGGGATCGCCCAGGAACGACTTGAGCGAAAAATCGACAGGCCGGATATTCAGATTGAAGGTACCGGCCTCGACCGCTTTGAGGTCGCGATCGTATTCCTGGCGCGAAATCGGCTTCCATTTGACAATATCGCCCGGTTTGAAGAACACCATGAAGTCCTTGAGATAAGGCAGTGTCTGCGCCGGGTCATAGATCGGCGCGGGGGTGATGCCGAACATCTGGTAGCCTCCGGCGCCGCGCACGGAATAGATGCAGCCGAAGCAGCCGCCATGGCCGATGGTGAGCTTCGGCGTATCAGTGCGCGGCCGTAAATATTTGGGCACTTCAATCTGCTTTGCCCGCTCGACCATCTGGAACAAGAAAGGCAACCCGGCGACGAATCCGACCATGGAGACGAACCACGGCGAGCCCGAATGCGCGGCGATGAACTCGTCGACGGAGCCGTAGCCGTTGATGCGCGCGGCATATTCGATGTCAGTGCTTTTGGGATCTTGATGGCGTTCGCGGAATCGCATGAGCGTCTCGCGTGTCCAGGGATCGTTGTAAAGCACCGGAATTTCGATGACGCGTGTCGACAATTCGAGATCAGCGCCGCCAACTTGCGCCTCAATCTCCTTGAGCGTGCCCAACATCTTGCCGGGGTGGATCACGTCCGGATCGAAACGGACCAAATAAGAAGCGTTGGCCGGACAAATCTCCGACACGCCGGCGATGCGGCGCTTGCCCAGTTCGCTGCAAATAGCCATGCCCTTGAAGAAGGCTTCAAGCGACATCTGCTCGTCGATCTCGACGAAGACGTGTTCGTCGCCGCCGAAAGAATACCGGGCGCCGCCCATGCCTGTCTCCCTCCGTCGTTGAACCCCCTCTACTGCGCCCGTTAGGCCGCCAGCAGCCGCTCCAGAAATCCGGTGTCAAACCGAGCCGCCTGCACATCCGCCAAGCGGGCAAGGCGCTTGTGCAGAGGCGCGGTGGTGATAACACCATCGATTTCGAATTCGTCAAGCGCGCGGCGCATGCGCGCCAAGGCAAGGTTTCGAGTTTCCGCCTGGACGATGATCTTGGCAAGCAGAGAGTCGTAATAAGGCGGCACGACATAGCCTGGATAGAGCATAGTATCAACGCGGACCCCGGGGCCCGCAGGCAGCGCAAGCGCGGTGATGCGACCGGGCGACGGCCGGAAATTATGATCGGGGTCCTCGGCGTTGATCCGGACTTCGATCGCGACGCCGCGCATCATAATGTCGGATTGAGGTATGGCGAGCGGATAGCCCTGCGCGATGCAGATCATTTCGCGCACGAGATCGATTCCGGTGACCATCTCAGTGATCGGATGCTCAACCTGGATGCGTGTATTCATCTCGATGAAAAAGAACTCACCGGTGTCGTCATCATAGAGATATTCGAGCGTCCCCGCTCCGCGATAGCCGGCCCGCTCGGCCAGGCGCGCCGCCGAGGCGCACAATGCCTTCCGTGTGACATCGTCGATCGCCGGCGACGGCGCCTCCTCCCAAACCTTCTGACGTCGCCTTTGCAGCGAGCATTCGCGCTCGAAACAGTGCACGACACGTTCGCCGTCACCCAGCACTTGAACCTCGAGATGACGCGCGCGGCTCAAGAAACGCTCCAGATAAAGTGCACCGCTGCCGAATGCGGCTTTGGCCTCGGCCTGCGCCGTATGAAAGTGGTGTTCGAACGCCGCCGCATCTTCGGCCACGCGGATGCCGCGGCCGCCGCCGCCAGCGCTTGCCTTGAGCATAACCGGAAAGCCAATATCGCGGGCTGCCGCAAGACCCTGGGCGACGTCAGTCATCTCCCCTAAGCTGCCTGGAACAATCTGGACACCCGCCGCCTTTGCTGCCGTTCGCGCCGCCGCTTTATCGCCCATGGTGCGGATTGTTTCCGGCGTCGGACCGACGAAGACTAGGCCGGCAGCGGCTACGGCCTCCGCGAAGCGCGCACTTTCTGAGAGAAATCCATAACCAGGATGCACTGCGCCGGCCCCGGACTGGCGCGCCGCAGCCACGATGGCGTCGATATTAAGATAGCTCTTGGCGGCGGGCGCGGGGCCGATACGGACCGCTTCGTCGGCAAAGCGCACGGCGAGGCTATCCTTGTCGGCATCGCTGAACACCGCGACGGTGCGCAAGCCAAGCTCCTTGGCCGTGCGGATAATGCGCACAGCTATCTCACCCCGATTAGCGACCAGCAGCTTGTCGAACATGCGCGCTGTTCAAGCGGTCTCAATAAGGAGAATGGGCTGTCCCGGTTCGACCTGCCCCTCGTTGTCGACGAGAAAGCGCACGACTGTTCCGCTCGCGTCGGCGTTGACCTCGGTGAACTGCTTCATCACTTCAATCAAGCCGATGACGTCACCTTCCGCAACCGAATCACCAATTTGCTTATACGGCGGCTTTTCCGGTGCCGGCCCCCGATAGAAACTTCCGGGCAGCGGACTTATCACTTGATGTTGCGCCATCTTTTCATCCCCTCTATCAAAAAGCCGGCTGCCCGAGATATTCAGCGACCGCCGTCTTGACGGCGCGCGCCACTGCGACGGCGTTGGGTGTATCGGAATGGACGCAAATACAATCGGGTCGAAACTGCAGCTCCCGGCCGTTGACCAACTCCGCGACGCCATCTCTTACGACGCGCAAAACGCGCTCAGCAGCCCCCTTAGGATCGACCGCGTTATGTTCGCGCGTGATAAGCAGCGTGCCGTCGTCGTCATATTCGAGATCGGCATAGAATTCCGAGATGAATTCTAGCCCCTCCGCCGTATAGACTTGTTGATGCATCGTGCCGGCCATGCCCAGTACCGGGACGCTGAACACCTTGACGGCATCGGCAACCGCCTTTGCCACCTCCGGGGACTTCGCCGCCATGCCGTAGAGCGAGCCGTGCGGCTTGACGTGGAAAAGTCGAATGCCCTCGCGATCAAGGAAACCTTTGAGCGCGCCCACCTGATAGACGATACAATCGGTCAGTTCTTCGGGCCGCATTTTCATCTCGCGCCGGCCAAATCCTTGCAGATCGGGCAGGGAAGGATGCGCGCCCACACTGACATTGTGCCGTTTCGCGAGCCGCACGGTGTGCGCCATCACCGAGGGATCGGAGGCGTGGAAGCCGCAAGCGATGTTGGCGATCGTGATATAGGGCATCATGCCCTCATCGTCGCCCATTTTGTAAAGGCCAAAGCTCTCGCCCATATCGCAGTTGATCGCGAGCTTCGCACTTGCTCCCGGTCTCGACATCGCCATACCTCCGTATTCCCGCGCGCCGTACTGCTATCGCTCAGCGTCACTTGTGTCCTTGAGCTCGATTTCCACGAAGACCATGATTCCTGCGCCGGCGTTGACGACGTCGTGCTCCACGCCGGCATTGCGGAAATACGACTTTCCCTGGACCAACCGCGTGCGCGAACGGCGTCCATCCGGACCAATCAATTCGAGTTCGCCGTCGACGACCGGCACGACGACATAATCGTGAGCGTGCCGGTGATACCCGGTGGCGGCCCCCGGTGCGAAGCGCCATTCGGTGACACGCAAATGGTCATTGTCGACTTGCAGAGTTGCTTCCGCCCGGATCTCGCTCATGTCGCTCGCCGTTACGATGCTATTTGCAACCCTATCAATAGCGGCGACTTGATGGAAGATCGTACGTGACGTTCGGAGCATCCCCTAGGCATCAATTCCCGGGGCGTCACAAAGCGAGCGCTCCCTAGCGGCGGGGGGCCGCTTTGATGATGGCTTCGCATGCAGTCAATCCTTAAGCCGCAACATCACGAATTGCCGAAGTTGGTCAGCGATGACCGCCAGAATCAGGAGTATGCCGATCACCACCTCCTGCAGGTAGGATTGAATCTGCGCCAGGTCCATTCCGTTTTGAATGAGCCCGATGAAAATAGCGCCGAGAACAACATTGCCCAAACGCCCGGTGCCGCCTCGCAGGCTTACCCCGCCGATGACGCAAGCGGCGATCGAGTCGAGCGGCATCGACGCGCCTATATTGGCTTCGCCTGTTTCGAGGCGCGCGGTCAGCAGCGCCCCCGCTATCGCGGCCAACGCCCCACACAGAACGTAAGCCAAGAAGAGGTAGAAACGAGTGTCGATGCCGGAAAGGCGCGACGCCTTGATGTTGCCGCCGACCGCGTAGAAGTAGCGTCCCACGCGAGTCCAATTTAGCAAAATGTGCATCACGACGAACAAGCCGGCCGTTACATAAACGGGGGACGGAATGTCGAAAATCCGGCCAAAACTGAAAATGCTGCCGAAGGCGTCGGGAATCCCGTAAACCGGCACGCCGCTGGTTAGGGTGAGAGCGACGCCAAAGGCAATCGTCGCTGTGCCCAACGTCATCATGAAAGGCGGGACATTAAACACCGCAACACCGACTCCGTTGACCACCCCGACCAACGTGCCTGCGCCAATGCCAGCCAGAATGCCCAACGTAAGAGTGATCGCGGTCGCATCGTGATGAGCCGCAAGCGACGCCATCGTTAGCGCCGTTACGACGGACGTTACGGCGACGATCTTGCCAACTGAGAGATCAAAGCCGCCAGTGAGCAATGCGAGCATCTGGCCCATCGCCACGATGGCGAGATAGGTGGCTTGCCGCGCAACTGTAATAAGGTTCTGGCCGGTTAGAAATCTCGCTGACAAAGAAGTGAACACGATCAGGGCGATGACCAGAAGGAACGGCAAAACGCCAATCCGCACGAACAGCCGCTGCAGCGGGGCCGCGATACTGAGCGAGCGATGTGCTGAATGGTCCGTCAGGGTTGCGCCCGCTCAAAGAAATTGGCCAGTACGCGGTCCTGCGTGATCTGCGCGCCCTCGAGTTCGGCGCGAAGTTCGCCGCGGTACATCACATAGGTCCGATTGGTGAGATGGAGAATCTCAGGTAAGTCTGACGAGATCAGTAGGATGCCGGCGCCAGCCTCACAAAGATCTCGGATAAATTCATAAATCGCAACCCGCGTCCCGACGTCCACGCCAACCGTCGGCTCGTCGAATATGAACAACTTGACCGCCGATACAAGACCCTTGGCCAGCAGGACTTTCTGCTGGTTGCCGCCGGAAAACCGCTCAATATCCGCCTCAATGTTAGGAGGTTGCAAATTCAGCCGGCGCATCAACTCGCCCGCCTTTGATCGCTCGCTGTCGCGATCGAGAAAACCAAAATGAGAGAACAGGCGCGTTCCCAGCCACGGCAGCGAAATATTCTCGCGTACGCTCCGCATCATGACCAGCCCTTCCTCGCGTCGGTCGGGCGGAAGATAGAAGGCTCCCCGGTCTAGCATTTCGCGCGGTGTCAGCCCGCTGACGTCCTCGCCATCGAATACTATACGGCCGGAAGCGATCCGCTCCAGCCCGAAGCAGCTCCGCCCGACCTCGGATTGGCCGCCGCCCACAAGACCGGCAAGTCCAACGACCTCGCCGGCCCGGACCACAAGCGAGAAATCGCTGACCGAGTGATCCGCAGTAATGAGTTTCGATATTTCCAGCAGCGACCTCCCCGGCCGATAGTCGATTTTGGGGAATACCTGGCTTATGATCCGACCGGTCATGAGTTGTAGAAGCCGCTCGTCGTTGACCTCTGCGATTTCGAGTGTCGCAGCACGTTTGCCGTCGCGCAATACGGTGATGCGATCGCCAATACGGCGGATTTCGCTCATCCGATGTGTGACATACACGATGCCGACGCCTCTGCTTTTCGCCTGCTCGACCATCTCGAATAGACGTTCCGCTTCGCGTTCGGTGAGCGAGGCAGTGGGCTCGTCAAGGATCAGCACTGACAATTCGGTGCTGAACGCTTTTGCGATCTCGACCATCTGCTGCTCGGCCCGGGTCAGACCATGGACCCGCTGTCGCGGCCGCAGAGGAAAACCGAGCTGCTTGAGAATATCCTCGGCGCGGCGATGCAACTCGCGTTTGTCGAGAACGCCATAACGGGTCAGTTCTGCGCCGAGAGACAGGTTCTCCTCGATGGAAAGAGTTGGAACCAACGAGAATTCCTGGAAAACGGCGCTGATCCCGTGTGTGCGCGCATGGTGAACGCCTTGCAAGTCCACCGGCTGGCCGCAGAATTCGATGTGACCCTCTGTGGGACGATGCACACCGGCGAGAATTTGGATCAATGTCGATTTGCCGGCGCCGTTCTCTCCGAACAGCACATGGACTTCCCCAGGCTTAAGCTCGAAATCCACTCCGTCCAGCGCCAGGACCCCGGGGAACTGCTTCGATAAGCCATGGGCTCGCAAAACTAGCCCTGGCGAATCCGAGCCCACGCCAATACTTTTCACCGGCGCCAATGTGTTTGTCGCAATCAGTACACCAATCGTCTCACATCATGACGGGTCAATTGACCGTAAAGACCGGCTTCCAGTTTTCGGGAGCAAGCGATGACGCATAGTCGAATGAATCGATATTGGATTTATCGATCACATAGATCTTGGGTCCGACATGCTTGAGATAAGGTTTCTTTTCCAGAATCCGTACCGCCTGATCTATGGAGACGCGTCCTTGGATGACAGCGGAATCGGTAGGTGCAGCCAGTACGCGGCCAGACTTGATGTTTTCGTACACCCCTGGTGTGAAGTAATAAGCGACTACTTTAACCTTGTCCGAGAGGCCGCGCTCGCGCAAGAGTTGAACAGCGGCCTCGGTAGTCGGGGACGTCCCAACGATGTACTTGATATTCGGGTTTGCTTCTAAGGTATCCTCGACCAGCTTGAGCTGCACTTCCTTGCCGGTGTCTCCGTACTTAGTCGCGACGACTTTTAGCGCACTGTCCTTGATCGCGTTGTTGAAGCCCCTGTTCCCGGCCTCAACCCACCCCGCGCCGGGCGGACCTGGGAACCACGCCACCTCAACCGTGGGCGAGCCCTTGGGATGTAGCTTGGCGATGTACTCGCCCGCCTTGTAACCCATCGTTTCGAAGGAAACGAGGGACTTCGCCGAGATGTCCTTGGACGACATGCCGTTCACCAAGTCGACGACCGGGATCCCCTTGTCGTGCAGACTCTTTACCGTCGCGTTGAGTCCGTCATAGGAGATCGCGCCGATGACGATCGCCTGCGCGCCGTTCGACGCACAGTCCTCGATCTGAGAAATCTGTTTGCTCAGATTGGTGTAGCCGCCAGCCTCGACGAGGTGCATGGCGACGCCAAGATCCTTCGCCTCCTCCGCGACACCATAGTCGACGGCGAGCCAATACGCGTCTTTCATATGCGGAAACGAAACGCAGATATTCCACTTCTTGTCGGCCGCCGCAAGTGGGGTGTACATCACGTCCTTAACAGGAGAATTCATGTCGAAGGCGGGGATATGCTCTTCGACGGGGAACGGGTACCATTTCTTGGTCTGCGCTTTAGCGGGGTTGTCCGGGGTTGCGATCGCCAGCAGGGCTCCCGCCGCCAGAGCACCCGCAACGACGGTTGAACGCGTCATGGTCCGCACTCCACAGGTTGCCTCGGGGTCGGGCCCTTCAGAAGATCGCCGATTGGAAATCTGGCGCCAGTCCCCCGCGAAGGGGCAATTATCCCTCCAGGAAATTCGCGATGTCAATCGTGCCCCCATATGCAGTGGCTTTTGGATATCGCGCATCAATCGTGGGGTTGTCTGGAAAACGATGGGGCGACAGCCGAAAGTGCATCGCTCGCGGCGCGGCTGCAGCGCGAGATCGGGCCAACTCTGCGGAAAGCGGTGACCCTGCAGACCAGGTGAGGGCGAAACGGGTAGTCGGCGTCTTCGACACGACCGCTGATCGGGCCGAGCGCCTTGCGACGCGACTCGTCGGGCGCGCCTACACAATCCGCGATGAACTGCTCGGCGACCTGGACGTCGATGCGGCGCTCGTCCTCAGCCCAAATTCAGCCCATTTCGAGGACGCGCTCGCGTGTCTCGCGGCTGATAAGCACGTCTTGGTGGAGAAGCCGGTCGCCGAGACCGCCGACCAGATTCGCCGGCTCGAGGCGGCGGCGGCCGCAAGCATGAGCTGCATGCCGGCGCACAATTACATCTATATGGAACCGGTTATTCGTATGCGCAGGATGATTGGGGAGAGGCGCTTCGGCACGCTCGCGAGCATCTGGATTCTCTACAACATCTTTCATTCCGAGGCGGTGGCGCGCCGGTACGGCGGGGTGCTGAGGGAGGTTGCGGTCCACAACGCCTACTCACTGCTCTTTCTCGCCGGAAGGCCATTGCGGGTTTCCGCCCACACGTCGCGTGTCCATTACGAGCAGATGCAGGAAGAGGATCAGGTCATGCTGGTCTGTCAAATGCCCGATGGCGCGCTCGCCGACCTCTGGGTCAGCTTTGCCGCGTCGGATCATACCTCCGATCCCTGGACAGTCCTCCATAAGGTTCTGGGGACAAAGGGCGGCGCGAACTTCACCTGGAACGACGCCCTGGTCGACGACGATGGCGGTCCCGCTTGGGGAATCACCAACTATGTGGACAGCTTCCACACGGAGCTTTCGCACTTCGCCTCGATTATGTTCACGGGCGGAAGGCCCTTATCAACCTTGGCGGATGCGCGGGATGCGATCGCCATCGTGGAAGCGGCGGAACGATCCATCGAGAACAACGGAACTTCCGAACCCATTCGATATGACAGCTGACGACTTGTCGCGTCCCTGCGCGACGCGCACGAAGTATCGGCCCCTCAGGTATTGTCAAGCCGCTGCGACTGCCTTCCACCACGTGTTCATCGCCGAGGCGCGAAGCGCGTGGTGGGCATCGTCACACTCGCCAAGAATAGGCCATTTTCAGTGGATTTCGTGCGTAACACCCCGCGCTTAGCGGCTGGCAGGTGGGCTCGCGCGGCATCGCGGTTTCTGATTCAAGAATCGGATGAACAGCGATGATTTGCAGCGATTGAGCAGAGAACAGCTGATCGAGCCGGCGCCGTGATAGCCGCGTCCAAGGGCCCGGCCCTCGTCGTAGCGGCGACTGCAAAGTCTCTCACCTTGGAGTATTATTTCCATCTGACTTCGCGCTTCTGCTCCTGCGACATTCGGATCCCTCAGTTTGCGCATCTGCATACGCCTGCGTCCGCGTGAGGCACGATATCGCGGCCGCACTGATCGAATTGCTCGGCGACCTCGGACGCGAGGTCTCGACGGTCGCCGTGTGCGTCCTGGGACGAATGGGCCACGTGGAGGCGCGCGATCACTTGAAGCGTTGCTTGAACGAAAGGTCATCGCAGCGTGTCATTGAAGCCGTGGGCGGCGTCGCTGACGAAGACGCTATCACTATCCTCGCGCCCATCCGACACCCCGCCCCGAACTCGCCACTTCAATTCTTTCCGCGCTCGGCGAGATTGATCACACGAGGGCGGCCGCCGCGTCCGGGCCGAGAGACTGGCCGTCTCTTTCGTATTGACATTGTTGCGCTGGCTAAGCAGGACCAGAATCGCCGATTTGGTTGGCTCGGTCCCCGAGCTGGACGAGTTCCAGTGCGTCTATCGCCGCATTCCTCTCTCCCTCAGTCCGTTTCAATGAAAGCTCCAACTGCTCGGTGCTAGATTTGCTGCTGCCCATCAGGACCACCCCGCCGATGGCAAGGGTGATCCCGGCGATCATCCGAATCGGGGTGAAATTCAGAAGACCGAGCATGAAGCAGCCAAGCAATGCCGGCCCGATGACGGCGCATGCTCGCCCCGCCATCATGAGCCTTCGGCTGCGTTGGATCGCCTCGCGGAGTTCCTCGATCCGAATCTCAAGTCGCTCGATCTGCTCCACGGGTTGCGAATGCGATTTGAACAATGAATTTTCAGGTCGCATTGTGTGTCAGCCGGATCCGGGAATTGGATTCGGGACCCATTATATTTCTTGCAATGGCGGGGGGTAGCTTCGACTTGCCCGCGCCGTTGTCGCCGACCAGAGCGACGACTTCTCCCGCATTGACGTCGAGATCAAACTTCTCGATCGCGACCACGCCGCCATACGCTTTGAACGCTTCGGAGCCGATGAGATGGGAGACCTCGCCGAGATAGATGACTGCAGGACTCTCCGGCAGGTCTTTGACGACGTGCAAGGACGTCGCTCCGGTCAGGCCGTGGCCCGGCTCGATCTGCGTCGCGCCGGCCTCCGCCAGCTCCGCAACCAGCGCAAGCGCCACGCGGCTATCGATGAACGGTCCCCGGCGGGCTCCGCGTCGCAGACGTCGGTGACGGGTCGGCTGATCGATTTTCATAGCGCGTCACTTGCGCGCATATGAGGTCTTGAGGTCAATATCCTCAATTGATAGCCGAGTGGGGGCGAGGAGAGAGGGTCCATGGCGCGTCAACGCGACCGTTTTGCCCGCGCGCATCAGCACCCATTTGAAGTCGCCAGGTCACGGCGTGTTCCGCCTCCACCGCCGCCCGCCCGGACTCCTCGCTATTGAGTAGGGCGTCAAAGAGGCATCCATGAACCCGGCTCGCCTGCGCATCCTGACCATCAACGGCGGCTCCTCGAGCATCAAGTTTGCATTGTTCGAAGGCCATGAGCCGATCCAGCGGATTCTGCATGGCGGGGTGGACCGGATTGGACTTCCGGGGGCGACCTTGCGGGTCCAGGGGGCGACCCGCGACGACAGTCTGACTCGGGCGGTGACGGCGTCGGACCATGCGACAGCGGTCGGCGTTCTGATTGACTGCATCGAGGAGAGGATCGGACGCGATAGCCTGACCGCGGTCGGGCATCGCATCGTGCATGGCGGGGCGAAATACAGCGCTCCGGAAAGAATTGACCGCGCGATGGTCGAGCAGCTGCGCACGCTGACGCCGTTCGATCCCGCGCACCTCCCGGACGAGATTCTGTTGATCGAGGCAATTCAGAGCCGGTTTCCGGATCTGCCCCAGGTAGCGTGTTTCGATACGGCCTTTCACCACGATCTGCCGAGCGTCGCCCGGCTCCTGCCCATTCCGCGGCGCTACGCGGCGCAAGGAGTGCGGCGTTATGGTTTTCATGGGCTGTCATACGCGTATCTGATGGAAGAGCTGGCGCGCATCGACGGCGCCGAACGGGCGCGGGGCAAAATCGTCCTCGCCCACCTCGGCAATGGCGCGAGCCTGGCCGCGGTCCATGACGGCAAGTCGATTGACACCACCATGAGCTTTACCCCGACAGCCGGCACGCCGATGAGCACCCGCTCCGGCGATCTCGATCCGGGGCTGGTCTCCTATCTCGCCCGCACCGAAAACATGAGCGCTGATCAATTCGCCGAGATGGCCAATTTCCGCTCCGGTCTGCTCGGGATATCGGAGACCAGCTCCGACATGCGGGAGTTGCTCGACCGCGAAGCGCAGGACGAGCGGGCGGCCGAGGCGGTCGCGCTGTTTTGCTATCGGATCAGGAAATGGATCGGCGCCTACGCGGCGGCTTTGGGCGGATTGGATACGCTGATCTTCGCCGGCGGAATCGGCGAGAACGCGCCCGTGGTGCGCGCCCGGATTTGCGCCGGGCTGGAATTCCTCGGCGTCGACCTCTGCCAAAAGCGCAACGCCGCGACGGAGCCGCTGATTTCGTCGGACGCGGGTCGGGTCAAGGTGCGCGTGATCCGCACTGACGAGCAGATCGTGATCGCCCGATCCGTCGCCCGCGTCTTGGGTCTCGGCGCAACGATCGCAACTTAAGAACGCGGGAGCCGAGAGGCGCCGACATCCGCTCGATCCAGGTCGCCGAGCTGTCTTCGCCCTCTCGAAGCTCCCAAAACCGTTGATTGGTTCCGCTAAGGGGCTGGCGCCATTTCGGGGGCAACTATATGGATGACAAAGCAGCATTCCGATGCTAAGTGATTCGCGACAGGCCGGCAATTCGAGAAACTCCAAGTCAGGAGAGCGGTTGCGGGCGACTTGGATGGCTCCGATGAAGTGTGCGTCTACTATCCCGATGCGGGGATTCCTGCGGGAGTCACTTTCTCCGACCTCAAGGTTGCGGAGCGCATCATCTTGGACTGGGAAGGTGGGAATGATCCGCGCGCGGTAGTGGCGGCGTTCAAAGTCTATGAGGCGGTTTCGGCGGTGCTGCGCGCAACGCCATGATTGGCTGGCCTAATGCGAGTAACGCCAAGTTCAATTGATTGGCCTGTGTCGCAAATTGCTGAAGCCAATTGAGCGTTATGGCGCCGCGAGTGAATAGCATTCCATCTTCGGTCCCTGTGTGAGCCCTGACGCTCGTCAGTTCGATCCGTATCGGCGGCCCAGGATCGAACAATTCCCAATATCCGTGGATGAGCCTGTTTCGAAGTTGCGCCAACTCGTCGAGTTGGGTGATGAAACGCTCGGCCATTGGTCTTGACGCAGTCAAGGCTGGAACTGTCTCAAAAGCCGTGCGCCAGACCTCGACAAGTCGCTCCCATCTCATCGGGAGTCTCTTGCCGATGCGTCTATGTGACGCGATATTGAGGATTGTGATAATGAGGAGGGTGAAGTGGCCTTCCAGTCTCCCCCATGCGACGAGGGCTATTCCAATGGCGGCGTAGAAATCTCCAGAGCCGGGTGGATCGGATGGGGATGGAGCCGGTTCAACATATGTCCTTAGAAGGCTAGGGGTAATGGATTTCATTTGCCATGACCGATCCCGATGAAGCTCAATTGAGTAGGATAGCGAAAAAGATGTTGGCGGCGGCTCCGAAACGGCGCGCGGAATTTAAAGTTGGCCGCCGGATTCGAAAGACCCGGAATTCGGCAAAGGGTGACCAGAAGGGGTCTCGTCGGGATGCTGACTAGCGGAAAATTGCTTTTTGCCGGTGACGGCAGCACTTCCGGTGAAATAATTTTCAGCGGAGAGGACGTTGATCGGCTGCTTTCGTTAGCTCAACAGCGAACTCATAAATCGTGCGCCGCGCCTTCTCGACCGCATCGTCAAGCGACGAGAAATCGAAAATCCCAAGCGTCACTTCGATTGGGCCGCCAAGACCGCCAATGACTACTTGAACGTCAGCTCTGTCCTTTTGCGTTCCGGACGTATGCGCGAGGCGAGCAATCTCAACTTTTTTCACGGCTAGACTTACTGCCATTCGCCCCTCCTTGGCGTTTGCGCCAGCGCAGAAACGCGCTGGCCTTCTGTTTAGGCGTTCTCGGTGTTATCAGCGGCGCGATAGGTGAGGCGCTTCCCGCCGACATTCCGGGCGATTTTCGCAACGCGCTCGTCATCCTCGACACCGAGCTTAGAGCGATTGCTGTAGCGGAAGTCGAATTCTTTCAGGTATCGCTGCAAATGCGCCTCGCTGATTGAATGATAGACGCCCGTGATCCCGCGCTTGAGGATGCTATAGAAGTTCTCGCTGACGTTGATCGAGACGGTTCGGCCGGTCTTTTTATCGTGATAGGCATATTCCTCGCGGCCATGGTCAACGGCGTGGTGTGACGCGAACTCGCGCCCCACTTTCGTGTAGACACTGGACTCGTCGGTCATCAAGGCGCTCTTGCGATTGGCATGGGTGACAATGATGGCGCGAACGGTTTTCGAGGTCACATTGGCGACATGGAAAGAGCGCGCCCGCCCGTCGCGCTCGATTAGCGAAACGATCGCCTTCTTCGGCGCCGGCTTCCTGAAAGCGCGGTTCACCGCCTTGCCGCCCACGTAGCTTTCGTCAACCTCGACAATCTTTCCGGTGCCACCGAGACCGCCGGTCGTCGCCGGGCTCGGTTCATCCATCGCCTCGCGGATGCGGTGCGCCAGAAACCATGCCGACTGATAGGTAATGCCGAGCATCCGGTGAAGCTGATGGGCGCTGACGCCCTTCTTGGATGCGCCCATAAGATGCATCGCCATAAGCCATTTGTTGAGCGGGATTTTCGACCGCTCCATGACCGAGCCGACAGTGACCGTGAACTGTTCGCGGCATTCGTTGCACTGATAGAGGCCTGGACGATGCGATTTGCCCTTAAGGCCGCTGATCTTCGAAGGGTCGCCGTTCCCGCAATGAGGGCAGATCGGCCCGTTGGGCCAGCGCTGCGCCTCAAGATATTCGCGGGCTTTCTCGGCGTCCTGAAAGCGGGGGTCGGTAATGTCCATCGTCGTCTCTCCTATGCGATGGATAATACTCCGGATATGATGGCTTTGTCAACCATATAATTGCCATTTGGGGTCGCGGATTGCGTCTTTTCAATCGCTTGCGGCGCCATTCAGGGCCAATTCGGCGACCGCGCGCCTTCGCGAGACCCGTGAGCTGCGCTTAAGCCCCCGGATCATCTCTTAAAACACGGGACTAAGGACCGGGAGCCGGACTGGGCTTTGCTCAAGACGTCTCGGCATGGGCGTCCGCTCGGAACCGATTTCGGTTTCGAATCCGAGCGGAGATGGCGCCAGCCCCATAACCATACCGGGAGCTTAAGACTTCGCGCCCCTTGCCGTTTTTCAGCGTGTCAACTCGCAGCGTTACGGTGATGGTGTGGACGGCGCCCGCACGGCATCTGGTTCTGGATTTGAACCGTGCCAAAATGGTTGTCGTTAGAGCGACCATTTGAAGGAGCGCCGTCCATGGGAAAATCTATCACCGAATTCTCGTCTGTCACGCGGGTTGGTCTTGATCTGGCCAAGCACGTCTTCCAGGTCCACGGCGTCGATGTCGCGGGCAGGGTCGTCTTCAACAAGTCGGTCAGGCGCGACAAGTTGCTGGCGTTCTTCTCGGGCCTGCCCAAATGCCTGGTCGGTCTGGAGGCGTGCGGGTCGGCCCATCATTGGGCGCGCGCGTTGATCAAACTGGGCCATGACGCGCGGATGATGCCGCCGGCTTACGTGAAGCCCTATGTGCGCCGGCAGAAGAACGACGCGGCGGACGCGGCGGCGATCTGCGAGGCGGTTTCGCGGCCCTCGATGCGTTTCGTCGTGGTGCGCTCGGTCGTCAACCAGGCCGATTTGATGCGCCACAAGGCGCGCGAGATGCTGGTGGCGCAGCGCACGCAATTGCTCAATGGGCTTCGAGGGCATCTTGGCGAGGTGGGGCTGATCGCGGCGCAAGGGCCGCGCCATGCGCGCCAACTCGCCGATATGATCGAAGCTTGCGACCAGACAATCCCGATCGAGGTTTGCGCGGCGCTGACGGAGCTGGTTCATCAATTGCATCGGCTCGACGAGGCGATCGATCGGCTCGACAAGACGTTTCTCGCGGCCGCTCGGACGGATGCGACAGCGCGCCGGCTGATGACCATTCCCGGCATCGGGCCGATCACCGCCACGGCGATCGCGGCCAGCGTCCCCGATGTCTCGGGGTTCGAGGGGCCGCGCGAGTTCGCCGCCTTCCTCGGCCTGACGCCGCGCCAGCATTCGAGCGGCGGCAAGGAGCGGCTGGGGCGCATCTCGAAGATGGGCAACCGGTACTTGCGCAAATTGCTGGTCGTGGGCGCGCACGCCGTGCTGTTCCATCGCAAACCCCATGGCGACCCGCTGCGGATGTGGGCCAAGAGGCTGATCGAGAAGAAGCCCTTCAAGCTGGTCGCCGTGGCGCTGGCCAACAAATTGGCGCGCATCGTCTTCGCGTTGCTGAAGTCGCAGACGAACTACCGAGGGTTTTCGGCCTAACTCAACGGTTTCGGACCGCCGCGCCGCCTCAAAGGGCGCCACGCGGCAAGCAACTCGAGGGTGACCAAGAGGTGATGCGCAGGAAAGCGGATTGATCCTGAAGCCCGGCGTACTGTCTGCGCCCAATCAGCGCGTTACGGTGATAGCGGCAACGGATCAGCGGACAACATCAGGGCCAGCGGACGCTTATGGTTCCGTGCAAAAAGGCCGAAGACATGACCGCACCCCCGATCCCGCCCAAAACCTCAAAGACCCCCTTGACAGCGGGCGCCGTCCAGACATGACAGGATTACGGTGACAGGCCCGGATTACGGTGACAGGCCCGCCTTTACCATCATACTGCGCCCATGCCAGGCGTCGCTCCGGAGCGTCGCTTGGCCGCTCGGGCGGCACTCGCGGGCGCGACTCCAAGTCCCGCTCATGCCGAGGCCCCCTAATCGGGACTTGCCCATACAGGCGAGATATTTGTCGCGCTATGAGCGCGATACGGACGGCTTCGACATAATGCCCCGCGTCGGCGCATTCCGGCGCCGGCGGCCCGCCGCCGCCGATGGCGACATTCGCTTCCTGAAAAGCCGAACTTGTGTTAGCCTTGACAATGAACCCGAGGGCCGCTTGTCCCGGCTCCGGCGGGACGCGTTTGACGGGATTAAGGAGCCGGAGAAAAAACAATTTGGATTCTGGACTAAACCCTTGAAAAGGCTCATTTCGCGGAAGAGATTTATTTGGATTCCGCTTCCCCCGGCTTTGATTCCGCTTCCCCTGGCTTGGATCCGGCTTCCGCTGGCTTGGATTCCATTGCCGTGGGCTCGGATCGGAGGGTCGGCGGGGTGGTCGCGCATGCGGGCCTGTTGTTCGGTCGGTTATGGGTCGGTTATGGTGATGGTGTGGACGGCGCCCGCGCGGCATCTGGTTCTGGATTTGAACCGTGCCAAAATGGTTGTCGTTAGAGCGACCATTTGAAGGAGCGCCGTCCATGGGAAAATCTATCACCGAATTCTCGTCTGTCACGCGGGTTGGTCTTGATCTGGCCAAGCACGTCTTCCAGGTCCACGGCGTGGATGTCGCGGGCAGGGTCGTTTTCAACAAGTCGGTCAAGCGCGACAAGTTGCTGGCGTTCTTCTCGGGCCTGCCCAAATGCCTCGTCGGTCTGGAGGCGTGCGGGTCGGCCCATCATTGGGCGCGCGAGTTGATCAAACTGGGCCATGACGCGCGGATGATGCCGCCGGCTTACGTGAAGCCCTACGTGCGCCGGCAGAAGAACGACGCGGCGGACGCGGCGGCGGTTTGCGAGGCGGTTTCGCGGCCCTCGATGCGTTTCGTCGCGGTGCGCTCGGTCGTCAACCAGGCCGAGTTGATGCGCCACAAGGCGCGCGAGATGCTGGTGGCGCAGCGCACGCAATTGCTCAATGGGCTTCGAGGGCATCTTGGCGAGGTGGGGCTGATCGCGGCGCAAGGGCCGCGCCATGCGCGCCAACTCGCCGATAGGATCGAAGCTTGCGACGAGACAATCCCGATCGAGGTTTGCGCGGCGCTGGCGGAGCTGGTTCATCAATTGCATCGGCTCGACGAGGCGATCGATCGGCTCGACAAGACGTTTCTCGCGGCCGCTCGGACGGATGCGACAGCGCGCCGGCTGATGACCATTCCCGGCATCGGGCCGATCACCGCCACGGCGATCGCGGCCAGCGTCCCCGATGTCTCGGGGTTCGAGGGGCCGCGCGAGTTCGCCGCCTTCCTCGGCCTGACGCCGCGCCAGCATTCGAGCGGCGGCAAGGAGCGGCTGGGGCGCATCTCGAAGATGGGCAACCGGTACTTGCGCAAATTGCTGGTCGTGGGCGCGCACGCCGTGCTGTTCCATCGCAAACCCCATGGCGACCCGCTGCGGATGTGGGCCAAGAGGCTGATCGAGAAGAAGCCCTTCAAGCTGGTCGCCGTGGCGCTGGCCAACAAATTGGCGCGCATCGTCTTCGCGTTGCTGAAGTCGCAGACGAACTACCGAGGGCTTTCGGCCTAACTCGCCGGTTTCGGACCGCCACGCCGCCTTAAAAGGCGCCACGCGGCAAACAACTCGAGGGTGACCAAGAGGTGATGCGCAGGAAAGCGGATTGATCCTGAAGCCCGGCATACTGTCTGCGCCCAATCAGCGCGTTACGGTGATAGCGGCAACGGATCAGCGGACAACATCAGGGCCAGCGGACGCTTATGGTTCCGTGCAAAAAGGCCGAAGACATGACCGCACCCCCGATCCCC
>CAWASR010000030.1:0-80109 GCA_963784805.1 uncultured Alphaproteobacteria bacterium
GCGCCATGTCTATGGAGGCGAAAGCCTCGGCGGTGATCATTCGCGCGGTCCCAGAAGGGGTGGTCGGCGCGCTCTATTTTTCGTCCCCGCATTACGTGTCGCTGCTGTGGACGACCAGCCACGGACGAATGATTTCCGCGATCGCAGTATGCTGGATGGGCGTCGGGGTCGCGATGATGAAAAAAATGATCACCTTCGACTTCTAACCGAGCGCCCGCCATGTTGGATCAGATCGTCAATAAATTCACCGATCCCCATTTTCTGGCGGTTCTGTTTGCGGCCATCGGTTCGGCCGCGACGGTTCTGACCGCCGCGATGCCTTGGCTTCAACCCGACACCCTCTCGCGGCGCATCAAGGCCGTCAGCTCCGAGCGCGAGCGCATTCGCGCTCGGGAGCGCGAGCGGCTCCTTGCGACGCAGAACAAGTCGACCTTGCGGGTGAGGCCGAGCGGTCTGGTCAAGCGATTGGTTGAAACCTTCAATCTTTCAAGCTGGCTGAGCACGGAGAAGGCCAAGTCTCAGTTGGCGATGGCGGGCTTTCGCGGAGCGGGCGCGGAATACGTGTTTCTCTCTTTTCGCCTGCTGGCGCCAATCTGCTTCTTTTCCGTTACGATCATCTACGTATTCCTGATTTTGCATTGGAAGCAGCCGGCCGTCGTCAAGATCGGCGCTGCGATCGCCGCCAGCTACCTCGGCATCAAGGCCCCGGAACTCTTCTTGCGCAACAAGACCGCCAAGCGGAAGAAGGAGTTGGAGCGCGCATTCCCGAACACGCTCGACCTGCTTCTGATCTGCGCCGAGTCCGGCATGTCGATCGAACATTCGATGCGAAAGGTTAGTCAGGAGATTGCGATCGAGAGCATTTCGATGGCCGAGGAAACTGGGTTGCTGACCGCGGAAATGTCCTATCTGGCCGACCGGCGCATTGCGTTCGAGAACTTCGCCGCCAGAACGGGTCTGGACTCCATTCGGTCCCTGACCACCGTCCTTACTCAATCGGAACGCTACGGGACGCCGCTCGGCGCGGCGCTGCGCGTCCTGAGCCAGGAAAGCCGGGACCAGCGCATGAACGCCGCGGAAAAGAAAGCCGCCGCGCTGCCGCCGACCCTCACCGTGCCGATGATTCTGTTCTTCCTGCCCGGACTGTTCGCGGCGATCCTGACCCCGGCCATGATTCAGATCAACAACTGGCACTGAGCCCTTCACCGCTTCTGACACGAGACCTTTCACGGGGCTCGACAATTTGGGTTGCGCCCTGCACGGTGCGGGCGGATGATTCGGTCTGTGCCGCGACGATCCGAAAGACGTGACCCGACGGCAGGTTCGCCGATTGAGGCGGCGCGCGAAGGCGCGCTTCGTCCGTTGGCTCGACCCCGCGCTGGCGCGGCGCATCCATCGTATCTCGAAGGGCTGAATGACGAGCAGCTGATCGCGGTCGAGACGTTGCAGGGTCCCGTCCTCGTACTCGCTGGCGCCGGCGTCGGAAAGACCCGCGTGCTCACCACCCGCATCGCTCATTTGATTGCATCGGGAACGGCTCGCGCCGACGAGATCCTCGCCGTGACCTTCACCAACAAAGCCGCGCGTGAGATGCGGGAGCGGGTCGGCCTGTTCACGGGTGGCGCACGGGGGATGGCCTGGCTCGGCACATTCCATTCGATCGGCGCCAAAATCCTGCGCATGCACGCGGAGCTCGTCGGACTGAGGCCAAATTTCACCATTCTCGATTCGGACGACCAGCTTCGGTTGTTCAAGCAGATCCTGAAGGCGGAGAACCTGGACGAGAAGCGGTGGCCGGCAAGAGCGCTGGCGATGCTCGTCGACAGCTGGAAAAATCGGGGATTGGACCCGGAGCACGCGCCAGCCGGCGAAGCGGCGGGTTTCGGCGGCCGCGGCGCGGCGCTCTACCAGGCCTATCAGGCGCGTCTGAAGGCGCTGAACGCTGTCGACTTCGGCGATTTGCTGCTCGAATCGCTGCGGCTGTTTCGCGGACACGGCGATATTCTCGCCAGTTTGCAAAAGCGCTTCCGCTACATCCTGGTCGACGAGTACCAGGACACGAATGTCGTGCAATATCTTTGGTTGCGTCTCCTCGCCAGGGCCAATGGCAATCTGTGCTGCGTGGGCGACGACGACCAGTCGATCTACGGCTGGCGGGGCGCCGACGTCGACAACATCTTGCGGTTCGAGAAGGATTTCCCGGGCGCGAAGGTCATTCGGCTTGAGCGGAACTATCGATCCGGCGGCCACATTCTCGCCGTCGCCTCGGGACTGATCGCGCACAATCAGGGCCGGCTGGGAAAGACGCTGTTCACCGACGCCCCGCCCGGGGAACGGCCGACCGTGACTGCGGTCTGGGACGGTCAGGAGGAAGCGAGGATCATCGGCGAGGCGATCGAGAAGGCCCAGCGCGCCGGCGTTTCGCTCGACGACATGGCGATCCTGGTGCGCGCCTCGTTTCAGATGCGCGAATTCGAAGAGCGCTTCATCGCATTGGGTCTGCCCTACAAGGTCATCGGCGGTCCGCGCTTCTACGAGCGGGCCGAAATTCGCGACGCGCTCGCCTATCTGCGCTGCGTCGCGCAAGCCGATGACGATCTGGCGTTCGAGCGCATCTACAATCAGCCCAGGCGCGGCCTTGGCGACGCGACGCTCGCTATTTTGCATGAGTATGGCCGGCGCGCGGGCGTTTCCCTCATGCGCGCCGCGCGCATGCTGGTCGAGACCGAGGAACTCAAGGCCCGGCCCCGGACGATTCTGCGGGACTTGCTCGCAAGGTTCGAACTGTGGAGGAAGCGGGCGGGCGAGGTCGCGCATGAAGAACTGGCGCAGCAGATTCTCGAGGAAAGCGGCTATATCGACATGTGGAAGGCCGAGCGGACGCCCGACGCCGCCGGCCGTCTCGACAATCTCAAGGAACTCGTGCGCTCGATGGGCGAATTTCCCGACCTCGGCGCCTTTCTCGAGCATGTGTCGCTGGTGATGGAGGTCGAGGGACCGCAGGAGGGCGCGCGCGTTTCGATCATGACGCTCCATGCGGCCAAGGGGCTGGAATTCGAGAGCGTGTTCCTGCCGGGCTGGGAGGAGGGGCTGTTTCCGCACCAGCGCTCGCTCGAGGACAATGGCCGGGCGGGCCTCGAGGAGGAGAGGCGGCTGGCCTATGTCGGAATCACCCGCGCCCGCCGGGAGGTGAAAATCTACTACGCCGCCAACCGCCGCATACGCGGTTTCTGGCAAAGCTCGTTTCCCTCGCGCTTCATCGGGGAACTGCCCGCCGATCATGTCGAGTTCGAGGAAGCGACCGGCGCGGCGAACTACGGCGGCTATGGCGAGACGCGATTCATCGTCGGCGTAAGCGGGGCCGCTTATCGCCAGGACACGCCCGGCGCGCGGCGCGCGGCGGAGCGGGCGGGGCGTCCGGATGACGGCCGCGCCCGCTTCGGCGGCGTTTCAGGGCGCACGTTCGAAGGCCGGGCGCGGAGCGTCAACGAGGGCGAGTCCGCCTTCGCCGCCGGGTCGCGGGTCTTTCACCAGAAGTTCGGCCCCGGCGCCGTGGTCGCGGTCGACGGGCCAAAGCTGACGGTCGATTTCGACCGGGCCGGCCGCAAGCTGGTGATGGAGAGCTTCGTCACCCCGGAAGGCTGATCGCCGGCCCAAAGCGCAAATTTCGCGATGAGATTCATCTTAGTGCGCGACATCGCCGCCCTGCTGAGGGAAATGCGCTGTTTTGGCCTCCAAAGGAGAGGGGCGTCTGGGAGTTACGTCCCCTTCTCAGCGAGAGCGCATATTGATGCTTTGGCCGCCGTTCGATCAGGCCAAGGAATGGGCCGCCGAAGGGCGCGGCAATGAGGAGGCAAAGCCATGGCGCATGTCGTCTATCGGATCGTCCAGCACGAGAACGGCTGGGCCTACAGGGTCGGCGACGTCATTTCGGAAAGCTTCGCCACCAAAGAGCTCGCCCACGCCGCCGCCGTCAGGGCCGCGCGCGAGCAAAGAACCCCAGGCGACACCGAGGCGATCGAATATGAGGACGAGGCGGGCCGCTGGCACGACGAAACCGCCAAGGGGAGCGATCGCCCGGACGCCGAGGTCAAGGACTGACGGCTCGGGGCGTTTGGACGGCCGATATGCGCTAAATCGCGGGACATTCCCTGACGGCCCGGCGAACGCGTCAACTCGACCCTTTGCAGTCGTTCCGGATCGGCCCCGGTACGGAAGGAATGAGCCCTGAGCAGACGTCGAGAGCTTCGCCGCCCTGCTCGTCACCATTGTCCACCGCGAGTTCGCCTTCAGGCGCCATAGCCGCGCGGCGCATCGGCTCACGGCGAGGCCCTTGAGGTGAAGCTCGGCGGCCTCAATGCGCCGACGCAGGACGTGTTGGGAGCGCTCGGATCGGCCAAGAACGATACGACGACTGTTTGGGCGCAACGAGACGCGGGTGAGACAAAATGGCCGATGCCCGGAATACTGATGACGCTCGCATTGGTAAGGTTTGTCGCCGCGGCCTCGGCCCCGGCGAGGGACGTCAGGGTATCGAAACTGCCTGAAATGAGGAGCGTCGGGATGCTGCTCGTGACGGGCCGGCGCATTGCGTCCGGGGCGGCGGGGACTTTCCAGATGTCGCGGCAGTCCTGGTTGACATACGCCCAACCGCCGACGCCTTCGCCTAGCATCGAAGCCGGGTAGTCCGGAAACGCTTCCCGGCCGGCCGCGGCGAGATCCTTCGGCGTCGCAAACGGGTAGTCTTCGCGACAGGTGACGCCATAGGACAGCCCGTACCCGAGTGCCGGCAAATCCGGACCGGATGGCGGCGCGCGGCTTGCTCGGTCCTTGGCGATCGCCTCGATGGCGTCAGTGCGGCCGGCGGCGAGCCCATCGATCCGATCCGGCGCGGCCCGGAGCAGGGGCAAGGCATAGTTCTGGTTGCGCAGCCAGTCGACCAACGCTCCGCCGTCGAGCACGACCTTAAGGACTTCGCCGGTGGTCGGGTCGCTGACGGTTGTTGTCAGCGGCTCGGCCTCGAATTTGTTGACCAGTCTGGTGAAGGTTTCTTCGAGGTGCGGATGGGCGGTGTTGCAGGCCGTCTCCGCGGCGCAAGCCCGGAAGAGGTTGTCGAAGCCGGCGCGTGCGTTCCGCCAGTTTCCGGGGATCGTGTAGGTCGTCGGCAAGACCGAATCGAGAACCACGCTGCGGATGCCCTCGGGGTGGTCACGCATCAGCGTCTGCGCCAGGTAGGAGCCATAGGAAGTCCCGTAGACATTCCACGAGGCATAGCCGAGCGCCTTGCGGAGGTCGGCGAAATCGGCGGCGCTTTCGGTCGAATTGTAGGCGCTAAGGTCGGCGCCGGTGGCGGCGAGTTCCCGGTGGCAGGCTTTCGTCGCCGCCAAATGGGCGCGCTCGGTCGCCTCGGAATAAAAGCGGAGTCCGAGAAGTTCTCTGTTGAAGTCGTCGATGGACGCACAAGTAAGCGCCGGCTCCGAGAACATGGCGCCGCGTTGGCTCACCACCAGGATGTCTCGGTCGCGGATGAAATCGGCAGCGATGAGCCCGTTGACCTCGAGGGGTGCGATGTCGCCCGGCCCGCCGGCCAGATAGACGACGGGATCGGGTCGTTTCTCCGCCGAGCGGGCGGGGTACTTCGCAACCATGAGCCGGATGGCGCGCCCGGCCGGCCGGCTGCGATTCTCAGGCACGACGAGGTAGCCGCAGCTCGCGTCGGCGAGCCATTCGACGCCTTTCAGTTTCGGGCATGGCGAAGGCTCGAAGCGGGGCACAGTCGCAGTTCCTTCGCCGGTCTGTGCGGCTCGCGCCACAATGGGTGAAGCAAGTAGAAGGGCGAGCAGGAGGATGCGCCTGTGGGTGACAACCATGGCGCGCAGACCTCCGTCTGAAGCGGCCGCCCATGAGAGCGAGCCAGCCTACACCGAGATTGGCGATAAGGCACAGCCATATGTCCGCTCAGGTCCTTAACCAGATTGCAGTCTCGGACCGAAGGCGCAGCCGGTCGAATCAAATTGGTAAAGACGGGCCTGTCACCGTAATTCGCCGTAATTCAGTGGGGGCCTCACTCGCTTTCGTCAGGGAGGCAGCCAGCGGGATCCGTTTGGGTCGGCGATGAGTTTTGTCCGGCATTGGAAGACGGCGACGGTCCCGACCGAGAAAGAAATAAGGGGGCAATCGCGACGATCATTACCGGCGACGCGATCCTGCCGCTCCAGGGACTTGCGTCGCGCGCGCTTACCGCTACCCGACCGGCGGCAGTCATTACCGCTCGGAAGTCGATGCCGCCGGGCAGCCTTCGAGAAGAATGGTGTCTCCAAGCTGCGGACCGACGGGGGCTGTCAAGCAGTTCGATACGTCCAACTTGGCGATTGTGAGCGCAGCGACAATGTATGCCAGACTGACCAGAGCGAGAACGATCAGATCCCTCTCGATCGAGCTGCCCATGAGCGTCTTGCCGGCCCGCCAGATAATCGTTCGAGAGGCGAGCTCCGTGCGATCGCGACCGTCGGCTTGGACTGCAGCCGCGTCCGTGGGCCGCGCCAACGATCCTCGAATGCGCTTGGTCAAGGACGCCGCCCCAAAATCGCGGCCCACGCCGTCGCGGCCTTCACCTCGCCTGTATCCGCGAAGTGGCAATCGTCATAACGGTCCTGGGCTTCCAATAACTCGTCCGTGTCAACTCCCGCTTTAAGCCCCGGCTCGCTCGAGACGAGGTCCTGTTGGGCCGACCGGATGGCGTTCGATCTCGTCCAGGCCGGTCCGCATCGTGTCGCCTTCGAAACGAAGACCGGCGCATCAACCGAATTCGCGCGCAGGGTCTCAACGAACGAAAGGAAGAGGCTCTTGTATCGAAGCGGATCGGTCTTGAGCGCGAAGTCCGACTCCCCTTGGAGCCAAAGCACGTGGGTGACCCGGTACCGGGTCGTCAGGTCCTGCACCAGGGGGAGCATAGTCGCGTTGAGCGAGCCGCCTTTGGCCCATTGCTCGACCTTGGACGCGCCGACTGCGACAGGGGCGAGGATGACGTTGTCGAAGACTTTCGCGTCGATGAGCCGGTCCGCCAGCAACGTCCAGAATTCCCCGGCAAATCCTGTCGAGCCGAGAAGCGGTGACGCGGCGACATAGCAACGTCCGCCGACAAAGTTCAGAACGCGATCGGGGAAGCGTGTGGCGTGCCGCTGCGCGCCGTTATTCGCGGCATTGGATTGTCCAGAAATGAGGATCACTGCGGTCCTGCGGGTCTGCTTCGGGCATTTCACTTCAGTCTTACCGGCGTAGCCCAAAAGACGTCCTGCCGGATCGAGGGTGAAAGGCCGCGCCTCGGGAGCGCTCGCGAATGGCTTCGGCAGCCCTTCAATCAGTTGAAGCGAGTAGCGCACCGGCCAGGCGCGCACGACGCCGGCCCAGGCGCCGGCTATGAAAACGCAGACCGCAAGAAGCGCGAGCGCGCCGAATGTGGCGAACCAGCGCTTGATGTCGATTTCGGAGACAAATGCCGTCACGCGCGAACTCCTCAAGTCGCATGAACAGGGATGCGGAAATCAGAACGGCGGGAGTCGCCCTGGAGCCGGCAAGTCCGGGAACTCCGGCATGCTTGCGCCGCAGCTCTGCGTCATGGTTTCGAAGCGAGGCCGTGGCCCCAGGCGAACGGGAGGCCACGGAAGCAGCCCCGGGGTTGGCGGCGACGGGACAATATTCTGCGAAAGGATGTCGCGCTGGGCAGCGGTCAGGACTGGCGCGACCGCTCGGTAAGCTTTCGCCATCGCGCCAAACATCGCTTGCGCGGCGGCGGCATGCCTCTCCATCCGTTCGAGCCGGTCCGCGGCGTCCGCCGACTCGGAGAAGAGCGGCGCCTCGGCGCAGACCCGGTCGAGCTCCGACGCAGAGCCTTGGACGGCTTCCACAAAGGTCCGCCACGCCGCTTGCTGGCCCGTGTCGGGGGAGATGCGGGCTTCGAGATAGGCGAGCTTCGCCGCGAGCCGGGCGCGCCCCTCTGCACACGCCGCCTGCGAGCCGGTCTCCGACGCGGTAGCCTCGGCCCTCGCCTCCATTGCGCCAAGGGCGCATATCGCTCCAACGGAAAGAGCGACGACAACAATCGAAGTTCGTACCGCGGTCGCGGATCTTAACGACATCACCAGTCTCCGGTTCAGGCGTTGCTGCCTGACGCCGGACTAGCCGCGCAGTGTTTCCCGCGAATATCACGACTGTTTCAGGAGATGACCAAACGCGGCTTCCGCCGGGTTCTGAAACATTCGGTTACAAATTTTTCCTGACCTATTGGCCGCCGTCGGATACGGTGCGGCCTCGAACGATATTCCGTCCGGAGTACGGTTTTGAGTACGGGCGCCGCCTGTCACATTCTGGTTGTCGACGACGATCGCGAGCTGCGCGGCCTCGTGAGCAAGTACCTCGCCGAGCATGGGTTCCGGGTGACCCAGGCGGCCAATGGCCGCGATATGATGAACGCAATCGAGGCAGGCCGATTCGATCTCGTGGTGCTCGATTTGATGATGCCGGGCGACAGCGGCCTTGTTCTTTGCCAAAAGCTGCGCGAGCGAAACGGGCCCCCGATCATCATGCTCACGGCCATGGGCTCCGAGGTGGACCGCGTCATCGGCCTCGAGATCGGAGCGGACGACTACATGGTGAAGCCGTTCAGTCCGCGGGAGCTCGTGGCGAGGATCAAGGCGGTCCTGCGGCGCGCGGACCAGCTTGCGCCCGACCCTGACGAATTGCCGATCGCCTACGAGTTCGCGCGCTGGCGACTGGAGCCGGCTCAACGCGTCCTGCGCTCCCCGGGCGGCGCGGTCGTCGACATCACCAGCGGCGAGTTCGACCTGCTTCTCGCCTTCGTTGCGCGCCCCCGACGCGTTCTCACCCGGGATCAACTGCTCGATCTGGCGCGCAGCCGGTCGAGCGCCGGGCTCGATCGCAGCATCGACGTCCAGATCAGCCGGCTTCGACGAAAGATCGAGGACGATCCCCGGCAACCCGCGATGATCAAGACCGTTAGAAGCGGAGGATATCTGTTTGCGAGCGACGTCCGAGTTATGAAGGGGCGGGCGTGATTGGCGGAGCGTTTGCGAGGCTCGGCCTCGCCGCCCGGATCGGGTTCGCGATCGTGGCGGCGGTCGTCGCAATTCAGGTTCTTAGTGACGCTCGTATTTCTGTTGAATCTGTCCGCCCTTCCTCCTTTCTACAGCGCCCGCTGGCTGAGCGCCGAGGTCGTCGATATCGTCAAGCGCGCAATGTCAGGAGAAGCGGCTTCAAACGGCGTTCCGACGAATGTCCGCGATGCGGGAGTTCTCGCCGTCCGTGTCGATCACACGCCGCCTCGTCTTGAGTTCCGCGACCCGCCCTGGCCGCTCGACCGAGTGCTGGCCACGGTTCGGAGCCGGCTTGGCGGCGACGCAGAGACCGCCTCCATCGAAGCGGCCGGGTCGGGACCGTGGGGCGAATCTCTTCCGGTCGTGCCGCCTGACGCTTTCTTAACGCTTCAGCGCGGTCCTCTCCGGTCTGGAGAGGACGTGTTGACGCCTCCGACATTCCAGATCGTCGTGAATCTCCACGACGGCCGCTGGCTCACGATCGAGCCGAGCGACGCGCCGGCGCACAGACGGCTGATCCAATCCCTCGCCTTCATATTCGCGGGGACGCTGGTTGTCGCGGCGATAGCAGTTCTTACGGCGCGCAGTCTCACCGCCCCTCTATCCGCGCTGGCGACAGCAGCGGACACGCTCGGGCGGTCGCGCGAAATCACCGAGACGCGCCGTCCCTCAATCCCGGAGTTCGCGGCCATTCACGATGCATTCGTCATCATGCAAAAGCGTCTCAAGCGTTTTGTGGACGAACGCACCCTGATGCTCGCTGCGATCTCTCACGATCTTCGCACGCCGTTGGCGCGGCTCAGGCTGCAGGCGGAATTCATTTCGGACGGGGAGTTGCGCGGAGGCATGCTCGCCAACATCGACGCGATGCGGGACATGTTGGCGGATACGCTGAGCTTCGCCGGCGCGGACGCAGCTTCCGAATCATCAGCCTCCATCGACCTTGCGTCCATTCTCATCAGTCTGTGCGACGAAACGTCCGACGCGGGCGCGAAGGTCGAGTACGACGGGTGGAATCACGCGACGGTGTGCGGCAGACGAAGCGCGATCCGGCGAATGTTCGCGAATTTGATCGACAACGCGGTCCGCTACGGCGGCGCAGCGCGCGTCTCGCTCGATAAACGGCAGAATGATTGGATCGTGACCGTAGCCGACGATGGACCAGGAATCCCTTCGGAGCTGTTCGAAAAGGCTTTCGAACCGTTCCAAAGGCTGGAATCCTCTCGCAACCGAGAGACAGGCGGCACGGGGATCGGCTTGTCGATTGCGCGTGACATCGCGCTCGCGCACGGCGGCCGGATCACGCTCGCCAACGCTCCTGGGGGGGAGGGAGGCCTTATCGTCACCGTTCTGCTTCCGAAGGAGGCGGCAGGGGCAGCTTGATCTACTAAGGGCCGGTCAGGAATCAACTGCTTTGAAATGTGGGGGGTTGAAGGGGCGATTGTGTAGTTCCATTCGCCGTGGAAATCGGCGTGCTGAATGTTGAGGCTTCGCGTGGCGTCCGAGGAAATCGCGCACGCGCGCTTCCTCCGGGTCGCCCTGCTTGCGCCACTCGCGGCCTCAGCCCCGCGCAGGATTTCCGATTTCGGTGACACGCCCTCCTTTACCTGATTGCAGTCTCGGATCGAAGGCGCAGCCGGTCGAATCGAATTGGTAAAGACGGGCCTGCCGCCGTAATTCCCCCCGCGTCGCGGGAAAACAAGTGAAGCGCCGCCACTGACCCGACCAAGTCTTGCTCGCAGGCGGCCGGCGAGCGGATCGCCGCATGACTTGGGATCGTCTCCCCGGCGGGGTCGTATATTTCCGAATCGGCCGCGCAATTCCCCTGCGTCCTGGCGTTGGATTCACTGTGACGAAGGTCACAGCGAAAGCTCGCCGTTGCGTGTAACGTCTCAGCAATAAGGTGTGGCGGCCACAGCCGGGGCGCACAGGAGACGCGCCGCCGGCGGCGCGGCCAGCCCAAGAACGGAGACGCCTTCATGACCAAGATCGAGAAAGACGCGGGCTTCTACCGCGACGATCTGGCCGACGATCGGAACTTTCGGCCCATGACCATCGCTCTGTTTGCGATTGTCGTGGTTTGGGCGCTGGTTTATTTGCTCGGCGGCGCAACCGATAAACTGAGCACGAACGCCGGGGCGCGACCGGATCATTCGAATTCCGCATATTTGGTGGCTGAGGACTGATTCCCGACCCCCGTTCGAGTCGGGGACCGAACGCCCGTCGAGGTGAAAGACAGGTCTCGAACGTGCGGGCTGAACGGGCGGCGAGTCGCCGTTTGGACGCGCGGGAGGCCTTTGCGCAGCGCCCGGCCCGGATGTGAGGCCGATGACCGGCTTGCAGGCTGGCGTCGACACCGAAGCGTTCGGCAAAAGCGCAGGCCGCGCCGCATCCGCCGGGCGGCGCGGCGCTGCTTGCCCTGGCCGGCGTCCTATTGCTGTTGCTGCTTGGCTTTGCCGATCCTGCTCTTGGAGGCGCGGTCGCCGGCGGCGTTGGCGTCCGCCTCGCACATATAGGCGCCGCGCTTGGTCGTGCCGTAGCTGTGCGTTCCCGCGTAATGATAAATGTGCGATTTCGTGTTCACCCACACCACCGTGTCCGAGGGGCAGCGCGCCTTGGCCTCGGCCTCGGTCGAGAATTGACCGGCGCCGGTCGGACGCGCGGCCCTGCGCATCGGAGCCGGGGCGGGCGCAGGCGCGGCGGTCGACGCGGGCGCGGCGGCGGGGGCCGACGCCGGAGCCGGAGCCGCGGCGGTCCGGGCGCGGCACGACTTCAGGAACTCCCGCCATGTCTGGCCGTTGGTCGTGTTGTTCGCCTTGGCCGCCTGCCACTCGGCGCCGCACCGCTTCATGACGCTCTCGCCGCGCTCGGCGGCGGGCGCGGGAGCTGCGGCGGGGGCTGACGCCGGGGCCTCGGCAATCCGTGCGCGGCAGGACTTCAGGAACTCCGGCCATGTCTGGCCGTTGGTCGTGTTGTTCGCCTTGGCCGCCTGCCACTCGGCGCCGCACTGCTTCATGACGCTCTCGGCGCGCGCGGCGCCGGTCATCGCCAAGCCTATGGCGGCGGCGAACAGAAAGGCCGAAAACACGGCGCTGCAAGACCTGTTCTTCATGGCGGGTCCCCTCGATATGTCCCTGGCGCCCAACCTCGACTCGGGGCCGAAATCCTTAAGAGCCCAGCGGATCGCGGAGCCCCGCCGTTCCATGCCGGCGTTCCTCTGAACCCGACATGAACGCGCCATGACTTTCATAGGATCGACCCTGGTTAAAGGGTCCAGTCCGGCTAAGCAAGATTTCCGAAAGACGGGCCGCCGATTCTTCGACAAGCGTCCCCGGCGTCGGTTGGGCGCCCCGACTGGCCTGTCGCAAAACGGTCACGCGCATCCTTGACATTCCCGTGCTCCGTTCTGCTTATCTTGTGGCCAACCCGGGAGATCTCATCGCCATGAGCGCAGAAAAAAGCGGTCTCGCCGGCGTGGCGAGGCAGCGCATCCGGGCCGAATTGCAGGACAATTTCGACGAGGACCTGGAGCTTGAACTCGAGGACGGCTATCTCGCCGACGACTTGGGCGACATCCACGAAGCGGCGCAAGAAGGGACGATCCCGCGGCGTCTTTATTTCAAGGAGCTGCTGCGCCTGCAGCGCGAGCTCATCAAGCTTCAGGATTGGGTCGTCGCCGAGAAGCTAAAACTGGTCGTCATCTTCGAGGGGCGGGACGCGGCGGGCAAGGGCGGCGTCATCAAGCGGGTTATGCAGCGTCTCAATCCGCGGGTCTGCCGCGCCGTGGCGCTGCCGGCGCCGACCGAACGCGAGCGCAGCCAATGGTATTTCCAGCGCTATGTCCCCCATCTGCCGGCCGGCGGCGAGATCGTCCTGTTCGACCGCAGCTGGTACAACCGCGCCGGCGTCGAGCGCGTGATGGGCTTCTGCTCCGACGAGGAATACGAGGACTTCTTCCGTTCCGTTCCCGAATTCGAACGCCTTCTGGCGCGCTCGGGGATCATCCTGGTCAAATACTGGTTCTCGATCACCGACGATGAACAGAACCTGCGCTTCCAGATGCGCATCAACGATCCGCTCAAACAATGGAAGCTCAGCCCGATGGACCTCGAGTCGCGTCGGCGCTGGGAGCTGTACACCAAGGCCAAGGAGACAATGCTGGAGCGCACCCACATCCCCGAGGCGCCGTGGTGGGTGGTCGAGGCGGTCGACAAGAAGCGCGCCCGCCTCAACTGCATCGCCCATCTCTTGACCCGCGTGCCCTATGAGGAAGTGCCGCACGAAAAGCCGGTCCTTCCGACGCGCGTTCACCATCCCGAGTACCACCGGATGCCCACCCCGGCGGCCATGATCGTGCCCGATCATTGCGCGGCCATCGCGCCCGAAGCGGCGGAGTGAGCGGCGACGGCGAGGGCGGATCGGACGCCCGGCCTTCGAGGAGGCCCCGATCAACCGCCCGCGCCAGCCTGGGGTCATGGGTTGCGGTTGCGGAACGGCGGCTAGCGATCCCGTCGGGCAAGTCCCGCCGCACGATCCGACTCGCCCTAAAAATTCCTGCCGAAGGCGACGTTTGCTTGCTGAAAAACCGAACCTGCGTTAGGATCGCCTTCGTGACGAACCCGGCGCCGCTTGCCCTGCCGACGGCGGGGCGGGTTTGGTGGGGGGCAAGGAGCCGGGGAGAAAAAAATCATTTGGATTCGCGACTAAACCCTTGAAAAGGCTCAATTGGCGGAAGGGAATCATTTGGATTTCGTTTCCGCTGGCTTGGATTCCGTTTCCGCTGGCTTGGGTTTCGTTTCCTTCGGCTTGGATTCCGTTTCCGCCGGGGGCGGCCGGCGAAGGCCTGCGCCAAGGCTCCCCGATCGCGACCTGTCATGACAGGGGAGGTTTCATCGCACAATGAGTCAGGCCCGGACGGCTTCAGTATTAATCCGACGGGAAGCCGAATTGTCCAAGCCAAAGCCGACTTCAGGAGGACGTCTCGAAAAGTCGGAGCATGGGAAGGGGTATTCGCGCCGGACGGCTTTCGCGAAGCGCCGCCACGAGCACCGTCGCGGCGACGATTTCTTTTTCGGCGCGCAAGATCCGTTGCCGGAATTCAATCGAGGCGCCGCGCAACTTCGACAATTTTGTTTCGACTGCCAGCAGATCATCCATCAGCGCCGGCGCAAGATATTCGATTTGCAATCTGCGCACCGCGAATACGACGCCGGTGGTTTCGGCGATCTGTTGGTGCGAGAGTCCGAGCCGGCGAAGCCACTCCGTTCGCGCGCGCTCGAGGAATCGCAGGTACGACGCATGGTAGACGCGACCTGAGAAGTCGGTGTCTTCATAGTAGACGCGAACCGCCAATGAATCGATGAGGGGACGCGTCATCTTCTCTACCTCCGCGGATTGGAAGGACCGGCTGGCGCGCCTGCTTGCCCGCCCTCCGGCAAATGGCTCTGGCTCTCGGTTCCGGCATGCGGGCGCAGGCCGTTTCGCTTTGACCGCCCGTTTCGAGGATGATATCGGCCCGCGATGCGAATTGTCTTCATGGGCGCGCCGGAATTCGCCGTTCCGACGATGAAGGAGATCGTCGCAGAAGGACACGTTGTCGCCGCGGTCTATACGCGCGCCCCGAAACCGGGCGGCCGCCGCGGCTTGGAGATGAAGCGAACGCCGGTTCATCAGGCGGCGGATTCGCTCGGAATCCCGGTTTTCACCCCGACAACGCTGAGCGACGCCGATACGCTGGGAGTCTTTCGCGGCCACGCGGCCGACGTGGCCGTCGTCGTCGCCTATGGACTTCTGTTGCCAAGCCCCGTCCTGGAGGCGCCGGCTCTGGGTTGTGTGAATTTGCACGCCTCGTTGCTGCCGCGCTGGCGCGGCGCGGCGCCGATACAGCGGGCGATCATGGCCGGCGACGCATTGACCGGCGTCGATTTCATGCGCATCGATTCGGGCCTCGACACCGGACCGGTCGCGCTGCGCGAGACGACCCGGATTCGGCCAGAGGACACTGCCGGGGATCTCTCCCATCGTCTCGCCGAAATCGCGGCCAAACTGACGGCAAGGGGGCTGCGCGCAATGGAGGCGGGTCGGCTGGAGTTTCGCCGACAGTCGAGCGTGGGGATTTGTTACGCGGGCAAGATCCGCAAAGACGAAGCCCAGATCGATTGGCGGCGAGCCGCCGAAGAGGTTCGCAACCATATCCACGGGCTGTCGCCGACCCCGGGCGCGTTCTCCAGCCTTTCCATCGGCGGTCGGCTGGAGCGGATCAAGGTGTTTCGAGCCGAGGCCGTCGGCGCATCCGGCGCTCCGGGAACTGTCCTCGATTGCGCTATGACAATCGCCTGCGGCCAAGGCGCGATACGCATCCTCGAAGCGCAGCGGGCGGGCAGGAACGCAATGACCGGAGCGGAACTTGTTCGCGGCGAAAAGGGCCTTGTCGGCGCAGTTTTTGCGCCTTCCGCGGAGCCGACGGCTACGCCGGGCGCGTAAGCCTCAATTCGTCCTCCGTCTGGAATTCAGTCCCTGCAGGTAATGAAGTAGGGCTTCGAAACGGTTGACGACACTTTCGAAACAGCGACGCCGCCATTTCCCGCCAGACCAAACTTAATTGCGGTCCCGTCGCCATGAGACTCACACCAGGCGTCCGCGACTGCTTTCCCGCACTCGCCGCCCTCGCTGAGGCAATCCTCGACTCCATACCCCGTCTCGGCCGCGATGACGAAGGTGCGCGGTTCCTGCGCCCGACTTTTCTCGGAAGCGACGGCGCCGAAACCGAAGACGAAAATCAGGAGAAGGGCGTTGGGCATAATTTTCAGGGGAGGCATGAAGACGCTCGCGGGAATGAACGAATGCAACTGGAATTGTCAAATCCATCTTCATCCGATCCGCTTAAATGGACGGTTAATGCTCTGGCCCCTCGGCGCCGAATATGAGCGCTGTCCGCCTGCGGCCTCGGAAGCAATGTTCAGGATATGCCGCTCTTTGCAATCCCAAGGAGCCCTCTGGTGACGCTGCCATCCTTCGGCAGGATTGGAATCAGGCACGCCTGCAACGAATGATAAATGTCGACCTTCCCGAAAAACGGATCCGAGCTCGGCCTTAGAGCGTTGTCGACCTGGGCTCGCCAGCCTCCGTTCTGGCGATCGATAAATCGCGCGGCTATGAAGCTCCATATTCGCCGGTACCAGGCTTCGTAGACTTGGTCGCCGTCGACCGCGTTTAGAAAGGCGGCCGCCCCAATTCCTTCGCAGCACGGCCACCAATAGCGATCTCTGATGCGCGGAAGGCCCTCCCAATCGAGCGTATAGTAGAAGCCGCCAGAGTCGCGGTCCCATCCGTCCTCGGCCGCGCGGGCGAAAAGCGCCTTGGAGGCGCTCGGAAGCCATTCCAGCTTGCGGCCGCCAAGTTCCCACAGCTGGATCAGGAGGCGCGACCATTCGAGCCAGTGGCCGGGCGTCGTGCCATAGGGACGAAACATCGGACTGCCGCCATAGTCCCGATTCACCTGCCAATCGGCGGTGAAATGCTCGGGGAGCCGCCAATCATTTTCGGCGGCGCGGCGGCGGATGATAAGATCGGCAATCCGCTCGGCCATGCGCAGGTAAGTCGAATCGTTCGTCGCCTCGAAAGCCGCCATGAGCGCTTCGGTCAGATGCATGTTGGAGTTTTGGCCGCGGTACGAATCATACGAACGCCAGTCGCGTGTGAATTCTTCCGCGGCCGCGCCGTGCCGCTCCTCCCAGAATCGCTCGCGGATGACGGTCGATATGTCGGTGAGGAGTTGGTCTGCGTCCGGATGGCCAGCGACTTTGGCGCTCGACGCGGCGAGAAGGACGAATGCATGGCCGTAGGCCTGTTTGGCGTCGTCCGTTGGCCCGCCGTAACCGACGCCCCATAGGTATCCGCCATTATCGGGGTCGCGGTGACCGTTCCACAGAAAATCCATCCCATGGTCGACGATGAGGTCCGCGCCCGGCCGGCCCATCAGGCATGCGATGGCGAAGGCGTGAACTATTCTTGTCGTTGCAAACAGATAACGGGCGGGCGGGCCTCCGGCGCCGTAGCCTGGCGGCGTCGGTTCCCCCTCGTCGTCGAGATCGTGGAAGCCGCCCAGCGGATTAACGATGTTTCGCTCGAAAAATGCGAAGAGGTCGTCCGCTTGCTGAAGGAGCCAGGCGCGGTGGCTCGGCAGGTTCACCCACCGGGCGCCCGGCGGGCTAATGGCGAAGGAGGACATGATGAACGTCCAGGATCGAGTTTGGCGCGGTCGACATTAGCGATCGTGGCGCAAGAGCGCTTGACTGACGAGATGACGCCACGGAAATCCGGGCGCCCTTGATTGGTTCGGCCTATACCGGCAATGAGGGACCGTGGCCAGCGGACAGGCGATGCGAGACGGCAAGAGGAATGTCCTCATACTCGGATCTGGCGCGCGCGAACACGCCTTGGCGCGCGCTTTGGCGAGTTCCCCCCTTATCGGCGCCTTGTTCGTCGCGCCGGGCAACCCGGGATGCGCGGCCGTCGCCCGAACTTTTCCGCTGAATCTTGCGGATCATGCGGCGATCGCCGCGATTTGCCGCAGACAAGCGATCAATCTCGTGATCGTCGGGCCTGAGGCCCCGCTGGTGGCCGGGATCGTCGACGATCTCGCCAAGGAGGGCATTGCATGCTTCGGGCCCACGCGTGCGGCGGCCCGGCTCGAGGGCTCGAAGGGATTTGCGAAGGACTTTTGTCGCGAATTCGGCATTCCGACCGGCGACTATCGGCAATTTCGCGATCCGGGAGAAGCCAAGGAGCATATTCGGCGCGTTGGCGCGCCGATTGTGATCAAGGCCGATGGTCTCGCCGCGGGCAAGGGCGTCGCGGTTGCGATGACGCTCGCGGAAGCGGAGGAGGCGATCGACGCCTTGTCTTCGGGCGCCCTGGGTTCAGCCGGCGCGCAACTGATCATCGAAGAATTTCTCGAGGGCGAGGAGGTCTCGTTCTTCGCCTTGTGCGACGGGGTTACTGCTGTGCCATTCTCGAGCGCGCAAGATCACAAGCGCGTGGGCGAGGGCGATGCCGGGCCGAACACCGGCGGGATGGGCGCCTATTCTCCGCCCCCCATCATGACCGCGGAATTGAGCGATCGCGTCATGCGCGAGATCGTCATGCCGACAGTGCGTGGAATGGCCGATCGCGGTTCGCCGTTTCGCGGCGTGCTGTTCGCTGGGCTGATGATTGGCGTGGACGGCCCGAAGCTGATCGAATTCAACGTGCGATTCGGAGATCCGGAGGCGGAGGTCATTCTCGCCCGCCACCGGGGCGACCTCATTCCCCTGTTTGAAGCCTGCGCGAACGGGACTCTGCGCGACGCCGCTGCGGACTTCGCTTCGGACGCCGCATTGGCGGTAGTGATGGCCGCGCGCGGCTATCCCGGCGAGCCGCTTCGCGGTTCCAAAATTGGCGGGATCGCGGATGCGGAACGTGTGCCCGGAGTTGTCGTCCTACAGGCGGGGACGCGCTGCGAAGGCGGCGAAATCGTCTCGGACGGCGGACGGGTTTTGACGATAACGGCCCTTGGCGCCAGCGTCGGCGAAGCGCGCGATCGCGCCTATGCCGCTGTCGACCGCATCGCATGGCCGGAAGGCTTCTGCCGGCGCGACATCGGGTGGCGCGCAATGGCGCGCGAACGTGGAGTCTAGACGCGCCGCAAGCAAGAGCGCGGTCGCGGCGGGAGCCGGATGTTCACGGGCGCTATCGATATCCGAACCTCGCCGCCGAATCCGGCGCCGCGCGCGGCGCCGTCACCCGCACTTCGTCGCATGAGCATGCGCCCTCGGCGATGAACAACGCAACGCCTCCGTCGACCAGCGCCTTAGGCCCCGCGTCGCGCACTTCCAGCTTCGTCGCGCCGGCAGAGGCCGCGATCGCATCCCCGTTCACCTGCACGACAAACGGGTAAGGGGTTTCGAAAGCCCATTCGAAGGGCGCCTCGGCAAGGACGACAACCGAATCGTCGTAAACGCGCACGAGACGAAACGCGTCCGGTCTGACGAGGAGGGCGGCGTAATAGCGGCGTAGCCCCTGCACCCGAACTGCGAAGCCGGCCGCCCGAGCAAGATGAACCGTGAGCGCGGCCTCGACCCTATAGTCCGTCCACTGTCGCCCGCCATGAATGATCATACCCTCGCCGCGATCCTGCGAGATGCGGAACGCCTGCGGAAAGCTCGAGGAAAAGACGCTGGCCGCATTGACCCAAGAGCGGCGCCAGAAATCGCCGGGCTCCTCGGGACGCCGCAAGCAGAGGTCCGGCGGCCCGTCCCACCTCAGGAAGTCGACAATGACGGCGCCGGACTGCTCGGCGCCCGGCGAGCTGAGGGCGATCCCGATCGATTGAATCGGCTGCCCCCCGGTGTCAGGCAGGCGCCAGCTGAGGACTGTTTCGGCTCCAGGCGAAAGTGCGGCCGGGTCGCCGTCGACCGCTGTCAAAGCTTCGTTTCGGCCGTAGACCAGCATGCGCAAGGCGACCGTAACGTCACTTACATTTCGCGCGTCGGCGATCAAGCGCGCGCTCACCCTCTGCCCGGAGTAGACGAGCGGCGTCGCCATCAGCTCGTAAGTGCGCATGCGCGTGACTTCCGGCGGCGCGAAAGTCGGCGTCAGCGCCGTGACCGGTTCGTGGCCGAGGCCGGCGTAATGCAACCCCAACGCCTTCCCCTGTTCGAACGGCGCGTTCTTGAGGGCTAGCGTCGCGCCTCCGATTCCAGTCGGCGTGAACCCTTGTACGCTGCCCGGCATGGAAAAATGAAATTGCGCGCCGTCCTTGGGCGGCGGCAGCGCGGGCAAGCCGGCGAGCCGCCGGCCGACGTTCACCAGACGAGCGCTTACGCGCACGGCGTCGTTGATCGCGCCGCCTCCATCAGCGGAGGAGACGAACATCTGATCGGCGACGGGACCGCGCCAGTCGCGCCCCGCCGTGATCCCCTCGAGCCCGAGCATCGCGCCCATCAGACAACCCACATTTCCCGCGTTGCAATCGGTGTCCCAGCCCGAAGTGCAGACGATGCTCTGCGCGCGCGAGAAATCGTCTGGAGCGTAAAGGACGGCCATGACCATCAGCGCGTGATTGGGAACAACATGGCAATTGCCGGGATACCGGTCGTAACCATAGCGGGCTGCGATCTCGCGCCGCGCGTCGCGCCAATCCGAATATTCGCGCCGCCAGCGTCGAACATCCGCGATGAGACGCGCGATCGGACTCGAGGGCGCAATCTGGGCGAGGCCGGTTTCCAGCAGACGCTCGACGTCGCGCGAAACGAAGGCCTCCGCCTCCATCGCCGCCCAGAGCTTGGCCGCGTCGACGGCGGCGCCGTCGTGACTGACCCTGGCCGCCTGCTCGGCGAGGCGCGCCGCCAGAGCCGGATCGCCAGCCGCGACGATCGCCCAGCCGTCGATAAAGATCTGCGCGCCGATTTGTTCGGCCACCGTTGCGCCGTTGACTTCGATCGAACCGCTCGCAGGCGCCTCAATTCCGCGCTTCAGATTGAGCCAGGCCGTGTGCTCAGTCGAATTCCCGTTACCGCCCCACCACAGAATGGAGCGGTTCTCGACGATGTAGTTGAGCCAGGTCTCGCCAATCTCGCGCGCCGAGATGTCGGGCTTTGCGTCGTGATCCTCGAGCGCGCGAATGAATGTGAACGTCCCCGCAATGTCGTCGTCGGTCACGATCAGCGGACAATCGAGCCGATCGTGGACGTAGTATTCGATCGGCCCGAGTTCGCGAAGGATGCGCTCATACGTCCAATTCTCGAAGGGCCTTCCGAGATAAACCCCTATCAGTTTGCCGAGCACCGCGGCATAGGCGCGCTCCGGATAATCTGAAGGCAACGTTCTCATGGCGGATCGACTTATATGATTTCGACATCGTCCCGGCCGGGAAGCGTCCGCCGCTGGCATGCGATGGACGCGATGTCGCTTTGCAGCGGCGGGTCGCGGCGCTTTTCCGTCTCCATCCGCCATCCGATCGACCGAGGAGTCAAACAGAACAGTCGGGTCGTCGAAGGCTCTGGCCCGTTCGAGCGGATCGTCTCGTCAATGGATGTGGAGCGACGGCCCTCACACTTTCGACAACGCGAACCGGCGCCGCTGAGACGTCCCGGCGCAACGGAAGCGTCGGCGCCTTTCTTGTGGTAAACGTTGAACTCAAATCGCTCGGCGTCGCCAAATCGTGGGCAAATGGCCGCGCCGCGCGCCGCCGGCCACGTTGTTGGGAGAACCGCGATGACGCAAAAATTGAAGGAAACCCCCTATGAACCAGCCGAAATCGAAGAACGGCTCCGCCGCGAGCTTCCGCATTGGCGCTACGAAAACGGATGGATAAGACGCACCTATCGCACCGCCAGTTGGAAGGGCACTCTGATGGCGATCAACGCAGTGGGTCACCTCGCCGAGGCGGCTTGGCATCATCCCGATCTCCGCGCCTCCTATGCCTGGGTGGAAGTCAAGTTGCAAACACACACTGCAAAAGGAGTTACGGACAAGGACTTCGAGCTTGCGCGAAAAATCGAGGAATTTCTCTGTTGGCGCCCCGGCCAAGAGGGCGGCGCGCTCGAGGGCACGCCCATCGGCGACCAGCGGTTCGCCTACATCAAGTACGACGACGCGAAATAACCGCCGCGGCCGGTGAGCCACAGGCGTAGGCAGCGTTCTCGATCCAAAGCGCGTCTGCCGCAACCGCCTGCGCAGGAGCGGCGAGGGACTTCATTGCTCGATCGCTACGCCGCAAGGGAAAAGCCGTGGCGCAAGGAGCCCGTCGATCGCAGCCTTCGCAGGCCAGCCCACCGTCAGCGCCAAAGCCGACTGCGGCGGCTCAAAATGAAGTTGTGAATCGATGCACCCAACTGGGCGCCTATCGGGCCTGGCCAGTGAGCCGGGGTGCACGGCTTTCGCCAATGCGCCCTTGATCGTCGCGAACAGGTCGAGTGAGGCATTCATCTGCGACGGGGAGGTCGCCGCGATAGCTAGACTCAGCTCTACGAGGCGTTACTCCCACGAGCGCCTTCCATATCCATCGCGGCTCGGCGGCGTCGCCTACCGCGACACTCCGCGGTCTCCCGCTCGGGAAGGTTCTCGAGAGCGCTCTCGCAATGTCCGCCCAAATCCTAGCGGACAGACCTGCTTGGGCTCATATTTCAGCTGACAAATACGCCGTCACTTCCATACCAGCACAAACTTCAATGACAACGGGGGCATTCCAACTCATCGACGTCTCCTCAAGCTCAATTCTCAGCGGGAAGGCACCTTCCTTCCGCCGCCACAAAGGTTAGCACCAAAGCGGCGCCCTGTCACGCGCCACCCGGCAGCGCTTCCGGAGCGTCTCATTTCAAAGTGAGACTCTCCCCTATTGTCGGGCGCCATGGTGATTTGTTGCGTCGCCAAGGGCTGAGCGCAGCGCAGTAGCGAGGGCCCTCGCGGCAGAACCTGGAGCACAGGCTAGCGCAGGGGTTCGAATGCGTCAGATCGAGTCGAAGTCAGCTCCGATCAGCCGCCGGTCGTGCAGCGCCGACGCGAGCAAGACTCCAGCGACCCCCGCGGATTTGAGCGCTGCGAGGTCGGCGGCGTCGCGCACGCCTCCCGCAGCGTAAACCTTCCGCCCGCCCGCGACCGATTGAATAGCGCTGATACGCGCCATTTCAGGGCCGGCGGCGCTCCCGACGCGCGTGAGCGTCATGACGATTATCCGCCTCGGCCACAATCGCGAATTGTTCAGGATCTCGGCGGGGCCTTGAAACGACTCGTCGCGAAAATCCAGGGACAGCACGATATCCTGTGAGTCTCGATGGGCCTCGATCAGCGCGCCGTCGCTCTGAGACTCGCTGCCGATGACCGGGGCGCCGAGACCGGCGTTGAGAACCGATTCGAGCGCCGCTTCCTCGGCCGCGCCGCTATCGATCCACAGCCTCAGAGCCGGAAAAGCCGCGCGGATGCGGCGCACTGCTGACGTATTGTCCGCCCTTCGCCGTATTGCGTCGAGATCGGCGACATAGAGCGTGGAAAACGGATGAACGGAGAGCAGGCCACGGACGACGTCGACCGGATCGCTGGTCGGAGAAAGCGGAGTCGTGATGGGCCGGTAGGCGTCGCGCTCGCCCATCCGCGCGCGAACAACCACGCCGCCAATGAGGTCAACGACTGGGATGGCCTCCAACACGCTCCTCCCCGGCCTCGGCGGCAAAGACCGGCGCGGCCTTGTCCCTGAGCCAGCTCCAGGCTTCCGCTTCCGCGGCGCCGGCGGTCTTGCCGACGACGATTTCGAGTCGCGCAAGTTCCGCCTCTACCTCCGAGCGCGGCAGCAAGTGCAGGCGGCTGACAAGCACGGCTCCCTCGATAACGGCTGCTTGCGCCCGGTTGAAGCCCTCAAACGGGGCATGCGAGCCGCGGTGGGCGACGCGGCACACGAATCGCGGCCGGAGTACGTCCTCTCGTACGTCAATCACGACAAGTTCGAGGTGCGCGAGCGTCGCTTTTGAGGCGCGGCGCCGCGACGATATTCGCCGCAGTCAGAGGCCAGTCGCGACGTCCAGTGAGGCATCCGGCGAACACCCGCACATCGTCAGTGAGGTTGGCGACGGCGAAGGGCGCCTGCCGAAGGTTTTCAAGCGTCGTCGAGGGATGAAAAGGCGCGAGAATCCAATGCTCGCCTTCGGCGATCATCCCCAGCGGGGCCAGATGCGGGTCCCCGCGGGCGTTGACGGTGGTCACAATGACTTCGCGGATCAGCGGCATCAAGTCACCTGTTGGCTTCCCGCGAGCGAAGCGTGTGCCCGGCGGCGCTGAGCCGCGTCACATCCTCGGCGGGCCGGTCGGTCCCGCAACCCCAGTCCAGGGGTTCGTCCTGCACGTAGCGCTTGCCGAGCCGAAGCGCTATTTCCGCCTTCATCAACTCCGCGCCGAGGTAGAACGCATGCGCGCCGTCAGATCGGACGTCGAGCTTTTCGAATAGCGCGAACGCGTCTTGCCCGACCTGATGACCGTCGCGGTTGTAGATGTGTATTCCATCCTCGGCCACTTCGATGCGGAAATTCGCGTCCTTGACCTGGCCCGCGACTTCACCGATCTCGCGGCCCGAATTGGGAAACGGAGACGGATCGTGAAGCTGCAGCAGTGCGCGTCCATAACCCCTCGGCGAGCTGTGGTCGCTGGCCGCCGCATACATAATGCGCCGCGCCGCGTCGTGCTCCTGGATCGTGCGGCGCGTGTGCGGACTGACCTGAACCGTGAGCACGTTGCCGACGCCGAGTTCCGAGCATATTCCCATCAGCATCGCGGTCACGCCCACGCTGTCCGCGTCGGTCAGCTCGGTCAGATTGCCGGACCCCATCATCAGCTCCGCCCAAGGCAGGCGCGCGCGAACCTCACGGTAGCGCGCAAGCGCGTCGGCGAAACCGAAATGGATAGGATCGAGGATAGGATCAAGAATGGCGCCGATCCCGCGCATTCGCGCCGCTTCAGCGGCTCGGCAGAGCGAATCGACATCGCCGTGCCGCGCCGGAATCAGCACCGGCCGCGCATCGGTCCCCTCGGCGATCGAAAGGTTGTGCTCGGTCAGGCTTAACAGGAAATCGGCGCCGGCCGCGGCGCCGCGGCGCAATTCATCGGAGTCCGCCGAATCGACGCTGACGCCGAATCCTCGCGCCTTCAGCATCCGGACCGCATCCTCGAGATGGGGGAAAGGCGTATCCGGCAGACAGCCGAGATCGATCACGTCAGCACCCGCGGCGCGCGATTCCGCCGCGCGCAAGAGCAAGGTCTCGACGTCCATCTGGGAGGCATCGACGATTTCGGCGAAGATCCGCACTGCGTAGCGCGACAGGTCGAGCGCCTCGCCGGCTTTGCCGAAGAACGCCGGCAGGTCCTTCAACTCGTCGGGTCCGCGCTGGAACGTCGGACCGAATTCCTCACTCAGCCGCACGAGATCGGCGCGGCAGCGCCCGGGCACCATGACGCGATCTACGTCGAGCGGTCGCGGCAGCCGTCGCAGCAGTATCGGTTCGGTCATCAACGCAGCGACCTTCACCCCGACGTCGAGGATCGACCACTCGAACGGCGTCGGCGCCATGCTCCGCAAGACCGCCTCCAGGCGGGCGCGCGCAAGGTGGCCGGTCAAAAAAAGGATGCGTAGGCTCATGCTGAGATTTCGACGCGTCTTCGCGCGATCGCTTGGCGAAGCTCGACGATTGAATCAACTGTCGCGGCGCCGGCAAAACGTCCCAATCGCTCGCGGTTTTCCAAATCGATCGGGCGCGGGTACACTTTGACCATGCCTTTGGGCGCCTCGGTAACGAGTTCCGGCGCGGTGTCGCAGGCGAAGACGATCGCCGGCACGCGGCACTTGCCGGCTTGCGCGAAGATATTGCTGACGAGATCGTCGGATATTCCGCAAACAAACTTCGCGACCGCGTTCGAGGTCGCCGGAGCGACAATCAAGGTGTGATAGACGCCGTAGTAGAATTGCCCCACCGGCACCGAACTTGCCGTCGTATCGCGATAGGTTCGAGTGGAGCGAGGCAACTCGAGTTCCTGCTTGTACATTCGCAGCACTTCGGCCGCAGCCCTGCTGAGGAAAAGATCCACGTCTTCGAGGTCACGGACGAGCGCCAAGGTCTCTCTTAGGAAATGCCCGGACCCTGTAATCGCCCATCCCCAGCGCGGCGTCTTGTGTTTGGTCATTCTGCTGCCGGCGCGCGAATTTCGATTGCTTCCCTCGTTTGCAGGATTTCAGGAAACAGCCGGCGTCGCAACCCTTCGGACAGTCGCGCGGCGTCGGGTGGCGCCGCCAGTGAGACGAGAAAGCCCTTATCCTTGATAAAGCGCGGGAACAGTGGATCGACCACGCCGTCCTCGACAAGGTCGAGAACCTCGATCTGCCGGGCCGCAAAGCGGCCGTGCTTGACGAGGACAAGCTGCTGTGCGCCCGCCACATCGGCCAGCCACGCCGCCAGGCTGTCCGAAGTGAGGTCCCATGATTGCGGCAAGTCGGCGGCGCGCGTCATCTGTTCCGGAGACCAGACCGGAACCTTGCCTTCGGTCAGCGTGCGTCGAATGGCGCTGAGTGAAGCAGCGAGGCGCAGCGCTGGATTGAGGCTCTGCAACGCGCGGCCAAATTGCGCCATCGCCGTTATCGCCATTTCGTGGGCGGCGGCGTCGTCAAAGCCCATCGCGGCCTGTGCATCTCGGACCGCGTCGGCGAAGGGACCGCCACCCGGCGCGATGACAATCGAACCGGTCTCGGCGGCGATGGCCGCGAGCCATTCCAGAAGGTGCGGACTGCGAGCGTGACTGCCCCCTAGTTTGAGGATGACGAGGCCCGAGCGCAAAGGCCGGCTCGCGGCGGACCGCTCGACGTCCCCGGCTCGGTTCGTTCGCATCGCCCTCCTCCAGACCGGCCATTATTGTCGAGCGCAGGCGCAGGCGCAGAGGTTGCGGAGATCGCGGCCCTGAATTCGATTATCCGCCACCGGCGAGGCGCGCAACCCTAAGTCCGCTATCGTCTCCACGAACGTCCGGCCCTTGACGCCACCGGATAGGGGCCTAGCCTCCCCATGGTTCGCGGGCGAATGACTGGAGACGAGGTGAGCGTCGTCATCGGCTGGGATATCGGCGGAGCGCATCTGAAAGCCGCGCGCGTAGCGGGCGGCCGCGTCGAAGCGACGGCCCAGGAGGCGACGCCGCTCTGGCTCGGACTTGACAGCCTGGAGGCGGCGTTCGACGCGATGCGCGCCCGACTCGGCGAGGCCGATCGACACGCGATCACGATGACTGGCGAATTGTGCGACGCGTTTGCGACGCGGCGGGAGGGCGTTGTCGGCCTGGCCGCGATTGCGGCCCGTCGTCTCGCGCCCGCTTCGCCTTGGCTCTATGCGGGCAGACGCGGCTTTGTTGAATTGGCCGATGCCGGAGCGCTTGCGGCCGACATCGCGTCGGCAAACTGGCATGCGAGCGCGGCGCTGGTGGCGCTCAGGCTTCGCGACGCGTTGCTCGTCGACGTCGGCTCGACCACAGCCGACCTCGTTCCCGTCGTCGCGGGCAAGGTCGCCGCGCTCGGCTACGACGACGCCGGTCGGCTTGCGGCGGGAGAGCTGGCTTACAGCGGAATGGTCCGCAGCTTCGTCATGGCGATGGCTTCGCGGGCGCCGTTTCGCGGAGTCTGGACCCCGCTGATGAGCGAGTTTTTCGCCAGCAGCGCCGATGTCCACCGCATATTGGGCGCGTTGCCCGACGGCGCTGACAAGATGACGACCGCGGACGGGCGCGCGAAGACCGTGGAGGCGTCGCGGAGCCGTCTCGCGCGGATGGTCGGCAGGGAAGCCGACGCGGGCGCGGACGATGAATGGGCGGCTCTCGCAGCCTGGTTCGCCGAAGCGCAGGTGCGTGAAATCACAGACGCGGCCTTCCTGCGTTTGTCGGTTGGCGATCTTGACCCTGAGGCGCCGGTGGTCGCCGCGGGCATCGGCGAAAGCGTCGCAGCTGAAATGGCGCGTCGCCTGCGACGCCCCTGCATCGGGTTTTCTTCGCTGATCGCCGGGCGCGCCGAAGTCTCGCATTGCGCGCCCGCCGCCGCGGTCGCCCTTCTGTCTGCGGCGGATCTCGACCCCCGGCAGGCATGAGGGGTCGGACCCCGCGAACAGCGGACAGGGGACGAACGTGCTATATCTGCGGCGGGGAGGCTCTGGGAGTGAGAGATGCGCGTTGCGAGATTTGGGATGTTGCTGTTGGGCGTCGGAGCTTCGGCGGCATGCGCCGGCGCCGCTTTCGGTGGCGATTCGGCGTCCAACGAATACCCGACGTCCACCCGCGCCGAATATGTTTTCGCCTGCATGAAAGCGAACGGCGAGACTCGAAAGGCCCTCGATCAATGCTCGTGTTCGATTGACGTGATCGCGTCGTTGATTCCCTATGACTCCTATGTCGCCGGCGAGACCGTGGCGTCGCTCGACCAGGAGCCCGGCCGGATCGGCGGAATGTTTCGCGGAGCGACCGTCGCCAAAGAATCGCTCGCGAATCTGCGGCGCGCGCAGGCCGAAGCCGAGATCCGCTGCTTTTAACGAGCGGGTCAACGGGCCGTGCGGGTTTTCGCCTGCCTGCCGGCTGGCAGCGGCGGCTTGACTGAAGGCGCTGCCAGGGGGCGTGCCGCCGGGGCGCCAGAGGCCACACGCAATCGGCGCCGAACCCAAACTGACATGGCGCCGAAGCGACGCGGATGTGGCGCCGACACGGCATTCATGCCAACTTGGCGGAATAGACGCCCAATGCCGTTTTGAGCCTTTTCAAGGGCTTGGCCGGTCGCGGTCGCGATTCCGGCCCTTGCGGTGCTCCGGGACCGTCGCGAGCGCCCCGGGAACCATTCCGAGGACGTAAAAACATCATCGTCGTTGATTTCTAGAAATCAGAACAACGATAGCGCGTTTTATGATTGTAAGAAATAAGGAAGGTAAAACAAGGCTCTTATTGCGTTAGCTATTGGTCGGCCGCGACCGCTTGCTTGCCTTCGAGCCCCTGTCGTCATGGACGGGCTTGTCCCGTCCATCTACGCCGCAGCGGTGCAAGGACCTACGGTCGCGAGGTTCTTCGCCATCGCTTGTCTCTTCTCTCTTCGGGCGCTCGACGCGCCCAACCGCGTGGATGGCCGGCACAAGGCCGGCCATGACGCGTTGAAGCCTTGCAGGTCTTCGGCCCCAATGGCCCGAATTTTTGGGAGCCAACAGCTAACGCGATAAGAGCCTAAAACAATGTCCCATGACGTTTCGGGGCCAAACCTGAAGCCGTCTTGTTGCGGCTCACGGGACGACGAAACCCGCCGAATCAACCATCGCAGGTTCAAACAGGGATGCGGGGGCCGGCCGATCGGGCGGACTCCAGACGCCAATTCCGATCATGTGCCGTCGCGATTGGCCGGCCAAGAGGCCGAGAAATTCGCGCCGCTGATGTCGTGCGCCTGGACGTGAATGGTCTTGGAGCCGTTCGCCGCATAGATGAAGCGGAAGTTCGGATCCTCCGAGATCGAAATGCCGCCCGCGACCGAGAAGATGAGATCGTCGCCCTGATAGACCGCGAAGCGGTCGACATAGCGCGCTGGGGTATAGAGGCGCGTGATCTGATCCATTTGCAGGCCTGAATAATTGGGATGCCGCAGCATCACCTGGGCCTCGCGACGACCATCGGGCCTCGGGGGAAACGAACGGAACTTCATCTGACCGAGCGTCGCATCGGCCTCGTCCGGGCCTTTGACCGCGGGGGCCGAACAGCCGCCGGCGGCCTTCACATAACGGGTCGCCATGTGCAGGCTGCCGTCGTTGAGTTCGGCGACGAGATGGACGTCGGTGTAATCGTTGACCCGGACGCGCGTGGAAATGCTCGCCACGTCCGACTTCCCGCCAAGAGTGAAGACTCCGGCGAGTGGAACGGGATTCTCGTCTATGATCAGGCTCAGTCGGACGACGCGCCTGGAGTCGCCCGGCGGGATGTGCGCCGAAAGGGTCATCGGCACCAGCGCCGCGTCCGCCGCGCGGGCCGGCGCGTCGAGGGAGACGATCGAAGGATCCTCGGGAATAGGACGATCCTGAAAAAACAAGCGCTTCAGATCAGGCCAGGATTGGTCGTGCGCCGACTGCGCCGCGGCGGCCGAAATCAGCGAAACGAGCGCGACCGCGGCGATGCCGCCCCGCAGCATACGCATGGCTAAATTTCCCGACATGCCCTTCGCCTCGCCCGCCAGCGCCGCTCTACTGCTGGTCCCATTCATATTCGGCGAACGCCGCCGTAGCGTTCCTCGCATTGTAATCATCGAAAAGGCGCCAATTGTTGCGTTCCGAACTCCCCGCCTCCCGGGCTGCCTGCGACAGATTGTCGCCGCGAGCGATCGCCGCGCGAACATCGGCGGACAATCTCTCGAAATACGCGCGCTCGGGCTTCAGCGCCGCGGGCCATGGCGCAACCACCGGTCCGTGACCGGGGATCACGCGCGCCGCCGGAATCTCCGCCAACGCGCCGAGATTTGCAAGCCATCCCTTGATCGACCCGTCGATGACCGGGATGTGGCTCACGAACGCCAAGTCCCCCGCGAACAACGTCCGGGTGGCGACGTCGTAGACCGTCAGGTCACAGTCCGTGTGGGCCGGGGGCCATGCGCGCAGCACGATCGCGCGACCGCCCAGATCGAGTTCCCGCGTCTTCTCGACCAGCAACGTCGGCGGCACAATCTGAACGTCCTTCATCAAGTCGTCGCCGAGGATCTCGCGGAACGTCTTCAGGTAAAATTCACCGCGCGCCGCCAGCGCGCGCGGCAGATTATGATGACCGACGAAGATCGCGCCAAGTCCGTTGAAGGCGGCGTTGCCGAAGATGTGGTCGGGATGCTCGTGAGTGTTGATGACATAGAGAATAGGCTTATTCGTCCTGGCGCGAATCGCCGCCAGCAGCCGCCTGCCCACCCGCGCGCTGCCGCCGGTGTCGATGACCGCTACGCCTTTGCCGCCGATTATGAATCCGATGTTGGCGATATCGCCGTCGTTCTGTTCGCTCATCATGGCGATCGCGCCAGCATGAGCGAACACGCCCGGCGCCGCCTCCTCGACAGGCAATGGCTTGGCCGAGTCGGAGCGGACGCCGTCGGTGGAGACGACGGCCAATCCAGTAAAAATGAGCATGGTCGCGAGAATACGCATTGACCGTCTTTTCAGTTGACCGCGCCGGACTTAGAGGCGCGTCCCGGCAAAGACAATGGGCGCGACGCCGAACTTAAAAATTCTGCTTGCGCTCCGGAATCGGCGGACGTATGTTTCTTTTGGCTTCGGCTGCATGAGCGTTGATGAACGGGAGCTTCAGCGCGCTTTCGCAGGCAAGGCGGGGGCCTTCGTGTAAGGAACCTTTCTCGCTTTTATGCCGTGACACGCTGTTGAAGCCGTCATCCCAACCCAGAATGTCGCTGCAGGCGCGCGTTTGTGCGGGCCGCCCGCCGCTAAGTCGAACGAATGAAGTCTACTTGGGAGGAACAAATGCGAAGACTTTTGCTAGCGAGTTGCTTTGGCGCGGCCGCGCTGCTGACGGCAGGTTATGCGAGCGCCAATGACGACCTGATCAAAATGTCGTCGGACGCCAATCAATGGGTGATGCCGACTGGCAACTACGCCAATACCCGATATTCCGAACTGAAGCAGATCACCGCGGCAAACGTTCACAAGCTCGCTCCGGCATGGACGTTCTCGACCGGCGTCCTGCGCGGACACGAGGGCGCTCCGCTCGTGGTCGGCGACGTCATGTACGTCCACACGCCGTTCCCGAACACCGTGTTCGCGCTCGACCTCAACAACGACGGCAAGATTCTCTGGAAATACGAGCCCAAGCAGGATCCGAACGTCATTCCGGTGATGTGCTGCGACACCGTCAACCGCGGCCTCGCTTACGGCGACGGCAAAATCATCCTTCATCAGGCCGACACCACCCTGGTCGCGCTGGACGCCAAGACCGGCGCCGTCGCGTGGTCAGTCAAGGACGGCGATCCGTCCAAGGGCCAGACCGGCACCAACGCGCCGATGGTCGTCAAGGACATGGTGTACACCGGCGTGTCCGGCGGCGAGTTCGGCGTTCGCGGATGGCTGTCGGCCTACAACCTGAAGACCGGCAAGCTGGTCTGGCGCGGCTATTCGGAAGGACCGGATTCCGACCTCCTCGTCGATCCCGAGAAAACGACGGCGCTCGGCAAGCCGATCGGCAAGGACTCTTCCCTCAAGACTTGGGAAGGCGACCAGTGGAAGATCGGAGGCGGCGCCACCTGGGGCTGGTACTCGTACGATCCCGAACTCAACCTCATCTATTACGGCTCGGGCAACCCGTCGACCTGGAACCCGAGGCAGCGCCCCGGCGACAATCGCTGGTCGATGACCATCTGGGCCCGCGACCCCGAGACCGGCATGGCCAAATGGGTCTACCAGATGACGCCGCACGACGAGTGGGACTTCGACGGCATCAACGAGATGATCCTGACCGACCAGAAGATCGACGGCAAGGAGCGCAAGCTTCTGACGCACTTCGATCGTAACGGCTTTGGTTACACGCTCGATCGCGGGACCGGCGAACTGCTGGTGGCCGAAAAATACGATCCGGCGGTGAACTGGGCCACAAAGGTCGACATGGACAAATCCTCCAAGGACTATGGCCGGCCGCTCGTCGTGGCGAAGTACTCGACCGACCATAACGGCCCGGACGTCAACACCAAGGGCGTCTGCCCGGCGGCGTTGGGCTCCAAGGACGAGCAGCCTGCGGCCTATTCGCCGGAGACTGAGCTCTTCTACGTGCCGACCAACCACGTCTGCATGGACTACGAGCCGTTCAAGGTCAGCTACACCGCAGGTCAGCCCTACGTCGGCGCGACGCTGTCGATGTTCCCGCCTCCGGGCGAGAGCAACATGGGCAACTTCATCGCCTGGGACGGCAAGACCGGCAAGATCGTGTGGTCGGATCCGGAGCAGTTCTCGGTGTGGTCGGGCGCCCTGGCGACCGCCGGCGGCGTCGTGTTCTACGGCACCCTGGAAGGCTACCTGAAGGCGGTCGACGCCAAGACCGGCAAGGAGCTCTACAAGTTCAAGACTCCGTCCGGCATCATCGGCAACGTGATGACCTACGAGCACGGCGGCCGTCAGTACGTGGCGGTGCTGTCGGGCGTCGGCGGTTGGGCGGGCATCGGACTCGCGGCCGGTCTGACCAAGGGCACGGACGGTCTGGGCGCGGTCGGCGGCTACAAGGCTCTCTCCGACTACACGGCGCTGGGCGGAAATTTGACCGTCTTCGCGCTTCCGACGGACTGACAAGCCGTCTGACTTGACGTGAACCGAGCCCGGCGCTGGCGGGTAAGATGGCTAGCGCCGGGCTCCTTTTTCTCGAAGCACTCGATATACGCGGGACCGAGCGGAGCTCAAGGAATGCAGCGGTGAAAATTTCACTGTGGAGCGGCGCGGCCGCGGTGGCCCTGCTGATGGTCACTCAATTTCCGGCGGCTGCGGAGCCGCCCGGCGATCCGACGGCGGTCAAGCAAGACGAGGACGGCATTTGGCGCGACAAAGCCGGTGAGCCGACCTTCAAGATCGAGGCGGACGGCACGGTCGACTGGGAGACGTATTCAGGCTACCGCCGCTACAATTCGGAATGCATCGTCTGCCACGGCCCCGATGGCTCGGGATCGACCTATGCGCCGGCGCTGAAGGATTCGCTGAAAACGATTCCCTTCGAGGTTTTTTACGGCATTGTCGTGAGCGGGCGCAAAGATCTCCGCAACGGGCAAGATAAGGTTATGCCCACATTCGCAACAAACAAGAACGTGATGTGCTACCTGACCGACATATACATCTATCTGCGCGCCCGCTCGGTGAATGCGGTGGGGCGCGGACGTCCGGCGAAGCACGCCCCTAAGTCGGCCGCGTTCGACAAGAACGAGACCAAGTGCATGGCGGACGACTGAATAGGCCCTCATCATGCGTACGATTGCGACTATCGCCCTTCTGGCACTTCTTGGCGCGCTCGGCGGCGCGCGCGCGCAGCAATCGGCCACGACCGAACTCGATCGAACTGGTCGATCCTCATGTCTTCCGCGCTTGCGCGGATCCGCGCGACCTGCCGTTCTCCGACCAGGCCGGCGAGGGCTTCGAGAACAAGATCGCCGATCTTTTCGCGCGCAAGCTGGGCAAAACCGTCGCCTATACTTTCTATCCCGACGCAACCGGTTTTGTTCGCAATACCTTGAACGCGCACCGCTGCGACGTCGTTCTGGGGATCGCGCAGGGCGATGATTTCGTCCAGCCGACCAGCCCCTATTACCGGACGGCTTACGCCGCCGCCTACCACAAGGGAGGGCCGCTCGAAGGCCTGGATTCGCTCAGCGATCCGCGTCTGAAGACCGCGAGGATCGGCATCGTCGCGGGAACGCCGCCCGCAACCTATCTCGCCATGAACGGGGAGCTCGCCCATATCAAGTCCTACCCGCTGGTCGTCGACACGCGCTATGAATCGCCGACCCACCAAATGATGAAGGACCTGGATGACGGCGTCATTGACGTCGCATTGCTATGGGGACCGATCGCCGGCTATTACGCGTCGAAGGCCAAGGCGCCGACGACGGTCACCCTGCTGGTGAAAGAGCCTCCAGGCGGCCCGCGAATGATTTATCGCATCGTCATGGGCGTTCGCCATTCCGATCAGAACTGGAAGCGCGCGCTCGACAAGCTCATTGTCGAGAACCAAAAAGAGATCAATACGATCCTTCGGTCTTTCGGCGTTCCGTTGCTCGACGAGAACAACCGCGCCCTCTAGGCGGGAATTTGCAACATTGAGCCGCGGTTCTCCGACAAAAATCCCGCTTCTTCAAAGGACCCCAAGCGGAGATTCGTTGGCGAGCCGACGAATCTCCGCTTAGCCTCGGCAGCCCGCGTGCGCGCCCGCCATCGCATCGCGCTCGTCTTGATCTGCGCGATTTCGGTTTTCGGGGCGCGTGCGGACGCCGCGCCGCCTGAGCCCGACACCTATCGAACAAGCGACTACCGAGCGCCGACTCCGGCCACATTGAAAGGCGCGCGCGTGGTTTCGACCGGCGAAGCGCGCCAGCTTTGGCTCGACCGCAACGCGGTGTTCGTGGATGTTCTTCCTCGGGCGCCGCGGCCGGCCAACCTTCCGCCCGGCGTCGTTTGGCGCGAAAAGCCCCGGCTCGACATCCCCGGCAGCATCTGGCTGCCGGACACCGGATATGGCGATCTGCCGAAAGTGACGGAGGATTATTTTCGCGCCGGGCTTCGTCGAGCGACCGGCGGCGACGCAGGCGAGACGGTCGTTTTCTATTGCAAGCGCGACTGCTGGATGTCCTGGAATGCGGCAAAGCGCGCGCTCGCGCTCGGCTTCGTCAAGGTCGCCTGGTATCCCGAAGGCGCGGACGGCTGGTCGGCGGCCGGTTTCCCGCTCGAAAGCCGTCGGCCCGAGCCGCGACCTGAATAGGCGATTCAACCCGTTCCGGTCGCGCGACTTCGCGGCCGCGCAACAACGACCTGACGCCATTGTCCGTGGGCGGCGCTACCGCGCCGCAAAGCCGACCGTCAGAGCGCCTGCTGCACCGCGCGCGCAATCGTCCCGAGACGCCGTTCGATCAGCGCCGGCGTGTCGCAAACGTAACCGACCGTCCGCTGCTGATCGTCGAATACGCGAATGTCCCACTCCAATCGTTTGAAGCTGTCATCCGCGGGTTGAGCCTGGCCGCTGGTGTTCTGGTCGGCGGCCTTTTGAACCGCGTCGTTCTCCGCGCGAATGCGCTCGGCCATCTCATGCTGCTTGCGGCCGAACCGATCGAGCCCCTCGATAATCTCCGAGCGCTGCCGCGTGAGGTCCTGAAACGCGGCGCCGAACGCGCGCAGCAGTTTCGCGTCCGCGTCGCCGCCGGACTTCGCCTTGAATTCCACGATCGACTTTTCCACCTCCTCGATCGGAACGCGTCGCTGAGACATTTTGGTCGCCAGATCGGCGACATCCGGATCCTCCCGCCAACTCTGGTCGTTCAGATCGATGGCGGGACCGGCCCAGATGGAAGCGAGAGAAAACGCCGACGTCTTGACTTGCGGGCACGGCCAATCCGGGTCGATCTTGGGGCGTCCCTGGCCGAAGGCTTGCGGCGGCGCCACTGCGAAAATCGTGATCGCGACGGCGACGCGGAACGCGGCGGACATGAGCATTTTCCTTCCATGTCGAGCATAGGGTCGCGCGCGCTTCAATTCAAGCGTCACCCGCAATCGTTTAGCGACGCGCGGGTTGGAAACGCCCGTGTCAATGCGCGCGAGCGGCGCCGATCCAGAACCGGCCCGAGCGACCGGTCAGGCGAATGTGCGCGCGACTTCGAACGCCTGGCGGAAGTCGAGCCTCAAAGGCGTCGCGCTCTCGGCCATCTGCTTGAACAGAGCCAACTCCGTTCGATATTTCACATTGCCGATCGCGAACGCGCCAATCCCCACCGCGCCGTGTCCGCCGAGCGGCGCCGCATTCGCACGCGAATCCAGTCCCTCGATGCCGGGCGGCGGGACTGCGTTGACGTCCGCCGCCGCCAGCAGATTGGCGGCGGCCTCGATTTGATTGGCGTCGAGCACCCGCACGCCGGCCCGCCCCGCGCAAAGAATGACCTCGGTTGAAGCGACGATCGCCGCCTTCTGTTCGGGCGTCGATCCGTCGGCGACAGAGACATCGACGCCAAAGCGGCGCTTGACCTCGGCCATGTGGCGAGTGACCCGAGCTGTCCCATCATGACCGACCAACGTGACCTTGGCGCCTTCCAGCGCTCCGATCACTCCCGAGGCGGTTCCAACGACGCCGGTCGCGCCGAATATGGAAATCGACAATCCCGCGAGCGTCCGGCCAGCTTTCTCCCGCAGCGTCTTTTCGATCACCGCGATCATCGCCGCGGCGGTGGTGAACGATCCCGCCGGATCGGCGAACAAAGATATCTCGAACGGCTTGAACAGCGCCTTCGCCGCGGCGTCGAGCATGTCGAGCGCCAGAAACGCGTCTTTCCCGGCGATGAAAACGCCGGTCCGCGCCGCGTCGCGCGGAGAACGCGAGAACATCGCGTCCTGAATCAGGCCGGAAACTTCGTTCAATCCGACATTCGCGTAAGGAACTGTCGCGTCATAGCCGGCGTCGATCGCCATATTGATGTCGAAGGGGCTCATGTGCGCGAGCGGCGTCAGCATGTGCAATATGTTCTTGGCCACGTCTTCCTCCTGGTTTCTCGTTGATCCTAAGCTTCGTCGTCCTCGCGGATTTCTGCGCCGTGGTCGACCGACTTGCACACCTTGATCTCGACCGCGGTCCCCGCCTCCGCGCGAACCCGCCGGGCGAGGAATTCGGCTTCGTCGGAATCGCGCGCGAAAGCAAAACCGGTCGGACCCCACGAGCTCTGGCCAACGCCGTGCGCGCCCTCCGACTTGAGCCGCTCGACAACTCCGCCGACGGCGGCGCTGCTAAATCGGCCGCCGCCTTGAGCGGGCGCAAAATGATCGCCAAGGATTGTCTGTATCGACGCCACGCCCTCGCCGAAGGCGGCGAGATTCCCTTCGGCGACCGCGGGAAGCACCTGCATCAGGGTGCGGCGGCAGATCTCCGCGGCGGAATGGGCGGGGAACGCGCGAAGGGCGGCGAAGGCCCGTCCTTCCTGCTCGTCGTGAGCGCCCTCCATGTCGGGGTCCATGATCAGCAGTATCCGCCAGTGCGAGGGAAAGACCAGACGAGCCACAATCGGAGGAAATCCGGTGTCCGGCCCGCGCCCTGCATCGACGACCAGGCCGCCGTGCTCGAATAGGGCCGCGCCGACTCCCGAACGCGCGCCGCGATCGAGCATGCGCGCGTCGCCGAACGTGTCGGGAGCAAGTCCGGAGAAACGCCGAAACGCCGAGGCGATCGCGAGCGCCAGCTGAGTGCCGGACCCCAGCCCCGCATGGGCGGGAATCGCATTTCGAACGGTCAGCGTCTTGGCCGTATCGAGGCCGAGGTTCTCGGCGACGCGAAGCGCCAGGCGCGCGCTACGCTTGCGCTCGTGACCCACGGCCTGAAGGCTTGGTCCGCGACACAGTTCGACACTGGTTTCGAAAGCGTCGATTGAAAGTCCGATCGAACCAAACCGTCGACCCAGATCCCCGTTCAGGTCGAGAAATCCAAGGTGCAGCCGCGCCGTCGTGGCAACCCGAACGCGTTTCACGTCTGCGTCTCGCTCCCCGGCCATTTGCGCCTAATCGGGGCTTCGTCGGCTCGCTGACCGATCCCCGTTTGGAGGTCTTTGACGAAGCGGGCCTTTCGTCGGGAGACCGGCGCCCGCTTTTCCGAACTGCTGCTTAAGGCGGTGACGCATAGCACTCGACATTGCGGGACTTTCCATGGTTTGCCAAGCGAAGGAGGGGTGAAGACAAACGTCAAGCCCGCGGGCGGCTCATGTTCGTTGGCGATTTCGCCAAGATGTGACTTGCCACGGGCGCGACGCCCGTTCAACCTCGAGGGCGGGCGTTCCAATCGAGAGCAGAACACAATGATCGAACTGATTTTGACGGTATGCGCGCTCACCACGCCTCAACAATGCCAAGAGACCAGAATGCAATTCGTCTCGCAGGGGTCGCTGATGCAGTGCATGATGCAGGCGCCGCCCTACATCGCCGCGTGGTCGGAAAGTCATCCCTCCACGCGGGTCGCGAGTTGGCGATGCGCCTTTCCCGGCGCCGCGGGCGAGAAGATTTGACCGCCGCTTTGGCGCGGTCCGGCGAACGCCGCATACCGGTGTTTTGAGATCGTCCGTTGCCTGCCTTGCATGATGTCTGTATTTTGGTCCGCATGCGTAGGCGCCTCGCCAGACATTTCATCGGAAGCGCGATCGTGGTCGCGGTCGCGGTCGTGTCGATTTGCGCCCCGCGCGCCCAGGACATGATGCGCGGACTCGACATGTCTTCGCCCGACATGACCAAGGCGGAAATGACGCGCGCCGAGGTTCAGGCCAAACTGGCGGCGGCCGGCGGACGAGGCGCCGATTTCTCCGGGAAGCGTCTTTCCGGTCTCGATCTTTCCGGCCTCGATTTCACTCACGCGGACTTTCGCGCGGCGCGTCTCAATCACGCCAATCTGGCTCACGCTACCCTCAATGGGGCCAATCTGGACCAGGTCTGGGCGCTCAAGGTCGATCTCACCGGCGCCCATCTCGTCAAGGCGAGCCTGTTTGGGACGCAGATGGCGGGAGCGAACCTCGAGGGTGCGGATTTTGACGGCGCCCGCGTCACCGCCGACATGACCGGCGCCAACCTGACCGGCGCCAGTTTCGTGGATGCGGATTGCAGCGCCGACGAAAAGAACCAGTCGATGGGCCTCATGCACGCCAGCTTCAAGTCCGCCAACCTTACAAGCGTGGACTTCAAAGGCGCGAATCTCGCGCGGGCGGATCTGCGATTCGCCAAATTCGCCGGCGCCGATCTCACTGGCGCTTCGCTGCGCGAAGCGGACGCCAGCGGAGCGGATCTCCGCGGCGCCCGGCTCGAGGGCGCTAACGTGACCGGTCTGGACGTCGATTCCGCGCGCATCGACAAGAGCGCGGCGTCCATTCTGGCCAAGGCGATCCACCTCGACCGGGCTTTTCGCGACTAGACACCGTGAGAACACGGCATTTTTGTGAAAAGCCGGGATTCGCTCTTCAGAAATCCTGCTCGGCGCATGCGGTTCGGGGAGAGCGCAGCGACCGAATCACTTGACGATGTCGAGCGCGCGCAACTCCTGGACCAGGAACGCTTCGGCGCGCCTCCAGGCTTCATCCGTGTCGCCCCGAAACGTCAGCATCTTGTCGCCGACGAGCCGATCATCGGTAAGATCGACGACTTCCATTTTGCCCCACTGAATGAGGGTGCTCATCTTCTGCACCTTGCCATAGAGCAGCAGACGCGCCCCCGCCTTTTTGGCGGCCGCGATCAGCGCGGCGGGGGCCATGTTTCCTGCGGTGCAGGGCGGATTGGCGCAGTCGATCACCACCGGCGCGTATTTTCCGCTCGCCGCGAGGTCCGCGCGCAGCTTGCTCATGAACGCGGCCATGCGCGTTCGATGTTCGGCAGCCTGATCGATCGGCTCGCCCGAGGTGTCCCGGTAATCGAAGTCGACGACCGCGATTGGAACGGCCGCGGCCGGCTCCTTATCGCTCGCGCGTTCCTGTTTGACCTCCGCCGTGCGCTGCGCCGTCGCTCCCGAGGATCCGGAACCAGCGCGTTCGAAGCGAAGGAGCGCGGGCGTTGCGCGAGATTGGCCATCGACGGACGAGGCGCCGAGGGCGGAGGTTGCGAGCGTCGCCGCCAGAATCGCCGCCAGTATTCGAGGACTTGAGACCGCAATCAAATTCGCCACCTTCTTTTCGCCCCCCGCCCCCGTCTCGACTTCGGGATCCACCAAATAGCGCCCCCTGGTTGCCCTGGCGCAAGAGCCTTCGAACCAAACCATCGGGCTGGCGCGTCGGCGGCGGCGCGGACGGTTCGAGGCGCGAGGCCCGAGCCCGTTATATGCGCGGCGTCAGTATCTCGCCTTTGCCGAGCGCGGCCAAATCTCCCGCCCAACGATGCAGCGGTCGACGAAACAATCTTGCGAGACCTGCGCTGCTTTGCGCGACGTAGTCGGCAATCAGGCGCGCCGCCACGAGCTCATGCTCGCCGCAATCGCCGAATGACGGCGAAAGCATGGTCGCGCCCTGGCCGAGCAGGATGGTGCCGCGGCCCATCAGATAGCCAGGCAGGTCGCCTGCCTGGCCGCCTATGGCGAGGGTCCCCGCGATCATCCGGCTGCCTGCGTAGGCGTCGGCTCGGCCCTCGATCAGGACAAGACCTCGTCGCAGCCGGTCGCCGGCGCGCGAGCTCGCGCTTCCACGAACGTGCAGAACGCCACCGCTCATGCCGACCGTCTCGCCGCTCAACGGGCCCGCGAGCCGCTCGCCCGCGTCGCCCGTGATCTCCAGCGTTCCGCCCTTCATGCAGGAGCCCGCATAGGGGCCGGCATTGCCGCGAACCGTCAGCCGGCCGCCCGCCATCAGGCGGCCCGCCTCAACGCCGACATCGCCTTCGACGGTGATTGCGCCCGCCTCCAGCCCCAGGCCAACACGGTCGAAGCGCTCCGCTCCCCCTTCGATGAGGATCGCCGCAGAGTCGCCATTGCGGATGCGGAACATATCTCCGACCACTACCCGCTCGCGGGTCGTTTGCAATTCGATCGCGGCGATTTCCGGCAAACTCTTGCCGGACAGTCGTTGCGGGCTCAGCGGCGAAAGATCGAGCCGCTGCGGCGGCGCCGCGCGAAGAGTGAAGGTCAACGGTTTCAAGACAGCAACTCTTGGAGCCGGTAGTGATGGGGCCCGAGCTTGCCGCCATAATTGCCGGCGCCGATCCGCATGCGCTCCGCGCTCGGGGCCAAGGTCGACGATGGCGGCGAGCCCGGCGCGCATCGCCTCCGCGACCGCGGCGCTGTTCAATCCGTCGATGACGATTTCGAGCACCGACGCGATCTCGGGGCCGAGCTCGCTGTCGAGCGCGCCTTTCAGTGTCGGGCAATAGGCGTCGTTAGTCGAAGCGCTCGCGCCTTTGTACTTCGATCCGAGCTTGGAGCCGGAGCGGGCGATTCCGCCGGGAAACGGCAAAACGACATCGTTGACCGCGCGCATGGCCGCGACTGCCGCTTCCGCAGCTGCGAGCGTCTTCGCCCGGCTTGCGCCCATGATGAGCAGATTGCCGCCGCCGACCGCCTTCTTCGTCATGCAGGTCGTTGATTCGCAGACGAACTCGCCGTCCATTACCGGCACGCGCCAGAAGCGACGAGAGCCGAGCTTCTTGGCGATCTGCCAGCCGTCGCCGAAAAAGCGAATAGCGGAGCCGAGTTTGAGCGTGTCTTCGCCCGCCTCCAGGCCCGCGTAGCAAGCCGAGCCGGGACTAGTGAGCACGCATTGGCCGACCCAATTCTGCAGCTGCCGCTGCAACTCGGAGGTCGAGACGGCGAACAGCAGAACACGCACCCCCGGGCGCCCGTCCAGAGTCTCGCGCGGAGACAGAGCCCGGTCGACGCCCGCCTCGCAGCCGCAGGCGATGACCGACGTGGCGAAGCCCGTCATCGTCGTCGCCGCCTGCAACGCCCAGCGCGCGCTGGGGGCCGTGATGACGAGGGCGGTCGCGCGCATGGCGAAAGCCTCGGCAAAGGTGTCGTCGATCGCGACGCCCTTGACGCTCAGGGCAGACATGCGACGGCCTCGAAAGGATGCTGGCGAGAGATTGCGTGGTCGGGCACGCGCATGAAGTCGGAAGCCAGCCCGTAGCGCGCATCGTAGTAGCCCGACATGCGCCGCCGCATCGAGGCCTCGACCGGGGGCGAGACCTGCAACGCCCGGCCGAAGCGGTAGTGCGTGACCCGACCGTCGCGAACGACGAGATCTCCGTCCTTATAGACCCGCGCCGCCGAGCGGTACATCTGCGCCAGGTCCTTGCCGGGACGATAGAGCGCGATATCGGCGCGCCCGCCAACGCCCAGGTGCCCCCGGTCGGAAAGACCAAGCAGCTTCGCCGGCGCAGCGCGGGTCATCGTCGCGATTTCGTAGAGCGTGTATTCGCGCGTCAGCGAAGGCAGAGTCGTCACCGCCACCGCTTCTTCCGGCAGTCGCGACAGCCATTGCGTGCGCAAATCTTTATTCATCAGCAGCGCGAACAGCTCCGGATAGGTCGTAAACGGGGCGCCGTTCGGATGATCGGTGGTGAAGAATACGCGCCAGGGGTCGTTGACGAGTAGGAACAGCTCGAGGCCGACAGCGAATTGGACGGCGTTGAAGAAACTGCCCGCCTCATATTTATAGGGCACGACGCCGCCGCCGTTCGAGTCGCCGTCGATGATCGCGTATTTCTTTGGACTGGCCTGAGAGCGCGCGGCGAACTGCCGCAGCACGTCGGACGAAATCGTCACGGTCTGCCCGAACATCACCTGCCCGACGTCGATCGTGACGTTCCTGGCCGCGTTGACCGCCTCGGCAAGCTGCGGGGCGGCGGAGGAAAAGCCCCGCGGGCCCTCCGCCGCGTAACCATAGAATTGGAGGTGCGCAAGATGCAGCGGCAGATCCCCGGCGGCCGCGATCGTGGTCAGCGCCGTCTCAAAGTTTCCGGCGAGGCCGAGATTGTTGCAATGGACATGCAGGGGATGCGGCACGCCGAGTTCATGCACCGCCCGCTGCAGGACACTGACGATTTGGCGGCTCGTGACCCCGTACCAGGGCACGACATCGTCAAAGGAAAAGCTCCGCACATTGTCCTTGAACGCGGCGACGCCGCCAGCGTTGATCACCTTGACGCCGAGCGCCCTGGTCGATTGGAGCGTCCAGGCGACGTGGTCGCGGATCGCGGCCGGTCCTTCGCCTGAACGCATCAGCTCCAGCACGAAATCGTCGTTGCCGAGGATGACGAGGATCGCCTTGTCGATGATCGGAACGTCGGCGAGTTCGAGATGCGCATGCAGGGCATAGTGCGGCGAGACGGCCGGTTCGACGACCGTCGTAAAGCCCATTTCCGCGTAGAGGCAACCGGTCTCGAAGGTCGACCAGCCCGCGTTGGAGAGCGGCGTGGCGGAAGGACGGCGCGCGCGCGCGCGATGCTGCTCCGGCAGCAGCAGTCGCGCCGTATTCACGTTGCTCCCCGCGATATGCGAATGGATGTCGATCCCGCCGGCCATCACAATGAGGCCTTCGGCGTCGACGATCTCATCTGCCGGCGCGGTTCTTGACGGCGCCACGATGCGGTCATCGAGGATCCAAAGATCTCCAATTTCGTCACGCTCGTTGGCCGGATCGACGATTCGGCCGCCCTTGACGCGGATCAGCATGCCGCGGCGCCCGCATCCTGGAGCCGGGCGGCAATGCTCGCGAGCGCGTGCGCGACGCTTGGCGCCGCGCTGCTCGCCGGCGAGGTCGCGTTTCGGGCGACGAGAGTCCCGGTCTCCTGGCAGTGCAGAACCGCGTCGTGCTCGATTCCGGGCCGCCCGACCTCGATTCTCACCGTCGGCGATGCGCCCAAGCGCGTCGCCCGATCGCACAGCGCGATTGCCGGCGGTCGGCCTCGACGTTCCGGCATGGGCGCGCCAAGGGCGGAGATCCATAATATGCAGTCCGTCTCATTCGACGCGACCAGCCGTTCCGCGTCGAATCGCCAGGGATCGTGCACAGGCGCGCCGGAGCCGAAGCCAGTTCGCATCGGAAAGCCGGTCATCCATCCGCAGACGGCGAGCACGCCCGCGCCATTGTCCGGCGGAGCAAGCGGCAAGGTGGAGAACCGGGTTGTTTCATTGAGGTCGCGCACCAGCCCGTTGAGCATTTGAATCTCGAGCGCGCCGAGACTCGCAGCCGTCCAGACAGCAACGCCGAATTTCGCGTTCCTTAGCGCCGCTGCGATCGCGTCGAGCACGGCCGGCTCAAGATCGGCGCGAACCACCGGACGGTTCTTGACCCTTGCGCGCAACGCCGCGAGATTGGCGGCCAGCCTTGGGCCGAGCCCCGCGCGGACGATCTGAGCGGCGCCATCGAGTTCGAAGATTTTCCCTTCTGTTTCTGGAGCGAGCCAGATGATGCGTCGCGCGACGTCCGCGCCGTGCGGTCTCGCCGGCGGTTCAAGCAGCCGCTCTTTCAAGGCGGGCCAGGTTTCCAGCAGGCTTGCGCCAACGAGCAACACCACGTCGGCCCGCACCCGCGCTTCGCCAGGCGTCGTCATCATGACCCCGGTTTCGCGTAGACTATCAAGGTCGCGAAGAAGCGCCGCCGAATGCATGTGGTCGACGATCCCGCCAACGCGCTCGGCCAGCGCGACCGCCGCCCTCGCCCCTTCAACGTCGACGCCCAAGCCGGCGATCAGCGGTTGAGCGCTCGCGGCTAGAATATGGGCGGCAGCCGTCGCGGCCTCTTCCAGTGAGACTGGCGCGCCCTCGATCCACGCGATCGCCCTTTCTCCGATTTGCTGCTTGCGCGCCACGGGCTCCGCCCCCTCGAAAGCTTGAATCAAGTTCACGAACTTTTCTCTGACTGGGCGACTCCGCTTGGCCAAATGCAACTTGGCCAGGATCGCCCGGTCAGCCTGCGTTCGACCCAGCGCGATCTTGGGCGTCCCTTGATCGGCGGCGCGCGAACGTCATTCCACCAGATGAGCCGGCCCTGCGCCGTCAGCCGACCCAGGTCCTCGCACACGCATATTAGAGCAGATTTTGAACGAATAAATAGCCGCTGCGCGTAGAAGCGCTTATACGGCTCTTCTGGCGGGGACAGAAGCGGGGAAGGCTAGTTTCGCCAGGTCCAGTTGCGATCATTCGCGGCACGGTTTGCTGGACAGAGGGTTGGCGAGTGGCTTCAGTCGAATTGAGCCGCGAGAGGGGAGACGTCGGCCGATGGAGACCGTCCTTGCATCATCGACGCCGGCAGCGCAATGCGTCGCGATGCGCCTCCACGCCGCCGCGCTAGGATCAAAGAAGTTTCCGCCAGGGGCAGCGCGCAATGGCTGACCGGCGCGCGATAGTGGTCGTCGGCTATTCCGCGCGCGCGCTCGCGTCCTCCGCCCGGCGCTCCGGCTTCTCCCCCCTCGCGATCGATGTATTTGGCGATGACGACACACGCGAGGCCAGCCTCGCTGCGATCACGCTTGCGGGCGGTTTGACCGACGGGTTGACGGCGAAGGCGGTCACGGACGCGGTCGAGGTCTTGATTCGCGACCACAATCCGATCGGGCTCGTTTACGGCTCCGGATTCGAGCATCAGCCTGCGACAATCGCCGCGATCGCCCGCGAGACTCGGGTTTTCGGCAACGACGCCCCAACACTCGCTCGGGCCAAGGATCCTTTCGTCCTCGCGCAAATTTGCGCCAGCGCCGGCGTCGCGCATCCACAGATCGCCACGCGACCGCCCAACGAACCGGAAGGCTGGCTGATGAAGCAGCGCGGCGGGGCGGGCGGCGCGCATATCCTGGCCGCTACTCGAGACGGCAAAGTCCCGCCGGACGCCTATTTCCAGCGTGAGGTCGAGGGTCAGAATATTTCGGCGCTATTTGTCGCCGACGGAAGGAACGCCTCGATTGTCGGCCTGAGCGCGCAATGGTCGTCGCCAGTGCCGGAAGCGCCATTTCGATACGGCGGCGCCGCCGGTCCCCTCGACCTCGACGCCGCGCCAGCCGAGGGCATCGAGCGCGCGGTCGGGCGTCTCACCCGAGAACTCGGTCTGGTCGGACTCAACAGCGCCGACTTTCTGGTCACTAATGACGTGGCTTGGCTGGTCGAGATCAATCCCCGACCCGGCGCCACGCTGGATGTGTTCGATTCGGACCTGGACCCGCTCCTTGCGAATCACGTCGCGGCCTGCGATGGCCGGATAACGGCGCCCACGGCAAGAACGGAGCGAAGAGCGGCCCAACTCGTCTATGCTTCTTGCGAAACGGCGCCGCGAATCGAACCGAACTGGCCGGATTGGACCGCCGACCGACCGGCGCGGGGGACTCGCATCAAAGCAGGAGATCCAATCTGTACGGTGCTCTCCTCCGCGGCGACCGTCGCGGCCGCGAAGCGTCTCGCGGCCCGGCGGGCGCGCCAAATCGCCGCTCTTTTCAAGGAGTCCACGTGGTGAATCCCGGCCTGCCAATAAGCGTCAACCGTCGCGCCGCCGAGTTGACAGCCTCGCTGCAACGCGACGCCGCGATCCTGAACCTCGGCGTCGAGAGCGGACCTCTCGGCGAAGCTCTCATCGACGCGGGCGCTTCCTGTCGTGGAGGGGTCGAGGCGGGCTTGCGCATCGCCGAAATCTGCATGGGAGGTCTCGGCGCGGTGCGGCTTGCGCCGGACAGCGCGACGCCGCGCTGGCCATGGACGATTGCGGTAAGCTCGCCGCAGCCGGTCATAGCCTGCCTTGGCAGCCAGTACGCGGGTTGGCGTCTGGCGCATGGGACTGGCGCGGATGCCTTCCTTGCGCTCGGCTCGGGCCCGGCCAGGGCCCTGGCGAAGGTCGAATCCGTGCTGAATGACATAGGCTACGCCGACGAGGCGGATAGCGCGACGCTCGTCATCGAGAGCGGTCGCCCGCCGCCACCGGAAATTGTCGAGAAAGTGGCTCGCGATTGCCGCATCGCTCCGTCGGCGCTGACCGTGATCTTCGCGCGCACGCAAAGTCCTGCCGGCGCTACGCAGGTCGTGGCGCGGGTGCTGGAAGTGGCGCTCCACAAAGCGCACCAGCTGAAGTTTCCGCTCGACCGCGTCGTCGACGGCATAGGCGCGGCGCCTCTTTCCCCGCCGCATCCCGATTTCGTCACTGCGATGGGCCGCACCAACGACGCGATCATCTACGGAGGCCGCGTGCAGCTTTATGTAACCGGACCGGCGGCGGACGCCAAAGCGCTTGCCGAGGCGCTGCCTAGCCGCAATTCGCGGGATTTTGGCGCCCCTTTCGCCGAACTTTTCAAACGCTTCAAGGGCGACTTCTACGCCATCGATCCGATGCTATTCAGCCCGGCAGAAATCATTGTCACCGCGATCGAAAGCGGCGCGAGTTTTCATGCCGGAGCTCTGCAACACAAAATGCTCGATGCCAGCTTCACCTGACTCGGCGATGGCGGCTGGCGACGGCCCGGTGGTTCTCATCGTCAGCGATCAGGCCGATTGGCACGCGAGACAGATGGAGGCGGCCTTCGCCGCCGTCGGCGCGCGCGCCGCAAGGATCGACCTCGCGGAATGCGACTTTGATACGCAGAGCCGCAGCAAGCTGACGTTGTCTCGCTTGGGATCGCGGCTACCGGACGCCGTGCACGTGCGTACGATGGCGGCCGGCTCGTTCGAGGCGATCACCAAGCGCCTTGGCGTGCTGCACGCCTTGGCCGATCTGGGCGTTGTCGTTTGGAACGATGCGCGCGCAATTGAACGCTGCGTCGACAAGTCGATGACAAGTTTCCTGCTCGCGCGCGCGGGCCTGCCGACCCCGCCGACCTGGACGACGGAGTCGTTGGAAAGCGCGCGCGCGCTTGTCGAACGGGAGGCGCCACACGGCCCGCTCGTTCTCAAACCCCTGTTCGGCTCGCAAGGCAAAGACCTGCGTCTCATTCATCGGCCGGAGGACTTGCCTGCGCGCGAAAGCGTCGCCGGCGTCTACTATCTTCAGCGTTATATTGAAGTCGGCGCAGAGGACTTTCGTGACTATCGGCTGTTCGTGCTCGGGGACCGCGTCGTCGCCGCCATGATGCGGCGATCCCCAACCTGGATCACCAACATCAAGCAGGGCGGCGAGCCCTGCGCGGTCGAGCGCGATGCGGCTATGGAGCGTCTCGCCGTCTCTGCCGCGCGGGCGGTCGGCGCGGCGATCGCCGGCGTCGACATCCTGAGAGGGGCCGACGGCGCGCCGACGGTCCTCGAAGTCAACAGCATGCCGGCCTGGAGCGGCCTGCAGAATGTGAGCCGGCGCAACATCGCCCGGGCGATCGCAGCCGATCTAACGGCCGAGTTGGTCCGCCGTCCGGTGAAGGGCTGCGCCCGGTGACCCTGGTCGACTCCGCGGTGGCCGCGGCGTTCGTCAATGCCTGCCTTGACGAACTCGACGCGCTCAAGCCCGGCAACGTGCATCGCTTCGCGCCGGGCCATGGGATGAGCGTCGCCGAGTTCGTCCACAGCGCTGAAGCCAGCGCCGCCCCGATCGCGACAATAGGCGCGCGTGTGGGCGCGCGGATTCGCGGCGCGGTGGACGCGACCCTGACCGTGGTCGGCAAGAACACCAATCTCGGCATCATTTTGTTGTGTGCGCCGCTCGCGGCAGCGGCGGAACTGAAAGATGCCGTCCTGCGCCAGGCGCTCAGGAGCGTCCTTCACAGGCTGGACATGGAAGATGCGGCGGACGCGTTCGCAGCAATCGCCGCGGCGAATCCCGGCGGCCTTGGCCGCGCTGTCAGCCACGACGTTCGTTCGCCGGCGACCGGGACGCTCCTCGAAGCCATGGCGGAAGCTGCCGGCAGAGACCAAATCGCGCAGCAATACGTCACCGCATATGAAGATATATTTTTGCTGGGGCTGCCAGCCTTGGCGGCGGCGCCGCGTGCAGGATCAGACCGTCGCTGGTCGACGCTCGCGGTTTATCTCGCGTTTCTCGCGGCTGCGCCCGACACGCACATATTGAGAAAATTCGATCTCGCAACCGCCGAGGCGACCCGGCGCGACGCGGTCTATTGGCGCGACGCCGTGGCGGCGACCAATGACCGCGAGCCCCTGATTGATGGGCTCCTGCAATGGGATTCCGAGCTTAAAGGGCGTGGGATCAACCCGGGAACAAGCGCGGATTTGACCGTGGCGACGCTTTTTGCCGCCTCCTTGTCGTCAAACCGGGGCGCGCATCTTGCTCTCGTGCGCTAACAGTGCTTGATTTAGGCGCGGGGTGAACAGCCCCGCCTATCCGGCCAACCGATCCCGCCCCAAGGCGGGATGCTGACAACAAGGATAGCCAGTTCGCCTCGTCGCAACCGGCCCGAGGCGTGCGGATTGTCTTCATCCCTGGGAGGAAATTTGGATGGCTAAGATCAACAAGATGATGGTTGGCGAATCCCTGGTCGGCGATGGCAACGAGGTCGCGCATATCGATCTGATCATCGGCCCGCGCGGCAGCCCTGTCGAAACCGCTTTCGCCAATGCGCTGACCAACAACAAGGACGGCTTTACCGCGTTGCTCGCGGTTGTGGCGCCCAACCTGGCCGTCAAGCCTTCGACGATCTTATTTAACAAGGTGACGATCAAGGGCGCCAAACAGGCGGTCCAGATGTTCGGGCCCGCGCAGCACGCGGTCGCAAAAGCGGTAGCCGACAGCGTAGCGGATGGCACGATTCCGGCGAGCGAGGCCGACGATCTCTTTATCTGTGTAGGCGTCTTCATCCACTGGGAAGCGGCCGACGACAAGAAGATCCAGGACTTCAACTATCGCGCGACGAAGGAGTCGATCGAACGCGCCGTCTCCGGTCACCCGACCCCTGCCGAAGTCGTCGCTCAACGCGACACGGCCAAGCATCCCTTCGCCGCCTAGGCGCGGTCGCGGTCGGCTTCCGTCTCCGAGATCCGTGCGAGAGAATGGTCTTGCACGGGTCGTGGCGACTCGTCGCCGCGCACTTGCGCGCGATCGGTTCACCGAGACGGAGTATGACGCGCGGGATGTCCGGCCGGTAGGAGACAGTGGCGGTGAGCGCCTTATCGAACTTATGTCGCGCTGCTTTGGCCGCGGCGCTGACAATGAGCGTTAGCGTCGCCGCTTTGGCCGAAATCCCTGACCGCACGATCAAGATCGGCGTGCTCAGCGACTTTTCCGGTCCGTTCGCCGACCAGGTCGGCAAGGGCTCGCTGGTTGGCGCTCAGATGGCCGCGGAGGATTTCGCCGGGGAGGCGGGCGACATCAAGGTCGAGATCATATCCGCCGATCATCAGAACAAGCCAGATATCGGGCTCTCGATAGCACGCCGCTGGATCGAGCAAGAAGGCGTCGCAGCGATTGCCGATCTCGCCAACTCCGGAGTGGGGTTGGCGGTAAACGGCTATCTCCACGAAAAAAACCGGACGATGCTCGCCTCGTCCACGGCGACCTCCGATCTCACCGGAAAATTCTGCCAGCCGACAACAGTTCAGTGGACGCTCGACACCTGGGCGTTGGGTTCGGCCATTGGCCGGACAATCACCAATATGGGCGGAAAATCCTGGTATTTCATCAGTTTCGAGTATGCGCTGGGCAAGGCCCTCCAACGCGACACAAGCCAGGCAGTCGCCAAAGCGGGCGGCTCTGTCGTCGGTTCGGTCTCGCATCCGCTCGGCGTCACCGATTTCGGCTCATATCTGCTGCAGGCGCAGGCCTCCGGCGCCAGTGTCATCGCGCTGGCTGACACTGGCGCGGACGCGATCAACGCGATCCGGCAGGCGGCGGAGTTTCACGTCGTGGGAGGCGACACCCGTCTTGCCGCGCTGTTTCTCCAGATCACAGACATCGAGGCGCTGGGCCTCAACTCCGCGCAGGGTCTTATTCTCGCGGAGGCGTTCTATTGGGATCAGAATGAAGCGACGCGCGCCTTCGCCAAGCGTTTCGCCGAGCGGATGGGCGGCCGCATGCCGACGGAGGATCAGGCCGGCGTCTATTCCGAGACCCTTGCCTATTTGCGCGCCGCGAAGGCGGCCGATACGATCGAGGGCGCCAAGGTCGTCGCTGAGATGCGCAAAGCGCCAATCGACGACCCGCTATTCGGTCGAGTCGTCGTGAGGTCCGACGGGCGCGCCACCCATGCGATGTATGTATTTAAGGTCAAGGCGCCGGGGGCCTCCAAGGGCCGCTGGGACGATTACGAACTCGTGGAGACGATTCCCGCCGATGAAGCTTTCCGCCCGCTGGCTGACGACGGCTGTCCGCTCGTGAAGTGAAGCGCTTTCGAACAACGGCGACCGGGCGTCTCGTGTCCTTCAAAGCTTTGCGTCAAGAGCAATGCGCATGAGGTCCATCGAGCTGCGGGCGCCGAGCTTGTGTTTGAGCTGGGTGCAATTGTTGGCGATCGTCTTGTAGGAAATATCCAGTGCATCGGCGATCTCGGCCATGGTGCGGCCGGCCGCGATCAGGCGCATGATTTCAAGCTCGCGCGGGCTCAGCGCGGAAATCGCGGTGGGGTTTCCACCGGCGCGCAGGAAGGCGATCCGGCGCGCCATTTCCGCGTGCAGGTATTGCCCGCCGCCCGCCACCGACTTCACCGCGCCGGAAAATAAGACAGGATCGTCGTTCTTGGCGATATAACCCTTGGCGCCCGCCTCAATCGCCCGCGCGGCGATCACGGGATCGTCGTTCATGCTGAACAGAATGAGGTGCGCCTCCGGCTCGCGCTGTAGAACGCGACGGATAAGCTCCAGTCCGGAAACGCCAGGCAGATTTAGGTCGATCACCGCAACGTCGGGCTTGAGAGCGAAATAGGCGGAATATCCCGCCCGGCCGTCAGAAGCCTCGAAAACCTCGACGCTCGGATCCTCAGCTTCCAGGAGCGCCCGGCAGCCGGAAGTCACGATCGGGTGATCGTCGACGATGAGAACCCGCATCGACCCGCGACTCCAGCGATCGGGAGGGAGTGATCCTTTCCATCCCATGAAGCGTCCGTTGCCGCGCCTTGGGACGGGCGAGAGCTTGGGCCCGCGCGGCCCAAAGATTGACAGGCTCGCGGACAAAATCAACGGTGGCCGCAAAAAAGGATCAAATCCGGATGTGGCGCTCGATCTCCCTCCGCAACCGTCTCAATCTCATTTTCGGGTCGCTCCTGGCGCTCTGGCTCTGCATGGACGTTGGCCGAACTCTCATCGAAGCGAGCGGGCGGGCGCGCGCCGAGACGCAGAATGCGATGCGACTGACCAAGGATATCGTCACCACCACGCTCGGCCGCCTTCAGGACGCGCCCGAGCCGGCGAGGGCCATCGAGGCGCTGCTCGCGAGTCTCCAGAACGTGCGCCACGTGCGGGTCGGCGTCGGAGAGCCGTCGTTCGCCTCCGCGATCGTGTTGGCTGCAAGAAATTCTTCGCAAACGCCGCGATGGTTCCGCGCGCTCGTAAACGCGCGGATAGAGGTCGCCGCCGTTCCCGTCGTCTTCAACGGCAGAAGGATGAATTCGATCGTCATTGTCTCCGACCCATCCGCCGTGATCGACGAGGCCTGGACTAGCGCGCGCGATGAGGCGCTGGCGGGGGCGATGCTGGCTCTCGCGGCCATGAGCGCGACAGGGCTGCTTGTCGGTCGCGCCCTCAAGCCCCTCGGCGTGGCGGGCGTCACGCTGGCGAGGCTCGAAAGCGGCGACTACGCGTCGCGGGCGGAAGGCGGCGGTCCGCCCGAGATCCGTGATCTCAACGCCAAGGTCAATAGCCTCGCCGGCGCGCTCGAAGGCCTCAGTCGCGCCAATGGCGAGTTGATCGAGCGCGTGTTCGCCGCTCATGACGAGGAGCGACGTCTCATTGCGAACGAACTGCACGACGAGTTCGGTCCTCATCTGTTCGCGCTGCGCGCCAGCGCCGCCGTGCTGGCGGCAAAGCTCGGCGAAGCTCCGGCCGCCCATGCCGCGGCGGTCGCCATCCAGACCCAAGTCGAGGCTCTGCAAGTCCAGAACCGCCGCATACTTGCGCACTTGCGCCCCGCAGCTTTGGAAGAACTCGGACTTGTGGCCGCGCTGCGCTCATTGGTCGCGCAGTGGAGGCGCGCAGAGCCGGAGGTTGATTTGACGCTCGACGCTCATCCGCGGGCGGAGCGCTTGAGCGATCGCGCCAGCTTGATGATCTATCAATTCGTTCAGGAAGGGCTGACCAACGCTTTTCGCCACGCCGGAGCGAGGCGCATCGCCGCGACCCTGACATTCGACGAATTGGGGCCGGAGGCGAGCTCGCGCGATCCCGAACTCGCCGGGCTCGTCGTTCGCGTCGCCGACGACGGCCACGGGCTGCAAGGCGAATTCGGCGGAGGCATGGGCCTCGCCGCCATGCGCGACCGCGTTCGGGCGTTCGGGGGACGCGTCGATCTCTTCGCTCCGGCCGAGGGAGGCGCGGTCATCGAGGCGAGATTTGGCGCAGCTTCGGCCCCGTGTGATCGGGAAGAACACGGACCGGATTAGCGAGCTGGCTCGGGCGGGTTGAAATTGGGGGCGGGCGCCGAGCAAGGCGACCCCGAGTCAAGGCGCTCGCCTCCCCTTCGCCCGTAACGGACTCGGCGAATTATCGAGGACGGAACCGCCTCGCTCTAAACCCCATACGCCTTCAAGAACACCTCGACCCCGGCCTTGACCGAGCCTTCGATGGCCTCGCGGCTGATGGAATCGACCACGCCGAACAGGAGGCGCTTGTAGCCGAAGCTCAGGCAGAGATCGATGAATTGCCACGCGGCGCGCTCGGGATCCGGAACCTTCAGCGCGCCCGCTCTCTCGATCGCCCGCAGCTCGTCGGCCAGGCGCGTCGCGCCATACAGAGGGCCCGCCTCGTAGAAAGCGCGACCGACATTGGGGAACTTCTCCGCCGCGGCGATGACTACGCGAGCGAGAGCGAGGTGGCCCGGCTCGGTCATCCGAACAAGAAGCCTGACCCCAAAATCGGTCAGCATCGCCGGCACGTCGCCCTCGCGCCTGAAGACGCACAGGCGTTCCGCGGCTTGCCCGAACTCGCCGCGAATGATCGCCTCGAACAGCTCATCTTTGGAGCTGAAATAGGCGTAGAGCGTGCCCTTGGAGACGCCGGCCGCGCGCGCCACGTCGTTCATGCTAGCGCCGTCGAAGCCGGCGCTCAGGAATACCGAACGCGCGCCGTCCATGATCTGGCGCTTCTTGGCGCCGATTTCGTTCCGGCCGGCGGCTTCCTGTTCCGGGGCTTCCAATTCCATACTCATCAAGACCTTCCACCGACCGAATCACTGACCGAACGGTTCAGTTCGATTTTGCTTGCTTTAATCCCCGGGTTGGACTATGTCAAGAAAAATTGACCGAACCGTTCGGTCGCAATTTGGTTTTAGGTTGGGTTTTTCGATGGACGAGCACGTCGAAGTCGCCGAGCCGGCCGCCGCGACAGCCTCGCGAGCGATGACCGCGGCAGCGGCCGCGCCGGGAGTGCCGGCGACGCCGAAGCCGGCGGTCGGCGGCCCGCCGGCCGCGCCCAAGCCCAAGCCCAGGCGCGCCGGCCTTCGCCGGATCGTCCTGCCGGTCGTCTTGCTGGCCTCGCTCGCCTATGGCGCCAAGACGGCTTATGATTATTTTGTCACAGGCCGCTTTCTCATTTCGACCGACGACGCCTATATCGGCGCCTCGACATCGATCATCGCCGCCAAGGCGACCGGGCATCTGACCGCGGTTCCGGTGGTCGACAATCAGGCCGTCCACAAGGGCGAGCTTCTGGCCTCGATCGACGACCGCGACTATCAGAACGCGGTCGACGACGCCAAGGCGCGCATCGCCACCCAGGACGCGACGATCGCCCGCATCGGCCGGCAAATCGACGCCCAGGGCGCGGCGATCGCCCAAGCGGAGGCGCAGGTTGCCGCCGCAAAGGCCCAACTGACGGGCGCCAAGGCCGACGTCGAGCGCGCCGCCCTTGAATATGACCGCTCCCTCAAGCTTGCGCAGACGAATTTCGGCTCGCAGCAGCGTCTCGAGCAGGCGACCGCCGACCGCGACCGCACCAGGGCGGCTGTCGCAGCGGCGAGTGCGACTGCCGCTTCCGCCGCCGCCGCGGTGGAGGGCGCCAAGGCCAATCTCGACGTTCTGAAGGCCCAGCGGGACGAGGCGACGCGCCAGCGCGGCGAACTCCAGACCGGGTTGGCCAAGGCCGAGCTGGATATGTCGTTCACCCGCGTCCTCGCACCCTTCGACGGCGTCGTCGGAAACAAGGCGGCCGAAGTCGGCGAACTCGTGCAGCCGGGAACCCGGTTGATGGCCTTGGTTCCGCTCAACGCTTCTTATGTCGACGCCAATTTCAAGGAAACCCAGCTCGCGGACATCCGGCCGGGTCAGAAGGTCGATGTCGCGATCGACGCGCTTGACGGGAAAGTCGTCCAGGGCGTGGTGTCGTCGATTTCGCCCGCGTCCGGCTCGCAGTTCTCGCTGCTGCCGCCCGACAACGCGACTGGCAATTTCACCAAGGTCGTCCAGCGCGTCGCCGTGCGCATCACCTTTCCCGAGGAGGTGCTGAAGACGGTTCCGCTGCGGCCCGGCCTTTCGGTCGTCGCCATCGTCCACACCCGCGATCCCGCCTTGCCCAAGCCGAGCCTGCTCAGCGCGCTCGGGCTCGAAGCGTTCGCCACCAAGAGCGCCAGGCCTTGAGCGACGTCGCCATCCGCGCGCCCGCCATCCCGGCGCGCCCGGCCGCATGGACGCCGGCGGCGGTCGAGCATTTCTCGAAGCGAAGGCTGGCGGCGTTCATCTTCATGGTGTTCGGGATGTTCATGGCGATCCTGGACATCCAGGTCGTCTCTGCGTCGCTGTCGCAGATCCAGGCGGGGCTTTCCGCCTCGTTGGACGAGGTCACCTGGGTCCAGACCAGCTACCTCGTCGCCGAAGTGATCATGATCCCGTTGTCGGGATTTCTGTCGCGCGCCTTCTCGACCAGGCTCATTTTCACCATCTCGGCGGGTGGTTTCACGCTGATGAGCTTCATGTGCGCCCAGGCGACCAGCATCAACGAGATGATCGTCTGGCGGGCGCTGCAGGGCTTCATCGGCGGCGGGATGATCCCGACCGTCTTCGCTTCGGCGTTCACCATCTTTCCACGCTCGAAGCAGCCGTTCATCGCCCCGATCATCGGGCTGGTGGCGACGCTCGCCCCGACGATCGGGCCGACTGTCGGCGGCTACCTCACCGACTGGTACTCCTGGCACTGGCTGTTCCTTATCAATCTGGGGCCGGGCGTCATCGTGACCATTGCCTGCTGGCTGCTGATCGATTTCGATGAACCGGACTATTCCCTGCTCGCCAACTTCGACTGGACCGGCCTCATCGCCATGGCGGGCTTTCTTGGGGCGCTCGAATATGCGCTGGAGGAAGGGCCGTCGAAGGACTGGTTTCAGAGCCAGCCGGTGTCGATCGCCATCGTTGTCTCGGCCGTCAGCGGCGTCGTCTTCTTCTGGCGCGTGCTGAGCGCCTACCAGCCGATCGTCGATCTTTCCGCCTTTCGCGACCGCAATTTCTGGACCGGCACGATGTTCGCCTTCGTGCTCGGCATCGGGCTCTATGGCCTCACCTATATCTACCCGGTCTATCTGGCGGTGGTGCGCGGCTATTCGTCGCTGCTGATCGGCAAGACCATGTTCGTGACTGGCGCCTGCATGTTTCTGACCGCGCCGCTCGCCGGGCGGCTGATGAACCGGGTCGACCCGCGCCTTATGATCGCGGTCGGCTTCATCTTCTTTGCGATCGGCACCTGGCAGGCGTCCTACGTCACCGTCGACTGGGATTTCTGGGAGCTGTTGTGGCCCCAGATCTTTCGCGGCGTCGGCCTGATGCTCAGCATGGTTCCGATCAACAATCTGGCGCTCGGCACGATGCCGCCGAGCAAGATCAAGAACGCTTCCGGCCTGTTCAATCTGATGCGTAATCTCGGCGGGGCGGTGGGCCTGGCGCTCATCAACACCATGTTGGACAAGCGCATGGACCTGCATCTCGAGCGGCTGCGCGAGTCCGTCACCTGGAGCCGGGCCGTAGCGAACGAGACGCTCGCCAATATGACCGCGGCGCTGGCCGCGCGCGGCTCCGACGCCGAGCTCGCCGCAATCAAGAAGCTCGCGCTGATCGTGCGCCGGCAGGCGGAGGTGATGGCGCTCGCCGATGTCTTCTTGGCGCTTACCTTCCTCTTCCTCGGCTGCGTCGCCTTCGCCGCCCTGATGCGACGGCCGGTCGCCATGGCGGGCGGGGGCGGGCACTGAGGCGATTTCGTCGTCCGCGGCCTTGCGGCGCCATAGCCTCTCGCCATATTATGTCGTGAGGCGTCGCCTCGGCTTCGCGGCCGGGGCGCGCCGCACACCTATGAAGAGGTTTTTCTCATGTCCGACTATGACCGCTACGCCAACGCGCGTCCCGGCGCTGGTATTGCACGGTCCGGCGTCGCGATCGATCAGGGCCTTCGCGCCTATATGATCGGCGTTTACAACTACATGACCCTGGGCCTTGGCGTGACCGGCCTGGTCGCCTACGGCGCCTTCGCCCTCGGCACGGTCCAGACCCCGAGCGGACGACTTGCGCTGACCGACTTCGGTCATGCGATCTATGTCTCGCCGCTGCGCTGGCTGATCGTGCTGTCGCCGCTGGCGCTGGTCTTCTACATCTCGGCCCGCATCAATTCGATGTCGGTCGCGAGCGCGCGCAACGCCTTCATCGCCTTTGCGGCGCTGATCGGGCTGTCGATGTCGGCGCTGCTGGTGGTCTACACCGGCGCCTCGATCGGACGCGCGTTCTTCGCCACCGCGGCGGCCTTCGCCAGCCTCAGCCTCTATGGCTATACGACCCAGCGCAGCCTTTCGGCGATGGGATCGTTTATGATGATGGGCGTCATCGGCCTCATCATCGCCAGCTTGCTCAACCTGTTCCTGCAAAGCTCTGGGCTGCAGTTCGGTCTATCGATCCTCTGCGTCGTGATCTTCGCCGGCCTCACCGCCTGGGACACCCAGTCGATCAAGGAAGGCTATTCAAGCAGCGATGGCTACGAGATGGTGCAGAAGCAGTCAATTCACGGCGCCTTGCGGCTCTATCTCGACTTCATCAACATGTTCCAGGCGATCCTGTACCTGACGGGCTCCAGCCGTAGCAACTGACGCTTCGACGGCGACCTCGAAACAAAAAAAGGCCCCGGTTCGCACAGACGCGAGCCGGGGTTTTTCTTTATCTTCAAGTTTGCCCTTGGCGCGCCGGAGCGGAGATGGATGCGGTTCGGATCTCGGCGCCGGCGATCATCGCGCCGGGAGGACGCGACCCGCATGCCGCCAATCGTCGAAGTCCATGCGGGGAAGACGCGAAAATCAGCGAAGCTCGATTTTGAGTGCGGAGAATAGGCCGCCGCCCAGTCAGCCGCCGAGACCCAGGACGTCGGCCATCGAATAGAGCCCAGGCTTGCGGTCCTGCGCCCAGCGCGCGGCCTTGAGCGCGCCGCGAGCGAAAAGGCCGCGATCCTCGGCCAGATGAGACAGGACGATCCGTTCGCCTTCGCCGGCGAAGACGACGCTGTGATCGCCGACGACCGTGCCGCCGCGCAGCGAGGCGAAACCGACGTCGCCTCTGCGCCTTGGTCCGGTGACGCCCTCGCGGGCGCCGGCGGTATGGTCCTTTAGCGAAACCCCGCGTCCGGAGGCCGCCGCTTCGCCGAGCAGCAAGGCGGTGCCCGAGGGCGCGTCGACCTTCATGCGATGGTGCGTCTCGACGATTTCGATGTCGAAATCCTCCCCGAGCGCCGCTGCGGCGCGGCGCGTAAGCGCGGCGAGAAGATTGACGCCGAGGCTCATGTTGCCCGAGCGCACGATCGGCGCGTGACGCGCGGCGGCGTCGATCCTTTCGAGATCCGCCTCGCCGAGGCCTGTCGTGCCGATCACATCGGCGATGCGCGCCTGGGCGGCCAGCGCCGCCATCTCCACGCTCGCCGCCGGCGAGGAAAAGTCGATGATCGCGTCGGCCGCGAGCAACAGCGACAGCGGATCGGCGACGATAGCGAGGCCGCTCGCGCCGCAACCGGCGAGCGCGCCCGGATCATGGCCGATCCAAGGCGAATCCTCGCGCTCCAGCGCGCCGACCAGCTTCGCGCCCTCCGCCTCGTCGATCGCCCGCACGACCATACGGCCCATGCGGCCGGCGGCGCCGCTGACGATCAGTCTGATCTCAGCCATTGTGTTCCCCTGATTGGCGCGCTCAGCCCGATTGCGGGCCGTCATGGCCTTCGACGATCAAGAGATCGGCGACGCTCGCGGCGTCGCGCAGTTTCGCGGCTAGGCGATATTCCTCGGAATCATGGCAGGCGAGCGCGGTCGCGTAGTCGGGAAACTCGATCACGACGGCGCGCGCGCGCGCCGCGCCTGCCTTGACGACTTGGGTTCCGCCGCGCACCAGGAAGCGCGCTCCGAATTTCGCGAACGCGGCGGCGTTGGCCCTAACGTAAAGCTTGTAGCCCTCGGGATCGCGCACGTCGACATGGACGATCCAGTACCCCTTGGTCATGGCTCAGGCTCCCTCGACCAAAACCATTTCGATTTCCGCGGCTCCTTCGCGCAGCGCACGCGCCGCCTGATACTGATCGGAATAGAAATACGCCCGCGCCGCCTCGTAGCTGTCGAACTCGAGCACCACGTTGCGCGCCCGCACATTGCCCTCTAGCGCCTCGCTGCGTCCACCGCGCGCAAGCGCCCTGCCTCCGTGGTCAGCGATCGCCTTGGTCGCCGCCGCGGCGTAGCGCGCATAGGCCTCGGGATTGGTGACGTCGACTCGCGAAATGACATATCCCTTGGGCATGACGGCTCCTTCATCAGGCGGGCGAGCAAACCTAGCGTGACTGCGCCGCCGATCAAGTCAGCGCGCCGCGGCGATCTCGGCGACGATCGCCTTGGCGGCCGCGCGGGGATCCGGCGCCTGCGTCACCGGGCGGCCGACGACAAGGTAGTCGGCTCCTGCCCGAATGGCCTCAGCCGGTGCGGCCACGCGCTTCTGATCGCCGGCGGCGGCGCCATCGGGCCGGATGCCGGGCGTGACGATCAGCATCTGGGCTCCAACGGCTTTGCGCAGCGTCGCCGCTTCGGCGGCGCTCGCGACCAGTCCGTCGACGCCGAGCGAAAGCGCCTGTTCAGCGCGCCGGCGGACCAGTTCGGCGACGCCAAATCGATAGCCGGCGTCGCGTAGATCGGCGTCGTCGCATGAGGTCAATACGGTGACGGCGAGGACTTGCGTATTCGAGCCCTTCGCGCCCGCGACCGCCGCGCGCATGGTCTGCGGATAGGCGTGAACGGTCAGAAACCTCGCGCCCAGTCTCGCCGCCTGCGCCGTGGCCCGCTCGACGGTGTTGGGGATGTCGTGCAGTTTGAGGTCGAGAAAGACCTGCTTGCCGGCTGAGACGAGCCTGCCCACGAGCCCCAGGCCGCCGCCATACGCGAGCTCCATGCCGACCTTATAGAAAGTCGCGGCGTCGCCGATGCGTTCGATCAGACGCTCGGCCTCACCGACATCGGACGCGTCGAGCGCGACGATCAGCCGGTCGCACGGCGCCGAGGCCGCCATCTTATCGATCCTCGCCCGTGCGGCCTTCGTTCGCGCTTTTGCTCCGGCTCCTCCCGCGCGCCGTTACACTCCCCGCAGGATCGGACTCGAGGCGATAGGTCCACACGCGGGCGGGCGGCAGGTTGCGCCAGATTGGCGCGGAACTATGCGCGCTATAGCGCCGAGCGCCGTCGCGCGGTATCGGCGACAGAAATCCGTAGGTGAATTGCACGAAGCGGCCATCCGGCCCCATTAGCGCGAAGGCGTCGTCAATGAGCTCTTCGCGCCGATGCGGCGGCTGATTGAGAAGGGGAAGGCTGGAGACGACAGCCGCGATCGGCTGGCCGCCAAAGCCATTCAGGGTGCGCTGGAGGTCATAGGCGTCGCCACAGACGACTGCCGCCGGCCCGAACCGCTGGGCCAGCATGCGGCAGAAGCGCGAATCGTATTCGACCAGGATCAGCCGCTCGCGCGCGATGCCCCGTTCGATGAGCGCCTTGGTGACCGGACCGGTGCCCGGGCCCAGTTCGATCACGAATCCGTCGGCTGCCTCGCCGGCCGCCGCCGCCATCGCGCGCGCCAGCGCCCGCCCGGACGGCGCAACGGCGCCGGTGAGGCGAGGCCTGGCCACGAGGGACCGGAAGAAATGCGCCTCATCCCGCAGCATCGGCGGCCTTATCTCGAATTCGAACCTGCATTCCCGTTTCCCGACCGGAACGAGGCCCGCGCAGTCATATCCGGTCCTTGGCCCGGCGCAAGTCCGGTCAGCTCAGTCCCTCGAAGAACTCTTTCATCTTGGCGAAGAACCCCGCGCTTTCCGGATGCGTCTTGTGCGAGGATTCGGAGGCGAATTCCGTCATCAGTTCGCGCTGGCGGCGGGTGAGGTTCTGCGGCGTCTCGACATTGAGCTGCACGAACAGGTCGCCATAGTCGCGCGAGCGCAGGATCGGCATGCCCTTGCCGCGCAGCCTGAGTTGCCGTCCGGATTGCGCGCCCTCGGGGATGTTGACCTTGGACTCGGTTCCGTCCAGCGTCCTGACCGCGAATTCGCCGCCGAGCGCCGCCTGGACCATGGAAATCGGCACCCGACAATAGAGATCGGCGCCGTCGCGCTGAAAGAAGGGGTGCGGTTTGACCGAGAGAAAGATATAAAGATCGCCCGACGGCCCGCCGCGCATCCCCGCCTCTCCCTCGCCGCTCAAGCGAATGCGGGTGCCGTCCTCGACCCCGGAAGGAACATTGACGGACAGCGTTCGCTCGCGCGTGACGCGGCCGGAACCCGCGCATTTGTCACAAGGATTGTCGATTGTCTGCCCTCGCCCATGACAGGACGGGCAGGTGCGCTCGATGGCGAAGAAACCTTGCTGGGAGCGCACGCGCCCGTGGCCTCCACAGGTCTTGCAGGCCATCGGTCTGGAGCCGGCGCGCGCGCCCGACCCCGTGCACGCCTCGCAGGCGACAGCGGTCGGAATCTTGAACGTCGCCGTCTTGCCGCGATACGCTTCCTCAAGCGCAATTTCGAGATTGTAGCGCAGGTCCGCGCCGCGCTCCCGGCCGGATGATTTTCGACCGCCGCGCCGTCCGCCCATCATATCCCCGAACAGGTCGTCGAAGATGTCGGACATCGAGGCGCCGAACCCGTCGTTCATGCCGGCATGTTCGAACGCGGCGTGGCCATAGCGGTCATAGGCGGCGCGTTTCTGGGCGTCCGAGAGATGCTGGTAGGCTTCGTTCAACTCCTTGAAGCGGGTCTCGGCCTGCTTGTCGCCCGGATGGCGGTCGGGATGACACTGCATCGCCGCCTTGCGGAAGGCCGACTTCAGCTCCGCGTCGTTCGCGGTCTTGGATACGCCCAGAGTCTCGTAAAAATCGCGCTTGGCCATCGTCAGCGCGCTCGTTGGCGAAAAGTCATCTCTTCGACCCGCATTTCCCTCGCCGGCCGGACGCCGCCCCAGTCGCCGCCTTCGATTCCGGCGCCCCCTCTGAACCCAACGCCGGCCGCGTCGATTGAGGCCGGCGCATGTTCGCCTTACGAAGTCTTTTTCTTGTCGTCGTCAACTTCGCGAAATTCCGCGTCGATGACGTCGTCCGTGGTCTGGGCGCCGCCGGCGGGAGCTTCGCCCGCAGCCCCCGCCGCCTGCTGCGCCTTGTACATCGCCTCGCCCAGTTTCATCTGAGCCTGCATGAGGTCGTTGGTGCGGGCCTTGATCGCCTCGACATCCTCCTCCTGCAGAGCGCCGCGCAGGGAAGCCACGGCCGCTTCGATGGCGCTCCGGTCGGATTGGGCGACCTTGTCGCCGTATTCGTTCAGCGATTTCTCGGCGTCATGGGCCAACGACTCGCCCTGGTTCTTGGCGTCAACCAATTCACGCCGTTTCTTATCCTCGGCGGCATGGGCTTCGGCGTCCTTCACCATCTTGTTGATGTCGGCTTCGCTTAATCCGCCCGACGCCTGGATGCGGATCTGCTGCTCCTTGTTCGTCGCTTTGTCCTTGGCGGTGACGTTGACAATGCCATTGGCGTCGATATCGAACGTCACCTCGATCTGCGGAACGCCGCGCGGCGCCGAGGGAATGCCCACCAGATCGAACTGGCCGAGCGCCTTGTTGTCAGCCGCCATCTCACGTTCGCCCTGGAAGACCCGGATCGTCACCGCGGTCTGATTGTCTTCGGCGGTGGAGAAGACCTGGCTCTTCTTGGTCGGGATTGTGGTGTTGCGCTCGATCAGGCGGGTGAACACTCCGCCCAGCGTCTCGATGCCCAGCGACAGCGGGGTCACGTCGAGCAGCAGCACATCCTTGACGTCCCCCTGCAGAACGCCCGCCTGGACCGCGGCGCCGATCGCGACGACTTCGTCGGGATTGACGCCCTTATGCGGCTCCTTGCCGAAGAACTGCTTGACGACTTCCTGAACCTTGGGCATTCGCGTCATGCCGCCGACCAGCACCACCTCGTCGATCTGGCCCGCCGAGAGACCGGCGTCCTTCAGCGCCTTGCGACACGGTTCGACCGTGCGCTGGATGAGATCGTCGACCAGAGCCTCGAACTTGGCGCGCGTCAGCTTCAGCGCCAAGTGCTTGGGGCCCGCCGCATCGGCGGTGATATAGGGCAGATTGATCTCGGTCTGGGTCGCCGAGGAGAGTTCGATCTTCGCCTTTTCGGCCGCCTCCTTCAACCGCTGAAGCGCGAGCTTGTCCTTGGTCAGGTCGATCCCCTGCTCTTTCTTGAATTCGCCGGACAAATATTCGACCAGGCGCATGTCGAAGTCTTCGCCGCCTAGGAAGGTGTCGCCGTTGGTCGACTTCACTTCGAAGACGCCGTCGCCGATCTCCAGGATAGAAATATCGAAGGTCCCGCCGCCAAGGTCATAGACCGCGATCGTCCCGGCTTTCTTCTTGTCGAGGCCATAGGCGAGCGCCGCCGCGGTCGGTTCGTTGATGATGCGCAGCACTTCCAGACCGGCGATCCTGCCGGCGTCCTTGGTCGCCTGACGCTGGGCGTCGTTGAAATATGCCGGCACGGTGATGACCGCCTGCGTGACCGGCCCGCCGAGATGGGCTTCCGCCGTCTCCTTCATCTTCTGCAGGACAAACGCGGAGATCTGGGACGGTGAATATTGCTTGCCGTCCGCCGTCACCCACGCATCGCCGTTGGGCGCGCGAATGATCTTGTAGGGAACGAGACCCATGTCCTTCTTCGTCATCGGGTCTTCGAACGATCGGCCAATGAGGCGCTTGATGGCGAAGAACGTGCGCTCAGGATTGGTCACCGCTTGGCGCTTGGCCGGCTGTCCGACCAGCCGCTCGCCGTCATCGGTGAAGGCGACAATCGAGGGCGTCGTCCGCGCGCCTTCCGAATTCTCAATAACCTTGGGGGTCGCGCCATCCATGACGGCGACGCACGAGTTGGTCGTGCCCAGGTCGATGCCGATAACTTTCGCCATTATATTCCCCTGCTCCTTCGCGGGATCGCCCGGCCCCGAAGCGGCCGGACCTAGAGAAGATTTCCGCTGGCCGCCACGGCCGTCCGTGCGCCTCTTCCGATCCCCAATGCTCAACGCCAGAAACCCGCGGATTCGCGGCGATTCGCGCCCTCATCCACCAGTCTGGCCGTATATAGGTTGGGCGCTTTCGAGGCGCAAGGCGCGGAAACGACGGATTATTCAAGCGCGACAAGACAGGGAGGACGAAACAAACGCCTTCCCCTTTGCTGTCGACGCTTTTAGACTTCCGACGATGAGTCGGCGCCTAGTCCTCCTGTTTTGCGGCCTCGTTCTGGGCCTGAGCCCGGCCGATTCTCAACTGCTCCTGCCCGGCGCCGCGCCGGCCGCGGCAGGAGGGGCGACGAAGGCGACGTCCAAGCCCAAGAGTGGCGCCGGCGCGCGCGCAAAGGGCGAGGCCGCCAAGGTCCGGGGCGCTAAGGCTGCCTCCGCAGCGTCGCCAGGCGTCGCCGGCCTCGACGGACAGCCTCTGTTCCTCAACGGCAAATCGGGACTCCTCCAGATTTCCGGCGACGCGGCCGTGGTGAGGATCGACAAATTGCGCCTTGCCGGAGAGAGCGTCTCCGATCCCTCCCAACCTTGTGTCGTGAACATCGTCGGCGAAAAACCGATCGAGGCGACGAGGGTCGGCAAACCCGGCGGTCTGGAGCGGTTCGAAGCCGATGTTCCGGCCTGCCCGTTCGCCTTCGACATCCTGAGGGGTTCGGCGTTGGTCCCCTCGCAAATCAGCGCCTGCATCTTCAAGGCTGCCGATTGTCAGACCAATCCGAGCGGATTGTGGGGTCCCGACGGCGCGTCGTTGGAAAAGGACGCTCCGGATCTCGTCAAAGAACGCGCCGAAGCCGAGAGGGCGATGGGCAAGGCGGTGCACGCGCTCGAAGCGCGCGCGGAGAACAATCCGGACGCGGCGAACCTCTTGCGCGATCAGAGCGCCTTTGCCGGCCAGCGCGACGACGCCTGCCGGGACTACCTCAAGGAGAGCGTCCACGGTTACTGCGCCACCCGCCTGACCGAGGCGCGAACCGCGCTGCTGGAGGCGCGGATCGAGTCGCTCGGCCCCGCGGCCGCCGCCAAGCGAGAGAAGAAGAAGAAAAAGAAAGAACCCAAGAAAAACGCCGAGGCGCAATAGGCGAGTCGCAATCGAGGGCTCGACGCGGACGGCGGGTCGCCGCGCGCTTGGCGACCCTGGCGCAGGTTCTTTTATTTGCGCGTTCGGTCGGCTAGCTTCCCCCCGCAAGATCGATCGAACGGGTCGGCCGGCGCCGCGACAAACCGCGTCATTGACCAGGGGAAAGAAGCATGTGGCAGGAATTCAAACAATTCGCCATGAAGGGCAACGCTCTCGATCTCGCCGTCGGCGTGATCATCGGCGCGGCCTTCGGCAAGATCGTTGACGGTCTGGTCAACGACATCATCATGCCGATCATCGGCATTGCCGGAAAGGCCGACTTTTCCAACCACTTCATTCCCCTTTCCAGCGCGGTGACCGCGACCAACCTCGCCGACGCGAGGAAACAGGGCGGCGTCTTCGCCTATGGCGACTTCATCACCATCCTCATCAATTTTCTCATCGTCGCGGCCGCGCTGTTCGCCGTCATCAAGGGAATCAACACCCTCAACAGGAAGCCGCCGGAGGCCCCCGCTCCTCCGGCGCCGCCCAGCCCCGAAGTCGCTCTTTTGACGGAAATCCGCGACGAGCTCGCCAAGCGTTGAGGCGACCGCGATCGCGCGCGTCGTCCCGCCGCTACAGGACCAGCCGGCGCAGCCGCAATTCATTGGCGGCAAGACGCGCGTCCCCGATCGCGAATATGCGCCTCGTCGGGTCGATCCCCGGGAATCCCGGCGCCGGCCATCTGCGACGCCGCAGCCGAGCAAGCCCAAGCGCTATCCGCGCCCATTGCGTCGCTCCTCATCTTCCGCAACGGCCGCGTTGCGCGCCATCGCTGCGGTCTCTTAGAGCCGCACCCAGCGCAACCTCAGCGCATTGCTGATGACGCTGACCGAGGACAGCGACATCGCGGCGGCGGCGATAACGGGCGACAACAGCAGGCCGAAGGCGGGGTAGAGGACGCCCGCGGCGATCGGCACACCCGCGGCGTTGTAAATGAAGGCGAAGAACAGGTTCTGCCGAATGTTGCTCATCGTCGCCTGCGAAAGCCGTCGCGCGATGACGATGCCTTGAAGATCGCCGCGCAGCAGGGTGACGCCGGCGCTCTCGATGGCGACATCCGCGCCGGTTCCCATCGCAACCCCGACATCGGCCGCCGCGAGCGCCGGCGCGTCGTTGACCCCGTCGCCCGCCATCGCGACGATGCGCCCCTGGCTGCGCAGCCGCTCGACCACCTTGCCTTTGTCCTGCGGCAGGATTTCCGCCTCGACTTCCGTGATGCCGAGTTTGTGCGCCACAGCCTCGGCGGTGGTCCGATTGTCGCCCGTCAGCATAACGACTCGAACGCCCGCCTGGCGAAGGGCGCGAACCGCTTCGGCGGTCGTCGCCTTGATCGGGTCGGCGATGGCGATCACGCCACAGGCCTTGCCGTCGAGAGCGGCGAAGATAGCGGTCGCGCCATCGTTGCGCAGTTCGTCCGCCGTCGCTTCGAGCGCCGCGACGTCAATTCCGGCCGCCCGCATGATCGCGCGATTGCCGATGACGACTTTGCGCCCGTCCACGATCCCGGACACGCCCTTGCCCGCCGGCGCATCGAAGTCCTCGACCTTCGCAGGCACGATTCCGCGCTCCTTCGCCGCGCGCGCGATCGCCGCCGCCAGCGGATGCTCGCTGCCTTGTTCGAGACTGGCGGCAAGCCGGAGCAATTCTCCTTCGCCGACGCCTTCGACGGGGCGCAACGCCACGACCTTCGGCTTGCCTTCCGTCAACGTCCCGGTCTTGTCGACGACCAGCGTGTCGATCTTTTCGAACCGCTCCAGCGCCTCGGCGTTCTTGATCAAGACGCCGGATTGCGCGCCGCGACCGACCCCGACCATGATCGACATCGGGGTGGCGAGGCCGAGCGCGCAGGGACAGGCGATCATCAGCACCGAGACCGCCGCCACCAGGCCATAGGCGAAGCGCGGTTCGGGTCCGAACATCGCCCAGGCGATGAATGCGCAGATCGCCGTCGCGATCACTAGCGGGACGAACCAACCGGAAACCTGATCGGCAAGGCGCTGAATGGGGGCGCGGCTGCGCTGCGCCTCGGCGACCATTTGCACGATTTGCGCCAGCACCGTGTCGCGGCCGACCTTGTCGGCGCGCATCACGAAGCTGCCGCTCTGGTTGATCGTGCCGCCGATCGCCCGGTCGCCGACGCTCTTGGTCACCGGCATCAATTCGCCGGTCACCATGGATTCGTCGACCGTGCCGCGGCCCTCCGTGAGTTCGCCGTCGACCGGGATCTTCTCGCCCGGCCGCACGCGCAGCCGGTCGCCGACAGCGACCGCTTCCAGGCCGATGTCCTCATCCGCTCCATCAGTTCGGACGCGCCGCGCCGTCTTTGGGGCCAGATCGATCAACGCCCGAATGGCGCCGCCGGTCCGTTCGCGCGCGCGCAGCTCGAGCACCTGCCCCAGCAGGACGAGGACGGTGATTACCGCCGCCGCTTCGAAATAGATCGCGACCGCGCCCCCGGCGCCGCGAAAAGCGGGCGGAAACAGGCCCGGCGCGACAGTCGCGACGATGCTATAGCTCCACGCCACGCCGATCCCCATGGCGATCAGCGTGAACATGTTGAGGTTGCGGGTCTTGAGCGACGCCCAGCCGCGCTCGAAGAACGGCCAGCCCGCCCACAGAACCACGGGAGTCGCGAGAGCCAGCTGAATCCAGTTTGAGACCCCGGAGGCGATCAGCGTATGTAGGTTGGTCAAGTGTCCGCCCATTTCCAGCGCGAACACCGGAACCGCGAGAGCGAGCCCAACCCAGAAGCGCCGGGTCATGTCGATGAGTTCGGCGCTTGGCCCCGTCGCCGCTGTCGCGACTTCCGGCTCCAGCGCCATGCCGCAGATCGGGCACGCGCCGGGTCCGGCCTGACGAATCTGCGGATGCATCGGACAAGTGTAAATCGCCCCCGCAGGCGGGGGCCTGGGCGGCGGCGAATCCGATTTGCTCGCCAAAAAGCGCGCCGGGTCGGCGACAAACTTCGTGCGGCAGCCGGCGGAGCAGAAATAGTAGCTCACTCCGGCATGCTCGGCTCGGTGTTTGGCGGACGCCGGATCGACGCTCATGCCGCAGACGGGGTCTTTCATCACATCAGCGTCCGCTGGCGCGGCCGCTTCCGCATGATGACGATGCGGGTGCGGATCGACGGCAACGCCTGCTGCCGTCGCCTTGTGTCCATCGTCCATCATCTCTCTCCAAATCCATCCGGCAAATGCTCACGCGTCGAAATCGCGGATCGCATTGTAACGGGCGCCAAACGCTGTCGCCGATGCGCTCAGGTGATTCCCTCGTAAGTGACGAACGACATCATGCCGCTCACCATGTGGTAGAGGTTGTGGCAGTGGAACGCCCATTTGCCTGGGTTGTTGGCGTCGAACGCAATCGTCACGGATGACATCGGCGGCACGGCGACCGTATCGCGCACCGCGCCCTGGAACGCGCGCCCATCGATGGCGATCACCTGGAAATGATGCCCATGCAGATGCATCGGGTGGGTCATCATCGACATGTTGCTCATCGTGATTTCGACGCGCTCATCGGCTTTCACTTTGAGAGCGTCGCCGCCATCGATGCCCCATTCGTAGCTCGCCATATCGCCGACCAGAGTGACGTCGTAACTGCGATCGGGCTTCCGATCCGCCAAGGGACGGGCGGCGCTAAGCCGTCTTTCCAGTTCGAGATCGACGAGCGGCCCGTTGCGCGGCCCGACCGTCGAAATCCTTCCGATGTTCGACTTCGGCGTGGCGAGAACGATTCCCGACCGTTCGCGCGCGCCCTCTCGAAGCGCCAGGATCGGGAAAGCGCCGCCCTCCTTTGGCGCGGTGAGCCTGATATCGAGCCGCTGGCCCATTTCGATCGGGAACTGCGAGCCGGCGACGGGCGCGATGTCCTGCCCGTCAACGGCGATCAGCTCGCCGCGCAGACTGCCGGTATCGATTGTGAAGGCCGTCGCGCTCGCGGCGTTGATAATGCGCATGCGCACCCGGCCGTTCGCTTCGATGCGAATGACCTCGGGATCGTCGAGCGTTCGGTCGTTGGCCAGATACGCGTCGTAATCGATGTCGTTGAGGTCCATTGTCCCCATGCCGCCCATGTCGTGGCCCGGCTTCACGCCGCCCACCATCCGGCGCATCTGGGCCATGTGCCTCATCGCGGCGGCATGGTTCATCCCGGCCGAATTCATGCCCGACATGTTCTTCCCACCCGCATTCGCGCCCGTGGAAGGGCCGCCCTTCTTGAGGCGCGCAAGAAGGTCTTCGGCCGGCGTGAACGAAAAATCATGAAGGAGCACGACGACTTCCTGTTCGTCCCTGGCGGCGTCGGCGGCCGCGTGGACAATCAAGGGAGCGGCGAGAAGATTCTGTTCCTGCAAAGTGTGGGCGTGCATCCAGTAGGTGCCAGGGTCGGCGACGGGAAATGCGTATATTCGCTTCTCCCCGGGCTTCATTAGCGGCGCGGGCACGTTGGGCACGCCGTCCAGCGGCCACGGCGGCAATAGCCCGTGCCAATGGATGATCGTCGGGTCGGATAATTCGTTGGTCAGGGCGACGTCGAAGCCTTGGCCTGGCTCAAGCGTCAGGCCGCGGGCGCCATTGTCGCGCACGAGGCCGAAGACCCCGGCCGGCTTGCCATTGACGTCGAGTGTCCGCTTTACGGCCTTGAGCGCCGTCGGCGTTTGAGTGACGGGTCCAGCTGACTGAGCCCATGCAGCCGCGCCAACCGATGATGTGGCGGCGATACTGGCCGTCGCGCGGATGAGAAACTCCCGGCGGTCCATGGCGGTTCCTTCAGACTGACCGAGGGAGGGATGACGATGCGCCCGCAAAGCCGACATCGGTCGCTCGATCTTGCGTTCGCATGTCAGACCGCCTAAACCCTCCCATGATGGGAAGGTCAAGAGGTTTTGTGTGATGAATATTGGCGCCGCATCCGCCGCCACAGGCATAAATGCGAAAATGATCCGCCACTACGAGGCGATCGGTCTGTTGCCGCCCCCTGCGCGCCATGAAAACAGCTATCGGGACTATGGCGAGTTTGAAGTTCACGAATTGCGTTTCATCAAACGTGCGCGAAAGCTGGGTTTTTCGATTTCGGAAATTGGCCTGTTGCTCGCCCTCTGGCGCGATAAGGGCCGGCCGAGCCGAGAGGTCCAGCGCATTGCGAACTCCCATCTCGCTGATCTCGAAGTTCGAATTGCCGAAATGCAGGCGATGGCGGGGACTTTGCGCGAGCTCGTGCATGCCTGCCACGGCGACGACCGGCCAGACTGCCCGATCCTCGACGACCTCGCGCTCTAGGCGGGCGCGCCTTGAGCACACGCCCGAGGAGAACCCACCTCGCCGTTCCAGCCGCCCCTTGCGCGCGCCGGCGCGCTGCTCCATGAGGCGGCGATGAACGTCGCCTCGCCCCCCGCGCCCGACTGGCTCAGCCACATCCGTCCCGCGATGCGCGACGTTTCGCCAAGCGGCATCGTCGAAGTGTTCAACTATGGCCGCGGCCGGCAAGGGCTGATCCCGCTCTGGGTCGGCGAGGGCGATCTGCCGACCCCGCCTTTCATCAGCGCGGCGGCCAAGGCCTCGCTCGACCGAGGCGAGACCTTCTACACTGCCCAGCGCGGGGTCCCCGAATTGCGCGAGGCGATCGCAGTCTATTTGACGCGGGTCTATGGGGCGGCCCCGGACGGCAAAGCCTTTTCGCCCGAGAATGTCTTCGTCACTGTCGGTGGAATGCATGCGATCGAGATCGCGACCCGGCTCGTCGCCGGTCCCGGCGACGAAGCGCTGATCCCCTCGCCCGCGTGGCCCAACTTTGTCGGCGCGCTGGAAATCTCGGGCGCGCGCGCCGTGTCCGTCCCGCTCGAAGCTGCGGGCCGCTGGAGGCTCGATCCGGAAAGACTGGCGGCGGCGATCACCCCCGCGACACGCCTCATTTTTCTCAACTCCCCCGCCAACCCGACTGGCTTCATCGCCACGCGCGAAGAGATCGTCGCCACGCTGGAGATCGCGCGCCGGCATGGGCTGTGGATCATCGCCGACGAGATCTACGGCCGCATCACCTATCACGGCGTCCGCGCGCCCTCGTTCCACGACGTGATGGCGCCGGACGACAAGATCATGTTCGTTCAGACGCTGTCGAAGAACTGGGCGATGACCGGCTTCCGGGTCGGTTGGCTGGAGGCGCCCGCGGCGCTGGGCGCGGCGATCGAGAATCTGATCCAGTTCACGACCTCGGGCGTTCCAGTCTTCAATCAGCGCGCCGCGACGGTGGCGCTCGAGGAGGGCGAGGCGTTTCTCGCCGGCAACATCGAGCGCTGCCGTCAGTCACGCGACATTCTTTGCGAAGGGCTGGCCGCGACAGGCCGGGTGCGCTTCTTTGCGCCCGAGGCGGCGTTCTACCTGTTCTGCGCCGTCGACGGCTTTCCCGACTCTCGCGCCCTCGCGCTTCGCCTGATCGACGAGGCGGGAGTCGGCGCGGCTCCCGGCGCCGCCTTTGGCCCCGGCGGCGAGGGGTATCTTCGCCTGTGCTTCGCCCGCGATCCGGCTCAAATCGCCGAGGCGACGCGGCGGATGGCGCGGTGGCTCAAGGCGTAAAGCCCGTTTGGACCGGCAGCCGAATGAAGACCGCGTCCGGCTCGCGTCGCCGACCGCAGGCGCCGTTCGCTATCGCCTGCCGCCCGCTCCCGGTCTTCTGAGTCCGTTGGCCTCTGGCGGTCGGGCGGGCTCGGCTTTAAATGCTGTCGACAGTCAGGAGATGGTCATGCTCGCTCGCCCGCGCCGCAGCGTCCTCTATATGCCCGGCTCCAACGCCAGGGCCCTGGCGAAGGCTTCGAGCCTGGCAGCCGACGCGCTGATCCTCGACCTCGAGGATTCCGTTGCGCCCGACGCGAAAGAGGCGGCCCGCCTGCAAGTGGTCGAGGCGGTCCGCGCCGACAATTTTGGCGCGCGGGAAATCGTTATCCGGGTCAACGGGCCCCACACGCCATGGGGACCGGACGATCTGACCGCCGCCATCGCAGCCGCTCCCGACGCCATCCTTTTACCCAAGGTCGACGGCCCCGGCGCGATCATGGTCGCCGCCCGATCGATGCGCGAGGGCGGCGCGCCCGACAAGACCCGCCTGTGGGCGATGATGGAGACGCCCAACGCCATTTTGAACGCGGGGTCAATTGCGGCGGTGGCGGCAAACTCAGCCTCGCGTCTGGCCGTGCTGGTCATGGGCCTCAACGATCTCGCCAAGGAGACGCGGGCGCGGCTGACGCCCGGGCGTCCCGCCATGACGGCCTGGCTCGCCAATTGCGTCGTCGCCGCGCGCGCCCACGGCGTTGACATCGTCGATGGGGTCTATAACGACATCAAGGACCTCGACGGCTTTCGCGCCGAATGCCTGCAGGGCCGCGACATGGGGCTCGACGGCAAGACTCTCATCCATCCGGGCCAGATCGACGTCTGCAACGAGGTCTTCGCCCCGACGCCGGCGGAGATCGACGGCGCTCGCGCGATCATCGACGCCTTTGCGCTGCCTGAAAACGCGGGCAAGGGCGTGATCCAGCTCAACGGCCGCATGGTCGAACTTCTGCATGCTAAAATGGCCGGGCGCACGCTCGCCGTCGCCGACGCCATTGCGGCGCTTGCCGGGGCGAAGGCGTGAGGAACAGAGGTGCTCAAATGAGCGCGGACCATCATTCGCTGTTCCGACTCGGACCTGATGCGACGAGCTACCGCAAGCTGACCGACGACGGCGTGCGGATCGAGAAGGCGCTGGGGCGCGACATGCTGATGGTCGCGCCGGAGGCCCTGCGGCGCTTGAGCGAACAGGCGATGATCGACATCAATCACCTGCTGCGCCCCGGCCATCTCGCCCAGCTCGCGAAGATCCTCGACGATCCGGAGGCGACCGCCAACGACCGGTTCGTCGCCTATGACCTGCTCAAGAACGCCAATATCGCCGCCGGCGGCGTGCTGCCGATGTGCCAGGACACCGGCACCGCGATCGTGGTCGCCAAGAAGGGCCGGAGCGTGTGGACCGAGGGCGACGACGAGGCCGCGATCTCCGAGGGGATCCGCGACGCTTATCTGAAGAACAATCTGCGTTACAGTCAGGTCGCGCCGCTGACGACGTTCGAGGAAAGTAACACCGGCGACAACCTCCCGGCGCAGATCGACATCGCCGCCGACGGCGAGGACGAATACAGGTTCCTGTTCATCGCCAAGGGCGGCGGCTCGGCTAACAAGACCTTTCTTTATCAGGCGACGCCATCGATCCTGACTCCCGAGCGGATGATCGCCTTTCTGAAGGAGAAGATTCTGACTATCGGGACCGCCGCCTGCCCGCCCTATCATCTGGCGATCGTCATCGGGGGCTTGAGCGCGGAACAGACCCTGAAGACGGTCAAGCTCGCCTCGGCCCGCTATCTCGACGCGCTGCCGACGAGCGGCGCGGCGGACGGACGCGCGTTTCGCGACCCTGCGCTGGAGGCCGAGGTTCATAAGCTGACCCAGGACCTCGGCGTCGGGGCGCAGTTCGGCGGCAAATACTTCTGCCACGACGTCCGGGTGATCCGCCTGCCGCGCCACGGCGCCTCGCTGCCGATCGGGCTCGGCGTCTCCTGCTCGGCCGACCGGCAGGCGCTCGGCAAGATCACGCGCGAAGGCGTGTTCCTGGAGGAGCTCGAGCGCGATCCCGCCCGCTATCTCCCGCCGATCGACGAGGCCAAGCTCGGCGGCGCGGTCGTCAACATCGATCTTCGCCGCCCGATGCCGGAGATTCTGGCTGAACTGACCAAACATCCGATCCGGACCCGGCTCGCGCTCACCGGCCCGCTGGTCGTCGCGCGCGACGCGGCGCACGGGAAAATCCGCGAGCGGCTGGATCGCGGCGAGCCGATGCCGCGCTATTTGCGCGACCACCCGGTCTACTACGCCGGCCCCGCCAAGACGCCGGCCGGCCTGCCCTCGGGCTCTTTCGGTCCGACGACCGCGGGCCGCATGGATTCCTTCGTCGACCAGTTCCAGGCGGCGGGCGGCTCGAAGGTGATGCTGGCCAAGGGCAATCGCTCGGCCGAGGTTCGCAGGGCCTGCGCGAAGCACGGCGGGTTCTATCTCGGTTCGATCGGCGGCGCGGCCGCCCGCCTGGCGCAGGACTGCATCCGCAAGGTGGAGACGCTCGAATATCCCGAACTTGGGATGGAGGCGGTGTGGCGGATCGAAGTCGAGAACTTCCCCGCCTTCATCGTCATCGACGACAAGGGGAACGACTTCTTCAAGGAACTGAACCTGGGGTGAGGACGAGCGCAACGGGAACGACGCGGCGGCGATTTTCGAGGCGGCGGGCCGGCCGGCCGGTTCCGACGCCTTCCTCGCCGCGCCGGAAACCAGGACCGCCGCCTCCACGCCCTCAAGCGCGGACCCAAGCCAAAGCACGCCAGAGCGGCTGCGGCCCAAAAGTAAAATGCACCGTCACCGTAACCTTTCCTTTGGCTTGCTGTCGCGGTCCGGGATCGCCTCAGCGACTGCGGACCAGACGAGGTCTCCCAGGTTCCGACGCGATCCCTTTGCGCGCGATGGGGTCTTCGACCACGGTAGAGCGTCAACGCCTCGCATAGCGGCGCCGCACACTTTGCCTTCGGCTACAGTGACAGCCTCGGCCTCTACGGATTTCGGTTTTTCGAGGCTCAATAGCCCACCCCACGCAATCGCTGTGTACGCTTCGCGACGGTCGTCGCCTTCCGCCCAGCAACACTCGCTACCGAGCGCCCGCTACGGCTTACTCGGACCGGACTTCCACCGGCTGGATCGCGCCAGCTTCGCCTGGCGCACCACTGTCACCGGAACCCCAGCGGCTCCGCAGCTCAACCGACCTTTTCGGCCAAGAGGTCAGCAATGCAGGAATCGATCTGCTCGCGATCCGACTTGGTCAGGCAGAACATCGCGAAATGCGCCTGCAGGGAGTCGACGACCCGAAACTTGCTGTTGGGGATAAGCTTCTGCTCGGCCTCACAGTCGGCCGGCGGGAAGAACATGTCGCGCGAGAACGGCACCACATAGGTTTTCGCCTTGATGCGGCCGAGCGCCGCCTTGAGGTCCCCGCCGGTGTGGCGGCTAACGTCGCCGTGCCGCCACTTCCACCCCATCCAGATCAGGTTGTTGGGGTCCATCGGCGCGAAATAGGCTTCCCAGAACCGATGCAGAAAATCCTCCAGCGAAGTGAAGCCAATCTCACGCCACGCTTCCTTGTTGTAGAAATCCTGGCACAACCCCATGACCGACCAGGTTTGCGCATGGCGTCGAAGCCCGACGTGAACGTCGCTCTGGTGTTTGTAGAAGCCGCCGTTCCAGGCCGGGTCGGATTTGAGCGCATCCTCGTGCGACCGCACAAAGATGTAGTCATGCGGCGTGGTCTTGGCGGTGCCGGCGAAGGGCAGCGCGCGCTTTACCATATCGGGAAAGCGGACCGCCCATTCGTAGGTCTGCTCAGCGCCCATCGACCAGCCGAGGACGAGCTCAAGGCGCGAGATGCCGAAGCGCTCGCTGAGCAGGCGATGCTGCGCGCGCACATCGTCGCCAATGGTGACGTTTGGGAAGGCGCCGCCGTTGAACGGCGGAGGCGTGTTGCTCGGCGAGGACGAGAAGCCGTTGGCGAACTGGCCCGGCAGGATGATGAAGTACTTCTTGGGATTGATGGGCCGGTCCTCGCCGATGAAAATCTCCATCGACTTGGATGTTCCCGACCACATATGGGGGAACAGGATCACATTGTCCTTCGCTGCGTTCAATGTGCCGTGAGTCTTGAAGGCCAGCTTTGCATTGGGAAGCGTGATGCCGCTTTCCAGCTCGAAATCCCCGAGCTCGAAGTATTCGTGCGGCCCGTGCCCCTCCTCCGAGTAGTAGTTGCTCATAGACATCGTTTCCTCCTTACCGTCTTTATGCTTCATTGTTAGCTCCGCAGGCGCATGGTTGCTTCGGGCGGAGCGTCAGAAAACCGAAACTTCCCGGATGAACAGGAGATCCGAGCATCAGAGTAGGCGTCTGGGCTCCCTTTGGCAAGCTGAAACACGACAAGAGCCGCGTTACGGTGATGGGGTGGACGGCGCCCGAACGGCATCGACTGTGCCAAGATGGTCGTTGTCACCAACCCATCTGAAAGGGAAGCCGTCCATGGGCAAGTCTATCCGGAATTTGACTTCTGTCACGCGTGTCGGGCTCGATCTGGCGAAGAACGCATTTCAGGTTCACGCCGTCGACGCGAAGGGCGAGGTCGTCGTTGCGCGCAAGCTCACGCGCGGCCGGCTCGTCGCTTTTTTCGCCGAGCTTGCCGCCGTGCGTGGTGGCGATGGAGGCCTGCTCCTCGGCGCATCATTGGGGGCGGGCGCTGGTCGAACTCGGGCACGAGGTGAGGCTGATTCCGCCGGCGCACGTGAAGCCCTATGTCCGGCGCAACAAGAACGACGCGGCCGACGCGGCGGCGATTTGCGAGGCCGCGGGGCGTCCGGGCCAGCGGTTCGTTCCGGTGCGCTCGATCGAGAACCAGGCCGAGCTGATGCGCCACCGGGCGCGCGAGCTGCTGGCCGGCCAGCGCACCTCGCTCATCAACGCCTTGCGCGGCCACCTGGCCGAGATCGGCGTGGTCGCGCCGCAGGGCGCGCATCACGCCTATGACCTCAAGCGCCTTGCCGCCGACGGCTTCGACGAGAGCGGCGAGATCGTGGTCCCCGATTGCGTGCGCGCAGCGCTTCGCTCGCTCGTCGGCCAGATCGACGCGCTCGACGCGGCGATCGGAGCGATCGACAAGGAGTTGGCGGCGTCGGTCAAGGCCGACGAGACCGCCCGGCGGCTGATGACCATTCCCGGCGTCGGCCCGGTCACCGCCTCGGCGATCGTGGCTGCCATCCAGGACGCCGGCGCCTTCGCCTCGGGGCGCGAGTTCTCAGCCTTCCTCGGCCTCACCCCGCGCCAGAGTTCGACCGGCGGCAAGGAGCGGCTCGGGCGCATCACCAAGATGGGCGACCGCTACTTGCGCAAACTTCTGGTGGTGGGCGCCTGCGCGACGCTGCGCCATCGCCAGGGCCATAACGACGCGCTTCGCCGCTGGGCGAGCGCGCTCATCGAGCGCAAGACGGTCACATACAAGTTCAAGCTGACCGCGGTCGCGCTCGCCAACAAGGTCGCGCGGATTATCTACGCGCTGATGACCAAAGGCGGCCAATACGACGACCGTCCGGTCGCGGCATAGACCAAAGAGGCTCTTCAAGGGGAGTTTTCGCCGCAAGGCGATCAGAATCGAGGGCGTCGACGAAGTGATGTGAACCAACGGCGAAGGCTCTTAAAGCCCGTGCATGTGTCCGCGCCAATATGAGCGCGATACGGTGATTGGGGCGAAGAGCCATGCGGACGAATCATCAGGGCCAGCGGAGCCATCCATTCCGCGCCAACAGGCCGTAGACATGACCGCGCCCGAGACGTTCGCAAAGCCTCGACGAAACCCTTGACAAGGGGCGCCGTTTGCAGACATGCATGTGTCCGCGCCAGTTCCAGCGCGATACGGTGATTGGGGCGAAGAGCCATGCGGACGAATTATCAGGGCCAGCGGAGCCATCCATTCCGCGCCAACAGGCCGTAGACATGACCGCGCCCGAGACGTTCGCAAAGCCTCGACGAAACCCTTGACAAGGGGCGCCGTCCAGACATGACACCATCGACGCGATCGGCTCGACGCTCTTGCGCCCGCAAGGCATCAGCAAACCGGTGCAATAATCCATCAAAGGGCCCGCTCGGTCCGCGTGCCCGAGCACGCTCGCCAGACTGTCCACGTAAGCCGCAAACCGCGCTTCGCTCTCCCGCCTCGCGCCGCCCACCTTCGCCGCCTCCGCCAACAAAACGAAGCGGCAGAATATCAAAGCCTCACACTCGACGAATTTGCAAAATAGGGTTGTGACTCAGTAGAAGTAAGCAGTCGGCATGGTTTGGGGCTGGCGCCACGCCCGATCGGATTCGAAACCGGAATCGGTTCCGAGCGGGCGCCCATGCCGGGACGTCTTAAGCAAAGCCCAGTCCGGCTCCCGGTCCCCGTCTTCTAAGGGACGATCCGGGGGCGAAGCGCAGCTCACGGGTCTCGCGAGGGCAAGCGGTCGACAAATCGGCGGCGAATGGCGTCGCAAGCGATTGAAAAGACGCAATCCGCGGCTGAAAATGATGGTGTGGACGGCCCCGCCCAAACGGCATCAAAGTGCCAAAGTGGTCGATGAGGGCCACGAAACGGGGAGACCGTCCATGGAGAAGTTTATCAGAATCGGCGTCGATCTGGGCAAGGGCTATTTCCAGATTCACGGTCTGCGGAGCGCGGGCGGACCGGCGCTGAACCGCAAATTAAGCCGGTCGAAAATGCCGGCGTTTTTCGCCGGGATCGCGCCTTTCCGGATCGGCATGGAGGCCTGCGGTTCGGCGCATTACTGGGCGCGCGAGCTGAGAGCGATGGGGCACGATGTGCTGCTGATGCCTCCGGGCTACATCAAACCTTATGTCAAGCGGGGCAAGAACGACGCGGTCGACGCGGCGGCGGTGTGCGAGGCGATGTCGCGCCCCGACATGCGGTTCGTTCCGATCAAAAGCGCCGATCAGCAGGCTATGCTGATGCTGCACAAGACCCGTGAATTGCTGGTCAAGCAGCGCACGATGAGCGTCAATGCGCTTCGCGGCCACCTGGCCGAGTTCGGCCTCGTCGTCGCCAAGGGCATCGGCCGGATCGACGAGTTGAGCGAGTTGGCGCAGAACGACGCGTCTTTGCCGCAGGAGGCCAAAGAGGCGGCGAAGCTGCTCACTCTCCACATCGAAGCGCTCACACGATCAATCGACGTCATGGAGCGTAAAATCGCCAAGGCCAGCGCCAGCAGCAAGACCAGCCGTCTGCTTGACCGCGTACCCGGCGTCGGCCCGCTGACCGCCTCGGCGATCGCAGCGAGCGTCCCCGATCCGAGCGTGTTCAAGTCGGGACGCGACTTCGCGGCTTGGCTCGGGCTGACGCCAAGGCAGAACTCGAGCGGCGGCAAAGCCAAGCTCGGCGCTATCACCAAACAGGGCAATCGGTATATCCGCAAGTTGCTCGTCGTGGGCTCGACGGCGGTGCTGCGCTTCGCTGGCAAACGCAGCGGTCCCCTCGCCGACTCGATCGCCGCGTTGCGGGCCAGAAAGCCGGAGCGCCTCGTCGCGGTGGCGCTCGCCAACAAGCTGGCGAGAATCTGCTGGGCGATCATGACCACCGGCGAGCTCTTCCGCCAGGAGATCTTCGCCAGAGCGTAGACCGTCAGGCACTCGGGAGATTTCTCTTTTCAGGAGTTGGGCGAGCGCGAAGAGACGTGATGAACGACATGGTCACCACCGAAGCCGAGGACACCCCGCGAGGCGCCACGAGCCAATACGAGCTCGCCAAAATGATTAGGGACCGAGGCCGTCGGACTTCATCAGGGCCAGCGGCCAATGGCCGCGCCTAAAGGCCGGACATATGACCGCAGCCGACCAAACCGTTCAAAACGTCAAAAAACCGCTTGCCAACAGGGGCCGTCCACATATG
>CAWASR010000031.1:0-134326 GCA_963784805.1 uncultured Alphaproteobacteria bacterium
TCATCGTCATCGGCACCATCGTTGGCTCCATGCCCCTCACCCAAGGCAGGGCTTCACGCACTTCATTGGGTGACGGGATGAGGATTGGCGTGCATTTGCAGGCCCTGATGTCAGCGCGATGTGACTGGGTCTGGATGCCGACGATCGAAGCCGGCTATCGGCATGCAGGCCTCAGACTTAGAGATCGCCCGCTACCGGCGCGCCCAATGCTCCCCTCCAATCCATCTCCGTTTGCTCAATGCCGCTCCAGCGCCGTCCTGAGGCCAGCGTGGGGCTATCGTCGGAAAGGATGCTCGGGGCGGCATTGCTTCGCGCGGTAGCTGTTGCTTGAAGGAGCGCTTGCGATCCGGCCTGGCTTTGTCGATGCGGAGGCACGACACCTTCAGACGGTGAGGCTTCGTCGACAATTGGGTTCTCCCGCGGGGCCGACGCCATTGCCGCATAATGCGATCATGGTCAAAACTCACCCATACACGTTCAGGATCGAAGCGGACCTGTTGCAGGGAACGAGATATCGCTGGTTGGTCTGTGAGGGTATCCAAATTCATGCGCGGTTGCCGCATCATAGTGCCACCGACTTGAGGCCGAGAAAGAAGCTGCTAAGGCTGTGTCGAGGCGCGAGGCCCATTGGCGGAATGGGGAATGACAGAAGCGGCAACCGCCACATGCTCAATCATGTTCGAGGACGCGCAATCTCCGAACCGTTAGTTCGTCAACCTCCAAGCCTCGAAATACGCGCCTTCCCGATGACCAAGCGGCCGACCGCGAGATAACCTATCGCGAAGGCCCCGACGGCAAGTGCGCCCAGCGCCGCTGGGGGCCAAGCCCAATCGCCTCAACCGATTTGCTATCGGAGGAGGCCTGGATCGGCTCGTAACTTCATTCGACATTCACGACCTCCATCATGCCAGCAATCTTCGCGAAAAGGGTCGTAGTTACTCGCCACTCTTCCGCCGCATCCAACACCTGCGCAATTGCGTAGCTCAAGCTCACGCTACCGTCGCGGCAAACCGCCATGCGATGGAGGCCTTCGCAACCGCAGGAGGTAGAGTGGACGACGTGGCCGGATCAGTTGACGTAGTGTCGCCCATTGCACGCGTAAGCTTCCGCTTCCGTCGTCTGCCCGACTAGCGCCAGCATCGTCATGAGGGCGCAGATCGTTCTCATGTGGCTCCCCCAAGATTTGGACAAGCTCTGCAATCGGGTCAAGTTCCGGCAGCGGTTCTCCCCTCATCACCCAATTTCTCGCGACGGCGCGGTTGGCATCGTCCTGCAATAGTGCCTGTGTGGCGTCGCGTTGCCTACGCTGCCATTTGAGAGCGTTTATGCCGAGACGCTTCATTTCGGGCTCCAGGTCTTCCAAAGAGGTGTGCATGAAGCATGACCTCTTTGTGCATTATCCTCAAGCGGTTTAGACATTAGCCTCGTCGCCTCCTATTGAAGCCAAGTGGGTCCCGATTTCCCCCCCCCGACAGAGAATGTCACTCGATGCTTCGCGAAGCCCTTGAAAGAGTGATGGCGCTACAGCCCTCCTCAACACTGCCGCAAATTCAGAACAGATGAAAGAGCGCGGCAATCTCGTACGACACGTGATCCCAGACGCACTGAGAGAGGCGCAATCAGAGATCGCCGCGATATTTCGTTGGGGATGAGGATCGACTCCTGTTTTTTTGGAAGCGAATGGAGTTTGGGCAAAAGACCCCGTATTGCCCTGTACGTATCGCCTCTCGCAATCGCTCCCCCAATCCCCAAACAGGTTGGTACGTCGTTTACCTTTTCGATGCGCCGGGCGGAGGTGTGTATCTGTCGTTGAACCAAGGTACGACCACTTGGGATGGAACCTCTTTCACCCCATTGGACCCGGAGGTCTTGACAGCAAAAAGGTCGCATGGGCTCGCGAGAGATGATTTTAATAAAGCGTGAGATCGGAGCGCCCCGGGTTGCTCCGTCAAATTGAATTGGGAGGCGCACGAGGGAAGGGGTTAGGACGCGCTTACGAGCAAGGCAACGTGGTCGCTTTTCAGTACGAGGCGGATGATGTCCCGGCTGACGCAGACCTTTTTCGTGATGTCCTCTTTATGGCTGAATGTCTGCGCAAACTGTACAACGCTGAAAACTGGGGGCAGCGGCCCGGCACTATCCCCCCCCGAAGCACTCTCCCTAACCGAATTCGCCTCGGGAAAGCCCCTCAGCCGCGTTCTGTCGCAGGGACAGGGTCGCGGATTGAATGCTGAAGAGCGAAGAATCGTCGAGCGCCACGCAATGGAACTGGTCAAAGAGCCTCAAGGCTATGGGCCTAAAGGTGACCGATAGAAGCGCGACACACTCATATGACTTTGAGGCTGAAAAAGGCATTTTCAAGCTACTCATCGAAGTCAAAGGAACCACAGGCCGGGGGAGAGCATTCTCGTGACCGCCGGAGAGGTGCGGGCGCAGCGTCAAGCTCACCCGAATAACGGCCTAATTGTCGTCCATTCGATCGAGCTGACGAAAAGCAAGCACGGACCAGCGGCGAAGGGGGGAGTCCTAATGGCTCTGATGCCCTGGCAAATATCAGAGGCGGCGCTCGAACCTCTCGCATATTCCTATCAGCTCAGCAGCAATGGCCGGTGAATTGCTACCGGTCTGACACCCAACTCAGACCCTTTGCCGCATCAGGCACCTGAATGCGCCCAACGCTTCCGCCAGCGCCTCCAAGCCGAACCCGCCGCCATAGCTTCTGCCGACACCGCCGCCCGAATGCCCGGTGAGAGCATCATGCAACTCTTCGCCCATCGATCGCAATTCGAGGCAGTTTCGCTATTGCAGCCGCCATCGTGCTCACTGTGACATCGCCATAGGTATCCGCAACGGATCGCGCGGCTTGCCCTTGGATCGCGTCGAGAATGCGCGGCGCGATGCCCGCCTCCATGCCCACGGTCTTGAAGCGGTGCCGCCAGCCATGATTCGGGGCGACGTTCGGGTCCGTCACAATGGCGCGGGCAAATTCCGCTAGACGGTTCTTGACGCCTTGTAGAGGACCAAGAACGTCACCGTCCTTGCCAACCTTCAGGAACAAGTGACCGTTCGACGCTGATGCGACAAACTCTACGAAGCCCTGCTCAATGATTTGAGGATGGAGAACGATCTTTCGCGCCTCATTGGTCTTCACAGTGCCGGCCTCAGGGGTCACTCGGATGACCCAATGCCCGCTTTCCCGCGTGACATCTTGCTTCCTCAGTTGAGCCAACTCGCCAACGCGAGCCCCCGTATAGGCGCATAGCCAGGGAACCCATCGCTTGGCGTCAAATGTCCATCGCTGCTCCCCTCTCCTCTGAAGGTTGGACGCGGCTGTTAGGATCGCCTTCGCTTCGTCGTCAGTGAATCCCTTTGATCGCAGCTTGGCCGGCTTGCCGAGCTTGATGGTGATCCCGCCGGCGGGGTTTGTCGACATCCTGAGGTTCGTAACGGCCCATGCGAAGATTGTCTTGAGACCCGCCAAGTCACTGTCCTTCACGGTCTTGGCGGAGATCGGCTTGCGTGTCCTCGTATTGATGGTCGCCAGACGATGGTCCTTGAATCGAAGAATGTCCTCCGAGGTCACGCGAAGGGCGTCGTCATAACTCAGAAAGACCACTAGGGCGGCCATCGAGTTGCGATAGCTCTGATGCGTGCTCGGCTTGCGACCGGCGGCTTGCGCCTCTCTCCACCAATCCTCGACCAAGCCGGTAAGAGTTTCCTTGGGTTTGCGCTTTGGCGATGGCGCTGACGGTTTCGCTTGCATGCGCTCGAATTCGGGGAAGCGCTCGGACTTTGGGTCGGGCCGATAGTCGCCGCTGGCGTTGCGCTGGCGGGTCTCAAAGGCGTCTTTCAGCGCGAGGTGAAACGCCTTCAGCAGTAGTTCGCGGCTCGCAGGATCGACGCGGCCGATACCCTCGCGCAACAAGAGGCGATCGATGAGCGGGCCAAAAGTTCGTTCCAAAGGACGCGGCGCGCTGCCGGCTTCTTGCCCCTTGCTCTCGCGGCGTCCGGCTTCCGCCTGGAATTCATCGTCCGCCGCCTCGACCTGATCAAGATGCTGTCTCGCGGAACTCCCAAAAGTCAGGCACGTTGTCGGGGTTTTCGTAATCCGGCGTCCATTCACCGCCCGGCATGACGATGACGGAAGTGGTGCGCTCGCGGCCTTCGCCGGAAGTCCAAGCGCGATATAGGCGGCCGGCAAGTGCTGTCGCTTGGCGATACGTGAGGGGGATCGGAGAATTCTCGCGCAAGGCTTGCCAGACAGTTTCGAGATAGGCGGCGGCCTCTGCTTGTCGCCTCTTCGTCTCGCTTGGGTCGCGGGTTCGCAAGGAGAAGCGGATGGCTTCTGCGTGAGGGGAGATGGTGAGTTGAACGGTCTCTGAGCCGATTGGTATCGCAAGGGACCGGCCTACGGCTCGCTCTCGCACATCATTAGGGATGCGTTGAACGAATTGCGACATGGAGGAGTTCGAGCGCTTCACGGGTCTGACCAGCCGGAACAACATTGTTGCACACCCTTGTAGCACAGTCGGGCTGGCGCAACACTTTGATCGGGCTTAACTTATTGCTTAGACAGAGAAGCAGCAAGCGATGGTGCCCAGGAAAGGACTCGAACCTTCACGGCTTGCACCGCTGGTACCTGAAACCAGTGCGTCTACCAATTCCGCCACCTGGGCACGGCGCGCTTCTTAGGAGCGCCGGCGGGCCGATGTCAATGCCGTCGGGCGGGGCCGTGCGTCCCTCCTGAGGCGCGACGATCGCCCGCGAGGCGCGCATGACAATCGCCGCCGCGCGGCGCTAAGATGGCCTCGGCGGGCGCGCGATCTTCGCGGGGCCGCCGGAGGAAGGCCATGAGCGCCGCGCGACTTTCGCTGCATGTGCCGGAGCCGACCATTCGGCCCGGCGGCAGGCCGGATTTCAGCCACGTCGGCGTGGGCGAGGCCGGCGAGGTCCCCCGGCCGCCGATCGACGTCGCCGCATCGGAAATCCGCGATTTCGCCTATGCGATGATCCGCGTGCTCGACGATCACGGCCAGGCGGTCGGCGACTGGGCGGGCGCGCTCTCCGCCGACGACTTGCGCAAGGGCCTGCGCGACATGATGCTGACGCGCGCCTTCGACGCGCGGATGCTGTTGTCGCAGCGCCAGGGCAAGACGTCGTTCTACATCCAGTGCCTCGGGGAAGAGGCGATCGCGACCGCCCATCGCAGGGCGCTGTCGCCCGGCGACATGTGCTTTCCGACCTACCGCCAGCAGGGATTGCTGATCGCCGCCGGCTGGCCGCTGGTCGACATGATGTGCGAGATCTTCTCCAACGAAAAGGACCGGCTCAAGGGGCGCCAGCTCCCGGGGCTCTATTCGTCCAGGGAAGCGGGCTTCTTCACCGTCTCCGGCAATCTCGGCACCCAATATCCCCAGGCGGTCGGCTGGGCGATGGCGTCGGCGATTGCGGGCGACAGCCGCATCGCTTCGGGCTGGATCGGCGAGGGCGCGACGGCGGAAAGCGATTTCCATGCGGCTTTGGTGTTCGCGTCGGTCTACCGGCCGCCGGTCATTCTCAACGTCGTCAACAACCAGTGGGCGATCTCGTCCTACCAGGGCATCGCCGGCGGCGAGAGCGTCAGGTTCGCGGCGCGCGGGCACGGCTTCGGCATCCCGGCGCTGCGCGCCGACGGCAACGACTATCTCGCCGTCTACGCCGTTTCGCGGTGGGCGGTCGAACGGGCGCGCGCCAATCTGGGCCCCACCCTGATCGAATGGGTCACCTACCGCGCCGGCGCGCATTCGACCTCGGACGATCCTTCGAAGTATCGCCCCAAGGACGAGTGGGCGGCCTGGCCGCTCGGCGATCCGATCGAGCGGCTCAAGACCCATCTCGTTCTCAAGGGAGAATGGAGCGAGGACCGCCACAAGCAGATGCGGGCCGAAGTCGACGCCGAGGTGCTGGAGGCCGCCAAGGAGGCCGAAAGCCACGGCACCCTGCACGACGGGCCGAAACCGAGCCTGGCGACGATGTTCGAGGACGTCTTCAAAGAGATGCCGCGCCATTTACGCGAACAGCGCCAGCAGCTGGGAGTGTGACGCTATGGCGCGCCTGTCGATGGTCGAGGCGATCCGCGACGCGATGGATTGCAAGATGGCCGAAGACGAACGCGTCGTCGTGTTCGGCGAGGACGTCGGCTATTTCGGCGGCGTGTTCCGGTGCACCGAGGGCCTGCAGCGCAAATACGGCAAGTCCCGATGTTTTGACGCCCCGATCAACGAATCGGGCATCGTCGGCGTCGCCGTCGGCATGGGCGCCTACGGCCTGAGGCCGGTCGCGGAAATCCAGTTCGCCGACTATTTTTATCCCGGCTACGACCAGATCGTGTCGGAGGCCGCGCGCCTGCGCTACCGCTCGGGCGGCGAATTTTTCGCCCCGATCGTCATCCGCATGCCGTGCGGGGGCGGAATCTTCGGCGGGCAGACCCACAGCCAGAGCCCGGAGGCGCTGCTGACGCATGTCTGCGGCATCAAGACCGTCATTCCGTCCAACCCCTATGACGCCAAGGGCCTCTTGATCGCGGCGATCGAGGACGACGATCCGGTCATGTTCCTGGAGCCCAAGCGGCTCTACAACGGGCCGTTCTCCGGCCATCCCGACCAGCCCACGACGCCGTGGTCGAAGCATCCCTTGAGCGAAGTTCCGCCGGGACGCTATGTCGTTCCGCTCGGCAAGGCGGCGGTCAGGCGCGAGGGCGCCGCCGTTACGGCGCTTTGCTACGGTACGATGACGCATGTGGTCGAGGCGGCGGCGGAAGAGACCGGCGTCGACGCGGAAATCCTCGACTTGCGCTCGCTCTTGCCCCTCGACATCGACGCGATCAAGGCCTCGGTCGAGAAGACCGGCCGCTGCGTCATCGTGCATGAGGCCACGCTGACCTCCGGTTTCGGCGCCGAACTCGCCGCACAGGTTATGGAGCGCTGCTTCTACGCGCTCGAGGCGCCGATCGAGCGGGTGGCCGGATGGGACACGCCCTACCCGCATGCGGAGGAATGGGACTATTTCCCCGGCCCCGCGCGCGTCGGGCGCGCGCTCGTCAAGACGATGGAGGCGTGACATGGGCGCGCGCTCGATCAGGATGCCCGACGTCGGCGAGGGGGTCGCGGAAGCCGAAATCGTCGAATGGTCGGTCAAGGTCGGCGATCTCGTCCGGGAGGATGAGGTCGTCGCCGCGGTGATGACCGACAAGGCGACCGTCGAAATCCCGACGCCGGTCGCAGGAACCGTCATCGCGCTCGGCGGCGCGGTCGGGGAAGTGCTGGCGGTCGGCGCCGAGCTCATTCGCATCGACGCGCCGGGCCTGCCCGATTCCCCCGCTCCGGCCGCGCTTAAAGCCGCACGAAGCCAACCGGCGCCCGTCGTCGCGGCGCAGCCTGAGGAAACGGGGCCGCCGCCCGCCGCCCGCCCGGCGGAAATCCTCCCCGCGCCGCAGGCTCCTGCGCCGTTCCGTCCGCCGCTGGCCGGGCCGCCGAGGGGCGCGGGCGAGAAGCCGCTCGCCTCGCCCGCGGTGCGCCAGAAAGCGCGCGAGGCGGGCGTCGATCTGCAATTCGTGCCGGGCTCCGGACCGGCGGGGCGCATCACCCATGACGACCTCGACGCCTATGTCGCCCGTCCGCCGGAGGCGCCGGCGAAGACTTCGGGCAAAGCGCCCAATACCGCGGTCGAGACGATCAAGATCGTCGGCTTGCGCCGGCGCATCGCCCAGAACATGGCCGAATCCTCGCGCCGGGTCGCACATTTTTCCTACATCGAGGAGGTCGACGTCACCCCGCTCGAGGAGCTCCGCGCGGCGCTCAACGCGCACGCAACGGCGGAGCGCCCGAAGCTGACCATGCTGCCGTTCCTGATGCTGGCGATCGTCAGGGCCGTCGCCGATTTCCCGCAAGTCAACGCGCATTACGACGATGACAACGATGTCATTCAGCGTTACGGCGCCGTCCATATCGGGATCGCGACCCAAACGCCCAATGGGCTGATGGTTCCGGTGGTGCGCCACGCCGAGACGCTGACGCTGCGCCAATGCGCGCACGAGATGCGCCGGGTCAGCGAGGCGGCGCGTCAGGGCGTCGGTGCGCGTGAGGAGCTTTCGGGTTCGACGATCACGCTGACTTCCCTTGGCGCGCTCGGCGGGATCGCCTCGACGCCGGTCGTCAACCGGCCTGAAGTGGCGATCGTCGGCGTCAACAAGATCGTCATCAAGCCGGCATGGCGCGACGGCGGCTTCGTTCCGCGCAAGGTCATGAACCTGTCGTCGTCTTTCGATCATCGGGTCGTCGACGGTTACGACGCCGCGACCTTCATTCAGCGGCTGCGCGAACTGCTCGAAGCGCCCGCTGCTCTGTTCATCGACGATTGAAGACGAGCATTGCATGAACGAGCTCCGCTGCAAGGTTCTGGTGATCGGCGGGGGTCCGGGCGGCTATGTCGCGGCGATCCGCGCCGGTGAGCTCGGCCTCGACGCGATCCTGGTCGAGGCCGAATGGCTTGGCGGAACCTGCCTCAACGTCGGCTGCATTCCCTCGAAGGCGCTGATCCACGCGGCCGACGCCGCTTATGCGCTGACCGACGCTCACGCCCTGAGCGCGATCGGGCTTTCGATCGCCCGGCCGGCGCTCGATTTCGCCAGGACGGTCGCCTGGAAGGATTCGATCGTCACGCGCCTGACCGCCGGCGTCGGCGCGCTGTTGAAGAAGGCGCAGGTGCGCACGCTGAACGGGCCGGCGACGATCGTCGACGGCAAGACGGCGATCGCGCATGTCGACACCGGCGACAGCCGCATCCATTGCGAGCATCTCGTAATCGCCACCGGGTCCGAGCCGGTTGCGCTCGACGCGCTGCCCTTCGGCGGCGACGTCATGTCCTCGACCCAGGCGCTGGCTCTGACGGAAGTTCCGCGGTCGCTTGCCGTCGTCGGCGCCGGCTATATCGGGATGGAGCTCGGCATCGCCTTCGCCAAGCTCGGGGCCAGGGTGACGATCGTCGAGGCGCTGGAGAAGATCCTACCGCTTTATGATCGGGAGCTGACGCAGCCGGTCGCTCGCCGGCTCGCCGATCTCGGCGTCACTACAATCCTTGGCGCGCGCGCGCTCGGTTTCGCCAAGGGCGCGCTTCGCGTCGCCGGCGCGGACGGCGCCGAAACGACGGTCGAGGCCGAAAAGGCGCTGGTTTCGGTCGGGCGGCGCGCCCGCACGCGCGGCTTCGGGCTCGAGACGCTTGATCTCACGATGAGCGGCCCTTTCCTGCGCATCGACGACAAGTGCGCGACCTCGATGCGCAACGTCTGGGCGATCGGCGACGTGACCGGCGAGCCGATGCTCGCCCATCGCGCGATGGCTCAAGGAGCGATGGTCGCCGAGATCATCGCCGGCGAAAGGCGCGCCTTCGACCACCGGGCGATCCCCGCGATCTGCTTCACCGATCCGGAGATCGTCGCCGTGGGCCTGTCGCCCGAAGCGGCCAAGACCGCGCACGGCGGAATCCTCACCGGCCTCTTCCCCTTCCGCGCCAACGGGCGCGCGATGACCAAGCAGGCGGACGAGGGGTTCGTCCGGATCACCGCGCGCGCCGACAATCATGTCGTGCTCGGCGTCCACGCCGTCGGCGCCGGGGTCTCGGAACTGTCGGCGGCGTTTACGCTGGCCCTCGAAATGGGCGCGCGACTCGAGGACGTCGCCGCCACGATCCACGCCCACCCGACGATGAGCGAAGCGTTCCACGAGGCGGCGCTCGCGGCGCTGGGGATGCCGCTGCATATTTGAAGCCGTTCCCCCTCGCCCCGCGCAGCGGGGAGAGGGTCGGGGTGAGGGGCGGCCCAGACTCTTCCGGAAAGGGCGGCGCCGCCCCTCATCCGGCGCCATAGCCCGTCGAAAGACGGGCGTCTTTCGACGCCCTATCGCGCCACCTTCTCCCCGCAGGCGGGGCGAAGGGACCGCCCAAAAGGTAGTCGAGGGCCATGAAAAAGCCTATCGCGAAATTCAAGTCGGACAGCGAGACTGAAGACTTCGTCGCGAAGGCGGAATTGTCCGACTACGATCTCTCGGGCGGCCAGGTCGTGCGCTTCGAAATGCGGCGGAAAGACAAGGCGGTGAGCCTGCGGCTGCCCGAGAAGCTCCTTGAGGCGGTGAGCGGCGAGGTGAGGCGCGAGGGCGTTCCGTACCAACGCTTTATCCGCATGGCGATCGAAAGCGCGCTCCACAAAGCCGCGCGCAAGTGATTGCGCCGGCGCTGCGCCCTCTTTTCAGGCCGCCCCGTCTTCGCTAGGTCTCGCGCGCCGCTTTTGAAGGACCCGCGCCCATGACCTACGCCCACGTCATCGTCGAAACCCATGGCCGCGTCGGTCTGATCCGGCTCAACCGCCCGCAGGCCTTGAACGCGCTCTCCTCCCCGCTGATCGAGGACCTGAACAAGGCGCTCGAGGCCTTCGAGGCCGATCCGGAGATCGGCGCGATCGTGCTGACCGGCTCCGAGAAGGCGTTCGCCGCCGGAGCCGACATCAAGGAAATGCAGGACAAGAGCTTCGCCGACGCGTTCTTGGGCGATTTCATTTCGCGCTGGGAAAACCTGACGAGGACCCGCAAGCCCGTCATCGCCGCGGTCGCGGGTTTCGCCCTTGGCGGCGGCTGCGAGATCGCGATGATGTGCGATTTCATCCTGGCCGCCGACACGGCGAAGTTCGGCCAGCCCGAGATCAAGCTCGGCGTGATCCCCGGCGCCGGCGGCACCCAGCGCTTAACGCGCGCCGTCGGCAAATCGAAGGCGATGGAGATGATCCTGACCGGCCGGATGATGGACGCCGCCGAGGCCGAGAGTTCGGGCCTCGTGTCGCGGGTCGTCCCCGCCGCGTCGCTGATCGAGGAGGCGCTCAAGGTCGCCGCGGCCATCGCCGCCATGTCGGCGCCGGCGGTCTACGCCGCCAAGGAGAGCGTCAACCGCGCCTACGAGACGACGCTGGCCGAGGGCGTGCGGTTCGAGCGCCGCATCTTCCACGCGCTGTTTGCGACCGAGGACCAGAAGGAAGGCATGCGCGCCTTCGCCGAAAAGCGCCCGGCTTCGTTCAAGAACCGCTAGCGCCGAGGCGCGCCGATCATGACTTGCGATGCGCGGAGGGGGTTCATCGCACAATACGCTATACCCAGATGGCTTCGGTATGATATTCCCGGCTCGTTCCGGCGTACGAGGCTCGTCAGCCCTGCCGATGGCAATTCCTGTCGATCGGCGATTCGGCGCTTATGGGCGGTAGCTGTTGGGCGGCTCTTGGTTGGTTGCGCCTTCGATTGCCGCCAGCCAATAGCTGACGCTAAAAGCTCCAACAATTTCTTCCGAAAAATAGAAAGCTGTGATAATGTGCCTCTCGTCATGAACGAAGGGACCCCCAGCGCAGGCCGAGGGACGAGGGCGGAAGCCGCCTCTTCGGCGCGCGCGTATATCACATGGAATACAGGGTTGTTGTTTACTCCGACGGTTTTTTTTTCGATTGGATTCGCTGCAACCCATTGAAAAGGCCCGATTCGGACGAGAGAATCCAAGGAAATCCAAGGAAATCCAAGCTTTTTTTCTCTTGGAATTGCTTAGAATTGCTTGGTTCCGGCTTGGATTGGCTTGGAAAAATTTGGCCGAACCGGGCAAGAACCCGGCGGGCAAGGTTTCATTGGGCGACGGATAAAATACGCACCGTGGCAGTATAGTAGGCGCTCGACCCTCGGTCACGAAGTCGCCCGCGCGCCCTTCGTCAGCGGCTTCGGCGGCGGGCGTTGCAGCGCCCGGTCGATGTCGAGCGTACTCTTGACGCCGATGGCGTCGAAATTCGCCTCCAGCCAGGCGCGCGCATCCTCGCGTCCGAGCGCGTGCAATTGCTTGAGAAACGGCCAGGAGACGTCGAACTTGGTCGAGGCGTCGAAGCCCTCGAGCCGGCCAGCGCCGCCGATGCGGTGCAGCCGTTCGAGCCGGTAATCGTCACTTTTCAGCACGCCCGAGCGGATGAGCCGGGCGACGAAGTCGGCGGCGCGCATTTCCGCCAGCAGACTGGCGTTGAAGGTGACTTCGTTGAGGCGGTTGCCGATCGCGTCCGGGGTCATCGGCGTCTCTTGGCGTTCGACCGGATTGATCTGCACGATGATCGTGTCGTCGCACTTGGTCTCGTAGAACAGGGGCCAAAGGGGCGGATTGCCGGCATAGCCGCCATCCCAGTAGATCTGGCCGTCGATCGGCACCGCCTGGAACAATTGCGGCAGACAAGCGGAGGCCATGATGTGATCGGCGGTCAGAACGTCGCGGCGGAAAATCGCGCCGCGGCCGGTTCTCACGTTCGTCGCCGCCACGAACAGCTTCAGATCGTCGCTCGCGCGCAGCCGCTCGAAGTCGACGACCGCGGCGAGATGGGCGCTGAGCGGATTGACGTTGAGCGGATTGAATTCATATGGACTTGTGAGTTGCAGCAGAGCATCGGTCCATGCGCCGAGCGAACGGCTCGCCGGGAAGACCCGGGCCCAGGCGGCGAACCATGTGTCGACGAACCTGCGCGGCGCCGGGGCGAGCGAACCCTCTGCAGAGACCGAGCCCCAGAATCGCTCCAGCTTTTCGCGCGCGCCCTCGCGGCCGCCTTCGTCAAGGCCGGATGCAAAGACGACCGCGTTCATCGCCCCGGCGCTGGCCCCGCTGATTGCGGCGATCGCGATCCGCCCGTCCTCGGCCAACGCATCGAGCACGCCCCAGGTATAGGCGCCGTGCGAGCCGCCGCCCTGAAGCGCCAGATTTACGGTCTTGACCGTTTTCTGGGCTGGGGCGGCTTTCGCCGCGGAGGTCTTCAGAGGCGGACGGCTCATGCGGCTGTCCATCCTCCGTCGATCGACAGATTGGCGCCGGTGATCTGCGACGCGGCGTCAGAGCACAGATAGACCGCCAGCGCGGCGACCTGGTCGACGGTGACGAATTGCTTGGTCGGCTGGGCGACCAGCATCACGTCGTGAATGACCTGATCGCGCGTCATGTTACGCGCCTTCATGGTGTCGGGGATCTGGTTTGCGACCAGCGGCGTCCAGACGTAGCCGGGCGAGATGCAGTTCGCGGTGACGCCGAATGTCGCCAGTTCCAGCGCGACCGTCTTGGTGAGGCCGGCAAGGCCGTGCTTGGCCGAGACGTAAGCCGCCTTGAATGGCGAGGCGACCAGCGAATGGGCCGACGCCGTGTTGACGATGCGGCCCCACTTCCGCGCTTTCATGCCTGGCGCGGCGGCGCGGATCGTGTGGAAGGCGGAGGAGAGATTGATGGCGATGATCGCGTCCCACTTCTCGATCGGGAAATCTTCGATCGGCGAGACGAACTGGATGCCGGCGTTGTTGACCAGGATGTCGAGCGAACCCATCTTGGCTTCAGCGTCGGCGATCATATCGGCGATCTCGGTCGGTTTCGACATATCGGCGCCGTTGTAAAAGGCTTTGACGCTGAACTCCGTTTGGATCTTCGCCCGCTCGGTCTCGATCGCCTTGGCGTCGCCGAAGCCGTTTATCGTCACGTCCGCGCCCTCCTTGGCCAGCGCCCGGGCGATGGCGAGGCCGATCCCGCTGGTCGAACCGGTGACAAGGGCGTGACGATTGGCGAGAGACATTGGCGATCTCCTGTCGACGCGCTGCACTCCACATTGCAGCGCAAGAGATCTATATTGCAATGCAACGAAAATATCGAGGGCCTTCTGAACTGGCGGATGACAAACCGGCGCCCTCGCCCTAGAACGCGACGCTGGTTCGCGAACTCGGCCGCGCTCGTGAGCGGCCCGCACTTGAGAATCTCTGCATGACCGCCGCATCGCCCCGATCGCCGTTCGGACCGCTCCCGCGGCGGGAGACCGTCGGCGTCCGGGTCGGCGAAGGCGCGGCCGGCGTCATGGTCGGCGGGGGCGCGCCGATCGTCGTCCAGTCGATGACCAACACCGATACCGCCGACATCGAGGCGACGGCGCGCCAGATCGCGGCTCTTGCGGAGGCAGGTTCCGAACTGGTGCGCGTGACCGTCGATCGCGACGAGGCGGCTGCGGCCGTTCCGCATATCCGCGACCGGCTCAGGGCAAAAGGCGTGACAGCGCCGCTGATCGGCGACTTCCACTATATCGGCCACACGCTCTTGAGCGACCACCCGGCCTGCGCGGAAGCGCTCGATAAATATCGCATCAATCCCGGCAATGTCGGCTTCAGGGCCAAGCGCGACCTTCAGTTCGGCAAAATCGTCGAGATCGCGATCCGGAATGGCAAGTCGGTGCGGATTGGCGCCAATTGGGGTTCGCTCGACCAGGAATTATTGACCGGTCTAATGGACGGGAACGCCCGCAGCGCGGCGCCGTTGGAAGCGCGCGCGGTTACGCGCGAGGCGATGGTCCGCTCGGCGCTCCTCTCCGCCGCGCGGGCGGAAGAGATCGGCCTCCCGCGCTCACGCATCATTCTTTCGGCCAAAGTCTCGGCGGTGCAGGACCTGATCACGGTCTACCGCGCGCTGGCGGAGCGCTCGGATTACGCGCTGCATCTGGGCCTCACCGAGGCGGGCATGGGGTCGAAGGGCGTTGTCGCGTCGTCCGCCGCGCTCGGCATTCTGTTGCAGGAGGGGCTGGGCGATACGATCCGGATTTCGCTCACCCCCGAACCCGGCGGCGACCGGGCCATGGAAGTGAAGGTCGCGCAGCAGTTGCTGCAAACAATGGGCTTTCGGGTCTTCGCGCCTCAGGTCGCCGCCTGTCCCGGCTGCGGGCGCACGACCTCGACCGTGTTCCAGGAACTCGCACGCGACATCCAGAGCCATATCGCTGCCTCCATGCCTCAATGGCGCGCGCGCTATCCGGGCGTCGAGCGGCTCAAGGTTGCGGTGATGGGCTGCATCGTCAACGGGCCCGGCGAAAGCAAGCATGCCGACATCGGCATTTCGCTGCCCGGGACGGGCGAGGCGCCGGCGGCGCCAGTGTTCATCGACGGCGTCAAGTCGGTCACGCTTCGCGGCCCTCGCATCGCCGAGGAATTCAAGGCGCTGGTCGAGGACTATGTCCTCAGACGTTACGGGCCGAAGGAGCGGGTGGCGGAGTAGCCGAACGGAGTCATTCGCGCATGTATGAGCCGCCGCTTCACCGTGAAGAGGACCTGGCTACGCTGCACGCGCTGATCGTCGCGCGTCCGCTCGGGCTCCTGATCAGCAATGGCGCGGAGGGCCTCGTCGCCAACGCTGTTCCGTTTCTTGTTGATCCGGCTGCTTCGAAGCTCGGGACGCTTCGCGCCCATGTCGCCCGCGCCAACGGCCAGTGGCGGGATCTCATCGCGGCTCCCCAGACGCTCGTAGTGTTTCAGGGCCCGGACCACTACATCTCGCCCTCCTGGTACGCGACCAAGCAGGAGACGGGGAAGGTCGTGCCGACCTGGAATTACGTGATGGCGCAGGCCCACGGTCGAGCGAAGGTGATCGAGGACGACGCTTGGCTTGCGGCGCAAATCGCGGCGCTGACAAAGGCGCAAGAGGCCGGTCGCGACAAGCCATGGTCGGTCGGCGACGCTCCGGCAGATTTTATCGCCGTGCAGCGTAGGGCGATCGTCGGAATCGAAATCGAGATTCTCGACATCCGCGGAAAGTGGAAGGCGAGCCAGAACCGCAGCGCCGCCGACCGCGCCGGGGTCATCGAGGGACTCGGGGCGCTTGGCGACGAGGAAGCGCAGGCGATGGCGGAGATTGTCGGGCGGAAGGGTTGAGACGGAGTCCCGCGCGTCGGCCGTCGGGTTGCCTCTCTGCGTGCGCCATGGTCTGAACCGCGCCGGCCGCCAAGGGCAGACGTCAACAGGGACAAAGCAATCATGTCGAGCAATACGATCAAGCCGCTGTTCACCGCTCACGCGACCTCGACCGGCGGACGCAACGGCGATTCGCGCGCTGACGATGGCGTTGTCGCGGTCCACCTTTCCGTGCCCAAGGAAATGGGCGGCCCAGGCAAGCGGAATACGGCGACGCCGGAACACCTGTTCGCGGTCGGCTATGCGGCCTGCTTCGGCGGCGCGCTCGACTTCGTCGCCAAGCAGCACCGGAAGGATACGTCCAAGGCGACAACCCGTTGCGCCGTCACAATCGGACCGCGCGAAGGAGGCGGCTTTGGCCTCGCGGTCAAGCTCGACGTGACGGACATGAGCCTGCCGCAAGCCGAGTTGCAGGCGTTCGTCAACGAGGCGCACGAGAAAATCTGCCCCTACAGCCACGCGACTCGCGGCAATGTCGACGTGCAGGTGGTCGCGCACGGGGCGTGAACCGACTGCGGGCGGCGCGGCGCGCTGCCGGCCCTCTCGCGGCCACTAGGCGACGCTTTCTAATCGATATTTGCGTCGGGCGCGCGACTGTTCGCGCCGAAGGCCGAACGCGCCGGCAGCCGGTCAGGGTCGATATGTTCGAGATAGACGGCATTGAACTCCGCCCAGCGACGCAACTCAGCGAGCATGTTGGTGAGTTTGACCGCATCTTGGAAGCCGGGGCCGCAGGCCCTGCCTCGTCGATTTTCTCCATTGTCCGGCGGGCCAGCGCGGCCAAGCCTCCTCGACCAGCGTCGGCGTTTCCGGCCGGTTGCCGACCGCACCGGAAAGGAACAGGAAATTGTCCGCGCGTACGGTCTCGCTCCTAATGCGAGCGGTTGCGCCGAAGGCAACGTGACGCTACCCACAGCCGTCCGCTAGACATTACGAAGCGACAATGGAAATACGCCGCCGGTTCGATCCTAACCCGCAAGCAAGAACTCCGGCCCACCTATGCAACGGGGTTCGGATTGCCTTCGGTTGACTGGCGCGACGACGCACATTCGATTGTTTGATCGAGACTTATCCACTGCCCGCGCTGCCCGACTTGCTTTTTGCATTGGGTTCATTCGATAGTGTGGCGCCGTTCGTGATTCCGGGGGTGTCGTTCGGGCGGCGCGAGTCAAGGTTTTAGCTGGCGGCCGCCTCGACTCGGGAGGTTCGCCCAAAAAGGCGAGTGATGAACCAACCCGGCTCCGCCCCCGGCGCCGCGGCTCCCGTTGATCCGGGCCTATGCGCCCTGTGCGGGATCGCGGCGTATTACCGCATCGGCGCTGACCCGGCGCGTCTGGAGCGCGAACTGGCGCTGAATGGCGGGGAGGCCAATGAATCCGACCTCATCCGCGCTGCGGGCCTGATTGGGCTCAAGGCGCGACTCGTCAGCGGGGTCAATGCGGCGCGGTTGGCGAAATTGCCGGCGCCGGCGATTGTCCGGGTCAAGAGCGGGGCGCTATTGGTATTCGGCGGAGTCGGCCCGTCGAAGGATTGCCGTCTGGTCGATCCGATCAGCCACGCCAGCCGGATTATCCCGCTCAAAGACTGCGCGCTGGAGATCGGCGGTCAGGCGCTCCTTCTGGCCCGGCGGATCGGCGGGGCCGGGGTCAGCCCCAGACAGTTTGGCCTACGCTGGTTTCTGCCAACCCTATGGCGCTATCGCCGCCCGCTCGGGCATGTGCTGGCGGCGTCGCTGTTCGTGCAGATGTTCGCCCTGACGACGCCGTTGATCTTTCAGGTGATCGTCGACAAAGTGCTGGTCCACAAGGGCTACGAGACGCTGTTGGTGCTGGTCGGCGGCCTGATGGCGATCGGGCTGTTCGATGTGGTGCTGCAATATCTGCGCAGCTACGCGTTGTCGCACACCACCAACCGGATCGACGTCGAGCTCGGCCAGCGGCTGTTCGCCCATCTTTTGCGCCTGCCGATGAGCTATTTCGAAACGAGGCCCGCCGGTCAGACGGTGGCGCGGGTGCGCGAACTGGAGACGATTCGCGCCTTTCTCACCGGGCAGGGGCTGTTTTCGGCGATCGATCTGCTGTTCACGTTCGTGTTCATCGGCGTTTTGTTCGCCTACTCGTGGCGGCTGACCCTGATCGTGCTGGCGGGAGTTCCGGTCTATCTCATGATCGGCTTTGGCGTCCGGCCGCCGCTGCGCGAACTGGTCAAGGAGAAGTTCAATCGCGGCGCGGCGAGCCAGCAGTTCCTGGTCGAGACAATTGTGGGCGCCGGCACGGTCAAGGCCGCGGCGGTCGAACCGATCATGCGGGCCGAATGGGAGGAGAAGCTCGCCGCCTACGTGAAGACCAGTTTTTCGGCGACGATGTTGGGCTCGGGCGGGCAGCTGGCGATTCAATATGTCAGTAAGTTCACGACCGCGGCGCTGCTGCTGTTCGGGGCCATGGCGGTGATCGACGGGAGTCTGACCGTCGGCGCCCTGGTCGCCTTCAACATGATCGCCGCTCAGGCGGTGCAGCCGATCCTGCGGCTTTCGCAGATCTGGCAGGATTTCCAGCAAGTTCAAATCTCGATCGAGCGCTTGGGCGACATTCTGAATGCGACCCCCGAGCCGGCGCCGCTGACGCGGCTCGCTCCGCCGACGCCGCGGGGCGCGATCGAACTGCGCCGGGTCGGCTTCACCTATCGTCCAGGCGGGGCGGCGGTGCTGAAGGAGGTTTCGCTCGCCATCCAGCCTGGGGAGACGATCGGAATCGTCGGCCCCTCCGGCTCAGGCAAGTCGACCCTGACCAAGCTGATCCAGCGCCTCTATCTGCCGAACGAGGGCCAGGTGCTGATCGACGGGGCGGATCTTAGCCAGGTCGATCCGGCGTGGCTGCGCAGCCACATCGGGGTGGTGCTGCAGGAGAATCTTCTGTTCAACCGCACCATCCACGAGAACATCGCCTTCGCCGAGCCGGCGATGGCGCGGGCGCGGGTGATGGAGATCGCCCGGCTCGCAGGGGCCGACGAGTTCATCGACCGATTGGCCGAGGGCTACGACACTATGATCGAGGAGCGCGGGGCCAATCTGTCGGGCGGACAGCGGCAACGCATCGCCATCGCCCGGGCGCTGGCGACGAACCCGCGGATTCTCATTCTGGACGAGGCGACCTCGGCGCTCGACTACGAGAGCGAGCGCATCATCCAGCGCAACATGCGCCGGATCGTTCGCGACCGCACCGTCATCATCGTCGCCCATCGACTGGCGGCGGTGCGCGGCTGCAATCGGATTGTCGGCATGGTCGAGGGGCGGATCGTCGAAGTCGGCTCGCACGATGAATTGCTGCGCCGTCCAGGCGGGCTCTACGCCTATCTCTGGGGGCTCCAGTCCCAGCCGGCGGAGGTCGCCTGATGACGGAACTCGTGCGCGGGGCGCAGGCGCCGCCCGCCAAACAAGCGCCGCACCCCCAGGCGGCGCAGGGCGCGCCCCGGGCGCTAGCGCGATGGCGGGCGCCTGGGGCGGTTCTCGCCGATAGGGAATTCCTGGCCCCGGCGCTGGAGATCCTGGAGACGCCGGCCTCGCCTGTCAGGATGGCGTTTCTGTGGATCATCTGCGCTTTTGTGGCGGTCGCGCTGGCGCTCGCCTATTTCGGCCGCATCGACATCATCGCCTCCGCCCAGGGCAAGTTTCAGCCGGCGGGGCGGGTCAAGGTGATCGAGCCTTTGGAGACCGGCCGGGTCGCGGCCATCCATGTCTCCAACGGCAGCCTAGTCAAGGCGGGCGACGTCCTCGTCGTACTCGATTCCTCGTCCGCCGAGGCCGACGTCAAGGCCGCCGACGCCGAGCTGAATTCGGCGCGCGCCGAAGCGGCTCGCCGCGAGGTCGCGCTCGCCGCCGCGCGGGCGCGGACGTTGGAGCCGACGCCGAGCATCGATTGGCCGGATGACATAGCTCCGCCCTTGCGCGCGCGCGAGGAAAGGGTTTTGGCGGCCGACCTCGGCAAGCTTGCCGCGACGCTGGCTTCTTTCGATGCCGAGCGGGCGCAGAAGACGGCCGAGCGCGACATGCTGCGCCAGACCATAACGAGCCAAAAGGCCCTGGTGGCGACGCTGCAGGAGCGGGTCGACATGCGGGTGAAGCTGGTAGAGGTGAAGGCCGGCGCCAAGGCCGCGGTGATCGACGCCACCGAGACGCTGCAATACCAGATCACCCAGTTGGCGATGCAGGAAGGCCAACTCGCCTCGCTCACCGCGGGGCTAAATGTGATCGCCCGCGACTCTCAGAAGGCGGTCGAGGCCTTCCTCGCCGACTACGCCCAGAAGCTCGACGACGCCGAGCGGCGGATCGATGACGTCCGGCAGCGCCTCGCCAAGGCTCGAGCCGCGCTCGACCGTCTGACCTTGCGCTCGCCGATCGCCGGCCGAGTGCAGTCCTCAATCATCGTCAATGTCGGCCAGGTCGTCGCCAGCGGCCAGGAGATCATGCGGGTGGTGCCGGAGAATTCCAGGCTGGAGATCGAAGCTTATGTCATGAACCGCGACATCGGCTTCGTCAGACTCGGACAGGAAGCCGTGGTCAAGGTCGAAGCCTTCCCCTTCACGCGCTACGGCTCGATCACGGCGCATGTGACCCGCATCGCCAGGGACGCCATCCCCGAGCCCGACGCCAGCGCGATCGAGGGCGATCCTGCGCACGCCGCCAAAGCCGCCGGCTACGCCGGCGCCGAGCGCACCCAAAACCTGGTGTTCGCGGTGGCGCTGGCGCCTGACCGGACGACCATGCCAGTCGACGGCGTCAATCAGCCCCTCACCTCCGGCATGGCGGTCACCGTCGAACTCAAGACCGGCCGCCGCCGCCTCATCGAATACCTGTTCTCCCCCCTGGCCGAAACCGCCTCGACCGCCATGCGCGAACGGTGACGGGGCGTCGTCCACACGGGTCAGCCTCCATTCGGCAACGCATAGGCGACGATCTCATCGCTGACCTTCGGCAACAGAATGGAATTTCCGCCGACAGCGAAAGCGACATATTCCCGGCCCTTGTAAACATAGACCGCGGGCATCGCGACGGCGGGAGCGTCGACGAGGCCGCGCCACAAGATCTTTCCGCTCTTCAAATCGATGGCGCGCACCCTGGAGTCCATCGACGCGCCGATGAAAATCAGGCCCGACCTGGTGATGACCGGCGCGCCGATAGTCACTGATCCCCAGGACTTCGGCATGTAGAAGCCCCATTTCTGGACCTGGCCGAACGGCTCGTCCCAGAGAAGCTTGCCTGTGTTCAAGTCGTAGGACGACAACGTTCCGTAGGGCGGTTTCCAGCAGGGCATGCCGATCGGATTAAGAAAATTCTTCAGATGGAAACCGTAGGGCGCCCCGGCCTGAGCGTAGTAGCCGGACTTCCCAGCGTCTTTCTTGTAATTCGCCCGTTTGATCAGCTGATAGATCTGCACGACGCGCGAAGAGTTGACGACGTAGTATCGGTCGCCGGGTCGACCGCGCCGCCGCCCCACTCGACGCCCCCTGTCGTCGGGGGAAAAATGATCGACCCTTGCAGGCTGGGGGGCGTGAACCGTCCGTCGTAGCGCAGTTTTTTGGCCTCGCGGCTGCAATAGCCGAGGCTGGCGAGGTCAGCGAGCCTCGACACGCCCGGCCACCGGTTGGGAACGGTGGGCGCTGGCGTCGCGACATAGGGCTGGGTCGGCGCCGCCTGTTCTCCAGGAATGTCGGATTTCGGAACCGCCTTCTCCTCGATCGGGTAGATCGGCTCGCCGGTATTCCGGTTCAGCAGATAGAGAAACCCTTGCTTCGACGACTGCACCAGCGCCGGGATCGCCTTCCCGTCCTTCTTGATGTCGATCAGAACGGGGGCGGAATTGGTGTCGTAGTCCCAGATGTCGTGATGAACCAGCTGCCGGCTACACACGACCTTTCCGGTCTCTGAATCGAGCGCCGTGACGGATGTGGCGAGCGGAAGCTTCTCCTCACGGGCGCCGCCATAAAAATTCGGGCTCGGCGAGCTAACGGGAACATAAAGCAGCCCCGTTTCCGGATCGATCGACATCGAAGCCCAAACGTTGGACGTGCCGGTATTGGAATCCACGCTTTTCGGCAGGGCGTCGAAGGTCCAATTGAGCCTCCCGGTTCGGGCGTCGAGGGCGAAAACCGAACCGAGCGGAGCGGCCGAGTCAGTCCAGTCCCTTCCGGCCCAACCCAGAAACAGCGTATCGTGGTACACCGTCGGCGGCTGCAGCGGCGACAGCGGCCATTTGCTATTAGTCGTGTTCCACTGGTTGACGTCCACCATTCCGTTCTTGCCGAAGCGCGGGCAAGGCTTCCCGGTGTCGGCGTCGACGCCGTAGAGTTTGGCGTCCGAGGCGCCGATATAGACCATCTTCTGACAAGCCTTGCCGGCCTGCGGATCCGCAGCCTGCCAGTAGGCGACGCCGCGATTCTTCAGGTCGGGCTGGGTCAGCGCCTTTAGGACGGCGTGCGGATTGAAGGTCCACCTCACACTTCCGGTGTCGGGTTCGAGGGCGAGAATGCGATAGTACGGCGTTCCGAGATAAAGCGTATCGTTGACGAACAGCGGCGTCGCCGACCACACCGTCATCGGCTTTCCGCCTCCGCCGTTCGAGACGTCGCCGGTATGCGTCTCCCAGACCTTTTTCAGCTTGCCGACGTTGTCAGGCGTGATTTGCGTCGCAGGAGAGAATTTTTGTGCCATCAGGTCATGTCTGGACGGCGCCCGCTGTCAAGGGGGTCTTTGAGGTTTTGGGGGATCGGGGGTGCGGTCATGTCTTCGGCCTTTTTGCACGGAACCATAAGCGTCCGCTGGCCCTGATGTTGTCCGCTGATCCGTTGCCGCTATCACCGTAACGCGCTGATTGGGCGCAGACAGTATGCCGGGCTTCAGGATCAATCCGCTTTCCTGCGCATCACCTCTTGGTCACCCTCGAGTTGTTTGCCGCGTGGCGCCTTTTAAGGCGGCGTGGCGGTCCGAAACCGGCGAGTTAGGCCGAAAGCCCTCGGTAGTTCGTCTGCGACTTCAGCAACGCGAAGACGATGCGCGCCAATTTGTTGGCCAGCGCCACGGCGACCAGCTTGAAGGGCTTCTTCTCGATCAGCCTCTTGGCCCACATCCGCAGCGGGTCGCCATGGGGTTTGCGATGGAACAGCACGGCGTGCGCGCCCACGACCAGCAATTTGCGCAAGTACCGGTTGCCCATCTTCGAGATGCGCCCCAGCCGCTCCTTGCCGCCGCTCGAATGCTGGCGCGGCGTCAGGCCGAGGAAGGCGGCGAACTCGCGCGGCCCCTCGAACCCCGAGACATCGGGGACGCTGGCCGCGATCGCCGTGGCGGTGATCGGCCCGATGCCGGGAATGGTCATCAGCCGGCGCGCTGTCGCATCCGTCCGAGCGGCCGCGAGAAACGTCTTGTCGAGCCGATCGATCGCCTCGTCGAGCCGATGCAATTGATGAACCAGCTCCGCCAGCGCCGCGCAAACCTCGATCGGGATTGTCTCGTCGCAAGCTTCGATCCTATCGGCGAGTTGGCGCGCATGGCGCGGCCCTTGCGCCGCGATCAGCCCCACCTCGCCAAGATGCCCTCGAAGCCCATTGAGCAATTGCGTGCGCTGCGCCACCAGCATCTCGCGCGCCTTGTGGCGCATCAACTCGGCCTGGTTGACGACCGAGCGCACCGCGACGAAACGCATCGAGGGCCGCGAAACCGCCTCGCAAACCGCCGCCGCGTCCGCCGCGTCGTTCTTCTGCCGGCGCACGTAGGGCTTCACGTAAGCCGGCGGCATCATCCGCGCGTCATGGCCCAGTTTGATCAACTCGCGCGCCCAATGATGGGCCGACCCGCACGCCTCCAGACCGACCAGGCATTTGGGCAGGCCCGAGAAGAACGCCAGCAACTTGTCGCGCTTGACCGACTTGTTGAAAACGACCCTGCCCGCGACATCCACGCCGTGGACCTGGAAGACGTGCTTGGCCAGATCAAGACCAACCCGCGTGACAGACGAGAATTCGGTGATAGATTTTCCCATGGACGGCGCTCCTTCAAATGGTCGCTCTAACGACAACCATTTTGGCACGGTTCAAATCCAGAACCAGATGCCGTGCGGGCGCCGTCCACACCATCACCGTTGAAGGTCGCCCAAACGCCGGAAGTCATCCACTTGTCGGGGCCGTGTCCGGCCGCTTCGGCTGGCGCAGGATGAACTGACGGCTGGCCAGAAGCCCTGACGCCCGTCGCTGCCTGTCCGGTTTGTGACGACGAAGCTGCGGGCGGCTGAGCTGGCGCGGTCTTTGATTGCGCTAATGCCCCGCTCGCGGACAGTGCCGCGGACAAGATCGCAGTCAGGAAAGGGAGAGGTACGGCGCGTCGTACGTGCGGGCTCACGCTCTGCTATAATGATCATTCACCAGGAGGCCTCCGATGAATCTCGCCGACAATTCGCTTCTGAAGAGCCAGTGCCTTGTCGACGGCGTCTGGGTCGGCGCGGGCGTCGACCCGATCCATAATCCCGCGACCGGGGCGCCGATCGCGAGCGTTCCGCGGTTCGGCCACGCCGAGGCGGTCGGGGCGATCGAGGCGGCGTCCCGAGCCTTCGCGCCCTGGGCGAAGACGCTCCCCAAGGCGCGCTCCGCGATCCTGCGGCGCTGGTTCGACCTCATCATCGCCCATCGCGACGACATCGCCCTCATCATGACGAGCGAGCAGGGCAAGCCGATCGCCGAGGCACGGGGCGAGGTCGACTACGCAGCCTCCTTCGTCGAGTTCTACGCCGAGGAGGCCAAGCGCATCTACGGCGAGATCAATCCGGCCTTCCGCGCCGATTCGCGCATTCTGGTGATCAAGCAGCCGATCGGCGTCGTTGCGGCGATCACGCCGTGGAATTTTCCTGCCGCGATGATCACCCGAAAGATCGCGCCGGCGCTCGCAGTCGGCTGCACGGCGGTCGCCAAGCCCGCGCCGGAGACGCCGCTGACCGCTCTAGCGCTGGGCGAACTGGCGATGCGCGCGGGATTTCCGGCTGGCGTTCTCAACATTATCACCGGCGACGCTCCGGCGATCGGCAAGGCGCTATGCGAGCATCCGGCGGTGCGCTTCGTCGGCTTCACCGGCTCGACCGACGTTGGCAAGCTGTTGATGCGCCAGGCGGCGGGGACGGTGAAGAAGGTCGGGCTCGAACTCGGCGGCAATGCGCCGTTCATCGTGTTCGACGATGCGGACCTGGAGGCCGCGGTAGAAGGCGCGATCGGTTCGAAATTCCGCAACATGGGCCAGACCTGCGTCTGCGCCAACCGCATCTACGCTCAAGACGGGATCCACGACAGCTTCGTCGCCAAACTGACCGAAGCGGTCGGCAAGCTCACGGTCGGCGAGGGAACGCAGGCCGGCGTCACGCAGGGACCGCTTATCAACGAGGAGGCGGTCGAGAAAGTCGAGGCGCATGTCGCCGACGCGCTCGCCGGGGGCGCCAGAGCGACGATCGGCGGCCGTCGGCACGCGCTCGGGCGCACCTTCTTCGAGCCGACTGTGCTTTCCGGGCTCAAAGCCTCGATGCGCATCGCCAGCGAGGAGACGTTCGGCCCAGTCGCCCCGGTGTTTCGGTTCAAGGACGAAGCGGATGCGGTCCGCCTCGCCAACGACACCCAATACGGCCTTGCCGCCTATTTCTACGCCCGCGATCTCGGGCGAGTGTGGCGGGTCGCCGAAGCGCTCGAATACGGCATGGTCGGGATCAACTCCGGCGCCATCTCGACCGAACTCGCCCCGTTCGGCGGCGTGAAGGAATCGGGTCTCGGCCGCGAGGGCTCGCGTCACGGGGCGGAAGAATACGTGGAGATCAAGTACATGCTGATGGGCGGGCTCGACCGCTAGGCCCGCGCGAGCCGCATTCGCGGGCGCCAAACGCTCGCCCTTGCGAGAAAAAGGGCCGCCTGGGGGAGCGGCCCTTCTCCCGTCGCGCGGCGCCCGCCGATCAAGCTTCAGCGGGCGCCGTCCGGGCGGCCCGAGAACCGTGACGTGCGGCGAAGCCGACCAGGCAAAACCGAGAGGCGTGATCGCGCAATTCGAGGTCGATGCCGCGCACGACGCTTCCCCCCTCGTTGCAGCAACACCCTACTCGACCAGAGATCCCCACGCCCGCTCTTTAGTGCTCCGCCGGGACTCACCTTGTGACGTTGTTGATTAGGTGTCAATCAGAATTTTAACCCCCCTTAGTATAGAAAGAAAACAATGTCTCTCTAATTGCGTGTACTACTAATTCGCTACAATACTTGATATCGCCATTCCTCCAATTGTTAAGTTCAATCCCTTACGCCATATGAGTAAAATATTGCATGCTCCGCAACTCGAAGCCTAGAGGGTGATAATTCAAATGAAAATCCTGCTCGAATTCGCGAGCTTTACAATCTATTGGTTGTAACAACAGATCAGGCGCCGGGAACGCCAAATAGACCCCGACCTCTGGGCCCTTTCCTATTTGCGCCCGCGTCGAGCGCAGCGGCGCTGACGGACATGGCCGGCGGACGACACGAAAGGGGGCCGCAGCGCGGCCTAGATCAATCGCGCCGCCTTCGAACAGGGCGGCGCTGGAGGTTTCCGACCGGTGTACTCGCGGCGTCGACCAACGGCCACGCCGCGCAGCCCGCGGCAAGCTTGCCTCAAGCGCGCTAGGCTTCGGCCGCCCTCGGCCGTCCGGCACTTTCCTCCTCGCGGACGCGGTCGCGGAGCGCGATGAGCTGGGTCTCCAAGGCCTCGAGTTCGCTCTCCGACATGCGGCCCAGCGTCGAGGCGATCCAGCGGTGCTGGACGGTGATGGCCCTCCGCGCGGTCGCGCGCCCGGCCTCGGTGAGATAGACCGCATATTGGCGCCGGTCCGAAGCGATCGAGCGCCGCTCGACCAGTCCGGCGTTTTCCAGCCGGTCGAGAAGACCGGAAATGTTGCCTTTGGTGACATAGAGCCGCTTGGCGAGCTCCTGCTGGCTGACGCCTTCCTCCTCGCTCAACGTCGTCAGCACGTCGCACTGCGGGATCGAGACGCCGATCTCGCGAAGCCGCTCGGTGATCGCCGCCTCCATCCGCCCGACCAGGCGGATGATGCGAAACCAGACCCGAATGGATCGGTCCGGATTGAGTTGAGTAGGCATCGGGGTCCTTAATCTTCCAGCGGCGAGCGCCTGGGCGGCGCGGGGTCAGGCGGGAGGCCGAAAGTTCCGCTGGCGCGATTGCCAACCCGCATTTGCGGCGCCAAGGTAAAGACATGAACAATACGTGCGCCGGGATCAAGCGCCGCGCCCGTTGGGAGGATCGCCATGCTCGGACGAATGCAGGAATGGCCCCTGCTGATGCACAAGATCATCGACTTCGCTGCGGTCCAGCATCCCGCGCGGGAAGTGGCTTCGCGCACGGTGGAAGGCCCTATGCACCGCACAAGCTATCGCGAGGTGCGAGACCGTGCGCTCAAAGTCGCCAAACGCCTCGAGCGCGACGGGATCAGGCTCGGCGACCGGGTCGCTACGCTCGCATGGAACGGCTACCGGCATCTGGAGGCTTGGTACGGCATCGCCGGGCTCGGCGCGGTCTATCACACCGTCAATCCGCGTCTTTTTCCGGAGCAGATCGCCTGGATCGTCAACGACGCCGAAGATCGCATCGTGCTGACGGACCTCACTTTCGTGCCGCTCCTCGAGGCGATTGCGGACAAGCTGCCGACGGTCGAGCGCTTCGTGGTCCTGACCGACGCCGCCCACATGCCGGCGACCAAGCTCAGGAACGCGATCAGCTACGAGGACTGGATCGGCGCGGTCGATAGCGATTTTGCCTGGAAGGAATTCGACGAGCGCACCGCCGCCGGCCTCTGCTACACCTCGGGCACCACCGGCAATCCCAAAGGCGTGCTCTATTCGCACCGATCGAACACCCTGCATTCGATGATGGCCACCGGCCCCGAAACCCTGACCCTGGACGCCAACGACTCGGTCTTGCCCGTGGTGCCGATGTTCCACGCCAATTCGTGGGGCCTCGCGCTCGCGTGCCCCATCCGCGGGGCCCGGATGGTGATGCCGGGGCCGAGGCTAGACGGCGCGTCTATCTACGATATTCTCGAAACCGAAAAGGTGACGATGACCGCCGCCGTGCCGACCGTCTGGCTCGGATTGCTCCATTATCTGCGCAAGGAGAGCAAGCGGCTCTCGACGCTCAAGCTCGTGGTCATTGGCGGCTCGGCATGCCCGCCCGATATGATCCGCGCCTTCCAGGACGATTACGGGGTTGAAGTGCGCCACGCCTGGGGCATGACCGAAATGAGCCCGCTGGGCACGGTCGGCTCGTTCAAGCCGATCCAGACATCGCTCTCGCATGAGGAGAAGCTGGCGCTTCAGGCCAAGCAGGGGTGGGCGCCGTTCGGGGTCGAAATGAGGATCGTCGACGACCAGAACAGAGAGCTGCCATGGGACGGCAAGCGCTTCGGCCGGCTCAAGGTCAAGGGCTTTGCGGTCGCCGAGACCTATTTCAAGGACGAGGGCGGTAAGATTCTCGACGAGAACGGCTTCTTCGACACCGGCGACGTCGCGACCATTGACCCCAACGGCATCATGCAGATCACCGATCGCGCCAAGGACGTCATCAAGTCGGGCGGCGAGTGGATTTCGACCATTGACATCGAAAATCTCGCCGTCGGCCATCCGGACGTCGCAGAGGCCGCCGTCATCGGCGTCGCCCATCCGAAATGGGACGAGAGACCGCTGTTGGTCGTGGTGCCGAAAGAGGGCCACAGTCCGAAGGCGGAAGAGGTGCTCGCCTATTTGAGGCCGCGCATCGCCAAATGGTGGATGCCCGACGACATGCAGGTCGTGAAGGAAATCCCACACACCGCGACCGGCAAGATCAACAAGCTCAAGCTGCGCGAGACGTTCAAGGGCCACAAGCTGCCGACGACGTAGAAGGCGGCGGCGTCGAAGCGCGCCGCCGACGCGGCCCCCGCCGCTCGAACGCGGCAATGGACGCAAAGCGCTTTGTCCTTGCGCTGGCCGGCGGACTGCACTATATGATTTTCGTAGACAGTCTCATAGCTCTTTGTCGTTCTGATGAAGAGACTTCCTGAGAGTGGGCCCCGGCCGGGACCCGCTCTTTTTTATTGCTGCATGGTCATGGTCGAAGCGTCGCCTCACAATGCTTCCGAGCCCGTCGGCGCCCTCGACGAGGCGCGCCTGATCGAGGATGCAGGGCCGGCCAAGCGCATTGGCCGTGTTGCGTCGCCGGTATTGCGCGATCTGGGCCTGAGGCTGGTGCGGGCCAAGCTGTCCACGGCAGGAGCGACGGTGCAGATTATGGCCGAGCGTCCGGACGGGACAATGTCGATTGAGGATTGCGAGCGGGCCAGCATCGCGCTGTCGCCGGTGTTCGACGTCGAGGAGCCGATGGCGCAACCCTATCGGCTCGAGGTCTCTTCGCCGGGCATCGACCGGCCGCTGGTTCGCGAATCGGATTTCCTGCGCGCCGTCGGTCATGACGCGCGAATAGAGATGGCGGTTGCGCTCAACGGGCGCAAGCGTTTTCGCGGCCGGATCGAGGCGATCGGACCGGGCGCCGGGGGCCCGACGGCGCGGGTGGCGCTCATCGCCGACGACATGACCTCGACGGAGGTCGAACTGCCGATCCGCACGATGGCTGAGGCGCGCCTGGTGCTGACCGATGAACTCATTCGCGCCGCGTTGCGGCGCGAAAAGGCCGCTCACAAGGAGGCCAGACGCGCCGCGTCCGGCAAGCTCGGGCCCGAACTTCAGAAGACGCCGGGCGCCGCGGCGCGAACGAAACCGAAGCCGAAAAGAATTGCGGCCCGTGACGCGGCCTTGGAGCCGCGCGGGCCCGACGAAGGAGACGCCAATGGCCGTTAGCGCCAACAGACTCGAACTCTTGCAAATCGTAGACGCCGTGGCGCGCGAGAAATCCATCGACCGGACGATCGTTCTGGCCTCGATGGAGGACGCGATGCAGAAGGCCGCGCGCTCGCGCTACGGCCAGGAAACCGAGGTCCGCGCGGAGATCAATCCGAAGACCGGAGAAATCCGCTTTTCCCGGCTGTTGCTGGTTGTCGATGAACTCGAGAACGATGCGACGCAGATCACGCTCGCCGACGCCCAGAAGAAGAACCCTTCGGCGCAGATCGGCGACTGGATCGCCGAATCGCTGCCGCCGTTCGACTACGGTCGAATCCCCGCCCAAGCCTCCAAGCAGGTTCTGGTCCAGAAGATCCGCGAGGCCGAGCGCGACAAGCAGTACGAGGTCTACAAGGACCGCATCGGCGACATCATCAACGGCCAGGTCAAGCGGGTCGAATACGGCAACGTCGTCGTCGACCTCGGCGGCGCCGGCGCGGGCGAGGCAGTCGTGCGCCGCGACGAACTGATCCCGCGCGAAATGTTTCGTCCCGGCGACCGCGTCCGCGCTTATGTCTACGACGTCAGGCGCGAAGCGCGCGGCCCCCAGATCTTTCTGTCGCGCACCCATCCCCAGTTCACGGCCAGGCTTTTCGCTCAGGAGGTGCCCGAGATCTACGACGGCATCGTCGAGGTCAAGTCGGTCGCCCGCGATCCGGGCTCGCGCGCCAAGATCGCGGTCACTTCGCACGATTCCTCGATTGATCCGGTCGGCGCCTGCGTCGGCATGCGCGGCTCGCGCGTCCAGGCGGTCGTCAATGAGTTGCAGGGCGAGAAGATTGACATCATACCCTGGTCGCCCGACGCGGCGACCTTCATCGTCAACGCCCTGCAGCCGGCGGAAGTGATGAAGGTCGTGCTCGACGAAGACTCGACCCGTATTGAGGTCGTCGTGCCCGACGACCAGCTTTCCCTGGCGATCGGCCGGCGCGGACAGAACGTGCGCCTCGCCTCGCAGCTGACCGGGTGGGACATCGATATCCTGACGGAGGCTGAAGAATCTGAGCGCCGACAGAAGGAATTCGCCGAGCGCACCAGCAACTTCATGGAGGCGCTCGACGTCGATGAGACCGTCGCTCAGCTCCTCGCCTCCGAAGGGTTCCGAAGCGTCGAGGAAATCGCCTATGTCGAGCCGCGCGAACTGGCCTCGATCGAAGGTTTCGACGACGAGACGGCGAGGGAAATCCAGTCGCGCGCGCTGGCGCATCTGGCCCGGATCGAGGCGGAGTTCGATGACAGGCGCAAAGCGCTCGGCGTCTCCGACGCGCTCAAGGAGATCGAGGGCATGACCTCGCCGATTCTGGTTGCGCTCGGGGAGAACGGCGTCAAGACGCTCGAGGACCTCGGCGATTGCGCCAGCGACGACCTCGTCGGCTGGGTCGAGCGCGGCGATAGCGGCGAGACCGCGAGACCCGGCTACCTCAGCGGCTTCGACCTCTCGCGCGCTCAGGCCGACGCCATGATCATCGACGCGCGCGTGCGCGCGGGCTGGATCAGCGCGCCCGAGCCCGAGCCCGAGGCCCAGCCGGAAGAGGGCGCGAGCGAGAGCGCCTGAGCGGAATAGGCCTGAGAGGAATAGGGGACGGCCGATTGCGGACGGGCGCAGCCAACGAAGAGCGAGGGTCGGAACGGACCTGTATCGTGACGGGAGTCAAGGAGGCTCCCGAGGCGATGCTGCGCTTCGCGCTCGCGGCCGACGGGTCGGTCGTCCCGGACATCCGGCGCCGGCTGCCCGGACGCGGGGTCTGGACGCGACTGAGTTTTGAGGCCGTTCAGCGCGCGGCCTCGAAGCAGGCTTTTTCGCGCGCCTTTCGGATCAGGGCGGAAGCGCCGGCTGCGCTGGCCGAAACGGTTGACGGGCTTCTGGAGCGCGACGCGCTGCAATCGCTGTCGATGGCCAACAAGGCGGGACTCGTCGTCGCCGGTGCGTTCAAGGTCGATTCGGCGATCGCGGATGGCCGAATCGCCGCATTGGTTCAGGCGAACGACGGCGCTCCTGACGGGACCGCGAAGCGAATCCAGGCCCTGCGCGCCAGATTCGGCGAGGCGACCGACGCGATCGCGCGCGTAAATCTCTTTTCGTCCGATCAATTGGATTTGGCGTTGGGGAAGGGAAATGTGGTACACGCTGCGCTCAAACCAGGTGCGGCGAGTTCGGCCTTTCTCGCAAAGGCGGAGCGCTTGCGCCGCTATCGCGCGAGCGCGGCGGACGCGACAACAAGGACGGTCAGCGGCGTGTCGGCTGCCGACAGCGTCGCGACGCTTGGCTCGTCGGACAAATTGGCTGAAGGGCCAAGCGATTAGGAATGGGCATGAACGAAACGAGCAACAGTGACAATCCCGTTGGCGCGGCGCCGCCGAAAGCGACTTTGCACCTGAAGCGCCCGGTCGAACACGGCACCGTGCGCCAAAGTTTTTCGCATGGGCGCAGCAAGGCTGTCGTCGTCGAGAAGGTGAAGCGTCGCGTTCTCGGGCCTGGCGATTCCGCGCAGTCCTTGGCTCCCGCCCGCTCTGCTCCGGCCGCCGGCGCCGGCCCGGTCCCGGCGCAGAATGCGGGCGCGGCGACCAAGCCGATTTCGGTCGTCCCCGCCTCGCCCGTGAAGCCGGCTGCGTCGCCGCCGCCCAAGACCGGCGTGGTGCTGCCGACATTGACCGCGGAGCAGCGCGAGGCGCGTAACCGGGCGCTTCTCGACGCCCGCGTGCGCGAGGAGGAAGATCGCCGCCGACAGGAGGCGGAGGCCGAAGTGCGCCGGGAGCGCGAGGCGCGCGACCGGGTCGAGCGGGAGGCCGCCGAGGCGCGCAAGCGCGAAGAAGAACTTCGCCGAGCGCAGGAAGCCAATTTCAAGCGCCAGTCCGAGGACGAAGCCCGTCGGCGTCTCGCTGGCGGCGAACCCGCGCCGGCGCCGTCCGTTCCCCGCAGAACCGCGGCCGGCGCCCTCTCCTCCGTTTCTCCAGTTCCGGCCAGGACAGGAGCCGAGGAGGACGAGTCGAAGCGCTTTCCCCGCCGCGCGCTGCCGTTGACGCCGCAGAAGGTCGTCGTGCCGACCCCGCGCCCGGCGCGCGGCGGCGAGCAGCGCAACCGCGGGCGCCTTACCGTCGCCAGCGCGACTTCGGGTGAAGAGGAGCGCACGCGTTCGGTCGCCTCCTTCCGCCGCCGCACCCAGCGCCTCAAGGGCCACGGCGCGGACGATCAAAAGGAGAAAATTGCGCGGGAAGTCGTTCTCCCAGAGGCGATCACCATCCAGGAACTCGCAAGCCGCATGTCCGAGCGCGCGGTCGACGTGATCAAGCTTCTGATGCGGCAAGGGCGCATGGTGACGCTGACCGACGTGCTCGACGCCGACACCGCCCAGCTCCTCGCCGAGGAATTGGGCCATTCGGTCAAGCGCGTCGCCGAATCCGACGTCGAGGAGGGCCTATTCGACGGTCCCGGCGATGACGGCGCGACGGCGCCTCGGCCGCCGATCGTCACCATCATGGGCCACGTCGACCACGGCAAGACGTCCTTGCTCGACGCCATTCGCCACGCCAACGTAGTGTCGGGAGAGGCAGGCGGCATCACCCAGCACATTGGCGCCTACCAGGTCGCGGCGCCTGGCGGCGAAACAATCACCTTCATCGATACGCCCGGCCATGCGGCCTTCACCGCGATGCGGGCGCGGGGCGCGAAGATCACCGACATCGTTGTGTTGGTGGTGGCCGCGGACGACGGCGTGATGCCGCAGACGATCGAGGCGATTCGCCACGCTAGGGCGGCCAAGGCGCCGATCATCGTGGCCATCAACAAAATCGACAAACCGGACGCCGATCCCCAACGCGTGATGCAGGAACTTCTGCAACACGACGTGCAGGTCGAGGCGTTTGGCGGCGACACGCTCGCGGTCGAGGTTTCCGCGGTCAAGCACACCAATCTCGACAAGCTGCTCGAAGCCATTGCCTTGCAGGCCGAGCTGCTCGACCTCGTGGCCGACCCCGACCGTAGCGCGGAAGGAACGGTCATCGAGGCGAGGCTAGACCGAGGCCGCGGTCCCGTCGCGACCATACTGGTGCAGCGCGGCACCCTGCGGGTAGGCGCGCTGGTCGTCGCCGGCTCGCATTGGGGCCGCGTCAGGGCGCTCATCGACGACAAGGGTTCGACGGTCGAATCGGCCGGGCCTTCCATGCCGGTCGAGGCGCTCGGCTTCTCCGGAGCTCCCGAGGCGGGCGACCGGGTCGCCGTCGTCGAGACGGAAGCGCGCGCGCGCGAAATCACCGAATATCGCGAGCGCCAGAGACGCGAGAAACAGGCCGCGCGCGGACCGGCGGCGCGCACGTCGCTCTCCGACATGATGAGCAACCTCAAGGCGGCGGGCCATAAAGAACTGCCCATCGTCCTCAAGGGCGACGTGCAGGGCTCGGTCGAGGCGATCACCGCGGCGGTCGAAAAACTCGGCAACGACGAAGTCCAGGCGCGCGTCATTCACGGCGGCGTCGGTGGCGTTACCGAATCCGACGTCACGCTCGCGGATGCTTCCAAGGCGGTCATCCTCGGCTTCAACGTGCGCGCCCACAAGGAAGCGCGCGACCTCGCCGAACAGGCCGGCATCGAAATCCGCTACTACAACATTATCTATAACCTCGTTGATGACGTGAAGGCTGCGCTTTCAGGCATGCTCGCGCCGACGCTGCGCGAGACGATGCTGGGCAATGCCCAGATTTTGGAGTTGTTCCACATCTCCAAGATCGGCGTCGTGGCCGGCTGCCGGGTCACCGACGGCGTGGTGCAGCGCGGCGCGCAGGTGCGCCTCATCCGCGACAGCGTCGTCGTGCACGAGGGCAAGCTCTCGACGCTCAAGCGGTTCAAGGACGAAGTCGCCCAGGTGCAATCCGGCCAAGAATGCGGCATGGCGTTTGAGAACTACCAGGACATGCGCGTCGGCGACGTCATCGAATGCTACAGCGTCGAAGAAATCCGCCGCACGCTGTGACGGGATTGAAGACATGAGGGCGAAAGTTACGCGCGGCGCCGAGGGTTTCGACCGTCGTTCCTTCACGGTGGCCGAAATTTGCGGCCTTTATGCGCGCCACGGCGTCAACGAGACTTGGGTCGTTGACGCCGTACGGCGGCGTACGTTTGTTCACAGCAGCCCCGAAGAGGCCGGCTGACGATGGTCGTGCGTGGTCCGGACGACACGCTGGCGTCGGCAGCGCTGCCGAAGTTTTCAGCCCGACTCGGCTCGATTTGAGTCGCTTCGCGGCGTACGCGTGAAGCCGACCCGCGGCCATCCGCCCGCGCACCCCGCCCTCAGGCAAACCCGATGTCCCGCTCCTCCGCGAAATCCCATGGTCCGACGCATCGAACCGAGCGGGTCGGCGAGTTGATCCGTCAGGCGATCTCCGAGCTCCTCGCGCGCGGAGACATCCTCGACGACGCCCTCGCCTCCCATCCAATCACCGTCGTCAGCGTCCGTATGTCGCCGGACCTCAAGCTCGCGGCGATATCGGTGATGCCGCTCGGAGGCGAGGGCGCCGAGGCGGCGATCGGGGCGCTCGACCAGCACAAGAAGGCGCTTCGGGCGCTAGTCGCGCGCCGGATCAATCTCAAATTCGCGCCCGATCTGCGTTTTTCGCTGGACCCCACATTCGACGCGCAGGCGCATATCGACGCTCTCCTGAAGTCGCCGGAGGTGGCGCGCGACCTCGACCGCCACGAAAACCGGAACGACGACGAGACATGACAGACAAGACCTCCGATCACGCGGCGCCCAGCGACGGCGCGTCGGGAGCCCGGCGCGTCAAACCGCAGCAGAAAAGGTCGACCCGGATCGACGTCGACGGGTGGATCAATCTCGACAAGCCTGTCGGCGTCTCGTCGACCCAGGCGGTCGGGCGGCTCAAATTCCTGTTCAACGCCAGAAAGGCAGGCCACGCCGGCACGCTCGATCCGCTCGCTTCCGGCGTGCTGCCGGTCGCTTTCGGCGAGGCGACCAAGACCGTCCCGATCGTGCAGGACGGCACGAAGGCCTATCGGTTTCGTGTGCGCTGGGGTGAGGAAAGCGCGACCGATGACGCCGAAGGCGAAATCGTCGCGCGCTGCAGTCAGCGTCCCAGCGCGCCCGAGATCGAAGCTCTCCTGCCGCACTTCGTCGGCGTGATCGACCAGGCGCCGCCGACCTTTTCCGCGATCAAGATCGACGGCGCGCGCGCCTACGACCTTGCGCGCGAAGGCGAACGCTTCGAGATTGCAGCTCGTCCGGTCCGCGTCGACAGGCTCGCTCTCGTATCTGCGGAGCCGGACTCGGCGGTCTTTGAGGCCGAATGCGGCAAAGGCGCCTACGTTCGCGCGATCGCGCGCGACCTCGGCCGCGCGCTCGGCTGCTACGGCCATGTCGTCGAATTGAGGCGCACTCGCGTCGGTCCATTCAGCGCGGAGGACGGCGTTCCTCTCGACCGCCTTCCCGACGACGCCGAGCTCATGGCCCATGCGATGCTGCCGCTTGAGGCGGGCCTGGCCGAATTGCCGCCACTGCCGGTCGACCGCAACGGCGCAGCGACCCTGCGGCGCGGTCAGCGGTTGCTTCTGCGCGGCGCCATTCCGCCGCACGGCCCCGCCTGGGCCGCGTGCTTCGGGGCGCCGATCGCCTTCGGGCTGGTCGAGGATGGCTATTTCGTCTCGACGCGCGTCTTCAATGTGCGAAGATAGCGGCCAGGCTCACTTCCACGCCTCGAACGCTTTGGCCAGCATCGCCTCTCCCTCAGGCGATTTCTGGAACACGATCTTGGCGATGCGATTGTCGTTGAGCAGCAGAGGGAAGTCGAACCAGGCCCGCGTTTTCATCAGGTCAAGGTTGCGGGCGATGTCTTGCGGGCTATTGGCCAACGCGATCAGGAAATAGTCGTCGCTGATCTTGACTTTCACGCTGGTCAGCGTTTCCGACGCGGTCGAATCCAGCTTGCGCATCTGCGGCAGGCCGACGTCTTTGAAACCGGTGATCGGCGCCCCGGGGGCGAAGGAGAATTTCAAATCGATTGTGTGTGTGGCTTGCAGCGTCGGATCCGTGTTCTTTCTGAGGGTCATCGTGGCGTGCATTTTGAGATCGGGGATATCGGCCTCGGCCTTCACCGCGACCGTGGCCGGCTGTCCCGCCACAGGCGGGATCGTCGACCAGACCGTCGATCCAAGGTTGACCACCGGCTTCTGAGGGTCGTCGGCTGAAGCGATCAACATGGCGGCCCTGGCGGCGACCGGCGGCGGGGCGGAGGAATTCTGCGCCTGCTCCGCAGGAGCGGCCGGCGCCGGCGGGGCGGCGCCTGGAGCCGCCGACTGAGTTCCCTGCGTCTCGGCCCGGGCGGCCGGCGCAGCCGCCGGAGCAGCCGGCTGAGCTCCCTGTGTCTCGGCCGGGGCGGCCGGCGCAGCCGCCGGAGCGGCGCCCGGATTCGCGGGCGCTGATGGCACACGTTCGGCGATCTTCGCCGAGGCCGGCGGCGGAGTCTCGTTCGTTTCGGCGGGGCGGGGGGTGATCGCCAAATCCTGCGGCTTCTGGCGCATGACAATCGCCGCCACCGCCACCGAAATGACAGCGCCGGCGACAACCGCCAGCGCAAGCCAGAGCCAGGCTCTCGACCTGCCGGCGGCGCCGCCCGGCGCCGGAGGGCGTTGGCCCTCTGATTCCGGCCTCGCGGCAGGGTCGACGCGTTCGAAGTCGCTCGGCACTTCCGGCGCGCTATCCAGTTCGAGCGCTCCTTCGCCGCGTCTGGCGACGATTGGCGGAGCGCTGGACGCGGCTGCGACGTCCACTCCGGCGGGTGGAATGACGCTCGCCAAATTCGCCGGCGGCGCGCCCGGCGCACTCTCGATCTTCGCTCGGACCGCGGGCGTGGCCGCGGCGTTCGAGCCGCTGGCCGGCAGGGGCCGCGGCGGCGCCGGACCGAGAGGCGGCTTCGCGCCCGAGGCGGCTTGGCCGGCGCGAGCGAAGGGTGGAGCGGCGACGGCCGCCGCTGCGGGTCGCGGGCTTCCCGAAGGCTGGATGGGAGGGCGCGCCTGCGCGGGACGTTCTGGGGCGCCCTGTCCAGGGGCGACCGGAGCGGGCCTCGCCGTCACCCCGGCGGGCGCCGCCGGGCGGCTCAGCGCCGGACCGGCGTTGGATGTCCCGCCCGACGCCGCGGGCTGGCCGGTCGCGCTCGGCGGCGCCGGTTTGGGAGGGGCTGGCGACGGGACGCCTGGACGACCGGCGGCGGTCGGCCCCTGAGCGGCGGTCGCGGACGAAGCCGGCGAGGGCGCCGGCGCGGAACCTGCGGGAAGAGCGTCTGCAGACGCGAATCCCGACTCAATCTGCGCGATCGCCGCATCGAGCGCGCTCTCTTCGCGGGCGATGTCGCTGTCCGGCAACGGCGGACGCAGCGTCCTCAGCTGCGTCAACAGAGCCTTGCGTGCGCGGTCGTAAATCGCCTGACGGGCCGCCGACGAACTCGTGCTGGGCAGATTTGCGACGGCTCGCGAGAGCAGCGAATGATAATCAGCCATGAAAGGTCCGCTCGCTCGCTCCGCCGGAAAGCGCGAAAATTCCCTTAGTCCTGAAACGGATCGTACACAAGAATAGTATCGTCGCGCTCGGGACTTGTGGACAATAAGGCGACCGGGGCACCGACCAGCTCTTCTATTCGCCGCACATATTTTATCGCCTGCGCCGGAAGATCGGCCCACGATCGCGCTTTGCAGGTCGCGCCGCTCCAGCCCTCGATCAATTCGTAGATGGGTTCGATTCGCCACTGCGCGGACTGGGAGGCGGGAAGATAGTCGACCTCTCTGCCGTCGAGCCTGTAGCCGACCGCGACCTTGATCTCTTCGAAGCCGTCGAGAATGTCAAGCTTGGTCAGGGCGAGGCCGTCAATGCCGCAGAATCGCACCGCCTGGCGCGCCAGCACCGCGTCGAACCAACCGCACCGGCGCGGCCGGCCGGTGTTGGTGCCGAATTCGGCACCACGCTGGCCGATCCGCCGGCCGATGTCATTGTCGAGTTCCGTCGGGAAAGGACCGGCGCCGACGCGGGTCGTGTAGGCCTTGGCGATGCCCAGCACATAGCCGATCGCGCCCGGACCCAGGCCCGAGCCGGTGGCCGCGTTGGCCGCCACCGTGTTCGAAGAGGTCACGAAAGGATAGGTGCCATGGTCGACATCGAGCAGCGCGCCCTGCGCGCCCTCGAACAGGATGCGTTTGCCCGCCCGCCGCTCGCGATCCAGGAGCTCGAAAGTCGGCGCCATGAACGGCAGAATCCTGGGCGCGACGCTCAGGAGTTCCTCGCGCAGGGCGCTGGCGCTCGGCGCCGGCAGGCCCATGCCGCGACGGAGCGGATCATGATGCGAGAGCAGACGCTCGATCTTGTCGTCGAGCGCCTCGGGCTCCGTCAGGTCCATCAGCCGGATCGCGCGCCGTGCGACCTTGTCCTCGTAGGCCGGGCCGATGCCGCGCTTGGTAGTGCCGATCTTGGTCCCGCGCGCGCTCGCCGATTCGCGATGAGCGTCGAGTTCACGATGAAGCGAGAGAATCAGAGGCACGCTTTCGGCGATTTTGAGATTGTCCGGCGTCACCTCGACGCCCTCGCCCTTCAGCGCCTCGATTTCCCCGACCAGATGGTATGGATCGAGAACGACGCCGTTGCCGATCACCGAAAGCTTGCCCGGCCGCACGATGCCCGAGGGCAGAAGGGCGAGCTTGAACACTTTGCCGTCGATGACGAGCGTGTGGCCGGCGTTGTGGCCGCCCTGGAAGCGCACGACGACGTCGGCGCCCACCGACAGCCAGTCGACGATCTTGCCTTTCCCCTCATCGCCCCATTGGGCGCCGACAACGACAACGTTGGCCATCGCCGAATCGCTCTCCTCGTTCCCCAAACACGCGAAACCCCGGCGCCAGCGACAATAAGCTGGAGCCGGGGCCCATCGCCAAAGAGGGGTAAACGATCGGCGGACGCGAGTAAAGCAGGGCCTTCGCCGCCGAGCGGAACGCTCGCGCGACGCCGTTTCGCCATCAAAGACTCACGGATGGCGGCCTTGGATTGGCCGCAACCGAAGCCCATATGCTCGCCGCGGCCGACCACGTCCGCATCGGAGAGCGACATGACCCCCGAAGAACGCCAGATGCTCGCGAATTTGTTCGAGCGCGTCAACGCGACCGGCGCGACGCCGCGCGACGCGCAGGCCGAGACCTTCATCTATGACGCGGTTCGCGCCGTGCCGTTCGCGCCTTACGCTCTTGCCCAAACCGTGCTCATCCAGCAGCAGGCACTGGAGGCGGCCGCGCAAAGAGTGTCGGAACTGGAGGCGGCCCAGCGCCAGGGCTCCGCGCCGCAGAGCGAGGGCAGTTTCCTCGGCAATCTGGGCAAGTCGCTGTTTGGCGCCGGCGCGGCTACCGCTCCGCCTCGCCCCGGCGCCGATCCCGCCGGCTACCCGCGCGGCCCCACACCGCCGCCCGGGCCCGGTTACGCGCCGCCTACGCCTCCGCCACAATCGCAAGCCTACCCGGCGCCTCCGCCGGCCGGCCCGTGGGGAGCGCCGGCGGGCGGAGGATTTCTGCACAATGCGATGTCGACCGCGGCCGGGGTCGCCGGCGGGGTCGCGATCGGGAACCTGCTCGGAGGACTATTCGGAGGCCATCATGCGAGCGCCTTCGGCAGCGGCTTTCCAGGCGCAGGCCTTGTCGGCGGCGGCGTTCCGGCCGGCGGCGAGACGATCAACAATTACTACGAGGCCCCACCCGACCGCGGCGACGCGGACGCCAGCCAGTTCGACCCCGGTCAGTCGACCCAGGACGCGAGCTACGACGACGCGTCCTATACCGACGACGGCTCCAATATGGACGATTCGTCCTACGACGGCGGCGGAGGCGGCTACGACGACGTCTGATTAAAGCACGATCACCTTCGTGCCGACCGGCACGCGATTGTAGAGGTCGATAACGTCGGCGTTCATCATCCGGATGCAGCCCGACGAGACGTTCTCGCCGATCGTCGAAGGGTCGTTGGTGCCGTGGATGCGGTAGAGGGACGAACCGAGATAGAGCGCCCGGGCGCCCAGCGGATTTCCGGGACCGCCGGCCATATGGGTCGGGAGGTCGGGACGGCGCAGCAGCATCTGCGGCGGCGGCGTCCAGTCCGGCCATTCGGCCTTGCGGGTGACGCGCTTGACCCCTGACCATTCGAATCCGGGGCGGCCGACGCCGATGCCGTAGCGTAGTGCGCGGCCGTGCGGCTCGACGTAAAAGAGAAACTTGTCCGGGGTGTCGATGATGATCGTTCCGGGGGCCTCGGGGCCTGAATAAACGACCTCCCGACGCAGGAACTGCGGCTGCGGCTCTCCCGCCGCCTCCATCGACGGATCGGTCGCGAGCAAGGCGGCCGGCGAGGCGGGATCCGCTTCAGTCCCTCGCGAGGGCGGTGACCGGCCGCCCGTGATCAGCAATTCGATGAAGCCGCCGCCGTACCGTCCGCGGCCGGTTTCGGCGGGCGCGTCCGGCGGCGCCTGCGTCCGCCGTTCCAGCCCCAGGACCGCGAGGCCGCCATTGTCGACGAAGGCCGGGCGCGACGGCGCCTGCGTTCGGTCGTCCAGCCCCAGGACTCCGAGGCCGTCGCTGGCGGCGGATGCCGTCCCCGAGACAGCGCACGCGACCGCGGCGATCAAGGCTCTGGCGACAGGGTTCATGCAATTGTCCGGTCAAGCGGCGCCGTTCGCGTCAAGATTAGTGCCGAATCGTTATTGCGACCTGACCAGATATGCTTAATGGGCGGCGCGGAGCGCGGCGCGCGAGTATCCGGTCGGCCGCTAAGTTTCGCGCGACGCCGTCGCCTCGATCGCGACGCCCGTTCCGCTCAGCGGATTGGCCTCGTCCCATCCGTAGCGGAGGGTCTCGAAGCGCATCGCGCGCGCGTCGATCATCAGCAGGCGCCCGACCAGGCCTTCGTCGCCTTCGCCAAATCCGCCCACGATCTCGCGGATCGCCTCCAGCGCCATCAGCGAGCCGAGAACTCCGCCGAGCGCGCCGAGCACGCCGGCCTCGGCGCAGGTCGGGATCGTTCCAGGCGGCGGGGAATCGGGAAAGAGGCAACGATAGGTCGGATTCGGCCTGCCGTCCGCGCCGCGCTCGTAGGGCTTCAGCGTCGTCAGCGTGCCGTCGAACTCGCCGAGCGCGGCCGAAATCAGCGGCCGGCGCGCATGGTAGCAGGCGTCGGAAAGCGCGTAGCGGGTGGCGAAATTGTCCGAGCCGTCGAGCACGACGTCGAAGCGGGCGACAACTCTCAGCGCGTTCTCAGCGTCGAGCCTGAGAGCGATCGGCTCGACGGCGACGTGCGGATTGAGGCGATGAATGGCCTCGGCCGCGCTCGCCGTTTTACGCCGGCCGATATCGCCGGCGCCGTGGAGGATCTGCCGGTGCAGATTGGAGAGCGCGACAATGTCGTCGTCCGCGATCCCGAGCGTTCCGACGCCCGCTCCCGCCAGATATTGCAGCGCCGGCGAGCCGAGGCCCCCGGCGCCGACGACCAGAACCCGCGCGGCCTTCAGCTTGTTCTGTCCTGGGCCGCCGACGCCGCGCAGCACGATCTGGCGCGCGTAGCGCTCGACTTCTTCGCTCGAAAGGCTCATTTGGGTTTGAGTTTACACAAGGGCCGCCCGAGCGCGATAGTGCGTCGCCAACGACGCACGGAGCCAGCGCCATGAACGCCCGAGACCCCATCGTCATCGTCGGCGCGGCGCGCACGCCGATGGGCGGCTTTCTCGGCGACCTGAAGGACGTCGCCGCCCCGGCGCTGGGCGCGCGCGCGATTCGCTCCGCGGTCGAGCGCGCGAATATCCCGGCCGATAGCGTCGATGAAATCCTGATGGGCTGCGTTCTGCCGGCGGGCCAGGGCCAGGCGCCGGCGCGCCAGGCGGCGCTCGGCGCCGGGCTGCCGATGGCGGCGGGATCGACGACGGTCAACAAGATGTGCGGCTCGGGCATGAAGGCGGCGATGCTCGCAAGCGACCTCCTGCGCGCGGGCTCGGCCGACGTCGTCGTCGCCGGCGGCATGGAGAGCATGAGCAACGCGCCCTATCTTCTCGATCGCGCGCGCTCGGGCTATCGCATGGGCCATGGCCGGGTCGTCGATCACATGTTCCTCGACGGGCTCGAGGACGCCTACGACAAGGGCCGCCTGATGGGGAGTTTCGCCGAGGATTGCGCGGAAAGCTACCAGTTCACGCGGGCTGCGCAGGACGCCTACGCGCTCGGCTCGCTCGAACGCGCCAACCGCGCGATTCGCGAAGGCGATTTCGCCTGGGAGATCGCCGGCGTCAGCGTGAAGGCAGGCAAGTCGGAGATTCTCGTTTCGACCGACGAGCAGCCGCCGAAGGCCCGGCCCGACAAGATCCCGACCCTCAAACCCGCATTCCGCGAAGGCGGCACGGTGACGGCGGCCAATTCGAGTTCGATTTCCGACGGCGCGGCGGCGCTCGTCATGATGCGCGCGAGCGAGGCCGAGAGGCGCGGAGCGGCGCCGCTCGCAATCGTCGTCGCCCATTCGACCCATGCCGCCGAGCCGAAGAACTTCCCGACCGCGCCGATCGGCGCGCTAAGGAAACTGTTCGACAGGACCGGCTGGACGCCGTCCTCGGTCGATCTTTATGAGATCAACGAGGCCTTCGCCGTGGTCGCGATGGCGGCGATGCGCGATCTTTCGCTGCCGCACGAGAAGGTCAACGTCAACGGCGGCGCCTGCGCGCTCGGCCACCCGATCGGCGCTTCCGGCGCGCGCATCCTCGTCACCCTGATCGGCGCGCTTCGCGCCCGGGCCTTAAAGCGCGGCGTCGCGGCGCTCTGCATCGGCGGCGGCGAGGCGACGGCTATGGCGATCGAATTGGTGTAACTGGGGCGCAAAGTTTGACTTTGGCGTTTCGTTCGCGTCGGCGTTGCGGCGCCCGCCTTGAGGTGCAACGCGCGGCGGCGCGAATGAGCGGGGAAAGCGGGCATGGCAATCAAGGTGATCGGACCCGCGTTTGGGCGGACGGGAACGGATTCGATGCGCGAGGCCCTGACCATCCTCGGCTTCGGCCCCTGTCATCACATGAAGGAAGTGACCGGGAACGAGGATCAGAAACGGTTGTGGCGGGCGCTGGCGCAAGGCGAGGCTCCCGATTGGAGCCAGCTGTTCGCCGGCTATTCGTCTTGCGTGGACTGGCCCTCGGCGCATTATTGGCGCGAACTGATAAGGGTCTATCCGGAAGCGCGGGTCGTCCTCACCACGCGATCGCCCGAGAGTTGGTGGGCGAGCTTCGAGCAGACAATCCTGGTCGGCGTCAACAGGAGCGTCGAACCCGAATCGTTGGGCCTCGCCCTGGTCGCCAAACAGGTCTTCGGCGGCCGGCCGAGCGACCGCGCCCACGCGATCGCGCTCTATGAGGCCAATGAGAGGGCGGTCAGGGAGACCGTGCCGCCGGAGCGCCTGTTGGCGCACAACCTCGGCGATGGCTGGGAGCCGCTATGCGCGCATCTCAATGTTCCCGTCCCGGACCAGCCCTATCCAAGCCGCAACAGCTCAAGCGATTTCCAGGCAACCTTTTTGACGAACTGAAGAGGCCGGGGCCCCGCGGTCCGGCGAACCGACCGTCAGAAGGCGGATAGGGCGGAACGGTTCGCGGTTCCGGCGACGAGCCGCAGCGCGTCGAGCCCGCGAAGATTGATCAGCTTGCGCCATCTGGGCGTCGGGTCGGCAAGTCGCAGATCGGAATATCGGGCCAACAATCTCGTGAACGCGATTTCCCCCTCCAACCGCGCCAGCGGCGCGCCGAGGCAGAAGTGGATGCCGGCGCCGAACGCCAGGTGCCGGTTGGGCGCGCGGCCAATATCGAAGCGGTCGGGTTCGGGGAACGCCGCCGGGTCGCGGTTCGCCGCGCCTATCATAAAATAGAGCATCTGTTCGGGCGGGATCACGATCTCTCCGACCGGGTAAGGCTCGACCGTAAACCGGCTCACCATGTTGACGGAGCCCTCATAACGAAGCGCCTCCTCAACCGCGCCCGGCGTCAGCGACGGGTCGACCCGAAGGCGCTTGAGCTCCCCGGGATGGCGCAACAGCGTCAGCACGCCGTTGCCGATCAGGTTGGTGGTGGTTTCGTGGCCGGCGATAAATAGCAGAACGAGGTTGCCGAGCAGCTCGTCGTCGCTAAGCGATCCATCGTCCTCGGCCGCGATCAGCAGGCTCAGAAGATCGTCCGCTTTCGCATGAGCGCGGCGCCGTGCGATTTGGCGGCGCAAGTAGACGACCATCTCCTCCGCCGCCCGGTTGGCGGCCGCGCGCTGCTCGCGCCGGCTGACCGGCTCGAGGATCAGCGCCAACGCATCGGACCACGCCTTAGTTTGCTGAAAGTCGTCGCGCGGCAGCCCCAGCACATCGCAGATGACCCGCACCGGAAGCGGCTGCGCGAAACCGGCCATCAGATCGAACTCGCCCTGCGCCGGCAAAGAAACGAGCAGTTCGTCGGCGACGGCCGTAATGCGATCCCGCAGCGCGGCGACGATCGGCGGCTTGAATGCGCTGCTGGCGAGGCGTCGCAAGCGCGTGTGCTTCGGGGGGTCATTCATCAGCATCCACTGTTCCGCCGTGCGCTCCAAGGTCGAATCGGCCAGGAAGGGACGATGCTCGCGGTAGACTGGCGAGCGCCAGTGCTCGCGGCTCAAATGAGGGCTGCGCAGCCCCAGGCTGACATCGGCGTGATGGCAGAACAGCCAAATGCCCATCACGTCGCGGGTGACGCGGCCGCTCTGGCGAAGAGCGTGCAGAATCGAATGCGGATCATCGCGAAAGGCCGGATCGCGCATGTCCACGGCGCCGGCTGAGCCGCGAGAAACGTCGAACGACGATTCCATCTCCTCGACTCCGCTGGCTGCAGTGGGCCGTCGATTGGCGGGAGCCGGGGCCGTCAACCCCCGCCATACCTTATGACATTGAAACCTTCGCTTTCGTCCGGAGGAACGAAGAAGCTCGTGACATAGTCGAATTCTGCGTCGGTTACAGCAGCCATTCCGGACGCCTTGCGCGCGTGCAAGCGCGCCCTGCAGACTTCGTCAGGCACGTCGAGGAAGTGAAGCTGGTGAGAAACCTCCCCTTCCTCGAACAGGCCGCGCATCCAAAGCCTCGATCGAACCGTGTTGGCGTGAAAGTCCAGAACGACCGAGACGCCAGCGCGCAGCAGTTCGACGATATGAGGGCCCAGCGTCGCGCGCAGACGCTCGGAACGCGGGAAATAATCTTGGACCGTCCTGATTTCGGATGGATACAATCGATCGATCCAGCGATCCTCGCAAATGACGATCGCGTTCTTCGCCTCGCCGAGCTTGGCCGAAAGCGTCGATTTTCCAGAGGCAATCTTGCCGCACATCATGTGCAGCGTCACGATCGAAGGCGCCATTCGCAATGATCTCCAAAAAAGGGGAAAGCTCCCCTCGAGCGGCTTTGAAATGCCAAAAAGCCGGCGCGGCGTCAGGCAAGGCGCGCCCTATGATCCAAGTCCCCGTGGCCATGGAGTTTTCATAACACGAAGGGAGGTTGCAAGAAATTCTGGTATTCCTCCGAGCATGCGATTTGCCCCTCCGCATTGTTTAGCAGGGGACGCCTTGGGCCGCTTTGCGACGGTCTCCTCGATGCTCGCCAATGGGGGTTGCGAGCTTGAGGACGACATTGACCGGTTGGCTCGTCAGCGCGACACAGGCGGTCGCGAAGCCGCGGAGCTTGGCTCCGTTACGCGCCAGACGAGCAAAACATGAGGAATTAGGGTCCTCACCCTCACGGTCATGTTCTCCTGGGCGCGGGCGGCCGCGCCGCTTTGCGTCCAAGCCGGCATCAGCAACTGGGTCGCCGCCGCATCGCCTCCTCCAGTGCAGCGATCAATGAGGGAAAATCCGGCGCCGTGTCGATGTCCTCGGCCGAGAAAACCCGAATGGCGAACGCGGCTAGCCGTCCCGGGCCGGCGCGGCGAGCGCGGAGGTCCCGCCCTGCGCGCGCCCGAGCGCTTCAGCCTGCGCGCGCCATTTGACCGCCTCGGCCCGACTGCGCCGGGAGGCTCGGCGGTGACGGCCCTGCGACAGCCAGGTCGCAAACGCGCCCGCGATCACGCCCAGCATCGCCGAGGCGATCACGACGACAAACAGCGGGGTGTCGATCGAAAACGCCGGAGCGTCCTCCGATCCGAACGGGTCGAACGACACCATGACGACGTGATGATTCGCGTATGCGAACAGAAGCAGGAGGATCGCGACGAGGATGACGACCGCGTATTTGAAGAAGCGAATCATGCCTGCCTCATTGGCTCCGGCCGGTGGTCAATTCGCAATTCCGCCCTGATCGCCAGGCTCGCGCCACCGGTCCTACGCCGGCTCGACCGCCGCGCGATTGAGGCGCTCGCGCATTTCCTTGCCGGTCTTGAAGAACGGCGCCAGCTTCTCGGTGACCGGGACTTTGTCGCCGGTGCGCGGATTGCGTCCGGTACGGGCGTGGCGCTGCTTGGTTGAGAAGGCGCCGAAGCCGCGAAGCTCGACCCGCTCGCCCCGCGCCATCGCATCCGCGATCTCACCGAGAATGGCGTCGATGATGGTCTCGATGTCGCGCTGGTAGAGGTGCGGATTTCTGGCGGCCATGCGCTGTACGAGTTCAGACTTGATCACCGAACCTCCCCCAACTCGAATGTTCTCGAGGTTTCGCCTCGAACCTTATTGCCCTGAATCGTCTGACGAGATCAATACAAAATCGTCTCGGATTCCCGTGCCGGCGCCGCGCCTTCGGCCGGCAGCGGCGTTCTCTCTCAGGCCGACCGAAGAGCCTCGTACTGACCGGTTTTGCGAAAGCGCACGAGATAGGCCGGAACGATCGCTTCAGCCGCCTGCGGCTCGATGCCGAGCCCGAGCAAAACACGGCCGTCGGCCTGCGCCTCGGCGGAAACCACATTGTCGGTCGCCAACAGATCGACCTGATCGCGGGTCGTCGTCAGGAGCCTCGGATAGAGTCCGAGCGTCGCCCTGCTTGCGAATTCGCTCGCTCCGGCGATCCATTTCGACAGACGATGCGGCGCGCCCACGAGCAAGCGACGACGTTCGATCGAGCGCAGGGCGAGAGCGGCGGCTTCGCGCAGGGTCATCACTTCGGGGCCGCCGAGCTCATAAATCTCGCCCGGCTTCGCCGAACCGGAGAGAGCAGCCGCCGTAGCGCGCGCGACATCGCCGACATAGACAGGCTGCAGGCGCGTCTCGCCTCCTCCCAGTAGCGGCACGACCGGCAGGATGCATGCGAGAGCGGCGAATCGATTGAAGAAGTCGTCTTCGGGGCCGAAGACGACTGACGGCCGCAAGATCGTCGCGCCGGGAAAGGCTTCGCGGGTCGCGATTTCGCCAAGCCCCTTGCTGGCGACGTAGGGCGAGTCGGACTTTGCGTCGGATCCGATGCCCGACAGGTGCGCGTATGCGTCCGCGCCCGCAGCCGCGGCCGCCGCCGCGACTGCATGCGCGCCATCGACGTGGACTGCGCGATAGGTCTGCGCTCCGCTCTCGGCCTTAACCCCGGCCGCATTGACGACCATGCTCACGCCTTCGAGCGCGGCGGCGATCGAGGCCGGGAAGCGCAAATTGGCCTGAACGGCCTGAATCTGCCCGACCCCGCCGATCGGCTGAAGGAATGCGGCGAGATCGGGCCGGCGCACCGCCACGCGAATGCGCCAACCCTCGCGCACAAGCGCCCTGACGATGTGGCGCCCCAGGAAGCCGGAGCCGCCGAACACGGTCGCCAGGCGGCTTCGTTGGAACGCGTCGTCGGCCATCGCTCTCGTCTCCTAAAGGTCGGAGAAGTCTCAGCCTTCTCTATTCCAAGGCCAGCCGCCTGTACAGCCGGCGCGACGGTTGCATTTCTCACCGCCCCGCGCCGCGGTTCAGGCGTTCGCCTTTTGCCGGGCCGCGATCACCTGGTCGGCGGGTCGGCCCGAAAGCTCGGCCAAATGATCGAACTTGGTCTCGAAGGCGCCAACGCCCGAGGTCGCGGAGCGCAACTCGACGATGAGATCGCCGATCTCGGCCTCTGGAATTAAGGCCCGCAGCGATTCCCAGCCCTTCCATCCCTCCCGCGTCTCGAAGCCCAGGATCTGGCCCCGTCTTGCGCTCGCCAGGGCGCTGGCGCGCGCCAGCGCGTCGGACGGCACGTAAATCGTCACCGACAGGATCGGTTCGAGCAGCACCGGGCGAGCCTTGCCCATAGCCTCGTCGAGCGCGTGCTTGGCCGCAGCGCGAAAGGCCATGTCGGATGAATCGACGGTGTGGTACGAGCCGTCGATCAGAGTCACCGAGACGTCGACCACCGGAAAGCCCAGCGGTCCGCGCGCCATTGCGTCGCGCGCGCCCGCCTCCACGGACGAAAAATATTGCCTGGGCACCGATCCACCGTGCACGCGCTCCGCAAAAGCGAAACCTTCGCCGCGCCCGCGCGGAGCCACCTCCACCACGACGTCGCCGAATTGACCGTGGCCGCCGGACTGCTTCTTGTGCCGCCCGCGCACGGTGACCGCGTCCCGAATAGTCTCGCGATAGGCGATGGAGGGTTTTTGGGTTTCAATGGTCACGCCGAATCGGTCCGCGAGACGCTCTGTCGTGACCCGCAGATGCATTTCGCCCTGTCCGAGGAGTTTCAGTTCGGACATCTCGGCGTCCTGGACAAAAGACAATGCCCGATCCTCTTCGCACAGCTTGGCGAGCGCGCTTGCGAGCCGCACCTCGTCCTTGCGGTCTTTGACGTGGATGGCGAATGCCTGCGTCGGCGGCGGCGGCGCGGGAATCTCGGCGGCGGCTGGCGCGATTTTGCCGTCGGCGAAGCGATCGCCGGTGGCCAGGCTTTCCAGGCGGGCGAAGGCGATGGTGTCGCCATCCTCGGCCCGAGTCACCTTCGAGGAAGTCGCGCCGATGAGCCGCGCCAGGCCGCCGATGCGCTCCTCGACCCCATGCGAATTGACCACCGTGGCGCCGTCGACGAACTGGCCGCGCAGAACGCGCGCCAGGGAAAGCTTGCCGCCATGAGCGGTGTGGATGGTGCGCACGACCTGCGCCAGCGCCGGCCCCTTGTCCGCGATATTCAGGCGCCGTCGCATATCGGCGACTGCCGGCGCTTCATGCCGGACGGCTTTCAGGAACCTCGTGACGCCGTGGCCGTAGGTCGCCGAGCCCATCAGCACCGGGACCACGTGTCCCTCGCGCAACTCGCGCGCGAGGTCGTCGAAAACCCGGTCCCTGGGAGGGTCTATGTCGCTGATGAGCTGCTCCATCAAAGCATCGTCGTAGTCGGCGAGCTTTTCGAGCATCGAATATCGCGCCTGCTTTTGCTCCGGGACGGCGCCGGCGGGCATTTCGATAACGCTGGAAGGCGCCGACTCTCGGTAGACGAAGGCGCGCTCGAGCGCGAGATCGATGAATCCGGTCGCGACGCCGTTCTCCCACACGGGAATTTGACGCAACAGCAGCGGCGTTCGCGACGCCGGCTGCAGCATCTCCAGGGTCTCGCGCAGACTCCCGCTCGCCTGATCGATCTTGTTGAGAAAGAGGATCCGCGGCAGGCCGAGCTCCTCCAATTCGCGCAGGATCACCTGCAACGCGGGCACCTTGCGCGGATCCGCCTCGCACACCACCACCGCGGCGTCGCAGACCGGGAGCGCGAAGCGCATGTCATGGATGAATTCGATCGAGCCGGGGCTGTCGAAAAAAGACAGCCGGTCGCCCATATAGTCGATGCTGGCGATGTTGGGCTCGACGCTCATGGCGTGGCTGCGCGCCTCCGGGCTCGAATCGCCCACGCTCGTCCCTTCCCGGACCGACCCCTGGCGCGCCGCGCCGCCGCCACGCGCCAGAATTCCCTCGAGAAGGCTGGTCTTTCCGCTCTGAAAGGGGCCGACGATCGCGATCAGTCGGGGTCCGGCGACGCGGTTCTCGTGATTGGCTGCGGTCAAGGTCGGCCTCCCATAAGCGTTTCTCGACGCAACCGAAGCCGTGCGCCGTCTCTTGCAACTTCCAGTCCCGGCGCATCGGCGAAGCCATGGCGGCCTCGCCGACGACAGTAGCAGGTTCCTGTCGCGCGTTCGTCATGGTTGCAAGAACCGAAGCGGCGCGCAAGACATTCGACAGCGGGAGAAAGTAAGGGTGGGAAAGCCTGCCGCCCCGCAGTCGCGTTGGCCGCCCGTTTCCTGTAAGGGGGCCCACGAAAATCAGAAGAGACGAAGTCGAGGGTTCATGGTTCAAAGTGAGCCGGCCGACGCCGGGCGGGTGGCGGCCGCATTGGGGGGCCGCTCGGTCGTGCTCGTCGGAATGATGGGGGCTGGGAAGACGTCGGTCGGAAAGCGGCTTGCCGCGAAACTCGGCTTGCCTTTCGTCGACGCCGACGCGGAGATCGAGGCTGGCGCGCAATTGACGATTCCGGAGATCTTCGAGCGCTTCGGCGAGGCCTATTTTCGCGACGGGGAGCGCAAGGTGATCGCCCGCCTGCTCAAGGCCGGGCCGCAAGTTTTGGCGACCGGCGGCGGCGCTTTCATGAACCGGACAACTCGTGAAAGCATCGCGGCACATGGCGTTTCGATCTGGCTTAAGCCGGACGTCGAGGTGTTGCTGGCGCGCGTGCGCAAGAAACCGAACCGGCCGTTGCTGCGGACCGCTAATCCTGAACAGACATTGCGCCGCTTGCTGGAAGAACGATCGCCGACCTACGCGCTCGCCGACTTGACGATCGATTCCCGCGACGGACCGCATGACGCCGTGGTCGACATCATTTTGCACCGTCTCGCAGAGGTCCTGTTTGACAAAGGCCAGGCGGCTTCGGCCGCGAGGCGCAATGTCGACGTCGCGCTCGGCGCGCGCGCCTATTCGATCGTCATCGGCCCCGGCCTCATTGATACGGCCGGCGATGAAATCGCCAGGATCGCGCCGGACGCGGCGTGCGCAATCGTGACCGACGCCCATGTCGCGCCGCTCTATCTCAGCCGGCTGCAGGCGAGCCTCGACATGGCCGGACTGCGTTCGACGTCGATCATCTGCGCGCCAGGCGAGGCGACCAAGTCATATTCCGAATTTACGCGTGTTTGCGATGCGCTGATCGAGGCGCGCATCGAGCGGCGCGACGTCGTGATCGCTCTGGGCGGCGGCGTCATCGGCGACCTCGCCGGATTCTGCGCCGCCAGCGTGCGTAGGGGCGTGCGTCTCGTCCAAATCCCGACCACCCTCCTCTCGCAGGTCGATTCAAGCGTCGGCGGCAAGACCGGAATCAATTCGCGCCACGGCAAGAACCTGGTCGGGGCCTTCCATCAACCATCACTCGTGCTGGCCGACTTGAGCAGCCTCGATAGCTTGGACGAGCGGCAGTTTCGCGCCGGATACGCCGAGGTGGTCAAGTACGGACTCATTGGCGACCGGGATTTCTTCGAGTTCCTCGAGGCAAATTGGCGCGAGGTGTTCGCCGGCGGCCCCGCGCGCGCCGAGGCGATCGCGACGAGCTGCGCGGCGAAGGCGCGAGTGGTCGCCGCCGACGAAACCGAGCAGGGCGAGCGGGCTCTACTCAATCTCGGCCACACATTCGGCCACGCTTTCGAGAGCCTTACCCACTACGATTCGGAGCGCCTCGTGCATGGAGAGGGCGTCGCCATCGGCATGGCCTCAGCCTTCCGTCTTTCGCGCGATCTGGGCTTTTGTCCGGGGCAGGACGCGGCCCGGGCGGAGGCGCACCTGCAGGCGGTCGGCCTGCCTACCCGCATCCGCGAAATTCACGGCCTCGGAACGGGCCCTGAGGAGATTCTGGGCGCTATGCGGCAAGACAAGAAAGTCGAGCGCGGGAGGCTGACATTCATTCTGGTCAAGGGTATTGGCAAGTCTTTCGTCGCTCGCGGCGTAGACGAGACGGATGTCTCGGCGTTCTTGACCCGCGAACTCGCCCTTTGAGCCAATAGAAGGCCTCTCGGGCGCGACTGGCGCGCCGGGAGCGTGCTATAGAACCGGCGATGATCTACAGCCTCGACATCCTCGTTGTCGTTTTGAGCGTTGCGGCCGCGGCCTTTTTCGCCGGGGCCGAAACGGCGTTGACCGCCGCGTCTCGCGCGCGGATGCATGCGCTCGAAATGGCCGGGGACAAGCGGGCGAAGCGGGTGACACTTCTGATCGGCATGCGTGGCCGGCTGATCAGTTCGATGCTGCTCGGCGGCCAGATGGTGACCATCGGCTCGTCGGCGATCGCCACCAGCGTTCTGCTCGAACTATACGGCGATCGCGGGGTGTGGGCCGCGACGGTCATCATGACCGCGGTCATCGTCGTGTTCGGCGAAGTGATGCCCAAAACGATCGCTATCGCCTATCCCGATCGGGTCTCGCTGCTGATCGCCCCGTTCGTCCTGTTCTTCGTTCGGGTGTTCGGTCCGATCGTCAGCACGGTCGAGGCGATCGTGCGGGGAGTCCTGCGCGTGTGCGGCGTCTCGCTTGGCGAGCAGGATCCGGGCGTCTCGGGCCACGAAGAGTTGATGGGCGCCGTCGACATCCTGCACCGCGAAGGCGAAGTCGAGCGCGCCGAGCGCGACATGTTCGGCGGACTGTTGGAGCTGTCGGAAGTCCCGGTCTCGGACGTGATGGCGCACCGGACGAAGATTCACCTCATCGACGCCGACCTTCCGCCCGAGGAACTGGTGCGCGAAGTGATCGCCTCGCCCTATACGAGGATGCCGCTTTGGCGCGGCGATCCCGACAACATCGTCGGCGTCCTGCATGCCAAGGATCTGCTGCGCGCCTATGTCGCGGCGGGTGGCGACGCTAGCAAGTTCAACATCGCCGATCTGATGCTCGAACCCTGGTTCATCCCCGAGTCGACGACGCTGCGCGACCAATTGCAGGCGTTCCTGCGCCGCAAAACCCATTCGGCTCTGGTCGTCGACGAATATGGCGTCGTCCAGGGGCTGGTGACGCTCGAGGACATCATCGAGGAGATTGTCGGCGACATTCGCGACGAGCATGACCTGGCGGTGCAGGGCTTGCGCAAGCAGCGCGACGGCTCGGTGGTCGTTGACGGCTCGGTGACGATCCGGGATCTCAATCGCGCGATGGATTGGAACCTGCCCGACGAGGAGGCGGCGACCGTCGCAGGCCTCGTCATCCACGAAGCGCGCTCCATCCCCGAGCCAAGGCAGACCTTCAGCTTCCACGGGTTCCGCTTCGAGGTGCTGCGCAGGCAGCGCAACCGGATCGCCGCGCTGCGCATCACTCCGCTCGCGCCGCCCGATGCCCAGACGCGCGCGCTCGATCACAAAGGCGAGGCCGCCGCGCTCGACTGAATCGAAATTTCGTGTCTTGCCTGCCCCAACGCAGCCGGGCGGCGCAAGCGTCCGTTGCCGCGCGGCCAGACTTGCCTATATAAGCGCGCGAACCAGCGGCCGGCGGCCGACAAGAGGGTTGGATGTCCTGGAACAATCAAGGCGGCGGACCGTGGCGTTCGCCGGGTCGAGGCCCGTGGGGGCAGGGGCCCTCCGGGGGTCAACCTCCCGGCGAACTGGAAGATATAATTCGCCGCGTCCAGGAGGCTATTGGCAAGCTGACGCCAGGCCGGCCGGGGAGGCGGCGGCGGCGGCGGTAAGGGCGTGGGCGGGCGCGGCGTGTTGCTTGTCGCGCTGGCGGCGCTTCTGCTCTGGTTCGCCTGGGGCACGTTTTACACCGTCCAGCCGAACGAGGTCGGCATCAATCTCGTGTTCGGCCGCTATACCGGCAAGACGACCGCCGGACTCAACACTAATTGGCCCTGGCCGATCGGCTCGGTGATCAAGGTTCCGGTCTGGGATCAGCAGATCACCGAGATCGGCTACCGCAGCGCCGACTCGAACGCGGACATCCCCGAAGAAAGCCAAATGCTGACCGGCGACAAGAACATCGTCGACGTTCATTTCCGGGTCATCTGGCAGATCGATCCGGCCAAGCCCGAGGACTACGTCTTCAACATTCTCAACCCTCGGGAGACGGTCAAGGCGGTCGGCGAGAGCATCATGCGAGAAGTCGTCGGCAGACAGACCATCGACGGCATTCTCACCACCGACCGCAGGTCCGTGGAGACCGATGTGCAGAAACGGATGCAGGCGGTCCTCAACACCTATCGAGCGGGGATCCTCGTCAAGCAGGTTCAGTTGCAGTCGGTCGATGCGCCGAGCCAGGTCATTTCCGCCTATCGCGACGTCACCGCCGCGCAGCAGGACCAGCAACGCGCCGTGAACGAGGCCGAGACCTACGCCAATAAGGTGGTGCCGGAGGCCGAGGGCGGCGCGGCGCGCATCCTCGCCGAGGCCAAAGCCTATCGCGAGCAGACGATCCTCGACGCCAAAGGCCAGACGGCGCGTTACGACCAGATTTACGAACAGTATAAAAAGGCGCCTGGGGTGACGCGCGAACGCATGTATCTCGAGACGATGGAACACGTGCTCGGCTCCATGAACAAGACAGTCATTGACACGAAATCCGTCAGTCCCCCCGTGCCTTATATCGCGCTCGACCCATTGCTAGGACAGAATGCGGGGGGTGCGAAATGAGGCCCAGCATGAACGGAGTGGTCATCGCCGTCCTGGCGGCGATCGTTCTTTTCGTTGCGTCGCTGTCGACGTTCGTCGTCGATCCGACCGAGCAGGCGCTGGTGCTGCGCTTCGGCAAGCCGATCCGCGATCTGATCGGCGCTCCGGGCCTTTATTTCAAATGGCCGTTCATCGATACGGTGGTCTATATCGACAAGCGCATCCTGGCGGTCGACGACGAACGCCAGGAGGTGCTCGTATCCGACAACCAACGCCTCGAAGTCGACGCCTTCGTGCGCTACCGCATCGCCGATCCGCTGCTGTTTTATCAATCGGTATTCAACATCCGCGGCGCGAACGCGCAGTTGGGCGGCATGCTGAACTCCGCGCTGCGGCGAACTTTGTCGGAGGCCTCGATTACCGACATCGTGCGCGACAAGCGCGACGCGCTGATGGCGGACATCCGAGACCAGATGATCGCCGGCGCCAAGCGATTTGGGCTCGACGTCATCGATGTTCGCATCAAGCGCGCCGACCTGCCGCCCGAGAATTCGGAAGCGGTGTTCCGCCGCATGCAAACCGAGCGGCAGCAGCGTGCGGCGTCCTATCGCGCCAAGGGATCGCAAGAGAGCCAGACGATCAAAGCGGAGGCCGATCGCAAGGTTACCGTCATCACCGCTCAGGCTCAGCAACAAGCCCAGCAGCTCCGCGGCGAGGGCGACGGCGAGCGCAACCGCATCTTCGCGAAAGCCTATGGCGCCGATCCCGAGTTCTTCGCTTTCTACCGTTCCATGCAGGCTTACGAGAACAGCTTCAAGGGCGGGACACGGGCGCTGCTCAGCCCCAAGTCAGACTTCTTCCGCTATTTCTCGACGCCGACCCCCGCGCCGGAGACCGCTCCGGCCCGGGAACCCGCTCCGACGCCGTCGGCGAAGGCCAATTGACGTGCGTGACCTCGGCGCTGCGATCGGGCTCGTATTCGCAATCGAGGGATTGCTGATGGCCGGCTTTACCGATTCAATGCGCAAGCATATGGCGGCCGCCGCGCGCGAGGATCCGAGGAAGCTGCGTGGGTTCGGTCTCGGCGCGGCGTTCCTGGGCGTCGCGATCGTCTGGGCCGCGCGTTCAATTCTGTAATGCATATCCTCGGCCGCCCGGCCGCCCGCGGCATTGGGCGACGATGAATTTGAGGAGAATTCGATGCTGAACCTGGTCAAACGGATTCCCGTCGCGCGCGGCCGCGCCAGCTCGACGTTCGTCGCGGCGGTCGCATCCGCGCTGATCGTCGGCGCCCCGCTGACGCTCGCGCCGGCGACGCCCGCCGCGGCTCAGGCGCGCCCGACCAATCTGGCGGACCTCGTCGACTCGGTCGCCGCCGCCGTGGTCAACATATCCGCGACCCAGACTATCGAGGACAAGGGCGCCGCGCCGGATTTGCCGAAGGGCACGCCGTTCGATGAAATGTTCGAGGAATTCTTCAAGAAGCACGGCATCAATCCAATGCCACGAGCGCGCAAGGCTCAATCGCTAGGTTCCGGTTTCGTCATCGACCCGAGCGGCATCGTCATCACCAACAATCACGTCATCGGCGATGCTAACGATATCGTTGTCATCTTTACCGACGGGCGCAAGCTCAAGGCCAAGGTGGTCGGGAAAGACTCGAAGGTCGACGTCGCGGTGCTGAAAGTGCAGAGCGACAAGCCTTTGAAAACTGTCAAGTTCGGCGACAGCGACAAGATGCGTGTCGGCGATGGAGTCATGGCGGTCGGCAATCCGTTCGGCCTTGGCGAGACCGTGACAGCCGGCATCATCTCCGCGCGCAACCGCAACATCGACAGCGGTCCCTATGACGATTTTCTCCAGACAGACGCATCGATCAACAAGGGGAACTCGGGCGGCCCGCTATTCAACATGCAAGGCGAGGTGATCGGCATAAACACCGCGATCCTCTCGCCCTCGGGCGGGTCGATCGGCATCGGTTTCGCGACGCCATCGGCAACCGTCATGCCGGTCATCGCCCAACTCGAGGAATTTCACGAGACGCGACGTGGCTGGCTCGGCGTGCGCATCCAGCCGGTCGACGACACCATCGCCGACAGCCTTGGCTTGGGCAAGGCGCGCGGCGCGCTGATAGCGGGCGTCGACGAAAAGGGTCCGGCCAAGCCCGCGGGGCTCTTGCCCGGCGACGTCATTGTCAAGTTCGACGGCAAGGATATTAAGGAATCGCGCGATTTGCCGCGTCTCGTCGCTTCCATGCCGGTCGGCAAGTCGGTCGACGTCGTCGTGGTGCGGAACGGAGCGGAGGTGACCAAGTCCGTAAAATTGGGGCTTCTGGATGATGGCGAAAAGAAAACCGCCCTCGCAAAAAATGAGGAGAATGGCGCGCCCCCGCAGCAGGATGCGGTCGCCAAGGCGCTCGGCATGGAATTTACGGCTCTCAGCGACGAGGCGCGCAAGACATTTAGGGTCAAGGACAGCGTCAAGGGCGTGCTCGTGACGTCAGTCGATCCTCGTTCCGCCGCCGCGGACCGCGGGTTGCGTCCTGGCGATGTCATTGAGGAAGTCAACCATCAGGCGGTCGAGCATCCGGCCGACGTCGCCAAGGCGATCGAGAGCGCCAAGAAGGAAGGCAAGAAGCCGGCGCTGCTGCTGGTCTCAAACGGCGAAGGCGTGGTGCATTTCGTCGCCGTGCCGCTGAACTGAGCGGGCCTGGGGGTGAGCGTAGAGAGAGCAGGCGGGTCGGCCGGGACGATTGACAATTCGTTGGCTGCGGCGCGTGAGATCCTCGGGCGCGCGCCGGTGTTCGACGGGCATAACGATCTGCCCTGGGTCATCAAGATCGACAGGACGGCCCGTGGGGATGTGCTCGCCTATGATCTGAAGCGGGTGCACGAGGGCGCCGACACCGACATCCCGCGCCTGCGCGAGGGCATGGTCGGGGCCCAGTTTTGGGCGGCGTTCCAACCGACCAACGCGCCTCATCCCGCACGCACCGCTCTGGAGCAGATCGACCTCATCATGCGCCTCGAGGAGGCGCACCCGGACGTCTTCTTGCCGGCGCGAAGGGCGGCGGACTACGCGAAGGCGAGGGCCCAGGGCAAGATCGCTTCATTCATTGCGGTCGAGGGCGGCGTCGGGCTCGAGAATTCGCTCGGGCCTTTGCGCATTTGGCGCGCGGCGGGCGTGAGGCTGGTGACGCTTTGCCACAACGAAAGCCTCGACTGGGTCGATTCCGCCACCGACGCGCCGCGCAACAACGGGCTCAACGCATTCGGCCGCGCGGTCGTCGGCGAACTCAACCGGCTCGGCGTCGTAATCGACCTCGCCCATACATCCCACGACGCGATGCGCCGCGTGCTCGACGTAACCGAAGCGCCGGTGACGCTGTCGCATTCAAACGCCTATTCATTATGCGATCATCCGCGCAACGCGCCCGATGACGTGCTGCGGCGTCTCAAAGCGAATGGCGGCGTCGTCATGGCGACATTCGTTCCGGGCTTTGTCTCGCAGACCTTGCGCGACTGGCTGCGCCGGTCGCGAGACGGCTACGGCAAGGCGCCGCTTACGGCCGATCCCAAGGCTCAATTGGTCGAGATCGAGGCCGCCCGCGGCCCGGCGCCCAAGGCGACCCTCGAGCAGGTGGCCGATCACATAGCGCATCTCGTCGAGACGGCGGGCCCCGATCACGTCGGCATCGGGTCAGACTATTTTGGCGGGGCTTCCCCGGTCGGTCTCGAAAATGTGAGCCGGTTTCCATATCTGTTCGCCGAACTCGTGCGACGCGGGTTTTCGGAGCGCGATCTCGAGAAGATGGCGTCGCTGAACGCGCTGCGGGTGCTAAGGCGGGTCGAAAAGATCGGAAAGACGCTGCGAAAGACCCGTCCGCCTGCGATCGGTCGGCTCGAGGACTATCCGGGACTGTGACGAGCGCAACTGGATGCTTAGGGGTTTCTTTAGCGCGACGGTTCCAGCATAGCGAGATATCGTGATATACGATTACGAAATGATAGACGACATGACCTTCCATGGCGCAATCGAGCCAAAGTTCGATGTCAATCTCATGGCCGAGTACGCGCCCGAGGTTAGCGTCTTTCTCAAGGCGATTGGACACGAATCACGGCTTTTGATCCTCTGTTATTTGCTGGCCGGCGAAAAATCAGTTGGCGAACTGGAAGACTTCTTGTCGCAGCGTCAGTCGGCAGTGTCACAGCAATTGGCCCGGCTGCGGATGGATGGTCTGGTCGCCGCGAGGCGCGACGGCAAGACCATCTATTACAGCATTGCTGCCGGGAAGGTGCGCGCGGTCCTCGGCGTGCTCTTCAACGTCTTCTGTGTCGTGAAGCCGCCGGGCGCCGGCTAGAGGCCGTCTTGAAACGGCGTAAGGGCGAATGGCGCCCCTCGGGTGAGATGCGTCAAGTGAGCAACGGGGTGGCGCGGGCGGCTTGCCGGGTTCCCGGACGACCGGGGGCAGGAGGCGACGTTTTATGAAAATCATTTTTCCGCGACAATATCTTTGAGAAAACCAGAAGCCGTGTTATGGTCTCCCTCGTCGCTGGATCGGGGCGCGCCTGTCGCGCCGAGGGTAGCGACCGCTTTAAGCCCTCGCGCGGGCGAGTTGACACGCTGAAAAACGGCGAGGGGCGCGAAGTCTTAAGCAGTCGGCATGGTTTGGGGCTGGCGCCTCGTCCGCTCGAATTTGAGACCGGAATCGGTTCGAGCGGACGCCCATGCCGGGACGTCTTAAGCAAAGCCCAGTCCGGCTCCCGGTCCATGTCCCCGTATCGGGGATGATCCGGGGGCTAAGCGCAGCTCACGGGTCTCGCGAGGGCAAGCGGTCGACAAATCGGCCCTGAATGGCGCCGCAAGCGATTGAAAAGACGCAATCCGCGACCCCAAATGGCGCCAGCCCCTCGCGCGGAACTTGAGAGAACGGAACGGGAGCCTCGGGAAGGCGATAAGGACGGGGATGAGACGTCAAAAAGACATCAAAGTTGCACAATTTGGCGCCCAAGCACTTGAAAACATTGGATCGCTTGCAAAAGCGCCGCCCTTTTCAAGCCCCGCGCTCGGGCCAAGCGCGGCGTCAACGCGGCGCGTGAGGTTTGCGGCGCGTCCAAGCCGGAGGGCGCACGCCCGTCCAAAGCGCTTTCCTCCAGGACGCGAAGCGCCCTATGCCCCCCATGGCCTGAACTGTTTCGATAACGCGACGCCCTGTCCCTGGTAGTTGGAATTTGCATCCCTGCCGTACAATTGTTCGGTGAGCCCGCCCGCCAGCGGCGAATAACGCAACCAGCCGACGATTTGCCCGTCCTCCAGCGAAAACGAGACGCCGTAAGAACGAACCTCGAGCACGGCCTTGCTTCCCGCCGCCTTGTCGTCGACGAATCCAAACCCCGGATCAAAGAATCCGGCATAATGGACGCGGAATTCGCCCGATCGCGCATCGTAAGGCACCATTTCGGCCGCGAGTTGTGGCGGGACGCCGACGTCTTCACGCGTCGCCAGTATGTAAAAATCACCTTGGTCCAGATTGAGCCGGCCGCCGCCGCTCTCGATCCTGTCCCAGAATTCGCGCGGGTCGTAACGACCGATCAAATCCACATCGATCTTGTTCGCGCTCTTCTTGGCCTTGTAGCCGATCGCCGCTCCAGAACCGGCGCCTTCGAGATCGACGGTGACGGGGACCAGCAGGCCGTCCCGGAGCGGCAGCGGGGGACCAGCAGAGCCTATCAGCCGCCCGCTCTTGTAGAACCGTTCGATCTCCACCTGCGGCATCGGCCCAATGCCGCGCTGTAGGCGAAGTTGGCTCAGACGCACCCCGGGCCGCACTACGACGCTGAACGTGAGAGGCGCGACTTCGAGGTACAAAGGCCCCTTGTAGCCGGGCTCCACCCGATCGAACGCGGTCGCGCGATCGGCGATTAGGCGGGTCAGGATGTCGAGTCTGCCCGTGGAGCTCTTGGGATTGGCGATGCCAGTCAATTCCGCAGAGAGCGAGACCGCCTCGAACAGCTCGATGACGTAGATCGCGCCGCGCTCCAATATCGGCTCCCGATCGAGGTCGATTGCCGGCAGTCCGTCGAGCTGCTGGATTTTTTCCATCACCGTCGCGCCGGAGCCGGGCAGGAAGCTGGCGCTTACGCGATAGGCGCGGCGCCCCAATCGCAAGTCCAGGCTCGCTGGCTGCAATTGGCTGGGCTCAATCTCGACCGTGCTGGCGATGACGTGGGCGCGAACCATCTCCCGCAGTTGCTGGTGCGGCAGCACCCCGGTCCTGCGGACCTCGGCGACGCTGGGGGGGCGTTCCTCGGGGAGGGAAAACAATGTCGTCGAATTGTCTCCCCCGCCCATTGTCGACAGTCTCCCCCATCTCCGAGCGCCCACCAAGCCCTGACCGGCTCAGCTTTGACATCTGACACCATCGCTGCGCCGGAGTCACCTCTCACTTGGATTGGACATTCGCATGCCAGAGAGGGGCCTGAATGGCGGAGAACAATCACTTTCGCTGAGTGCGGACGAAGTCCGCTTTTGAGACAAGGGCGTCAATCCGGCGTCGCCGCAGCCTTTGCAGCCATCACGTCCCGCTTTGCCGGAGGCGTGGAACGCTCGCCGGTTCAACGTCAAAACCACCCGGTCCGCGTGGCGATCGTACCCAGATTATCTCTTGCTCCACTGCTTCCGCGCGGCGGCCGCATTGGCGATGGCTGTCCCGGCGAGGCAGGGCCTCGGTCACTCCGTTGGATTTCGCCTCCGATCCCGAGATGCCACCTACCGCCCTGATCATCAGCCCTTAGTCCGCCGCTTCGGTTTGGGCCTCGGCGCCCTTGTGCCTCTTCGCTTGCCGGACCGCCTTCTCAACTGCGGCGCGCGCCGAATCATTCAGCTCGAACATCTCCAGATGTTCTCCGGGTGCGTCCTCGACCGGCGAAATCGCCAGATCCATGTACGCCGCGGCGGTCGGATCCTTCTGCGCGCGTTTGCGCATCCGATGCAGTTTCAGAGCATAGGCGCCGAAGCGTGTCAGTTTGACCGCCGTCTGCCAGATATGGCGAGGGTAGAACACAAAGGCCGATTCGAGCGGCAATTCCGGGCGCCGCTGGGTTCGATCCTTGCGGCGCAAATAGCCACATTGCTGCGGATGGACATTCTCAAAATAGGCGGCTCCGTACACCTGCAGAGCGCCGCGCCAAATGGTGACTGGATTGACGCCGTACGCAACATTGCGCCGCATCAACCGTTCGACGTGCTCGTCAGTGTAGTACCAGCTCCACATGTCCTGATACGTCTTCTGCCACTCTTGGCGGCTCATCCGCGGATGCTCGATCGTCGCCGTTTCGAGATCGTATTTGTTAAGGTCAGGATCCATCCAAATCCCGCCTTCATGGAGCTTCTTGTGATCATCGGAACCGGGCAGGGGCGTTAGCATCGTGAATTCCAACAGATCGACCGGCAATTCCCGCTGAATGATCTCGATGTCGCGACGGATAGTCTCGGGCGTGTCACCGGGCAGCCCCATGATGAAACCGGCATACGTGATTACGCCGGCCTTTTTCCAAGCCTGGAACATCGTCCGATATTCGGTGATCCGATTCTGGTTTTTCTTCATCGCGACCAGATTGTCGGGATTGATGCTTTCCAGCCCAACAAAGGCGTAGCGACAGCCGGCGCGCGCCGCCTTCTCGATGAAATTCGGGATCTTGTGGGCGAGGGTGTCGACCTGGATCAGGAAGCGCGCGTGAAGGCCCCGCTGTTCCCTCAGCTCGATCATCCGGTCGAAAATTGCCTCCCAATTCCGGTTACGGGCGAAATTGTCGTCGGTAATGAAAAATCGCGTGACGCCCTCGGCCGCGCTCCGCTCGATAATGCGTTGAATGTCGTCGGCGTCGCGAAACCGGGACTTGCGGCCCTGCACATTAATGATGGTGCAGAAGGAACACTGAAACGGACAGCCCCTCCCGGCATCGAACGACGATAAGACGCCGTCATAGCGCTGGACGAGCTTCCGGGGCAGAAACGGGATGGTGCGGCCCTGCATGCCCGGCAGATCGTCCATGTAATTGTAGATCGGCTTGGCGTCGCCGCGGTCGACATCCCGCAAGAAGGCCTCGAAATGCTCCTCCGCTTCTCCGGCGTACAGAATGACGCCGAGATCGACAGCTTCTTGAAGTTCTGGCGTCAAATCCTTGAGCATGGCGAGGCAGCCGCTCACGTGAAACCCGCCGATGGCTACGACGACACCCTGCGCCCGGAACCGACGAGCGATCGCCATTGCCCGAGGAAACTGGTTCGACTGGACGCCGACCAGGCAGACAAACCCAGTGTGGCCCGATCGCTTGATTCGGTTTGCAATCCGCTCAACCGGAATTCTGACGTTCATTTCATCGTAGGCGTTGACCTCGATCGAAACGTCGCCGCCGAGAACACGCCTCTCGGCGCAATCGGTCGCGATCGCATGCAGACAGGCCATGGAATTGGAGGGGATCCAGGCCTTCCACCATTGAATGACGTAGCCGTCCTTGTCGTAATGCGAGGGCTTGATGATCTCGACGTGAAACGTAGGCATGGCCCGACATCTCCCCAACCCAATAAATTCGACGCGAAGAATGGCGAGGTTCTAAGCTTAAGCATTGCCCAAAAATGCGAATCCGATCGGCTTTACGGGGGCCGGTCCGTCTTCGGCCGGTCACCGAAACTCCCCCTTCTCCCGTTATCATTCTTCTTGCTCGTATAGAGCAACCCGGCGCCACCCGTCAAAATGGCGTCGAAGCAGTGGAACCGCGCGGCGGCGACTGGCGCTGAAGCTGATGGCGCATTTGATGAGAGGAGCGCTATTATGCCGGACATGGTCCTCGGGTCGTTCTCACCGCAGACACGACACTTTCTGGATGTCTCGCCCATGATCACTGCGCCACGCTTTCAGTTTGAGCCGACCGGACGGGTGATGATTGACGCAATTTGCGGATGCGCGGGCGCATCGATTCGTCCGGAGCAGGCCGATCAATTGACCGCGATGTTTCGGACGTGGCGCCAAGCCTATTGGCAACCGCTGCAGACGGATCGCGAGTTCGCATCGCATTTTTGGAAGCCGAGTTCCTGGGGCAGATTGTTCCGTGATGTGAGGATGGCCTGTCGGCGATTCCAGGCTCGCGCCAAGCCGATGGAACTCGCGGTTGGCAATCTTTCGGCGACGTCGGCGGAATAGCCAAGACATATGAGCGCCGGCCGCCAAGGCTACCCCTGGTCGGCTCATATCGGCGCCGCGCCGTTTTGCGCGCCGTTGGTTCTCGGGCGCACCCGCCGCCTCGTTAAGGCGCCGATGCCAGCGGCGCGAGCCGACGCGCGCGAAAATCCGCAATCATCTCGCGAGCGGCATTGTAGCCGGGAGCGCCCGTCACACCGCCGCCGGGGTGGGTCGAGGCGCCGCACATGTAGAGTCCGGGAATCGGCGAGCGATAATCGGCGTGCCCGAGGACGGGTCGCGCTGAGTAGAGCTGGTCGAGGCTGAGGCAGCCGTGAAAGATGTCGCCGCCGACAAGGCCGAAATCCCGCTCCAGGTCGAGCGGCGAGAGATTTTGGCTGGCGATTACGGAGGCCTTGAAGCCTGGCGCGTAAGCGTCCACCGTGTCGATCATCAGGTCGGCGACCGCATCGCGCGCCTCGTTCCAGGAACGCCCGTCCGGCAGGACCGGCGCGACATGTTGACAGAACAGCGAGGCGACGTGGCGCCCCTCGGGCGCGAGCGTGTCGTCGAGCGTCGAGGGGATCAGCATTTCAATGATCGGCGCCCCGGACCATCCCGATCGACGAGCGTCCATCCAAGCGTGCTCCATATACTCGAGGTTTGGCGCGATTACGATTCCCGCGCCATGATGTTCGGCCGGACCGCGCCCCGGCAGGCAGGAGAAGCTTGGCAGTTCGGCGAGCGCGACATTCATCCGGAAGGCCCCCGAACCGCTGCGCCAAGAGGCGATGCGGGCGCGAAAATCGGCGGGCAGCGTCATGGGGTCGAGGAGCGTTTCGAAGGTAAGTTTCGGATGAAGGTTCGAAACGACCGCTTGCGCGTCGATCCGCTCGCCCTTTCGCGTGACGACGCCGGCGGCCCGACCCTTCCGCACCAGAATTTCGACAACCGCGCTGTTCGTACGAATCTCGACCCCGCGCACGCCGCACGAGCGCGCCATGGCTTTCGTAATCGCGCCCATGCCACCAATCGCATGACCCCAGACTCCCCTCTTGCCATTGGTCTCGCCCCAGCAATGATGCAGAAGGACATAGGCGGTGCCCGCGGCGTAGGGGCTGGCGTAGGTTCCGACGATGCCGTCGAAGCCGAGGATCGCCTTGATTGGATCGCTTTCGAACCAATGATCGAGAACATCGCCCGCCGAGCGGGTGAAAATCTCGACGAAATCGCGCTGGCCCTCCAGGCCAAGCGGGCGCAGACGGTTCGCGAACCTTGCCGTATCGAGAAGACCGTTGAGACTGGCGACGAGTCCCCGTCCCGTCGCCACGTTCGGCGGCGTTTCGAGCGCGACGGCGCGCAGGACGTCGGCCATGCGTTCGAGCCGCGACTCGTAGGCTTTGAGCCGCGCAGCGTCACGAGAGGAGAACTTGGCGACCTCGGCCTTTGTTCGTCCCGGCGCGGCCTTGAGATAGCGCCCGTCCGGCAGAGGCAGGAAGTTGGAAATCGGGCGCTCGATAATGCGCAAGCCATGGTCGGCGAGATCGAGGTCGCGAATGATTCTCGGATTGAGCAGCGAGACCGTGTAGGCGGCGACGGAATTGTGGAAACCGGGATAAAACTCCTCGGTGACCGCCGCGCCTCCGACGACCGCGCGACCCTCCAGCACCGTCACCTTAAGTCCCGCGGCGGCGAGGTAGGCCGCCGCCGTCAGGCCGTTGTGGCCTCCCCCCACGACGACGACGTCGCGCATCGGCTTTCCGCCCGCGCTAAGCGGGGATTCGTCGGCTCGCCAACGAATCCACACTTAGAGTCCCATGATGAAGCAATATTCTTACCCGAAAACCAGTGGCCACTTTTCGGAAATCCTGCTTAGAAATCGAACTTCACGCCTTGGGCCAGCGGCAGTCGCGAGGAATAGTTCACGGTGCTCGTCTGCCGGCGCATGTAGCTCTTCCAAGCGTCGGATCCGCTCTCGCGCCCGCCTCCCGTTTCCTTTTCGCCGCCGAATGCGCCCCCGATCTCGGCGCCCGACGGGCCGATATTAACGTTGGCGATGCCGCAGTCGGAGCCCACGGCCGAAAGGAATGACTCGGCCTCCCGCATGTCGAGCGTGAATATGCAGGACGATAGGCCCTGGGGCACGTCGTTGTGAAGCGCGATCGCCTCGTCGAAGGCGTCGTAGCCGAGAACATAGAGGATCGGCGCGAAGGTTTCCTCGCGAACGGTCGCGGTCTGGCCCGGCATCTCGACAATCGCTGGCTCAACATAGGCGCCGGCATTGCTCGCGCCATCCTCAACCGCGCGGCCGCCGTGAACGACCCCGCCCTCCGCCCGCGCGCGAGCGAGCGCGGCCTGCATCTTGTCACGCGCGACGTGGTCAATGAGCGGGCCGACCAGCGTGCGCGAATCACGCGGATCGCCGATCGGCAGGCTCGAATAGGCCTTGACGAGGCGCCGGGTTAGGTCCGCCCGGATCGAACGATGGACGATGAGGCGACGCAACGACGTGCACCGTTGCCCTGCCGTTCCAACCGCGGAGAACAGGATCGCCCTGACGGCCATGTCGAGATCAGCCGAAGGGGCGACGATCATGCCGTTGTTGCCGCCGAGTTCGAGTATGGCGCGGCCAAATCGGGTCGCGACCTTCGGGCCGACGACTGCGCCCATGCGCGTCGAACCCGTCGCCGAGACGATTGGAACGTCTTTGGACGCGACAAGGGCCTCAGCCGTCGCGGCCCCCCCAATGACGATCTGCGCAAGGCCTTCCGGCGCGTCGGCGCCGAAACGCCTCAAGGCGCGATCGAGTACTTTCATAGTCGCGAGCGCGCTTAGCGGCGTCTTCTCGGACGGCTTCCAGATGACGGGATCGCCGCAGACGAGCGCCAGCGCCGCGTTCCAAGACCAGACCGCGACCGGGAAGTTGAACGCTGAGATCACCGCGCAAGGCCCCATCGGATGCCAGGTCTCCATCATCCGATGGCCGGGACGTTCCGAGGCGATGGTGAGGCCGTATATCTGGCGCGACAGGCCAACGGCGAAATCGCAAATGTCGATCATCTCCTGCACTTCGCCGAGACCTTCCGAGACGATCTTACCCGCTTCCAAAGTCACCAGAGCGCCGAGGGCGTCCTTGGACGCGCGCAGCTCCTCGCCGAGTAGACGTACGAGTTCGCCGCGACGCGGCGCCGGAACGTCCCGCCAGACGCGAAAGGCGCTTTGCGCCCGCGCAATGACCGCGGGCATGTCCGAGGGAGGCGTCTCGGAGACCCGGGCGATTTCCGCGCCGTCGATTGGCGAACGAACGGCGAGCAGGCCGCCCGAAATCTCTGTCGCCCTGAAGCCCGCATCTTTAAGAACGTCGTGGATGGTCATCAATCTGCCTGCCGTCTTGGTTCACGAGACGGCGTCGACCGCCGCGTGAAAACCTCTCTTCGAGCGCAATTCCGGCGGCCGGGCAAGTCCAATGTCGCCTGGCGAAGGCGCTCGTCCGTTTCGCATGCGCTGATCCGCATTGCGTTACTCGGGCGGCGCGCCTATATTCACACGGCGCGGGCGGAACCCAGCGCTTAGCAAGGTGAAGAACGGATGGCGCGTTCGACGAATATCGTCTTGGGTTGCGTGGCGATGTTGGCCGCGGCGTTGCTGGCCTATGTCCTCACTCCGCATAATTTGATGGCGCGGACCCATGACGCATTCGATATCGACAAGCACATTCCTCATGCGTTCGGCGATTGGAAGCCCCTAACAGGCCTTAGCGCTATCGCGCCGCCGCGGCCGACCGAGCTCGAGCGCGAAATCTACAGCCAGGAGGTCTCGCGCTCCTATATCGATGGCGACGGTCATGTCGTGATGTTGCTGATCGCCTATGGCGAGAGCCAGAGCGACCGATTGCAGCTCCATCACCCCGAAGTCTGCTATACGGCGCAAGGTTTTCGGGTGTCGCGGACGACATCCTCAAGGCTTCGGTATTCGCCGAACGCCCCGCCGCTCCCGTTGACCCGGCTGGTCGCGAGACGGGAAGAACGCCTCGAACCGATCACTTACTGGATGCGCGTCGGGTACGACGTCTCGAACAGCAATTGGACCCGTCAGGCGTTGAAGCTTGAATACGGTCTCAGAGGGTGGATTCCCGACGGCGCGCTGATCCGAGTTTCGACGGTCGGCATACCTGTGAACGCGAGTTTCAAGCTCCAGGATAAGTTCATTCGTGAATTGCTTGCCGCGATGTCTCCGGAGACCCGGGAATTCATGGTTGGCGACCCCGCAAGGGCGTTTCTGCGCTCCTGAGCGGGGCGCGTCGCGCCTGAGAGGCTTTGGGTGAGGAGCGTACATTTCGAATTTGGAACGATTCAGTTGCCTTATGTCTAAGTTCAGGATGCTGAAGATCGACTGGCCGGCGAACAATATGGAAGTCGAATTGGCGCAGGTTTAAGCCGAAGGCCAGATAACGAATAGGAAAACCGGTTCGTCTGGAATATCGGCGATTTCGAGCTTCTCGAATCTCCCGACATGACGGCCGGGCAGATCGCCGAGCATATCCAGAAGGTGCGCGAAGCGGCCGACAAGCGCAACAAGGGTCGTTTCACGAATACCAGTCCGTGCGCGTCGGCGGCAAGCCGGTCGGGCCTTTGACCCGCTTCATCGCCAGCGTTTGATAAAGACCGGCATTGTTGCGCTCGAAAGTGATCGAGCAGGCAGCGAGATAGGCGAGCCAGACACGCGTCGTCGTTTCACCGACCGTCGCGGCGGCTTCGTCGTACCGCGTCAACAGACGGTCGTGCCAGAAGCGGCAGGTGCGCTGATAGTGCTCGCGCCAGCACTCGACGTCGCGAATTTCGAAGCCGTGAAGCTCGAGATTGGTGATCGTGCGGCCGAGATAGTCCAGTTCGCCGCCGGGGAAGATGTAGCGGGTCAGCGCCTGGAACTCGGGCCGCTTTTTGCCTGTGCGGGCGGCGTGGCTGCCTCCCGGACGGGTGATCGCATGATGCAGGTAAAGACCGCCAGGTTTGAGCAGGCGCTGGATGGTCCGAAAATAGGTCTCGAAATGGGAAATGCCGATGGCTTCGAACATTCCGACCGACGTGATCTTGTCGAAGCGAGCTTCGCCCTCCATCAGCGCGTAGTCGCGCAACTCGAACGTCACCCTGTCGGCGAGGCCGAGGCGGTGGGCCTTGTCGCGCGCGAAGGAGATCTGCTCCTCCGACAGAGTCACGCCAATGACGCGAGCGCCATAATGCTGCGCGGCGTGACAGGCGAGTGAGCCCCACCCGCTGCCGATGTCGAGCATCGTGTCGCCAGCCTTGAGCCGCAGCTTGCGACAGATGATATCGAGCTTCTGACGCTGAATATTATCGAGATCATCGCTCCAATCGTGGAAATAGGCGCAGGTGTAGACCATCTCGCGGTCGAGCCACAGCGCGTAGAATGCGTTGGAGAGGTCGTAGTGATAGGCGATGTTGCGTTTGTTCTGCGCCTCCGAGCCGTCGCTCTCGTGGTCACGGTCGATTTGCTCTAGCGGCCAGGGGCCGCCGCGCGACACAAACAGATATGGCGCTAACGCGCGCGCTGCGCTTAGCGAGACTAGCGTTCGTCGCAGATCGCGCGTGCGCCCCTTCGGCCGGCGGGCGACCAGATCAAACAGCGTGCCGTTCTTCAAATCGACCCGCCCCGCGGCCCAGAGATTGGCGAGCGATGTCACATTGGGCGCCCTGAGAAGACCGGCGACCGCGCCCTCGTCAGCGATGGCGAGCGCAAGCGCGTCGTTCGGCCACCCATCGGGGATGGTCGAACCGTCCCAAAGGCGAAATCCGAATCCGGGCTGAAGCCGGCGATGAATCTCTGCGAGCAGCCGCTTCAATGAGGCTAGGCGCCATTCGGCCCCATTCATGTCCATAGTTCCCTATCTGAGCCAGACGCCCTGGCTGGGACGTTCATACACTATTCCCCGGTCCCCGCGAGGAATAGGGCGTGCGATACCGGGCGCCTGGCCGCGTTTCGAACGCGACCCACCGTGCGGGAAAGACATGAGTCAAAGCCTACCCAATCCACTATGAGCGAGAGAAAGAGCCGACAACCCGCGCCGCCGTGGGGGCGCAATGAGGGAGCTAAACGATCCGATATGGGCATTTGGCGTCGCAGTGGCCTCATCGTCCGCGAGGCTCATCCCGATGATCTCGACGCGATCGTCAAACTCGAGGACGAGTCCTTTGCGGCCGATCGCGTCTCACGCCGCTCGCTGCGTGACTTTCTGCGCGCGCCCCATCATCCGGTGATCGCCGCGACCGTCCACAACGAACTGGCCGGCTATGCGCTCGTCTCGTTGCGCAAGGGGGCGCGGGGAGTGCGCGTCTATTCGGTCGCGGTCAATTCGCGGTTCGCCCGCCGCGGCGTGGGTCGGGCGCTGCTGCAGGCTTGCGAGCGCTATGCGAGCTGGCATGGCCGCGCCGCCGTCACACTGGAAGTGCGATACGACAATGCGCCCGCCATCGCCCTCTATGAGAGCCTTGGCTTTCGCCTGTTCGGTGAGCATGCCCGCTATTACGCCGACGGCGCGACCGCCTTGCGTTACCAGAAGTCGCTGATCTCCGAATTGGGCCAAAACACGCAGAATAGCAAAGCGCCTGGCGAGGAAGGCCGCGCCCTGCGAAGCGCGTCGCTCTGGCGCGGGGCTCGATGATAGCGCAGACCACGGTAAATCTTTCAACCCGCGATTGGCGAATTCGGCACTGCGTTTATTGAACTCAGCCGGAGCGGGCGCGGTTGCCTTGGCGCAGGAAGCCGCCTAGAAGCGCGCCGTCTCCCCCGGAACTTTTCATGCCAAGCTCGCTGCCGGTCCATCTCAAGCGCCTTGAAGCGGAGTCGATTCACATAATGCGGGAGGTTGTCGCAGAAATGCGTAATCCCGTAATGTTGTATTCGATCGGCAAAGACTCGAGCGTCATGTTGCATGTGGCGATGAAGGCGTTCTATCCCGCCAAATTGCCGTTCCCACTCTTGCACGTCGACACGACCTGGAAGTTTCGCGAGATGATCGCCTTTCGCGACCAGACCGCGCGTCAACTCGGAGTCGAGCTGATCGTTCACGTCAATCAGGAAGGCGTCGCCCGCGGCATTTCGCCGATCGCCTCGGGTTCGCAGGTCCACACCCAGGTGATGAAGACCGAGGCGCTTCGCCAGGCGCTCGATTATGGGCGCTACGACGCGGCCTTTGGCGGCGCCCGGCGCGATGAGGAAAAGAGCCGGGCCAAGGAGCGCATTTTTTCGCATCGCTCAGCCGCCCATGCGTGGGACCCGCGCAATCAGCGGCCGGAGCTCTGGCGCCTTTTCAATACGCGTATCCATGAGGGAGAATCGATGCGCGTATTCCCGCTGTCCAACTGGACCGAACTCGACGTTTGGGAATATGTCCGGGCAGAAGAAATCCCGGTTGTGTCGCTCTATTTCTCCAAACCCCGCCCGGTCGTAGAGCGCTCCGGCGCGCTGGTCATGGTTGACGACGACCGGTTGCCGCTCAACCCTGGAGAAACGCCGCGAGTTGCAGAGGTCCGGTTCCGGACGCTGGGCTGCTACCCGCTGACGGGGGCCATCGAGTCGTCCGCAGAGACGCTCGACGACATCATCGCCGAAATGCGCGCCGCCAGCACCTCAGAACGTCAGGGACGTCTCATCGACACCGATGAGTCCGGATCCATGGAAAAGAAGAAGAAGGAGGGATACTTCTGATGACCGAGGCGCTGAGAGCCGCCGCGCTGCCGACGTTGCGCCTCTTGACCTGCGGCTCGGTTGACGACGGCAAATCCACATTGATCGGCCGCCTTCTTTACGAGAAGAAGCTGATCTTCGATGATCAGCTCTCAGCGCTGGAAAGAGATTCCAGGAAATTCGGCACCACCGAGGATGAAATCGATTTCGCGCTTCTGGTTGACGGGCTAGAAGCCGAACGCGAGCAAGGCATTACGATCGACGTCGCTTACCGCTATTTCGCCACGCCAGCGCGATCCTTCATCGTAGCCGACACGCCCGGCCATGAGCAATTCACTCGCAACATGGCGACCGGCGCCTCCAACGCCGATCTCGCGATCGTGCTCGTCGACGCCCGAAAAGGACTGCTGACCCAGACCCATCGCCATTCGATCATCGTCTCACTGCTCGGCGTGCGCCACATCGTTCTGGCGGTCAACAAGATCGATCTCGTGGGCTATGACGAGGCGGTGTTTCGCGGGATTGAGGCCGATTATCGCAAGTTCGTAGAATCGCTCGGTTTCCGTTCGCTGATCGCCGTGCCGGTCTCGGCCCGGTTTGGGGACAACGTCTCGTCGAGGAGCGCGCGCACGCCATGGTACCAGGGGCCGCATCTGCTCGACCATATCGAGCACGTAGAGGTGGAGGAGGATCGTCGCGCTGCGCCCTTTCGGCTGCCGGTGCAATGGATCAACCGACCGCATCTCGATTTCCGCGGCTTCGCCGGCACAATCGTGAGCGGGCGCGTCCGACGCGGCGAGGCCTTGGTCGTCGCCGGTTCCGGCCGTCAAAGCACGGTCGCGCGAATTTTCGTCGCCGACCGGGAGGTCGAGACGGCGGAAGCGGATGACGCGGTGACGATCACCCTTGCCGATGAGATCGATATTGCGCGCGGCGACGTGCTCTCGCGCCCCGCGAGCCGACCCGAGGTCGCCGATCAGTTCACCGCGACCATCCTCTGGATGAGCGCCCAACCAATGCTGCCGGGTCGCTCCTACTTGCTTAAGACGGGGGCGCGCACCACCCCCGCATCCATTACCGAGCTCAAGCACCGTCTCGACGTCAACAACTTCGATAAGCTCGCCGCCAAGCGCCTCGACCTCAACGAAGTCGGCTTTTGCAATGTAGCGACAACCATGCCAGTCCCTTACGACGCTTACTCCGACAACCGCGTAACCGGCTCATTCATCCTGATCGACCGCGCGAGCAACGAGACCGCGGCCGCCGGCATGATCGCCCATGGGCTCCGACGCGCGACCAACATCCATCGTCACGACATGAGCGTGTCGCGCGACGCGCATGCCGCGCTCAAGCACCAGAAGCCCGCGATCTTATGGTTCACGGGGCTTTCCGGCGCCGGCAAATCGACTATCGCCAATCTCATCGAGGCCAAGTTGCACGCGCGCGGCGTCCATACCGCACTGCTTGACGGCGACAACGTTCGCCACGGCCTCAACAAGGACCTCGGCTTCACTGCCGCCGACCGGGTCGAGAACATCCGGCGCGTCGGCGAGGTCGCCAAGCTCATGACCGACGCCGGCCTGATCGTGATGTGCTCGTTCATCTCCCCGTTCCGCGCCGAGCGTCGGCTGGTGCGCGACCTCGCGGCCGAGGGCGAATTCCTCGAGATCTTCGTCTCCGCGCCGCTCAAGACCGTCATCGGGCGCGACCCCAAGGGGCTTTACAAGCGGGCGCTCGCCGGCGAGATCAAAAACTTCACAGGCGTCGATCAGGCCTACGAAACCCCTGAGGCGCCGGAAATGACGCTCGACAGCGCCCGGGAATCGCCCGAAACTTTGGCCGATCGCGTCATTGTCGAGCTCGAGCGCCGCGGACGCATCGCCAGGCTCTGACCCAAGACGGCTGCGTGGGAGAGGCGGAAAGAAATACAACGCTATGATGACCCTTTATTATGCGCCCTATACTTGCGCGCGTGCTTCACTTATCGCGCTCGAGGAAGCAGGCGCCGAGTTCGAAGTGCGCCGCATCGACTTCGCCGCGGCCGAGCAGACGAAGCCGGAATTTCTCAAGGTCAATCCAAAGGGACGAGTGCCGGCGCTCGTCACTGAGCGAGGCGTCCTGACCGAGACGCTGGCGATCCTCGCCTATGTTGCGCAAACCCATCCAGCCGCGCACCTCGCCCCGCTGGAGGACCCCTTCGCCTTCGCCGAACTGCAGGCGTTCAACAGCTATGTTGGCTCGACGCTGCATGTCGCGCACGCGCATCGCATGCGGGGCTATCGCTGGGCCGACGAACCGCACGCATTTGAAGCCATGAGAAAGAAAGTCCCTCAGTCCGTCGGAGCCTGTTTCGGACTGATCGAGCGCGAGCTGTTTCGCGGTCCGTGGGTCATGGGCGAGGCCTATTCGATCGCCGATCCCTATCTATTCACTGTCGCCGGATGGATGGAGAGCGACGGCGTCGACCCGCGCGCCTTCCCGCGCGTCCATGACCATCGGCGCCGTATGGCCGAGCGCCCCGCGGTTCGGCGCGCGCTTGCACAGGAGAGTGCGGCGTAGCGCGCCGCTGCGCCGCCTGGGTTCTCAGTTAATCTTCACATATTCGAAATCGCCGGGCTGGTTGTTGACGCCCACGCGCGGCGGCGCGATCCAGCTCGCGTACTTGCCCCGCTCGTGGCACGGCTTCATCAGCGAGCCGATGAACTTCATGTCGTCGTCGCTCGGCAGCCACGCTCCGCTCTGAGCCCGCCATTGCGCCTCGGTCAGCAGCTCGCCCGCGGGGCTGATGCGATGGCCGGCGAATTCGCCGATCTTGCGGTTGAAGCCTTTGTGCGGCTGGATGAACTTGAAGTCGATCGCGAACTTCTCGACCGCCTTGTTCCAGCGATCGACGCCGCCCTGGCACTCGGCGATATAGTCGTCGAGCAGCCGCGCGTTGATCGCGCGCACGGCTGGCGCCTCCTCGACGACGAGCTTGCCGTCGACGACGCGCGTGACCGGATAGGTCGCCTCCTTCAGAACGTGATCGTCGCCCTTGAGGCTGGCTTCACGGAAGCGCCCCTTGACGCCGGCGCTGAAGGCTTCGGCGGCGTTGGAGGAGATTTCGCTGCCGAACAGGTCGCGCGTCACTGAAATATGGAAGTTGGCCTTGCGCTGCATCAGCGGCAGGTCGACGACGCCCAATCCGCGGACGCCCTCGATGTCGTAAGGGTTCTTGACGCCCGCTTTGACCATCGCTGCGCAGGTCGCCTCAATCGTGCGCTGGACGCCGGTCTCGCCGACGAACATGTGATGGGCCTCTTCGGTCAGCATAAACCGGCAGGTGCGCGAGAGCGGGTCAAAGCCGCTTTCGGCCAGCGCGGCGAGCTGCATCTTGCCGTCTCGGTCGGTGAACTGGGTGAACATGAAGAACGACAGCCAGTCGGGAGTGCGCTCGTTGAACGCGCCGAGAATGCGGGGGTTGTCCTGCTGGCCGCTCTGGCGCTCAAGCAGAGCCTGGGCTTCCTCACGCCCGTCCTTGCCGAAATATTTGACCAGCAGATAGACCATCGCCCACAGGTGGCGGCCCTCCTCGACATTGACCTGGAAAAGATTGCGCATGTCGTAGAGGCTCGGCGCGGTCGCGCCGAGGAAGCGCTGCTGCTCGACCGAGGCCGGCTCGGTGTCGCCCTGCACGACAATGAGCCGACGCAGCAACGCGCGGTATTCACCGGGAACTTCCTGCCATGCCGGCTCGCCCTTGTGGCGGCCGCAGGGAATTAAGCGTCCCTCGATTTTCGGCGCGAGGAGGATGCCCCAGCAGTAGGTGGGCATCTTCACATATCCGAACTTTGCCCAGCCGCCCGGATCGACGCCGACGGCGGTGCGCAGGTAGACGTCCGACTGCTGATACCCCTCCGGACCCATGCCGTTCCACCAGTCGAGATAGTTCGGCCGCCACGTCTCAAGCGCGCGCATGACCTGCTTGTCCGAGGAGAGATCGACGTTGTTGGGTATCGCGTCGTCGTAATTGACGGCGACGAAGCGCTCGTCGCTGACGGATTCCGGCTTTTCGGTCAGAGTTTCGTCTTCGCTCATATTGTTCCTCCATCAACCGGTTCGGCCTCGCCCCGGCAGCGGCCCGTCAACGCGTCTCCAAGTTTGGCCGGCCGTCATGTTTGAACGCTGCGCCGGCCCAGCATGTCGCCTCGCAGGCGACCCAGCGACTGGAGGTTTCTGGATCGACCAAATGCCGCCTGACAACTCCGGTCTCCGCCGAATCCATGGGTCTCTCCCGCTGGGATCTTGCTAGACGCGATTCCAGTCGAAGGCCGCCTTTTCGCCCTTGCCATAGACCTTCAAGGCGCCTTTGTCGCCGACCGCGTTCGGGCGCTGGAAGATCCAGTTCTGCCAGGCGGTGAGGCGGCCGAACACACGGGCAGCCATGATTTCCGGCCCGTCGAAACGCAGGTTCGCCTCCATTCCGGTCAGAGCGTCTGGGCTCAGCGAAACGCGCTCCTCGACCGCAATCCGGACCTCGTCGGCCCAGTCGATGTCGTCGGGATTGCTGGTTGCGAGCCCAAGCGCGAAAGCCCCATCGGCGTCCAGAGGCTCGCCGATCTTTGCTTTCACCGCCTGGATCGCGGGCGCCTCGTCGTAGAAGCGGCGCGCCAGACGGCTCCGGCCGGTCGCCATCGGATAGTCGCCGAAATTCGCCTCGCCGACCACGATTTTGGGCGCGCCGGCCTCCTTTCCCGGCAGGGCCAGGTGGTAGATGCGATCGCAGGCGAGAGCCAGTTCGAAAAGGGTGCCGGCAAAACACGAGCCTTGCTCGACAAGAGCGAACAGGCTGCGCGAGGTGACGTCGAGTCGGCTGAAGGTCCGGCGCAGATAGCCGATCGTTTCGCCCACGAGCCAGTGCGCCTTCAGCGCGTTGAGCGTTGAATCCATCGCCAGAACGGCGGCGGCCTCACCCTGGGTCTTGATAACCCAGACCCCGACGTCGAGTTCGTTGGCGCGCATCGACAGGATCGCGTCTTCGAGTTCGCGCGCGAGCGCAAGCGGGTACCATTTGGCGCCGGCGGCCTCGATCCCGGCGATGTCCCGCGGCTGCGGACCGGTCGGCCCCCTGATCGTGAATGTCGCGGCGCGCGCCCCGCGATCGATTTCGACCGCGACATGAGCATAGCGCAGCGTATCGGCGCCCGCGACGCGCTCGATCGGCGTCAGCGCGACGCCCTTCCCGGCGCCGGGACGGCCGCTCTTGGCCGCGAGCGCCAGCGCGCGTTCCCTGACCTTGGCCGGGAATTGCGCCGGCTTGGCGATCGCGTCGACGAGCCGCCAATCCAAGGCCTTCTGACCGCGCACGCCCTCGCTCGTGGTGCAGAACACGTCGGCGAGATCGTGGCGGACATGACGTTTGTCGGTCAGTCGCGTCAGTCCGCCGGTGCCGGGCAATACGCCGAGGAGCGGGACTTCGGGCAGGCTGACGGCGCTGCTGCGATCGTCGATCAGCAGAATTTCGTCGCAGGCAAGCGCCAGCTCGTAGCCGCCGCCGGCGCAGGAGCCGTTCACCGCGGCCAGGAACTTCAGGCCCCCGTGCGCGGACGAATCCTCGAGGCCGTTGCGGGTTTCATTGGTGAACTTGCAGAAATTGACCTTCCAGGCGTGGCTGGAGGCGCCCAGCATGAAGATATTGGCGCCGGAGCAGAACACCCGTTCCTTCGCGCTGGTGACGACGACGGTGCGCACTTCGGGGTGTTCGAACCGGACCCGGTTGACTGCGTCGTTGAGCTCGATGTCGACGCCGAGATCGTAGCTGTTGAGCTTGAGCTTGTAGCCCGGACGAAGTCCGGCATTCTCATCGAAATCGGCGAGAAGGGTCGCCACAGGGCCGTCGAAATTCAGAGTCCAGTGCTTGTAGCGCGATGGCTCGGTCTGGTAGTCGACCCGATCCGGGCAACTCATTATGGTCTCCCAAAGATGCGCAACTTAGTGCAACTTCGGGATTCACGCCAATGCGGCGGTCCTCTTGGGCCCCATTGGACGCCATGACCGAGAACGCCGCCGGGGATCAAACGCCGATGAACGCCAGTACAGTCCGCGCCCCTCCGGAGGTTTTCAATTTCGCGCAATACCTGCTGGAGACGAACGCAGGGCGGCCCGGCAAGGCGGCGTTCATCGATGACGCCGGCGTTCTCAGCTACGCCGATCTCGACCAGCGTGCGCGGCGCTTCGCCGCCGCCTTGCTCGATGCGGGGATCAGGCGCGAGGATCGGGTGCTGCTTCTCATGCGGGACGGCAATGAATGGCCGGTCGCGTTTCTGGGCGCGCTGCTGGCGGGGGTCGCGCCGGTGGCGGTCAATACGCTGCTGACCGCCGACGACTACGCCTACACGATCGAGCACTCGCGCGCCCGGGCCGCGTTCGTCAGCGGCGCGGTCAAGCCGGCGCTCAAGGCCGCGCTGGCGAAAGCCGATCACGAGGTTCGGCAGGTCGTCGTGTCGCGCCCCGCCGGGCCGCTGGAGTTCGGCGAGGCGGAGTTCGAGGCTTTCCTCGACCGCGCCGCGCCGCTCGCCGGCGGCGCGCGCACGAACGCCGACGACCCCGCCTTCTGGCTCTATTCGTCGGGCTCGACCGGGCGTCCGAAGGCGACCGTCCATTCGCACGCCAATCCGTACTGGACCACGCAATTGTACGGAAAGGCGATCCTGGGCCTGAGGGAGGACGACGTCTGCTTCTCGGCCGCCAAACTGTTCTTCGCCTATGGGCTCGGCAACGCGCTCACTTTTCCGCTCGCCGTCGGCGCGACCGCGCTGCTGCTGGCGGAGCGGCCGACGCCGGAGGCGGTCTTCAAGCTTTGGCGAGGGGGCGTCGGCGGGGTGAAGCCGACCGTCTTTTACGGCGCCCCGACCGGCTACGCCGGGATGCTCGCTTCGCCCTTGCTGCCGGCGCGCGAGGAAACGGCGCTGCGGCTGGCGTCCTCGGCCGGCGAGGCGCTTCCGGCCGAGATCGGCGAGCGCTTCCGGCGCCATTTCGGGATCGACATCCTCGACGGCATCGGCTCGACCGAGATGCTGCACATCTTCCTCTCCAACCGCCCCGACAAGGTGCGCTACGGCGCGACCGGTTGGCCGGTTCCGGGCTACGACGTCGCATTGCGGGCCGAGGACGGGAGCGCTGCCGCCGACGGGGAGACCGGCGACCTTTACGTCCGCGGGCCTTCGGCGGCGATCATGTACTGGGGCGATCGCGCCCGGACGCAAGCGACCTTCCAGGGCGGCTGGACCCGGACCGGCGACAAATACGTCCGCAACGCCGACGGGTCGTATACCTACGCCGGGCGGACCGACGACATGCTGAAGGTCGGCGGCCAATGGGTCAGCCCGTTCGAGGTCGAGGCGACGCTGGCGCGGCACCCTTCGGTTCTGGAAGCCGCCGTCATCGGCGTGATCGACGCGGACGGGCTGACCAAGACCAAGGCCTTCGTGGTGCTGAAAGCCGGCGAGCGCGCCACCGACGCCGAGCTCAAGGCGTTCGTCAAGGACCGGCTCGCGCCGTACAAATACCCGCGCGCGATCGCCTTCGTCGCCGAATTGCCCAAGACCGCGACCGGAAAGATCCAGCGCTTTCGCCTACGCGAGCGGGAGAATGACGGGGCGTGAGGGGAGGGGACCAAGCGGGAGGGCGCGAGGCCGTTTACCGCCGCTTTATCCCGGTCGCTTCAATGTTTTCAGGGACTTGGCGCTTAGTTTACCGCCGCCCTCGACAACAGCCGCTTTTTAAGCCCCTTGGTCCGTCGTAGCGGCGGCGACCGGGCGGCCTCGATTGCGGACGGGCGGGCGGACGATATATACAGTAATTATATGTTCAAATAACCCCCCTATCGGATCGAGGGGATTTGAGCACAGCTTCGCCGCTGGTCAAACTGATGGATGACCAGGAGCAAACGGAGGACGGCGCGCCCCGCCGTTTCCGAGTCAGGGCTCAGATCGAAATCCGCCTTTCGCTTTTCCGGTTCTCGCCGCGGCCCTGTTTGTCGACGATGAATCGCTCACCCTTGGCCAGCATCACGCCGTGGGCGCCCGCGACTCCGAGTTCCAGGCTTTCCGCCACCCGTTCGGCGAGCATGATGAATCGGGCCGCGGCCTGTGGCGGACAGAGGTTGTTGGCCGTCGCGGCGAACAACTTGAGCCAGCGATCGAAGTGCCGGGCCTCGACCGGCAGGGCCAAGTGCTTCTGCATCGGCTGGCCGTGATAGGCGCCGCTCATCAACGCCAGCGACGACCAGAAAGCGCACATGCGCTGAAGATGCGGCTCCCAATCGGCGATGCGGGCGGCGAAGATCGGGCCAAGCAATTCGTCCGCGCGGACGCGGGCATAAAAGGCTGGGACGAGCCGCTCGATCATCGCCTCGTCGATCCCGGTCTCGGCCTCGATCTGAGACCGGGCGGCGGCGCGCCTGTCCGACGCGGACACGATTCGGTCGGTGATCAACGAGGTTTCTCCGTTCGGTCAGGCGCGCCGGCGCCATTCATGAACTCGGCCAAGACCCGAGCGTGATTGTGCGTCCGATCATGGGCGCCGTAGACCAGCGTCACCCGCCCGGCCGCAACGAGGCGGCCGAGCTGCTCGACCGCGGCCGGGTTTTCGTCCAGCTCGGCGCGATAGCGCCGGCGGAACTCGGTCCAACGGGCGGGGTCGTGGCCGAACCATTTTCGCAAGGCGGTGGTCGGCGCGATCTCCTTGAGCCACAGCGTCAGCGCCGCCAACTCTTTGGCGACGCCGCGCGGCCAAATTCGATCGACGAGGACCCGCGCGCCGTCGTCGGTCGCCGCCGTCTCATAGGCGCGCTTGATCCTTATGTCAGGCTTCAATGCGACTCCGCCGGCCGCGTCGAGATGTTGCGTCACCGCGCCAACCTAGTCGGGCGAACCGTGGTAGGATTTGCGCTCGATCAAATCACCCGAAAAGCCAGCGAAAAGGTGGCGACGTTCGGATCATGAATTCAGACGCGGCTCTCGTTCCTGACGCTCTGGCCTCGATGGAGCTGTTTCTCGGCCTTTCGGCCGCCGCGCGGCAGGAGGTTCTGGCCTCGGCCCGCGTCCGGCGGCTCTCCCGCGGCGTTCGGATCTTCAACCAGGGCGACGGCGGCGTCCGCGCCCACGCGCTGCTGGAAGGAAGCGTCCGGATTTCTCAGTCCGGCAGCGATGGCGAGCAAATCGTCGTCAGGCTCATCGCTACTGGCGAGATGTTCGGAACGCTCGCGCTGTTCACCGACCATCGATACCCTGCCGAGGCCGAGGCGATGACCGACGCGCTCGAGGCGAGCTGGAGCGAAGCGGACCTGATCGCGCTGATGCATCGCCATCCGCAAATCGCGATCAACGCCCTCTCAATCGTCGGCAAGCGGCTCCAGGAAGTCCAGAACAGGGTGCGCGAGCTCTCCACCCAGCGCGTCGAGCGGCGCGTCGCCCATGTCATCCTGCGACTCGCCCGGCAGTCCGGGCGCAAAACCGACGACGGCACGGCGATCACCTTCCCGCTGCGGCGCAAGGACGTCGCGGACATGTGCGGGACGACCCTCTACTCGGTCAGCCGCGTCCTCACCGCCTGGGAGAAGGCGGGTTGGCTCGCCACGCGCGACCGCCATCTCACCGTTCGAAAGCCGTCCGAGATCCGGCGCATCGCCGAGGAGGCTTCGGGCTGACGACGCTCGAGTGAGGCCGTTTGAACGAGCGGAGGGAACGCGTCCGCCGCCGGACTCCTCAAGCGAGTCCGCGCCAGAGCCGGGCGGCTATCGTTTGTTCCGCTCGCCCGAACCGCGGCGTCGTCATTTGCTCCAGCGCAACGAAACCCGGCCGCAACTGGGCGATTGAACTCTCACCGGTTCGGGCAAGGACGCTCCACCGGCCGCGGCCGGGCTCGGCCAGCGAGGGTTCGGCCATGGCGTTCAACTCCTCCAAATTCACGATCTCCCGCACGTTGAAATCCGCCTTGGCCGCCGTCGGCCTTCTCGTCGCCTCCGGCGGTCTCTGGCAGCCTTGGCTCCTCGACGGCGTCGCCATTTGCGTGGCTTCGCTGGCGGTGTCTGGGTCTCAGTCGGCTGAAGCGGCGCCCGCTCCCGAGGCGCCGGCGAAATCGGTTGCGGTCGGCAGCGACATACATGCGCCGGTTGTGTTCACCTTGCGGACCGGCGTCGCCGACGGCCGCATGGTCTTTCTCGGCGTCGGCGACGACGTCAACGGCGCCGTCAACCCGAAGCTCGTCGTGCATGAAGGCGAGACAGTGCAGATCAATCTCGTCAACGGCGAGGGCGCCGAGCACGACATCGTCATCGATCAATACGGCGTGCGCTCGAACCGCGTCGTCGGCAAGGGCGCGAGCAGCGCGGTGACGTTCACCGCCTCCAAGCCCGGCGAATTCGCCTATTACTGCTCGACGCCGGGCCATCGCGAAGCGGGCATGGAGGGTCGCATTCAGGTCGTTCCGGGGCCGCGCGCGGCGAGCCCCGCGACCGCCGCCGACATCTCCCGCGATCCGGCGGAAGTGCCCCCGCCGATCGGCGCGCGAGCCCCGCAGATCGTGCGCGTCGACCTCGATGCGGTGGAGATCAAGGGTCAACTGGCCGACAAGACCACCTATGGGTACTGGACCTTCAACGGCAAGGTTCCAGGTCCGATGCTGCGCGTGCGTGTCGGCGACACGGTCGAGGTTCATCTCAAGAACGACGCCGGCAGCATCATGACCCACTCGGTCGATTTCCACGCCGCGATCGGCCCCGGCGGAGGGTCGCAATTCACCCAGACCGCTCCAGGCCATGAGAAGATCGTCACCTTCAAGGCGCTCACGCCTGGCCTGTTCGTCTACCATTGCGCGACGCCGAGCGTGCCCCAGCACATCACCAACGGCATGTACGGCATGATCCTCGTCGAACCCGAAGGCGGTTTGCCGCAAGTCGACCGCGAATTCTACATTATGCAGGGCGAACTCTACACCGCCCAGCCGTTCGGCACGCAGGGCGACCAGGAGATGGATTACGATAAGCTGATCTCCGAGCACCCGGAATATTTCCTGTTCAACGGCTCGGTCGGCGCCCTGACACGAAATCATCCGCTGCGCGCGAGCGTCGGCGAGACGGTCCGCATCTTCTTCGGCGTCGGCGGGCCGAACTTCACCTCGTCGTTCCATGTGATCGGCGGCGTGTTCGATCACGTCTATTCCGGCGCGAGCCTCATCTCCCCGCCGCTCGCAGGCGTGCAGACCGTCTCCGTGCCGCCAGGCGGCGCGACGGTGGTCGATTTCAAGGTGCGTCGGGCAGGGCGCTACACGATCGTGGATCACGCGCTTTCGCGAATCGAGCGCGGACTTGCGGGCTTCCTGATCGTCGATGGGCCCAAAGACGACGCGATCATGCACGCCGGGCCGGCGCGATAAGACGCGGGCAAATAAAGATGGACGATCTCGCCGTCGCCCGCGCTCTGCACGTGATCGCGGTGGTTCACTGGATCGGAGGGGTCGCCTTCGTTTCGCTGGTGGCGCTGCCGCTCGCCGTCTCTCGCGGCGGTGCGGAAGGCGTGGCGCTCTTTCGCGCCGTCGAACAACGCTTCGCCGCGCAGGCGCGCTGGTCGATCCTGCTCGCGGGATTGTCAGGCTTGTGGATGACCTACCGGATGGACCTTTGGAGTCGCTTTTCCGATCTCCATTATTGGTGGATGTTCGCGATGGTTGGACTCTGGCTCGTGTTTGCGACGATGGTGTTCGTGTTGGAGCCGTTGCTGCGCCCGAAGTTTGAACGGCAAGCCGCTCAGAATCCCGACGCCGCGCTGCGGCGCGTAAGCCGCGTCCATATCGTCCTGTTGGTCCTCGCGGCGCTTACCGTGCTTGGCGCGGTCATGGGAGCGCAAGGGGTCAACATCATTTGAAAGGATTCGGATCGCGTTTGATTTGCCGGCGCCGCGCCGCGCCGCGGACAACGCGAGGCGGCCGCAGCCCGTATCCCGAGCCGCGCCCCGCCGGCCAGACTTAGCGACAAGCCTCCTCGCTCCAGATCGGCATGCCGTGCCGCGCATCGTCGCCGAGGCGTCCTCAAAGCGCGGGCCCAAGCTTCAGGATCGCGAGCTCGAAGGCGCTGATCCGCGCGGGTCTCGAACAGTGATCCCGACTGCAGGATCGAAGGCTTTCCGACGCGGTCGTCAGCCATCGCCTGGGCCGAATTGGCGCGCTTCGCAAAGCACGCCGGCGACGGCGCCTGCGCGCGGCCTTTGCGCAAGGTTGTTCCGAAGCGTATCGTTCGTTCGGGCTGCGGCGGAACGCCAGCGCGTCGGCAAGCCGCGCTCGAAACCATGTTTCGAACAATCGAGAGGGAGGAAAGCATCATGAAAGCCGATGTGAGTTTGCGAGCCCTGATCGCGGGGGCCGCCATGGTCCTCGCCGGCATGTCGGCGGTCGCGCCGGCCTTCGCCGACGCTGTTTCCGACGCCAAGGCCGCGGTCGCCAAATACGCCGGTCCGCAGACCACGTGGGAAGGCCCGACCAAGGGTCCGAAGCCGGAACCCGGAAAGAAGATCGTCTATCTCTCAGGCGACGAGCAGAACGACATTTCCCATCTCTACGGCGTCTACATCAAGGAAGCCGGCGCGAAACTGGGCTGGGACGTCACCGTCATCGACGGGAAAGGCAGCCCGACCTCCTGGCTCGCGGGCATGAACCAGGCGATCGCCCTGAAACCGAACGGCATCGCTCTGTTCGCCGACGCCGCCAGTCTGCAAGACCCAATCAAGGCGGGCGTCGCGCAGGGCGTCAAGTTCGTCGGCCTCCACGCCGCGGGATTGCCCGGGCCTCAGCCCGATCTCCATCTGTTCGTCAACATCGAGGAGGATCCGCGCGAGATCGGCAAGGCCCAGGCCGACTGGGCGATCGCCGATTCCAACGGCAAGGCGCGCGTCGTCGTCCTCACCCACAACGAATATGCGATCGCCAAGGTCAAATCCATGGCGACGAAGGACGAGATCGAGAAATGCGCCGGATGCAAGGTGCTCGACTACGTCAATTCGCCGGCTTCGGAAGCAGCGCAGCGTCAGCCGCAGCTGACGACCAGCTGGGTTCAGCGTTTTGGGCTTCCCTTCTATGCGACATCGGTCGGCGACAACGATTTTGACTTTGCCGTGCCCGTCCTGCGCTCGGGCGGCGTCGATCCCTCCCAGGTGAAGCTGATCGGGGCCGACGGCAATCGCTCGGCGTATGACCGCATCCGCAAGGGCGATCAGTATCAGGTCGTGACGGTGTCCGAGCCGATCGAGCTGCAAGCCTGGCAAGCGATCGACGAGTTGAACCGCGCGTTCCACAACGATCCGCCCAGCGGATTCGTGCAGCCCCCATTCCTTGTCACCAAGGAGAACATCCACTCCGAGGGCGGCGACAAGAACACCTTCATCCCCAGCAACAATTACAAGCAGCACTATCTCGAAGTCTGGGGAATCAAATAGCCTCGTTCGTCCCGGCGGGGTGAGCCCGCCGGGACTTCTCATCCCCTTTCCCCATCGCAATCGATCGAATCGCGCGCGGAACATCCATCTTGCAACGTGTCGATGAAGCCGGTTCGGACCCCGGGCCGGCGCCGCTCCTGGCCATGACCGGCCTCGTCAAGCGCTTCACCGCGACGCTTGCGCTCGATCATGTCGACTTCGACGTCCGTCGTGGAGAGGTTCATGCGCTTCTCGGCCAGAATGGGGCGGGCAAGTCCACGCTCATCAAGGTTCTGGCGGGGGTCTACGAGGCCGACGCCGGCGACATACGCTTTGCGGGAAAGCCCGTGCGTCCGCAAACCGACCCGCTGCCGATCGCATTCATTCATCAGGACTTGGGCCTCGTCGAATGGATGACCGTTGCGGAGAACGTCGCGATCCAGACCGGCTATTCGCGCTCGCCGCTCGGCCTGATTTCCTGGCGGCGGGTACGGGACGCCGCGGCGGACGCGCTGGCGATCATGGGCAGCGGACTCGACCCGGACGCGCCCGTATCCTCGCTCCCGGCCGCCGAGCGCTCGCTGGTTGCGATCGGACGGGCCTTGGCGATCAAATCGGACATCGTCGTTCTCGACGAGCCGACCGCCGCGCTTCCCGAGGCCGACGTCGAACGCCTGCTCGAAACTCTGCGACGCCTGCGCGAGAACGACATCGGCGTCGTCTATGTCACCCACCGACTGGACGAGGTTTTCCGAATCGCCGATCGGGTCACGGTTCTTCGCGACGGTCGTCGGCTGGCGACCGTCCCGACGCGAGAAACGAGCGCTTCAGACCTGATAGAGATGATCGTCGGGCGCTCGATGAGCGAGGCTTTCGTGAGGACTGCGCCAGCCTCCGGTCGCAACGCGCTTTCGGTTCAGGGTCTGAGGGCCGAACATGTCGGCCCTGTTTCGTTTTCCGTCGCGGCGGGCGAGACGCTCGGTCTGGTGGGCTTGCGCGGCGCCGGCCATCATACGATCGGGCGAGCGATCTTCGGCGCGACCCCGATCGAATCAGGCCATATGGCGCTTGAGGGCGAGCCGATCGCCCCAAGAAGCCCGGCGGAAGCGATGGCGAATGGAATTGGCTTCGTTTCGAGCCGCCGCGCAGAGGAGGGCTTGGCCTCCAATCTCGCCGTGCGCGAGAACATCTTCATGAATCCGGCGGCGAGCGGCAGGCGCGTGCTCGAATTCATCCCTCGCGCGAGGGAGGCGGCCGAGGCCAACTCGGCGGTGAGACGCTTCTCCATCAAGGCGGCAAGCGTGGAGCAGCCGGTGGCGACGCTTTCCGGCGGAAATCAGCAGAAAGTCGCGGTCGCGCGCTGGATGGAGGCGCACGTCAGGTTGCTCATTCTCGAGGAGCCGACAATCGGCGTCGACGTCGGCGCCAAGGCCGATATCTACCATCTGCTTCAGCTCTCGTTGGGCAAGGGTCTGGGGGTCCTGTTGATCTCGTCGGATTTCGAGGAGGTCGAACGCATCTGCCATCGGGCGCTGGTTTTCAGCCGCGGGCAGGTTGTCGCGGAGATTCCCGGCCCGGCGTTGACCATCGCCGCCTTGACGGCGACCGCCTCGGGCGGAACTCCGACTGCGCTCGGAGCGACGCCATGAACCCCAACGCCGGCCGTTCGCTCAGCGCCGTCCTGCTGCGCGCGATTTCGGTCTGGGGACTTCTGGTGCTGTTCGTCCTCCTCGTCATCGTATTTTCGCTGCTGAGGCCGGACACGTTTCTTACCTATTTCAACATTCGCTCCATTCTCAGCAACAAGTCGGTGCAGCTCCTGGTGGCTCTCTCGGTGTTCGTCCCGATGGTGGCCAATCAGTTCGATCTCTCGGCCGGCTTCAACGTCGGCATCTCGCAAGTGCTGGCGATCGGACTCCAAGGCCAGGGCTGGCCATGGCAGGCGGCCGTTGGCGCCGTTCTTATCATGGGTGCGGCGGTCGGACTGGCGAACGGGTTGCTGGTCACAAGGGTGAAGATTGATTCTTTCATCGCCACGCTCGGAACCGGCACAATTCTCTATGGGCTGAATGCCTGGTACACAGGGGGGCAACAGGTGCTGGCCTCGCTGCCGCCTGAGTTCCTGGCGATATCGGGGCGCGTCTGGATCGTGCCGGCGCCGGCGATCTATGCGCTCGTCGTCAGCCTGATCCTGTGGGTGGTGTTCGAATACCTGCCGCTCGGCCGCTATCTCTACGTGCTCGGCGCCAGTCCGCGGGCAGCCGAGCTCAACGGCATTTCCGCCAAGCGATACATCACGCTCGCGTTTGTCGCTGCGGGAACGCTCGCCGCCTTCGCGGGGATCGTGCTTCAGTCGCAGCTGCAGGTCGGCCAAAGCTCGGTCGGCCAGGAATATCTGTTGCCTGCCTTCACCGCGGCGCTGCTCGGCGCGACGTCGATCCGTCCGGGTCGGGTCAACGTCTGGGGAACGGTGCTGGCGGTCGCCGTGCTTGCGGTGACGGTGGCGGGCCTCAACCAGCTCGGCGCTCCCTTTTTTGTCGAGCCTCTGTTCGACGGCTCGATGCTTATCCTGGCGGTCGGCCTTGCGGTGCAGGCGGCGCAACGTCGCCAGCGCCAGGGGACGCAAGCCGGGAACGCGGCGCCGGGAGGGACGACCCGCGCGCCGGCGGTGGAACAGGTCAACAGGAGTTCGCCATGAGCGACAAGACGGTCGAACCGGAGAGCATAAGTCCGGCGCTCGCTCCCGACTGGTTCAATTCGCGTTGGGGGCGCGAAGATCAGCGCGGCAACGGCAACCTCATGACCCCGCAAAAGGTGCTGGAGGCGGTCGACCTGATCAAGACGGGCGAGATTGTGAGCCTCGGCATGCCGTACGATGCGCGAATGCCGCTCGCCCCCGGCCGCGTCTACGCATTGCGCATGCCCGGCGGCCCGACTGGCGGGCCTTACGGCCTCAAGAGCAAGACGATCTGGAACGACGAATTCATCGCGACCGAAATCGGGCAGGTCGGCACCCAGATGGACGCTCTCGGCCATCTCGGTTGCATGTGCGGCGCGCTCGGCGACAAGACCGGCATGCTTTTTTACAACGGCAATCGCCTGTCGGACATGTGGTCTCCCTACGGGCTGAAGAAGCTCGGGATCGAAAACGCGCCGCCGTTCTTCACCCGCGGAATCCTGTTCGACGTGCAGGGCCTCAAGGGACGGGTGCTCAATGTCGGCGAGGAGATCGGGCTTTCCGACCTTAAGGCCTGCCTCAAACGGCAGGGCGTCGCCGAAGATGCGATTCGGCCCGGAGACGCGGTCTTCGTGCGCACCGGCCACGGATCGCGATGGCATACCGAGACCAGGACCTTCTACGACGGCGCGCCAGGCATCGGCCTCGAATGCGCGCGCTGGTTTTCGAGCCTTCGGGTCTGCGTCGTCGGAGCGGACAATTTCGCGGTCGAGGTGGTTCCGCCGGTCGACCCGGAGGTCTTTCACCCCTGCCACCAGCATCTGATCATGGAGAACGGCATTCATCTCCACGAAGGGATGACGTTCGAGGGGCTCATCGAGCGCGAGGCCTGGGTTTTCGCCTATGTGTTCGCGCCGCTGCCGATCGTCGGCGCCACCGGTTCGCCCGGAAACCCGATCGCTGTATTGTAGCCTTGCGCGCGATGTTGAGCCGCGGCCTTCACGCGAGTTCGGCCATCAACCCGCGCGCGGACGAGCGCAGGAGCCGTTTTTCCGCCTCCCACCGGCCCGCGGCGTCGAGGTCGGCGAGGAACTCGACCTTGCCGCCCGAAAGCGCCGCGACCGGCAGGCCGTCGCGATAGACGAGGCGGTTGGCGGTCAGCGCGGCGAGCCTGGGGCCGGGCGTCAGCACGCCTAGAAGATTGAGCGGATCGGCCGCCGACAGCGACGCCCATTGGCCGGCGCCCGGCTGGCGGCGGATCTCCCGCATCAGGCCGATCGCTTCGGAAAGCGCGTATTGCTCGCCGGAGAAGCCGGCGACGAAACGGCCGCCGCGAATTTCTCCCCGCGCCTCCAGGCGCCGATAGACCCGCAGAAGATCGCGCCACGGCGGCAATACTGCCGCCTCCCGGGCGATGAGACGCCAGAACACGACGCCATAACGGCTGAGCAACGCGCGCGCCGCGTGTTCGACGGCCGCCGCGTTCGTCGGTCCGGCGCCGTCGGCCTGCTGGTCGCGCCGGACCAGCGACCAACGGCCGCCGCTCTCGATATCGAACGGCAGGACCCGCCCACGCCGCTTCGCGCCCGCGAGAGGCTTGCGCTTGCCCGACGGCGTCAGCAGCGCCCGCAACCCGCCGAAACTGTCGGAGGTCGCGAGTCCGAGCGCGGTGAGTTCGCCGAGCGCGTCCTCGACCTCGGGCCGCAGCAGATGCGCGGCTTCGGCGATCTCGTCGAAGAACAACGCGCCCCGCTCGGCGAGGCGGTCGAGGACCGTTTGGGCGCGCGCGCTCGGGCGGGCCGGCTCGGCGGGCGGGGGAAGCGAGGTCCAGAGCGGGATCCGACGGCGATCCATGAGGGCGATCGGGGTCGACCCGACCGGCGAGACGGCGCGCGCGCGGCCGGCCGCAACGGCGGGCGGGGTCAATCGCGCCCAGCCCGTCCGCCCGGCGAGGCACAGGACGTCAAGCCACGAGGGCTGGTAGCCCTTCAGGCGCGCCGGCAGGATCTCCGTCTCCCAGGCCCTGGCCGGCGCCTCGAATCCTTCCAGACCGGCAAGCGCGACGGGAAGCGCCTCCGGCCCCTCGAGACGCGTCTCTTCGCCCACATGCTGCCAGGAGATGAGGAAGCGGAGGAAGTCGCGCGCGGCGACAGGTTCGATCTCCGAGCGCAGCCGCCGCACGGTGTAATGATGGATGCGGGCCAGCAGCCGGCGGTCGCACCATTGTTCGCTGTTGACGCCTGGAATGAAACGGCCCCGCAGGATCGCGCCGTCGGCCTCCAGCGCCGTCAGCGCCCCCGACGCCGCCTCCGGCTCGAGACCCAGCGGCGCCGTCAGGGCGGTTGGGGTGACCGGCCCGAGACCTTCCAGCCGGCCGCGCAGGATTTCGATCAGCGCCTGTTCCGGCGGCCATTGCGTTCCGGCCTGATCCGCGGGCGGCGCGATCTCAGGCTGAAGCCGCGCCTTCGGCCACAGGGCGCGGAACTGGTTCAGCCGTTCGGCCGGAACCCAGAGCGCCGTCCCGGACGCGGTCAGGCGGGCGGCGCGCTTTTCGCCCGCCAGCGCTTCCAGCCAGCCGCCCCAGGCCGGCGTCGCCCGCGCCTCCTCCTCGGTCAGGCAGCCGAGCCACAGCAGGGCGTCGTGAAGCTCCTCGGCGCTGACCGGATCAGGCCAGGCTTCGGACCGGACTCTTTCGATCGCTTCCCGGTCCAGCCGGCCGAGCTCGGAGGCGTCTTTTGGGTCCTGCCAGCGCCGGGCCATGACGGCCTGGGTCCGTCGCTCTTCCAGCGGCGCGTCGTCGAGGAAGGCGTAGGGCCTGGCCGACAGCACCTCCAGCGCCAACTGCGAAGGCTGCGTGAGGTCGCAGCAGACGACGCGAATCTCGCCCGCTTCGATCTTCGCGAGCAGCCGCTCCAGACCTTCGATGTCCATCGCCTCATGCAGGCAATCGGAGATCGCCTGATTGGTCAGCGGATGATCGGGAATCTCCCGCTCGCCGACCAGATTCTCCGCGCAGGCGATCTGGTCAGGAAAAACGGCGGCGATCAGGTCCTCGGCCTGCATGCGCAGGAATTGCGGCGGCGTCTTCTTGCCGCCCCGGAATCGCGGCAAGGCCAGCGACACCCCCGCGACCCAGCGCCAGCGGGTCGCAAACATCGGCGCGTCGAGCATCGCCTGGACCAGCACCGGCCGCACGCTGCGCGAATGCAGGTAGCGCGCGACTTCGTCGAGCGCGAAACTGTGCGCCGTCGTCAGCGACAGCACGATATTGTCCTCGGTCGCGGCGGCTTGCAGCTCGAAATTGAACTTGCGGCAAAAGCGCTTGCGCAGCGCCAGGCCCCAGGCGCGATTGATGCGGCTGCCGAAAGGCGTATGGACGACGAGCTGCATGCCGCCGGCTTCGTCGAAGAAGCGCTCCAGCACGATCGTATCCTGCGTCGGCATGGAGCCGAGCGCCGCGGCGCCCGCGGCCAGATAGTCGACGAGCTGCCGGGCGGCGCTCTCGTCGAGGCCGATCTCGTCGCCAAGCCAGCGCCGGGCGGAGGTTCCGGTCTGATCCGCGCCCAGCCGCACGGCGACCTGCGCGCGCAGGCGCGACACCGAGGCCGAAAGCTCGTCGGTGCGTCCCGGCGCCTCGCCCAGCCAGAACGGAATGGTCGGCGGCTGTCCCCTGGCGTCCTCGACCCTGACCGTCCCCCGCTCGACCCGCTGGATGCGGTAGGAGGCGTTGCCGAGCTGAAAAATGTCGCCAGCCATGCTCTCGACCGCGAAATCCTCGTTGACCGTGCCGATGATCTGGTTCTCGGGCTCCAGCAGCACCTGGTAGTCGGCGGCATCGGGAATCGTGCCGCCGGAGGTCAGCGCGGTCGTGCGCGCGCCGCGCCGGCCGCGCAGCATCCCGTTGACGGCGTCGCGATGGATGAGCGCGCCCCGCCGGCCGTGGCGGGTGGCGAAACCTTCCGCGAGCATGCGCACGACCGCCTCGAAATCCTTCCGCGCCAGGGCGCGGAAGGGCCAGGCGCGGCGGAGGCGATCGTAAAGCGCGGCCTCCGGCCAATCCTGCGCCGCCACTTCCGCGACGATCTGCTGGGCAAGCACGTCGAGGGGTTGGTCAGGGATCGTGAGACGGTCGAGCTCGCCGCGCCCGACGCTGTCGAGCAAGGCCGCGCATTCCGCCAGATCGTCGCGCGAAAGGGGAAACAGGCGCCCCTTGGGCGTGCCGCCGATTGCATGGCCCGAGCGGCCGACACGCTGCAAAAAGCTCGCGATCGAGCGTGGCGAGCCGATCTGGCAAACAAGATCCACGTCGCCGATGTCGATCCCGAGTTCGAGCGACGCGGTCGCAACCAGCGCCTTCAGCTCACCGCGCTTGAGCTTCTGCTCGGCCGCGAGCCGATGCTCCTTCGCCATGCTGCCGTGATGCGCGGTGACCGCGCCCTCGCCCAGGCGCTCGGACAATTCGCGGGCGACGCGCTCCGCCAGCCGGCGGGTGTTGACGAACACCAGCGTCGTGCGGTGCGTCTCGATCAGCCGAGTCATCCGATCGTAGACTTCAGTCCACACGTCGCGCGACATTACCGCTTCGAGCGGGGAGCCGGGCAACACCAGCCCAAGATCGCGAGCGCGCTGATGCCCGGAGTCGATGATCGCCGGGTCCGCGGCCGGCGCGTCGTCGCAACAAGCGCCCACCAGAAAGCGCGCGACGGCGCTGATTGGATTCTGCGTGGCCGATAGACCGATGCGCCGCAGCCGCTCGCCGCTGAGCGCGTCCAGACGCTCCAGCGACAGCGCCAGATGCGCGCCGCGTTTGTTCGGCGCGATGGCGTGGATTTCATCGACGATCACTGAGCGGGCGGTCGCCAGCATCTTGCGGCCGGATTCAGAGCCCAGCAGCACGTAAAGAGATTCCGGCGTCGTCACCAGGATATGGGGCGGGCGGCGACGCATCCGGTCGCGCTCGGCGGTCGGCGTATCGCCTGTTCGGACCCAGGCGCGGATCTCGACATCGGGGAGCCCGCTCCGACGAAGACGTTCGCGGATGCCGACGAGCGGCGCCTCGAGGTTGCGGTGGATGTCGTTCGACAGCGCTTTGAGCGGCGAAACATAGACCACCTGGGTCTCGTCGGTCAGCCGCCCTTCGACACCCTGACGGACGAGGTCGTCGATCGCGGCCAGGAACGCGGCGAGCGTCTTGCCGGAGCCGGTCGGCGCGGCGATCAGGGTGTGGCGGCCAGCCTTGATCGCGGGCCAGGCCTCGGCCTGAGCCGAAGTCGGCGCGGGGAAGCTGTCCGCGAACCACCCGCTGACCGCAGGGTGGAACAGCTCATCGATGTTCGCCCCCGGTGGCGATGGCGCAGCGATGGACGGCAAGCCGTCGAGAGGCGACCGGCGCCGTCCCTCGTGCGTTCGCGCATCCAGCGTTGAAGACAGGCCCGAGTTCGGCAAAATGCTTTTCGGCTCCCCTGTTGCTCCAGGCCGGCTGCGACTCTCACCCAGGCCGGGTCGCGCATATGGCGTCGACGCGCGCCCAGGGTAAAAGGTCCCCACGCGTTTCGCCAATCGCGCGGCGAGGGAGTGGGCGCCGCGTTTTCACAGCGCGCACTTGACGAGCGTCGTGTCGAGGGCCTGGTCGCCAGTCGGACTATAAATGATCTCGGTCGGCGATTGAATTTTGATCCGTACGGTCTGGGTTACGAAACTGACCGAGTCCTCGCATTCGGCCTTCACAGACACGGAGTCCTTGAGATGGGCGACGTCGAGAACGCGGCAATCGCCCGCTGGCGCGGCAATTCGCCGTGACTGAATGATCGCGGCCCGTGCGAATTTGTCGACCGGCCTTCGATAGGAGATCACGCCATTCTTCTTCTGGAAGATCCGTGCGCAGTCGGACGCTGACGTGGTCCATGCGCCAATCAGGCTGGAATCAATCGACTCTGCGCGGCCAATCGTCACGCCCGCGACAAGCGTCAAAACAGCAACCCATATGCGGATCACATTCAGGCTGTGCGTGTGCATGGTCTGATCCTTCGCCGCCGTATCGCCGGACCGCAGCCGATGGCCGCCAATTCTATTCCACCAAGAAGACATAGTCCAAGATTCCGCCTCCGTGCGCGCCGCATTTCGGAGCGTCCCGGGCAGGCCGGCGCCCGAGCAACGTCGATTGGCCGCTTGTATTGCGCCGCGATCGTGGCATCCTGCCGGCCCGGGGCGCGATCGTGAGGCGTAGTGGATCAGGCGAGGGATATTCCGGCTCAGGCTGGCCATAACCGGGCGCGCAATCCGGGCGCGCCGCTCGAACCGGACTGGTTTGAGAGCGTCGGCGTCAACGCGAGCGCAGTCGAGCGCCGCGCCGCGACGCTGACGACCCGCCGCTCGGTCAAAAAGGAGTTTCAGGCCGCCTGGCTGGTCAAGGCGATCGCGTGCATCGACCTGACGACGCTCTCGGGCGACGACACGCCGGAGCGGGTGCGGCGCCTGTGCGCCAAGGCGAGGCGCCCTCTGAGCGACGAGACGCTGGCCGCGCTCGGACTCGCCGACATGGCCTTAACCGTCGGCGCGGTTTGCGTTTATCCGACTATGGTCGGCCCAGCGGTCAAGGCGCTCGAGGGCTCGGGGATTCCAGTCGCATCCGTCGCCACCGGCTTTCCCGCGGGCCTGACGCCCCTGAAGCTGCGGCTCGAGGAGATTCGCTACGCTGTCGGAGAAGGCGCGCGCGAGATCGACATCGTCATCACCCGCGCCCATGTGCTCGGGCGCGACTGGAGCGCGCTCTACGACGAAGTCGCAGCGATGCGCGATGCCTGCGGGGCGGCGCACCTGAAGGCGATTCTCGGCGCCGGCGATCTGAAGACGCTCCGCAACGTCTACGCCGCCAGCATGGTGGCGATGCAGGCGGGCGCCGATTTCATCAAGACCTCCACCGGCAAGGAGGACGTGAACGCGACCTTGCCGGTGAGCCTGACGATGGTCCGAGCCTTGCGCGACTATCGCGAGCGAACAGGCGTCGACATCGGCTTCAAGCCGGCGGGAGGCCTGCGCGCCGCCAAGGACGCGCTCGCCTGGCTGATCCTGATGAAGGAGGAGCTCGGCCTTCCGTGGATGCAGCCCGATCTCTTCCGCATCGGGGCGAGCGGCCTCATCACCGACATCGAGCGTCAGCTCGACCATTATGCGACCGGGCGCTATTCCGCCGCCTATCGCCACGCGATGGCGTGAGGGACATGATGACCCTGATCAAGGACATCCTGCGCACGATGGACTATGGCCCCGCGCCTGAAAGCAGCGACCACGTCCTGGCCTGGCTGGAAAGGCGTCGGGCCGGTTTCGGTCTGTTCGTCAACGGCCGCTTTACGAGGCCCGCCGCGCTTTTCGACGTGTTCAATCCGGCGACCGGCGAGATCATCGCCCGCGTGACCCAGGGGTCGCGAGGCGATGTCGACACAGCGGTCGCGGCGGCGCGCAAGGCGCTGCCGAAATGGTCGGCGCTCAGCGGCGACCAGCGGGCTCGCCATCTTTATGCCCTCGCCCGTCACGTCCAGAAGCGGGAGCGCTTTCTCTCGGTGCTGGAAACGATCGACAATGGCAAGCCGATCCGCGAATCGCGCGATATCGACATTCCGCTGGTCGCCCGCCATTTCTATCATCACGCCGGCTGGGCTTCATTGATCGACAGCGAGTTTCCCGGGACCCGCCCGGTCGGCGTCTGCGGGCAGATCATCCCCTGGAACTTCCCGCTACTGATGCTGGCCTGGAAGATCGCCCCGGCGCTCGCCGCCGGCAACACGGTGGTGCTGAAGCCCGCCGAATATACGCCGCTGACCGCGCTCGCCTTCGCCGAAATCTGCGTCGAGGCGGGCCTGCCGGCGGGCGTCGTCAATATCGTGACCGGCGACGGCGCGACCGGCGCGGCGCTCGCCTCGCACGACGGCGTCGACAAGATCGCCTTCACCGGATCGACCGAGGTTGGGCGGGCGATCCGCAAGGTCACCGCGGGCAAGGGCATGAAGCTGTCGCTCGAGCTCGGAGGCAAATCGCCGTTCGTCGTATTCGACGACGCCGATCTCGATAGCGCGGTCGAAGGCGTCGTTGACGCGATCTGGCTCAACCAGGGGCAGGTCTGCTGCGCGGGATCGCGTCTGCTGGCGGCTGAGGGGATTGCCGAGACCCTCTACGCCAAGCTCCGCGCCCGCATGGCGCATTTGAGGGTCGGGGACCCGCTCGACAAGTCGACCGACGTCGGCGCAATCGTCGCTCCCGCCCAGCTCGAGCGAATTCAACGGTTCGTCGGCGAAGGCGAGAAGGAGGGGCTCGAATTCTGGCGCGCCGACGAGACGGTCCCTGACCGCGGCTGCTTTTATCCGCCGACCCTCGTCACCGGCGTCGAGCCGGCTTCCGTTCTGGCGCAGGAAGAAATCTTTGGGCCCGTCCTGGTCGCGACGACCTTCCGCACGCCTGACGAGGCGGTCGCGCTCGCCAACAACACCCGCTACGGACTGGCGGCTTCGGTCTGGACCGAGAACGTCAACCGCGCGCTCGAGGTCGCGGCGCGAATCAAGGCGGGAGTCGTCTGGATCAATTCGACCAATCTGTTTGACGCCGCATCGGGCTTCGGCGGCTACCGCGAAAGCGGATTCGGCCGCGAGGGCGGGCGCGAGGGATTGAGCGAATATCGCGTCGCCGACGAACCGAGAGCCAAGCCGAACGCCGCCAAGGCGGCGCGGCTTACCGCCTCGCCGGGGCTGACCCCGTCGGTCAAGTTCGCGGGCGGTCTCGACCGCACCGCCAAACTCTATGTCGGCGGCAAGCAGGCGCGGCCCGACTCCGGCTACAGCTACGCTGTCCTCGACCCCAGGGACCACGAGGTCGGCCTCGCCGGCCTCGGCAATCGCAAGGACATTCGCAATGCGGTCGAGGCGGCCGCCAACGCGACGTCCTGGGGCGCGGCGACGGCCCACAACCGCGCGCAGGTGCTCTACTATGTCGCCGAGAACTTGAGCGCCCGGGCGGACGAATTCGCCACGCGCCTGCGCTCGATGACCGGCGCCGGCGCCCGCGCGGCTCATGCCGAGGTCGAGGCGGCGATCCGGCGCGCGTTCTTCTACGCCGGCTTCGCCGACAAGTTCGACGGCGCGGTCCACGCGACACGTTCGCGCTTCGTCACCCTGGCGATGAACGAACCGTGGGGGGTGATGGGGATCGTCTGTCCGGACGAGGCGCCGCTCATCGCCCTCGTTTCTCTGGTCATGCCGGCGATCGCGATGGGCAATTGCGTCGTCGTCGCACCCTCGGCCGCCCATCCGCTCAGCGCCACCGACTTCTATTCGGTCCTCGACACGTCGGACGTTCCCGCCGGCGTCGTCAACATCGTCACCGGAGAGGCGAACGCGCTCGCCAAGACGCTCGCCGAGCACGACGGCGTCGACGCCCTCTGGTACGTCGGCGACGCGGCCGGCGCGACGACGGTCGAGGCGCTTTCCGCCGGCAATCTAAAGGCGACCTGGGTCTCTGCTTCAACGATCGACTGGCTGCGCGCCGAGGGACGCGAGTTCCTGCGCCGCGCGACCCAGGTCAAGAACATCTGGACGCCTTACGGGGAGTGACGCCATTCACCAGAGTTTCGTCACCTTGTAGCCGGCCGTGCGGAAGCGCTCGACGAGTCCGTCCTTGCCCGACAGGTGCAGCGCCCCGACGACGATGAAGGCGCCGCCGGCGCTGAGCAGCGGCGCCGCGCGCCCGGCCATTCTGCCGTTGCGGCCGGCCAGCAGAGCCCGGGTGAACTCGTCCTCGGCTGCACGTTCGGACTCGCTCATTTCGCCCGCCACGTCGGCGATCGGCAGGATCTCGGCGGGACGGCTCTCGCGATAGAGCCGCAGCAAAGTCGCATAGACGTCGTCGTTCATGCCGGGGTCGCGAGCGGCGACGGCGAGCAGCGCCGCGGCGGTGGCCGGAGGGATCGCGGAGAGCGCGTCGAGCTGTTCTTTCGGCGTCTCAAGACCGACGACCTTCACGCCTGCGTCTTTGGCGGTCTGAGCCAGGAACTGGTCGACTTCCGGCAGATCGAGCGCCTCCCGCCTGGCTTCGCAGGCCGGAATCGAGGTCACGACCGCTAGAAACCAGAGCTTCAGGTGATGCGCGAATTCCTTCGGAAAGCCTTGCCGCGCGATCAGTTTTTCGATCGGCCCGCGATCGGCGGCCGCCACCGCGCCCTCGAAGGTGTCGTGGTCGCGATCGAGCGCCTTGGCCAGCATCATCGCGCCAATATCCGCCTTCTCGACCGAGTCGAGAGGTCCGCCCAGTTCGGTTGCGACCACCTTGGCGCCGGCGATGCGTCGAGCCGCGCGCCGGGCCATCTCCATCGCCCTGTCGTCAGTCGAGTGAATGGCGCCGTAAAGGTAGGAGGGCGCGAGTCCCGGCCTGTCGATCCGCCAAAGCAACCCGTCGGCGTTGACCAGATCGTCGACCCGCCTCGCCTGAGCGGCCGCGAGCCCGTCGATATGGGTCAGATCCGCCCCATGGCAGGCCAGGGCTTGCGCGGTCGCAGCGGGAGCGCCGCTCAAAAGCGCCAAAGCAAACGCGCAGGCGCGAAGCGTCAAAGTTCTCATGAGACAACTTCTACAGTTTTCGCAGCGCCACCTCCTCGATCCGGTGGCTGGCGCCCTTGGTCAGGAGGAGGTCGGCGCGCGGCCGTGTCGGCAGGATATTCTCATGCAGGTTAACGAGATTGATGCGCCGCCAGATCGAGCGCGCCGTCGCCTGCGCCTCTTCATCGCCGAGATCGGCGTAGAGGCGGAAGTAGCTGCGTGGATCGCGGAACGTCGTCTTGCGCAAGCCCATGAAGCGCTCGACATACCATTGTTCGAGAAGGGTCTCGTCGGCGTCGAGAAAGACCGAGAAGTCGAAGAAGTCGGAAACGAATGGAATCTCCTTGCCGTCGCGGGGCAACCGGTTGGGCAGCAGGACGTTGATTCCTTCGAGGATGAGAATGTCCGGCCGGTCGACGATGATCGATTCCTCCTCGACGATGTCGTAAGTCAGGTGGGAATAGACGGGAGCGGCGACCTTGTGCTGCCCCGCCTTGACCGCCGACAGAAAGCGGATCAGCGCCGTCCCGTCATAGCTCTCCGGAAAGCCCTTGCGGTCCATGATGCCCTGACGGATGAGCTCGGCGTTGGAGTGCAGAAATCCGTCGGTGGTGACGAGCTGCACTTTTGGCGTGTTGGGCCAGCGGGTGAGCAGCGCCTGCAGCACCCGCGCGGTCGTCGACTTTCCGACCGCGACCGAGCCGGCGACGCCAATGAGGTAAGGGACCTTGCCGTCGGTCGCGCCGAGGAAGCGTTGGGTCGCCTTGAACAGCCCCTGCGTCGCCGCGACATAGAGCGCCAGCAGGCGCGAGAGCGGCAGATAAATGGCGACGACCTCGTCGAGCGAAATCGGATCGTGGGTCGATTGCAGCTTCCGCAGGTCGTCGATCGTCAGCGTGAGCTGGGTGTCGGCCCGCAGCTGCGCCCATTCGTCGCGGGTGAAACGCCGGAAGGGAGTTACCGGCGTTTGGGCCGCCGCCTCATCCATTGCAATCCCCTTAAAATCGCGCTTTCGCTCTGACGCGATCCCATGCGCCGGCGAGTTCACGCCTTGCGAGAGGCCTTTTCTTCGTGGCCGCTCCGCCCGGCGCGGCTTTCCAGTTCGCGCATCACCGAGGACAGGGCGACGCCGCGCGCGCGCAGCACGACCAGCAGATGATAGAGCACGTCCGCGGCTTCCGCACGAACCGCGTTCTCGTCCTCGGCGGCGGCGGCGATCGCCAGTTCGATCGCCTCCTCGCCGAATTTGCGGGCGCAATGGGCGGCGCCCCGGTCGAGCAGGCTGCTTGTATAGGACGTCTCCGCGCCCGCCGCGGCGCGACGGGCGACGATTTCGGCGAGCTCTTCAAGCGTGAACATGTCGTGAGCTTTATCGCGCTTTTCTACCTGCGGATAGCAGGAAGGGGCGAGGCGGGACCACGCCCCTGTGCGCCAGAGCTCGGGCGCGCGCCGGGAACGCGCCTATGCGCGATAGCCGACGACGGCCTTGAGCTCGAGATAGTCGTCGATGCCGAAATCCGCGTATTCGCGGCCGTTGCCCGACTGCTTGTAGCCGCCGAAGGGCGCATGCACGTCCCAGGCGGGATAGTTCAGATTGACCGTGCCGGCGCGCAGACGCGCGGCGATCGCCCGCGCGTGCTCGATATCGGTCGAGGACACATAGGCCGCCAGGCCAAAGACGGTGTCGTTGGCGAGGCGCACCGCCTCGTCCTCGTCCTCGTAGCTCATCACCGCCAGCACCGGGCCGAACACCTCCTCGCGCTCGATCGTCATGCCGGGCTTCACGCCGCCAAACACCGTCGGCCGTACGTAATACCCGCGGTCGAGACCAGACGGACGCCCCGGCCCGCCGGCGACGAGCCGCGCGCCGTCGGCAATTCCCGCTTCGATCAGGCGCTGAATCTTGTCGAATTGGGTCTGGCTGACGACCGGGCCGAGGTCGACCCCCTGTTGACGCGGGTCGCCGACCTTCAGCCCCGCGGCGACCTCGGCGGCGATTTCGAGCGCTTCCTCGTGCCGATCGGCGGAAACCAGCATGCGCGCCGGCGCGTCGCAGGACTGGCCGCTGTTGGCAAAACAGGCGGCGACCCCGGCGCGCACCGCCGTCTCGAAATCCGCGTCGCGCAGGATGATGTTCGGCGACTTGCCGCCGAGTTCCTGCGCCACCCGCTTCACCGTGTCGGCGGCTGTCTTGGCGACGATGATTCCCGCCCTGGTCGAGCCGGTGAAGGAGACCATGTCGATGCCCGGATGGCCGGCCATCACCTGGCCGACATCTGTCCCTGTGCCGTTGACGAGGTTGAAGACCCCGGCCGGCGCCCCGCCGCTTCGACGATCTCGGCAAACACGACGCCGCTGATCGGGGCGATCTCGCTCGGCTTCAGCACCGTCGTGCAGCCAGCCGCCAAGGCCGGCGCGACTTTGCAGACGATCTGGTTGAGGGGCCAGTTCCAAGGCGTGATCAGCGCCGCGACGCCGATCGGCTCCCTGGCGATGAGGCTCGTTCCGCGCAGGCGGGCGAACTCATAGGTCTCGAGCGCCTGGATGGTCGCTTCCAGATGCACCCGGCCGGCCCAGACTTGCGCTTCGCGCGCGAAGGCGAGCGGCGCGCCCATTTCTTGCGATACGGCTTGAGCGAGATCCTCGGCCCGGCTGTTGTAGCTGTCGAGGACGCGGCGCAGCAGGGCCAGGCGCTGCTCGCGCGAGGCGCGCGAGTACTCATTGAAAGCCGCCCTGGCGGCGGCGACGGCGTTGTCGACGTCGGCTTTCGAGCCGACCGAAATCGTCGCAAACGCGCGCTCGGTCGAGGGATCGATGACCTCCAGCGTCGCGGGAATCGTCGGCTCGACCCAGCGGCCGTCGATGTAGAAAAGCGTGCGATGGTTCATGAGAGATCCGTTCGGGAGGCCGGGCGGAGGATATTATCTTCCCGGAATCGGCTGGCGGCAACGCCGCCGGAGCACTGCCGGAGCGCGGGAGCGACAACGCGCCGCATTGCCGGAGGATCGGATTCGGCGTTGTCTGCACTGGCGGGAGGTCTCGCGAGGCTTGGTTTCCGGTCCATGCCGACAATCGCCGCTGCGCCGCTGAACGCGGGAACCGCCGCCTCGAACGAGGCGGAGTTGGTCGCGCGCCATAACGTCCGCTTGCCGCGCTACACGAGCTACCCGACAGCGCCGCATTTCACCGCGGCGATCGGCCCGGACGCCTACGCGCGTTGGCTCGGTGAGCTGCCGGCGCAGACGCCGTTGTCCATCTATCTGCACGTGCCGTTCTGCGACCGGCTCTGCCTTTATTGCGGCTGCAACACCACGGTCGTGAGGCTCGAGTCCTCGCATCGCGCCTACGCCGCGCTGCTGATGCGCGAGATCGACCATGTGGCGCGCTTGATCGGCCGCCGCGCGGCGGTTTCGCATTTGCATTGGGGCGGCGGCACGCCGACCTCGCTGCCGGGCGATTGCCTGATTGCGATCATGAACAGGCTCAAAGAACGCTTCGCATTCTCGGCCGACGCGGAAATCGCGATCGAGATCGACCCGACCTCCCTGCCCCTCGACCGCCGTCAGGCGCTTGGCCCGATGGGCGTCACTCGAGTCAGCCTGGGCGTGCAGGACCTGGAGCCCGCGGTGCAAAGGGCGATCGGCCGCGAGCAATCCTACGCGGTGACTGAGGCGTGCGCCGATGGAGCGCGGGCGCTCGGGGTCCGGTCGCTCAATCTCGACCTCATCTACGGCCTGCCCTTGCAGACGGCCGAGGGCGTCGCGCGCACGGCGCGCCGCTCGCTCGATTTGAATGCCGATCGTGTCGCCGTCTTCGGCTACGCGCACGTGCCATGGATGAAGCGCCATCAGGCGCTGATTCCCGAAGGCCAGTTGCCCGGTCCCTTGCAGCGTTACGCGCAGCTCAACGCGATCCATCACGTCCTGACGCAGGAAGGAGGCTATGTCGCCGTTGGGCTCGACCACTATGCGCTGCCGGGCGACGCTTTGGCCATGGCGGCGGCGGCGCGACGGCTCAAGCGCAGCTTCCAGGGCTATACGACCGATAATGCCCCAGCCCTGATCGGGTTCGGCGCGAGCGCTATCAGTTCAACGCCGCAAGGCTACGTGCAAAATGCGCCGACCGCGGCGGCCTACGCCAAGCAGATCGAGGCCGGGTTGCTCGCCTCGGTGCGCGGCATCGCTTTGAGCGACGACGACCGGTTGCGCCGCGAGGCGATCGAACGCGTGATGTGCGATCTCGAAGTCGACCTCGACGCCCTTGCCCTCGAGCATGACGCCGATCCCGCCCCGCTGAAGGCGTCCGCCTCGGCCGGAATGCCGCTGTTCTCAGCCGATGGTCTCGCCCAATGGGACGGGCGGCGGATTACGGTAACCGAGCGGGGGCGTCCGTTCGTGCGTTCCATCGCGGCTCTGTTCGACTCCTATCTCAGCCAGGACGCCGAAGGTCCGCGCCATTCGCGCGCGATTTAGAGAATGTCGCAAGTTCGGCCGTCGCTTGCAGGAAGCCCGGTCGGATTCGCACAACGCAAACCGAATGATCGTCCGCGGCCCCGTTCCCGACGAGACCGATCCGCATGACGACGGCCATCTATCGGTTGACTGGATCAGTGAAGACGCTGCACAGAACCTCGGGCGCGGCGATCCTCGTTTCGATCCGGTTTCCGTGGCTTAACTGGCTTATCTCGTCGAGCGCGTTCGGACGCGAATGTGGCGTTGCCGGGCGGCGCGGTCGATGGGCGTTCTTGACTTGGCGCTCGCGCCAGCCGTAAAGCAAGCGCGCCCCTAGCCGGGCGATTAGCTCAGCGGTAGAGCACTCCCTTCACACGGGAGGGGTCGCAGGTTCGATCCCTGCATCGCCCACCATTTTTCATGAATGGTTTCAATTGGTAAGGGGGCGAGCGCTCCCTTTTCCCTCGCTCTTCGACCCCGAACAGAACCAGAAGGACGCCTCCAAACTGAGGGAAATCTCGGGGCGCCTGTTCGCTATCCGTTCGGCGCCATTCCGACGTCGTCCATTTGCACCCCACCTGGTGCGGCGAGCGGCGCGGTTGTCAGCATTTCGACCCTCAGATTTTCGTCCTCTAGAAGGCCCGCCCCGGCGCGCTTTAACCAAGCACATGATGTTGGCGCGGGGCGAGCGTCGTCGTAGGCGCGCAACTCATGGACCGCCTTAGACGCTATGGGTCATGAAATTCTCGAGGTCGCCGAGGCGCTCGTCGGGCAGCATCCCGCATGACCTGCAAATCGTACGACATTCCCAAGACGCTGGTCTGGGAAGCCTGGTTGCATGTGAAAGCCAATCAGGGAGCCGCAGGGATCGACGCGGAGACGATCGATCGGTTCGAGACGAAGCTCGCAGCGAACCTGTACAAGCTTTGGCTTCGGATGAGTTTCGGCAGCTGCTTTCCGCCGCCGGTAAAGGCAGTGCCGATCCCGAAGAAGTCCGGGGGCGTGCGTGTGTTGGGCATTCCGACGGAATCCGACAGGATCGCGCAGACGGCGGTCAAGATGTGGCTCGAGCCACGGCTTGATCCGATCTGCGTCGGGCCGCGGCGCGATTCAGGCGTCGTAAAACCAATCTGCGAAGTGGAGGCGAAATGCGCGCCACCCCAACGCCCAAACCAACCTCCGAGACTACCGCCCGCAGACGACGGCCGCAGGTCCCGCCAGCGATGACGCGCGGAACGAAGCGCTGGATTCACGAAACGAAGATCAAGAACGCCTGAGGACAGTGCCTGCGATGTCGCATTGGAAGTTCTCGAGCGCATGCGAGATTTGCTTGATGTCCTTCACTCTTGTTCGATGTCTGCGCGCAACCAAGATTGCTGTGCCGACGCGCGACGCTACGACATAGGCGTCGGCGCTTTCCAACGCCGAAGGCGTGTCGTAAATCACGACCCCGTAGTTTCGCTGCCAATGTTGCGAGAGAGTCAGGAATTCCTTCGAGATCAGGAGTTCTTGCGGGTTGGGCGCCGTCGCTCCGGCGACAAGCAGCGACAGACCCGGCACCATTTCCAGAGCGAAGTGAGGGGAGTCCGCCGGACTAAGGGTCAGCGCCTCGACCAAGCCTTCAGACTTCGGGTCGGCGCCGAACAGCGCCGCGAGCCTAGGTCGTCTCAAGTTGGCGTCAACAAGAAGTGTCGGGACAGCCATTTGCGCGAATGACAGCGCAAGATTTGCGGCGAAATTCGTCACGCCGTCCCCGGAGCGCGCGCCAATCACCGCGAAGGCGTTTTTTCCCTGCGAGAGCGCGCCGGTCGCCAGCCCGGAGCGCACCGAGCGGTAGGCCTCAGCCGCGTCGCTGAAAGGCTGGAAGCCCACGACCAGCTCGCGCGAGAAACGAGGCTCGTCGCTGCCGAAATTAAAAACTGGATAATTGTAGCGCTTGGAGAGGGCCAGAAAAAGACTGTCGCGCCGCACCAGGCCCAAGGTGATCGCGGCTTCTCCAAAGGTCAGGCCCTTGCGACGCTGAAAGCCGCGAATCGCTTCGACCTGAGCCTCGCTGAGATTTCCGGCAGCCAAGATCTGTTGCTCGATCGGGTCCTTGGAGGCGGCGACGGCGACGACCTCGGAATCTTTGCGGAGATTTGAATTTATCGACATCAGCTCACGTTCTCATAAGTCGATCTTGAACCATGCGCGGTCCGTCGCGGGTCACGAACGACATTGACAAAAGTCCTTGACACTTCTCCACACCGGAGCAATCCAGCGCGCCGCGCGGCCCAGACGTTCGCTTCTTCCCTGAATAGCGATCTTCGCGCGAAATTTCGCGTCAAGCGGCTCTTAGTTCGCGAGCGTCTGCAAAACTCGGGGCCAGATTCACTCTCCTGACCGCGTCCAGCGCCACGAATTGACTCCGATACGATTTCGGCCCTGCCGTCGTCGCCATCAGAACAAAGAACTCCTATGACGAAGAGGTTATCAGAATATCCGTTCGTTGACCACAATCATGTCTCTCGGCTCGATTTCGTCGTCCAGGGAGGCCGGGATTTCCATCGTTTGCCCGTCTGCTTGTTTACGCTTGATCTTTATCCGCCAGTCCGACCCGAGCGGGGCGAGCCCCCCGGCGATCGCGATGGCCTCCTGGACTGTCAGAGGTCGCGTCAGAGGGAACTCGCCGGTATGACCTACGTAACCGTACACGTAGTAGAAGGGCACAAGATCGACGTAGATTTCGTCGCCGTTCTGTATCGGTATCCCCGAGCCGTCAATTTTCCCCGTGACTAAGGCCTTCCCGGGATAGCGCCTGGTGATCATGCCTCTTGCTCCCCTGCGCCTAAGAATGACTGTTCCGCCCGTCTCCCTCAGACCGCCGGCCCTGGACAATATCTGCGTGAGGCTGGTCGGGCGGTCGATTCCATAAACGCCAGGGGCTCCGACCTGGCCCTGAACCGAGACCTGGGAGCCGAAGCCGGTGACTTCGATGAGCACATGCGGATTTGTCACAATCTGGCGCGACGCTAACTGCGTTTCAATAGCATGCGCCAGGCCGTCCTCGCTCAACCCGGCGGCCTTGATCCGGCCCACATACGGAAAATTGATCGTGCCGTCGAGTTCGACGCGCGTGGTCGTATCCATATCGGGTTGATTGACCACCTTGATGACGACGACATCCGACCTTGTCAGAATGCGGCCGCCAGCGGCCTGAGCCGGAACGGCGCCGACCGCCTCAATGACCAATGCCGCGATGCAGAATATCCAAAATCGAGCCATTCGCATGGTTTCGCGCTCCAGTTTCGGCGTCTCAGTAGGGGCTGTAATTCACGTTCAACATGACCAAACTTTGTGGGGTCACCCGATCGCCTTGCACCGTTCTGAAATACTGATAATTGAGATTGGCGCCAAGGAACGGCGTTATTGCATATGATAAGCTGGCGTGTGCGTTGTAGTTATTTTGCGACGTGACTGACGACGCCGCAACGCCATTCACGACCGTGCCCCCCAATTGAGTGAACGCGCTGTTCGCAAGCTGCCTCGATACGCCGGCGGAAAGCGACATCTTGGGCGAAAGCTGATAGCTCATTGTTAGGCTCGCCGATTCTGTAATTTGCGCGTTTCCGATAACCGACTGTGGCGGACTGACCGTTTTCGCGGCCGAAGCCGCTACGGACACTCTCGGGGTCGGAAGCCAGAAGACCGAAACAGAATATTGCGGCAAGATCCCGGACGGCAGCGCTAAATTGAAAGAGGAGTTACTCACCCCCACTGCGCCGACGGATACAGTCGCGTTCAAATTAGGGCTGAATGTCTTTGTATAGGTCAGATTAAATTGATCCTGTGTTATACCGTTCACCAAACCAATATTATTCGAAGCCGATGTTCGGTCATTATAATCAGTATTAGTAACAGTCACGAGCGCCTGGAGACTATTTGTGTCTGTGACAGAATAGCTAATTCCTGCTGACACAAAGACGCTACGAAAATCATTTGGCTTGTTTGCCAGCGTCGAATTGGTCGATTTCGAAATACCGCTATTGAAAATCACTGAGTAGTCGCCGGAGACCCGACATTTTGCGTTTTCATTGAATGCAGTAACGGTCACAAAATTCATAAAGCCAAATCCGACTTGTTGACCCAACGTGGAGGCGCCAGCCTGCTGCTCCGAGATTGAGGGGTTTTGAGACGTAGGTTGACCCAATGCGGAAGAGCTTTGAGCGGAAGAGCTTTGTGATGCGATGAGCCGACCGTCGGGATAGAGGACGATTTTGATTGCGAAGCAACGAGTGTGCCAGCGCATCGCGACGTATATATCCAGTTGAGGCCAGTATTTACATTGTATTCAAACGAATTCAAACTGACATCATGCAAATATCGCGTAAAACCAACCGACCCGTTCATAAATATTTGCTGGCCGCCCCAATTCGCCTTCGTCGAGGCGCCGTAATTTGACGAAGACTGGAAGTCGCCCTTGGAAAAACCGCCGGACGGCGAGAAATTCGTCGGATATTTCAGAACATTGCTGTTATACCCTACCGATTCCGACACTTTGAACCGCACAGGCAGGTCGCTCCAATTCTCCGGAAGCGTCGGCAATACGCCGCCCCATGACGAAAGGGTTCCAGAGGTCGTCGTCACGGCGACCGGGCCGGAAAGATCATCGCCCCGCGCGCCGGTCCCGCCGCCGAGGATCAACACCGCTCCGAGCGTCAACGCGCCGCGCCGAATCATTAAACCCCTTCGCTCCCGAACGCCCGCCCGTTGAAATCCCAAACTGGCGCGGGCCGCAAGCGCCATCGCCGTCGAGAACGCAACGACATGCACACGCCGAATTCGCCCTCCCGCGAGTTGGCGTTCTCGACAATCTCAACGCTGCTCTGCGGGATTCGCAGTCATTAACATTTGATAAACCGTCGACATTAAGCAGTCGTAAACCTTTGCCTCCGAGTTACAACGATGCGGGCGCAGCGAAAGCGCGCTTACGCGGTCCGATAATCCTGCCTGAGGCAGGTTGCAAAATCCATACTCGCATTCGCCAGCCGGCCATAATGCGAGCGCCGTGGCATTCCTAACACAGTGCGGGGTTCGAGCCCCGCTAGACAATCCTGTCTAGACGGCTGTCCGAGAGTTCGGTAGCTTCGTTTCGCCCTTTGACAGGAAGTCTCCCGGGATTTTGCATGAAATCGCATTATCGAGCCGTCGTCGTCGGCGGCGGCGTCGTTGGGGCTTCGGTTCTTTATCATCTTGCCAAGTTTGGCTGGAACGACGTTGCGCTCATCGAGCGGTCGGTCCTGACGGCGGGCTCGTCATGGCATGCGGCAGGCGGCTTCCACGCGCTCAACGCCAATCCGAACATGGCGATCCTCCAAGCCTATACGATCGACCTCTTGAAGGAGGTCGAGGCCGAATCGGGCCAGTCGATCGGCATGCATATGACCGGCGGCATCCATGTCGCATCGGCCCCGGAGCGATGGGAGTGGCTGAAATCCTCCTATCGCCGCTTTCAGGCGATCGGCATCGAAGACGTGATGTTGGTGACTCCCGACGAAATCAAGGCCCGATGCCCGATCATCAGCGTCGAAGGCGTGCTCGGCGGCATGTGGGCCGATCGCGAGGGCTATGTCGACACCACGGGAACGGTATGGGCATACGCAGGAGCGGCCAGGCAGCGTGGCGCGACGATTGTGGAACACAATCGAGCGCTCGAATTGCGGCAACGAACCGATTCGACCTGGGACATCGTCACCGAAAAAGGGACAATCAACGCCGAGCATGTGGTCAACGCCGGAGGCCTGTGGGCGAAACAGCTCGGGCGCATGGCCGGCCTCGACCTTCCCGTATCGCCGATCGAGCACCACTACCTCCTGACCGAGACGATCCCGGAGGTCGCGGCGCTGAAGTCCGAAATGCCGATGGTGGTCGACCTCGAGGGATTCACCTACATGCGCCAGGACCAGAAGGGCATGCTGGTCGGCATCTACGAGACGCGTCCTCAACACTGGTCGATGGACGGCGCACCTTGGGATTACGGCGTCGAGCTTCTTCAGGAGAACATCGACCGCATCTCCGACGAACTCGAACTCGTTTATCGCCGATACCCCGTGTTGCAAACCGCGGGAGTTAGAAAATGGATCAACGGCGCTTTCACCTTTTCTCCGGACGGCAATCCGCTGATCGGCCCGGTCGCGGGCAAACGCGGCTATTGGCTGGCCTGCGGAGTGATGGCGGGGTTCCTGCAAGGCGGCGGCGTCGGCAAGTCGCTCGCCGAATGGATGGTCCACGGCGAGGCGTCGACGGACGTCTTCGGCCTCGACATCGCCCGCTACGGCCCGTTCGCCTCGAACCGCGAATACATCAGGCAGACGACCGGCGAGTTCTACGCCCGGCGTTTCGTCATGACCTATCCGAACGAGCAATTGCCCGCCGGGCGCCCGCTGAAAACAACTCCGGCACATGACGCAATGACCGCGGCCGGCGCCCATTGGGGAACCTCCTGGGGTCTCGAGGTTCCGCTGTATTTCGCGCCTCCCGGATTCAAGGAAAAGCCAACGCTCAAGCGCTCCAACGCCTTCGATATCGTCGGCGCCGAATGCCGCGCCGTGCGGGAGGGCGTCGGCATCCTCGATATCGCGTCGTACTCCCGCTACGAGGTCACGGGCCCGGGGGCCGAGCGCTGGCTCGACGGGCTGATCGCCGCTCGCATCCCCAAGCCCGGGCGTGCGCGGCTGGCCCCGATGCTGTCGGAGACCGGCAAGCTCAGGGGCGATCTCACCGTCATCAACTGGGGCGACGGGACGTTCTGGATCGAGGGCTCCTACTACCTCAGGCAATGGCACATGCGCTGGTTCGCCGACCATGCGCGCGACGGCGCGCGCGTGCGCGACATTTCCGACGAAATGATCGGTTTCTCGCTGTCGGGACCGAGGTCGCGCGAGCTGTTGGCGCGCGTCACCCACCAGGAAGTCTCCGGCGCCGCGCTACCGTTCATGGGCTCGGCGATCCTCGACATCGGGCTCGTGCGGGCCAAAGTCGCCCGCCTCTCGGTCACCGGCGAACTCGGCTACGAGATCAATTGCCACGCCCTGGAACAGGCGGCGCTGCGCACGACCTTGGTGCAAGCAGGAGCGAATCTGGGCGCGAAGGAATATGGATACAATGCACTGCTGGCGCTGCGGCTCGAAAAGAGTTTTGGCGTCTGGTCCGCCGAATTCACGCAGGCCTATACGCCGCGCATGACCGGAATGGATCGATGGATCGCCTGGGACAAGGGCGAGTTCGTCGGCCGGACGGCGGCGCTCGCCGAGCGCGACGGCCCGCCGCCCCCGCGCCAACTCGTCACCCTTGAAATTGAGGCCGTCGACGCGGACGCCGCGGGCTACGAGCCGGTCTGGCGCGAGGGGCGGGTAGTCGGCTTCGTGACGTCGGGCGGCTACGGCCACACGATCGGTAAGAGCCTCGCGATGGCGCTGGTGGCGCCTGAAGCGGTCGCGAACGGCCAGGAACTCATGGTCCACATCGTCGGCGCGGAACGCAAGGCGCGGGTGATCCCGCCCTCACCCTACGACCCGGCCGGCAAGGCGATGCGGGCATGAGCGGCGCCGCGACAGGCTCGTCTCCCTTCGACGGGCCCGTTCAGTTTGGCAACAGAAAAACGACGCGCGGCGATTGGATCGGCCTCGCTCTGAACGTGCTGGCCGTCCGGGGCGTCGCGCATGTGACAGTGCTGGACTTGAGCGAACGGCTCGGCGTATCGCGATCGAGCTTCTACTGGTACTTCAAGAATCGCGAGGAGTTGCTCGACGCATTGCTGACCCGCTGGGAAGGGCTCAACACCCGCTCGATCGTCGCCCAGGCGGAGGCGCCGGCCGGTTCGATCAATGAAGCCGTCTGCAACGTGTTTCGCTGCTGGGTCAATTCGGAGATCTTCAGTCCGCGCCTCGATTTCGCCATACGGGAATGGGCGCGCCGCTCGCCCCGGGTGCGCACGGCGCTCGATCGTTCCGACGAAGAGCGGACGGCGGCGATCATGACGATGTTCGAACGGCACGGCTATCAGCAACGGGACGCGTTGGTGCGGGCGCGCGTGCTCTACTACATGCAGATCGGCTATTACGCGCTCGACATCCAGGAACCGATGGAGACGCGGCTCGCCTTGACCGCGCATTACCTGGAGGCTTTCACCGGCGTCAGGCCACGCGACGCCGATTTCGCCTCGTTCCGCGCCTACGCGACGCAGCACGTTGCAAGCGTTGATTTCCAAGCGTTTCGCGACCTGCAATGAACAAGAATTACTCCGCCTTCGCGCTCCTGCGTGAGGGCCTCGGCGGCCATAAGGGCTGGCCGCGGGCCTGGCGGCAGGCGAAGCCCAAGCCGGTTTACGACTTTGTCGTCGTCGGCGGCGGCGGCCACGGTCTCGCAACCGCCTATTACCTCGCCAAGACACACGGCCGGTCGCGCGTTTGCGTCATCGAGAAAGGCTGGCTCGGCGGCGGCAACACCGGACGCAATACGACTGCGGTGCGCTCGAACTATTTCTATCCCGAGTCGGTCGCGCTCTACGACCTCGCGCTCAGACTTTACGAGGGCCTGTCGCGCGAGCTCAACTTCAACGTGATGCTGAGCCAGCGCGGGATTCTCAACGTGTCGCACACGCCCGCTCAGCTCGAAATCGCCGCGCGGGTCGCCAACGCCATGCAGCTCAATGGCGTCGACGCCGAACTCTGGGGCCCGGACGAAATCCGCAAGCGCCTGCCGCTGATGACGCAATCGCTCGATTCCCGCTACCTGCCCAACGGCGGCGTGTGGCAGCGGCGCGGCGGCACCGCCCGTCACGACGCCGTCGCCTGGGGCTACGCGCGCGCCGCCGACCGACTCGGCGTCGACATCGTCGAGAATTGCGAGGCGACGGGCTTTGCGATGCAGAACGGCGCCTGCGTCGGCGTCGAGACGGCGCTGGGCGAAATCCGCGCCGAGGCCGTCGGCGTCGCCGTCGCCGGCCACTCGTCGCAACTCATGGCCAAGGCCGGCGTCAAGTTGCCGATCCATTCCTACGCCTTGCAGGCGATGGTCAGCGAGCCGGTCAAGCCATGCCTCGACATCGTCCTCCTGCATCTGGGAACGGGGGTCTACGCCAGCCAGTCCGACAAGGGCGAACTCGTATTCGGCGGCGGGCTCGACCGCGTCCCCTCCTATGGTCAGCGCGGCAATCCGCCGGTTCAGGAGACTGTCGTCTCGGGCCTTCTCGAGATGTTTCCCGCCTTCGGCCAATTGAAAGTGATGCGCCAGTGGGCCGGCGTCGTCGACGTCGTCCCCAACTCTTCGCCAATCATCGGCCCTGCGCCGACGCCTGGCGTCTTCCTGAACTGCGGCTGGGGCACCGGCGGCTTCAAGGCGATTCCCGCTGGCGGCGCATTGCTCGCGCATCTGATGGCGACCGGCGACCACCACGACATCAGCCGTCCTTTCGACATCGACCGTTTCGCCGCCGGACGCCTCATCGACGAGGCCGCCGGCTCCGGCATCGCCCACTAGAGGATCCGCATGCAGATCTTCCCCTGTCCTTTCTGCGGGCCGCGCGACGAGACCGAATTCCACTATGTCGGCGAGCCGAAGGCGCGGCCCGAGCCCGCCGCCACGGTCGATGATCAAGAGTGGGCCGAGTACCTGTGGTTCAATGACAACCCGAAGGGCGCGAGCCGGGAAATCTGGCTGCACCTGACCTGCATGGAATCCTTCGCAATGACCCGCGACACGGCGACCGGCGCGGTCATGGGCAGCGAGGCGTTGCGGAGACCGGCGACATGAGCGGCTCGCGGCTCGCGGAAGGCGGCGGGGTCGATCGCGGCCGATCGCTCGCCTTCACCTTCGACGGCAGGCCTCTTCTCGGGCTCGAGGGCGACAGCATCGCCTCGGCGCTGATCGCCAATGGCGTCAGAATCGTTGGCCGCAGCTTCAAATACCACCGTGCGCGCGGAATCTGGGGCGCGTGGACCGAGGAGCCGAACGCGATCGTCGACGTTACGCGCTCGGGCGCGACGACGCCGAACCTTCGCGCGACAACGGAGGCGCTGGAAAACGACATCGCCGTTCAGTCTGTCAACGCCGCGCCGACGGCCGCCGAGGATCGCGCGGCGTTCGTCGACAAACTCTCGGCCTTCCTGCCGGCGGGATTTTATTACAAGACCTTCCTCTGGCCGCGCTGGGAGACATTTGAACCAACTATCCGCGCGATGGCCGGCCTCGGCCGCGTGGATCCGAGGAACCGCCCCCCGCCGGACAATTCACAGATCAACGCCCGCTGCGATCTGCTGGTCATCGGCGCCGGACCGGCGGGCCTCGCGGCGGCGAACGCCGCCGCCCGCTCCGGCCGCGTCGTGTTCCTCATCGACGATCACGCCGAACTCGGCGGGCGGCTGATCCATCGCGGCGGCGCGATCGATGGCGGGAGCTGGCGCGAATGGCCGCAGAGCGTCCGGGAGGCGATCGAGGCGAAAGGCGGGCGGGTGATGACGTCGACCACCGCCTACGGCGTCTATGACCATAGTCTCGTCTGCGCCTGGGAGCGGCGCGCGCCGCGGCCCGACGCGTTGTGGCGCATCAGGCCGAAGCGAATCGTCGTTGCGGCCGGCGCAATCGAGCGCCCGCTGGCGACCCCTGACAATGACCGCCCCGGCGTGATGTCGGCCGACGCGGCGCTCGTCTATCTCAGGGCCTTCGGCGTCCTGGTCGGCAGGCGCGTCGCGGTCGCAACCAACAACGACAGCGCCTATACGGTCGCAGAGGCGCTGGCCGAGGCCGGGGCGGATGTCGAAATTTTCGACACGAGACCGGACGGTCCGGTCACGGCGGTCCAGACGACGGCCAGCGTCGAGATCGAGGGCGTCGACGGCGCCTCTGGCGTCGAGGGCGTCCGCGTCGGCGGGCGGCGCCGCGATTTCGACGTCCTTCTGATGTCCGGCGGCTGGACGCCGACCGTCCATCTCTACGCCCAGGCGCGGGGCAAGCTGCGCTACGACGAGAGCCTTGCCGCGCTCGTGCCAAACAGCGTCGTCGAAAACATGACGGTCGCCGGCGCCGCCAACGGCGCTTTCACCCTCGATGAGGCCTTGCGCCAGGGCCACGTCGCGGGCGGCGGAGAGGGGCCGGCGCCGAACGCGCCGGCAGGGCGATATCGCGTCGCGGCCGCCTGGCCGAAGCCCAACGCCGAGGGCCGGCGCTGGATCGACTTCCAGAACGACGTCACCCTGAGGGACGTCGCGCTGGCGGTGCGCGAGGGCTACGTCTCGGTCGAGCACCTCAAGCGCTACACGACGCTCGGCATGGCGACCGACCAGGGCAAGACCGCCAACCTCAACGGCCTCGCCGCCCTTGCCGCGCTGACCGGCCGCTCGATCGAGGAGACCGGGACGACGACCTATCGTCCGCCCTTCGTCTCCGTGCCGATGGGAGTCATCGGCGGACGGCGGCGCGGCGCGCTGCTCAATCCGCTGAAGCGGCTGCGGCTGGAGGCCGAGCACCGGTCCGCGGGCGCGCAGATGCGCGAATACGGCGGCTGGCTCAGGCCCGCCTGGTATGGGCCGGACGATCCCGAGCGCGCGATCGCGCGCGAGGCCGTGCGTGCGCGCGAAACGGTCGCGCTGTTCGACGGCTCCTCGCTCGGCAAGATCGAGATCATCGGCCCCGACGCCGCCAGGCTCGCCGACTTCAACAGCTACAACCGCCTGTCGAGCCTGAGGCCCGGCAAGATCCGTTATGGCCTCATGCTGTCGGAAAGCGGAATCGTGTTCGACGACGGGGTGACGCTGCGCCTGGCGGAGGACCGGTTCCTCGTCTCCTGTTCGTCGGGACACGCGGATCAAGTGCGCATGCGCCTCGAGCTCTGGCGGCAGGACCGCTTCGATCCGCGCCGCGTCTTCGTTCATGACGCGACCGCGCAATGGGCGACGCTCACGGTCACCGGCCCCCGCGCCCGCGATCTGATCGCGGCCCTCGACCTCGGCGCGGCGCTCGACGATGAGAGCCTGCCGCACATGGCGTTCGCGATCGCCGCGTTCGAGGGCGCGCCGCTCAGGATCGCGCGCGTGAGCTTCACCGGCGACCGATCCTATGAGCTTTCCGTGCCGGCTGGCCGCGCCAGCGCCTTGCATTCGGCGATCGCCGGCAAGCTCGCCGCGTTCGGCGGCGGACTGCTCGGATTGGAGGCGCTGACGATCCTGCGGGCCGAGAAGGGCTATCTCATCGTCGGCAAGGACACCGACGGGACGACGATGCCGCACGATCTCGGCCTTGGCCGTCCGCGCGACGCGCGCGAGGACGAGTTTATCGGCAAGAGGTCGCTGTTCACGCCCGCGGCGAAGGACCGGGGCCGCAAGCAGTTGGCGGGCCTGAGCGTCGGGCCGGGCGAAACCCCGCTGCCGACCGGCGCCCATGCGGTCGACGGCGCCGGAAAGGCGCGCCGTTCGATCGGCTATGTGACGTCGAGCTGCATGAGCCCGGGCCTTGGCCGGCCGATCGCGCTCGGCCTGATCGAGGGCGGTCTGTCGCGCATCGGCGAGACGATCGCGATCTATCATCTGGGCGCGGAGCGGCGGGCGACGATCGCGCCGGCCGTCGCGTTCGATCCGGAGGGTAAGCGGCTCCATGCGTGAGATGAACTGGCGCCCGGCGCGGCGGACGGACGGGCTCGTCATCGACCGGCCGCGCCTCAGGGCGCGCGCGGTCAGCGGATGCGGCCAGACGCTGGTCTCGGGCGACCTCGAGGCCGCGATCGCCGCGCTCGCGCCGGGCGCGCCGACGCTCGGCCTCTTTTGCCGGGCGCCCGAGGGCGCGCATGCGCTGCGCATCGCCCGCGACCGCGCGCTTCTGGTGACGCCGGCGCCGCTCGGCGCGCTCGAGGGCTGGCGCGAAGGCTGGTGCGCGACCGGCCTCGACGACGGCTGGGCGGCGATCGACGTCGCGGGCGCCGACGCGGCCTCGGCGCTGGCGCAAGGAACCTCGGCCGACCTCGCCGCCGGTTCGCCCTCGGCGGCCGTCCTTTACGCGGGGTTCGCCTGCCTATTGGCGCGGACCGGCGACGGCTTCCGGCTGCACGTCGAGGCGCAATGGCTCGAAGCGCTTCTAACCTGGCTCGACGGGGCGTCAGTTCTGTGAACGACCCAATGTTTTCAATCGCTTGGGCGCGAAATTCTGCAACCTATAAACGCCCAGCGCCCCCGCTCGGCGGGGAAAGCAGGAGGGCGGCCGCCGCCCGCCGCGAGGGATAGCTCCGCAATTCAGGGGGAAGCCAGCGAAAGCAAAAGCGGAAGCAAAAGAAAACAAAATGGAAGTCAGGGAAAGTTAGAGGGAAGCAAAGGAAAGCTTTTTGTTTCCGCTAATCGAGACTTTTCAAGGGCTTATACGCGATTCCAAATAAAAAACTCTCTTTGCCGCTTGGCCCTCCTTACCTCCCTGCCCGTCCTTTCATCCTCCCGAGGCCCCAGACCCGATCTTTTAAGTTCCGCTAAGGGGCTGGCGCTATTTTTCAGTCGCGGATTTACGTCTTTTCAATCGCTTGCGGCGCCATTCGGCGCCGATTCGTCGACCGCGCGGCCCTCGCGAGACCCGTGAGCTGCGCTTCGCCCCCGGATCATCCCCTAGAAGACGGGGCGGGACCGGGAGCCGGACTGGGCTTTGCTTTAAGACGTCTCGGCATGGGCGTCCGCACGGACCCGATTCCGGTTTCGAATCCGAGTGGAGATGGCGCCAGCCCCAAACCATGCGGCTCTTGAGCCTCCCGATCTTTGGAATGGTAGCCTCCTCGGCAGCCTTACGCAACTCTCAATCGCCCGTCCATCCTTCCGAATGGCTTTTTATGTAGTCGTCGCTCGGCGCTCCGTCGTAAAAATCGAGGGCGTCGTTGTCTATCCGCCACCTTATTCTCCGCTCGCTACGTGCTTCGGCTGCCGACTGCTTAAGACTTCGCGCCCCGCAGCGTGTCAACTCGCCCGCATGAGGGCTTGAAGCGGTCGCTGCCCTCGGCGCGACAGGCGCGCGTTGATCAGCGACGAGGAGACCATAACACGGGTTCTGATTTTTTCAAAGAGATTGTCGCGGAAAAGTGATTTTCGAAAACGACGCCTCCCGCCAATGCCCCCGTCCGTCCGCGAACCCGGCAATCCGCTCGCGCCGCCCGTCCCTCAATTGACATGCCCCACCGGAGGGGCGCCGTCCACCGCTCCATCACCGCAATATCGAGTTAACAACCAATATTGTATGTGATTTATTTGCCGATACGCCGTCTCGCCTATGCGCGCGGTAAGGTTCGCAGGAATTCACGAGTCCGAGCCGTATCGGGATGCTCGGGGCCGAGCGCCTTTTCATCGATCGTCAGCGCGCGCTCGAGGAGCGGTCGCGCCCCCGCAAAGTCGGCCCTGGTCCTGAAGCAAGACGGCGAGGTTGTTGAGGCTTGTCGCCGTAACGGGGTGCATATGTCTATGTTTCCCACTGTTTTGCGGCGCAAACTCGTTTGGCGGCGTTTCCCTACGCTGCCGGCTTGCGGGCGGGAGACGCCTCGCGTTTGGCGACTCGCGAACGATCATCATGCGACGGCGATTGACGGCCTCGACAAGAAACTTCTCGTGGCTGGGAAAATTCTCGATCTTCCCGTCTGCTTGGGGATAGAAAGCATGTGATCGCCGCGCCGGCCGGCGCACGCCGCCTTGCGGAACGGCGCCGGAGCCGCGGCGGGCGGGGAGGAGAGGCAAGTGATGGCGCAGGACGCGGATGAGCCGGTCGGGATCGAACTGCCGAAGTCGCTGAAGGCGACGCGGCGCGGGCCAATCGCCCATCTGCGCCTCGCGCGCTCCGAGAAGCGCAACGCCCTCGACGACAGGACCGTGCTGGGGCTGGAGACGTTCTTCACTTTCCTGCCGAACGACATCGGCGCCGTCGTGCTGACCGGCGAGGGCCAGCATTTCTCGGCCGGGCTCGACCTGTCCGAGGTCGCCGGCGAACACGAGCCGCTCGAGGGCGTGCTTCATTCGCGGATGTGGCACCGCGCCTTCGAGACGATCCAGTTCGGGCGCGTGCCAGTCATCGCGGCGCTGCACGGCGCGGTGGTCGGCGGCGGCCTCGAGCTTGCGGCCTCGACCCATATCCGGGTCGCCGAGCGCTCGACTTATTACGGCCTGCCCGAGGGCCGGCGCGGCATTTTTCTCGGCGGCGGCGGATCGGTCAGGATCGCGCGCCTGATCGGGGTCGCGCGGGTCCAGGACATGATGCTGACCGGGCGCACGCTCAGCGCCGAGGAGGGCCATCTCGCCGGCGCGACCCAATATCTGGTCGACGACGGCAAGGGGCTCGAAAAGGCGATGGAGCTCGCAGCCAAGGCGGCCGCCAACACCGCGACCACCAATTTCGCGGTCCTGCATGCGCTGCCGCGCATTTTCGAGAGCGACCCGGCGAGCGGGCTCCTGACCGAGTCGCTGATGGCGGCGATCGCCGAGATCGGCCCGGAGGCGAAGGCGCGGCTGAAGGATTTTTTGGAGAAGCGCGCGGCCAAGGTGACGCGCCAGAGCTGAACGCCGGGGAGCATGGAGGCTTCAAGCCGAATGCGCAGCCGCGATCGACGATGGCGAAGTCAAACTCCGACGAAGGCCCGGCAGGAAGTTCCCGCCTCGAGGAAGGAATGACCGCTGTGACGGGCAAGCGATCAGACGGACCGCCGCTTCCCTGACGCCGCCCAACGCCAGTCGCATTTTGCGCCAGCGGCGCTCGCGTGCGTCAGCGGCTCCGGGCGGCGATCATCGCGTCGCGCAGCACGCTGACCTCCTCGCGCGACTGCTGCCACCGCCACACCATCACGTCCCGGATCGAAAGCATGCCAGCGAGCTTGGCGCCGTCCATGACCGGCAAATGGCGAATGCGGTGCTTGTGCATCAGCTTCTCCGCCTCGAGCATGGGCTGATCGAGCGCGCAGGTCACGACTTCGCGAGTCATCAGATCGCGAACGTGCCGGTCGGCCAGCCGGGCGCCGTCCTGGGCGAAGGCGCGCACGACGTCGCGCTCGGAAATGATTCCGACCAGCGCTCCGTTGGCGTCGCAGACCGGGAAGGCGCCGATGTTGAGCAAACTCAGCCGTTTGCAGATCGACACGATCGATTCGTCGGGAATGCAGGTCGCGAGAACCTGCTGGTTCGATTTGAGCACGTCCGAAACCCGCATGAAGGTCCTCCAGCCATAGGTTTGGTCTTCAGTGTGCCGGCGGAGTTGGTCTGAAACAAGGCCCGGGCCGGCAAGCGTCAGCCTAACAGCGGTTCGCCCGGCGGCGGAGAAGAATTTTCTCGAAAAAAGCGCGCGGCCGGACTGAGCGCAGGCAAACGCGTGAATAGCCATCCGGCGAGCGCCGCATTGACCTGAGTCGGCATCTCCTTCGCCATCCAGTGGCCTGAGGAAACGACGACTTCCGTCGGATCGGCGCAATGCGCTCGCATCGGTTCGGCGAGGCGGGAATCGATCGTCTCGCGCACATCCCGCCATTCGATCCGTGACAATTCGAGCTTCGGCCTGTGCGGCGCGCAGTCACCCATGCCACGCCGCGACCGTTTTGAGCGTCGAGAAGCCGTAGAGCGCCTCGAAGCCCTTTTCGCGGCCGTGCCCCGATTTGCCGACGCCGCCGAAGGGCAGTTCGACGCCGCCGCCGGCGCCGTAATTGTTGAGAAACACCTGGCCGGCGCGGAGCGCCCGGGCGAGCCGCATCTGCCGTCCGCCGTCCGCCGTCCAGACCCCGGCGACCAAGCCGTAACCGGTCCCATTGGCGATGGCGACCGCATCGGCCTCGTCGTCGAAAGGAATGACGACCTGGACCGGCCCGAAGATTTCCTCCTGGGCCAGACGATGATCGCGCGACACGTTCGAGAACAGGGTTGGCCGGACATAATGCCCCCCGGCCGGCGCGTCCGCGACGATTGCGCCCCGGGCCGCGACCGTCAAATCGCCGCCCTCGGCGATGAACCCGCCGACGATCGCCTTCTGCCGCGCCGAGATCAGCGGACCGACATCGAAGTCCTGGTCCGCCGGGCCGACGCGCAGGGCCGCATAGCGCTCCGCCATGCGCTCGACGACTTGCCCATAGCACGAACGCTCGACCAGAATGCGCGAGGCGGCGGAGCAGGTCTGGCCGGCGTTCTGGACGCCCGCGTTGACGAGGAACGGTAGGGCCCGCCCGAGATCGGCGTCGGCGAAGACGAGCTGCGGCGACTTGCCGCCGAGTTCGAGCGTCACCGGCGCGACATGGCGCGCCGCGGCCGCCTGAACCAGCACGCCGACGGCGACCGAACCGGTGAAGGAAAGATGCCGCACCCCGGGGCAGCTGGCGAGCGCCGCGCCCGCTTCCTCGCCGAGGCCCGGCACGACATTGAGCGCCCCGTCGGGAAAGCCGGCTTCCCGCGCCAGATCGGCGAGCGCAAGCGAGGTGAGGCAAGCCTCCTCGGCCGGTTTGAGCACGCAGGCGTTGCCCATCGCGAGCGCCGCGCCGATGGTGCGTCCGGCGATCTGCATCGGATAGTTCCATGGAACGATATGGCCGGTGACCCCATGCGGCTCGCGCAAAGTGTAGACGGTGTAGCCGTCGAGATAGGGGATGGTCTCGCCCATCACTTTGTCGGCCGCGCCGGCGTAGAATTCCATGTAGCGCGCCATCGCCATCGCATCCGCGCGCCCTTGCTTCAGCGGCTTGCCGACGTCGATCGCTTCGATCCGCGCCAGGTCCTCGACCCGGGCGAGGATCAAATCGGCGAGCCGCGCCAGCAGGCGGCCGCGCTCGGTCGCGGTGAGGCGTCCCCAGGGGCCTGCCAGCGCGCGCTCCGCCGCATCGACCGCCGCCTCGATATCGGCGCTTCCGCCGCGGGCGATGGAACCGATTTCGACCCCGCGCGACGGGTCCTCGACCGGCAGACGCGCCCCCGATCGCGCCTCGACCCAGCGCCCGCCGATGAAACACTTGTCGACCTCGAACCAGGCGAGCTTGGAGGTCATGGATCTCGCGTTCCGCCCCAGTCCTCGCCCCAGACCTCCCCGACGATCTCGACCAGGCGCGCGAGCTTGATCCACTGGTCCGCCTCTTCGAGGTCGTTTCCGTGCGCGGTCGATGAAAAGCCGCACTGGTGGCTGAGCGCGCATTGGCTCAAGGCGACGTATTTTGTCGCCTCCTCGATGCGACGCTTGACGACGTCCTTCGGTTCGGCCTCGGCGCGTTTGGAGCTCATGAGGCCGAGCACGATGGTCGCGCTCTTGGGCGCAAAACGGAGCGGCGCGAAATCGCCCGAGCGCTCGTCGTCGTATTCGAGAAAAAAGCCGTCGATCTTCATCTCGTTGAGCAGGATTTCGGCGACCGGCTCGTAGCCGCCCTGCGCCACCCACGCGCTCTTGAAATTGCCGCGGCAAAGATGGACGCAGACCGTCATGTCGTCCGGCCGGTCGCGGATCGAATCGTTGATGAGCTTGCAATAGAGACGCGTCAGCGCGTCCGGGTCGTCGCCGCGCGCCTTGGTGCGCTCGCGAATGGCGGGATCGCACAGATAGGCGAGGTTGGTGTCGTCGAACTGCAGGTAGCGGCAGCCGCGCGCCGCAAGATCGGCGACCTCGGCCCGATAGGCGGCGGTCAGATCGTCGTAGAAGTCCTCAAGGCGCGGGTAGACAGCCTCGCTGATCGCCTCGCGCCCGCCGCGGAAATGCAGCATCGAGGGCGCCGGGATGCAGACTTTCGGCATGCGGGTGGTCGTCGACTTCAGGAAATCGAAATCCGGCCCCTGGATCGGCGCCAAATGCCTGATCCTGCTCCCGACATGCATCGTCGGCGGTTTGAAGCCGACCTCGGTCCCGTCGTTCTTGCGGAATGTCGCGACGAATTCGCCGTAACGGGTCTCGACGCCTTCCAGGCGCTCGAGGAAATCGACGTGAAAAAAGGTGCGGCGGAACTCGCCGTCAGTGATCCCCTTCAGCCCGACACTCTCCTGCGCATGCACGACCTCGCGGATGCACTCGTCCTCGATCGCATGAAGATCATTTGCCGCAAGTCCGCCGCCGGCGAACCGCTCGCGCGCCTCCCGGAGGCGCTCGGGCCGAAGATAACTGCCGACATGGTCGGCGCGGAACGGCGGACGGGACATCGGCTCCTCCCTCGGGCGCATTGTAAAGCGCGCGGGACCAATGCTCTCACGTCGTCGAACGCTTTGGCAACTGGGGACTTTGGCGCGTCGCGGGGACGGCGCACGGGAGAGAAGCGCCTTCACCGTCTGGCGGCGAAAAACGCCCGCAGCATCGCCCCCGCCTCGCCTGCGCGGATGCCGCCGTAGACTTCCGGCGCGTGGTGGCAGGTCGGCTGGCTGAAGAAGCGCGGGCCGTTGTCGACCGCGCCGCCTTTGGAGTCCGGAGCGGCGTAGTAGAGCCGACGGAGGCGGGCGTGAGAAATTGCGCCCGCGCACATCGCGCACGGCTCGAGGCTGACGTAAAGGTCGCAGCCGACGAGCCGCTCGGAGCCTATTCTTTCGGCGGCCTCCCGGATCGCGAGCATCTCGGCGTGCGCAGTCGGATCGGCGAGTTCCCGGGTGCGGTTTCCCGCGCGCGCGACGACGGCGCCGTTGCTGACCAGCGCGGCGCCGATCGGCGCCTCGCCGCGCAATTCGGCTGCCCGCGCCTCGGCAAAGGCGACGCTCATCGGATCGTCCCTGTCCGAGCCCTTCGACAAACTCGCTCGCCCTGTTGGCCTTCCCCGGAGCGCCCAAAGCGTTTTCCGGGTGGCGGCCCGCCGGATTCGGGCTTAGGACAGGCGCTCGCTTCTGGCAATGCGGGAAGCGGAAGGCTTTCGGGGAAGGGGATCCGCCCTTCCACGTGATTTCGACGGACGCGCAGAGAGCATGAGCGACGAGACGAATTCCGGCGCTTCGGAAGTTCGCGAAGGCCAGCGCATCGCCAAGGTCATGGCGCGGGCCGGGCTTTGCTCGCGCCGCGACGCGGAAGCCTGGATCGCCGAGGGCCGCGTCAGCGTCAACGGCAAGATTCTCGACAGCCCGGCCTTCAACGTCACCGACGACGACGACGTGCGGGTCGATGGCGACCCGCTCGCCCCGCCCGAGCGGACGCGGCTGTTTCTGTTTCACAAGCCCCGTGGGCTCGTTACGACGGCGCGCGACCCGGAAGGGCGGCCGACGATTTTCGCCGCCCTGCCGCCGGCCTTGCCGCGCGTGGTCGCGATCGGCCGGCTCGACATCAACAGCGAAGGCCTGCTGCTCCTGACCAATGACGGCGGGCTCGCGCGAGTCCTGGAGTTGCCCGCAACCGGCTGGCTGCGCCGCTATCGCGTGCGCGCGCACGGCGCGATCGATCAGGCGGCGCTCGATCGCCTCAGGGACGGCGTCACCGTCGACGGCGTCGACTACATGGGAATCGAGGCGAGGCTCGATCGCGAGCAGGGCTCCAACGCCTGGATCACGATGGGCCTCAGAGAGGGCAAGAATCGCGAGATCAAGAAGGTGCTCGAACATCTGGGCCTTGCGGTCAACCGCCTGATTCGGATCTCCTTCGGCCCCTTCGAGCTCGGCGATCTCGCCGAGGGCGAGGCGGCCGAAGTGCGCACGCGCGTGTTGCGCGACCAACTGGGCGTCAAGCTCGCGAGGGAAGCCGGCGCCGATTTTGACGCGCCGCTGATCGAGCGCGCTGCGCCGCGCGCGGAGCCTGGTCCCAAGGAAGGACGCCGGAACGAACGGGGAGAGCGCGAGAAGCGGGAGCGCGAGCCGACCCCTCGCGATCGGCGCGGCCGCAGCGAAGACAGGCCTGGGCGACGCGTTGCGCGCGATGAAGCGCCGCGGCGCGCTCCGCCAGCTCCGTCCACGCCCGAGCGCCGCCGAAAGCACGTCTCGGCGCTGCGCGCCGAGATCGCCTCCGACGCTTCGGGCCCACGCAAACGGGTCGAGCGCGGTGCGACGCGCGACCGCAAGGGACGAGAGATCGCGGTCGAGCGGCTAAGGCCGACGGACGAGGAGGCGCGTGGGCGCTCCGCCGCGATGAGGCGCGACCGCGCCGCCGAGACGGTTGGCCGAGGCGGCGGCAAGCGCGGCAAGGACCGACCGGCGTCTGCGGAACGACACGGACGAAGTTCGGCGGCGGGCCACAAACCTGGCGACCGGCCGAGGCGGGCGAAAGAATCCGAACCGCGGCGGGCGCGCGACGGCGAGGGGCGCGGGCGTGAGCCGCGATCCGAATTCAAGGCGCGTGCGCCGCGCGTGCGCCGCTTCGATCGGTCCGCCGGCGCGCCGGGCGGCAAGGGTCCCGAGGGCGCGCCGGCGCGGGCAGGACGCAAACCGTCCGCTCCGCCCGCGCAAGTTCGAGCCAGGCGCAAGGGACGCGGGGCGGCCGCAGGGCCAAGGCCGCGACAGTCGCGGGCCGTCGCCCTCAAACCGCTTTTCGCGTGGGCCCGGCCGTCCCCCGAATGGCAGACCGCCGCCCAGAGGGGCATCCAAGGGCCCGGGCCGCGGCCCGCGCCGGCCGCCGCGAAAGCCCTGAACTCATGCGCATTGTTGGCGGCCGCTTGAAGGGCCGCTTGCTCGCGGCGCCTTCCTCGCGCGCCGTCCGCCCGACGTCGGAGCGGTTGCGCGAGTCGATCTTCGACATCCTCGAACACCGCTACCCCGGCCTGATCGGAGGCGCGCGGGTGGTCGATCTGTTCGCCGGATCTGGGGCGCTTGCGATCGAGGCGCTGTCGCGCGGCGCGCGCTTCGCGCTCATGGTCGACAATGGAGTCGAGGCGCGGGCGCTGCTGCGCGCCAATGTCGAGGCGATGGGGCTGGGCGGCGTTACGCGCATTTGGCGGGCGGACGCGACGCGGCTCGGTTCGGCGCCCGCAGGCGGGCCCTTCGCGCTCGCCTTTCTCGATCCGCCCTACGGCCGGGGTCTCGCCGGCCCGACCCTCGCCTCGCTTGTCGCAGGCGCTTGGCTTGAACCGGGCGGGCTGTGCGTCATCGAGGAAGCCGCCAAGGCGGATGTCGCCGCGCCGGAAGGCCTCGCTCTGGTCGACGAGCGCACCTATGGGGACACGCGGATCTTGTTCTGTGAACGGGATCGCGGGCCGGAGTCGGGAGGCGACGCGCGCAGGGTCAATCCGGATAGGGAGTGACGTAGGTTCCGACGAGGCTCGATTCGCCCTTCCGATGGCCCTTCAGTTTCTCCCGCAGTTCGGGAAGCGTCAGCCCCGGCGGCAGGTCCTTCGGGTCGAGATCGGTGGCGACGATTTGAAACAGATAATGGTGAGGCGAGCCGATCGGCGGGCAGGGTCCGCCGAAGAACGCCAGTTTCTTGCCGCTCGCTCCGCCGATGTATTTGTCGCTCGGCCGGCCGATCTCGCCCTCGGCGAACGAGGCGACGCCAGGCGCGACGCCGTAGGCGACCCAGTGGACGAAGCCAGCGCCATAGCCCGCGTCCGGGTCGAACACGACGAAGGCGTAGCTCTTCGTTCCTTCCGGCGGGTTGGACCACGTCAGCTCAGGCGAGACATTGTCGCCCTTGCAGTTCCGCCCCCGCGCCGGGATGTCGCCGACCTTTTTCGGCAGCATCGCGCCGTCCTTGAAGGTCGTCGACGACAAAGTGAACGGCTCAGCCGCAAACGAGGCCTGTTCCGCAGGGAACGCCGCGATCGCGAGGGTCGACGTCAGAAGAAGCGCCTTTGTCGGGTTGATCGTCATCTTCGGTTCCCTCGCCAGGTTGGGGACTGGATGCTAGCGCCCGGCGCGCCGCGCGCCAATGAGGGATTCGAACAGGGCTGAATCTCAAATCGCTGACTGCTGGTTAGCCAAGGCCGATTCGAAGGGGGGTTGGACTGGTTGCGCTTGTTCTCGCCGTTTGTGAACGGCGTCGCGACGGCCCAGACTTTGCGCAAGGTGTTTCGCCTTCTCGACGCGCAAGCGCTCGCGAAAGGCTTCGCCGCTTGGCCTTGTCATTGGGCGCCGAAGATTCCGACGGCTTCTGACCCTTCGACGGCGCAACGCTGGATTCGCCGCACCCATCACACGAAAATGGCGCGAGCGACTACCCGCCGCCCGCCGCGACAAGCGCCAATCTCGCCAGCGCCGGGAGCGACTTCGACCCCGTTCTTTTCATGATGGAGGCGCGATGGTTCTCGACGGTGCGCTGGCTGATGCCGAGGTCGGCCGCGATGTTCTTGCTCGGCAGGCCGGCGAGCACCCTTTCCATCACCTCGCGCTGGCGCGGCGTGAGGCCCGCGAGGTGAGCCGCCGCCGACTCCTGCCGTTCCTCCAACTTACCCGAATCGAACGACAGTTCGAAAGCCCGGTCGATGCTTGCGACGAGTTCCTCGCGCCCGATCGGCTTTTCGATGAAATCCAATGCGCCTGCTTTCATGGCTTTGACCGCCATGGCGACGTCAGCGTTTCCGGTGATCATGATCGCCGGCAACCGATAACCCTCGTCGTGGAGCTTCCGCAGCAATTCAACCCCGCTCATTCCCGGCAGATAGGCGTCAATCAGCAGGCAGGCCGATTGGTCAGGTTGAAAGGCGTCAAGAAACGCCTCGCAGCTCGAGTAGGATTCGACGACGCGGCCTTCGTCTTCGAGCACAGCGCTTATCGCCGCGCGAACCCGGTCGTCATCATCGACGACGATGATCCTGGAGACGCCCGAAGCACGCAACGCGTCGGTCGGCCGATGCGGAATTTCAAATAGTGGGTCGGGCGGCTTGGCCAGGAGGTTCTCGATCGTCCGAGTCAACTCGGTCAGCTTGACGGGTTTGTCGAGATGAGCGCAGTCGTGAAGGGCGATATCGCGCAACGTCTCGGTCGAGATATCGCCAGTGAGAACGATGAACGGAATATTGCGATTGAGCTCTCGCCTCAGTGCCAGACACGCTTGCACTCCGTTCATGCCCCTTGGCAGATTGTAGTCCGCAAGAACCAGATCCGGTCGCAACGTTCCCTCGGCCAACAATTCCAGTGCAGCGGGGCCGTCGATAGCCGTCGAGATATTGTAGTCCTCTTCGTTCAGAGCCAGCTTGAGGCGCTCGCGAACTTCCGGATCGTCCTCAATGATCAGGATCGATGCGGTGCGAGAGGTCGCTTGCGCGGAAATATCGCCCCCGCCGCGCGGACGATGTTCAGCCGACGCGGCGTCGCCCGGCGCCAGCGGAACCTCGATCGAGAACACCGAGCCCTTTCCATGCAGCGAGCGCACCCGAACCGGATGGCCAAGCACTCCGCCCAGGCTCCTGACGATCGACAGGCCCAGGCCCAGGCCACGGCTCCGCTCCCGGGCGGGGTTGTCCAACTGGTGGTATTCTTCGAAGATCGCCTGCAGCTCGGACGCAGGGATGCCAATTCCCGTATCCCAGATCTCGATCCGCAACTTTCCTTGGCGGCGACGACACCCGACGAGAATTTTGCCGCGCGGGGTGTATTTCAGGGCGTTGGAGAGCAGATTGCGGATCATCTGCTCGAGCAGACGCGGATCGCTTCGAATGGACAGAGAGCAGGGCATCACGCGCAACACGAGGCCGGCGGCCTGGGCGTGGTAAGTCAATTCGTCCCTAAGACGGTCAAGCACATTGTTCACGGGGAAGTCGGCTGTGTCGGCCTTAACCGCGCCCACTTCGATCTGATTGATGTCGAGCAGCGTATTCAGCATGCCGGTCATGGCGCCCAACGCCTCGTCGATGCCGGCGACCAGCTTCTCGGTCCTCTCTCCGACGACTCTCTTCGCCAGCAATCCCTGGAGCAACGCGAGAGTTTGCAACGGCTGTCGCAAATCATGGCTTGCCGCGGAGAGAAATCGCGACTTGGCGACGCTCGCCAATTCGGCTTGTCGTTTGGCGGCGCTCAGCGCAACTGCCGTGCGCCGCCGTTCCGTGACGTCGTCATAGGTAATGACGACGCCCTCAGTCTTCCCGTCGCTGGCGTGATAGGGCAAGATCCGGCGTACGAACCAGCAACCGTCTTGAACCTGGACTTCCCGCTCGACCGGTGATTCACCTTTCAGGACCATTTGGGCGTCGTCCAGCAAAGCCTCGTCGGCGGCCAGCGACTTGAGATCCGTGAGCGGCCGCCCAACATCGCCTGGAATCACATTGAAGAGCGCTTTCGTCGCTGGGGTGAAAAAGCGGATATTAAAATGGGCGTCGAGGAAAATAGTAGCGACGTCGGTGCTGAAAAGGACGTTCCTCAAATCGTCCGTGGTCGTGCGCTGTCGCTCGAGCGTTTCCTGCAATTGGCTGTTCAGGGCGTTCAGTTCCTCGTTGAGCGATTGAAGCTCCTCCTTGGAGGCGAGTAACTCTTCGTTCGTCGACTGAAATTCCTCGTTGACCGACAACGCCTCCTCGTTGATCGCGATCTGTTCCCGGTGCGATCTGTCGAGGTCGCGAATGGTGTGCTCAAGCTCGATTCTTGTCGCCTCGAGCTCACGTTCGAGCTCAGCGACCCGGGGAACGTCGGCCTTCGTCATACGACCGCGGAGAGCGGCTTTCGGCGACGAGTCCTCGACGAAACAGACCAAAAACAACTGCTCGCGTTCGCTCTCAACGGGCTGGACATCGATGTGGAATGACGAGTCGCCGACCTGGCCGCTTAGACGGCCTCCGGTCGCCGTCACGCGCGCATTGTCCCGCAGCGCGCGAAGAACGGTCGACCTCAGCTTCGCGTGCACGCCGTCGCGCGCATTGGCGATCAGGTCCTGCCCGGGGCGTCCAGGCGCGATCCTGAGGTAACGATCCGTCGGCCCTTCGAAGTGGAGGCATTCGAGTTTGGCGTTGATCAGCACCGCCGCCGGACCGTAGGCGTCCAGCATCTTTCTTCGACATAGTTCGGCGAACGCCTCCTGGCGCGTATGCGCCGGCGTCGGGTCGGGACGCGCGCGCAATCGAGCGCCGCCGCCGGCGCTCACGGATGGACCGAGTTTGCCGAGCCAGGCGCCGCCGACGCGACGGTAGAGACGTTCCGTTTTGGAAACGGCGGCGAACTGGCCGTCGGCCACTCCGACCGTCTCGGCATTGCCAACCAGCAGAAGGCCGCCTTCCCGCAGTGAGAAGTGGAGGATGGAGATAACCTTGGCTTGCGCCTCGGGCAGAAGGTAGATCAGAAGGTTTCGGCACGAAACGAAATCGAGACGCGCGAATGGGGGATCGGCGAGCACGTCGTGCACCGCAAACACGATGCTGGAGCGCAGCTCGGCCGAGACCCGGTAGCCGTGATCCTCCTGGGAGAAAAATTCGGCCAATCGCTCTGGCGACACTTCGGACTCGATCGTTTTGGGATAGAGGCCTTCGCGAGCGCTCGCCACCGCGTCGGGGTCGACGTCGCTGGCGAATATCTGCAGTCTGACGTCGCGCTTCGACGCGTCGATTTGCTCGCGAAAAAGCATGGCGAGGGAATAGGTTTCCTCCCCGGAACTGCAGCCGGCGACCCATATCCGCAGCGGTCGGTCAAGCGGGTGGTCACGCACCAGATCGGGAATAACGCTCCCGGCCAGAAAATCGAATACGGCCGCGTCCCGAAAGAAACCCGTGACATTGATCAGGAGATCCCTGGAGAGCTGAGCGAGTTCTTCGGCGTCGCGACGCAAGAGGTCGAGATACTCGGCGGCGGATTTGAGCGCCGCCATGGACATCCGCCGTTCCAGGCGCCGCACGAGCGTACCATGCTTGTAGAGCCTGAAATCGTGGACCGTCTTCGTGCGCAGGAGACCGATAAACTCCGGCAGCAAATCCTCAACCGACACTTGCGCGGAAGCTCTCGGCGGCTCGGGCAAATAGGCGCGGCCTCGTTGGCGCGCGACCAGCGCTTCGGCGATCTTCGCCGCGGGAAGCACGAGGTCCACCGCGCCGGTGGCGATGGCGCTTCTGGGCATGCCGTCGTAGTCGGCTTCGCTGATGTCCTGCGCGATGACAAGGCCGCCCTTACCCTTTACCGCTTTCACGCCAAGACTGCCGTCGGCGCCGGTTCCGGAAAGAACCACGCACACCGTGCGCGCTCCGTATTCGCTGGCCAGAGAATTCAACAGGAAGTCGAAAGGGAGCCGTGCCCCGTGTCGCGCCTGGGGCCTCGAAAGCCGCAACGCTCCCTTGTCGTCGACAGAGAGATAGACGCCAGGTGGAATGACATAGACGCGCTCGCGCTCGATCGCCATTCCGTCAGTCGCCAGCAGGACCGGCATGGACGTATTGCCCGCAAGCAAATCCACCATCATGCTATCGTGGCTCGGGTCGAGGTGCTGCACGATTATGAACGCCATGCCGCTGGTCGGCGGCAGCGCGTCCAAAAGCCTCCTGCAAGCCTCGAGGCCGCCGGCCGAGGCGCCGATCGCCACGATCGGGAAATTCGCGCGACTGCCGGCGGCAAGGGGCTTCTTGACCGAACCCGGTCGCTTCGCTGCGGATTGATGGGGACGCCTTGCACGCATTCTGAGATTTTTCTCGGAGAGCGGCGCTCAAACGCAATGGACGGAAAACTAAAGCAGGAATGGGGCGTATATACGATCGGTTTACAAGTGACAACTTCGCGACCGCCTTGGAGCGCAAGCGCAAGGCATGAGTACTTTCCGAATCTTCCCCAGCCGCGCGGCTTCAATCATAGTGAACTCGAATCGCCGTGGTAGAAAGTTTCGCCACGATTGGGAAAGTCGCGAAATGAACGCATCGACGAGCACGGATCCGGATTTTGCGGCGCTTCGCGACGATCTCGCTGCGTTGAAGCGCGACGTCGCAAGCCTGATCGAACACGTAAAATGCACGGCGACGAACAGTGCGCAGAACGCCGCCGACCAAATCGATCGGGGCGCGCGGGACTTCCGCCGTGAAGTGGAGGCGGAAGGCGAGCGCTCGGCCAGGGCGGTCAGTCTTGTCATCGAGAAGCAGCCCCTTCTGGCGCTGATCGTCGCGCTCGGGATTGTCTGCATCGGCGCTCGCGCGCTCGCGCGCCGCGCTAGCGCTTCGTAGCGAGTGATTTCATCGTGCTGGCGTTCACCTTGGCTCACTCCGGCATCTCTTCACTGAGATATCGCGCGGCGCCGACCATCAGCACTGGCGCGTCGAAACGCATGTCGCGCCAAAATGAGCGAACTTGCCGACCTCGCAATGCGCGGCAGGCGGGTCCAGAGGGCGCAACGAGAATTGCGAGCGCCCCGACCGGGTTCCCTCACGTTTCCACAGGATCCGGAGAGCGTGCATTCGGGTCCGTCAGGTCGACAGCGTTCGACAGCGTTGCTGTCTGGGTTCAACGAGGCTGGGGCGGGCCAGGGGCATGCCGATGAAGGCGCTGTGCATTCTGATCGTTGAGGGCGACGAGACGATCCGCAGGTTGCTTGTCGAAATGCTCGAGGAACTCGGTCACAAGGTCTGCGCCGCGGAGGCCAAAGCCGCCGATGCGGCAGCGGCCGCCGTGCGTTGTCGCCCGGATTTGATGATTGTCGACGTCGGACTGGGCGAAACGAGCGGCATTGCGGCGGTCAACGAGATCCTCCGAAGCGGTTTTGTCCCGCATGTTTTCGTGGCGGGCGACGCGTTGGGGGCCTTGTCGCTGGGACCCGACGTGGCCCTCATACAAAAGCCCTTCCGCGAACGAGACATCGTTCAAGCGATTCAGCGGGCGCTCGCGGCGACTGATCGCTGCGGCGCCGCGCCGGTGGTCATATGAAAACGACGCCCGCCCGATGGAGGGGTCTGGCATGATGAGGTCAATTCGCCGGATCGCGGCGATTGTGGCGGTCGCGCATTTCTTCGCGCCGCCCGCCAGGGGGGCCGACCAGACCCTGCAATTGCAGGACCCGCCGCCTGTCGCAAAGGAGGCGGCTGCGATGCCGCTGATCGCCAGTCCCTCGGATGCCGCGCAGACGCGGATCAACGCCGCGCTGAAGCGCCTTGACCTGAATCTCAGCAAAGCGATCCGGGCCTGCAAGGGACAGAACGGCGTCCACGGCGGCTGGGTGCGAAAAGTCGAGCCGACAATGCGGGGCCCCCGCTACCTCAGTTATGTCATCAGGGATATGGCATTCTGTGGCGGCCCCTACCCGTCGATCGGGACTATGTCTATCGTCTACGATCTGGAAACGGGGGTTCCTGTGGACTGGACGCGCCTTTTGCCGCCTTCGATTTCCGGGAAGGTCGCACTGACGGCGGGAATAGACGGCACAAGAATGGTGACGCTTTCCTCCCCTCGGTTATATTCGCTGTATCTTTCCGGATATGATCGCGCGAGCCGCTTGCCGGGGAACGACATACCGGCGGAAGAGGTCGCCACTTGCAAGGAGGCGGTGCGGGAAACGGCCAACCCGCCCATGATGGTTTGGCTGGACGCCAGGTCAGGCGGCCTCGCCGTACAATTTGATCTGCCGCACGCCGTACAGGCCTGCGCTGAGCCAGTGGTTATCCCCGTCGAGGTTCTTCGCGCTGACGGGGTGAATGCGGGGCTGCTCGACGCGATCGCAGCGGCCCACCGCGAGTGAGTCAGGACACGCGCGCCAACGGCTGCCTCCGCTTGAGATTGCCCTCCAAGTGACCCCGCGATCGACGCGGCTTCGGACGGCGAAAGCGATATATTGATACGTCACGATCTCGCGCGGGCTCTCGCTCTGGCGATCGGGGCGTCCGATATTGAATTGGAGAAACTTATGCAACTGCGCCGTCTAAGTTTGATGTTATCATTTTTTTTTCTGACTGCCCCTGCTCTCGCGAATGATTCTACGGCAGCGCTCGAAACCGGCGGATTAGTTCTAACAAAATCTTTGCAGATCGAGATGCGATCCGAAGATCTCTTCATATCCAATAAAATTATAAATATACGGTATCTCTTTATCAACCACTCTTCTCAGGATATTTCTACAATTGTTGCATTTCCAATGCCAAGAATCTCAAATGACCGTGGTACGACTATTGAGATTCCAAATGGAACCGCAGACAACTTTCTTGAGTTTTCAACGTCAGTGAATGGACAACCCGTAGCCGCCCGCGCAGAACGACGTGCTTATAAGGACGACCGCGAGATAACCTCTATACTAAGAGCTGACGGCGTTCCGCTCGCTCCGCATCAACAAAAAACGCAAGACGCACTGAATCGATTACCTGAAAGCAAACAGAGAGAATTCATAAAAGACAACCTTGTCGAGGCGGAAAAATCGGATATGGGAAAGGGGACCCAAAGAACTCTGGTCCCGAGATGGTCTTTGGCGACGACCTATTACTTTGATGTATTGTTCCCCGCAGGCAAGGAGACGATAATTGAACACCAATACCGGCCAAGCGTTGGCCTCAGCAATGTCACTTCTCTTGGAGATCCAAAGGAAATGTCAAAGCCATGGTTTAAAGATGAGAAGGATAAATATTGCATAGATCAAACGCTATTGCGCAAAGTCCAAACGGCAAAAAAGCCTCCTCATATGGAATATGGCTCGCCTTTTACAGAGGAACGGATATCGTATATCCTTAGTACTGGCGCGAATTGGGCCCGCCCAATTGCAAGATTTAATCTTGTAATAGACAAGAGCTCTCCAGACAACCTGATCAGTTTGTGCGGCGATGGCGTCATCAAGATTTCGCCTACGCTTGTTGAAATCAGCAAATCAAATTTCACCCCAAAAACGGACATTAACATTCTTATTCTTAAGCCCTTCCCAAAAAATAATTAAGACCGATAAGATGAACACCGATAACATTGCTTGGCGTGGTCAGCATGGATTTCGCGGCGCATACTGAGGGCGTAATTGCCCACGTCCCTGTTCGTCGACTTGTTTATCGACGCCTATCAAAAAGCGCCGCGCCAGATCGTGCTCGACCCCGACGCCACCGACGACCCTCTGGACGGCGATCGGGAGGGCGGCTTCTTTCACGGCTACTACGACTGCTGCTGCTGCCTGCCGCGCTATGTGTTCTGCGGCCGGCGTCTCATCGCCGCCAAGCTCAGGCGCTCCAACATCGACGGCGGCGCCGGGGCGGTCGAGGAGATGGATCGCATCGTGGCTCAGATCCGAGAGCGCTGGCCGAAGGTGAAGATCGTGCTGCGC